>NZ_JBJDPV010000001.1:1239054-1562053 GCF_044901625.1 Brevundimonas sp. NPDC046655
GGGTTTTTGTCTCACACCCTCGGGGGGGGGGGGGGGGCGGGGGGGGGGGGGGGGGGGGGGGGGGCGGTGGGGGGGGGGGGGGGGGGCCCCCCCCCCCCCCACGGGCCGAAGCGTGACGATGGCCGCGCCGCCCTCCGCCCCAGCGACCATCAGTCCGTTGCGCGGGATACGATTTTCCCCTAACGGAATTTGATCTGGGAATTTTCAACTTGCCGCGACTGATCCGCCTCCTTTGCATCTATCTCGGCGTGACCATCATGGTCGCGGTGCAGATGCATGGGGTGCTCAACAACCAGCACCGCGTCCAACACGGCACACAGTTCCCCGGCGTGTCCTATGAGGCCATGGCGGACGTGGCCCACGACCACGATCATCACCCCGATCAGGTCCAGGCCGGTGAAACGCCGGGAAGCGACGCGTCTCTCGACGCCGCCGATAATGGCCAGGACGCCCCCTATAATCATCACCACAACGGCGGCGGCGATATCCACCTCGCCTTGACCAGCCCGGCGCATCCCGCCGGATCCGGCCTCATGGCCGCCGTCGACCTGGGGCCTTCGCCTCACGCCCTGCCGCCCGGCCTCACCGGCGACGGCCCTTCACGCCCTCCAAGACACGCGCGCCTGATCGCCTGATCCTGCGCGGCCGCTCGGCCGCGCGCGCCCCTGTTCTGGAGACTATCCTTGAGACATCCCATGTCCGGCCCCGCCGGATCGTGGGCGCGTCGTGCGGCCGTTTCGGCCCTCGCGCTCACACTCGCGGCGGCCTGGCCGCCCGTCGAGGCGCTCGCCCAGGCGACGCCCGCGACCGCCCCTGCCCGCCCCCTTCCTCTGGAAGAGGCCCTACGCCGCGCCGTCGGGGCCGATCCCGCCCTGGCCGGAACCGCCGCTCGCACAGAGGCGGCGCAAGCCGGCGTGCGGCAGGCTGACGCTCGCCCGAACCCTGTCGTCGGCCTGATGGTCGAGAACCTCCCCACGTTCGGCGGAGGAGACATTCTCGGCCGAACCGAGACGACCCTCTCCTATGAGCAGCGCCTGGAGAGAGGCGGAGACCGTTCCGCCCGGGTGACGCTGGCGCGCGGAGAAACCGGTCTCGTCGCCGCCCAGGCCCGCGTGGCCCAATTGGACCGGCTTGAACGGGTCCAGCGCAACTGGTCCGAAGTCCTGACGGCCGAAGCCCAGCTGGAGATCGCCCGCGAACGGCTCGTCCTGGCCGAGCGCTTCCAGACGGAAGTGCAACGCCGGGTGAAAGCTGCGCGTGACCCGCTGTTCGCCGGAGCCCGCGCCGAAGCCGAACTGGCCCAGGCCCAGATCGACTTCGACCAGGCCGAGATCACGGTGCGCATGGCCCGCATCACCCTGGCCAAGTTCTGGGACGGCGGCGCAGATTTCGTCATCGGCGCCGCCGCGTTCGAGGACGTCAGCGCCGCCCGCGTCGCGGCGGGCGCGCCCGCCCAGGCCGATCTGGACGTCTTCGCGGCCCAGCGTTCCATCGCCGAGGGCCGCGCCCGCGTCGAGGAGGCGCGCGCTGTTCCCGACCCCACGGTCAGCGTCGGCGTCCGGCACATCTGGGACAGCGAGGTCGCCCTCGTCGTCGGCGGATCGATCCCCCTGCAGCGTTATGATCGAAACCAGGGCGCCATCGACCGCGCGCGCGCCGAAGGCCATGCCGCTCAGGCGGACATGAACGCCTTGCGCATCGACCGCGAACGCGAGATCGCCCGCCTGCAGGTCCAACTGCTGGCGCGGGCGAACGAAGCCCGACGCATCGCCGAGGAAACCCTGCCGCAAGCGCAACGCGCCGTGACCCTGGTCCGGGACGGCTTCGCGCGCGGCGGCTTCACCTACAACGACGTCATGAGCGCCCACACGGCCCTGTTGCAGACCCGGGCGCGCCGCGTGACGGCGCTTCAGGCCTTCCATCTTGATCGCGCCCGCCTTGACCGGCTGACCGGCGCCCATGCCGATCTGATCGGCCCGGAGATCCAACCATGATCCGCTCCATCTCCGCCCGCCTTCTCGGCGGGGCGGCCATGGCCGCCTGCGCCCTGGCCCTCTCCAGCTGCGGCGAGCGCGCCAAGCCGGCCGAGGGCGGCGAGGCCGAAGCGGCCGCCGCCGCCGACTATGAACGCGGCCCCCACAACGGCCGCCTGCTGCGCGACGGCGACTTCTCGCTCGAGATCACCATCTATGAGGAAGGTCCCGAGCCCCTGTTCCGCCTCTACCCCTACCTCAAGGACAAGCCCCTCGATCCCGCCCTTGTGTCGGCCGACATCGCGCTCACCCGCCTGGGCCCCAAGGTCGACCGTTTCCAGTTCACCCCGGAAAAGGACTATCTCGCCAGCCCCGGCGTCGTGTTCGAGCCCCACTCCTTCGACGTGGCCGTGAACGCGACCCAGGCCGCCAAGCGCTCGACCTGGACCTATCAGTCCTATGAAGGCCGCACGGTCATCACCCCGACGGCCGCCCAGGCCGGCGGGGTCACGACCCAGACGGCCGGCCCCGCCGTCCTCGGGGAAAGCCTGCCGCTCAGCGGGCGCGTCGAGATCACGCCGGAAGGCCAGAGCGAGGTCCACGCCCGCTACCCCGGTCGGGTCGTGGCCATGAACGTCCAGCTCGGCCAACGCGTCACGCGCGGCCAGGTCCTGGCGCGCGTGGAATCCAGCGAAAGCCTGCAGACCTACGCCGTCACGGCGCCGATCTCCGGCGTCATCCTGGCCAAGAACGCCAACCCCGGCGCCATCACCGGCAACGGCGCGCCCATGCTGGTCATCGGCGATCCGACCCGGCTTCACGCCGAGTTCTTCCTCTATCCGCGCGACGCCGAACGCGTGCGTGTCGGCCAGAGGGTGGAGGTGACGAGCCTGGCCGGCGAACACCGGGCCAGCGGCGTGATCGAAGCCATCCTGCCGTCGGATGACGTCCTGAGCCAGACCCTGGTCGCCCATGTCGAGCTGCCCTATCAGAACGGCGTCTGGCGTCCGGGTCTGGGCGTCCAGGGATCGGTCCAGGTCGGCGAAGGCGAGGCGCCGCTCGCGGTGCGGACCAAAGCCCTCCAGCCCTTCCGTGACTTCACCGTCGTCTACGCCAGGGTCGGAAACACCTATGAGGTGAGGATGCTCGAACTGGGCCGCCGCACCGACGAATGGACCGAGGTCCTCGGCGGCCTGG
Organism: Brevundimonas sp. NPDC046655; assembly: GCF_044901625.1. NCBI lineage: Bacteria > Pseudomonadati > Pseudomonadota > Alphaproteobacteria > Caulobacterales > Caulobacteraceae > Brevundimonas > Brevundimonas sp. NPDC046655. The sequence continues at coordinate 1,242,225 of NZ_JBJDPV010000001.1, forward strand.
AGCCCGGGACCGAATATGTCGTCGACGGCGCCTTCCTCATTCGCGCGGACATCGAAAAGTCCGGCGCGAGCCATGACCACTAGGGGGCGCGCGCATCATGCTTGATCGCATCATCGCCCTGTCGATCCGCTTCCGATGGCTCGTCATGGGGCTGGTCCTCACGGCCTGCGTCGTCGGCGTCTGGAGTTTCCAGCGCCTGCCGATCGACGCCACCCCCGACATCACCAACGTCCAGATCCAGATCAATACGGAGGCGCCGGGCTATTCCCCGCTGGAAGCCGAACAACGCATCACCTTCCCCGTCGAGACGGCCGTCGCCGGCGTGCCGGGACTGCAATACACCCGCTCGGTCTCGCGCTACGGCCTGAGCCAGGTGACCGTCATCTTCGACGACGGCACCGACATCTATTTCGCTCGCCAGCTGGTGAACGAACGGCTGCAAGGCGCGCTCGGCCAGCTTCCGCCGGGGATCACACCGGAGCTGGGTCCCATCGCCACGGGGCTGGGCGAGATCTTCATGTATACGGTCGAAGCCGAGCCCGGCACCCGGAGGCCCGACGGCCAGCCCTATTCGACCGAGGACCTGCGCACCCTGCAGGATTGGGTCATCCGGCCCCAGCTTCGCAACACCCGTGGGGTCACCGAGGTCAACACCATCGGCGGCTATGAGCGGCAGTACCACGTCACCCCGCGACCAGAGCGGTTGTCCGCCTATGGCGTGACCATGGCCGAGATCGTCGAGGCGCTGGAGAAGAACAACGCCAACGTCGGCGCGGGCTATGTCGAACGCTACGGCGAACAGTATCTGATCCGGGTGCCGGGCCAGGCGACCAGCCGCGAGGATCTCGGCGCCGTGGTCATCGCTACGCGCGGCGGCGTGCCGATCCGCGTCGCCGACGTCGCGGACGTCGACATGGGCGAGGAGCTACGGACGGGGGCCGCGACCGAGAACGGCAAGGAGACGGTGCTGGCCACCGTCCTGATGCTGGCGGGCGAGAACAGCCGCGTCGTGGCCCAGGCCGCCGCGGCCAGCCTGGAGGAAGCCGCCAAGGCCCTGCCCAAGGGGGTGAAGGCGTCGCCGGTCTATGACCGGACCGACCTCGTCGAGCGGGCCGTCAAGACGGTCGAGAAGAACCTGGTCGAAGGCGCCCTGCTCGTCATCGTCGTCCTCTTCCTCCTGCTCGGAAACATCCGCGCCGCCCTGATCACGGCGGCGGTCATCCCCATCACCATGCTGATGACGATCACGGGCATGGTGCGCACCGGCACCTCGGGCAATCTGATGAGCCTGGGGGCGCTGGACTTCGGCCTGATCGTCGACGGCGCCGTCATCATCGTCGAGAACTGCCTGCGTCGCTTTGGTGAGGCCCAGCATCGTCTGGGGCGCATCCTGACCCGAGAGGAAAGGTTCGAACTGGCGGGCTCCGCCTCCAGCGAAGTGATCCGCCCCTCCCTGTTCGGGGTGATGATCATCACCCTCGTCTATGTGCCGATCTTCGCCCTGACCGGGGTCGAGGGCAAAACCTTCCATCCGATGGCCATCACCGTGGTCATCGCCCTGACGGCGGCCCTGCTGCTGTCCCTGACCTTTGTTCCCGCCGCCGTCGCCATGTTCGTCACGGGCAAGGTGGAGGAGAAGGACAGCTTCCTCATGCGCTGGGCGCGGATCGGCTATCAGCCCGCGCTCGACTTCGCCCTCAGGAGCCGCAGGCTGATGGTGGGGCTGGCCGTAGTCCTCGTCGTCATCGCCGGCTTCGGCGCTTCAAGAATGGGCTCGGAGTTCGTGCCCAATCTCGACGAAGGCGACATCGCCATGCACGCCCTGCGCATTCCGGGCACCAGCCTGACCCAGGCCGTCCAGATGCAGACCGCGCTGGAGGCCCGTCTGGCGAAATTCCCCGAGGTCGAGCGGGTCGTGGCCAAGATCGGCACCGCCGAAGTCGCCACCGATCCCGTTCCGCCGTCGGTCGCCGACACTTTCATCATGCTGAAGGACCGCAGGGACTGGCCTGATCCCCGCAAGTCGCGCGGGGACCTGGTCGCGGAGATGGAAGCCGCCGTCAGCGAGATTCCCGGCAGCAAATACGAGTTCACCCAGCCCATCCAGATGCGGTTCAACGAACTGCTGTCCGGCGTTCGCGCCGACGTCGCCGTCAAGATCTATGGCGACGATCTGGACGAACTCCTGCGGCTGGGCGCCGAGGTCGAGGCCGTCGTCGCTTCAGTCGAGGGATCGGCCGATCCCCAGACCGAGCAGATCACCGGCCTGCCGGTGCTGCAGATCACGCCTGATCGCACCGCCATGGCGCGCCTGGGCCTGAGCCTCGACGACGTCCAGTCGGTCATCTCGACCTCCATGGGCGGCACGACCGCGGGCCAGATCTTCGAGGGCGACCGTCGCTTCGACGTGGTGGTCCGCCTGCCGGAAGACCTGCGCTCGGACGTCAACGCCATCGGCCGCCTGCAGATTCCCCTGCCGGCCGCCGAGGGCCAGGCGCGCCGGTTCATTCCCCTGAGCGAGGTCGCCGTGATCGAACTCGTCAAGGGGCCGAACCAGATCAGCCGCGAAAACGGCAAGCGCCGCATCGTGGTGACAGCCAATGTCCGCGACCGCGATCTGGGCTCCTTCGTCGGCGAGGTGCAGAAGCGGATCGAAGCCGACGTGGTCGTCCCTGCCGGCTACTGGGTCACCTACGGCGGTACGTTCGAACAGCTGATCTCGGCGGCCAAACGGCTCCAACTGGTGGTGCCGGCGGTGCTGCTGCTGATCTTCGGCCTGCTGTTCGCCCTGTTCCGTTCGGTCAAGGACAGCGCCATCGTCTTCTCCGGCGTGCCCCTGGCGCTCACCGGCGGGGTCGCGGCCCTGATGCTCAGAGGCCTGCCGCTGTCGATCTCCGCCGGCGTCGGCTTCATCGCCCTCTCGGGGGTGGCGGTGCTGAACGGGGTGGTCATGGTCACCTTCATCCGCAGCCTGATCGCCGAGGGCAAACCCCTGGGCGAGGCCCTTCGCGAAGGCGCCCTGACCCGGCTGCGGCCGGTGCTGATGACCGCCCTGGTCGCCAGCCTCGGCTTCGTGCCCATGGCGCTCAACGTCGGGGCCGGCGCCGAGGTCCAGCGCCCGCTGGCCACGGTCGTGATCGGGGGGATCATCTCCTCAACCCTGCTCACCCTGCTCGTGCTGCCAGCCCTCTACAGCCTGGTGCACGGGCGATCGAAGCCTGACGGGACCACGGGCGCTGCACCCGGCGGCCTGGCCCGCTTCGATCCCCGGCGCTTCCTGCCTTTCAGCCGCCGGCCCTGAGGGCGTCCGGGCGGCGCGGCTTCGGCCGCGCCGCCCCCTTCCTCCCGCACACTCGATTTCCGCCCAAGAGGATTCACATGACAATCGCGTCCCGCCACGACCCCTGGTCCTGGCTGAAATCCCCAGCGACGGCGCTTCTGGCCGTCCTCATCTTCTTCATCATCGACGGCGCCGCCGCCCAGGCGCTCGCCCACGGCGTGGCCGAGGGCGACAAGGGCTATATCCAGGAAACCTCCGGGATCGTCTTCTGGCCGTTCGTCTATCTCGGCGCCAAGCACATGGTGACCGGGTACGACCACCTGCTGTTCCTGTTCGGGGTGATCTTCTTCCTCTACCGGCTGAAAGACATCAGCATCTACGTGACCATGTTCGCCATCGGTCACTCCACGACCCTGCTGCTCGGCGTGCTGACCAACATCAGCGTCTCCAGCTACCTGGTGGATGCGATCATCGGCCTGTCGGTCGTCTACAAGGCGCTCGACAACCTGGGCGCCTTCCAGCGCTGGTTCGGCTTCCAGCCCAACACCAAGGTCGCCACCCTGGTGTTCGGCCTGTTCCACGGCTTCGGCCTGGCCACCAAGCTGCAGGACTTCCAGCTGTCCCCCGACGGCCTGTTGGTCAATCTCGTCGCCTTCAACATCGGCGTGGAGATCGGCCAGCTTCTGGCGCTCGGCGCCATCCTCATCGTCATGGGTTTCTGGCGCCGCAGCGAGAGCTTTTTCAAACACGCCTATCTCGCCAACGTCGTCCTCATGACCCTCGGCTTCATTCTGACGGGCTACCAGCTCGTCGGCTATTTCGTCGCCTGACCGGAGACCTGAACCATGTACAACGCTGACAAACCCCGCCTGTCCGACCTGCCCACCACGGGTCAGTTGCTCCGCTCGACCGGCATCGCCGCCGTCGTCGCCGCCGGCCTGCTCGTCACTGTCGTCCTGCCGTCCGAGTACGGCGTCGATCCGACCCGGGTGGGAACGGTCTTCGGCCTGACCGAGATGGGCCGGATCAAGGTCTCCCTGGCTGCGGAAGCCAAGGCGGACGAGGCGATGGACGCCGCTGCAGCCGCGGCTCCGATCGAGGCGAGTCCAGCGCCCGTCGTCGTCGCTGCGGTCGCCCAATCCGCGGCCGCCAGCCCGGCGCCCGACGCCGCCTCCGGCCAGCGCACCGATGAAACCATACTGACCCTGGCGCCCGACCAGGGCGCCGAAATCAAACTGGTCATGACGGAGGGCGCCAAGGCCCGCTTCACCTGGACGAGCAGCGGCGGACGCCTGAACTTCGACACCCACGCGGATCGCCCCGGCGTCTCCTACCACGGCTACGGCAAGGGCTCGTCCCAGAGCGAAACCGGCGAACTGACGGCGGCCTTCACCGGCAGTCACGGCTGGTTCTGGCGCAATCGCACGGGCGCACCCGTGACAGTCACCCTCAAGACCGAAGGTGCCTACACCGAAGTGAAACGCGTCGTCTGATCCACAGGGGGTTCACGCCTTCGTCGTCGGCCGGCGGTTCCGCCGCCGGTCAATGACAGAGACAGGAGAGCGAGCGGCCTCACCGCCTGGACCACGGCCAGCGCCTGTGTCGCTCGTCGATCACATAGGGATCGGCATGCGTAGTCTCATCCGTCCCCTTGTCCTGCACGTGATCCTGCAGGTGCGGATCGCCCCGCCCGCCGCAGCAGCCAGGCTGATCGCCAGCAGTCCGCGCAGACACGGCGCCAGGGCGAAGAGACCAACGCCGTCGGTCAACCGCCGGAGGAAGGGGCGCGCGCGTCTGGCTGAGGGCCGGCAAGGTGGCGCTGACGACAAACAGGCCGATATGACGAAGCCGACCGAGGTCGCCGAGGTTGTTGTAGCTCCTGAAGGCCAGAAGGACGGCCACCACCCACACCCTATGACGGCGTAGAAATCATCGACTTAAATTTCGCAACCCATCAAACGGGGTGCACCGCTTCGGTGTCGAACAGCGCCTCGATGATGGGGCAGTCCGGCGTCGAGCCTTCGGCGCAACGGGCCACCATGTCGGAAAGAACCCGCTCCATCGCCCGCAAGCTGACGATCTTGGAGCGCACATCAGTCAGGTGCACGGCGGCCACTTCGCGGACCTCGGTACAGGGTCGATCCCGCTGTTCCGCCAAGTCCAGCAGGGCTCGAACCTCATTCAGCGTGAAACCGAGATCACGAGCCCGCCGAACGAAGTTTAACCGAAGGAGGTGCCCCCCGCCGTAGAGGCGGTGCCCCCCGTCGCTGCGAGCCGGCGCAGGGATCAAGCCGATCCGCTCATAGTAGCGGACGGTCTCGATGTTGACGCCGGTTCGGCGCGACAGCACGCCGATCGCGAACTGCGGCGTCGTGTCACGCAGGGCGAATTTGTCCATCGAAGATAAAGCCCTTGTATCTGTAGTCGCTACAGACCCTATCTTGCCTTCATCACCAAGAGAAGGAGTGGGCAATGGCCGCCTCGGACGGCATCGAGAACCCCAACGGAAACGCCGCGGCCCCAGCCGACAAGTCGTCCAGCCGTGCGTGGCTGGCGGTTGCAGGCCTTGCTGCCGCGATCGGCGCGTCGTCCTGCTGTGTTCTGCCGCTGGTGTTGTTCGCGCTCGGCGTCAGCGGGGCCTGGATCGGCAACGTCACGGTCCTCGCGCCCTATCAACCCTATTTCATCGTTGCGGCGGTGGCTTTCCTGGGTGTCGGATTCTTCCGCGTCTATCGTCGTCCTCGCACCGCCTGCGCCGAAGGCGAGACCTGCGCTCGACCGGGCTCCACCCGCCTTGTCAAGATCGCGCTTTGGGCGGCGTCCGTGCTCGTCGCCATCGCCGTCGCATTTCCCTATGTTGCGCCGCTGCTACTCGGCGCGTGAGTTCCTGGAGATCAAGGCCATGACCCTTTCCATCCGCGCCGCCCTTGCAGTTGCAGCGGCGCTTTTCACTGCCGAAACGGCGCAGGCGGCCGAACGCACGGTGACGCTGGATGTCACCAATGTGTCCTGTGTGACGTGCGCCCCTATCGTTCGACGCGCTATCTCGCGGGTTCCGGGCGTTACGGCTGTATCCGTGAACCCTGGCGACGCCGGACGGGCCGTGGCGACCGTGACCTACGACGACGTGCGAGTGACGCCGACAGTCCTGGCTCAGGCCTCGACCAACGCCGGCTATCCCGCGCGTGTTCGGGCCAGCCACTAGCGGAACCAGGTTTCGCTAGTGGGCGTCATCGGCACGAACATCGGCGGCGCCATGCAGTTCTACTTCCTGACGAGCCCACCCGTTCCGGCCTTCCCTGCCGTCGCGCCGTAGCGGGCCGCCAGGCCTGTCCGGTTGCAGGCCGCCCGCCCAACGGCGGACACAAGATTTGAAAGCACCGAGCAGTATGAGTGACTGTCGCCCTCTCTCCCGGAACGCCGCAGAGACCTATGATCTGGTCGTGATCGGCGCTGGCTCAGCCGGCTTCTCCGCCGCCATTACGGCAGCCGAAGAGGGAGCGCGGGTAGCGCTCGTCGGCGCCGGAACGATTGGCGGGACCTGCGTGAACATAGGCTGCGTGCCGTCGAAAGCGTTGATCCGCGCGGTGGAGCCCCTGCACCAGGCGCGGGCCGCAAGCCGTTTCGACGGCGTGAGAGCCACTGCTGAAATCAGCGCCTGGTCCGAGGTGATCCGCCAGAAGGACCAACTGGTGAACGCTCTGCGTCAGGCCAAATACGAAGATGTCCTGCAAGGCTACGACGCCATCGCCTACCACGAAGGCGCAGCCAGGCTCGTCTTGGGCGGCGTGGAGGTCGGCGATGTCCGGCTCACCACCGACAAGGTGATCATCGCGACGGGATCGCGACCGGCGATTCCGGCGATCGCTGGGATCGACACTGTCCCCTATCTGACCAGCACGACCGCGCTCGAACTGGAGGCGCTGCCGCAGTCCTTGCTGGTGATCGGTGGTGGATACATAGGCGCGGAATTGGCTCAGATGTTCAGCCGGGCCGGCGTGCAGGTCACGCTCGTGTGCCGGTCACGTCTGTTGCCGGAAGGTGAACCCGAGATCAGCGAGGCGCTGCAACGCTACCTCTCAGACGAGGGCGTCACCGTGGTTGTCGGGGCGACCTACGAGGCTATCGCCCATTCGGAAACGGACGTGTCGCTCACCCTTACGCAGGGCGACAGCCGGAGGGTGCTCACCGCCGAGCGCGTGCTCATGACGACAGGCCGGATCGCCAACTCGGACGGCCTGGGTCTTGCCGAGTCGGGGGTCAGCGTCTCCGAAAACGGAGGAATCGTCGTGGACGACCGGATGCGCACGACCCGCCCCGGCGTCTACGCCGTCGGTGACGTCACCGGGCGTGACCAGTTCGTCTATATGGCGGCCTACGGTGCCAGGCTCGCTGCTCGAAACGCGCTCAACGGCGACAGTCTGTCCTACGACAACAGCGCCATGCCGGCGGTCGTGTTCACCGATCCCCAGGTGGCGACAGTCGGGCTCACGGAAGCCGCCGCACGGGCGGCCGGGCATGATGTCCAAACCTCGATGATCACCCTGGATCACGTCCCGCGCGCGCTCGCGGCCAGAGACACGCGCGGGCTCATCAAGCTGGTGGCGGATCGCGGCACGCGGCGGCTCCTCGGCGCGCACATTCTTGCTCCGGAAGGGGCCGACAGCATCCAGACCGCAGCGGTGGCCATCAAGTGCGGAATGACGGTGGAGCAGTTGGGCGACACGATCTTCCCCTATCTCACGACCGTCGAGGGCCTGAAACTGGCGGCGCTGACGTTCAACAAGGACGTCGCCAAACTCTCTTGCTGCGCCGGTTGAGGGCCAAGACGCGATGCTTCCCGCTGCGACGGCTATCGGCTGCTGCGCGCCGGATCAGACGCTCTTCATCGAAACAGAGGGGTCCGCCAGCAGGACCGGATCCACTGGCGTCGCCTTGCCGATCAGCAGCCGTCCGCCCATGAAATCGGCCGGGGCGTTGACCGCTTCGACGCAAACGATGCGGTCGCCATTCAGGTGGAAGACGGCGAAAGCGCCGCTGGCCGGATCGCCACGCACCACCTGATGGTCGGCGTCAAACGGAAGGCCGGCGATCTGAAGCTTGACGTCATACTGGTCCGACCAGAACCAGGGCACTTCGGCCGCCGGGGGCGCTCGGCCGACGATGGCGGCGGCGGCCTGCTTGGCCTGTTCCAGGGAGTTCGGAACGCTTTCCAGCCGATGCATCCGCCCGCCGTGGACCGGGATGGGCCGATGGGTGACGTCGCCGATGGCGTAGATTGAGGGATCCGCCGTGCGGGCGTTCTCATCCACGACCACGCCGTTCTCACAAGGCAGACCCGCCGTTCGCGCCAGGGCTTCGCGCGCCAGGGCGCCGACGCCGACCAGAACCGCGTCCGCAGCGATCAGGGTTCCGTCCGCCAGCCGGACGCCTTCGGGGCGAACGCCGCCGCCCTCAAAGCCCGACACCTCGGCGCCGGTCAGAATCTCGACGCCGCGCGCCCGGTGATAGTCGGTGAAGAAGGCGGACAGGGTTTCCGACGCCACGCGCGCCAGCACCCGGTCCATGCGCTCGATCACCACCGCCTCGGCGCCGAGGGCGCGGGCCGAGGCTGCCGCCTCCAGCCCGACATAGCCGCCGCCGACCACGGCCAGACGCTTGCCGGGGGCGAGCGCAGATTTCAGTCGTTCGGCGTCGTTCAGCGTGCGCAGTTCCATGAGGTCGGGGCGGTCGGCTCCGGGGATGGCCAGCTTGCGCGCCATCGAGCCCGTGGCCAGGATCAGCACGTCGTAGGCTTCGACCACGCCGTCAGCGAAGGTCACCGCCTTGGCTCCCGCGTCGATGGCGGTCGCGGTGACGCCGGTGCGCAGGTCGATCTGCTGCTCGGCGTAGAAGCTCTCGGGGCGCAGCAGCAGGTCCTCCAGACCCGCCTCCCCCTTCAGCCAGGCCTTGGACAAGGGCGGTCGCTGATAGGGCGCCGCCGCCTCCTCGCCCGCCAGGACGATCTCGCCCGCAAAGCCATACTGCCTCAGCAGCGCCGCCGCCGAGCCCCCCGCGTGTCCCGCGCCGATAATCAGAACCCTGGTCGAGTTTGCAGACATTGAGCCCCTGCTTCCTGATTCCACATTTTCGTCAGAAGCGACGTCCGTCGCAGCGAATTTTGTAAATGGCGCAGGGCTCCGCCTCGCGCCGTCCGTCCGCCAGGGCCGCCATCTCCTGGAACAAGAGGCCCAGGGCTCGGTCGAGCCCGGGTCGGCGTCCTAGTCCGAAGCCTCTGCAGGGTCCGAGGGCGCGAACCGCGCTCCGAGATCATAGGCTTCCCCTGGAAAGGTCAGTCGAACGAAGGTGATGCGCTCCGCTCGCCGCCACGTCCGGCGTTCGAGGGAAAGGCAGGCCGCAGCAGGATCGATCCCTAGGGTCAGCGCGGTTGCGCGGGACACGTTCACGGCTCGGATTCTGTGCTCGGCTTCCGTCCAGGGAACGCGCTCCAGCAGCCATGTGCCGGGCGGACCCTGGGTAAAATCGGCGTCCCGGGCCTGGGGCACGGAGGCCAGGCTGATCAACCGTTCCTCGAGCGCGAAAGGACGACCGCTGCTGCGGTGGAGGCAGCGCAACTCGATCACCTCGCCGGATGCGGCGAGTGCAAGTTCTTCCGCGTCCCGCTTGTGCGCGGCCCGGACCTTCCGGGACAGGAGTTCGAAATCATAGGGTTCGCCGCGATTGAGAATCTCGGCCTGTATGTCCGGGATATCCAGCACGAAGGAATGTATCCGCGGCCGCGCCACAAAGGACCCGAAGCGTCGACGGCGTATGATCATGCCCCGTTCCGCCAGCGGCGCGAGGGCCTTGTTCACGGTCATGCGCGAACAACCATACTCCTCCATCAGCTCATGCTCGAAGGGGATGCGGAACCCGGGCGACCATTCGCCCGACAGGATGCGGTCGGCGATGTCGGAGCGGATGCGTCGGTGGAGCGTGAGATCCATGGAGTCGTTCCTCCCCGTCATGTCCGTTAATCGGGCCAAGCTTCAGCTTGGCCCGCATTGGCCGCCAATCCAACAGGAAGGCGCCGGGGCGCAGAACGCCCCGGCGCAGTCTCAACGGCGGCGCTGCAGCCATTCGATCCCGTCATGGATATAGGCGAAATCCTGGCGTCGGAAGGCGCTGAACAACATGATGAAACCGCTCAGGGCCAACCACAGACACCCGGTGGCGATGATGATGATCAGCGGATGGTTGAAACTCTGGCGATCCGTGTAGTCCATGATGTGGATCATCCAGAAGAAGTCCCAGAGCCGCCAGGTGTTGGTCTTGGCGCCCGCGACCTCGCCGGTGACGGCGTTCAGGATCAGGGTCGTCTTCTCCTTGTCCGCGAACTCGACCCGCCAGGCCGGAAGCGCGAAATCTCGCGTCTCCAGCGTCGGCTTCTCGACCAGAGCCACGGAGGTCACCGGCGCTGTGCCGTTGAAGGCTGCGACGGCCAGCGTCTTGGCGCGGGCGTCGTCGATGACGATGCGGCGACCGTCCACGGGGTCGACCAGTTGGACGCCGCTGGGCGTCGTGGCGGCGTAAACCCAGGCGTCTTGCAAGGGACGCAGCTCGATCCGGGAAATCGGCTGGCCCACCGCCTGGGCGACCTGAGCCAGCGACAGCACCCCAGCGGGCGTGGGCGACGGCGTAGAGTGGACGATGGAATCTTCACCAGCCACCTTGCGGTGATCGATCAGCGCCATGGCGGCGCCGCTGATGGCCCAGAGCAGAAATTGAAGACCCAGGACCAGGCCGAACCATTTGTGCAGTCTACGGATTAGAAACATCTGATGATCCTCACGCTGCGGCTTTGCGCACGCGGCGCTTGCGACGGAAGCTGTAGAGCAGGAGCCAGGCCCCGGTGAGGGAGGTCACCACCATCATCCAGGTCGCGACCTTGAGCAGGATGTTGTTGACGTTGTCGCGGGTCTCATAGTCCATGATGTGGAACATCCAGACGAAGTCGAACGTGCGCCACAGGTCATGACGCTTGGCCACGAGTTCGCCGGTCTGGGGCGAGATATAGAGGGTGGGCCGCCACAGGCCTTCGAACTGCACCCGCCAGATCGGCGCTGGACGCCCCCTGATCTCGCCGGGGATTTCGTACAGCAGCTCCATTTCGCGGACACCGCCATCCCCTGCGTAGATCTGCTCGGCGCGCCGCCGTGCGCCGGCTTCGTCGATCAGGGGCAGCTTCTCACCGGACCGGGCGTCGAACAGGGACCGGCCGCTCGTCTGGCTGACGATATAGACAGGCTGTCCCAGCTGCTGGTCGAGACGCAGGCTTTGAGCGCCGCCGGCAGTCTTGAGAATGACCGCAGGATCGACCAGGCCGCCCATGGAAATCGGTTCGGCGACGGGTGTCCGCACCAGATGATCGCCATGGATAATGTCGATATGGACGGCGGTCATGTAGAGGCCGCTCACGACCCAGAAGAGGGCCTGAACGCCGATGATCAGCGCAAGCCACTTGTGGGCTTTTCGCGCTACGGAAGGCCAGCGCACCATTTGATACTCACTGTTTGGGGGACGTTGAAACACCAGGCGGGAGCCATGGGGGGGCCGCCCGGTGTTTCTGGAAGTGGCAGGTTAGTTGAACTGATAGGTCAGGCGGACGTAGCCGCGACGGCCAAGCAGGTCGTAGGTCATGGTGTCGGTATTGCCGTCGGTCCAGCTCTGGATGAACGGCGCCTTCTTGTCGAAGAGGTTGTCGATGCCGAAGGCGATGTCAGCCTTCTCACCCAGGCGATAGGCGAACTGGGCGTTGTGGTAGAAGAGGTTCGGCGTCTCATAGCCGATGTCGCCCGGCGCGGCGTTGAAGTCCGTGGCCTTGCCGATCAGTTGCACCGAATAGGTCGCCGTCCAGCGATCATCGACAACCGAGGCGCTGACGTTCGATCGCCAGTGGGGATAGCCGCCGTTGCCGCCGCCGATATGGCCGTCGAAGATGATCGGATCGGCGCCCAGGAAAGGCGTCACGACATATTCGCCGAGATAGGTGGTGTTCCAGTCGAGGCTGGCGCGGCGGTCGCCGAGATCAAAGGCGTAGCGCGCCCCGATGTCGACGCCCTTCATGGTTTCCAGGCCGGCGTTGGTCGGCTGGGCCGAGAGGAAGTTCACTTCGCCGGTCAGGGGACTGCGGGTGAAGTTGTTCGGGCCGCAGAAGGGGTGGTTCATGCCCGGCGAGGCGTAGCAGATGGCCAGCTTGGTGGACCCCGGGATGGACCGGATCGCGTCTTCGATCTTGATGTCGAAATAGTCGACGGTCAGGGACAGGCCTTTGACCTGCTCGGGTTGCCAGACCAGACCCAGGGTGAGGGTCTCGGCCGTTTCGGGCGAGAGTTTCTGATTGCCGCCGACCGTGGTCAGGACCGTGTTGCCGAGTTGCACATAGTTAGCCGGCACGCCGGAAGCCTGGCAGTTGGCGATCAGCGTCGCGTTTCCGCTGGTGCTGTAGCGGCTGCACGGATCAGTCGTCGTCAGATTGCCCTCTGCAACGCCGCCGAACAGTTCGGGAACGCTTGGAATCCGGAAGCCGGTGCCGAAGGTGGCCCGCAGGCGAAGACTGTCGACGACGCTCCAGTTCAGGCCCAGCTTGTAGGTGGTGTTGCCGCCGAACAGGTCATAGTCCGAATAGCGGACGGCCGCGTCGAGCTCGAGCCTTTGGATGAACGGCAGGTCGGACAGGAGCGGCGCCGACAGTTCGACATAGGCTTCCTTGGCCTTGGTCGAGCCGGCGATGGGGTCCTGCTGGTTGGTGTTGGCGATACCCAGAACGGTGAGGGCGTCAGGATCGCGCCAGCCCTTTTCCTCGCGGTAGACGAGACCCGCCGCGGCGGCGAGCGGTCCGGACGGGAGCTGGAGCACCGTGCCGGTGACGTCGAGCGTGACGCTGCGCTGCTCATTCCCCCCGGTGTCGCGCGAGGTGAAGAGGATATAGTCGAGCACCTCCTTGCTGAGGTCTCCGGCGCCCAGATAGTCACCGCAGGGGATGGCCGCGCCCGCCGCGTTGCTGCAGACGGCGGTGTTCAGGGTTTCGCCGACCCGTTGAAGGTTGGCGATATTGGTCATCCCGTCGACGCCGGTGTTGCGTCCCCAGTTGACGGCGGCTTCCCAGGTCCAGTCGCCGGCGATGGCGCCCCGGGCGCCGCCGACGAACCGATAGGTGTCGGTTTCCTGGAAGAAGTGACGCGGCCCCGGTTCGGCGAGACGCCGTGCAATGAGGGTGATGTCCTGACCCGTCGGGTTGGTCGGATGGGACGCCGCGATCTTCAGGTTCCGCAGGGCCCCTGGCGCTGCGAGCTGGTTGCTTTCCCTGTGGGTGAAGAAGACTTCGCCGAACAGGCTGACGGTGTCGGTCAGCTGGTAGTCGGCCAGGATGGCCGTGCTGAGGCGCTCGATCGGCGACACGGCGTTGAGGAAGGGGTTGCCGTTATAGTTATGCTTGGCGGCGTTGTAGGGTTCGAAGAAGTCCCCGTCGCCGCCCGGGATCTGGTTGAAGTTGATCTGCTGGCCGTTGGGAAGCACGGCCCGGCCCCCGAGCGTCGTGGCGCTCGCGACGCAGGCCAGCTTTCCGTTGATCTCGCCCAGCCCGCAGGGAGCGCGGCTCGCCAGGTTGACGGCTTCCGTCTTCTGATAGGTCAGGGCGGCGGTGACCCCGCCGCGGTCGCCGCGCATGCCCCACAACAGGTCGAAGGAGAGGTCCTGGCCGTCACCTTCGTCCGTGACGCCATACTTGCTTGAGAGCTTGAGGCCCTCGAAATCGTTGATGGTGACGATGTTGACCACGCCCGCGACGGCGTCGGCGCCGTAGATGGCGGAGGCGCCGTCCTTCAGCACGTCCATTCGGCCGATAATGGCGGTCGGGATCATGTTCAGATCCGGAGCGCTGTTGGCGCCCGTGCCGCCGTTGACGATCCGCCGACCGTTGATCAGCGTCAGGGTCCGGTTGATGCCGAGGCCTCGCAGATTGACCTGCGCCGTGCCGTAGCCGTTGCCGGTCCAATAGGAGTTGGTCTGATTGCCGGCAGCCCCTGCGGACGACGGCAGTCGCTGCAGCAGCGCCTCCACGTTCGTGATCCCCGTACGCTCGATATCCTCGCCTGTGACGACCGTGGCGGGACCGACCCCGCTGATGTCCTGGCGCTTGATCCGGCTGCCCGTGACGACGATTTCGCCGACGTTGGTCGTCTCGGCTTCCTGCGCGAATGCGGGCATTCCGCACATGGTGGCGGAGATTACCGCACCTGCGAACAAGAGCCTCTTTTTCATGCGGTTCATGGTCATTCCCCTCGCGTTTCGGCCCAGACGAACCGGTCCTGCATCGCCACGTTCCGGTTGGGCGTCAGGGGAGTCAAGTCATGTATATACATATGAATGCCGCCAAACCGTCATGTTTCATGCCCGCATTCGACAGATGTGCGCAAAAAGATGACGCATTCCACTCAAAATAGACACAGAATCGTCACCTCGTTGGTGAGGGTGGGTTGGACGTGACTATTTTCCAACGCGCCAAATGATGACGCATGAACTCATTGTGCGTCGCACAAATCCAAAGATGACGCCGGAAGATCCAATACGCATTTCCGTACCGGAACCCTCAAAATATTTCAGGAGCGCGAGATTATTCTGGAAGGCTGGCGACTCGGGCCGTCGACGTCGCAGCGCTCGGGTCGGTCATTGCCCCGCGTCCTGAACGAGGGTCCGCAAGGTCTGAGATGTACGGACCGGTTCAACCCTATGGATGAGCGATACGCCCGTGACCCAAGGCCTCCCCCTCCCCGGCCGGCCCGGATTCGATCTGGACGGCGGCGTGATCGATGCCATGGACGTCGTTCATCTGCGCCAGAACCGCACGACGAACCCGCTCAGCGTCCCAGCCTTCGGCAAGAACCAGGTGAACGGAGCCGTTCACATCATCGCTGCTGACGCCCCAAAGGTGCAGGTCATGGACCTCGGCCACCCCCGGCACGGCGGCGATCGTCGCTCGCACAGCCTCCAAGGACAGGTCCTTGGGCACGCCTTCCAGCAGGATATGGGTGGTGTTCTTCAAGAGCATCCAGGTGCGCGGCAGCACCCACAGACCGATGCCGATCGCGACCACCGGATCAATCCAGGCCCAGCCCGTCAACATGATGAGGACGGCCCCGCCGATCACCCCGACGGAACCCAGCATGTCGGCCCAGACCTCGAGATAGGCCCCCTTCACATTCAGGCTGGCGTTCGCACCGGAGGCCAGCAGCCGCATCGACACCAGGTTCACGACCAGGCCCAGGGAAGCCACGACCAGCATCCCGACGGAGCCGACGGGTTCGGGCGCGAAAAGGCGCAGAACGCCTTCATAGAGGACGTAGCCCGCCACCAGAAACAACAGGACGGCGTTGAAGGCGGCGGCGAGGATTTCGAACCGACGATAGCCGAAGGTCCGCACGGAGTCTGCCGGCCGCTCGCCAATCTTGATCGCCGCCAGCGCGATCGCCAGCGCAGCCACATCGGTGAACATATGGGCGGCGTCCGATAGCAGGGCCAAACTCTTGAACACCACGGCCCCGACGACTTCGGCGATCAGAAAGGTCGTCGTCAGGACGAGCGCCCACATCAGGCGTTTGCTGCTGGCCCCTGCCCCATGAGCATGTCCTTCGGCCATAGCGGTCTGCTCCTGGTCAGGGCTTCCAAGCTTCGCCCTCAAATGATCATTGGCGAACACGCCTCGCCTCGCAACAATCATGATCCTGCGGGCTTCTATCCTCATGGACCTCGCCCCTATCGAAGACACGTCAAACGCACAGCTGAACCGACGTCCCGATCGTCAGGGAACAGACGCTGCGGAGTCGTTGGAACAGAGACAGGGATGCCTTGATGATCCAGCCCCTGGATGTGTGATCTGGATCAACGCAACGGCGCCGCCAATGAGCAAGCTAGACGGACATGCTCGACGCCCTGCGCCGCCGGCATGCAAGGACTGGAAAGGAGAACATCCATGACCTACCGCGACATCATCGTCGATGCTACGCCAAGGGACGGTCTCGTCCAGACCCTGGAGCGTGCGCGCGACCTGGCCGCAGGGTTCGACGCCCGACTGAAGGCGGTGTGTTTCGCCTGGCCCCGGACGTCGGTGCTCAGGACGGCTCTGGCGAGCAACCCCCTGTCGGTCCTGGAAGAGACCCGAAGAATGGACGCCGCCCTCGCCGGCGCCCACGACGCCTTCCTCCAGGTGTTCGGCTCCGGCTCGAAAACCGCCGATTGGCTTTCCGGCATGGGGGAGCCCGGTCCCCCCTTGCGCGATCATCTGCTCACCGCCGATCTGCTCGTCACCTCGTCGGCGCCGCCGATGGCCTGTGCGCTTCCCAACGCCGGAGAGCTCGCCCTGCACGGCGGCGGCCCCGTTCTCCGTCTTGGAGCGGCGGCCGCAAGCGGCGATCTCTCGAATGCGGTCATCGGCTGGAAGGACGCGCCCCAGGCGAGACGCGCCCTGCATGATGCTCTGCCGCTGCTCCGGCGGGCTCAGACCGTCACCGTGGTCGGGGTCGGCGACGAGGTCGAACAAGGCCAGCTCGAAGACGTCGCCGCTCATCTGAAGCGGCACGATGCGCCGGCCGCCGTCCGCCATATACCGGCGACCGCGGGATCCACGGGCGCCGCGGACCTCCTCGCCGAAGCCCACCGTCTCGGCGCCGACCTGATCGTAACGGGGGCCTTCGGTCGCGGTCCCCTGGCGCAGCGCATGTGGGGCGGCATGACGAGCGGTCTTCAGGACGACGCCGAACTATCGTGGCTGATGTCGCATTAGGTCCACCCATGCGCTCCACTCGCCTGGGAAACGCCGCCTTCCGTCTGCGACGGGAAACAGATCGCCTGGCGTTTCCGTGGGTCGGTTAAAGACCCTAGCCGAACGATCGGCATGAATCCTAGGGCCTCGCGGTTCCCGCCGCCGTCGGGACACTATGCTCATGAGTCCGTAGCTGGATCTCTCCGCGACCGGCATAGAAGCAAATTGTTCCCACGATCCCGAGCAGGCCAATGCAGGCCGTCGAAATCAGGGCGACGCGGTCTCGCCGCCCCACGATCAGACAGCCGATCGCCGCCATGCCCATGAAGGCGCCGTACCCGAGGTGCAGCGGAACCTTGTAGGCGCCGAGCAGGATGACGGCCACGCATAACATGATGGCGGCCGTGATGAGGCTGACGACCGCAGCCGCCAGGATCTCGAGCACCGGCCGAGGCTTCTCGAGGCGTTTGAAACCGGGACGGCGGTTCCGCTTCCCGTAACGCCCCTCGCGCCAGCGCTGGCCGCGTTCGCGGCCCTTGAAACGGTTCTTCGCCATGGCCTCAGGACCGGGCGGCCGGCGCCGCCCCTCTCTCGCGTCGCACCAGCAGCAGCCTGATCCGCAGGATCTGGGCTTCCTGGTTGCGGATCGTCTCCTCGGCGAACCCGCGTACCTCCGGGTCGTCGCCGTATTCCAGGGCGATGCGCGCCATTGCGGCCGCGCCCTCGTGACGGGCGATCAATCCCCGCAGGAAGTCCTCATCGGCGTCGCCGGTGTAGTCGATGTCCAGGCTCTGGGACATCCGGACGCTCGCCTCGCGATAGGAGCGCGTGGAGGCACTGTCGGAGGGCGCGTCGGCATGGCCCGCATGGTTATCGATCGAGCGGCCGTCCACCGCAGGCCGGGTGTCGACCTGGGTCCGCGACGGCAGCGAAAACAGGCCGAATGCAAAGGCCGAAAGGGCGAGAAACAGGGCCACGACCGACGCCCACCTCATCCGTTTCATGAGGACTTCCCCTGAAGCACGGGAGAGCCTGCGACGTCCCCGAGGTTTTCATCCCGTTTCAACACCGATATCGGGTCACGATAGCCGAGAAGACGCAAGGCGTTGATCACCACCAGCAATGTCGAGCCTTCATGCAAGGCGACCGCCGGACCTATGCCCAGGCCGAGAACTGTGGCCGGCACCAGGAAGGCGACGACGCCCAGGCTGACGACCAGGTTCTGGAGAATGATCCTGCGGGTTCGCCGACTGAGCCCGATCGTGAAAGGCAGGTGCGAGAGATCGTCGGCCATCAGAGCCACGTCGGCGGTCTCGAGGGCCACGTCGGAGCCGGCGGCCCCCATGGCGATGCCCACAGTCGCCGTCGCCATGGCGGGGGCGTCGTTCACGCCGTCGCCGACCATGGCGACCTTGGCTTCGGCGCGCAGACGTTTGATGGCGTCGACCTTGTCCTCCGGCATGAGGTCGCCCCATGCCTCGGTCAGACCGATCTGTCCGGCGATCGCCTGAGCCGCCCTCTGGTGATCACCCGAAATCATGATCATGCGCTGGACGCCCAGGGACCTCAGCGCCGTGATCGCCGACCGTGCGGCGGCTCGGGGCGTGTCGAGGAGGCCGATCACGCCGAGGTCCCGCGCGCCTCGGCGCACCACCATCAAGGTTCGCCCTTGCAGGCGCAGTTGCGTGACGACCATGGCCGCTTCATCGCTCAGCCCCGCGACGCCGTCGGCGCCGAACATCTCCGGCTTGCCGATCCAGATCGTGTCGCCTCCGAGCTGAGCCGTTACGCCTTTTCCGGTCAGGCTCTTCAGGTCAGACGCAGCCGCGATCGTCGCCTCCCCCAGGCGCTCCCCTCCGTCCCTCGCGATGGCTTCCGCCAACGGGTGGTCGCTCAGGCGTTCCACGGCGACTGCGGTGGCCAGGAGATCGCTTTCATGCGTTCCGCGCACGGGAATAATGTCAGTGATGCGTGGGCGGCCTTCGGTCAGAGTGCCGGTCTTGTCAAAGGCGATGGCGTTGAGCGAGCCGAGGTTCTCAAGCGGCGCGCCGCCCTTGATCAAAACGCCGGCCCGGGCCGCACGTGCAACCCCGGACAAGACGGCGCTCGGCGTGGCGATGGCCAGCGCGCACGGGCTAGCGGCGACCAGCACCGCCATGGCCCGATAGAAGCTGTCGCGGAACGGCTCGTCGACCACAACCCAGGCGAACAGCAGGACAAAAGCGAAGGCGAGCACCAGGGGCACGAATACCCGCTCGAAACGGTCCGTGAAGCGTTGGGTCGGCGATTTCTGGGTTTCCGCCTCGGTGACCATGCGGACCACCTTGGCAAGGGTGGTGTCGCTGGACTTGCGGGTCGTCTCGATCTCGATGGCGCCGGCGCCGTTGATGGTGCCTGCGAAGACGATGGACGCCGATCCGATCTGGACGGTCTGGGCGCGTGCAGAAGCCAGGTCTGCGACCGGCTGCTTGTCGACCGGCATGCTCTCGCCGGTCACCGGCGCCTGGTTGATGCTGGTCGTGCCGACCACCACGAAGCCGTCGGCCGGCAAGCGTTCATTGGGCCGGACCACCACGGTGTCGCCCACCTGGAGTTCTTCGACCGGCAGTTCGACGACCTGATCGCCTCGGCGCACGCGGGCGGTGCGGGGCGCCAGGTCGGCAAGCGCCTCGATGGCGCGCTTGGCCCGCCCCATGGCGTAGTGCTCCAGGGCGTGACCGATGCTGAACAGGAACAGAAGCAGCGCGCCCTCGGCCCAGGCGCCGAGCGCCGCCGCGCCTGCGGCGGCGACAAGCATGAGGGTGTCGATCTCGAAGCGCTTGCGGCGAAGGTTCTCGAACGCCTCGCGAACGGTGAAGAAGCCGCCGAACCCGTAGGCGGCGATGAACAGACCGAGAGGCATCCACGCCGGGACGCCGGCCGCCAGCTTCTCTATGGCGAAACCCAGCCCCAGCAGACCGCCGCAAGCCAGGGCGAAGATCAACTCCGTATTGGGCCCAAGCAAGCCGCCGTGGGCATGGTCATGCTTCTCGCCCTCCATATGGGCGTGCTCATGGGAGCCTTCCTCCCTGGAGGGATGCGCCGGCGCCGAGGTTTCCGACGGCGTATCCGTAGCCCGCAGACCCTGGGACTGAATGAAGCGATCGATTTCCGACCAGCTCGCCAGCCCCCGATCGAACTCCAGATGGAAGGCGCCGGACACATCCACCGCCGCCTCGACAATCCCGTCCTGCTCCGCAAGAGCGTCTTGAACGGTTCGGGCGTGGCGTGCATGGCGCAGCCCCGTCAACCAGCCGCTGACATGCCCGAAGCGCTCGCTGATCTCCACACCCGCCTTGAGAGCCGCCTGACGCACCTGCTGCAGGGTCACCAGGTCGGGGTCGTAATGAATGCAGAGGACAGGGACACCGTCCCTATCGGCAAGATGAGCCTCGAACACGCCCTGCCTTTCGCGCAGGGACGTGATCAGGCGATCGACGCAGGCGTCAGAGCCCCCTGGCACGTCGGGCAAAAGGCGGGCAAGCGTCAGTCTTATGGTCCTGGTCATCGGCGAGCTCCAGGCGTCGAGAACAATAGGTGATCAAGCGGCGATCGATGGCCATTCGCCCTGCCCGTCGTGCAGTTCGCCCTAGCGAAAGCCGTTGCGTGAAAGTCCGTCCGGTTTCGTTTGATCACCTCGCTTCTCCCCGGTCTCACGGCAGTTGCAGAATGGCGTCGAACCAGCCGAGATGCTGCAGGCGTTCGAGCGCCTCAAACAGCGGAAGCGCCAGAAGAAAGACCAGCCCGTCGCGCACCGTCCGAACAAAAAAGGCCGGACGGATGAGCACCTCCGCCTCATCCCGCCAAAGCGCGGGGTTGGGCAGAAAACGGGGGGTCCGCGCGCAATAGGCTTGATAGGGCGCGCCAAAGGCCTCGGTCAGATAGCCTTCCTCGCGGGCGACCACGATCCGGAACACGAGCCAGCAGATGAGGGTGAACACGAAGGCGACGCTGAGGCTGCCGGACAGGGCCCCTACGCCGAATGCGCCGATGAAGCTGAAGACATAGAGGGGATTTCGACAGATTGAATAGGGTCCGGCGGCGACGATCTCCTGCTTCTTGCGCCCGCCGATGTAGAGAGAGCACCAGCTGCGGCCGATGATGCAGGCCATGATGGCGACGAGGCCGAGGTGTTCGACCGGGTGTTCAAGCGCCGGCACGGCCGTCACGAGCGTCGTCCACGCCAGGAGCGCGAGAAGACAGGCGGCGATGAAGAGCTTCCGCCATCGCTGCACGGATTGAATGTCGATCATTGATCCAAAATCCTCTTCTGGAGCGGGCGCTGTCGCCCGTTCGATCCAGGGGGAAGCGATAAGCCGCAGGGCGGGTTGGGCAGCGTCATTCGCGCGGCTCCCCGTTCGTTCCGGACCGGCCGGCTTCGCCCAGAATGTCGATTCCGCCCTTCGCAGCGATGGCGGCGACGAGGACGCCGACAAGCAGGTCCGGCCAGGCCTGTCCGAGCCACATGACCAGAAGGCCGGCGATGAGAATGCCCCCGTTCGAGGCAAAATCATTGAAGCTGAAGGTCTCGGCCGCCTTCATGTTCACGTCGCCGCTGGCCTGGCGACGGATCATCTGCAGACAGATGAGGTTGACCACCGCCGCCACGACCGCAAGACCGATCATGATGGGACCCATCGGTTCGGTTCCGGTCAGGAACCGACGCCCGGCGTCGATGAGAACGCCGCCTGCGAAGACGAGAAGCATGACGCCGGAAAGGCCCGCCGCCCCCCTCTTCCATGACTCCGCGCGGCCGATCGCCAGAAAGCTGATCAGATAGACTGCGGCGTCGGAGGCGTTGTCCACGGCATTGGCCAACAGAGCGCTGGAATCGGCGGCCCAGCCGCCGATTCCGAGCCCTGCCGACAGGCCGGCGTTGAGACCAAGAACCGTCAGCAGCGTACGACGCTGCTGACGGTCGTCCTGATTGCGAGCAATCAATCCTCGATCCCCTCCGATTTCCGATGCTTGACCGCCTTGGCGGCGAAAGTCGGCAGAACCAGCAGCGTCAGGGCTGTCGCCGTCAGCAGACCGCCGATGACCACAGTGGCCAGCGGCTTCTGCACCTCGGCCCCCGCCCCGTGCGCCAGCGCCATGGGAATGAAGCCGACGATGGCCACCAGGGCCGTGGTCAGCACCGCTCGCAGGCGACTGGACGCCCCTTCGATGGCGGCCGCGACAGGCTCAAGTCCGGCCTGCAGCCGCTCCCGGATCGCCTGCATCAGCACCAGTCCGTTCAGGGTCGCAACGCCCGACACGGCGATGAAGCCAACCGCCGCCGACACCGAGAAGGGCATCCCCCTGAGCAACAGCGCCAGCGCCCCGCCGACCAGGGCCAGAGGCACGCAGGCAAAGACCAGGCCGGCCTCCGCAAACGATCCCAGCGCCATGAACAGCAGGACGCCGATCAGGATGAAGACGATCGGGATCACCAGACCCAGGCGCTGTTCGGCCCGTTTCAGGTTCTCGAACTGTCCACCCCAGTCGAGGCGATAGCCGACCGGAAGGGCGATGTCGGCCACCGCCGCCTGGGCGTCGGTCACGAAGCCGCCGAGATCGCGACCGCGCACATTGGCCTGGACCACCATGCGTCGGCTGCCGTTCTCACGGCTGATCTGGTTCGGTCCTTCAGCCGTCTCGATACGCGCGACCGACGACAGGGGCACGATCACCCCCGTGCTCGAGACGATGGGCAGGGCGGCGAGGGTCGCCGGATCGTTTCGCGCGTCATCCGGCAGACGCACGACGACATCGAAGCGACGGTCGCCCTCGAAGATACGACCCGCCTCGGCGCCCCCGACGGCGGCCGAGACCGCCTCCGAGACGTCGGCCGCCGACAGCCCGTAGTTGGCCGCCGCGAACCGATCGACGCTGATGGTCAGGGTCGGCAGGCCGGACGCCTGCTCCACCCGCACGTCGGCCGCGCCGGGCGTGGCCCGCAGCTTGGCGGCCACCGCATCAGCCGTCTTCTGCAAGGTGTCGAAATCGTCGCCATAGACCATGACCGCGAGGTCGGTGCGGACGCCCGAGATCAGTTCGTTGAAGCGTAGTTCGATCGGCTGGCTGAACTCGAAGCTGTTGCCGATCTGCTGGCTGGCGACATCTTCAATCCGGGCGATCAGGTCTTCCTTCGACAGCTTGGGATTCGGCCAGTCCTTGCGATCCTTGAGGATGATGACCGCGTCCGAGATGTTGGCGGGCATGGGGTCGACAGCGGCCTCGGCCGTGCCCGTCCTGGAGAACATGGTCTCCACCTCGGGCTGAGCCTTGATGGCGCGTTCAAGGGCCATCTGCATGGCCAGGGATTGCTCCAAAGAGGCGGAAGGCACGCGCAGCGACTGCATGGCGATATCGCCCTCGTCCAGGGTCGGGATGAACTCCCGGCCCAGGCTCATGAAGGAGACGGCCCCCACGCCCAGCATCGCCAGGGCGGCGATCAGGACCACCTTGGGACGAGCGACGGCCGCGCCGATGGCCGGCTGGATCCACCGACGAGCAAATCGCAGGATGCGGGTCTCATGCTCCTCGGCCTTGCCGTCCGGTCCCAGATGGACGGTCTTGGGATCCCTCACCAGGAGAGCCGTCATCGCCGGCACGAAGGTGAAGGAGAAGATGAAGGCGCCGACCAGGGCCAGCATGACCGTCGCCCCCATGGGCACGAAGGTCTTGCCCTCCACCCCTTCCAGCATCAGCAGCGGCGTGAAGACCAGGAGGATGATCAGCTGGCCGAAGGCGGCCGGTTTGACCATCTGGCGCGCCGCCTGCATGGCCACGCCGAGACGTTCGTGACGGGTCAGCATCCGCCCCAGTTCGCCCCGCCGCTGGGTCAGCATCAGCAGGGTGTTTTCGATCACCACCACGCCGCCGTCGACCATCAGGCCGAAGTCGAGCGCGCCCAGGCTCATCAGGTTTCCGCTGATGCCGAACCGGTTCATGCCAATGACGGCGAACAGGAAAGACAGCGGGATCATCAGGGCCGTGATCGCCGCCGCCCGGAAGTTTCCGAGCAGCAGGAACAGGACGACGATGACGAACAGGGCGCCTTCGATCAGGTTGCGCGCCACGGTCGAAATGGTCGAGTTGACCAGATCGCTGCGGTTCAGCACCGGCGCGGCGACCACGCTGGGCGGCAAGGTGGCCGCCACCTGTTCCAGCCGCTCGGCCGCGGCCTGAGCCACGGTTCGGCTGTTCTCGCCGGCCAGCATCAGGGCGGTGCCCAGCACCGCCTCATGCCCGTCGCGGCTGGCCCCGCCGAGGCGCGGCGCCTGGCCGATCTCGACCGTCGCCACATCGGCGACACGAACCACCAGACCGCCGCGATTGACGACCGGCGCCTGGGCCAGGTCCTCGACCGTCGTGGCCAGGGCGTCGGTGCGGACCACCAGGGCCTCGCCTGCCCGCTGGACATAGCCGGCGCCCGCCTGGGTGTTGGCCCGGTCCAGCGCCTGCACCAGATCATTCATGCCCAGGCCGTAGCGGGTCAGGGCGGCGGCGTCAGGCCGGACGGCATATTCCTTTACATAGCCGCCGTTGACGTCGACCCCGGCCAGGCCGGGCGCCGTGCGCATCTGCGGGGCGATGATCCAGTCCTGAACCGTGCGCAGATAGGTGGCGCGCTGCTGCGGCGTGGTCAGCCGCTCGCCTTCCGGCGTCAGATAGGATCCGTCGGCCTGCCAGCCGGGCTTGCCGTTGGCGACCGTGGTCTTGGGGCTGAAGGGGACATAGTCGACCGTCCACATCAGCACCTCGCCCAGGCCGGTCGTGATGGCCGACAGATTGGGCTCGACGCCTTCGGGCAGCTTCTCCGACGCCTGCCGCATCCGCTCGGCCACCTGCTGGCGGGCGAAATAGATGTCGGTCTGGTCGGTGAAGACGACGGTGATCTGGCTGAAGCCGTTGCGGGACAGGGAGCGGGTGCTCTGCAGTCCCGGAATGCCGGCCATGGCCGTCTCAAGCGGATAGGTGACCTGGCGTTCGATCTGCTCGGGCGCCAGCGCCGGGGCGACGGTCGTGATCTGGACCTGTCGATTGGTGATGTCGGGAACGGCGTCGATCGGCAGTTTGGTCAGTTCGAACAGGCCAAGCGCGGCGACGAGCGCCACGGCCAGGACGACGAACCAGCGAAAACGGACGGACGCTTCGATAAGAGCTTTAAACATATTCCGTCGCTCCTAGTGGCCGTGCTCGGCTTCGCCCTTGGCGAGCTCCGCCTTGAGCAGGAAGGCCTTGGCCCCGGCGATGCGTTCGGCGCCGGTCAGGCCCCGCACGATCTCCGTCCGGCCGCCGGCCTGGCGGCCGACCATGACCGGAACGGCGCGGAAGCCGCCTTCAACCTGGACGAAGACGACAGTACCGCCATCGACCGTCTGGACGGCCTCGGTAGGAACGGTCACGCCGTCGGCTTCGCCGCCCGTCACCAGGGCGCCGCTGACCGGCGAACCGGCCGGCGGCAAGGCTCCGCCGGCCGGCCGGGCGCGAATGACCGTCGCACCGCTCTCGCCGGCGCCGCCCGCGGCTACGCCCGTGACGATCGCATCGAATTCACCGGCAGGACCTTGAACACGCAACGACGATCCCGCCCGAACCTGGGCGGCCAGGGCCGGCGGCGCATTGAACACCAGTTCCACACGCGCCGGGTTGGTGACCTCGGCGACCACGCCGCCCTGAGGCGCGAACCCGCCCGGACCGACCAGAACCGAAGTCACCACGCCCGAGATCGGGCTGGAGACGCTGATCCGCCCCGAGGCATTGGGCCCGCCTGCAGCAGAGGCGCGGGCGCGCGCGGCCCGGGCCGCGGCGTCGGCGCTGAGCGATTGGGCGCGCGAGGTTTCGACCTCCTGGCGCGCCACCACGCCCTGGGACGCCAGGCTGTCGTTCCTCTGATAGGCGCGCCGCGCCGCGTCAGCCGCCGCAGCGGCGGCGTCGGCGTCGGCGCGGAAGGTGGCGGCGTCGCCGCTGACCAGCACCGCCAGGGCCTGGCCGGCGCGTACCGACTGGCCCGGCGCCACCAGAACCCGCTCGACCCGGCCGCCCACTGAAGCGGCCACGGCGGCGCGCGCATCGATCATGGGTTCAACACGGCCGGCAAGGCGGGTCTCCCCGCCTCCACCGCGCCCGACCGCCATAACAGTGATGCCTGAAGCTTCGATCTGCGCAGGGGTCAGGTTGATAACGCCCTCCTCCGCTTCGCCCGCGGCTTCGCCTTCATGGCCGGCTTCTGCGGGCGCCTCAACCGCCGGCGAGGGCGCAGGCCCGTCGCGGGTCATGAGGAAGGCCGCGCCGCCGATGACGATGACCGCAACGGCGGCGCCGGCCATCAGCCAGGTCTTTCTGGTCTTGATCAGGGTGTTCACAGGGCGGCTCCAAACGGGATGCGGCCTTGCAGGCGCGCGAGGTCGATTTCCGCACGGACGCGCGCGAGGCGGGCGTCAACGGCGGCGGTGCGGGCGGAGATCAGGGCGGCGCGGGATGCGCGCAGTTCAAGCTGGGAGATGCGTCCGGCTTCGAAACCCAGCCGAGAAAGGCGATAGGCCTCCTCGGCCGAGGTCACGCCGGCGTCCGTCGCTCCCACGCGACTGACGGAGGCGTTGAGGCGCGCCAGAGCCGCGCTTCGATCGGCGGCTTCTTCGAGGCGAGCGCCGTCGAGACGGGCTTCCGCCGCCCGGAACTCAGCCTGGGCCGCCTGGATATTGCCCCGATTTCGATCGAACAGCGGCAGGGGCATGCTGACGCCGAACGTCAATGCGGTGGCGTCTTCGGCTTCGTAGCGCCTCACCCCGACCGAAGCGCTGACGTTGGGACGAGCATTGATCCGCTCCACCCGGATACGCCGTTCGGCCGTGTCGCGCTCCGCTTCCGCCACGCGCACGACGGGCGAAATCGATCCGGAGGGCTCCGACGCCGATGGCGTGCGATCCAGAACGCCTGCGTCGATGGAGGTGACGGCCGTCGGCAACATCGCCGTCGCCGTCAACCGCGCGAAAGCGGCCTCGCGTTCAGCGCCGGCCTCGTCTTGCGAAGCACGCGCCGAGGCCGCCTCGGTTTCCGCCTGAATGCCGCGCAACAGGGGTTCTCGCCCCTCTTCCACCAGCAACAGGGCGGCGCGAGCGTCGGCCAGGGTGATGGTCAAGGCCTCCTTGGCCAGTTGAAATCGACGATCAGCCGCCTCGGCCTCGGCGTAAACCAGCGCCAGCCGACCCGCAGCGTCTACGCCGGCGAGATCGCGGCGAAGAGCGGCTGCGCCGGCTTCCCCGCGCGCGACCTCCACCCTGGCGCTGCGACGCCCCCAGAGTTCAAGGTCCTGGGTCACAGCCAGGCTGGTCTCGGCATTGCTGTAGCCGTCATAGGGACCGCTCCCCAGGACGCCGTCGACGCTCAGGCCGAGTTGAGGATTGGGGCGCACGCGCGCCTGACGAACGCGCGCCTCGGCGGCGTCGAGCAAGGCGCCGGCCTCGACGTTGACCGGCGTCTGGCCGATGCGTCCGAGCAGGGTTTCATAGCTTGGCGCAGGATCAGCCCAGGCAGGTGCAGCGGCCGCTGTCGCTACGGCGACCACGGCGCAGCCGGCCGCCAGGAGCGGCGACCGACGATGTGAGGAAGACATGGTTCATTTCCCAGATTTCTGACGGATGGGCGCACGAAGGCGCGGCATTCGAGTCAGACTCTGGGTGGGCGGTCCGGGCCGGCCGGCGTTCGGGACGCCATCTGGTCGCACTTCGGCGCCTTGGGGCCGCCAGTCTTGTCCAGCTTGGCCGGAACAGCGATCGACAAAGGCTGTATGCCGGTTGAGCCGTGGTGACAGTGACCATGGGCGCAGCCGCCGTGTTTTAGGTCGCCGCCCTTGCCCTGTTCCTGGTTCTGCTCGGGCGAGGCCGAAAAGGATGAGGCCGCGGCATCAGCCTGGGCTTCCGGCGCGCAGGTCGCCGCCTCCGCGGCCGGCAGGAAACCGAACACGACGATGATGAGCGCAAGAAGCGCCCCCGCCAGAAGTGTCCTGTTCGACCATTCAAACATGATCACTTCCTAGCACAACGCAGGCGAGCGGCAAACGAGAACGAGGCATCAAACGCCGCAAGCCCAGCCTTGTTTCAGGACCGATCGTCGACGGACGTGAAACGTCGCGGGTCACCTCGGCTTCCATCGCAGCAAACGCATGGCGTTGGCGGTCACCAGCACGGTCGCCCCGGTATCGGCGAGGATAGCCGGCCACAGACCGGTGACGCCGATCAAGGTCGTGACCAGGAAGACGGCCTTCAGGCCCAGGGAGATGGTGATGTTCTGACGGATGTTGCCCATCACCCCGTTCGACAGGACGATCATGTCGGGAATGTCCTGGACCCGACCGTGCAGCACCGCCGCGTCAGCCGTCTCAAGAGCCACGTCGGCGCCGCCGCCCATGGCGATGCCGATGTCGGCGGCGGCGAGTGCTGGCGCGTCATTGATGCCGTCGCCGACCTTGGCGACGACAAGACCTTGGGCCTGGAGTTCCTTGACGATCCTCTGCTTGTCCTGCGGCAGCAGTTCCGCGCGCGCTTCGACGCCGAGGCCGCTGGCGACCGCCTCGGCGGTGCGCTGGTTGTCCCCCGTCAGCATGACAGAGCGAACCCCCATGGCCTTCAGACGAGCCAAGCCCGCCGCTGCGTCGGACCGCGCCTCGTCCCTTATGGCCAGGAAGCCCACGACCCGGCCGTCGATCACGACGACCGAAACGGTCTTGCCCTGCGCATTGAAGCGCGCGACCGCCTCATCCTGAGACGCAGAGAGCAAAGTCCGCCGCGCGGCGGCCTGAGGCGAGCCCAGGAAGACCTCTTCGCCCCCCACGGTCCCTTCCACGCCCTCCCCCGCGATCGCCCGGGCCGCCGAAGCGGGCAGGATGGACACGCCCTCGGCCTTGGCGCGATTGAGTATGGCCACGGCCAGGGGGTGGCTCGATCCGGTTTCCAGCGCCGCCGCCAGCGCGAGCATCTCGGCTTCCGGACGTGCGCCGGCCACGATGTCGGTCACCAGCGGCTTGCCGGACGTCAGCGTTCCCGTCTTGTCGAAGGCGACGGCGGTGATCTTGCCGAGGGTTTCGAGCACGGCCCCGCCCTTCATCAGCAGCCCCCGCCGTGCGCCGGCGGACAAACCTGCAGCGATGGCCGCCGGCGTCGAGATCACCAGGGAACAGGGACAGCCGATCAGCAGGATCGCCAGGCCCTTGTAAATCCATTCGCCCCACCCTGCCCCGAACACGAGCGGCGGCACGGTCGCGACCAGGGCGCCGACGACGAGAACCAGGGGCGTATAGATCTTCGAGAAGCGGTCGATGAAACGCTCGGTCGGCGACTTGGATTCCTGCGCCTCCTCCACCAGACGCACGACCCGCGCAATGGGGTTGTCGGCGGCGGCCGCGGTGACCCTGACGCGCAGGACGCCGCCTCCATTGATGGTCCCGGGGTAGACAGGGTCGCCGACCATTTTCCGCTTGGGAACGCTCTCCCCCGTCACCGGGGCTTCATCGATTTCGCCTTCGCCTTCAACGATGTCCCCATCCGCCGGTACGCGGTCGCCGGGCCTCA
Source organism: Brevundimonas sp. NPDC046655 (assembly GCF_044901625.1). Classification (NCBI taxonomy): domain Bacteria; kingdom Pseudomonadati; phylum Pseudomonadota; class Alphaproteobacteria; order Caulobacterales; family Caulobacteraceae; genus Brevundimonas; species Brevundimonas sp. NPDC046655. The sequence continues at coordinate 1,271,899 of NZ_JBJDPV010000001.1, forward strand.
CCAGGATGACAACGCCGACCGCCAGGCCTTCAGCCGGAACTTCGCTGACCTGACCATTGACCTCGACAAGGGCGGTCTTGGGGACCAGGTCGGTCAACCCCTGGATGCTCTTGCGAGCACGGCCTGCAGCGACGCCCTCCAGCATTTCACCGACCAGGAAGAGAAGGACGACGACCGCCGCCTCTTCCTGAGCCCCGATGAACACGGCCCCGACCGCAGCGATCGTCATCAGCATCTCGATCGAGAACGGCGACCCGAACCGGGCGGCGGTGATCGCACGCCAGCCGACCGGGACAAGACCGACCGCCAGGGCGACCAGAAAGGCCTCGCGTTCGACGGCGGGGAACAGGTAGCCCAAGACATAGGCTGCGATCAGGGCGACGCCGCAGGCCGCCGTCAGCTTGGCCTTTCGGGTCCACCACCAGGGGCCCTTCGCCGCAGGCGGGTTGTCGGCGGGAGAGACGATCTCCGATCCCGTCGTCGAGGTCGGCGGAGCGAGCGTCTCGACGCCGTAACCCAGATTGCGGACCTGTCGCATCGCATCGTCCCCAGCGAAATCGGGGCCGTGCTGAATCTTCAGGACGCCGGAGGAGACCGCCACCGCAACATCGATGACGCCCGGAAGTTTGCGCACCGCCGTATCGACCTTGGAGCCGCAGCTTGAGCAATCCATGCCGGTCACGCGATATCGGGTTTCCAGGGTTTCCGCCGCCACGAGCGTGCTCCTTGTTTCAAACTCCAGCCGACGCTACTTCCTCTAGCGACTAGAGGAGCAAGCGGTAAAATGAACCAGGGCGTGACGATCGGCCAGGCGTCGAAGGAATGCGGGATCAAGGCGCCGACGATCCGCTACTATGAACAGATCCAGCTCCTGCCTTCGCCCCCCCGCACGGAAGGCAACCGGCGCCTCTATGACGACGGCGATCTGCGTCGTCTGCGGTTCATTCGACACGCGCGTGAACTCGGTTTCGAGATCGAACCGATCCGCGAGCTTCTGGCGCTGGCCGGTGATCCGAGCCGCCCCTGCCACTCGGCTGACACCATCGCCCGGTCCCACCTCGCCGATATCGACCACAAGATCGCGCGCCTCACCGCCTTGAGAGCCGAGGTCGCCCGCATGACGCAATGCGTCCAGGATACATCTTCAAAATGCCGGGTCATCGAGGCCCTCGGCGACCATGGCAACTGCCTGCACGACAGACACTAGGATCCTGAGGACGGGCCTGCTCCCGACCGAGCCGACCTCGAATCCGCCCCTGCCTTTCGCCCTACAACTGAAGCCCGAAGCGCGACGCGACCAAGGTCATCACCACGTAGAGAACGATGGTCAGGGCGCATCCAGCCGCCAACGCGATCCAGAATGACACTCCCTGCCGCAGGAGGGCCGGGATCAGAAGGAACATCGGCAGCGACGGCAGGACATACCAGAAGGTCGCTTCGGCGTGAGCCGCCATGTTCCCGGCGTCCGGTCTGTCCCGCCATAGCCAGATCATGCCTAGAACTGAAACAAGCGGCAGGGAGGCCACCAGGGCGCCGAACCCGGGATAGCGCTTGGCCAGCGTCGAGACAGCGGCGATCAGAAGGCCCGAGATCGTGGCTTTGAGGACGAAATACAACATGAGGCGACCCTGCGCCTCAGCGGCCAAGGTTCGCAATGGGGTCGGTCACCGACGTATCCAGAACTGAGCGCCCGGACAGGCGGAGAAGGTCACCGTCGCCCGCTCGCGCCATGGAGATGAGGTCAGGCCCCGGCCTCCGCGTCCCGCGCGAGCTCCGCGATCCGCTCATTGCTGGCTGCGGCGACCAGGTTTCGGAGCCGGACCACGGATTCGAACTGGAGCGCCAAGTCCTCAGCATTGACGTCGTACTCGTCGGAATAGCGCGCTTCGACATAGGCGCGCTTCAGAAGCTCAAAGCGCCGTCTGTCGGCACGCTCCTCCCTCGGCCAAGCGCCGGTCAGTCGCTTGTCGGTGTCCTCAGCCAACGACCGGAGGAACTTGATGTTGTGGGAGCGCGGAAAGTAGAAGGTGTGAACCAGCAGGAAGCAGACGTAGGCACGTTCAACCGCCTGATGGAGTGAAAATGCAGCATCCCTTCTCCACCCGAGATCGGATTCATTCGCCAGTTGCCCCTTGGCGGTCTCCAGGGACCTGTCGACGCTCCCAATCCACTTTGCGAAATGCCGCTGGGCGGCGTCGCATGCTTCCATGGCCGTCATCGGCTTCGGCTGAGCGAATGGATGTCCCGGCAACTCATACAGCACCACGCCGTCGCGCAGGATGTCGGTCCAGAAATACTCGCCCCGGGTCAGGGCCTGGTTCACCTCGGCCATGGTGTGGACGATGATGTTGACCGTCCGCCCCACGGCGGGGTCGCGCAGGATCTTGTCCTCGGCGACGTACCAATAGTCGGCGATGTCGGTCAGCTTTTCGTGGCTGACGATCACCAGCAGATCGAAGTCGGACAGGTAGCCGTTGTCGGGTTCGTCGACCCAGTCGGTGCGGGCGTAGGAGCCAAACAGGATGATCTTCAGCACCCGGCCGTCGCGCCGCCAAGACTGGGTGCCCCCGCCCCCGCTCTTTATTGCGGCGTCGAACTCGGTCAGCAGGGTCGTACGAACGCGCTCCAGCTCGCGCTGCTGTTTGGCCGGCAGATGGTCGAGATCAGCCCGCATGGAACTGCCCGTCCTGCGATCGGAGCGTCGTCGGATCGATCATGCCTGCCAGGTTCGTTCGCATCCGCGCCTCAAATCACTTCTGCAAAAGCCTACCTCGCCGCCACGCCAAGCGCCACAATGAGGGAGGGTGTCCGCCGGGCTGTTAAGAACACGAGAGCTCGCGCGCCGACGCCTTTAGCTTTCGCCTGGACATAGCGACGGCCATCCGAGCGGACAGGCTACTGTCACCGGAACGGCGTCCCTAGGCAAGCAAAACACTCCCATCAGCTTCGCGTCACACTCAGGAGCAAGATGTGATCCCGATCGGGATCATGCCTTTGCATTCCGACGCCCCACGCTCTATATGTGTTCCCGTACGGGAATTTGACCATGAGCAAGACCAGACCGCCCCAGCTCCCCGTCGGCCTCGCCGCCGCCTCAACGGAGGCGCGCTCGCGAGTGGGCGGCCTGTCCAGCCCCGGAAAATTAGGCAAGACCTCGCGCCTTGTTCGATACCCCACCCAGTCGAACGCGCTCAGAGCCCTGCTGGACGACACCGGCGCCCGCGAGATGAGGATCACCTTCAAAGCTCGGGCGGGGCAAATGCTCAAGCCAGGCGTTTCTCGCGTGGAAAAGCCCTCCCCTTCGGAAAGGTCAAAGCCATCAGCCGGCGCCGTTGCGCTGATCCTGAGCGCCCTGAAGTCGTCCGGACTGGAAAGCCCACCCGCGGGCGGCGCCGCCCGGCCGCTGCCGCCCCGGATCGAACCCATACCGCTGCTTGACGGCGCCGCCCTCGGGAACCTCGTTCGCACAAAGCGCCTGGCGCTCAAGCTCACCCAGCAGCAGTTGGCTGAACACGCTGGCGTCGGTCGCCGGTTCGTCAGCGAACTGGAAGCCGGAAAGCCCACGATCGAACTCGGCAAGGCGCTGGCCGCCTGTCAGGCGCTCGGCCTCACGCTGACAGCGCAGGACTCTCATGGCTGAAGACGTCCTCGCCGTCTGGATGGACGGCTTTCCCACCCCGGCGGGGCGGCTCGCAAGAACCGCACATGGCGACACGGCCTTCCTCTATGACGCCGACTATGTCGCCGCCGGCGGCGCCCCCCTGTCTCTCTCCCTGCCGGTCGAGGACGAAGCATTCGGCGACGTGGAGACACGCGCCTTTTTCGCCAACCTGCTGCCGGAAAATACGCAGCTGCAGCGGATCATGGAGCGCGAAGCGCTGGCCCGCGACGATGTAGTAGGCCTCCTGAAGCATCTGGGCGTGGATTGCGCCGGCAGCGTCTCCTGCCTCCCGCTGGATATGCCGCCGATCAAGAGTCCCGGCGTCCTCGCCGAGGACTATGAACCCCTCGACGACAGCTCCCTGCTGAAGATCGTCAAATCGCTACGCGACGAGCGGCGGCTTCCAACGGAGGTCACAGACCCGTCTCCGGTCGCCGGCGTGCAAAGCAAGGTCGCCGTCACCCTCCTGCCCAATGGCGCCTTCGCCCTGCCCAGATACGGGTCGCGCGTGCCCACGACCCATATCCTGAAGGTGCCGGCGCGCCGCGACGCGCGGGACGCACGTTATGAAGAGGCCGCCGCCATTCTGGCCTCGGCCGCTGGCCTGGATGTCTCCGTGCCTACCGCGATCCGGATCGGCGATGTCGACGCCTTGCTGATCGAGAGGTTCGACCGCCACGTCGCCGACGGGGTCGTCACCCGAATCCATCAGGAGGATTTCGCCCAGGCGCTAGGCCTGCCTTCAGAGCTCAAGTACCAGAGACGGGGTCAACCCGGCCGCTGGTTCGACGTCAGCGCCGCCATCTCGGTCCTGGACCAGACGCGCGACCCCGCCGCCAGCCGCCTCGCCTTCCTCAGAACCACCATCTTCAATCTCTGCATCGGCAATACGGACAATCACGCCAAGAACCACGCCATCCTTTACGATGCGCCTGGCGCCCCTCGCTTCGCCCCCCTCTATGACCTTCTGCCCATTCGGCTAAGCCGGCACTTCACCCATGAGCTGGCTTTCCAGATTGGCGCGGCGAAGCATTTCGACGAGATGACGGGCGAGGACCTGAACGCCTTCTTCGTAGAAATGGGCGTCGAAGAAGCCGATTTCGACCTGCTGCTCGAGGGCGAGATCACCCCCATGATCGTGGCTCTCGAGAAGGCCTCGCCCCGGCTGAAATCGGCGGGACTGAAATCCTTCAACGACCTCCTTGGACGGGAGATGGAAGAACTGACGGAACGATTGGAACTCGCCACCCCTGTCGAGGCCCGAGACTATTTTCCGGCCGAAGGCGTCTGATCGGAACACATTCGCGTCAGGCCATGCGGGGCTCGGCCGCAGCCGAACCTATCTCGATGGCGTCCGCAGGTACTTCACCAGCGCCGCGATCCCCAGCACAGCCAGCACGACGGCGAGGAGCCATTGGACGCCCATCGCCAGCATCATCATGCCGCCCATGCCGCTCATCATGTTCATGCAGTTCATCATTGCTCGCGTCCTGACATTCTGTCGGCGGGGACCAGTCCAACCGACCGTTTAAATCTAAGCGTCTGATCCCATTCAGGGCGCCCATCGCCCTGGTCGGAATCGGGTTGAGAAGCAGCCGTTCAGTGAGGGCCTATTCTTTGCGTTTCGGGTCGGGGTCGATCTTACGCTTCGGAGCGTCCGTCTTCCCTCGGCGAAGGCTCCTCACGATCATGGGCGCCACGCAGCAGATGAACAGCATCAAGGCTATGATGGTTATAACGAAGTTCTGATCCATGACTGGCTCCTAGGTGGCCTTTCCTCCCGGCCCGGGTGAAGCGATCCATCGAATCAACGAGCGCCATGCGGCGACCCTCGGAATGAACATCGGCGTCTGGCTGCAATATCGCCTGTAGTCATCGCCGTACTGGCTGAGCAGTTGGCGCTCCTCGCTCCTGGCGAGCCATGCGTAGGCGATGACAATCACCGGAAAGGCCGCAAGGGAGAAGACGGTGGGCCAGTGGATCACCCCCTCGCCCAGGATCGCAATGAACAGTCCGGAGTATTGGGGGTGCCGCATATAGGCGTATGCGCCCTGCGTAACGAGCCGACCCTCCCTGACCCCCGCGTGCAGTTGCCGCCAGGCGACAATGATCAGCATGATCCCAAGGGCCGCAACGCCGTATCCCACGATCATCGACACGTACATGATCTCGGGAACGCCGGTCAGGTAAACCCAAAGATTTCCGCGCCAAAGCCCACCTCCCGCCTCGAGACCGAAGACACGGGTGATCACGTACAGGGTGAGCGGAAACCCATACATCTCGGCGTAGAAGGCGATGAGAAAGGCCTGGAGGACACCAGCGCGCGTCCATTCTCTCCACGTGCGGGGCGCGAGGTAGTGGTAAAGAAGCCAGGAGACGACGGCGATCGATATCGCCGCTACTCCCCAATAGGTACGGTCAGGCATCAGGCGCACCTTTCTGCTCGGACCTGCTCAATGATCAGCAATACCTGATCATCAAGGTTTGGTTTCAAGGGAACCCGTCTACGAGGCCATCGTTCCGCTGGCCGCCTCTCGCGGACCCCCGCCTCAAGGGCGGCGACCACACTAAATCCGTCGATCGTCCAGGACAGACTCAGGATTCACATCATACCCAGAGGGCGCGCATTGCCGCACATAAATACCGTAGCCGCCGAATAGGCGACGTTGGTCGGGCTCGAGAGGCCCTTCAGCGCGGGAAGGATGTTGATGATCGGTCGAGGTTTGCGAGCGGTCCCTCGCGGCGTCTGGGCTTTGGGGTTCGTATCCCTGTTCATGGACATCTCCTCGGAGATGATTCACAGCCTGCTGCCCGTCTTCCTCGTCACCACCCTGGGCGCCAGCGTTGCCCTGGTCGGCGTGATCGAAGGCGTGTCCGAAGCCAGCGCATCCATCACCAAGGTCTTCTCCGGCTGGCTCAGCGACCGGTTGGGCAACCGCAAACTGCTGGCGGTTCTCGGCTATGGCCTCGGCGCCGTGTCCAAGCCCTTCTTCCCCCTGGCGGTCACGCCGTTCGAGGTGCTGGGCGCCCGTTTCGCCGATCGGATCGGCAAGGGCGTGAGAGGGGCCCCACGCGATGCGCTCGTGGCTGACATTACGGAGCCCGGGACCCGAGGGGCCGCGTTCGGGCTTCGTCAGTCGCTGGACACGATCGGCGCCTTCATGGGTCCTGTGATCGCCATTCTGCTCATGCTGGCCCTGGCCGGAAACATTCGCGCCGTGTTCGCCTGGGCCGTCGTCCCGGGCGTCATCGCCGTGCTTCTGCTCGTGTTCGGCGTCGAGGAGCCGAAGAAGCATGGCGAGGCCAGGGCTGCTCGCTCGCCCATCCGATGGAGCGAGGTCAGGGCCATGGGGCGACCCTTCTGGTCGGTCGTGGCCGTCGGCGTCGTGTTCACCATGGCTCGGTTCAGTGAAGCCTTCCTGGTTCTGAGGGCTCAGGACGTCGGCCTCACCATGGCCCTGGTTCCCGCCGTGATGATCGTCATGAATGTGGTCTATGCCGCCGTGGCCGCGCCCGTCGGGGCCTTGTCCGACCATCTGGATCGGAGAATGCTGCTGGTCCTGGGCCTGGGCGTTCTGGTGCTGGCCGACCTGGCCCTGGCGTTCGCTACCTCAATTGGAGTCGTCCTGATCGGGGTGCTGCTCTGGGGGCTCCACATGGGCATGACCCAGGGGCTGCTGGCCGCCTTGATCGCCGACACGGCCCCCGCTCGACTGCGGGGAACCGCCTTCGGCGTTTTCAATCTCGCGACCGGCGTCGCCTTGCTGGCGGCGAGCAGCCTGGCAGGCGGCCTTTGGTCCCTGGCAGGGCCGCAGGCGGCCTTCCTGTCCGGCGCCGTCTTCAGTCTTGTCGCCATGATCGGCCTGGCGTCGCTTCATATGCGAGCGAGGCGATCAAAACCTCCTCCCTCCCAACGCCTGCCGGGCGCCTGAGCAAGGGGGAAGGGCGGTGCGTCCGAGAAGCAACGGGACCGGAGCGTTCAATGTTGACTGTGACGCGCACTCGGTTCGGTCACCCCCGCCAGCGCTGTGGCGGCCTGAGAGCCGTTTCCCCCGGCCTGGCTGATGTCGCCCAGGGATATGACCCCCACAAGGCGTTTGCTTCGACTAAGGACAGGGAGCCGGCGGACTTGCTGGGCGCCCATCTGGGAGGCGACGTCGTCGAGGCTCTCGTCGTCAAAACAATAGAGGACCTCGGCGCTCATGATATCCCGTACAGGCGTGTTCGGACCCCGATCTTCCGCAACCCCGCGAACCGCCAGATCCCGATCCGTGATCATCCCTACCAGGCGATCATTCTCACCGACCGGCAGGAAGCCGGCGTCAATCTTCTTCATCATCCGCGCGGCGTCGGCCATGGTGTCGCCTGGCGCGCAGACCTGCACGTCCGTGCTCATGCATTCGTTGACTTTCATCACCCGGCTCCTTGTCGATCGCCTTGCCTCGCTTCGGGAACAGCCCCCGAGCGCAAGGGACGATCAGTGCTTTTTCCCTTGGCGCAGTCTCGACCCACCCACGCCCGGGAGGGCGTCAAATCTGATGGTCGGAACCACAGTCCTCGGAAGGCCTGAGGACCACATTGAAACCGACCAGACCTGCCTCAGGTTCCGGCGCCATGCAGCCTTCCCGCCAATGTCGTGGCCGCAGTACGCTGACGCGGGACTTGCACGCCTCATTAATTCTATTATCTTGGAATTATGGAATCAGAACCCGCCATCCTCGCTCTGGCCGCCCTGGCGCAGCCGACGCGCCTTGAGACCTTCCGCCTGCTGGTCCGGCACGAACCCGAAGGCCTGCCCGCCGGCGAGATCGCGGACGCCCTCGCGGTGCCGGCCAACACCATGTCAGCGCACCTCGGGGTTCTGTCCCGCGCCGGACTGATCAGTTCGGAGCGCCGCAGCCGCTCGATCATCTACCGGGCCGACCTCGATCGCCTTCAGGCGCTGGTCCTGTTTCTGCTGAAGGATTGCTGCCAGGGCCGCGCCGAATTGTGCGAGCCGCTGCTGGCCGAACTCTCACCCTGCCGCGCCTGAGGTCATCATGGACGTCGTCATCTATCACAATCCCGCCTGCGGGACGTCGCGCAACACCCTGGCCCTCATCCGCCACGCCGGGATCGAACCGCACGTCGTCGAGTATCTGAAGACGCCGCCCAGCCGCGCCATGATCCTGGGGCTGGTCGAGCGCATGGGCGTCCCGCTGCGCAGCCTGCTGCGCGAGAAGGGTACGCCCTTCGCTGAACTTGGGTTGGGTGATCCCGCCTTGACGGACGATCAACTGCTGGACGCCATCGAAGCCCATCCGGTTCTGCTGAACCGTCCCATCGTCGTGTCCCCACTGGGCGTGAAGCTGTGCCGGCCGTCCGAGGCGGTTCTCGACCTTCTGCCGCCGGAAGGGCTCAAGCCCTTCACCAAGGAGGACGGCGAAGTCGTCATCGACGCCGAGGGCCGGAGGGTCCGCTGATGGTCGAGGCCGTCATCACTGATCAACCGAAGCGCCGCCTGGCCTTCCTCGACCGCTGGCTAACGCTGTGGATTTTCGTCGCCATGGCGCTGGGTGTGCTGCTGGGTACGGTCGTGCCGGCGCTGCCCGGCTGGATCGACGGCCTGTCGGTCGGGACGACCAATATCCCGATCGCCGTCGGCCTGATCCTGATGATGTATCCGCCGCTGGCGCGGGTAAAGTACGAGGAACTGCCGCGCGTCTTCGCCGACAAGCGCGTGCTTGCCCTGTCCCTGTTCCAGAACTGGGTGCTGGGGCCGGTGCTGATGTTCGCCCTGGCGGTGATCTTCCTGCGCGATCAACCGGAATACATGACCGGCGTCATCCTGATCGGCCTGGCCCGCTGCATCGCCATGGTGCTGGTCTGGAACCAGTTAGCGCGCGGCGACAACCAGTATGTGGCGGGCCTGGTCGCCTTCAACTCGATCTTCCAGATCGCCTTCTTCAGCCTCTACGCCTGGCTGTTCCTGACCGTGCTGCCCCCCCTGTTCGGGCTGGAGAGCAGCGTGGTCGACGTCAGCGTCTGGACCATCGCCGGCGCCGTCCTGGTCTATCTGGGTCTGCCCTTCCTCGGCGGCTTCCTGACCCGGCGCACCCTGGTCGCGAGGAAGGGGAGCGATTGGTACGAGACGCGCTTCCTGCCGCGCATCGCCCCGATCACCCTGATCGCCCTGCTCTTCACCATCGTCGCCATGTTCAGCCTGAAGGGCGGCGACGTGGTCGCCCTGCCGCTGGACGCCCTACGCATCGCCGTCCCGCTGACGATCTACTTCTTCGTCATGTTCGTGGTCAGCTTCCTGATGGGGCGGCTGATCGAGGCGGACTATCCGCGCACCACGGCCCTGGCCTTCACCGCCGCCTCCAATAATTTCGAACTGGCGATCGCCGTCGCCATCGCCGCCTTCGGCCTGGCCTCGCCAGTGGCTTTCGCCGCCGTCATCGGTCCGCTGGTCGAGGTGCCGGTGTTGATCCTGCTGGTGTCGGTCGCCCTGTGGCTGGGCCGCCGCTACTTCCCCGACACCGCCCCGAAGAAGGACGCCTGCTGATGGCCTTCAACGGCGTGGCTTTGTCCGCCCCCACTCCCGACCTGACCGCAGCGCTGGAGACCGCGGGACTGCCGACAGATGATCTCCGCGAACCCGGCCGCAGCTTCTACCGCTTCGAGGACGATGCCGGACTGATTGGCTACGGCGGGCTTGAGCAGGTCGGCTCCGACGCCCTGATCCGCTCCATCGTTGTCATCGACGACCGTCGCGGCGAAGGCCACGGCTCAGCAATCCTGTCCTGGCTGGAAACTATGGGGGCCGAGCAGAATGCGTTCGCCCTCTACCTGCTCACGACCTCGGCGACCGCCTTCTTCCAGCGGCACGGCTACACCGCCCTTCCCCGTTCGGCGGCGCCGCCCGCCATAGCCGCCTCCCGGCAGTTCAGCACCCTGTGCCCGGCCTCGGCGACTTTCATGTTCAAGGAGTTGCGCCCCCAATGACCCGCCTTCGCGTCCTGCCCGATCCCGACCACATGCCCGCGCTCGACCCGGCCTACCTGTCCAGCCAGCCGGCGCTCGGCCTCGGCCCGAACGACCATCCGCCCCGCATCCTGCTGCTCTACGGCTCACTGCGGGATCGGTCCTTTTCCCGACTGTGCGTTGAGGAGGCCGCGCGCCTGCTGCGCTTCATGGGCTGCGAGACACGCATCTTCGATCCGTCCGACCTGCCGCTGACCGACCAGGTCGACCACGACGACCACCCCGCCGTCCATGAACTGCGCGAACACGCCCTGTGGTCGGAAGGCATGGTCTGGAGCAGCCCGGAGCGCCACGGCCAGATTTCGGGGATCATGAAGCTCCAGATCGACCACCTGCCGTTGAACATGGGCGGCATGCGCCCGACCCAGGGCCGCACCCTGGCCGTCATGCAGGTCTCCGGCGGCTCTCAGAGTTTCAACGCGGTCAACACCCTGCGCCTGCTGGGCCGGTGGATGAGGATGATCACCATCCCCAACCAGTCCAGCGTCGCCAAGGCCTTCATGGAGTTCGACGACAACGGCCGCATGAAGCCCTCCAGCTACTACGACCGCATCGTCGACGTGATGGAGGAGCTGGTGCGCTTCACCGTCCTGACCCGCGTCCACGCCGGTCAGTTGGTCGACCGCTACTCTGAGCGGAAGGCTTCGGGCGTGCCAATCGATGCGGCCAACGACCTGTCCGCGATCGCCATCAGGACCGCTTAGCGCCAGCATACGCGCCCCCGAGGCCGAGGCTTCGCCACGTCGGCAGACCGTCGCCAACTGTGGCGACGAAGACAAAATCCGGCGCCGTCATCGAAGAACTAGGTTCGAGCTAAAGCAGACGACCCGTTGCGCCCGCTATTTGACGAACCGACTCCGATCCGCTGCCACGGATCGGAGTCCCGTCCTGGCTCAGGCGGCGTGCGCCCGGTTCGCCCAACCATTCCGCTGGAGATGATCGAGCGCCGTGCGGATGTGAGGCTCTCGCATCACAGCGGCCTTCCGAGAATTCCAGGCGTGCACAGCCTGAACCACGCGATCCGGGTCGCCGGACGCTTCGGCGTCATGAACCAGGACCCAGTGGACGGTAGACAGGAGTTCGAGACCGTAGGGGGTCTCGAAACCCGCGATGAGCTCGGCCACGCGGTCGAGACGATCCCGGGCGGCTTCATCGCCGGCGAGGTAGGCCTCGGCTTCCCTACGGCCGCCTTCCAGTACAGCGATCTCCGCCGCTTGGCTGCGATCGCCGTACCCTCGAATGAAGTGCCCCTCGATCCGCTGAAGCACGTGATTGAGATTCTCGGCGTAGGGGCCGTACTGGTACTTCTGGAAGCCCAGCTTGAGATCCTCGCCCGCCGCTTGCAGGAAGTAGGTCAGCTTCTGCACCTCAAGGAGGCTATGGCGGTAACCCGCTGCCCCATAGAGACCCAGAAGCGTCAGCACGAGCGCTCGTCCACGGCTCATGTTGGGGCGGGTCGTACCCACTCTCATCTCATCGACTTTCGGCGCTGCTCCAGGAGCGAAGAGCCGAACATCCACTTCATTGAGGTCGCCCAGGGCGCGGCGGATCACAGGCTCAACCTCAGCCCAGTCCAGACCGCCATTGCCGCATCCGAGCGGCGGCACGGCGATCGAGCGAATTCCATTCTCGAGGATCACTCGCTTCAGATCCTCAAGGCCGGTCTCGATGTCGGACAGGCGGGATTTCGCCTTCCAGTGACCCTTGGTCGGAAAGTTGATGATCCAGCGCGGATTGATCATGCTTCCGGTATCGAAGACGAACATCTCGCCCAGACGTACTTCGCCCGCGTCGCAGGCGCGCCGGTACGCATCATAGTTGCGGGGGAAGGCCTGCTTGAACTGCAGGGCGATACCCTTGCCCATCACCCCGACGCAGTTGACCGTATTAATGACGGCCTCGGCGCCGGACTGGAGCAGGTCGCCTTTCGAGAAGGTGATCATCGTCGGCTCCCTAGTAGTACCAGGCGGATTTTTCCACCACTTTCATTCTAACGCCTCGGCGCTCCAGAAGAGCCTCGACTTCGGCTTTGCGAGCCGCGGACTGCACCGCCAAGCCGCTGAGAAGCGTAACCGGGAATGCGTCCCGCACGAGAAACTCGGCCTGCTTGCGGCGTTTGCGGTCGCCGTCCTCCAGCGTATCAGCCCATTGTCGACTGCCGACCACATCCCAGTCGACCTCCCCCAGCCGCCCCAGATCGTCAAAGAAGCTGGAGTAGGTCATGATTCCGTGACCGTCGGTAAACGCGAAGCCCAGGCCGGCTTCCACGACCTTCTGGGCGGTCGACACCAGGTGCACCAGCGCGCCCTGCCCTCCCTCGCACGGCACGTTGCCACGATGGATGGTGTAGAGCATCGGGCTGCGCGTCGTGAAATAGAAGGGCACGTAATCGTGCAGACAGCCGCCAGGACCGCACGGGACCTGCCGCGCTGCACGCTGCGCCTGGATCGAGCTGTAGGCGATATTGTTATACCGCGCGTCAGCAGCCTGCAGGCGTGCGGTAGAACTCAAGGCGCCCTTTGCGAGAATCTCGTCAAGGTTGCCGATGTGGGTCATGTGAATGATCGGCGTCGGCTGAGGAACGTTTCCAGGCATGCTCCTTCAATCGATCAACCGCCCTCCATTGTCCAGCCAAGCTGCAGGACCGCTACGGCTCTGATCAACCTAGAACCGAAACGGGAACATTTCAAGAACACCATTCCCAGCAACTTCGGAAACGACGCTCGATCAGGATCAACAAACCGCCACCGCACATCAAGCTGAGCCGCATGACCGGCAGCCCGCTTCGAACATTGCTTCGTCGCAACGAGTTCCGCCGTTCGGACTGAACCGGCCTGTCACGCCTTACGGATGGCTCGTAGAATCCGACGCGTTTCTACGGTGAGCAACATCTCGTCGTCCTGGGTAATCATTCGCGCATGCATGGTGGCGATTCTCACCGGATAAAGCCGCTGAAAGGATTCCTGAATATCTGTGGACCTGTTGAAGACCGGAGCGAAGACGGTTTTCCAGTTCTGCTTCTTCTCAATGATCGCTCGGTAATCCGTGAAGTCCGCGAACTCGATCAGAGGCTTGATCGCTCCGGTCGCCTTGGCGTCCGTCGCCTGCTTCTGACGCCAATTGTCGCTTGTGCCTTCCGGCGCCTGGGTGATGCACCAGTCGGGACCGAAGGCCTCGGTCATCCGCTCGTCGATGAAACGGCGCAACGCCACCTCAAAGCGTTGCAGCTGGTCAAACGCCGATCGATTTCTTGCAAACGAAGCTTCCAACGTTTCGTCCGCATCGGCCTCGTCGTCATCAAGATCTTCGGACGAGTCCAGGTCCAGACCCGCATGATGCATGCCCTCGACGAAGGCGCCGCGTGGAAAAGCGGTCAGGTCAGGACTGTAGCCTTTGTCATAGTAGAGAGCAGTACGCGCCACGGGATCCATCAGGACATCCACCGTAGGCATGACCACCTCACGCCAGTCGCCTAAAGCCGGCCTGAGCAGGTCGCCTATATCCGCACCGAACGGATCCGAGTGACGCAGCACTGCGCCGATGGTCTGCATCTCCATCATGCCGAGCACGGAGTGATCGAGCATGGCGTCGTTGAGCCAGGGCCTGGTCATGGACGTCATGGCCGCCATGATTTGCCCCGGCTTGTCATGGAACAACATCGATTGGCCCTGCAGGGCGTCGACCTGTTCCTGATAGAGCCGCGCGGTCTCCATTGCCGATGGTAGCCGGAAAGCTTCTTCCCAGCGCTGATGGAGGCTCGCAGCTTCCACGGCGAGCTCACTGATGCTCCTGCCGTGGAGGCCCGCGGCTTCCCGGGCGAGAGCATCGGCTCGCTGCATCTCCTGCATCAAGAGCTCAGAGCCTGTCGGCATCCGCTGGAAAAGGTCGAGAGCGAGGTTGCGGTGCTGGTCGGGAGACAGGAAGCCCGCCGCGCGCGCCTCAATATCCGCCCGATCCCTCATCAGGCTCATCACGTCCAGTTCGGCGGCGGCCCGAACGATTGAACGTTCATAGGCGCCCAGGTTGGCGCCCACTTCAGTTAGCGGATTCATGAGCCGGCTGAGTTCACGCTCTCGCTCAATCAGGTCGCGGAGTGGGTCGGACATGGCAGCTCCAGATGAGACCTGTTGAGAATGTAGCTCTGACATGGTTCGAGCCGGACGTCGCCACATCGGCGCAGGGCAAGCTGATCCCTAGGGGGTGCAGCGTTCACTGAAGCAGCCCGACTTGATCAGAATCAGATCCCGCCGAGCGACCAGAGCTCTGGCAATCGCTAGTGCAGCTCCGACAGAAAATCGCGGATCGTAGGGGCCAACGCCTCTGCGAACCCTTCGGCCGTCTCTATGTCCTCGGACATCGAGATAGGCGAGAGGCGTCCGTTTGGGACCAAGGCGGCCACACGAGCCGCCAGCTCGGGCGGATGCGGTCCCTTCCGATGGCGGCTGCAGCAGCTACGCTGGCGGCGTTGGAGCGAGGGATAGCGTCTTCCACCATCGCTCGGATGACGGGCGCAAGGGAAGGCAGGATCGCCGCCTCGCAAGCGTGGCTGGACGCCCTGGCTATTCAGACGCCCCCAGGGATCAATGAAGCCGAGCCCCTGCAGATGCTCACGGACCGCACGCCAGTCCGCCGCTCCGAAGCCGTGGATCACGACCCGGTCGCCGTCGAGGAGAAGGGAGACGGACCGGTCGGCGCGGCTGTGGCCCGGGGCCGGCACATTGGCGCTTCGCCCGCCGGAATGGATGTCCCCGCCCAGGGCGGCGACGATGAGCCGGAGCGACATGACGCGGGGCCTCAGATGAGACCGAGGGCGCGAAAGCTCTGTTCGCCCTCCCGGCCGACCACGACATGATCATGGACCTGGATGTCGAAAACCCGGGCGGCCTCGATGACCCGGCGGGTCATCTCGATGTCCGCGCGCGAGGGTGTCGGATCGCCCGAGGGATGATTATGGACGAGGATCATGGCCGAGGCGGACAACTCCAGCGCACGCCGCACCACTTCCCGGACGTAGACAGGGGCATGATCCACGGTGCCGTCCGCCCGATGCTCCTCGCGCATCAGGATGTTGCGCTTGTCGAGGTAGAGCACGCGAAACTGCTCCCGGGGCTCGTGGGCCAGCGCCCCCCGGACATAGGCCAGCAAGGCCGTCCAGGACGAGATCGAAGGCCGCGCGCAGACATCGGATCTAATCAAATGAACGCAAACCTGTCGCAGCAGCTTGAGAGGTCCGCGACGGCGGCGACGTCCAGGCCGGGCGTTCGGGCCAGCTCTGACGCGTCCGCTGCGACAACCGCGGCCAGGGCGCCGAAGCGATCCAGGAGATCCCCGGCGAGACGATGAGGGTTGGTCGGAAGCGAAGCCCGCTTGAGCATCAAGGCCAACAAGGTTCGCTCATCCATCAACTCGATGGCCGGGAGGCCGGCGCCTGCAGCAAGGGCGCGGGCGTGTTCAAGGTCGGGTTTGGGGATCGATCGCATCGCGAACTCCTCGGTCGCTATCCGCCTCCTCATGGGAAGTCGACCGAAACCCGCCCTCCCCAATCCTTGAATTGCGCCGCAAATGATGGGCCGGCTGACTGGATCGGCTCACTCTCCGCCCATGGATTGCCTCTTGACGCTAGCCGCCCCGGGACGCTCCGTCAGAGGCCCTTTGTATGTTGATCTTTCGGGCGCCTTCGAGAATCTCGAGACCGCCCTTCGCGGCGATTCCGGCGACGATGACGCCGACCACCAGGTCAGGCCAGGACTGCTTCAACCACAGGACCAGGGCGCCGGCGACGAGGATGCCCCCGTTTGAGGCGAAATCGTTGAAGCTGAAGGTCTCGGCGGCGCGCAGGTTTACATCGTCGCCCTTCAAGCCGCGCAGTAGCTTTAGGCAGATCAGGTTGACCACCGCTGCGACGACGGCCAAACCGATCATGGTCCAGCCAATAGGCTCCGTTCCCAGCCACCATCGGCGGCCGGCGTCGATCAGAACGCCTGCGGCGAAGATCAGCAACAGCACACCCGAGGTTCTCGCGGCGCGCAGCTTCCAGGCGAGAGCGCGGCCAACCGCCAGAAAGCTGATCAAATAGACAAGGCTGTCGGAGGCGTTATCCAGCGCATTGGCGAGCAAGGCGCTGGAGTTGGCCAGCAATCCGCCGAGCCCGAGCCCGACGAACAACAGACCGTTCAGGATCAGCACGATCATCAGCGTTCGTCTCTGACGGTCATGCTCAGCGTTCGATGTCTTCATGGACGCCCTCCTGTTCCGGGCACGGCCGCCCACGTTGACTAGTTTCGGAAAACAGCGCGCATTGGCAGGCAGCGGTAAACATTGGAGCCGTCATTGAAACACGGTCTTGCCGGACTGCCCATGCGACGATCTTGAGATCCGACCGGCCGCTCGTCCAGACCGACGAGCCCAAGCGACGAAACCGGCCGCAAGGCCCCACCGGATCCCACGACGCGCAGCCGCCGGCATTGCCTGGTCAGATCCCAACGCCAAAGCCACCACATCAGCCTCAAACGCACCTTTCCTTCAGCCAGCCCCGGATTGAGAAAAGCGTTTGCCCTGCCCCTGCGGAAGGGGCTTGATCCTCCAGTAGCTAGAGGATGCATAGATCGTCGCATCAACAGGAGAACGCACGATCATGGTGTTCACGGAGCGCCGAGGCGCCAGGGTGCTGAACGTCCGCGCGATGGCTATCGGCCTCGCCGTGACGGTCATTGTTGTGGACCAGGCCACCAAGGCCATGGCCCGCGGGAACCTTGAGGACGTGGTCAATCTGACATCCTTCATCGCGCTTCGCCTCGGGTTCAACCCAGGGGTCACCTTTGGCCTTTTCGCCGGCTCCGGGGACATGGGGCGCTGGGTTTTGAGCATCGTCTCGCTGCTGATCATCGCCGTGCTGTCGATCTGGGCCTGGCGAACACGCAGACCTCTTCTTGCCGCCGGCCTGAGCCTTATGGTCGGCGGCGCGCTCGGGAACCTGCTGGATCGCCTGCGTTTCGGGCACGTGACCGATTTCATAGATCTTCACTGGGGCGATGCGCACTGGCCCACTTTCAACCTTGCCGATGCAGCGATCGTCTGCGGCATCGGCTTGCTTCTGTTGGCTTCGCGAAGCGGGGCCGAACCCGGGACGTCGTCCCCCACGATCGAACCCACCGTTCGATGACGGGGCCCCCCGAAAAAAAGTCCATAGCCGTTCGCTCCGCCCTGGCCATAGGCGTGACCGCAAGCAGCCTGACGGCTACCTGGCTGTGGATTCCTCCCGCGCCATTCGGCGTCGAGACCGACATGGCGACGGCCGATCGCCTGGCCTACGCCCTCAAGTGGGAGTTGCCGGTGCTCGTGTGGCTCGCCGGCTGCCTGCGGCTTGTCGCCAGCATTCGGTATCGGTCGGATGAGGACCGACCAGGAGCCGCCTACGGCCCGCCCAGCGCTCGGCTCGCCGTGCCTGCGGCCGTGTTGCAGAATTCCCTTGAGCAGACCGTCCTGGCCGTCGGCGCACATCTGATCCTCGCCGTTGTTTTGCGAGGCGAGGAGTTGATCCTGATCCCCGCTCTGGTGACGCTTTATCTCCTCGGTCGTGTAATGTTCGCGATCGGCTACGCCAAGGGCGCCGCCGCACGCGCTTTCGGCATGGCGCTTACCGGCGCCTCGACGCTTGCCGCCATGGTCATCGCCATCGTCCTGTTGATTCTCGGCCGGTAGTATCCGAGCGCGCCTCATGCCCGTCTTTCCGCCCCAGTCTCCAGGACTTCGACCCATGTTTGAGCGATGACACGCCCCTCGCCCACTTCGTCCGGACCTCGCAGCATCGGCAAACTCGCCGCCGCCACCGGCATAAAAATTCCGACGATCAGATTCTACGAGCAGATCGGATTGGTGCCGGCGCCGCCCCGAACCGCCAGCGACCGCCGGATGTATGACGATGACGCCGAACAAAGGCTGACCTTCATCCGGCATGCACGCCAACTTGGCTTCGACCTGGATTCGATCCGGTCCCTGCTGGATCTCTCCGATCATCCCGACCGCGCCTGCGACGAAGCCAACACCATAGCCGAACGTCATCTCGCCGAAGTGACGCAGAAGATCACCCAGTTGCAGGCCCTCCGGCGCGCGCTTTCGCGCATGACCGCTGAATGCGCGGGCGGACGGGTCTCGGCTTGCAAGGTGATTGAGGCCCTGCACGATCATTCGGCCCCACAATAATGCACGACACACGCGCCGTTCGAATGCTAATGCGAACGGCTCACAACTAGGTTTCCGATGCGCCCTCTGCTCAGCCTGATCGTCCTCCTGCTCACCCTTGGCCTGACCGCCCCCGCACTGGCCCAGACGGCCTCGGCCTCGGAGGCACAGGTCGCGTGGCGGCTGCTCGACTACGTGGCGGTCGACTACGCCGGCGCGGTAGAGAACGGCCAGGTGACCAATCCCGCCGAATACGGAGAGATGGTCGAATTCAGCGGCCAGATCCTCACCCGCCTGGAAGCCCTGCCCTCCACGCAGACCAAGGCCGATCTGGTCCGGGACGCTCTCGCTCTTCAAGTCGCTATCCGGAACAGGAGCGATCCGCGCACCGTCGCCGGCCAGGCCAAAAGCTTGGCCGCCGCGGTTCTGGCGGCCTATCCAAGTCCGCTGGCGCCGTCATTCCCGCCCGACCTGGCCAAGGGGGCCGCCCTCTATGACGCGCAATGCGCTGTCTGCCATGGCGCCACAGGGCGCGCCGACGGCGCGGGCGCGCAAGGACTTGATCCTGCTCCTATTGCATTCGCAGACGTCGAGCGCGCCCGCCAACGCAGCGTCTTCGGCCTGTACCAGGTGATCGACCAGGGGCTCGACGGCACGGCGATGGCCAGCTTTTCCCATCTACCGGCTGAGGACCGCTGGGCTCTGGCCTTCTACGTCGGCCGTTTCGCCTTCACTGACGCCGAAGCGGTCGAAGGCCGGCGTCTTTGGGAGAGCGACCCGGCGATCCGCACCGGCTACCCGGATCTGGCTGCCGTCACGCAGGCGACGCCGGCGGAGTTGGCGGCCCGCATCGGCGAGACGAAGGCGCGGGCGGTGACGGCCTATCTGCGCCGCCACCCGGAGGCGGCGGTTCGCCCCAAGGGATCGACCCTCACCCTGGCTCGGACGCGTCTGGCGGAGAGTGAAGCCGCCTATCGTCGGGGAGACCGAAAGGCCGCGACCGACCTGGCGCTGTCGGCCTATCTCGACGGCGTCGAGCCGGTCGAGCCGGCGCTTGGCGCGCGAGACACCGCCCTTCTACGTCGCATCGAGACGGCCATGACCGATCTCCGCGTGTCGATCAGCAAGGGCGCGGCAGAGACGGAGGTCGCGGACCGGATCGCTCGTCTGAACGCCCTGTTCGACACCGCCGAGCGGGCCCTGGCGCCCCAGAAGGCGGACAATCTCGCCAGCTTCATCGGCGCCTTCACGATACTGCTTCGCGAAGGACTGGAGGCGCTGCTCATTGTGGTGGCGATGATCGCCTTCCTCAGGAAGGCCGACCGGCCTGAGGTGTTGCGTTACGTCCACGGAGGATGGGTGGCGGCTCTGGTCGCCGGCGGCGCCACCTGGGCGGCCGCGACCTTCTTCATCTCCATCAGCGGGGCCAGCCGAGAGCTCACTGAAGGGTTTGGCTCGCTTCTGGCGGCGGTCGTGCTCGTTTCCGTCGGCATCTGGATGCACGGCAAGTCGCATGCCGACGCCTGGCAGACCTATATTCGCGCCAAGCTCTCCAAGGCGCTCTCGAAGCGATCGGCATGGTTCCTCTTCCTGTTGGCCTTCGTCGTGGTCTACCGGGAGGTCTTCGAGACGATCCTCTTCTATGCGGCGATCTGGAGCCAGGGCGGCCATGTCGGCATGCTGGCCGGCGCGCTCACCGCAGTGGCGATCCTGGCGTTCGCGGCCTGGGCGCTGCTCGCCTACAGCAAACATCTGCCGATCGGTCGGTTCTTCTCGCTGAGCTCAATCCTCATGGCCGTCCTGTCGGTCGTTCTTGTCGGGAAAGGCGTGGCGGCGCTTCAGGAAGCGGGTTGGCTCGATGTCCACCCGATCACCTGGGCGCCGCGTATCGAGATTTTGGGCCTCTACCCCACCGTGGAAGGCGTCGGGGTCCAGCTTCTAACGCTCGTCGTGCTGGCAATCGGGTTTGCGCGTACCTCCGGTTCGAAACGGCAGGGCTCGGCCAAGGCCTAGCTGGTTATCTCCGAATGTATCGGACCGAGAGGACCAGCGGCTTCACTCGGGGGGGGGGGGGGGGAAGGCCCGCCCCGGCCCGGGGCTGTAACCCCGTCAAGCCCCAGAGTATCGGTCAGGTCTCTACCGGTCTGTATCGACAAGGACAGTCGCCGCGTTGCCTGGCCCTCATCGGGCAGGTGGGAGAAGCTCTATTGGTGAGCGACAGACCCGTGACCGACGCCAGCCCCGTCGCCGTCGCCGGTTTCAATTTGAACGGTGGCGTGGTCGATGCCGTGAACGTCGTTCATCTGCGCCAGCACCGCCCGACGCACCTGTTCAGCGGCCTGGCCTTCGGCAACGACCAGATGGACCGAGCCGTTCACATCATCGCTGCTGACGCCCCATAGGTGCAGGTCGTGGACTTCAGCCACACCCGGCACGGCCGCGATCGTCGCGCGCACCGCCTCCAGAGACAGGCCCTTGGGCACGCCTTCAAGGAGGATATGGGTGGTGTTCTTCAACAGCATCCAGGTCCGCGGCAACACCCAAAGGCCGATGCCGATCGCGACAACCGGATCGACCCAGGTCCAGCCCGTCAGCATGATGAGGACGGCGCCGCCGATCACCCCGACGGAGCCCAGCATGTCGGCCCAAACCTCCAGATAGGCCCCTTTCACGTTCAGGCTGGCGTTCGCCCCAGAGGCCAGAAGCCGCATCGACACGAGGTTCACGACCAGGCCCAGGGAGGCGACGACAAGCATCCCGACGGAGCCAACGGGTTCCGGCGAAAACAGGCGCAGAACTCCTTCATAGAGGACGTAGCCGGCCACCACGAACAGCAGGACGGCGTTGAAGGCGGCGGCGAGGATTTCGAACCGGCGATAGCCAAAGGTCCGCACAGCGTCGGCCGGACGCTCGCCTATCTTGATCGCCGCCAGCGCGATCGCCAGCGCAGCGACATCGGTGAACATGTGCGCCGCGTCCGACAGCAGGGCCAGACTTTTGAACACCACGGCCCCGACGACTTCGGCGATCAGGAAGCTGGACGTCAGGGCGAGCGCCCATATCAGGCGCTTGCTGCTGGCGTCGGCGCCGTGAGAATGACCTTGGGCCATGAAGCTCTTCCTGGTGGGCGCCGTCGATGTCTGGCCTGATCGATCATTGGCGAACATGCTTCGCCCCGCAACAGTCCTGATCGATCGAAACGACGAGAACAGGAGCGCCAGACCCTGCCCCTGCGCCGCTTGGAATCGGTATTCGTCCCAAGTCGCCGTGGAAACGGCGACTATGCGTTGACGGCGCCGACTGCATGGGTGTGATCTGGATCAACGCAACTTCACGTCACGCTGAGCCAGAGATCGAGAATGACTGAAAAGCTCCGACTCGACATTCCGCTGCTATTGCCGGACGTCCCCGACGTGGCCGACGCCTGTGTCGCCCGATTGCTCTCTGATATCCGTGGAAGAGAGGGCGTCGACGACGTCCACGTCGTCGCAATGAGCGATGAAGCGGCCGCGCAGCTGTGCATTCACTTTGATCCCGACCTCCTGTCTATGGCCCGGATTCGCGAACTCGCTGCAGCGGCCGGCGCCGACATCTCCCAGCGATACGGCCACGCCGTGTGGCGGATCGACAGTCGATATGAGCGCCAGGCACGGACGATCGGCGCACGACTTAGGGCCGCCCCGGGCGTCCTGGAAGCTGAAGTCGGCGCTGGAGGAACAGTCCGTGTCGAGTACGATCGCACGATCATAGGCGAACCCGCGCTCCGCGAGGAGCTGGACAGGGCTCTCGGAATGAGAGCCAAACCGGCGGCGCCCCCTGCGGAGTCGGTCGAACGTCGCGATCACGGCCACGGGTCGGGCCAACCGAAACATGGCGCAGAGCCTGCCCACGCCCATGGCGGCGGCGCGGAACTCATCTTCGCTCTTGTCTGCGGCGCCTTGTTGATTGTCGGGTTCGCCATCGAAAAACTGCTCGCCCTGCCCTCGTGGGTTCCTTTGGCCTTCTATCTGGGCGCCTATGTCTTCGGCGGCGTATTCACCCTTCGGGAGGCGATCGAAAACCTCCGGCTTAAGCGGTTCGAGATCGACACCCTGATGCTGGTGGCGGCCGCCGGAGCCGCCGCGCTGGGCGCCTGGGCCGAAGGCGCCTTGCTGTTGTTCCTGTTCAGCCTGGGCCATGCGCTGGAGCACTACGCCATGGGGCGAGCCAGGCACGCTATCGAGGCCTTGGCGGAGCTCGCGCCGCGCACCGCGCTGGTTCGGAAGAACGGCGAACTGGTGGAGACGCCGGTCGAGGAGCTGGCGGTTGGCGACGTGGTCGTCGTGAAACCCGATGCGCGCCTCCCGGCCGACGGTTTTGTCCTGAAGGGTGTCAGCAGCATCAACCAGGCTCCCGTCACCGGCGAGAGCATTCCGGCGGACAAGCGTCCGGTCGATGACGAGGCCGAAGCCCGCCGCACCCCCGATGCGGTGGACGCCGCCCATCGCGTCTTCGCCGGATCCATCAACGGCAGCGGGGCCATCGAGATCGAAGTGACCCGACGCTCGACAGACAGCGCCCTCGCCAAGGTCGTGCGGATGGTCAGCGAGGCGGAAACGCAGAAGTCGCCGACCCAACGCTTCACCGAGAAGTTCGAACGCATCTTCGTGCCTTCTGTATTGGCCCTGGCGACCCTTCTCCTGTTCGCCGGGGTGGTGGTGGACGAACCCTTCCGCGACAGCTTCTATCGCGCGATGGCGGTCCTGGTCGCCGCTAGCCCTTGCGCACTGGCCATCGCCACGCCCAGCGCGGTGCTTTCGGGGGTGGCGCGGGCGGCCCGCGGCGGCGTCCTGGTCAAGGGGGGCGGCCCACTCGAAAACCTGGGATCGCTTTCGGCCATCGCCTTCGACAAGACGGGCACCCTGACCGAGGGGCGCCCCCGCATCACTGATGTCGTCCCCGCCCCCGGCGTGACGGAAACCGCCTTGCTGTCGATAGCGGTCGCAGTCGAGAGTCTGAGCGACCACCCCTTGGCTCGGGCCATCGCGCGTGATGGTCGCGAGCGGCTCGGTGAGACCGCCTTGCCTCTCGCTTCCGACCTCGACAGTTTGACGGGACGCGGCGTCTCCGCCCAGGTAGACGGCCAGACGATCCTGATCGGCAAGGCCGAACTGTTCGGCTCAGAGGGCGTCGCCCCCCTGTCCCGCCCGATGCAGGAAGCGATCGCGGCCCTGCGGGACAATGGCAGGACCACCATGGTCGTTCGGCAGGGGGACCGGGACCTGGGCGCCATCGGCCTGATGGACACGCCGCGCGAGGCCGCCAGTATCGCGCTCGCGCAGCTCCGAAAATTGGGCATTCGCCGCATGATCATGATCTCGGGCGACCATCAGAAGGTCGCCGACGCGGTGGCGCGCGAGGTCGGGCTCGACGAGGCCTGGGGCGATCTGATGCCCGAAGACAAGGTCGAGGCGATCCACAGGCTCCGAGCTGAGGCCAAGGTCGCCATGGTCGGCGACGGCGTCAATGACGCTCCGGCCATGGCCAACGCCACTGTGGGCATAGCCATGGGCGCCGCGGGTTCGGATGTGGCGCTGGAAACCGCTGACGTCGCCCTGATGGCCGACGATTTGGCCCACCTCCCCTTCGCTGTCGGTCTCAGTCGTCGAACCCGGACGATCATCCTGCAGAACGTCTTCGCCAGCCTGGGGGTCGTGGCGATCCTCGTCCCCGCGACGATATTCGGCCTCGGCATCGGCCCCGCCGTCGCCATGCACGAGGGGTCCACCCTTTTGGTCGTGTTCAACGCCCTGCGATTGCTGGCATACAGGGACAGGACGGGAGAACCGCCATGATCTACCGCGACATCATCGTTGATGCGACGCCGAGGGACGATCTCGTCCAGACCCTGGAATATGCTCGCGATCTGGCCGCGGGGTTCGACGCTCGAGTGAAAGCGGCCTGCTTCGCCTGGCCCCGCACGTCGGCGCTCAGGACGGCTCTGGCGAGCAACCCCCTCTCGGTCCTCGAGGACACGCGAAGAATGGAGGCCGCCCTCGCTGCCGCCCACGGCGCTTTTCTTCAGGTCTTCGGCTCCGATGCGAAAACCGCCGAATGGATTTCCGGCGTGGCGGAGCCCGCCCGCTCCTTGTGCGATCACCTGCTCACTGCCGATCTGCTCGTCACCTCCTCGGCGCCGCCGGTCGCCTGCCTGCTTCCCAACGCAGGCGAACTCGCCATCCACGGCGGCGGCCCCGTCCTGCGTTTCGGGCAGGCGGCCAAGGGCCGCGGCTTTTCCAATGCGGTCATCGGCTGGAAGGATGCGCCTCAGGCGAGGCGCGCCTTGCACGACGCCCTGCCGCTGCTCCAGCGCGCTCAAGTCGTGACCGTGATCGGCGTCGGGGACGAGGTCGAACAGGGTCAGCTCGAAGCCGTCGCGGCTCATCTGAAGCGGCACGACGTGACAGCCGCCGTCAACCCTATCCCGGCGTCAGTTGGCTCCACGGGCGCTGAAGACCTTCTCGGCGAAGCTCGCCGTCTCGGCGCCGACCTGATCGTCACCGGGGCCTTCGGTCGCGGACCCTTGGCGCAACGTGTGTGGGGCGGCATGACAAGCGGCCTTCAGACCGACGTCGAACTGTCGTGGCTGATGTCGCACTAGGACGGTTCCACAACGCCGGGGCGCTCCCTGCATCAGGGAGACGCACCGGCTCTCGCCGTCGCCAGGAAGGACGGGTCCGGCCGGCGCGCCGCCCTGCTTCAGTTCATAGACATGGTCGAACGATCGATATGCCCGAGCTGCACTTCGTCTCTTGAGACGTATAGCGCCGCGGTTCCCCCAACCAAGACGAGGAACAGCAGGCCGAGACCTATCAACATGTGGCGATCGCGCTTTCCGATCACGGCATAGATGGCGCCGAGCCCGACAAGAGCCGCCGGAAAGCCGAGGTGCAGCGGCAGACGATAGAGTCCGAGCCAGATGAACGAGAACAGGAAGCCGCCGATCCCCGCTCCCGTCACGGCAAACAGAAGAAGGCCTATGCCGACCGCCGGATGAACGCGTCGCTCCGCGCTCCGCCGAACGGCCGGTCGTCGGGCCTTACGCCGACGCTTGGGCATGAGACATCCTCCACGTCCGCATCGCCATTTCGCTCATCTCCAGGCTCCGCTCAGGGCAGTTGAAACAGGGAGGTGAACCCGCCGGCGCGTTGCAGCAGCTCCAGGGACTCGAACACCGGCACGGCGAGTAGAAAGACCAGACCGTCCCGGACCGTTCGCAAGAAGAAGACGGGCCGGATGGAAAGCACGTCGGCGTCCCGCCATAGCGACAAATTCGGCAGGAAACGCGGGGTGCTGGAGACGTAGGCCTCATAGGGTGGCCCGAAGGCCTGAACCAGAAAGGCTTCCTCGCGGCCGACCACGACACGGAAGACCCCATAGGCCGCCACAGCGAAAACGACGGCGACGACAAGGCTGCCTGTTTGCGCGCCGACTCCGAATGCACCGAAAAAACTGAACACGTAAAGCGGATTGCGACTGATGGAATAGGGACCGACGTCGACGATCTCCTGCTTCTTGCGACCGCCGATATAGAGCGAACACCAGGCGCGCCCCAGAATGCAGGCCAGGATGCTGACGAGGCCGAGGTGTTCGACAGGGTGCTCCAGATAGGGGACGGCCTGAACCGTGGCCGTCCACGCCAACATGACCGCTAGGCCCGCAGCGAGGATGTATTTGCGCCACAACTGGACGCGTTGGATATCGACCATTGGGAGACTTTCAGATGAGAGCCGGTGACGGCTCTGAATTGGGGCCGCAGGCTTCGGAAGGCGAACCGTGGGCGGCGGTCGTCGCTGCCCACGGTCCGTTGGTGCGAGGGGGCTCAGTCCTCGATCCCCTCCGATTTACGATGCTTGACCGCCTTTGCTGCAAAGGTCGGCAGGACCAGGAGCGTCAGGACCGTCGCCGTCAGCAGACCGCCGATGACCACAGTGGCCAGCGGCTTCTGCACCTCGGCCCCCGCCCCGTGCGCCAGCGCCATGGGAATGAAGCCGACGATGGCCACCAGGGCCGTGGTCAGCACCGCTCGCAGGCGACTGGACGCCCCTTCGATGGCGGCCGCGACAGGCTCAAGTCCGGCCTGCAGCCGCTCCCGGATCGCCTGCATCAGCACCAGTCCGTTCAGGGTCGCAACGCCCGACACGGCGATGAAGCCAACCGCCGCCGACACCGAGAAGGGCATCCCCCTGAGCAACAGCGCCAGCGCCCCGCCGACCAGGGCCAGAGGCACGCAGGCAAAGACCAGGCCGGCCTCCGCAAACGATCCCAGCGCCATGAACAGCAGGACGCCGATCAGGATGAAGACGATCGGGATCACCAGACCCAGGCGCTGTTCGGCCCGTTTCAGGTTCTCGAACTGTCCACCCCAGTCGAGGCGATAGCCGACCGGAAGGGCGATGTCGGCCACCGCCGCCTGGGCGTCGGTCACGAAGCCGCCGAGATCGCGACCGCGCACATTGGCCTGGACCACCATGCGTCGGCTGCCGTTCTCACGGCTGATCTGGTTCGGTCCTTCAGCCGTCTCGATACGCGCGACCGACGACAGGGGCACGATCACCCCCGTGCTCGAGACGATGGGCAGGGCGGCGAGGGTCGCCGGATCGTTTCGCGCGTCATCCGGCAGACGCACGACGACATCGAAGCGACGGTCGCCCTCGAAGATACGACCCGCCTCGGCGCCCCCGACGGCGGCCGAGACCGCCTCCGAGACGTCGGCCGCCGACAGCCCGTAGTTGGCCGCCGCGAACCGATCGACGCTGATGGTCAGGGTCGGCAGGCCGGACGCCTGCTCCACCCGCACGTCGGCCGCGCCGGGCGTGGCCCGCAGCTTGGCGGCCACCGCATCAGCCGTCTTCTGCAAGGTGTCGAAATCGTCGCCATAGACCATGACCGCGAGGTCGGTGCGGACGCCCGAGATCAGTTCGTTGAAGCGTAGTTCGATCGGCTGGCTGAACTCGAAGCTGTTGCCGATCTGCTGGCTGGCGACATCTTCAATCCGGGCGATCAGGTCTTCCTTCGACAGCTTGGGATTCGGCCAGTCCTTGCGATCCTTGAGGATGATGACCGCGTCCGAGATGTTGGCGGGCATGGGGTCGACAGCGGCCTCGGCCGTGCCCGTCCTGGAGAACATGGTCTCCACCTCGGGCTGAGCCTTGATGGCGCGTTCAAGGGCCATCTGCATGGCCAGGGATTGCTCCAAAGAGGCGGAAGGCACGCGCAGCGACTGCATGGCGATATCGCCCTCGTCCAGGGTCGGGATGAACTCCCGGCCCAGGCTCATGAAGGAGACGGCCCCCACGCCCAGCATCGCCAGGGCGGCGATCAGGACCACCTTGGGACGAGCGACGGCCGCGCCGATGGCCGGCTGGATCCACCGACGAGCAAATCGCAGGATGCGGGTCTCATGCTCCTCGGCCTTGCCGTCCGGTCCCAGATGGACGGTCTTGGGATCCCTCACCAGGAGAGCCGTCATCGCCGGCACGAAGGTGAAGGAGAAGATGAAGGCGCCGACCAGGGCCAGCATGACCGTCGCCCCCATGGGCACGAAGGTCTTGCCCTCCACCCCTTCCAGCATCAGCAGCGGCGTGAAGACCAGGAGGATGATCAGCTGGCCGAAGGCGGCCGGTTTGACCATCTGGCGCGCCGCCTGCATGGCCACGCCGAGACGTTCGTGACGGGTCAGCATCCGCCCCAGTTCGCCCCGCCGCTGGGTCAGCATCAGCAGGGTGTTTTCGATCACCACCACGCCGCCGTCGACCATCAGGCCGAAGTCGAGCGCGCCCAGGCTCATCAGGTTTCCGCTGATGCCGAACCGGTTCATGCCAATGACGGCGAACAGGAAAGACAGCGGGATCATCAGGGCCGTGATCGCCGCCGCCCGGAAGTTTCCGAGCAGCAGGAACAGGACGACGATGACGAACAGGGCGCCTTCGATCAGGTTGCGCGCCACGGTCGAAATGGTCGAGTTGACCAGATCGCTGCGGTTCAGCACCGGCGCGGCGACCACGCTGGGCGGCAAGGTGGCCGCCACCTGTTCCAGCCGCTCGGCCGCGGCCTGAGCCACGGTTCGGCTGTTCTCGCCGGCCAGCATCAGGGCGGTGCCCAGCACCGCCTCATGCCCGTCGCGGCTGGCCCCGCCGAGGCGCGGCGCCTGGCCGATCTCGACCGTCGCCACATCGGCGACACGAACCACCAGACCGCCGCGATTGACGACCGGCGCCTGGGCCAGGTCCTCGACCGTCGTGGCCAGGGCGTCGGTGCGGACCACCAGGGCCTCGCCTGCCCGCTGGACATAGCCGGCGCCCGCCTGGGTGTTGGCCCGGTCCAGCGCCTGCACCAGATCATTCATGCCCAGGCCGTAGCGGGTCAGGGCGGCGGCGTCAGGCCGGACGGCATATTCCTTTACATAGCCGCCGTTGACGTCGACCCCGGCCAGGCCGGGCGCCGTGCGCATCTGCGGGGCGATGATCCAGTCCTGAACCGTGCGCAGATAGGTGGCGCGCTGCTGCGGCGTGGTCAGCCGCTCGCCTTCCGGCGTCAGATAGGATCCGTCGGCCTGCCAGCCGGGCTTGCCGTTGGCGACCGTGGTCTTGGGGCTGAAGGGGACATAGTCGACCGTCCACATCAGCACCTCGCCCAGGCCGGTCGTGATGGCCGACAGATTGGGCTCGACGCCTTCGGGCAGCTTCTCCGACGCCTGCCGCATCCGCTCGGCCACCTGCTGGCGGGCGAAATAGATGTCGGTCTGGTCGGTGAAGACGACGGTGATCTGGCTGAAGCCGTTGCGGGACAGGGAGCGGGTGCTCTGCAGTCCCGGAATGCCGGCCATGGCCGTCTCAAGCGGATAGGTGACCTGGCGTTCGATCTGCTCGGGCGCCAGCGCCGGGGCGACGGTCGTGATCTGGACCTGTCGATTGGTGATGTCGGGAACGGCGTCGATCGGCAGTTTGGTCAGTTCGAACAGGCCAAGCGCGGCGACGAGCGCCACGGCCAGGACGACGAACCAGCGAAAACGGACGGACGCTTCGATAAGAGCTTTAAACATATTCCGTCGCTCCTAGTGGCCGTGCTCGGCTTCGCCCTTGGCGAGCTCCGCCTTGAGCAGGAAGGCCTTGGCCCCGGCGATGCGTTCGGCGCCGGTCAGGCCCCGCACGATCTCCGTCCGGCCGCCGGCCTGGCGGCCGACCATGACCGGAACGGCGCGGAAGCCGCCTTCAACCTGGACGAAGACGACAGTACCGCCATCGACCGTCTGGACGGCCTCGGTAGGAACGGTCACGCCGTCGGCTTCGCCGCCCGTCACCAGGGCGCCGCTGACCGGCGAACCGGCCGGCGGCAAGGCTCCGCCGGCCGGCCGGGCGCGAATGACCGTCGCACCGCTCTCGCCGGCGCCGCCCGCGGCTACGCCCGTGACGATCGCATCGAATTCACCGGCAGGACCTTGAACACGCAACGACGATCCCGCCCGAACCTGGGCGGCCAGGGCCGGCGGCGCATTGAACACCAGTTCCACACGCGCCGGGTTGGTGACCTCGGCGACCACGCCGCCCTGAGGCGCGAACCCGCCCGGACCGACCAGAACCGAAGTCACCACGCCCGAGATCGGGCTGGAGACGCTGATCCGCCCCGAGGCATTGGGCCCGCCTGCAGCAGAGGCGCGGGCGCGCGCGGCCCGGGCCGCGGCGTCGGCGCTGAGCGATTGGGCGCGCGAGGTTTCGACCTCCTGGCGCGCCACCACGCCCTGGGACGCCAGGCTGTCGTTCCTCTGATAGGCGCGCCGCGCCGCGTCAGCCGCCGCAGCGGCGGCGTCGGCGTCGGCGCGGAAGGTGGCGGCGTCGCCGCTGACCAGCACCGCCAGGGCCTGGCCGGCGCGTACCGACTGGCCCGGCGCCACCAGAACCCGCTCGACCCGGCCGCCCACTGAAGCGGCCACGGCG
The DNA here is from genome assembly GCF_044901625.1 of Brevundimonas sp. NPDC046655. Lineage (NCBI taxonomy): Bacteria > Pseudomonadati > Pseudomonadota > Alphaproteobacteria > Caulobacterales > Caulobacteraceae > Brevundimonas > Brevundimonas sp. NPDC046655. The sequence goes on from NZ_JBJDPV010000001.1 coordinate 1,302,742, forward strand.
GCGCGCGCATCGATCATGGGTTCAACACGGCCGGCAAGGCGGGTCTCCCCGCCTCCACCGCGCCCGACCGCCATAACAGTGATGCCTGAAGCTTCGATCTGCGCAGGGGTCAGGTTGATAACGCCCTCCTCCGCTTCGCCCGCGGCTTCGCCTTCATGGCCGGCTTCTGCGGGCGCCTCAACCGCCGGCGAGGGCGCAGGCCCGTCGCGGGTCATGAGGAAGGCCGCGCCGCCGATGACGATGACCGCAACGGCGGCGCCGGCCATCAGCCAGGTCTTTCTGGTCTTGATCAGGGTGTTCACAGGGCGGCTCCAAACGGGATGCGGCCTTGCAGGCGCGCGAGGTCGATTTCCGCACGGACGCGCGCGAGGCGGGCGTCAACGGCGGCGGTGCGGGCGGAGATCAGGGCGGCGCGGGATGCGCGCAGTTCAAGCTGGGAGATGCGTCCGGCTTCGAAACCCAGCCGAGAAAGGCGATAGGCCTCCTCGGCCGAGGTCACGCCGGCGTCCGTCGCTCCCACGCGACTGACGGAGGCGTTGAGGCGCGCCAGAGCCGCGCTTCGATCGGCGGCTTCTTCGAGGCGAGCGCCGTCGAGACGGGCTTCCGCCGCCCGGAACTCAGCCTGGGCCGCCTGGATATTGCCCCGATTTCGATCGAACAGCGGCAGGGGCATGCTGACGCCGAACGTCAATGCGGTGGCGTCTTCGGCTTCGTAGCGCCTCACCCCGACCGAAGCGCTGACGTTGGGACGAGCATTGATCCGCTCCACCCGGATACGCCGTTCGGCCGTGTCGCGCTCCGCTTCCGCCACGCGCACGACGGGCGAAATCGATCCGGAGGGCTCCGACGCCGATGGCGTGCGATCCAGAACGCCTGCGTCGATGGAGGTGACGGCCGTCGGCAACATCGCCGTCGCCGTCAACCGCGCGAAAGCGGCCTCGCGTTCAGCGCCGGCCTCGTCTTGCGAAGCACGCGCCGAGGCCGCCTCGGTTTCCGCCTGAATGCCGCGCAACAGGGGTTCTCGCCCCTCTTCCACCAGCAACAGGGCGGCGCGAGCGTCGGCCAGGGTGATGGTCAAGGCCTCCTTGGCCAGTTGAAATCGACGATCAGCCGCCTCGGCCTCGGCGTAAACCAGCGCCAGCCGACCCGCAGCGTCTACGCCGGCGAGATCGCGGCGAAGAGCGGCTGCGCCGGCTTCCCCGCGCGCGACCTCCACCCTGGCGCTGCGACGCCCCCAGAGTTCAAGGTCCTGGGTCACAGCCAGGCTGGTCTCGGCATTGCTGTAGCCGTCATAGGGACCGCTCCCCAGGACGCCGTCGACGCTCAGGCCGAGTTGAGGATTGGGGCGCACGCGCGCCTGACGAACGCGCGCCTCGGCGGCGTCGAGCAAGGCGCCGGCCTCGACGTTGACCGGCGTCTGGCCGATGCGTCCGAGCAGGGTTTCATAGCTTGGCGCAGGATCAGCCCAGGCAGGTGCAGCGGCCGCTGTCGCTACGGCGACCACGGCGCAGCCGGCCGCCAGGAGCGGCGACCGACGATGTGAGGAAGACATGGTTCATTTCCCAGATTTCTGACGGATGGGCGCACGAAGGCGCGGCATTCGAGTCAGACTCTGGGTGGGCGGTCCGGGCCGGCCGGCGTTCGGGACGCCATCTGGTCGCACTTCGGCGCCTTGGGGCCGCCAGTCTTGTCCAGCTTGGCCGGAACAGCGATCGACAAAGGCTGTATGCCGGTTGAGCCGTGGTGACAGTGACCATGGGCGCAGCCGCCGTGTTTTAGGTCGCCGCCCTTGCCCTGTTCCTGGTTCTGCTCGGGCGAGGCCGAAAAGGATGAGGCCGCGGCATCAGCCTGGGCTTCCGGCGCGCAGGTCGCCGCCTCCGCGGCCGGCAGGAAACCGAACACGACGATGATGAGCGCAAGAAGCGCCCCCGCCAGAAGTGTCCTGTTCGACCATTCAAACATGATCACTTCCTAGCACAACGCAGGCGAGCGGCAAACGAGAACGAGGCATCAAACGCCGCAAGCCCAGCCTTGTTTCAGGACCGATCGTCGACGGACGTGAAACGTCGCGGGTCACCTCGGCTTCCATCGCAGCAAACGCATGGCGTTGGCGGTCACCAGCACGGTCGCCCCGGTATCGGCGAGGATAGCCGGCCACAGACCGGTGACGCCGATCAAGGTCGTGACCAGGAAGACGGCCTTCAGGCCCAGGGAGATGGTGATGTTCTGACGGATGTTGCCCATCACCCCGTTCGACAGGACGATCATGTCGGGAATGTCCTGGACCCGACCGTGCAGCACCGCCGCGTCAGCCGTCTCAAGAGCCACGTCGGCGCCGCCGCCCATGGCGATGCCGATGTCGGCGGCGGCGAGTGCTGGCGCGTCATTGATGCCGTCGCCGACCTTGGCGACGACAAGACCTTGGGCCTGGAGTTCCTTGACGATCCTCTGCTTGTCCTGCGGCAGCAGTTCCGCGCGCGCTTCGACGCCGAGGCCGCTGGCGACCGCCTCGGCGGTGCGCTGGTTGTCCCCCGTCAGCATGACAGAGCGAACCCCCATGGCCTTCAGACGAGCCAAGCCCGCCGCTGCGTCGGACCGCGCCTCGTCCCTTATGGCCAGGAAGCCCACGACCCGGCCGTCGATCACGACGACCGAAACGGTCTTGCCCTGCGCATTGAAGCGCGCGACCGCCTCATCCTGAGACGCAGAGAGCAAAGTCCGCCGCGCGGCGGCCTGAGGCGAGCCCAGGAAGACCTCTTCGCCCCCCACGGTCCCTTCCACGCCCTCCCCCGCGATCGCCCGGGCCGCCGAAGCGGGCAGGATGGACACGCCCTCGGCCTTGGCGCGATTGAGTATGGCCACGGCCAGGGGGTGGCTCGATCCGGTTTCCAGCGCCGCCGCCAGCGCGAGCATCTCGGCTTCCGGACGTGCGCCGGCCACGATGTCGGTCACCAGCGGCTTGCCGGACGTCAGCGTTCCCGTCTTGTCGAAGGCGACGGCGGTGATCTTGCCGAGGGTTTCGAGCACGGCCCCGCCCTTCATCAGCAGCCCCCGCCGTGCGCCGGCGGACAAACCTGCAGCGATGGCCGCCGGCGTCGAGATCACCAGGGAACAGGGACAGCCGATCAGCAGGATCGCCAGGCCCTTGTAAATCCATTCGCCCCACCCTGCCCCGAACACGAGCGGCGGCACGGTCGCGACCAGGGCGCCGACGACGAGAACCAGGGGCGTATAGATCTTCGAGAAGCGGTCGATGAAACGCTCGGTCGGCGACTTGGATTCCTGCGCCTCCTCCACCAGACGCACGACCCGCGCAATGGTGTTGTCGGCGGCGGCCGCGGTGACCCTGACGCGCAGGACGCCGCCTACATTGATGGTCCCGGCGTAGACAGGGTCGCCGACCATTTTCCGCTTGGGAACGCTCTCCCCCGTCACCGGGGCTTCATCGATTTCGCCTTCGCCTTCAACGATGTCCCCATCCGCCGGTACGCGGTCGCCGGGCCTCACCAGGATGACAACGCCGACCGCCAGGCCTTCAGCCGGAACTTCGCTGACCTGACCATTGACCTCGACAAGGGCGGTCTTGGGGACCAGGTCGGTCAACCCCTGGATGCTCTTGCGAGCACGGCCTGCAGCGACGCCCTCCAGCATTTCACCGACCAGGAAGAGAAGGACGACGACCGCCGCCTCTTCCTGAGCCCCGATGAACACGGCCCCGACCGCAGCGATCGTCATCAGCATCTCGATCGAGAACGGCGACCCGAACCGGGCGGCGGTGATCGCACGCCAGCCGACCGGGACAAGACCGACCGCCAGGGCGACCAGAAAGGCCTCGCGTTCGACGGCGGGGAACAGGTAGCCCAAGACATAGGCTGCGATCAGGGCGACGCCGCAGGCCGCCGTCAGCTTGGCCTTTCGGGTCCACCACCAGGGGCCCTTCAGCCTCGATGAGGTGATCTCCGAACCCGCCGAAGGTTCCAGCGGAATGAGGACCTCCACGCCGTAGCCCAGATTGCGGATCTGGCGAAGCACGCCCTCACCTGCGAAATCGGCGTCGTGTGTGACCTTCAGCAGGCCTGAAGAGACGGCCACCGCGACATCTGTGACGCCCGGCAGTTTCCGGACCGCCGTATCGACCTTGGAGCCGCAGCCTGCGCAATCCATTCCGGTCACGCGATATCGGGTTTCCAGAGTTTCCGGCGGCATGAGAGCTCCTTGTTTCGAACGCCGGGCGACGCTACTTCCTCTAGCGACTAGAGGAGCAAGCGATAAAATGAGCCAGGGCGTGACGATAGGCCAGGCGTCCAAAGCGAGCGGGATCAAGGCGCCGACGATCCGCTACTATGAACAGATTCAGCTCCTGCCGGCGCCGCCTCGCTCGGAAGGAAACCGGCGCCTCTATGATGCCGATGATCTGCGACGCCTGCGGTTCATTCGACACGCGCGCGAACTCGGCTTCGAGATCGAACCGATCCGTGAACTTCTGGCGCTGGCAGGAGACCCGAGCCGCCCCTGTCTATCAGCCGACAGCATCGCCCGGTCCCACCTCGCCGATATCGACCACAAGATCGCGCGGCTCACCGCTTTGCGGACCGAGGTCGCGCGCATGACGGAATGCGCCCAGGATTCGGCTGCAAACTGCCGCGTGATTGAGGTCCTAGGTGACCATAGCGGATGCTTGCACGACAGACACTAGGCTCTGTTTGCTACCGTCCAAGACAACCGCCTTGACCCGTGCCCATGCCAGTCAACTGGTGGCCCGATATTCCGAGTGAAGGCGTCGGGCGTGCCGATCGACGCGGCCAATGACCTGCCCGCCGTCGCGTTCAGGCCGGCTCAACGCCAAAGGCAAACTGGCGATCAACGAAGAAACGGAACGCCCGCGTTCACCAGGTTTGGCGACGCGGGGCTTCGGTCCAGATGCGTACTATCGCTAGCCCCAGCAGCCCTTGCCATCCTCCTGGATCGGCGGACAGGGCACGTCGGCATAGGAACAGAAGACGCAGCAATCGCCGGGCAAGGGCTTCAGCTTCACGCCGCAGCCGAGGCAGTCGTAGAACCAGATGCAGGCGTCGGTGGGCATGGTCTCGGTCGCGACATGGCCGCAATGCGGACAGGTCAGCGTGGACTGGAGCAGGACGGGCGCCTTCATTTGACGGCCGCCAGTTGAGGCAGGAGCCAGGGCTCGACAAAGGGCTCCCAGGCGAGAGAAAGCACGATCAGCAGCGTGGCGATGACAAGCAGCCAGAAGGCCAGCGGTGAAGGTCGTCCGCAGGCCGTATCGCGTCGGCACATCCGAGAGCGGCGCCAGTGCAGCAGCCACCCGGCGGCCAGAACCACGGCGGCGATCGGGGTCAACCAATGGCGCGCGCCGGCGAACACGGTGACGCCCGCGAAGGATACGCCTGCAATCGACAGCACCAACGGCAGGACGCAGCAGGCCGCCCATGCAAGAAGGGAAGCGAACCCGCCGACCGCCGCTGAGGCGCTGACGGCGACTTCTGGAATGCGGGTGCGGTTTGGGTCGGTCGCCATGGGCTATCCTGTCTGACTTCTGATACAGGCTACAACCCGTAGCCACTACGGGATCAAGAGCGTGTCGAGACAGAATTTGACCATCGGGCGCCTCGCGCTCAGCGCCGGGGTGAACCTGGAGACCGTGCGCTACTATGAACGTATCGGACTGATGCCTGCGCCGGCCCGAACCCCCGGCGGACATCGGTGTTACGAGCCTGAACACGCCCAGCGACTGAGATTCATCCGCCGATCACGCGAACTCGGGTTCGGCATAGACGCCATTCGGCGGCTGATCGCTCTAAGCGAGCCGACGGTCCAATCCTGCAGCGAAGTGCGCGACATGGCTCAGGACCACCTTGTAAGCATCGAAGCCAAGATCGCCGACCTGCTCCGGCTTCAAGCTCTGTTGAGGCAGACCGTCGCCGACTGTGGCGACGGCAGGCAAATCCGGTGTCCTGTCATCGAAGAGCTCGGCTCAAGCTAGATCGCCCCCTCATCGAGGCCGTCCGGAGCCGGGTGGATCATCGCCCCCTCACCCCTCATTCAGGGTCCAGGCAGTTCCCAGGCGACTGCGATTGATACCTGAACAACCACAAGGAAACACAGGCGCGAAGGCTAGCCGCAGGGCTAACCCAGGCAGAACTCCGCCCAGTCCTCCATCAGCCGAAATCGCTTCGCCATCATGTCTCCACGACGATAGGCCGCCTCAACCTTGCTGCTCACTGTGTGCGCCAACGCCATCTCGGCAGCTTCTTGAGGATGCGCGGTCTTCTCCGACACCCAATCCCTGAACGTCGACCGGAAGCCGTGCGGCACGGCCTCGACCTTCATGCGGCGAAGCACGGAAGCAAGGGTCATGTTCGAGAGCGCCTCGCCATCGATATTGGCGAAGACCAGATCAATGTCCGGATTCCGGCGCGTCGCAGCGAGAAGCGCGAGCGCGCCTGACGAAAGCGGCACACGATGCGGCCGCCCCGCCTTCATCCGCTCACCCGGCACGACCCACAGGGCGGCCGGAAGATCGATCTCGGACCATCTGGCGCCCCGCACTTCGCCCGAGCGCGCTGCGGTGAGAATGGTGAACTCAAGCGCCCGCGCGCCTGTCCCTTTTTCTTCAGCAAGCCTGGCCATGAAGGCAGGCATTTGGTCGATGCCCAAGGCCTTGTGGTGAACAACCTTCGCGACCCGGGATGGCTTGGCGAGGAGTTTGTCCAGATGCCCCCGCCAACGTGCGGGGTTGGGACCAGATCGGTATTCGCGCGCCGCGGCCCAATCGAGCACCATTTCCACACGCCCGCGAAGGCGGCTCGCGGTCTCGGTCTTGATCGTCCAGATGGGCTCCAGAATTCGCATCACATGAGGAAGAGCGACTTCCTCCACGCCCAGGTCGCCGATCACCGGATAGACATAGGTTTCAAGCGTGGCCGCCCACTGCGCCCTGTGTTTGGGATTCTTCCAGCTAGCCTCATGCGCCGCCATATAGGCCTCTGCGGCCTTGCGGAACGAGATCGCAACGACGGCGGGCGTTCTCACCGCTCGGCGCGCCTCACGACCTGCTTCGACTGGATCAATACCGCGCCGGATCTGCTCCCGCGCGTCGCGGGCGGCCTCTCGCGCTCGCGCCAGCGTCACATCGGGATAGCCCCCGAGACCCAGGTCTCTCCTCCGCTTGCCCATGGTTGCGCGCAAGATCCAGCTTCGCCCGCCGCTTGACAGCACTTGCAGGGCTAGCCCCGCTACCCCGCCAACAAAATGCAGGCCAGGTTCGCTTAGCCGCGACACCGCCAATGGTCCTAATTCATCTGCTTTCCGGGGCATTTTCCACCCATCCAACAACCCATCATAAAACCCATCAACTCACCCATCAAAAAATCTGCGCTTGAGTGCAACAATATGCAACGTCCTGAAGCGACCAAACTCAAGCCACACCTGGGTTCAACCTACCTCTGAACAACGGTGAATAGGGCTGAAAAGGCCCGGAATCCGACACCCTCTCCGCCACCGGCCTTTGATCAAAGCAGTCGCCCTTCGGGGCAGCGTCCCTGCGATCGCCATGCCCCTGTCAGCCGACGATGGCCGCATAGAGGCTGACGCCGAACGCCACGAGCACCGCCAGGGCGGACAGCACGGCGCCGATAGCGCCTATGACCAGGATGACGATGAGCAGGACTTCCTGCAGCGACGAAGGCTTCATCAAGAAAGCCTAGCTTTGCCGTCGCGCAGCGTCGAGCCCCTCAACCGGCGCCGTCGTCGATCCGCTCGATGATGATCACCTGTGCGCATTTCGATCAGAATTCCGATCACGTCGAACGCAAAATCAGGCACTTGCAACCAGATCAAAAAGGGCTTGTTGCATAATCCATAATCAGGCCCACTGGCTTTCGAACGTTCGCGGCGGCGAGCGATGAAGATGAGCAGAGCTTGATGGTCGCGCCCTTTCCTACCGATCAGGTCTTCATCGGCGGCCATTGGCGCGCGCCGGTCGGCGGCGGCGTTCTGCCGATCGAAAATCCTTCGAACGGCGAATCCCTGGGAACGCTGGCCGCAGGCCGATCAGAGGACGTGGACGCCGCCGTCGAGGCCGCCCGCGCCGCCTTCAACGGAAACTGGGGCCGCATGACGGCGGTTGAACGCGGCCGCATCCTGGCCCGCATCGGGCGCGAGGTCGAAGCCCGCATCGACCTGCTGGCCGAGCTTGAGGCGCTGGACGTCGGCAAGCCGCTGAAGCAGGCCCGCAACGACGTGATCGCCCTGGCCCGCTACCTCGAGTTCTACGCAGGCGCGGCAGACAAGCTGCACGGCGAGACCATTCCCTTCCAGGACGGCTACACCGTCTACACCCTGCGCGAGCCGCACGGCGTGACGGGCCACATCATCCCGTGGAACTACCCGATGCAGATCATCGGCCGCTCGGTCGTGGCCGCCCTGTGCGTCGGCAACGCCGTAGTGCTGAAGCCTGCCGAGCAAGCCTCTCTGACCGCCCTCGCCTTCGCCCATGTGGCCGCCGACTGTGGTCTGCCTGCAGGCGCGCTGAACGTCGTGACCGGCACGGGCGCAGAAGCGGGCGCGGCGCTGGCCGCCCATCCGGGGATCAACCACCTGTCCTTCACCGGCTCGACCGGGGTGGGCGTGGCCATCCAGCAGGCGGCGGCCCTCAACGCCGTGCCCGTGACGCTGGAGCTGGGCGGCAAGTCGCCCCAGTTGGTCTTCGACGACGCCGATCTGGACAAGGCCCTGCCCTTCCTCGTCAACGCGGGCGTCCAGAACGCAGGCCAGACCTGCTCGGCCGGGTCGCGCGTCCTGGTCCAGCGCGGCGTCTATGATGAAGTCGTGCGCCGCATGGCCAAGCGCTTCGACGCCCTGACCGTCGGCCCCGCAATGGACGACCGCGATGTCGGCCCGCTGGTGTCGAAGAAGCAGCAGGCCATGGTCGACAGCTTCATCGAAAAGGGCCGCGCCGACGGCCTGATCGTGGCGCAGGCGACCCTGGCCGACCTGCCCGAGGGCGGCGCCTATGTCGCGCCCACTCTGTTCGCAAACGTCGCGCCCGACCACCCGCTGGCGCAGCAGGAAATCTTCGGCCCCGCCGTCGTCGTCATCCCGTTCGAGACGGAAGACGAGGCGGTCGCCATCGCCAACGGCACCGACTACGGCCTCGTCGCGGGCGTCTGGACCGCCGACGGCGGGCGGCAGATGCGGCTGGCGAAACGGCTGCGGGCCGGACAGGTCTTCATCAACAACTACGGCGCAGCGGGCGGGGTCGAACTGCCCTTCGGCGGCGTCGGAAAATCGGGCCACGGTCGCGAGAAGGGGTTCGAGGCGCTCTACGCCTTCACCACCCTGAAGACCGTCGCGGCTCATCACGGATAGCAGGGAGTAGCGTCTTGGAGGGGAACAGATCGAAGCGGCTGGAGGGCAAGCGAGCGATCGTCACGGGCGGAGCCTCCGGCTTCGGCGCCGGAATCGCGCGCCGCTTCGCCGAGGAAGGCGCCCGCGTCATCGTCGCCGACCTGAACGGGGACGCCGCTCGCGCCCTGGCCGCTGAACTGGGCGACGAAGCACTGGGCGTGCAGGTGGATGTATCCAGCAACGCCGACGTCACCGCCCTGGCCGAGACCGCCAACCGCCTGCTGGGCGGGGTCGACATCGTGGTCAACAATGCCGGGGTCGGCCACACGCCCCAGCCGCTGGACGAACTGTCGGATGAAGCCTTCGACCGCATCGCCAGCGTCAACATGCGCGCCATCTATCTGATGTCGAAAGCCTTCGTTCCGGCGATGAAGGCCCAGGGGTGCGGCGCCATCCTCAATATCGCCTCGACCGGCGGGGTCAGCCCCCGGCCGAACCTGACCTGGTACAACGCCTCCAAGGGCTGGGTCATCACGGCGACGCGGGCCATGGCGGTCGAGCTGGCGCCCTTCCAGCTGCGGGTGAACGCGCTGAACCCGGTGGCGGGCGACACCCCCCTGCTGAAGACCTTCATGGGCGCGGACACGCCCGAAGTGCGGGCCAGGTTCCTGGCCTCCATCCCCATCGGCCGTTTCTCGACGCCCGAGGACATGGGCGCCGCCGCCGCCTTCCTCTGTTCGGACGACGCCTCGATGATCACGGGCGTGGCGCTGGAGGTCGACGGTGGCCGCTGCATCTGACCGCCTGTTCAAGCTTCTGGTCCTGCCCGGCGACGGCATCGGACCCGAGATCATCCGCGAGACCCTGCGCGTCGTCGACTGGGCCCGGAACGCCGGGCTGCGAATTGAGCTGAGCGAGGGCCTGGCGGGCGGCGCCAGCATCGACGCCGTCGGCGCCCCCGTCGCCGAGGATGTGGTGGATCAGGCCCTGGTCTCCGACGCCGTCCTGTTCGGCGCCGTCGGCGGGCCGAAGTGGGACCACCTGCCCCGCGCCCAGCGGCCCGAGATGGGCATACTGCGCCTGCGTCAGGCGCTGGACCTCTACGCCAACCTGCGCCCCGCCGTCTGCTTCGACGAGTTGCTGGACGCCTCGGCGCTGAAGCCCGAGCTGATCCGGGGCCTCGACATCCTGATCGTGCGCGAGGCGACGGCGGGGGTCTATTTCAGCCTGCCGCGCGCCAATGAGATCGCCCCCGACGGCCAGCGCCGCGCCTACGACACCCAGGCCTATACCGAGGCCGAGATCGCCCGCGTCTGCCGCACTGCGTTTGAGCTGGCCCGCACCCGCCAGCGCCGCCTCTGCTCGGTGGACAAGGCCAATGTCATGGAAACCGGCGCCCTGTGGCGCGCCGTGGCGACCGAGGTCGCCGCCGACTATCCCGACGTCGAGCTGTCGCACATGTACGCCGACAACTGCGCCATGCAGCTGGTCCGGCGGCCTGACCAGTTCGACGTCATCGTCACCGACAACCTGTTCGGCGACATCCTGTCCGACGCGGCGGCGGCCCTGACGGGTTCGCTGGGCCTGCTGCCCTCGGCCTCCCTGTCCGGGCTTGGACAAGGCGGGCGCAGCCGGGGCCTGTACGAGCCGATCCACGGCTCGGCCCCTGACATCGCGGGCCAGGGCGTCGCCAATCCCATCGCCGCCATCCTGTCCTTCGCCCTGTGCTTGCGCTGGTCCTTCGATCGGGCGGACCTGGCGGACAAGCTGGAGCGCGCCGTGCGTCAGGTCGTGTCCAGCGGCGTCCGCACCCCCGACATCGCGGAAGCCGGCGTCGCCCCCGTCTCCACCCTTCAGATGACCGACGCGGTTCTGGCCGCGCTGGACGCCCAGTTCGCGTGAGGATCGACCAATGAGCGCCCCCACCTTGCAGACCGTCATGGACCTGATCGACGGCCGCACCGACGAACTGGTCGCCCTGACCCAGGACCTGATCCGCTTTCCCACCGTCAACCCACCGGGCGAGGCCTATCGCCCCTGCGCCGAATACATCGGCGAGCGACTGAAGAAGCGCGGCTTCACCGTCGAGTATGTGCGCGGCGAAGGCTCGCCGGGCGACAGCGACCAGTATCCGCGCACCAATGTCATCGCCCGCTGGACCGGGTCTGAACCGGGTCCTTGCGTCCACTTCAACAGCCACATCGACGTGGTCGAGGTCGGCTCCGGCTGGACCGTCGATCCGTTCGGCGGCGAGGTGAAGGACGGCCGTGTCTATGGCCGGGGTGCCTGCGACATGAAGGGCGGCCTGGCCGCCTCCATCATCGCGGTCGAGGCCCTGATCGATTCCGGCCTGCCGCTGCCCGGCGCGCTGGAGATCTCCGGCACGGTGGACGAGGAATCGGGCGGCTACGGCGGCGTCGCCTATCTGGCCGAACGCGGCTGGTTCTCCGAGCCGCGCGTCAACCACGTCATCATCCCCGAGCCGCTGAACGTGGACCGGGTCTGTATCGGCCACCGCGGGGTCTGGTGGGCCGAGATCGAGACCAAGGGCCGCATCGCCCATGGCTCCATGCCCTTCCTGGGCGACTCGGCCATCCGCCACATGGGCGCGGTGATGGAAGAGTTTGAATCCAAGCTCTACCCTGCCATGGCCGCCCGCCATTCCGACATGCCGGTCGTGCCCGAGGGCGCCCGTCAGTCGACCATGAACATCAACTCCATCCACGGCGGTCAGGCCGAGGGCTTCGACGGCCTGCCCGCGCCCTGCGTCGCCGATTCCAGCCGCATGATCATCGACCGTCGCTTCCTGATCGAGGAGACGCTGGAGGACGTGAAGGGCGAGGTGAAGGCCATCCTCGACGGCCTGGCGGCCCAGCGCCACGGCTTCCGCTACGAAATGCGCGACCTCTTCCAGGTGGCGCCCAGCATGGCCGACCGCGACGGTCCCGTCGCCAGCACCACCGCCGCCGCCATCGAGACCGTGCTGGGACGCAAGGCCCAGTTCGTCTGCTCGCCCGGCACCTATGACCAGAAGCACGTCGACCGGATCGGCAAGCTGAAGGACTGCATCGCCTATGGACCCGGCGTGCTCGACCTGGCGCACCAGCCCGACGAATGGGTCGGCATCGAGGACATGACCAACTCGGCCAAGGTCATGGCCCGCGCGGCCTATGACCTTCTGACCCGCAAGCGAGGATGAGCGACATGGCGCGTGGCGACGGCGACGACGGCGACAACATCATCGGCCCGCGCCTGCGGGCGCTTCGGGACCGGCTGGGCCTGTCGCAGCGGGCGCTGGCGCGTAAGGCCGGGGTGCCGTCCAGCACCGTCAGCCTGGTCGAGAGCGGCCGCACCAGCCCCTCGGTCGGCTCGCTGAAACGGCTGCTGGACGCCGCCGGCGTGTCGCTCGGCGAGTTCTTCAGCTCCGAGTTCGAGACCCCGACCAAGCACTTCTATCGCCACGACGAACTGACCGACATCTCGCGCGGCGAGGTCTCCTATCGCCAGCTCGGCTCGGGTCAGGACAGCAGCCTGCAGATCCTGCACGAGACCTATCAGCCCGGCTCGGACAGCGGCCGCGTCATGCTCTCTCACGAGGGCGAAGAGGGCGGGCTGATCATTTCCGGCCGTCTGGAAGTCACCGTGGACGGCCAGTCGCGGGTGCTGAAAGCCGGCGACGGCTACCTCTTCCCCAGCACCCTGCCCCACCGCTTCCGCAATGTCGGCGACGTCCCCTGCGTCGTCATCAGCGCCTGCACCCCGCCGACCTTCTGACCCCGCGTTGCACTTGCTCAGAATACTGAGCGAGAAAAATAAAATTACCCATCTTCTCAGCCCATTGGCCTCCTGAAGAAACAGGCTTGTCGATCTTGTCGTTTCGCCAGCTACTTCGTGCGTGACAGTGGAGTGACACCGGGAGGCGGCCAAGGGACAGGCAGGGCTTGCTGCATTGCACAACGCCCCGAGGCCGAGGATAGATTACGGGTGGCGGAACCGTCGTTCCGCCTCGGCCGCAACGAGACCGCTGAAGAAAGGTCCGCGCGGCGTCATGGGAGGGATGAGGCGATGAATCGTCTTTTGGTCAGCGTATCCGTCGGGGCGCTCGCAGCCCTGTGTTCCACCACCGCCATGGCCCAGCAGGCGCCGCCTGACCGAGCCACCACGATCGACGAAGTCATTGTCACCGCCCAGCGCCGCGAGCAGGCGGCCCAGGACGTCGGCATCGCCCTGAGCGTCCTCAGCGGCGAAAGCCTGGTCCAGCAGGGCATCACCAACGTCAACCAGCTTCAGAACGCCACGCCCAACCTCGAGGTCGAACCGGCCTTCGGCGGCGGCGCAGCCCAGTTCCGGATGCGCGGCGTCGGCTTCCAGGACTATGCCTCGAACAACTCGCCCACCGTCGGCGTCTATGTGAACGAGGTCGCCTATCCGGTCCCGGTCATGACCCAGGGCCTGATCTTCGACATCGACCGGGTCGAGGTCCTGCGCGGGCCGCAAGGCACCCTCTACGGCCGCAACACTACGGGCGGCGCCATCAGCTTCGTCACCAAGCGCCCGACCGAGGAGTTGTCGGCCGGCCTGATGACCGAATGGGGCAGCCACGACCTGTTCCGCGCCGAGGGCCATGTCTCGGGCCCGCTGGCGGGCGGCCTGCGCGGCCGTCTGGCGGTCTCGACCGAACAGGGCGGCGCCTGGCAGCGCAACCGCACGACCGGCGAATCGCTCGGCGACGCCGACCGCACCGGCGCCCGCGCCCTGCTGGCCTGGGATCCGAGCGAAAGCCTGTCCCTGCTGCTCGACGTCCATGGCGGCGTCGACAAGTCCGAGAACCAGGGCCTCTACCTGCTCAGCGACCTGCGCACGCGCGGCGGAACCGGCCCGACCATTCTCGCGGACAAGGATCACTCCAAGACCGGCTGGGGCCTGTCGCCGCGCTTCGCAGCCTCGATCGGCCGCGACGTCACGGACAAGCCGGGTCGCGACAACTCGTCCTGGGGCACGTCGCTGAACGCCAACCTGGCGCTCAAGGGCATGAACCTGACCAGCATCACCAGCTACGAGACCCTGGACCGCAGCGAATACGGCGACTGGGATTCCAGCGCCTCGGTCGAGGCCGACACCTTCTTCGGCAGCGATGTGGACGTCCTCTCGCAGGAACTGCGCCTGGCCTCGGACAACGACAGCGCCCTGACCTGGGTGGCCGGCTTCTATTATTCCAAGCAGGACCTGAACGAGCGCTACTTCTCGGACTTCATCGACATCTACGGCACCTACGCCCAGGTCACCTATGACCAGTCGGTCGAATCCTGGAGCCTGTTCGGTCAGGCGGAATACGCCTTCGCCGAGCGCTGGAAGGCCATCGTCGGCCTGCGCTACGAGGAAGAAACGCGCGAGCTTCAAGGCTTCGGCTCGGCCTTCGGCGGCGCCACCGCCCTGCCCCCGACCACGGTCGACACCAAGATGACGCCGCTCACCGGCAAGGCGGCGCTGGAGTTCACGCCCGCCGACAACATCCTGATCTACGGTTCGGCCAGCCGCGGGGCCAAGTCGGGCGGCTTCACCACCTACAACACCGGCAATCGCAGCGGCATCGAGCCCTTCAACCCGGAAATCCTCTGGGCCTACGAAGTCGGCTTCAAGGCCGATCCCTCGCGCGCCGTTCAGCTCAATGGCGCCGCCTACTACTACGACTACACCGACCAGCAGGTTCTGTCGGCGGTCTGGGGCGCCAACGGGCCCGTCGGCCGCTTCACCAACGTGCCCTCGTCCCACATCTGGGGGGCTGAACTGGAGGCGGTGCTCAAGCCTATCCAGGGCCTGCGGATCAGCCAGTCGCTCAGCTACAAGAAGGGCGAGTACGACGAATACGAAGCCCTCGACGTCCCCGCGTCGCGTGCCGCCAACATGGCCATCTTTGAAGACAAGGCGGGCGACCCGATTCTCTTCCCCGCCTGGAGCTACGCCGGTTCGATCAGCTACGACTGGATGGTCAGCGGCTTCGCCGTCACCGCCGAGGCCAATTACAGCTACCGTGACGAGTACCCGTCGTGGCTGGGCGTCAAGTACGACGTGCCGGACTACTGGCTGGCCAACGCCAGCGTGACGGTCGGCCCAGAGAGCGCCAACTGGTCCGTCACCTTCTGGGCGCGTAATCTGTTCGATCAGGAATACGACCTGACGCGCAACTTCTTCACCAGCGCCGACATCGCCCAGCCGGGTCGGCCGCGCACGATCGGCGCACGCCTCAGCTTGCAGTATTGAGGATCGCCGCCGGGCTGGAAGGTGTCCGTACGCCTTCCAGCCCGCCCCCTGATCGGGGCGCCCAATTTCCTGATCGCGCAAGGTTCAAGTCTCAAAAAATCAAAGACTTACGGCGCGCGAATAACAGGCTTCCTTTCCCCTGACATTCATCGACTACTGGGCGTTCTGAAAGGATGTCTGCATGACCGCACGGGCCGCCAACGACCTTGATCCCTTCTGGATGCCGTTCACCGCGAACCGCAGCTTCAAGGCGCATCCGCGGCTGTTGGCCTCGGCCAGGGACATGCACTACTTCACCCCGGACGGTCGCCCGATCCTCGACGGCACCGCCGGTCTGTGGTGCGTCAACGCCGGCCACGCCCGCAAGCCGATCGTCGAGGCGATCCAGCATCAGGCCGAGGTCCTCGACTACGCCCCGACCTTCCAGCTGGGGCACCCCCTGGTGTTCGAACTGGCCGCCCGTCTGGGGATGCTCTTCCCCGCCGACATCAACCACGTCTTCTTCGCCGGCTCAGGCTCGGAGGGCGTCGACAGCGCCCTGAAGATCGCCCTCGCCTGCCAGCGGGCGCGCGGCTTCGAGAACCGCACCCGTCTGATCGGACGGCAGAAGGGCTACCACGGCGTCGGCTTCGGCGGCATCTCCGTCGGCGGCCTGGAGAACAACAGACGCGGCTTCCTGACCTTGCCGGGCGTCGACCACCTGTCGCACACGCTGAACCTGGAAGAAGCCGCCTTCTCGCGCGGCCAGCCGGCCTGGGGCGCGCACCTGGCCGATGAACTGGAGATCCTGATCGCCGAGCACGGGGCCGAGACCATCGCCGCCGTCATCGTCGAACCCATGTCCGGCTCGGCGGGCGTCATCGTCCCGCCGGTCGGCTATCTGGAGCGGCTGCGCGAGATCACCGCCCGCCACGGCATTCTTCTGATCTTCGACGAGGTCATCACCGGCTTCGGCCGCATCGGCGGGGCCACGGCGTCCGAAACCCTCGGCGTCATTCCCGACCTGCTGGTCTGCGCCAAGGGCCTGACCAACGGCGCCGTGCCGATGGGCGCGGTCGGCGTACGCGGCGAGATCTATGACGCCGTGGTCAATCAGGCCGCCGCGCCGGGCATCGAGTTCTTCCACGGCTACACCTATTCGGGCCACCCGCTGGCCGCCGCCGCCGGGCTCGCCACGCTGGACGTCTATGAGGACGAAGGCCTATTCCAGCGCGCGACCGAACTGGCTCCCTACTGGGAAGAGGCCGTGCACAGTCTGAGGGGGCTGCCGCACGTCATCGACATCCGCAACCTGGGCATGGTGGCGGCCATCGAGCTGGTGCCGCGCCCCGACGCGCCCGGCGCCCGGGCGATGGAAGTGTTCCACACCGCCTTTGACGAAGGAATTCTGATCCGCGTGACCGGAGATGTCATCGCCCTGTCGCCTCCGCTGATTATCAGCCGCGCGCAGATCGATGAGCTTATCGATCACCTGTCACAGATCATTCGTCGTACGCCATAAATCTAGCACCGACGACGAGGGGGATAATATGAACAAGTTACTGCTCAGCGCTTCCATCAGCATCCTGACGATTGCCGCATCGTCTGTCGCATCCGCTCAATCCACTTCAAATAACAATGATCAAAACGCAACGACGATTGGCGAAATCATTGTTACTGCTCAACGCCGCGAACAGGCCAGCCAGGACGTCGGCGTCTCGCTGAGCGTCATCGGCGGCGAGCAACTGGACGAAAAAGGCATCTCGGTCGTCAACGATCTGGAGAACGCCGTCCCCAATATGGAGGTCGACAGCCAGTTCGGCGGCGGTCAGCCCCAGTTCCGTATCCGCGGCATCGGCGCGCGCGAATACTCCTCGAACAACGCCTCGACCGTCGGCATCTACGTCGATGAAGTGGCCCACCCCTATACGGTGACAACGCAGGGCGCCCTGTTCGACATCGCCCGGATG
The DNA here is from genome assembly GCF_044901625.1 of Brevundimonas sp. NPDC046655. NCBI lineage: Bacteria > Pseudomonadati > Pseudomonadota > Alphaproteobacteria > Caulobacterales > Caulobacteraceae > Brevundimonas > Brevundimonas sp. NPDC046655. The sequence continues at coordinate 1,320,318 of NZ_JBJDPV010000001.1, forward strand.
GAGGTGCTGCGCGGCCCGCAGGGCACCCTCTATGGCCGCAACACCACCGGCGGCGCCGTCAACATCATCACCAACGCGCCGACGGCCGACTTCCGCGCCGGCTTCAACGCCGAATACGGAACCTTCGACCGCTACAAGGTCGAGGGCTATGTCTCGGGCCAGATCGCGCCCAACCTGCTGGGCCGCCTGGCCGCCGTCACCGAACAGGGCGGCGCCTGGCAGTATCACCGCGACACCGGCGAGAAGCTGGGCGACCTGAACAAGACCGCCCTCCGCGGCCGCCTGACCTGGGACGCGAGCGAAGATGTCACCGTCGACCTGGCCGCCACCTATTCGATCGACAAGTCCGATGGCCGCGGCTTCCGCCTGCTGGGCCCGTACGCGGTCTCGGGCGGCGCCGTGACCTATCCCAAGGACACCGCCTGGCGCATCACCGGCTGGGGCATCTCGCCGGCCATGGCGGCCGTGGCCGGGGTCGGCCTGAACGCCAAGCCCTTCCGCGACAACGATGGCTTTGACGTCAGCGCCCGCATCAAGGCTAATCTCGGCTGGGCTGACCTGACCTCGATCACCGCCTATCAGACCTTCTCGCGCAGCGAGTTCAACGACTGGGACGGCACGCGCTTCAACGAGTCGAACGTCTTCTTCTACAACGACATCGACGTCTTTGCTCAGGAACTGCGTCTGAGCTCCAATGACGACGGCCCGCTCAGCTGGATGGTCGGCGCCCACTATGCCGACGAAAGCATCGACGGCGGCTTCTACACAAACTTCCGAGGCAACCCGAACCTGATCAACACCGGCTACGGTCAGTCGGTATCGGCCTTCGGGATCTTCACCCACAACTCCTATCAGGTGAACGACAAGCTCAACCTGATCGCCGGTCTGCGCTGGGAAACCGAGGAGCGGACCCTGGACAGCGGCGGCACCTTCGTGGCTCCCAACCCGCCCCCGCCGACGACCAGCTACGACACCGACCTGAACGAGGTCTCCGGCCGTCTGGGTCTGGAATACAAGCTGACCGACGACGCCCTGTTCTACGCCAGCGTGGCGCGCGGGGTGAAATCGGGCGGCTTCACCACCTACAACGCCACCTCGGCGACCCCCTTCAAGCCGGAAATCGTCATCGCCTATGAGGCCGGGATCAAGTCGGACCTGTTCGACCGCCGCCTGCGTCTGAACGGCGCCCTCTTCTACTACGACTACAAGGACCAGCAGGTTCAGGGCCTGGAATACGACCGGATCACCGGCCGCCTGGGCAAGATCACCAACGTGCCCAAGTCGCACATCATGGGCGGCGAGATCGAGCTGACCTGGGTGCCGCTGGACGGCCTGACCATCAGCCAGAACATCGGCTACAAGACCGGCGAGTATGACGAATACTTCGCCATCGACGGCGCCAAGACCGACGCCGCCAACCCGGTCAACGGCCCCTGGGACGTCATCATCTCGAACGACCGTTCCGGCGAACGCCTGTCCTTCCCCAAGATGAACTACGGCGGCTCGATCGCCTATGACTGGGGCTTGGCCGGCTGGGACCTGCGCGCCGAGACCAACTACAACTATCGCGACGAGCTCTATTCGGTCAGTTCCTCGTCGATCATCGACGCCTACTGGTTGTGGAACGCCAACTTCAGCGTCGCCCCGACCGGCGCCAACTGGCGCGTGGGCCTGTGGGGCCGCAACCTCTTCAACACCTACTACGAAGAGACCCGCAACGGCTTCAACGGCTCGGCCCGTCCGACCACCTCGCCCAGCCAGGGCCGCACCTACGGCGTGCGCCTGTCGATGGACTTCTAACCCTCTCCCCCGAAGGGGCGGGTCGGCTTCGGCCGGCTCGCCCCCGCCTTTTCCCGCTTCCCCCGGACCCGTCTGTTTTCATGCGTTTCCCGTCCTCCCGCCTTGATCGCCGCGCCCTGCTGACGGGCCTGGTCGTCGCGCCCGCCGTGCTCAGCTTCGGTCGGGCCCAGGCGGGCGGCGCCTATCTGTTCCCGCTCGGCGTCGCCAGCGGCGATCCCGCCCCCGACGGCTTCGTCATCTGGACCCGCCTGGCCGCCGATCCCCTGGCCGCCGACGGTCTGGGCGGCCTGTCCGCCGCCGTTCCCGTGCGCTGGGAAGTCGCCGCCGACGACCAGTTCCGCCGCATCGTCGCCGCCGGCGACACCGCCGCTTCGGCCGACGCGGCGCATAGCCTGCATGTCGAGGTCGCGGGCCTCGCCCCCGGCCGCCCCTACTGGTACCGCTTCACCGCCCAGGGTCAGCAGAGCCCGACCGGCCGCGCCCTGACCACGCCCGCCCCGAACGCCCAGGCCGACCGCCTGCGCCTGGCCGTCGCCTCCTGCTCGCACTGGGAGCGCGGCTATTTCAGCGCCTATGGCCACATGGCCGACGAGGCGCCGGACCTGACCCTGTTCCTGGGCGACTACATCTATGAATACAGCCTGGGGCCGGACCGCGCCGATCAGGTCGTGCGTCCCTACAATCTGGAAGAGGCGACGACCCTGGCGGGCTATCGCAACCGCTACGCCCTGCACCGCACCGACGCCAACCTGCAGCGCCTGCACGCCGCCGCTCCCTGCCTCGCCGTTTGGGACGACCACGAGGTTCAGGACGACTATTCCGGCGTCTGGTCCAAGGTCTCGGGCGTCGCCCCGACCGACTTCCTGCAGCGGCGCGCCGCCGCCTATCAGGCCTTCTACGAGGCCATGCCGATCCGCCGCACGCGCCTGAGCGCCGCGATGCAGATGCCTATCTATCGCCGCGTCCGCTACGGCAAACTGGCCGAGTTCTTCATGCTGGACGGCCGCCAGTACCGCTCGAAACAGCCGTGCAGCGACGGCGCCAACGGCGGCAAGGGCCAGATCGTCACGGACGCGACCTGCACCGACCGCATGGATCCGTCGCGCACCTTCCTCGGCTTCGAGCAGGAGCGCTGGCTCTACGACGGCCTGGCCCGCGCCGAGGCGCGCTGGAACATCCTGGGCCAGAACCTGGTCATGGCGGGCCTGCGTCTGGCCCGCAGTCCGGCCGAGGAGAACCGCTACTGGACCGACACCTGGGACGGCTTCCCCGCCGCGCGCGACCGCCTGACTTCGGCCCTCTCCGAGCTCAAGCCGTCCAATCCCGTGGTCCTCAGCGGCGACTACCACTCCTTCTGGACCAATGACGTGAAGCTGGACAGCCGCGACCCGTCGTCGGCCACCGTGGCCACCGAGTTCGTCGGCACCTCCATCACCTCGACCGGCCCCAGCTACGACGGCCTGATGGCCGTTATGCCCAACAATCCCCAGATCAAGTTCTTCGACAGCCGCCCGCGCGGCTATATGTCGATCGACGTGCGCCCCGACCGCATGGACACGCGCTATCAGGTCATCAGCGACGTGCGCGATCCCAGGGCCAGCCTGTCGACCCTGAAATCCTGGACCGTGGAGTCGGGTCGCCCCGGCGCCGTCGCCGCATGATCCCCTTCCACCGGAGCTTCCTCATGACCCAGCCGCGCCTCGCCTCCTCTCTCGTCGCGATGAGCCTGGCTCTGGCCCTGAGCGGGGCTTTGGGCGGCTGCGCCGGCGCGGTTGCGCCTCAAACGGCCGCCCTCGAGACGCCGGCGCCCGCTGCCTTCTGGACCGGCTTCCGCGATCATCCGCACGGCTATCTGACGGCCGAGAACACGCCCAACGCCGCCAACTTCCTGCCGCCGCCGCCCGCCGAGGGCTCGCTGCGCGAACAGGCCGACATCGCCGCCTATCGCGAGATGCGGTCACTCGAAGGGACCGAACGCTGGGTCATCGCCCGCGCTGATAACGAGATTGAGACGCCGGGCGCGCCGCGCGCTTTCGACTGCGCCCTGGGCTTCAAGTTCGAGCCCGAAAAGATGCCGACCCTCACCCTGCTGATGGGCAAGATGCTGGGCGATCTGGAGATGATCCAGACGCCGGCCAAGAAGGGCTACTTCCGCAAGCGTCCCTTCGTGGTCGAATCCCTGCCGACCTGCATCGCGCCGGAAAGCTGGCTGGCGGCCAGCGGTTCCTATCCGTCAGGCCACTCGGCCCTGGGCTGGGCCTGGGCCCTTGTGCTGGCCGAACTGGCGCCGGACCGCGCCGATCAGATCCTGCGCCGCGGCCTGGCCTATGGCGAAAGCCGTGCGGTCTGCGGCGTCCACTATCCCAGCGACGTCGAGGCGGGCCGTATCGTCGGCGCGACCATCGTCACCCGGCTGAAAGCAGACCCGGTCTTCCAGGCCGACTTCGCCAAGGCCAAGGTCGAGTTCGAGGCCGCCCGCGCCGCCGCTAGCGAAGCCACGGCCGCCTGCCCCGCCTCGCTGGCGCGCCAGCCGTGGTGAGGCGCGCGTATTCGATGGCGTGATTGGAAATCCATGACGTAGGCTGACAAAGATCGGCCGCGTCGCCGAGGGGGAGATCAAGGCAAGGTGACGAGAACAGGGGCGAGGACTTCGGTGATCGGGCGGACGCGACGCGGGCTGGCGGCGCGGCTGCTGTTTGCCCTGACGCTGACCCTTTCGCTCGCCCTGCACGGCGCCCCGTCCCACGCCCAGACGCCCGCCGCCCGGGACCGCCTGATCCTGGGCCTGCCGCTGGAGCCGCCCAACCTCGACCCGACCTCGGGCGCGGCGGCGGCGGTGGATGAAGTCGTCTACGCCAACGTCTTCGAGGGCCTGACCAGGCTGACGCAGACCGGGATCGTTGCGCCCGCCCTTGCGGAATCGTGGGAAGCTGCGCCCGACGGCCTGACCTGGACCTTCCACCTTAGGCGCGGCGTCACCTTCTCGGACGGCTCGCCCTTCGACGCCTCGGTGGCGAAGTTCTCGCTGGACCGCATCACGGCCGAAGGCTCGACCAACGCGCAGAAGGCCCTGTTCGCGCCGATCCGCAGCGTCGAGGTCATCGATCCCGCCACGATCCGCATCCATCTGTCGCGACCCATGGCCACCCTGCCCTATGTCCTGGCCTGGGGCGACGCGGTCATGGTCTCGCCGAAGAGCGCCGCGACCAACGCCGTCACCCCGGTCGGCACCGGCCCGTTCAAGCTGCAGAGCTGGCAGCGCGGCAGTCAGCTGACGCTGGTGCGCCGTGACGGCTACTGGGGCGCCGCGCCCCGCCTGAACACCGTCGTCTTCCGCTTCATCAGCGACCCGACCGCCGCCTTCGCCGCCGTCAGCGCCGGCGACGTGGACGCCTTCCCCAACTATCCCGCGCCCGAAAACGTCGCCCAGTTCCAGCGCGACCCGCGCTTCCGCGTCGTCGTCGGCGCATCCGAGGGCAAGGTCATCCTGGGCATCAACAACACCAGGGCGCCGTTCAACGACGTGCGGGTGCGCCGGGCCCTGTCCTACGCCATCGACCGCGAGGCCCTGATCCAGGGGGCCATGTTCGGTTTCGGCCAGCCGATCGGCAGCCACTATTCGCGTCAGGCGCCGGGCTATGTCGACCTGACCGGCCTGTCCCCGCACGACCCGGCCAAGGCGCGTCAGTTACTGGCCGAAGCGGGCTATCCCAACGGCATCGACGTGACCCTGCGCCTGCCGCCCCGCCCCTACGCCCGGCGCAGCGGCGAGGTGCTGATTTCGCAGCTGGCCCAGGCGGGCATCCGCGCCAGGATCGAGAACCTTGAATGGGCCCAGTGGCTGGATCAGGTGTTCAAGCGCCGCCAGTTCGACCTGACCATCGTCGAGCACGTCGAGCCGATGGACTACGACATCTATGGCCGCAAGGACTACTATTTCGGCTACGACAGCCCCGCCTTCGACGCCCTGCTGGCCCAGGTGAACGCCGCCCCGGACGAGCCGACGCGCAACCGCCTTCTGGGCGACCTGCAACGCCGCATCGCCGATGACGCCGTCAACGGCTTCCTGTTCCAGTCCTCGCGCATCGGCGTGTGGAAGGCGGACGTGAACGGCCTGTGGATCAACGGCCCCATCGCCGCCAACGACGTCACCGGCGCCTGGTGGACCGGCGCGGGCGCCGCTGCATCCGCCAGCGCCGAGCGCGCGGGCGGCGGTTTGCCCTGGGGCTGGATCAGCCTGATCGCGGGCGTCGCCCTGCTGGCCTTCGTCGCCTGGCGCTTCGGCGCGGCCTGGCTGCTGAAGAAGCTGGGCGGCCACGCCCTGACCCTGCTGGCGGCGACCGTGGTCATCTTCCTGCTGCTGCAGGTCGTGCCTGGCGATCCGGCCAGCTACATGATGGGCCTGAACGCCAGCCCGGAGGCCATCAACGCCCTGCGCCAGCAGATGGGCCTCGAAGGTTCGGGCTTTGAGCGTTACTTCGCCTGGCTCGGCGACCTGCTGACCGGTCAGTTCGGAACCAGCTACACCTATCAGGTGCCGGTCGGCGGCCTGATCGCGGAACGTCTGGCGGTGTCGGCGCCGCTGGCCCTGATGGCCACCGTCCTGTCGCTGCTGGTCGCCCTGCCCATCGGCGTCACCGCCGCCAGCCGCCGGGGAACCGCCGTCGACACCGGCCTGATCGGCGTGACCCAGGTCGGCGTCGCCCTGCCCAACTTCTGGATCGCCATGCTGCTGATCCTGCTGTTCTCGGTGAACCTGGGCTGGTTCTCAGCCGGCGGCTTCCCCGGCTGGAGCGCCGGCTTCTGGCCCGGCTTCAAGGCCCTCATCCTGCCCGCCGTCGCGCTGGCCGCGCCGCAGGCCGCCATCCTCGCCCGCGTCCTGCGCACCGCCTTGCTCGACACGATGAACGAGGACTATGTCCGCACCGCCCGCGCCAAGGGGTTGAGCGTCAATCAGGCCCTGTGGCGGCACGCCCTGCGCAACGCCTGGATCCCGGTCCTGACCATTCTCGGCCTTCAGTTCCCCTTCCTGCTGGCGGGCGGCATCATCATCGAGAACGTCTTCTCCCTGCCCGGCCTCGGCCGTCTGGTCTTCCAGGCCATCACCCAGCGCGACCTGATCGTGGTTCAGAGCGTGGTGGTGGTGCTGGTCTTCGCCGTGGTTCTGGTCAGCTTCCTGATCGACCTGGCCTATCTGTTCGCCGATCCGCGCCTGAGGGGACGCCGCGCATGACCGACGCCCCTACCGTCACCGCCGCCAAGCCCCGCGTGCGCTGGCCCCTGTCCTTAATCGTCGGCGCGGCGCTGACCGCCGTCGTCCTGCTGACCGCCCTCCTCGCCCTCGTCTGGACGCCCTATGACGTCGAGGCGGTGGACATCGCCGCCAAGCTGACCGCGCCCTCCGCCGCCCACCCGTTCGGCACCGACCACTTCGGCCGCGACGTGCTGTCGATGATCATGGCGGGGGCGCAGAACTCCCTCATCGTGGCCTTCGTCGCCGTCGGCATCGGTGTCGGCATAGGCACGCCGCTAGGCCTGACCGCGGCGGCGCGCGGCGGCTGGATCGACGAACTGGTCATGCGCGGCAACGACCTGATCTTCGCCTTCCCCGCCCTGCTGCTGGCCGTGATGATCACCGCTGTCATGGGGCCGGGCGCGATCAATGCGATCATCGCCATCGGCGTCTTCAACATCCCCGTCTTCACCCGTGTCGCCCGCGGCGCGGCGCAGGGCCTGTGGACCCGCGAATACGTCCTGGCCGCCCGCACGGCGGGCAAGTCCAAGGCCCTGATCTCGCTCCAGCATATCCTGCCCAATCTGATGAGCCTGCTGGTGGTTCAGGCCGCGATCCAGTTCGCCGTCGGCATCGTCGCCGAGGCCGGGCTGTCCTATGTCGGCCTGGGCGCCCAGCCGCCCGCGCCCAGCTGGGGCCGGATGCTGGCCGAGGCCCAGACCATGATCGGCTTCGCGCCCTGGCTGGCCATCATGCCGGGCGTGGCCATCTTCGTGACCGTGCTGGGTCTCAGCCTGACCGGCGACGGCCTGCGCGACCTGTTCGACCCGCGCGTGCGGCGGGAGCGTTGACCATGACCGTCCTCGACATCCGCGACCTCAGCCTGTCGATCGGCTCCACGCCGATCCTGAAGAATGTCAGCCTGTCCGTCGCCCCCGGCGAAATCCTCGGCCTTGTCGGCGAGAGCGGCTCGGGCAAGTCCATGACCTCCCTGGCCGTGCTGGGCCTGACGCCGCCGCGGGCGACCCTGACGGGCGAGATCCGTCTGAACGGTCAGGTCGTCTCGAACGCGCCCGACGCCGTGATGCAGCAGGTGCGCGGCCGCGACGTGGGCATCATCTTCCAGGAGCCGATGACGGCCCTGAACCCCGTCATGACCATCGGCGATCAGGTCGCCGAGACGGTCCGCCTGCACAAGAAGGCCTCGCGCAAGGAAGCCCTCTGCGTCGCCCGTTCCGTGCTGGACCGGGTCGGCCTGCCCGCCGAACGCTTCCCCCTGAACCGCTATCCCCACGAGTTGTCGGGCGGCCAGAGGCAGCGCGTGGCCATCGCCATCGCCATCGCCCTGACGCCGAAACTGCTGATCGCGGACGAGGCGACGACGGCGCTGGACGTGACGACGCAGGCCCAGGTTCTGGACCTGCTGAAGCGGCTGGTGCGCGAGGACGGCATGGGCCTGATCCTCATCACCCACGACCTCGCCGTCGTGGCCGAAACCGCCGACCGCGTGGCGGTGATGAAGGACGGCGAACTGGTCGAGGAAGCGCCGGTCAGCCGCATCCGCACCGGCATGGCCCACGCCTATTCCCAGCGCCTGCTGGCCAACGCCACCCACACCCCGACGCGCCACAGGCGCCCCCAGGCCGACGCCGCCCCCGTGCTTCAGGTCGAGGGTCTGGTGCGCGAATACGGCGGCGCGCCCGCCCTGTTCGGCAGGTCGAACACTTTTCGCGCCGTGGATCAGGTCAGCCTGTCGATCCAGCCGGGCGAGAGCGTCGGCCTGGTCGGCGAAAGCGGCTGCGGCAAGTCCACCCTGCTGCGCGCCATCCTCGCCCTGGAAACCCCGCAAGGCGGCCGTGTCCGGGTCAAGGGCCGCGACATCACCGCCGCGCGCGGCGCCGCGCTGAAATCCATCCGCCGCGACATCCAGGTGGTGTTCCAGGATCCCTACGGCAGCTTCGACCCGCGCTGGAAGGTCAGCGATCTGGTGGCCGAAAACTTCCACCTGCTGGACGCCAAACCCACCCCCGCCGAGGCCCGCCGCCGCGTCGATGAAATGCTGGAGCGCGTGGGTCTAAGCAGCAGCGCCGCCGACCGCTATCCGCACGAGTTCTCGGGCGGCCAGCGCCAGCGCATCGCCATCGCCCGCGCCCTGATCACCGAGCCCTCGGTCATCTGTCTGGACGAGGCGGTCTCGGCGCTGGACGTTTCGGTGCGGGCCCAGGTGCTGGACCTGCTGGCCGACCTGTCAGACCGGCTCGGCCTGTCCTATCTGTTCGTGACCCACGACCTCAGCGTCGTGCGCACGGTGACGGATCGCCTGCTGGTCATGCAGGCCGGAAAGATCGTCGAACAGGGCGACACCGCCGCCGTCTTCGCCGCCCCTTCGCACCCCTATACGCAGAAACTTCTGGCGGCGACGCCGGATCTGGTCCGCAATCACGCTCTGGAAAAGGAAACCGCCGGATGAACCGCAGAACCGTCCTCGGCTCGGCCCTGATCGGCGCCGCAGCCTCCGCCGCCGGCGCCGCCAGCGCCAAACCCGCCGCCCAAAGCGCCGCCCGCGCCTCCGGCCGCACCGGGCCGCTGAACCTCATCACCGACGTCGAGGGCATCAAGGTCGGACAGGCGCACGACGCAGGCGTCCGCACCGGCGTCACCGTCATCCTGGCCGAAAAGCCCGCCGTCGCCGCCGTGGACGTGCGCGGCGGCGGCCCCGCCGGGCGCGAGACGGACGTCCTGCGCGCCGAAAACCTGGTGCAGGAGGTGGACGCCATCATCCTGTCGGGCGGCTCGGTCTACGGTCTGGGTTCGGCCGACAGCGTCGCCGCCTGGATGGGGATGCGCGGGCGCGGCTACGGCATGGGCGGCGCGCCGGGCGTGCCCCCCTCGCCCATCATCCCGACCGCCTGCCTCTATGATCTGGCCAACGGCGGCAACAAGAAGTGGGAAATGGAGCCGCCCTATCGTCGCCTGTCGGTTCAGGCGCTCGAGGCAGCCGGCGACCGCTTCGACCTGGGCACCGCCGGCGCGGGCTATGGCGCCGAGGCCGGCGCGCTGAAGGGCGGCATCGGCTCGGCCTCGGCCGTCATGGCCTCCGGCTGGACGGTCGGCGCCATCGTCGCGGTCAACAGCGTCGGCTCGGTCGTGGCGCCGGGCGGCAAGACCTTCTGGGCCGCGCCTTATGAGATCGGCGACGAGTTCGGCGGCCTCGGCTCATCCGGCCTGCACGCCTCGGCCGAGGACTGGGGACTGTCCAAGTTCCGGCCCCAGCCGCGCGAGAACACCACCATCGCCTGCATCGCCACCGACGTCGCCCTGACTCGCGTGGAGCTTCAGCGCATGGCCATCATGGCCCAGGACGGCATGGCGCGCGCCATCCGCCCCGCCCACGCGCCGTTCGACGGCGACACTCTGTTCTGTCTGTCCACCGGCAAGAAGGTCATCGACAACCCGGCCATGCGTCAGGTCGCAGTGGCCCAACTGGGCAACGTCGCCGCCGACGTCCTGGCCCGCGCGGTGGCGCGCGGCGTCTATCACGCGACCAACTATGAGGGCGTCACGGGCAAGACCTGGCGGGAGCGTTAAGCCCCCGCCAGCCGGTCGTTCAATGCCACTCGCCGCCGCCGATCGGGGCGCCCGGCGGCACGGCCTGGGCGACCGGCAGGGTCTCGCTGAGCGCCTTCAGGCCCTCGACCGGCCCGGTCAGAGCATCGGCCAGCCAGGCGCACTGGGCCGTTTCCAGCCGGTCGCCGCGGCAGCGTTTCAACTGCTCGCCGAAGCGGCGCGCGCTGTCGCGCACCGCGCCCTGGGCCGTGGATGACAGGTCCTTGCCCTGGATCAAAGCGGCCAGATAGGCGGCGTAGCGCGCCCGGGTCACGCGGCGCAGCTCGGCCTGACGCGAACTGAGGCCGCCCCCCGGCCCCACTGCCGTCGCGGTCCGGTCCAGCACCTCGGTCAGGCCCAGTTGCCCTGCATCAAGACGCTGCTGTTCGACCAGACGGTTCAGCCGCTCAGGCGCCAGAAGGGTCTCGAACACCACCTCGGACGCCGCCGCCGCGGCCGATGACGGGTCGAACACGGCGTCGGTCTTGCCCTCGAACAGCTCGATCTGCATCTGCCGGTCGGGATTGCCTGACTGGGCCGAAGACAGCAGGTCGATCAGGTCGTCGCGCAGGTCCAGCTCGGCCGGCGACAGCGCCTGCATCAGGGCCTCCAGCGCCGCGCGCTGCTTGTCGGCAGGCACGACCTCGGCCCGCTCATGACCGTCGCCGCTGATGGCGTAGCCATAGTCCACGCCGCCGATCTGGCGCCCGACCGCCGTGGTCTGATAGCGGTGATAGAGGTAGATGGGCACGATCACGCGGCGCAGGTCCGCTGCGGGCGCGCCTGCGGGCAGATTGGCCAGGCCGAAGCGCGACAGGGCGATGCGCCGCACCGCCATGACATTGGCGAACTCGGCGACCGGGTCGGTCCCGTTGTCCCACATGGCGGCGTAGGGCTGCAGACTGCCGAGCGGCCGGGTGTCGGTGTCGTTGACGAAGCGATAGCCCTTGCCTTGAGCCTCCGCCGCCAGTCCGGCGCGACGCGCCACCGCGTCCTGCCCCGGCGCATCGCCATAGAGCCAGTCCACCACATAGCGGTCCCAGGCGCCGACGCCGGTCGTATAGGCGCGGCTGAAGTCCAGACGCTCGCCATCGGCGATCACCCAGGGCGCCGGATAGTCCATGACCGAGGCCCGGTCCTCATAGGTCGAGGCGGCGAAGTTGTGGGCGATGCCCAGGGCATGGCCGATCTCGTGCGCCGACAGGTGACGCAGGCGCTGATAGGCCAGACGGTCGGGATCGTCCTCGCCGCCCGTGCCGGCGCGGTCGGCGCCGACCAGACCCTCGAAGATCATCTTGTCCTGACGGTCGCGCAGCGAGCCCAGTTGCACCACCCCGCGCACGATCTCGCCGGTGCGCGGGTCGTTGACGCTGGTGCCGGTCGACCAGCCGCGCGTCTCGCGGTGGACCCACGACACGATGTTGTAGCGCGCGTCCATCGGGTGCGCCCCTTCAGGCAGCAGCTCGACCCGGAAGGCGTCTATGTATCCCGCCTTGTCAAAGGCTTGCGCCCACCAGTTGCCGCCCTCGATCAGGGCCTGACGGATGGCGGGCGGGGCGGCGCGGTCCACGTAGAAGACGATGGGCTTCTTCACCGTCGAGCGCGCGGCGGTCGGATCGGTCTTCTCCAGACGGAAACGACGGGCCAGACGGCTGACCACCGGTTGATCCAGATTAGCGGCGAAGTCCGTCACCATGACCTGGGCCGAGGTGCCCGAACGCGGGTCATGCAGCACCGTCTGGAAGCCGTCGTCCGGCAGGCGAATGAAGGAATGGCGCACCGCCAGGGTGACCGAGCGCGACTCCGGCGCGACGCGCGACAGCTCGGGCCCCGGCTCATCGCTGGTGAAGGTCTGGACCGTCTGGAACTCGACATTGTCCGGGAAGACCAGGGTCTGATCGGCGGCGAGGTAGCCCAGGGTCGGCGCCGCCTTGAATGTGCCCAGCCGCGCCCGCTTCAGGCGTCCGACGGCGTTGACCGCGTCGCGCTCCAGAAAGCCCGACAGGTCGACGCTGACCGAACCGTCCGCCCCCGTCTCGACCACCTCGCCGGACCAGACGACCGACGGCGCGAAGGAGGCGGCGACCGCGTTCACCTGATCGGGGTCGGCGTCCACGGCGCGGAACCGGGTGTTCTCGAACTCGGCGAAGACGCGATTGCCCACCTTGCGGAAGGCCACGACCTGGGCCTGCCCCAGGCCGGAGCGGTCCAGCCCGGCCCCGTCCATGCCCAACCCCGCCGACAGTCCCGGCTGATAGAGATAGCGGCCCAGAACCCCGTCCGCGCCCGGCGCGGGCAGACGCACCGTCGCCTTGCCCTTCTGGCGGTCCAGTTTAACGCCGAACAGGCCGTCCTGCCAGGCAAACGTTGACGACGCGGCGGCGGCGGGGCTTCCCGTTTGCGCCAGAACCGGCGCCGTCCCGGCGGCCACAACCAAACCGGCGACGCTCGCCAGCAGAACCGTGCGCAACATGAGCCGCCCCCCGCGGTTGACTGAGATCTACTGGACGCCGAGCGCCAGGGCGTCGGGACGGCGCGTATCCGCCGCGCCCAGGAATCGATCGCCCTCGATCATGATGGACTGGGTGCTGCCCATTGTCATGGACGGGCGGACCGTGTGGCCACGCTCGCGCAGCAGGCGTTCGACGTCGGGCGAGAAGCCGCCTTCCAGTTCCAGCGGGCTGTCGCCCCCGCCCTGGTTCAGGCGCGGACGCATGGCCGCCTCGGCGATGTTCAACTGGTGGTCGATGACGTTGGAGATCAGCTGGACCATGGTGGCGATGATGTAGCCGCCGCCCGGCGTGCCGGTGACCAGCCAGGGCTTGTCGTCGTCAAAGACGATCATCGGGGTGATGGTCGAGCCCAGCCGCTTGCCCGGCGCCGGCGAGTTCGGCTCGCCTCGCGTCCCCCAAGAGAAGTTGTCCAGCGAGTTGTTCAGCAGGATGCCCGTCCCCACCGGGGCGACGTGGGCGCCGTAGGAGTTGGACAGGGTATAGGTGTTCGACACCGCATTGCCGTGGGCGTCGGCCACCGAATAGTGGGTCGTGTCCTGGCTCTCGTAGGGATAGGGGTTGCCCTCCGGGATGTCGGCGGCGGCCAGCGAGCGATCCATGCGGATCAGCTTGACCCGCTCGGCGGCGAATTCCTTGCTGGCCAGTCCCTGCGCCGGCGTTGTCCACTGCGGCGCGCCGCCGATCAGGCGACGGTCCGAGGAGACGATCTTCATCGCTTCCGAGATCAGGTGCAGGCTGTCGACGCTGCCCCAGCGCAGCTCGCGCATGGGGAAGTGCTCCAGCAGGTTCAGCCCCTCGGCCACGCTGACGCCCGAGGCGGTCGGCGGCATGTAGGCGATGCGATGATCGCGATAGGTGGACCAGATCGGCGCGGTCACGTCGGCGCGGTAATCGGCCAGATCCTGCGCATCCATGATCCCGCCGCGCGCCCGCACGCCCTCGACGATCTTCTTCGCCAGTTCGCCGCGATAGAAGGCGTCGGCCCCGCCCTGCTGCACCTGACGCAGGCTCCAGGCCAGTTGCGGCTGTTTGAACAGTTCGCCCGCGCGATAGGCCGTGCCGTCCGCCTTCAGATAGGCCTCGCGCGCGCCAGGGTCGGTGGCCAGAACCGTGGCGCGACCAGCCGTCGCGTCCGCCTCGCCGTCCGACAGGATGACGCCGTCCTCGGCCAGCTTGACCGACGGCGCCACCACCTGGGCCCAGGTCAGTGCGCCGAACCGCTTGTGCGCCTCCCACATCCCCGCGACCGTGCCGGGCACCGAGACATTGCGGAAGCTGGAGGGCGCGCGGCGGTCGAACTTGCCGCTGTCGTCCAGCAGGAAGTCCGGGGTCACAGCGCGCGGCGCCGTGCCGTAATAGTTGATGGCGATGTCCTGGGCCGGGCGATCCGCCGTCGCGGCCATATGCACGATCATGTAGCCGCCGCCGCCGATGTTGCCCGCGCGCGGCAGGGTCACGGCCTCGGCGAAGGCGACCGCAACCGCCGCGTCCACGGCATTGCCGCCCTGCTTCAGGATGTCGACGCCGACCTGAGTCGCCAGGGCGCTCTGGCTCACCACCATGCCGCCCCGCCCGATCGTTGGACTGTGGATCTGGCCATAGCTGACGATGTCGCCGCCGCTGCCGACCGCGGGCCGGGTCGGGACCGCCGCTTCCTGCGCCAGCGCGGGCGCCGCCGCCAACAGAGCCGCCGCGGCGACCGCCAGAATCTTCACGTGAGAACGCATAGCCACCCCGTCACAATTCGCGTCAAATTCATCGAAACATGAAGCCTGGAACCAGGCCGCGCTCGACGAAGAACGCCTGCTTAGAGCGATAGCATTGCCGAAAGAGCGAACTCAAGGCCGTTTTGAGGTGATTACCTTGCTCAGAATCTTGAACAACAGCAATATTTGACCTTAAACGGTTGACGGCGCGATTGTGGCGGCTTCTAGTCAACCTCGAGACAGAACATCCGGGCCAGGCGCATTGCCATGTGCGGCGCCCGGCGTGCGTTTCACGTCTGCCAACAGTCCGACCGCCACCACTCGTGCCTCGGGGGGATACCGAGCTCGATGACCACCACAGGGGATAACCAGATCATGCGTGCAGCCTTCGCTCGTCGAAGCTTGAAGACGGCCATGTTGGCCACCACGGCCCTGTTCGGCGCCACGACCGGCGCCGTCGCTCAGGACGCCCCCGAGGAACAGGCCACCCAGGTCGACGAGATCGTCGTGGTCGGCTCGCAGATCCGCGGCGCCAAGGTGACCGCCGCCCTGCCCGTCACCGTGGTCGGCGAGGAGCAGATCCTGGCCGCCGCCGCCACCTCGGGCGACGAACTGCTGCGCACCATCCCGCAGATGGGCGACGTGACCTTCAACTCCTCCTACCTGCCCGCCAGCTCCAACTCGGCGCGCGGCGACACCGGGTCGGTCAACCTGCGCAGCCTCGGCATCGGCAACACGCTGGTGCTGCTGAACGGCCGCCGCGTCGTCGGTCACCCGACGTCCCAGGCCAACGAGCACCTGGTCCCCGTCCTGACCTACAACACCAACGCCATCCCGGTGTCAGGGCTGAAGCGGCTTGAAGTCCTGCGTGACGGCGCCGCCGCCATCTACGGCGCGGACGCGGTGGCCGGCGTGATCAACACGGTCCTGCGCGACGACATGACCGACTGGACCGTCTCGGCCCAGTACGGCTTCGCCGAGGGCACGGATATGTGGGAGACCAACTTCTCCCTCTACGGCGGCCAGGACATCGCCGAGGGACGCGGCAACGTCTCGCTCTTCTTCAACTATGACCACCGCGACGAGCTCTCGACGCTGGATCAGTCCTTCACCGCCTCTGACGACAAGCGGCCCCTGTTCGACGGCACGGGCTTCACCGGCTCGGCCTTGAACGGCCTGTCGTCGCTGACGCCCTGGGGCCAGTTCACCCTGCCCAGCGCCGCCTCCTACGGCGGTCAGAGCTTCACGACCTTCACCATCCAGCCCAACACCCTGGCGGGATGCGCCGCCGCCCTGGCCGACGGCCTGTGCCTGAAGCGGACGACCAATGTCGACGCCTCCCTGCTGGCGGACACGGCCAAGGAAGACCTGACCGTCGTGCCCGAGGTCGATCGCTTCAACCTCTTCCTGACCGGCCGCTATCAGATCAACGACGCGGTCGAGGCCTTCGGCGAACTGGGCGCCTATTACGCGCAATCCAATGCGCGCCAGGCCCCCATCAACACCCTGTCGTCGGTCGTGATGACCATCGCCGGGACCAACTACTACAACCCGTTCAAGCGGGACGTGCGCCTGACCGGCTATCGCTTCAACGACATGGGGCCGATCAATGTCGAGGTGACGAACGAGCAATTCCGCGCCCTCGGCGGCCTGCGCGGCGAATGGCGCGGCTGGAACTGGGAATCGGCCCTGCTCTGGTCCGAAGCCACCGCCAAGGACGTGTCAGACAACATCTCGACGACCCGGCTGGCGGAATGGGCGGCCAAGTCGACGCCTGACGCCTACAACTTCTTCAACGGCGGCGACCCGGCCAATCCGCGCTTCGGCGACGCCACCCCGTCGAATCAGGAAGCTCTGGACGCCATTCGCGTCGACATGGTCCGCAAGACCAAGACCGAGCTGGGCCTGTTGGACTTCAAGATCTCTCGTCCCGACCTCTTCACCCTGCCCGGCGGCCCGGTCGGCATGGCGGCCGGCATCGAGGCGCGCACCGAGACCCAGTTGGATGATCGCGACAGCCGGATCGACGGCACGATCCGCTACACCGACAAATCCGGCGCGACCTACAGCGACCTGATCAACTCGTCGGAAAACCCCGACACCTACGGCGAGCGCGACGTCTTCTCCGCCTATCTGGAGTTCGCCGCGCCCCTGGTGTCGCCCGAGATGAACATCCCGCTGGTTCACAATCTGGAAGTGCAGGTCGCGGGCCGCTTCGAGAACTATTCAGACTTCGGCGACGTGGCCAAGCCCAAGGTCGCCGCCGCCTGGGACATCGTCGACGGCTTCCGCGTTCGCGGCTCCTGGGCCCAGGGCTTCCGCGCCCCCAACCTGGAGCAGATCAACGCCACGGTGATCACCCGCTCCAACAGCTCGAACGACTACATCTACTGCGAGGCCCTGCTGCGTCGGGGAGCCATCACCGATATGAGCCAGTGCGGCGCAAGCACCGTCTCCGGCATCCCCAACAGCTTCGTGGACAAGGCCAACGCCAGCCAGACCCACGTCCGCAAGCTCACGGCCGAGCGCCGCTCCGGCAACCCCGACCTGCAGCCGGAAGAGTCCGAAACCCTGTCCTTCGGCCTGGTCGTTCAGCCCCGCTTCGTCCCCGAACAGTTCGGAAACTTCACCTTCACCGCCGACTGGTGGCAGGTCGAGCAGACCGGCATGGTCGGTCTGTTCCGCGGCCAGAACGCCCTGATCCTGGACTACCTGCTGCGCAAGCAGGGCAGCTCGAACCCCAATGTCGTGCGCGCCGATGCGACCGCCGCCGATCAGGCCATCTTCGCAGGCACCGGCCTGACCGCCGTCGGCGAGGTGCAATACATCACCGACGCCTACACCAACCAGCAGCCCCAGACTGTCGAGGGTCTGGATCTGGGTGCCATGTGGAGCCTGCGTGACACGGCTTACGGCGACTTCAGCCTGAACCTGAACGTCTCGCACCTGCTGAAATACTACCTGGAGCTGGCGCCGGGCGCTCAGGCCCTGGTGGACGCCAAGGAGAAGGGCGACATCGCTTCGTCGATCTCCCTGGGCGGCAGCATGGGCGACATGATCCGCGATCTGGGTCGCCCCGAGTGGAAGTGGTCCCTGTCCGGCACCTGGCGCAAGGACGCCTGGACCGTCGGCGCCTTCACCCAGTACATCTCGTCCCTCTATGACGACAGCCTGACCAACTCGGCGGGCGACTACTGGACGGTGGACGCCACCATCACCGCCAACCTCTATGGCGAGTATCAGTTCGACGAGGGCCGCCTGGCCGGAACGGCTGTGCGCGTCGGCGTGCGCAACCTGACCGACGAGGAACCGCCCCTGTCGGCCGCGGGCTTCGTCGGCACCGTCTATCAGCCCTATGGCCGCTACTGGTACGCCAGCTTCCGCAAGACCTTCTGATCTGGTCTTGATCCTCTCGGGCGGAAGGCGAGCCATCGTCTTCCGCCCTTCGTCTATTCGCCGTCCGTTTGTGGAGTTCCCGATGAAACCCGTCTCGATGCGCGCCCTGGCGCTCGCCGCCGCCCTGACCGGCCTCAGCCTCCCGGCCTTCGCCGCCGAACTGTCGCCCCAGGCCCGCGCCCAGATCACCGGCACGGTCGAGCGCAACCAGCCGGCCCTTGACCACGCGGCGCTCGAAATCTGGAAGTTCGCCGAGCTGGGCTATCAGGAGACCCAAAGCTCGAACCTGCTGCAGGGCCAGCTGCGCGAGGCCGGCTTCCAGGTCACGCCGGGCATCGCCAATGAACCCACCGCCTTCCTGGCCAG
This sequence comes from Brevundimonas sp. NPDC046655, assembly GCF_044901625.1. NCBI lineage: Bacteria > Pseudomonadati > Pseudomonadota > Alphaproteobacteria > Caulobacterales > Caulobacteraceae > Brevundimonas > Brevundimonas sp. NPDC046655. The sequence continues at coordinate 1,338,938 of NZ_JBJDPV010000001.1, forward strand.
CTTCAAGAACGGCGACGGCCCGGTCATCGCGGTTCTGGCCGAATACGACGCCCTGCCCGGGCTGTCGCAGACGATGAACCCGGTGCAGGAAAGCGCGGGCGGCCACGCCGGTCACGGCTGCGGTCACAACCTGTTCGGCGCCGCCTCGGTCCACGCCGCCATCGCGGTCAAGGACTGGATGGTCGCCAACAACATCAAGGGCGAACTGCGCGTCTATGGCACCCCCGCCGAGGAAGGCGGCTCGGGCAAGGTCTATATGGTCCGCGACGGCCTGTTCGACGACGTGGACGTGGCCGTTCACTGGCACCCCGGCAACGTCAACAGCGCCCGTCAGGGCGACACCATGTCCAATGTCTCGGGCAAGTTCCGCTTCTACGGCACGGCCGCCCACGCCGCCGCCGCCCCCGATCGCGGCCGCTCGGCCCTGGACGGGGTCGAGGCCATGAACGCCATGGTCAACCTGATGCGCGAGCATATTCCCGACCGTACCCGCATCCACTACGCCATCACCGACGGGGCCAAGGCGCCCAACGTCGTCCCCGCCTTCGCCGAGAGCTACTACTACGTCCGCCACAATGACCCGCAGATCGTCCGCGACGTGCTGGAGCGGGTGAAGAAGGCGGCCGAAGGCGCGGCCCTCGGCACCGGCACCCGCGTCGAGTTCGAGGCCATCGGCGGCGTCTATTCCATGCTGCCGAACGAGGCCCTGATGACCGTCATGGACCGCAACCTGCGCCATGTCGGCGGCATCACCTGGACGCCCGAGGAAATCGCCCTCGCCACCGAGATCCAGAAGACCTTGCCGACCAAACCGGACCTGGCCTCCGTCGGCACGATCGAGCCGGCCGTGATCGGCGGCGACTTCGGCGGCTCGACCGATGTCTCGGATGTGTCCTGGGTCGCACCCACCGTCGGCCTGTCCACCGCCACCTTCGTCCCCGGCTCGGCGGGCCACAGCTGGCAGAACGTGGTCGCCGCCGGCTCGACCATCGGCCTGAAGGGCGCGCACCTGGCCGCCAAGACCCTGGCCCTGACCACCGCCGAACTGTTCCAGAGCCCGGACACCATCGCCGCCGCCAAGACCGAGTTCGAGCGTCGCCGCGGACCGGACTTCAAATACGAGGCCCTGCTGGGCGACCGCGCCCCGGCGCTCAACTACCGCGACTAAGCCCCGCGCCCCTTCTCCCCTTGAGGGAGAAGGTGGCCCGTCAGGGCCGGATGAGGGGTGTCGGCGCAACATTGAAATCAATGTCGCCCGCCTACCTCGCCGCTCCAATCCCTGAAAATCACGGCGTTTGCGCGCCTCTCTGGCCCATTTGGCGCGCGCCCGTCCCTTCATGCGCCATAGTGAGCGGTCCGCCAGCGCCCCGGAGGGATTTCAGACTATTCAGACGAATTAGACTCTATTTTTCGTCCCGCCTTCGACCGCGCCGTCCTCCTCGACACGAGAGGCCGGCCGTCCCCGGACCGCTCGCGCCGGTTGTCCGGCGTGGATGTCGCGCCCGCGCCGCTCGACCTCCTTCAGGATGACCGCCAGTTCCTTGTCGGTCAGGTGCTCGATGCCGATGAAGCCCGCATCGGCCTTCTTCACCGCATAGACCAGCTCGTCCAGCTTGGCGTGCATGGCCGCCGCGTCGCGGTTCTGGGTGTTCTGGATCAGGAAGACCATCAGGAAGGTTATGATGGTCGTGCCGGTGTTGATCACCAGTTGCCAGGTCTCGCTGAATTTGAAGACCGGGCCCGTTACGGCCCAGCCCAGCACCAGCAGCAGACACAGGATGAAGGTCCACGGCCGTCCCGCGACCTTGGCCGTCGTATTGGCGAAATGGTTGAACAGCTTTTCCATGGCCGTTTAACCCGCCTGAACGGCCGAGGTTGCTCAGAGGGCAGGCTGGGGCATGGGCGGCGGTCGGCGCTCATGCGTGGCCTGCTCATAGGCATGGCCCAGCGACAGGATGCGGGCGTCGTCCCACTTGCCGCCGATGAAGCTGAGGCCCACCGGCATCCCCCGGTCAAAGCCCATGGGCACGCTCAGGTGCGGGTAGCCCGCCACCGCCGCCAGCCGACTGGCCGAGCCCTGCATGTCGTCCTCGTCTTTGGGATCATTGGTCCAGGCGCGCGAGGTGGTCGGCGCGATCAGGGCCACGACGCGGTGCTCGGCCATCATGCGGTCGATCCCGTCAGGTCCCGCCGCCTTCAGCGACTTCGCCCGCGCCTCGACATAGGCGGGGTCGGTCAGGCCGCCAGTCGCCTGGGCCCGCTCAAACAGGTCCTGGCCGAACAGGACCGTTTCGCGCGGTTCGGCGGCGTTGAAGGCGATGACGTCCGCCAGGGTTCGCGCCTTGACCTGAGCGGGGTCGGTCGAGGCCAGATAGAGGTTCAGATCGTGCTTCAGCTCGGTCAGCAGGACCGTCAGCTCCCAGCCGCCGATGGCGCGCAGGTCGGGCGGGGCCTGTTCGATCTCGACCACCTCGGCCCCCGCCGCGCGCAGGGCGACCAGGGCCCGCTCGAACTCCGCGCGCGTCTCGGCCGAATAGGCGGGCAGCAGGAAGCGCATCACCCCGATGCGGGCGCCGCGCAGGCTGTTGGCGTCCAGCGCCGCGCGATAATCGACTTTGCGCGCATCCGCCTCGACGGTGGCCGGATCGGCGGGATCGGAACCGGCGATGACGCTCAGGACGATGGCCGCGTCCTCGACCGTCGTGGCGATGGGACCGGCGGTGTCCTGGGAATGGCTGATGGGCACGATATGGGTGCGGCTGACCAGGCCCACAGTCGGCTTGAACCCCACCACGCCGTTGACCGAGGCCGGGCAGGTGATCGAGCCGTCCGTCTCGGTGCCTATGGCGATCGGCGCCAGTCCGATGGCCACCGCCACCGCGCTGCCCGAAGACGAGCCGCAGGGCGTGCGCGCCGGGTCATAGGGGTTGCGCGTCTGGCCGCCGACGGCGCTCCAGCCGCTGATCGAGTCCGACGAGCGGATATTGGCCCACTCCGACAGATTGGTCTTACCGAGGATGACAGCCCCCGCATCTCGCAGCCGCGCCACGATGGGCGCGTCACGGCCGGGCGCATGGCTGAGCAAGGCCAGCGAACCGGCCGTGGTCGGCATGTCGCGGCTTTCGATGTTGTCCTTGAGCAGAACCATCACGCCCTGCATCTGGGCGTTGCCTCCGTCCTGTATCCTCAAGGCGTCTGGCGGCGACCATCGCAGCACGCTTCGGTAGCGCTCATCCATGGTCTGCAGCATTCCGATGAACGACGCCGCAGAGGTCGCCCTCTCTCGGCAGATCTCGACGTCTGCTCCATCCGGAATGGAACGTCCGCGCGCGGCGGCGTCGCGACGAATTTCGGCTTGCTCGGCAGGAGCCATCTGGCTGAGCAATCGGCAGCCGGAATGGGATGCCGTCGCCTGTGCGGCTGCCGGGGTTGCAGCCCCCCAACAGAGAGCTCCGGCAGCCGCCGCCGCGATCAATCCGCCTTGACGGGCGCCCGCGTGCCGATGGTGCGGTCGAGGAAGTCGAGGTAGGTGCGCCATAGGTGAAGCTGCCTCTCATTGCCGCGCACGCCGTGGCGCTGTCCGGGATAGAGCATGGTCTCGAACGGGATGCTCTTGGCCTGAAGCCCGTCCAGCACCCGCGTCGTGTTCTCGAAGATGACGTTGTCGTCAGCCATGCCGTGCAGCAGCAGCAGACGTCCGGTCAGGTTGTCCAGACGCCCCAGCACGTCGGATGCGGCATAGCCTTCCACATTGGCCTGCGGCGTCGACATGTAACGCTCGGTATAGGCCGTGTCGTAGAGGCTCCACTCGGTCGGCGGCGCGCCGGCCAGGGCCGAGGCCAGACCCATCTTCGGCTCGGTCAGGGCCATCAGGCTCATGAAGCCGCCATAGGACCAGCCCATCATGGCGATGCGGCTGTCGTCAACGTAGGGCAGCGACCGCAGGTAGTCGGCCGCGATGACCTGATCCTCGATCTCCGGCTGGCCCATCTTCAGATAGAGGGCCTGCTTGAAGGCCGCCGAACGGTCGCCCTCGCCCCGGTTGTCCAGGCGGAAGACGATGTAGCCGGCCTCGGTCAGAAGCTGGTTGGTCGCGCCCTGCCATGCGTTCTTGACCCCGCCGCCCGAGGGGCCGCCGTAAACCTGCATGACGACCGGATAGGTCTTGGTCGGATCAAAGCCCGGCGGCGTGGTCATCTGCCACATCAGGGTCTCGCCGTGGCTTTGCAGCGTGCCGAAGGTCGGCTTCTGCTGGCGCTCGGCATAGGGCCAGAAGGGGTGGCCGGGCTGGAGCTTGTTTTCCTCGATCCAGCGCACGCGCGTGCCGTCAATGGAATAGAGGGCCGACTGCGACGGCGTGTTCACGTCGGTATAGTTGCCGACATAGGCCGTGCCCGTGTCGTTGACCGAGGCGCTCCACCAGCCGCCGCGCGGCGTGATCTCGGTCGGGGCTGCGGTCCGCTTGTAGCTGGCGCGGAACAGCTGCTGCTCGATCGGGTATTCCTTGCCGTCGCGCATGGAGGCGGTGAAGAAGACCTCGCCCGTCGTCGGATTGACGCCCGCCAGCGACTTGACCGGATAGTTCCCCTGCGTGATCGCGCGCAGGCGGCGACCGTCGCGGTTATAGAGGTAGAGGTGGTTCCAACCGCTCTCTTCCGAGGCCCAGATGAAGTTGCCGTCCTCCAGCGCCTTGAAGCTATGGGTCAGCGGCACCCAGGCGGTCGAACGCTGGGTGACGATGACGCGGCTGGCGCCGGTCGCAGGATCGACGCTCAGCAGGTCCAGGGTCTTTTGGTCGCGCGAAAGGCGCTGGACGTACATGGTCCGCCCGTCCTTGGCCCAGTTGACGCGGCCCAGATAGATGTCGGCATTGGCGCCCAGGTCGACCTTGACCCGTTTGCCGGCCTGCACGTCCTGCACATAGAGCTCGACCAAGGCGTTGGGGCGACCGGCGCGCGGGTAGCGCTGCTCGATCACCGAAGCGCCGCCGCCGGTGATGTCCAGGCGCGGGATCACATCCACCTGCGTCTCGTCGGTGCGTTGCAGCGCGATGAAGCGCTCGTCCGGGCTCCACCAGTAGCCGGTGTCGCGATCCAGCTCTTCCTGAGCGATGAACTCGGCCGTGGCCCAGGTGATCAGGCCCTCGCCGTCCGTGGTGATCGCCTGCTCGGCGCCCGTGGCCAGGTTCAGCACCACCAGGTCCTGATCGCGCACGAAGCTGACGAAGGAGCCCTTGGGCGAGACCTTGGCGTCGATCTCGTCCGCCGTGGTTTCCGTCAGGCGACGCACACTGCCGTCGGCGCGGTTGGCCAGGAAGATGTCGCCTTCCAGCGGGGCCAGGATGTAGCGGCCCTGCTCGTCCCACGAATATTCGACCACGCCGCGCTGGCTGATGCGCATGCGCTCGCGGCGCGCCTTCTCGGCCTCGGACAGTTCGCCGGCGTCCGGCACCAGGGCGCGGGCGTCGATCAGCTTGAACGGCTCGCCCCCCTTCACCGGCGCGGCCCACAGGTCCAGCACGTCCACGTCGTCCTCGCGCGAGCGCAGGAAGGCCAGCAGTTCGCCGTCGGGCGACAGGCTGACGCCCTTGGCCACCGGCCCCGACAGGGACGGATTGGCGAAGACCCGCTCGACCGTCAGGATCGAGGATGCGGGCGCCGTCGCCGCCGGGGGCGTCGCCGGCTGCGGCGTGGACTGGGCGAAGGCCGAGGTCGCGGCCATCAGGATCGTCGAAGCAAGAAGAAATGTGCGCATGGCGGCGAAGCTAGAGGCGGAATCTTCCGCCGTCATCCGCAAATCTGCGCGGCTGCGACGCCCGCGAGCCTTTCGCATTCGCCCGCGACCGCCTAGTTAGGCCCCATGTCCGACGCCTCCCTCGCTACGCCCCCCGTCAAGGCCAGCCCCTTCCACGACCTCGAGGTCCTGTGGGTCCGCCACTGGAACGACCAGCTGTTCAGCTTCGGCGTGAAACGGCCCGAGGATTTCCGCTTCCGTTCGGGCGAGTTCGTCATGATCGGCCTGCCCGGCGAAGACGGCGGCAAGCCGGTGCTGCGCGCCTATTCCATCGCCTCGCCCTTCTGGGCCGAGGAACTGGAGTTCTTCTCGATCAAGGTCGAGGACGGCCCGCTGACCTCGCGCCTGCAGAAGATCGTCGCGGGCGACAGCGTCCTGATGGGCAAGAAGCCGACCGGAACCCTGGTGCTGGACGCCCTGACCGGCGGCGAGCGTCTGTGGCTGATCGGCACAGGCACGGGCCTGGCGCCCTGGCTGTCGGTCGCCCGCGATCCCGAGACCTATAGCCGCTTCAAGCAGGTCATCGTCTGCCACACCGTGCGCAACGTCGCCGACCTGGCCTACCGCGACTTCTTTACGCACGAGATCCACGACGATCCGCTGATCGGCGACGAGGCCAAGGCCCAGTTGACCTATTATCCGACCGTGACCCGCGAACGGTTCGAGACGCCGGGCCGCATCACCGACCGCATCAAGTCGGGCGACGTCTTCGCCGACCTGCAACTGCCCATCGGCTTCTCGCCCAACAGCGACCGCGTCATGCTGTGCGGCTCGATGGCCATGATCAAGGAGACCGGCGAACTGCTGGAATCCTACGGCCTTAAGGAAGGCTCGAACGCCGAACCCGGCGACTATGTTCTGGAGCGCGCCTTTGTCGGCTGACCTGATGACCGCCCCCCGCACCGTCGCCATCGACGACCGCAAGGCCCCGGAAGACTGCGCCACCATGGTCGACGTGCGTCAGGGCGTCGATGCCCTCGACCGCGCCCTGGTGACCTTGCTGGCCGAGCGTCAGCGCTACATGGACGCCGCCGCCCGCATCAAGCCGAACCGCGACGCCGTCTTCGACCAGGCCCGCATCGACGACGTGGTGGCCAAGGTCCTGGCGGCCGCCCAACCCGCCGGCCTGTCGCCCGACATCGCCGAGCCGGTGTGGCGTCTGCTGATCGACCGCTGCATCGCCCACGAGTTCGCCAAGTACGACGCCACGCGGGGCTAAACTTTCCTTCTCCCCTTGAGGGAGAAGGACCAAGGGTCACCCCTTCAGACCCCTCAGCATCAGTTCGTGGCGGTAGGCGGCGATGTCGCCAAGGGCCACGTCCAGCGCCGTCCTGACCCGCTCCAGTCCCGCCGCGGCCAGCGCCTGCTCGCCGTGCTCAACCTCATGGCAGACCGCGGCCAGATCACGCGCGCCGATGCCGGCGCTGGCCCCGCGAATGGTGTGGACGGCATCGCGCCAGCCCTCGGACGCCGCGTCCAGCAGCGGCGACCACAGGGCCGCCTGCTGGACGAACAGGCCCAGCACCTCTTCGGTCACATCATCCATGCCGCCGGTCATGGTCTCGAGGACGGTGAAATCCACCGCCCCCGTCAGATCACGTCGCGCCATCAGGCTTCCGGGCTCTTGGCCAGACGGGCGTTCTTCGACGACCACAGCAGATAGATGGCCAGGCCGAACAGGTTCCACAGCAGGAAGTAGAGCTGGGTCGAGGCCTTCAGGCTGAAGAAGAAGACGATGCAGCCGATGATGGCGATGCCGCCGACCAGCCACCACAGCGGGGTCCGGAACTTGCGCTCGCGGTTCGGCTCGCGCACGCGAAGCACGATCAGGCTGACGCCCACGGCCATGAAGGCCATCAGGGTGCCGGCGTTGGCCAGAGAGGCCAGTTCATCCAGACGCATGATGCCGGCCAGGATGGCGACGACGACGGCGGTGAAGACCGTCACCACGACCGGCACGCCGCGATTGGAGATCTTGGCCAGGCGGTTGGGCAGCAGGCCGTCGCGGGCCATGCCCAGGAAGATGCGGCTCTGGCCGAACAGGAAGGCCAGCAGCACGGTCGGCAGGGCGATGACGGCGGCGGCGGCGATCCACTGGGCGGCCACGCCCTGGCCGAGGCCGCGCATGATCAGCGACAGGGGCTCAGGGCTGTCCGAGAAGCTGGCGACGGGCGCGGCGCCGATCGCAGCGGCGGCGACGACGATATAGAGGACCGTGCAGACCACCATCGAGCCGATGATGCCGATGGCCAGATCGCGCTCGGGTTTTTTGGTCTCCTCGGCCGCCGTGGCGATGGCGTCGAAACCGTAGAAGGCGAAGAAGATGATGGCCGCCGCCGCCATGACGCCCGTCTGGACGAAGGGGGCGCCGAAACCGTGCGGCATGAAGGGGGTGAAGTTGGCGGCGTCGAAGTTCGGCAGGGCGATGGCGACGAAAGCCACCAAGGCGGCGATCTTCACCAGCACCAGCACGGCGTTCAGCGTGGCGCTTTCCTTGGTGCCCATCAGCAGCAGGCCGGTCACCACGGCGATGATGAAGACGGCGGGCAGGTTGATCAGACCGCCCTCGACGTGCGGGCCGACCGTCAGGGCCAGCGGCAGGTCGATGCCCAGGCCGGCCAGGAAGGGAATGGCGTACCCCGACCAGCCCACGGCCACCGCCGAGACGACCAGCGAATACTCCAGGATCAGGCTCCACCCCACGACCCAGGCGAAGATCTCGCCCAGCGAGGCGTAGGAATAGGTATAGGCGCTGCCCGAGGCGGGCATGATGGTCGACAGCTCGGCATAGGCCAGAGCCGCGCAGGCGCAGACCAGACCGGCCAGGGCGAAACTGATCAGCACCGCAGGACCGGCCAGCCCGGCGCCGACCCCGATCAGGGTCAGGATGCCGGTGCCGACGATGGCGCCGACGCCCAGGGCCATCAGGTGCGGCCAGCTCAGCGTCTTTTTCAGCGCCGGCCCCTCATGCGGGACCAGCATGGCATCGATCGATCGCCGACGGTTCCAGAACGCCATGTGTGTAATTTCCTCGTGCCGCGTCTGCCGGCGGCTGATTCCGGCCGCGACCTTAGCGCGCGGAACAAACTTTAGAAAATCCCGCAATCAGCCCTTGCGCCCGCTCCGCTTCCTGAGTAATAGGACGGCCCTTCGGGCAACCCAGCGGGTCGCTGCGAAGAACCGGCGCCACACCAAGGGCGCAGACGACGGTACGGGTGATTAGCTCAGTTGGTAGAGCAGCTGACTCTTAATCAGCGGGTCCACAGTTCGAACCTGTGATCACCCACCATCGTCTCTCTCAAATATGTCCAGACCAGGCTCTCCCTTCTCGGGGGATATCGGCGCGCCATTCGCTGCGTTCCTGTTGAAGGCGAAGCGCAGCCTCTTCCCAAGACTCATTGTCGCAGGCAGGAAACAGGCTCTGCCCTTCCTACTGCCTTGCTGGTGCGCCCATGCCCTCTGGACTGATGGCCCTGATCGACGATGTAGCGAGCATCGCCAAGCTGGCCGCCGCCTCCATCGACGACGTCGGCGCCGCATCAAGCAAGGCCGCGAGCAAGGCGGCCGGGGTCGTGGTGGATGACGCCGCAGTCACGCCGAAGTACGTCACTGGCCTGTCGCCCAGCCGCGAGCTGCCGATCATCGGCCAGATCGCCGTGGGCTCGATCCGTAACAAGCTGCTGCTGATCCTGCCGGTCGCGCTGTTGCTGACCGCCTTCGCGCCCTGGGCCATCACGCCCCTGCTGATGTGCGGCGGCGCCTACCTCTGCTTCGAAGGGGCGGAGAAGGTGCTGGAGATGTTCGGCGGCCACGAGGCCGAGGAAGCCCCAGTCAGCGACGACCCCGCCCATCTGGAAAAGACCACGGTCGCAGGCGCCGTGCGGACCGACCTGATCCTGTCGGCCGAGATCATGACCATTGCCCTGGCCGACGTCGCCGACGCGCCGCTCGCCACCCAGGCCGGGGTTCTGATCGTGGTCGGCCTGGCCATGACCGTGGCCGTCTACGGCGCAGTGGGCCTGTTGGTGAAACTGGACGACATCGGCCTGCACATGGCCGAACGCGCATCCAGGACCAGCCGGGCCGTTGGGCGCGGCCTGGTCAAGGCCATGCCGGGCGTCTTCTCGTCATTGTCCGTCATCGGCACCGTGGCCATGTTGTGGGTCGGCGGCGGCATTCTGCTGCACGGCACGCACACGCTGGGCCTCGCCTGGCCTGCGGAACCCGTGGAGCATCTGGCTCATGCGGTCGGGGCGGTGTTCGGGCCGCTAGCCGGCGCGATCAGCTGGACGATCACCGCCCTGCTGTCGGCCCTGTTGGGCCTGATCGTCGGCGGGGCGCTGGCCGTTCTGCTGCATCAGGCCTTGCGCCTGTTCGGACGCGGCGCGCACTGACCAGCGGCGTCAGGTGACCTGACGCTTCTCCAGCTTCCGGGCCAGGGTGCGGCGGTGCATCCCCAGACGCCGCGCGGTCTCGGAGATGTTGAAATTGGTCTCCGCCAGAACCTCATGGATGCGCTCCCACTCCAGGGTCTTGATCGAGGTCGGACGGGCGCTGAGGGCGGCGTCGGGGTCGCCTTCCTGTCGGGCGAAGGCCGCCTCGATCTCGTCCGTGCCGGCGGGCTTGGCCAGATAGTGACGCGCGCCCAGCTTGATGGCCTCGACCGCCGTGGCGATGCTGGCGAAGCCGGTCAGGACCACGATATCCAGTTCCGGATCAAAGGCATGCAGGGTCTGAACGCAGGTCAGGCCCGAGGCCGCCCCCAGCTTCAGATCCACCACGGCGTAGCGCGGATGATGAACCGCCAGCAGTTCCACCAGCTGCTCGTGGCTGCGCGCCGCAACCACCTCATAGCCCCGTCGTTCGAACGACTTGCGCAGGGTCTTGGCGAAGGCCTCGTCATCCTCGACGATCAGCAACTGGCGGGGGGCGTCGTTCGGTTCGGTCATTTGGGAGCCAGGGCCTCCAGAGGCAGGGTCAGGCGCACGCTGGCGCCCCCGTCGCGTCGATTGACGGCGACGACGCCGCCGCCCAGCTTGCGCATCACATTGACCAGCAGGAAGAGCCCCAGCCCCGCCCCCGCCCGTCCCTTGGTCGACTGATAGGGCTGGCCCAGCCGCTCGAGGATGTCGGGCGTGAAGCCGGGGCCGTCGTCGTTGAACTCGACCGACAGCAGATCGTCGCCCAGCGTCGCCGCGATGACCATTCGCTCGGCCCCGGCTTCATGGGCGTTGTCGAGCAGGGCGCTGAACACCTGCTTCAGGGCGGGGTCGGCGATGATGCGCGGATTGCGCGGCGTTGGATCCTTCAGCACCACACCCATGGCGTCGTTCGACTTTTCACGCCAGTCCGCCACGATCTCGGACAGGAAGCCGCCCAGGGTGGTGATGGTCGGCGCCTCACCCCGCGCCTCGCCCGCCGACATCAGGATGCCGGTGACGATGGTCTTGCAACGCTCGACCTCGGCCTGCATCTCGGCGATGTCGGACGTCAGGTCCGCGTCGGCGACCAGGGCCGGCATCCGTTTCCAGTCGCTCAGAATGACCGACAGCGAGGCCAGGGGCGTGCCCAGTTCGTGCGCCGCGCCCGAGGCCAGCAGCCCCATGCGGACGATGTGATCCTGCTCCGCCGCCTGCTGCCGCGCGTCGGCTAGGTAGGCGTCGCGCGCCCGCACGTTCTGCGTCGTGCGCGTCACGAAGGCGACCAGCAGCACGGCAATCAGGATGAAGTTGACCAGGGCGCCGGCCTGGATCAGCCCCATGTGGGCGTCGGTGTCGGGCGGCAGCGGCAACGGCTGGTGCCAGACCGCCAGCCAGGCCAGACAGGCGCTGGTGACCAGAACAAAGCCCCAGGCGTAGGGCGGCCGCAGCAGCACCGCCGCCAGCACGATCTGCATCAGATAGAGGGCGGCGAAGGGATTGCTGGTCCCGCCGCTGAAGAAGAGCAGCCAGGTCAGAGCGGCCACGTCCACGAAGAGCGCCAGCATCAGTTCGGGATCGGTCACGCTCTGACGACGCAGGGTGACCGGGGCGCTGGCCAGGTTCATCATCGCCAGCCCGGCCGGCGCCAGCAACAGCATCCCCAGCGGCAGCGGGATCTTCAGCCCCCAGTGGACGACAGTGATCGTCACCACCTGGCCGATCACCGCCAGCCAGCGCAACTGGATCAGCAACAGCATGTTGCGCCGCCCCGCCGCGCCCGGCGACACCGACGCCTCGGCCCGGTCGTCCAGACCCAGCAGGCTGCGCGCGAACCGCATCGCGCTCATCGCCTGCGCTTCCTTTCCTCGCGCAGGAAGAAGACAAAGCCCGCCGCCGACATCAGCGCCAGCCCGAACCAGGTCAGGGCATAGATCAGGTGGCTGTTGGCGAAGCGCACCACGGTCAGGCCGCCGCGCGGCCAGCCGCCGGGATTGGGGGTGGCGTCGGCGTCGATGAAGTAGGACGCGACCGGCCCTTCGAGGCCCCTCGCCTTGGCGATGGCCGTCACATCGCGCGAGAACCAGCGGTCACCCGCCGGATCATTGGCGCGCAGGAAACCACCATCCGGCTCGCTGAGACGCAGCAGGCCGACAACGGTGTGCGGCCCCCCAATCTGACCCGCGGCGCGATCCGCCGCCTTCCGACGCTCGGGCGGAACGAAGCCCCGGTTGATCAGGACGGTGAAGCCTTGATCGGTCGTCAGCGGCGTCACGACCCAATAGCCTGGACCGAGGTCCGTGACCGCCTTCACCAGGGCCTCGCGCCGATGATCGAAGCGGCCGCTGACGACGACCCGACGATACTGATCGGCCTGGCGCGTGATGATCTGGCCCGGCGGCGGCGCGGCGACGGGCGCGGCGTGGATGCGGGCGTCGACCTGACGGATCAGGTCCTGCTTCCATGCCAGCCGCTGCACCTGCCAGACGCCGAGCGCCGAGAAGCCCGCGAACAGAACCGCGAACACGACCGCGCCCAGGATCAGGGCGGTCATGCTGCGCGGCGGCCGGACAGGTCGCGACGACGGCTCTATGGCGCTTCTCCCTGCCTCCCCCGCTGGGGCTCAGCCCATGGTCTGCATGTCGTGGGTGGGCATCATGTTGACGTTCAGATGGTACATCACCCAGACCGAGCCCGCGACGGCGATCACCACGATGACGATGGTGAAGATCAGCGCCAGCATGTTCCATCCGCCCTCGGACTTATGGTTCATGTGCAGGAAGAAGATCATGTGCACGATGATCTGCACCACGGCGAAGGCCGTGATGACCAGACCGGTCGTCTGGGGCGCCAGGGCCTCGGTCATGACCAGCCAGAACGGAATCGCCGTCAGCACGACCGACAGCAGGAAGCCGATCATGTAGCTCTTGAACGAGCCATGGTCGTGATCGTCGCCGTGGTAGTGATCGTCGTGATGATCGACAGCGTGTTCGTTGTGGGCCTCGGCGCTCATCGCAGCATCCCGAACAGATAGACGAAGGTGAAGACGCCGATCCAGATGACGTCCAGGAAGTGCCAGAACAGGCTGAGGCACATCAGGCGGCGCTTGTTGGCCGGGATCAGACCCTTTTGCCAGACCTGGACCATCAGGGTGACCAGCCAGATCGTGCCGAAGGTGACGTGCAGGCCGTGGGTGCCGACCAGGAAGAAGAAGGCCGACAGGAAGCCGCTGCGCTGGGGCGTGGCGCCCAGGTGGATCATGTGGGCGAACTCATAGAGCTCGATCCCCAGGAAGCAGAGGCCGAACAGGCCGGTGATCGCCAGCCAGGTCTGCATCTGGGCCGTGCGGTTCTTGACCATGGCCAGCATGGCGAAGCCGTAGGTGATCGACGACAGCAGCAGCATGGACGTGTTCAGCGCCACCAGCGGCAGGTCGAACAGGTCCTTGGGCGCCGGGCCGGCGGCATAGTTGCCGCCGATCACCGCATAGACGGCGAACAGCATCGCGAAGATGAGGCAGTCGCTCATCAGATACATCCAGAAGCCCAGCATGGTGCTGTGGCCTTCCGGGTGATGCGGCTCCTCGACCGGGTGATAGATCGGCCGCCCGGCCTCGTCGACGTAGTCGGGGTTCAGGGAAGAAGCGTGGCTCATCGGATCATCCCTGCGACGTTGCGGCCGCCAAGGCCTTGGAGCGCGCGTCCTCGGTCGCCTGCACCGTCTCGGCCGGGATGTAGTAGTCGCGCTTGTAGTTGAAGGTATGGAAGATGGCGTAGGCGATCAGGGCGAAGAAGCCGAGCGCGGCCAGCCACCACATATACCAGATCAGGGCGACGCCCACGACCGTCGACAGGCCGGCCAGGATCACGCCCGCGCCAGTGTTGGACGGCATATGGATGGCCTTGAAGCCCTCGACCGGACGCTCGTAGCCGCGCGCCTTCATGTCCCACCAGGCGTCCGAGTCATGGATGATCGGCGTCTTGGCGAAGTTGTAGTCCGGCGGCGGCGAGGACGTGGCCCACTCCAGGGTGCGGCCGTGCCACGGGTCGCCCGTCTCGTCGCGCAGCTTGTCGCGGTTGATGATGGAGACGGCGAACTGGATCAGCATGGCCAGGATGCCGACGGCGATGATGCCGACGCCGACCGCCGCGATGACGAACCAGATCTGATAGGCCGGATCGTCGAAGACCCTCATCCGGCGCGTCACGCCCATGAAGCCCAGGACGTACAGCGGCATGAAGGCGACCCAGAAGCCGACCACCCAGCACCAGAAGCTGACCAGGCCCCACTTCTTGTCCAGCTTGAAGCCGAAGGCCTTGGGCCACCAGTAGTTGATGGCGGCGAACAGGCCGAACAGCACCCCGCCGATGATGACGTTGTGGAAGTGGGCGATCAGGAACAGCGAGTTGTGCAGGACGAAGTCAGCCGGCGGCACCGCCAGCATGACGCCCGTCATGCCGCCGATCACGAAGGTCAGCATGAAGGCGACCGTCCACATCATCGGCAGTTCGAAGCGAATGCGGCCGCGATACATGGTGAACAGCCAGTTGAACAGCTTGGCCCCTGTCGGGATCGAGATGATCATCGTCGTGATCCCGAAGAAGGAGTTCACGGACGCGCCCGAGCCCATCGTGAAGAAGTGGTGCAGCCACACCAGGTAGGACAGGATGGTGATCACCACTGTCGCATAGACCATCGACGTGTAGCCGAAGAGCTTCTTGCCCGAGAAGGTCGAGGTGACTTCCGAGAAGACGCCGAACAGCGGCAGGATCAGGATGTAGACCTCGGGGTGACCCCAGATCCAGATCAGGTTCACGTACATCATCGGGTTGCCGCCGAAGTCGTTCGTGAAGAAGTTGGTGCCGATGTAGCGGTCAGCCGACAGCAGGGCCAGAACGGCGGTCAGCACCGGGAAGGAGGCCACGATCAGGACGTTGGCGCACAGCGAGGTCCAGGTGAAGACCGGCATCTTCATCAGGCCCATGCCCGGCGCGCGCATCTTTACGATGGTGGCGATCAGGTTGATGCCGGACAGGGTGGTGCCCACCCCCGCGATCTGCAGGGCCCAGATGTAATAGTCGACCCCGACGCCGGGGCTGTAGCCGATGCCGGACAGCGGCGGATAGGCCAGCCAGCCCGTGCGCGCGAATTCACCGACGAACAGCGACATCATCACAACGATCGCGCCGGCCGTAGTCATCCAGAAGCTGAAGTTGTTCAGGAAGGGGAAGGAGACGTCGCGCGCCCCGATCTGCAACGGCACCAGATAGTTCATCAGGCCGGTGATCATGGGCATGGCCACGAAGAAGATCATGATCACGCCGTGAGCCGTGAAGATCTGGTCGTAGTGGTGAGCGTTCAGGTAGCCCTCGGCGCCGCCGAAGGCCATGGCCTGCTGCAGGCGCATCATCAACGCGTCGGCGAAGCCGCGCAGGAACATGACGAGGCCAAGGATCATGTACATGATCCCGATCTTCTTGTGGTCCACCGTCGTGAACCACTCGGTCCAGAGGTAGCCCCACAGCTTGTAGCGGGTGATCAGAGCCAGGGTCGCCAGGCCGCCGAGAACGACGACGGCGAAGGTGACCACCAGGATGGGCTCGTGGAACGGCAAGGCGTCCCAGGTCAGCCTTCCGAAGATCATGGATGCGATTTGATCAGTAGACATGTGGGTCAGGCGCTCAGGATTGCGACGCGGGCGCGTCGGCGGCGGCAGGCGCGGTGAAGGCGGAGACGAAGGACGGGGCGGACTGGGCCAGTTCGGTCGCCTGGCCCGGACGCGCCAGGCCGGCCCCCATGACGCGAGCGGTCGGCGTCGAACGGGTCATCTCGGCGGCCAGTTGCTGGCGACGGCGGGCGGCGTCGACGGCGGCCTTCTCGGCCTCCAGCGGGGTGCAGACGGCCATGACGTAGGAGTCGCCCGAACCCAGAACGGCCTCGCCGCGACGGGCGTACTTGTCATAGGCCAGCGGCCAGGTGGCGTGGACGGCGGTCAGGCCCAGGCCGCCCTTCTTGTCGATGGCCATCATCTCGCCCATGCACATCTTGCCCGGCTCGACGCACATGTTCAGCACGGCGTCGAACAAGCCTTCATCGACCGAGGCGTAATGGATGACCGGCACCTTCTCGCTGGGCTTCTCCAGCTCCAGATAGGTCTCGCGATCCAGGCTCTTGCTGTCGGCGCGCACGCCCGCGACCCACTGGTCGAAGCCGGCGTCGTCCAGGCCGTGGAAGGCGAAACGCATATTGGAGAAGCCGTCGCCGGAATAGTTGGCCGAGAAGCCGACGTATTCGCCCGGGCGGTTGATGACGGCGTGCAGCTTCGTCTCCATGCCCGGCATGGCGTAGATCTGACCGGCCAGGGCGGGGATGTAGAAGGAGTTCATCACCCCGGTTGAGGTGATGTGGAAACGGATCGGCCGATCGACCGGCGCGGCCAGCTCGTTGACCGTGGCGATGCCGTACTCGGGGTAGATGAACAGCCACTTCCAGTCCATGGCGACCACGTTGACCTGAAGCGGCTCCACCCCTTCGGCGACGGCCTGACCCTTGTTGACCCGGTCCAGCGAGCGGTAGGGGTCCAGCAGGTGGGTGCCCGACCAGGTGATGGCGCCCAGGCAGATGATGATCAGCAGCGGCGCGGCCCAGATCACCAGTTCCAGATGGGTCGAGTGATCCCAGTCCGGCTCGTAGCGGGCTTCCTTGTTCGATTCCCGGTACTTCCAGGCGAAGAAGATGGTCAGCGCCATCACCGGGATGATGATGATCAGCATCAGGAAGACCGACATCAGCAGCAGGTCTCGCTGCTGGGCGGCGATATCCCCGGCCGGCGACAGCACCACGGCTTCACAGCCGGGCAGCAGGGCCAGCAAGGGCAACAACAGAAGGGGTCGCAGGCGGCGCACGAAGGCTCCTGTCCGGAAATGAGGCTCTGGCACGGTCATTGTGCGCCGCCCCTACCCCCGGCCGCCAAGAGGCGACATTGGACAATCCGTCCTATCCCCCCCGACGCCGATCGGGAGCAAATGGCGGCTTTCGTCATTCTTACCATGTCGGCGCGCGTGTCGCGCCCGGGTCCAGGGAACGTCATCGGTCATGAACGCCACCAGCGGCGCGCCTTCTTCAGAGTCCCTTGAGCGGGACGCCAGCCAGATCAACGCGCGACACGGCAAAATCGACGCCGGAGAAATCGCGATCGGCGTGATCATCGGTCGCACGTCGGAGTTCTTCGACTTCTTCGTCTATGCGATCGCCTCGGTCGTGGTCTTCCCGCAGCTGGTCTTCCCCTATGCAGGGCCGCTGGGCGGGACCCTGCTGTCCTTCGCCGTCTTTGCCGTGGCCTTCCTGGCTCGTCCCCTCGGCACGGCCCTGTTCATCGAGATCGACCGGCGCTTCGGACGCGGGACGAAGCTGACCATCGCCCTCTTCCTTCTGGGTCTGTCCACCGTCTGCCTCGGTTTCCTGCCCAGCTACGCCCAGGCGGGCCACTGGGCGGCGGTCATGCTGATCGTGCTGCGCATCGGTCAGGGCGTGGCCCTGGGCGGCGCCTGGGACGGCATGGCCTCGCTGCTGGCCGTCAGCGCGCCCGAGAACCGTCGCGGCTGGTACGCCATGGTGCCGCAGCTGGGCGCGCCCTTCGGCCTGATCGTGGCCAGCGCCCTGTTCGCCTACTTCCTCAGCAAGCTGTCGGCCGCCGACTTCCTCGACTGGGGCTGGCGCTATCCCTTCTTCGTGGCCTTCGCCATCAACGTCGTGGCCCTGTTCGCCCGCCTGCGCATCGTGGTGACGCCTGCCTTCCAGGCCGCGTTCGAGACTCTGGAGCTGCACCCCGCCCCGGTCGGCAAGACCGTGCGTGAAGAAGGCGGCGGCATCGTCATCGGCGCCTTCGCCCCCCTGGCCAGCTTCGCCATGTTCCACATGGTGACGGTGTTCCCGCTGTCGTGGGTCTTCCTCTACACCGAGGAGGCGCCGAGCCGCTTCCTGATGATCGAACTGGTCGGCGCCGTCTTCGGCCTCGCCGCCATCCTGGCCTCGGGCTGGCTGGCGGATCGCTACGGCCGTCGCGCCCTGCTGGGCGTCACCGCCGCCGGGATCGCCGCCTTCTCGGGCTTCGCGCCGCAGATGCTGGACGGCGGCCCCCTAGGCGAGCTGGCCTACATGATCCTGGGCTTCGTCCTGCTGGGCCTGTCGTTCGGTCAGGCTTCCGGTTCGATCGCCTCCAGCTTCAGCCTGGCCAATCGCTACACCGCCTCGGCCCTGACCTCGGACCTGGCCTGGCTGTTCGGCGCGGGCTTCGCCCCTCTGGCCGCACTGGCCCTGTCGGGCAAGTTCGGCCTGGCGGCCGGCGGCGGCTATCTGCTGTCGGGCGCGGTCTGCACCCTGCTGGCCCTGTGGCTGAACCGCGAGCTGGGCCGCGGCCGGGCCGGCGCCAAGACCTGACGTCCCCCACACGGGCTACTCCATCTTAACGGGGGCGCGATCCGGATCGCGCCCCCTTTTTCATGCGTTCCAGCCCCCGACCAACCGCCACGTCCGGGCGCTCCCAGGTCATCAAGGTTAGCGACGGTTTACGATGGCGCTTAAGCGCCCGCTAAGCCTGTCTGATCGCGTGAAGTTAAGAGCCGCCAAGTATCGTCCCATTGAAATCAAGGGTGATGAGGACGTCATGACCAAGTTGAAGTCGGCAAAACGCCGTACATTGCTGGCGATCGCCGCAGGCCTGACCGCCGTTCTGGCGCCCCAGGTCGCGTCGGCCGGTCCGACCGCTGGGCACACTTATCGGTTGACCGCGACCGTCCCCGTCGCCTGCTGGGTTCGCCCCAGCGGGACCGTAATGGCCGAGAGCGGTCGCACCGGATCTGTGGTCGAGGCCTGCAACAGCCCCGGAGGCTTCACCGTTTCGGCCCAGTATCGCCCCCTGGCTGAAACTGAAAAGGCCAAGATATTCTATGGTGATCGATCGCTGAATCTGGCCAAGAGCGGCATGCAGGAGCTGCGTCGCTCAAGCATGGCGACAATCCGCTCCGTCGATTATCGCTTCGACGAGGTGGCCCTGGAACAGCCCCTCGTCTTGTCACTGACGATCCAGCCGATCTGAGCCACCCAGGCATGGCATCCAAAAACGCCCCGCAGGATCTGCGGGGCGTTTTTCTTGTCCAGGGAAGAGGGCTAGAGCGCCGCGACGGTGAACGTCAGCGTGTCGCTATAGTCGCCCGCCCGCTTTCCAGCGATGCTGCCGACATCGATGGTCAGCGCATAGTCATCGACCCGCGCGTTCTGGGACACCACCTCAAACCGTGCGCCCCGCGCCAGATCCATGGTCCGCTCGCCTAGGCTCAGACCGTAGGGCACGTACCAGTCGGTGGAGCCCTGACGCAGTCGCCCGCGGTTCTCCGACCGAACCGAAACGCTATAGCCAGCCGTGCTCATCACATAGAGAGAGGTGCGCAAATTGCGGCGACCTTCCGTCAAATCTCCCAGATCGATCGTGGCGGCGCCTCCACGGCTGCGGCGCAGTTCCCCCTTTAGTCCCATGACCGCCGCCTTGGGCACTTCGAGCCCCAGGGTGACCGGCTTTTCAGCCAACAACTGGCCGTCACTCTCCAGATTGAGATAGGCTCGTTGCGCATAGCGCCCCGCGGCAGGGACGCTGGTGGGGGCCGCCGAGAACGAGAAGCGCAACAGACCACGCTCGCCGGGCGCCAGGGCCAGACTGCGAGCGCCGACTCGACGGGCGCTTTGACCCGCGCGAGGCGTCACGTCAGCCCCGCCCCGCTCGTCAACAAGGGCGTAGTCGAGGCGCTGCCCCCCCGTCTCGGAGACCAGACCGAACGGTTCCGCGCGCAACTCCACGCGGGCGGAGATATTGCACGCCCCCGCCCCCCGGTTGACCACGGCGACGTCAAAGGTGTCGTCGGCCGCGTCCTGGTCGAACGGGTCGTAGCGAAGCAACCATTGCTCTGCGGCGGACTCGATCGCCAGCTTGCAGTCGCCGGCCTTTGCCGAGGCCATGCCCGGCATGGCGACGAAGGCCATGGCGACCGCCGCGAGGGCCAGAGCCTGGGATTTTCTGACGAGGGACATTTCAGCCTCCTTGGCTTCAGTCTTCGGGCACATCGATAGGCACTCTGATGATCTGCAGATCAAGCAGACCCTCGTTGTCTTCAGGAACGACGAACTCGAAGCCCATGGCGGGCGTCGAGAACATCCCAACGCGATACCGCTTGCCAGGCTGCAAGTTCTGGATGGCGAAGCGGCCCACGGAATTGGTGAAGAACAGTTCGGGCTCAGCCGAAGGATCATCGGCCGGCCGCACCCGTCCGGACATGAGAGCAACCGGTCGATCCAGATTGCCGACTACCCGGCCCATCGCGCTGACGAAATTCGCGCTACCCACCTGAATGGCGTAACCGCTCTTGTAGACCGGTCGGACGCGAGCCACCCCGTCGCCGATATTGTAGCCGCGTGGCGGATCGAGAACATCATAGCGGACGGACTGGTTGATG
Organism: Brevundimonas sp. NPDC046655; assembly: GCF_044901625.1. Lineage (NCBI taxonomy): Bacteria > Pseudomonadati > Pseudomonadota > Alphaproteobacteria > Caulobacterales > Caulobacteraceae > Brevundimonas > Brevundimonas sp. NPDC046655. The sequence continues at coordinate 1,359,654 of NZ_JBJDPV010000001.1, forward strand.
TATGACGCCAACTGACCCGACACGGCAGGCCCCGCCAGACCGCTCTTCGAGATAAAGCGCCCTCCCTCCAGGGTGTCGCCCACGATCACGTCCCGATCACCGAGCGAGGGGTGAGGATAGACGATGGCGAAGCTGTCGTAGATGTTGCGGCCGATAGCGACCTTTCCGCCCGTGGTGGCGATGGCGCCGCCGACACGCAGACTGGTGACCTGATCGTCCGTGACACTGCTGAAGTCACGCCCATAGGCGCTGTGCGTCAGGCTCACGTCGAAACGATTGGCGATATAGTCGACCTGGCCCGACACATTGGCCGCGCCGTCCAGATAGTTGGAGTTGACCGAATAGCCGAGAGCGCCGACGCCGTTGTCCGCGTACTGCTGGAAGTTGACGCTGGCTGAGTTCGTCGCCGAGCTGTAACGCGCGTCGCCGCGACGGTCGTAGCGCGGCTGCCAGACCAGAGCGAAGGTGAAGCCCACCCCGTCGTTGGCGCGACCGAAGATGCCGCCGTTGTCGCCGGATTCGATGAATTCCAGCCCCAGTTGCGCGCTCCACTGCGGGGCGAAACGGTAGCTGGTCGTGGCGTTGACGCCATAGACGTCGTCCAGGGTGTCGATGCGGGTCTTGCGATAATAGGCGCTGACTGTCGCCATCCAATCGACCGAGAAGCGGTGACTGTAGGAGCCGGTGAACACCCACGACGTCTGGTTTTGCCCCAGAGGATTGCCGATCGTCGAGAAGTCTTCCGACGTATAGTCGGCCGCCACTGTCCAGGTGTCATAGGTTTCGCCCATGTCCACGAAGTGGTCATAGGCCGCGGCATAGGCGTAGCCTGCCCCGGCGTCGCCATTGCTGGCGGCGGCGTCCAGCTGAAGCCGGGCGCCGTTCCTCATGATGAACTGGGTCTGGCCCGTCACCGTCTGCGCACGCTCCGAGGCCTGCAGCCCCAGTCCCAGCGCCGGACGGTTCAGGAAGGCTTTGCGCCAGTAGCCGGTGAAGGCGACATCGCCGTTGGAATAGTCCGGCGAACCGAAGACCTGGTCGCTGGTCACGCCCAGATAGGCGCCGTACTCATAGTCGCCGGGCTCCAGATCAATCAGATCCAGATAGGCGCTATAGGCGACGGATTCGGTCCGGCCGCTCTCGCCGCGAACCTCAAGCTGAATATCGTTGGAGCCGGTTTCCAGCGGCAGGTTGCTCAGGTCGTACTGGCCAGGGTCCAGCCGGAACTCGCGCAGCGTGATACCATTGCGCAGCACCCGAACCGTCGAAGATTCCTGCAGCACCAGTTGACGCGCACTGCTTAGCCGGTTGTTGCGGAAGCTCTCGAAACGCCGGCGCTGGCGTTCCACGCCGATACCGCCCATCTCGACGAAGCCCTGACGCCCGCGCTGTTCGGGATCCAAGTCGCCGAGGTACCAGCGCCGATATTCGTTCGCCTGATCATAGACCAGACGCGCGTAGCGCCGCTCCCAATTGTATTCCTGGGTGAAGACGTTTTCGCGGCCCTGGACGTCGGCCTCGACGACCAGGTTCTTGTACCGCGCCGCGCCGTTCAAGAAGACCGAAGGGGACGAGACGTCGCCCGTGCGATTGATCCTCTGCACCACCATATTGGTGTTCAGGAAGGCCGAAAAATCTTCAGGCGCCACGCCCGGCTCTTCGGGCGATCCGCCACGGAACAGAGCCTCGACGTTGCGCTTGGTGGGGTCGATCCGCAGCACCATGACGGCGAGTTGGTCCGGATCATAGTCCAGGCGAATACCCGTCTGGTTGATCTCCTCGGGCGCGAAATCAGCAATGCCCTCAAGCCGAGCAGCCAGTTCCGCCTGAGCCGTTTCGATCAACAGGGGCTTGATCAGCGTCTGGAAACCGGCGCTTTCCACCATGAAGCGGTCGTCCCGGGTCAGGATGACCGGCATTTCACCAAGGACGCGGTTGTTGAAGTTCAGCGGCACGGTCATCGCGATGTCGCGATCATAGGGGTTGATGTCGCGCCGCGCCGGCGGCGCCTCTACCGCCTGTTCCGCGGCGACAGGTTCAGCCGGAGCCGCCGCGCTTGGCGTCGTCGTCTGGCCTGCGACATCCGCGGCCTGCGCCATCGCGAAGCTGGCTAGGTTCAAGGCGGCGGCCGTCGCCGCCTCATAGACGTCGCGCGCCATGCTGGCGCCGGCTGCGCACGCACTGTCCGGCGTCATAGCGACGCCCAGGATCAGAGCGAGACTGGAAACCCCTCCCCCGCGCAGACTCATCGTCCGAACCGCACCGTAATGGGTTTGGCCGCATCCAGCTCAACGCCGCCCGTCGGCACCTTGAAGGTGCGACGCCCGGTGACCGGGGGCACGAAGCCCACGCCGACGATGGCCGAGAGGTCAGCCGACTTCAGCTCCTGGCGGAAGGGCGCGCCGTCCTTGGACGTGCCCTCGATAATCCAGGTGGCGCCCGACATCAGGGCGTAGCGCTTGCCGGTGTTGGCGACGATGATCTCCAGGCCAGGTTCAGTCGGAACCGGCTGTCCTTCGGCGACGGCGGCGGCTTCAGCCGCAGGGGCGCTGACGCGGGTCGGCTTGGCCGAGACGACATCGATCTTGGGCTCGGCGCCCGGAGGGGCGACGACCAGCAGGGCCTTCATGGTGTAAAGGACGGTGACCGCAACCTCGCCGCCGCTTTCAGGCGGCTTGCCGTCGGTCGGCACCGGCAGTTGCTTCACCGCCAGATAATAGGCGTGCGAACGGTCGATATCCGGCGCGCCGACCCACTGGACCCGCATCACCTGACGGCCGCCGACCCCGACCACGCCCTGCGGCGGGAAGATCAGGAAATTGTCATCGGCGGGCGTTTCCACGATCTCGCCGTTCTCATCCAAGTCCATGCGCGTGACCTGGGTCTCGAAGGGCATGGCGACGGAGCCGACGTTGCCAACCTCGATACGCGCCGCGGAGCCCGCGCCGACCGTCGTCATCTCGGCCACCATGGGCGAGACCCGCATGGCCCAGGCGGCCGCGGAAGCGAAGACCAGGCCGCCGGCGACGACGGCGGACGCCGCCCAAACGCCGACGCGCGATTTCAGAATATCCCGCCAGAACATTTCTCTACTCCCCCGAACGCCGCCTCCCTGGGACAAGCGCTCAATTCCCTGCTGGCCGTTGCAAACGGCGGGCCAGCGCACCGGAACCTTTGAACGATCGACAGTTTATAAAGCAGAAACGGGGAGGCTTCTCAGCCTCCCCGTCCCCATCAGGCCGTGACCGGCCAGAAAGCAGGTTTACTGAGCCACGGCGATGGTGACGCCGACAGTGCCGTTGTAGGTGCCGGCCAGCAGAGCCTTGCCGGGGTTCTTCATCTTGACCTGCATGTTCAGCGAGGACTTCCAGGCGCCGTAAGAGTTCGGGACGGTCTGGTTGCCGGCTTGCAGCAGGCTAACGGTTTGCAGGCTGGCGTTGTTGGTCGCGCCCACGGCGCCGGCGGTGAACTGGGCCGACAGCTCAACCGGGATGGTGGCGGTGAACTGAGCGCCATCGAACCCGGCAGCGGCGTTGGTCGACAGGTCGGTCTTGCTGAAGGTGACCGTGTTCTTGGTGTTGCAGCCAGCCAGGTTCGAGTTGATGTCCAGCGTGCGGTCACCGCCGACCATTTCAAACGCCGCGTCAGGGTTGTTGTCCTGGGCGTTGATGCCGATCTGGCCGAAGTTGACGGTCGTGTCGGTGCCGCCGGTGTAGTAGGCGCAGTCCGGCGTCACCGAACCGGTCAGCGAGAAGGTGGCGCCGCTCGAAGCGTTAGCCGTGCCTTGGTTGTCGGCGAAGCCATTGCTGTCCATCGTGAACAGAGCGATGCCCGGGTGAAGGTTTGCGCCCGAGTTCACAGCAGCCGTGACAGGACCGACAAGGAAGCCAGCGTCGCGGGTCGAACCTTGATAGTTGATGGCGGTGCCCAGTGCCTGGTTGATCAGGTTCGGGGTGTTGCCGATCAGGCTGCGGGTCGTAGCACCGCGGTGAATTTCCGGGCCAGCCGAAGCGGCGGTGGCGGTCAGGGCGAGCGTGGCGGCGGCGGCAGCGGCCAGAACGGAAGCGAACTTCATAGGAATTCTCCAAGCGAGGTTTGACAGAAAATGTCGAGCCAGGCGGCGAATCTCGCCCCCCGATGAAATGAACCTACTAACTAATCGTAAAACAGGTCAACAACAAAAAACACCGTTAGTCATGATTTTTGGAATATTCGCCTCACGAGCGAACATAAATGTGAAACAAATATGCCAAAAAGGTCGAGCACATGAGATGCGCTCGACCCATTACATTATCAGTATTTGAATTTGTTACTTGGAGATCAGGCGCGAGGCGTGATGGTAAGCGTCAGCGTTTCTGTATATTGCCCTGCAAGGAGGCCCGCACCGGGGGCGTTTCTCATACGGAACTCAAGCTTGCCGCTGCCCGCTGCAATGCCGTCGCCGCTGCTGAGCTGGCCGCTCATCTGCGTGCTCTGGAAGTTGGCCTGAACCACCGCCAGCTCGGGACGCAGGGTCGGAACCGTCAGCAGGACGTCGTAGGGCAGCGTGCCGGCGAAGGGGCCTTCGCCTTGCGGCTGGCTGATATGGGCCAGGCCGCCCCGCTGCGAACGCAGCGCCAGATCGAAGGGAACATTGCAGTCCAGGCCGAACAGGGCCGTAGCGCGCTCGCCGCCGTGCAACTCGCCCATATTGAGCTCGCCGCCGCCCCTCAGCTGGCAGCTTGCCTTGATCCGCCCCGTGACCTGGACCTGCAGTTGACGCGCGGCGTCTTCGCGGTCGCGATCCCGCATCGGCTCAGCCGAAGCCGTCGAAGCGACAGCGGCGGCCAGCACCAGCGCCATCACGCCGCCAACGCGCGCCATCGGACGCACCGTCGCGCGCTTCCCTTCGGAAGGGGTCAGAAACCAGCCCACCATTCGCCTCCCCAAGCCGCAAACTGCGGCGCCCCCGCCACCAGGAGGGGGTTCGTTGGTCAGCGTTCCAAGAGACGTGCCATCCCGTTTTGGCACACCCTTGCCGATGAGACAGCGTCAAGCCCCACCCGCAAGGGTTAATGAAACGTTAACGACCGCCGTTCTACGGTCGCCGTCAAGCTTTGACAAGCTTTCGCTTCATTTTGGGACAGCGGCGGTATGCCGCGTGGCCGTCACCCCGCCTTGGCGCGGCGTCGCCAAGCGGTCAGCAGGTGCTCGGTATAGCCGTTCGGCTGCTGACCGCCCTTGAAGACCAGATCCCAGGCCGCATTCCACGCCGCACCGTCGAAGGCCGGGGCCAAGGGGCGATAGGCGGGATCGTCCGCGTTCTGGCGATCCACCACCACGGCCATCCGTTCCAGCGCCGCCCTCACCTCGGTTTCCGTGACCACGCCGTGACGCAGCCAGTTGGCCAGGTGCTGGCTGGAGATGCGCAGGGTGGCCCGGTCCTCCATCAGGCCGACGTCGTGGATATCCGGCACCTTGGAGCAACCGACACCCTGATCGATCCAGCGCACGACATAGCCCAGAATGCCCTGGGCGTTGTTGTCCAGTTCCTGACGGATCTCGTCCGCCGAGGGCGTTTCCGTCGCAAACGGCGGCGTCAGCAGCGGCGTCAGGCCGGTGGCGGAACGTCCGGCGATCTCGGCCTGACGACTCCAGACGTCGACCTCATGATAATGCAGAGCATGCAGGGTCGCCGCCGTCGGCGACGGAACCCACGCGGTCGAGGCCCCGGCGCGCGGATGACCCGCCTTGGTCGCCAGCATCTCGCCCATGCGGTCGGGCGCGGCCCACATGCCCTTGCCGATCTGGGCGCGCCCCGACAGACCGGCCTTCAGGCCGATATCGACGTTGCGGTCCTCATAGGCCTTGATCCAGCCGGTGTTGCGGATCGCCTCTTTCCGAACGACCGGCCCGCCTTCCATCACCGAATGGATTTCATCGCCGGTGCGGTCCAGGAAGCCGGTATTGATGAAGGCCACCCGCCCCTTGGCCGCCGCAATGCAGTTGGCCAGGTTGACGCTGGTGCGGCGCTCCTCGTCCATGATGCCCATCTTGAGCGTCAGCGGCGGCAACCCGACCATGGCCTCGACCGCGCCGAAGACGGCGTCGGCGAAGGCGACCTCCTCCGAGCCGTGCATCTTGGGCCGCACCACATAGATGGAGCCGGCCGGGCTGTTGCGCTGATCCGCGGGGCGTTTCAGGTCGTGCAAGCCGATCAGGCCGGTCATGGCGATGTCGAGCAGGCTCTCGGGAACCTCGCGCCCCTCCCCGTCCAGAACCGCGTCGGTCGTCAGGTGCAGGCCGACGTTGCGCACCATCAGCAGGCTGCGCCCCTTCAGCGTCATGGCCGAGCCGTCCGGCGCGGCATAGGAACGATCGTCGTTCATGCGCCGCTGCATCGTCTGGCCGTCCTTGACGAAGCCCGCCGACAGGTCGCCGCGCATCAGGCCCAGCCAGTTGGCGTAAACCAGCCGCTTGTCCTCGGCGTCCACCGCCGCGACGCTGTCCTCGGCGTCGGCGATGACCGACAGGGCCGCCTCGACCACGACGTCGGCCACGCCCGCCGGATCGGTACGGCCGATGCGGTGATCGCGGTCGATCACGATCTCCAGATGCAGGCCGTTGTGGCACAGCAGGACGCCCGAGGGCGCCGCCGCCTCGCCCGCATAGCCGAGGAAGACCGCCGGATCGGCCAGACCCGTCGTTCGTCCACTGGACAGGCCGACGACCAGCCGCCCGTTCTCGACACGGTATTCCACCGCCTCGGCATGGCGGCCCTCCGCCAAAGGCGCCGCCTGATCCAGCAGGGCGCGGGCGCGGGCGATGACCCTGCCCCCACGCTCGGCGTCATAGCCGCCGCCTTTCGGCGCCTCGCCCAGGGCGTCCGTGCCGTACAGGGCGTCATACAGACTGCCCCAGCGCGCATTGGCGGCGTTCAGCAGATAGCGGGCGTTGGTCAGGGGCACGACCAGCTGCGGCCCGGCCATAGTCGCGATCTCGGGATCGACGTTGGCCGTTTCAGCGCGGATGTCGGCCCGCTCGGGCTCAATGTAACCGATCTCGCGCAGGAAGGTCTGATAGGCTTCGGGGTCCGGCTGCCCCGGATGGGCGCGGTGCCAGTCGTCCAGTTGAGCCTGCAGTTCGTCACGCCGCGCCAGCAGGGCGCGGTTCTTCGGCGCGTATTCCGCCAGCAGCCCCTCGAACCCCGCCCAGAAGGCCTCCGCCGTCCCCCCCGTGCCGGGCGCCGCCTCGTCGCGAACGAAGGCGTCCAGTTCTGCGGCGACGCTCAGGCTTCCGTGGCGGACATAGGTCGTGGTCATGGCGGGCTCTCCTTGAGCCTTGACCCTAGCCGCCCGCCCGCCGCCTAGCCACGGCGAAGATCGACGGATATCTTTGCAAAAATTGCAATGATGAGATCCCGCCATGCTGGCCGAGTATGAGATCTTCGTCCGGGCGCTGGAGGAAGGCAGCCTGTCCGCCGCCGCGCGTCGGCTGGACCTGTCGCCCGCCGTGGCCTCGCGGCGGCTGGCGCGGCTGGAGGACCGGCTGGGGGTGCGGCTGATCGAGCGCACCTCGCGGCGGCTGGCCCCGACCGAGGCCGGGCGCCTGGTCTATGACCGCGCCATGCAGCTTCTGGACGGGGTCGAGGATCTGGAGGCCCTGGTGTCGCGCCGCACGACCCAGGCGCGCGGCCTGCTGCGGGTCTCGGCCCCGACCTCGTTCGGGCGACGAAGGCTGGCGCCGCTGCTGACGCCCTTCCTCGACGCCCACCCCCGGCTGACGCTGGAGCTGAACCTGACCGACGCCTTCGTCGACCTGATGGCCGAGGACGTGGACGTGGCGGTGCGTATCGGCAACTATGAGGCGAGCGATCCCGCCATGCGCCGCCTGACCCCCAACAGGCGCGTCCTGTGCGCCGCGCCTTCCTATCTGGCCGAACACGACGCGCCCGAGACCCTGGACGACCTGCGCCATCACGCCCAGCTGGCGGCCGAGAACCAGTCGGCCTGGCGCCTGGAAGGCCCCGACGGCCCTGTGACCTTCCGCGCCCGCAGCCGGGTGCGGACCAACTCGTCGGAAGTGGCGCGCGAACTGGTGCTGGCGGGCGCTGGGATCGCCCTGCGCTCGACCTGGGACGTGGGAGACGAGCTGCGCGACGGACGGCTGAAGGTGGTGCTGCCGCAATACGCAGGGGCCTCGGACGTCGCGATATTCGCCCTGACCGCGGGGCGGGCTCGCGCGGAAAACCGGGTGCGCGCCTTTGTCGACTTTCTGGCCGGCCTGTACGGCGATGTGCCAGAATGGGACAGATAGCCTCTTCCTTCTCCCCTTGAGGGAGAAGGTGGATTGCGAAGCAAGACGGATGAGGGGTGCGAAGAAGCCAGGCTCGCAGCATCCCACAAAGGTCGCACCGACACCCCCCATCCGGCCCTGACGGGCCCCTTCTCCCACAGGGGGAGAAGGGGCGCAGATTTTACTGCGCCGCCGCCGTCGCCTTCGGCTTCAGGTAGCGGTCCAGCCAGGTCGCCATTTCCCACTGGGTGTGGCCGACCGACTCGCGGGCGCGATAGCCGTGAGCTTCCAGCGGCAGAACGACATAGCGCACCGTCGCCCCATTGCCCTTCAGCGCCGCATAGAAGCGCTCCGACTGCACCGGGAAGGTGCCCGAGTTGTCGTCGGCGCCGCCGTGGATCAGCAGGATCGGCTCATTGACCTTGTTGGCGTAGGTGAAGGGCGACATCTCCGTATAGGTCTCGGTCGCCTCCCAGTAGGAGCGCTGCTCGGCCTGGAAGCCGAACGGCGTCAGGGTGCGGTTATAGGCGCCCGAACGCGCGATGCCGGTCTTGAACAGGTCGGTGTGGGCCAGCAGGTTCGCCGTCATGAAGGCGCCGTAGGAGTGGCCGCCCACGGCGATCCGGTCGCGGTCGGCGACACCCAGGGCCACCACCGCATCGACCGCCGCCTTGGCGCTGGCCGACAGTTGCTCGATGTAGGTGTCGTTCGGCTCGGCCCCGTCGCGGCCGATGATCGGCATCGTCGGGTTGTCCAGGATGGCGTAGCCCTGGGTCAGCAGGAACAGGTGACTGATGCCCGCCGGACGCACGAAGCGGTTCTCCGTGTCGACCACCTGACCGGCCACGGCGGCGTCGGTGAACTCGGCCGGATAGGCCCACATCAGCAGCGGCAGCGGACCGTCGCGATCCTTGTCGTAGCCGGCGGGCAGATAGAGGGTGCCCGACAGCTGGACCCCGTCGTCGCGGGTATAGGTGATCAGTTCGCGCTTCACGTCGGCCAGTTGCGGGGCCGGATCGGGGAACTGGGTCAGCTGGGTCACGCCGCCGTCCAGGTCGCGCAGGCGCAGGTTGGCCGGATCGGTGCGGCTCTCGCGATAGGTGACCAGCTTGCGGCCGTTCTCGTCCAGAATGCCGACGACGGTTTCGAACTCGCCCTGAGCCGAGCGCCACAGACGCTCGGTCTCACCGGTCTTCAGGTCCAGGGTGTCGAGGAAGGGATACTCGCCCTGACGCGTCGCGCCGTCGCCCTCGACGAAGACCTTGGAGCCGTCGGCGGTGAAGCGGATGGTCGAACGACCGCGCGCGTTCGGCTCAACCACCACCGCGCCCGGATCATTGTAGCGATCCTGATAGTTGCGATCGACCAGGACGCGGCCCGCGCCGGGGTTCGACGGATCGACCAGGGTCCGGGTCTCGTGGCGGGTGTTGAACCAGCGGCTGTTGACGATGGCGACATCGTCGCGGCCCCACTGCACGCCCGAATAGCGTTCCTTCAGGTCGATCAGGGTGCGCGGGCGATCATTGAACGGCGCCGGCAGCATGAAGACGCGGTCGCGCACCTCGGCCGCGTTGCGCGGATCGCCGCCGTCCTGGGCCTCGACCCAGACCAGGGTGGCGTCGGCGTCGGCGCGCCACTGGGCCGAGCGCGGGCCGGGGGCCACGGCGTCGAACGGCGTCGGCACGTTGTCGCGCAGCGGCAGGTCGGCCACGCGGTGCGCCTCACGTCCGTTCAGGTCGGTGATGACGACATCCGCCGGGAAGAGGCTGGCGGGCACGACATAGCTGTACGGCTTCTTGACCCGCGTCTGCAGGATGTAGCGGCCGTCCGGCGACACCGAGGCGTTCAGGAAGACGCCCGGCTGGCCGATGGTGCGGGCGCGGCCGTTCAGCGGCACGAGGGTCAGCTGGCTGGTGAAGTAGTGGTCGAACAGGGCCTCGTCGCCGGCATCGGACAGCAGGTCCTGATAGGTGCGCACGGGGGCCGCGCGGCCGCCGGTCTCGGCCACGGTCGGACCCGAGGGCGGACGCGTCACGTCGGGCGCGGCGCGGCGACCGGCGGGCACGGCCTGAACCAGCAGGCCCGAGGCGTCGGGCAGCCAGCTGAAACCGGCGCCGTTCGCGGCGTTGACGCTGGGCCCGGTCAGGCGACGCGCCTGGGCGGAGGCCATGTCGGCGGTCCACAGCTCAAGGCCAGTCGGGGTGTTCAGCAGGAAGGCCACGGCCTTGCCGTTCGGCGCCCAGCTGACGTTGGTCAGACGCGCATTGGCGGGCAGACCGGCGACCGGTCGCGCCGCGCCGCCCTCGACGGTCTGGAAGCTGAGGCCCGTCAGCCAGGTGACACGGCTGTTGGCCGGGCCGTTGTTCTGGGGATTGATGCGATACCCGCCCAGACGCAGCATGGGCTCGGCCAGTTCGGCGATGCTCGGCAGGCTGGAGCGTTCCTGCAGCAGCAGGGTCTTGCGGTCCGGGCTGAGGCTGGCCGTCGGATTGGGCTTGGAGTCCAGAATCTGCGCGATCGGCTGCGGCGGCTGCTGATAGGTGGGCGCGGCGGCGACGGCTTGCGCCGAAGCAGGTTGAGCCAGGGCCGGCACGGCGGCCAGCAAAACAAGCGCCGGCAGGGCGGCTCGCATGATCGTGTTGCGCATGAATCTTTCCCCAAAACTCCGCCTTGAACGCGGCTTTGTCCGTTTAGACGAATGATTGCGCGCAGGGTCAACCGCCAAGGTCGCCAACCGGCGCTTGCCCCCCGCCCATCCGCGCATTATGGACGGATAAGACCGCAATATTCATCAGACGGTGAAAAAGGGAGAGCGATGCGCAAGATCTACGCTGACGTCACGTCCGCGCTGGAGGGCCTGACCTTTGACGGGATGACCGTCATGTCCGGCGGCTTCGGCCTGTGCGGCATTCCCGAAAACCTGATCGCGGGCCTGAAGGCCTCGGGCGTCAAGGGACTGACCGTCATCTCCAACAACGCAGGCGTGGACGGCTTCGGCCTGGGCCAGCTGCTGGAGACCAAGCAGATCGCCAAGATGATCTCGTCCTACGTCGGCGAGAACAAGGAATTCGAGCGCCAGTACCTGGCCGGCGAGCTGCAGCTGGAGTTCAACCCCCAGGGCACCCTGGCCGAGCGCATCCGCGCGGGCGGCGCGGGCATCCCCGCCTTCTTCACCGCCACCGGCGTCGGCACCCTGGTCGCCGAAGGCAAGGAAGTGCGCAACTTCGACGGCCGCGACTATGTGATGGAAACCGGCCTGGTCGCCGACCTGGCCATCATCAAGGCCTGGAAGGCCGACGATCGCGGCAACCTCGTCTTCCGCAAGACGGCCCGCAACTTCAACCCGATGATGGCCACCGCCGGCAAGGTCACGGTCGTCGAAGTCGAAGAGATCGTCCCCGTCGGCTCGCTGGACCCCGACCACATCCACACGCCTGGCGTCTATGTCGACCGCCTGATCCAGACCGTGTCCGAGAAGCGCATCGAACAGCGCACCGTCCGCCAGAAGGAATCCGCGTAATGGCCCGCACCCGCGAACAACTGGCCGAGCGCGCCGCCAAGGAGCTGCGGGACGGCTTCTATGTGAACCTGGGCATCGGCATCCCGACCCTGGTGGCCAACTACATCCCCGAGGGCATGGTCGTGACCCTGCAGTCGGAAAACGGCATGCTGGGCATGGGCCCCTTCCCCTATGAGGGCGAGGAAGACCCCGACTTGATCAACGCCGGCAAGCAGACGATCACCGAGATCCCCGAGTCGGCCTATTTCAGCAGCGCCGACAGCTTCGCCATGATCCGCGGCGGCCACATCAACCTGTCGATCCTCGGTGCCATGGAAGTGGCCCAGAACGGCGACATCGCCAACTGGATGATCCCCGGCAAGCTGGTGAAGGGCATGGGCGGCGCCATGGACCTGGTCGCGGGCGTCAAGCGCGTGGTCGTGGTCATGGAGCACGCCAACAAGCACGGCCAGTCCAAGGTCTTGAAAGCCTGCACCCTGCCCCTGACCGGCACAGGCGTGGTCAGCCGCATCATCACCGATCTGGCCGTCTTCGACGTCAAGCCGGACGGCTCAGGCCTGGAGCTGATCGAACTGGCCGAGGGCGTGACCCTGGACGAGGTCGCCGCCAAGACCGAGGCCGACTACACGGTGGCGCCCAGCCTGGGCTGAACCGCCCTGCCCGTCTGAAAAGCGAAACCCCGGCGACCGCTAGGCCGCCGGGGTTTTTCCTTGCCTGAATGACGCTAGTTCCGCGTCGCCTGGAAGCCCTGCTGATCCGTCCACAGGACGATCTGGCGGCTGGCCTCGGCGGTGGCGCGATCGAAGGCTGCGACGATGGCCGACTGCCGGTTCTCCCCGGCGCTCTCACTGACCGTGATACGGTCCTCGACCACAATGGAGCGGTCGCCCGGCCGGATCAGCCGCAGCAGCACGACGATGTTCGCGTCGGGCGCGGCGCCCGGCGCAGCGTAAACGGCCTCAAACCGGCGCACGTCCACGCTCAGCAGCAGCCCGTCGCGCGTCAGCGGTCCCGAACTCAGGACCGTGCAGGTCCCGCCGTCCAGAAATGCGTTGCGCAAGGCCTCCTCGAACAGGGTCTCGGCCGGCGACACCCAGCGCGCGCCCTTGATGTAGGCGGCCTCGGCCCCGGTCACGGCCAGGATGCGGTCGCCCCGCGCGGCCTCGGGGAAGTCCACGCGGCGCATCGAGACATGGACGTCCGGGCAGGCCGAGGTCGCCCCCGTCCCGGCGAAGGCCGAGGCGCCGCCGAAACGATAGAGCTGTACCGGGTCAGGCGAGGCCAGCAGGGCGCAGCCAGACAGAGCAACCGAGGCGGCGGCGATCAGCAGCGTAGAACGGATCACGGTTGCACCTCGATTTCCTTGGACGGCGCCTTGGCGATGAAGTCGCGCGGGCTTTCACGCACATTGTCGATCAGCGACTGCAGCGAGCGCGTCGCCTGATCCAGCTGGCGGATGGTGTCGTTCAGTTGCGGCACCGTCTGGGTGCCGAAGTCGCCCAGCGGGCCTTCCAGCCCCGTGGCCGAACGGTTAATCGAGGCGATGGCGGCCTGGGCTTCGGCTGTCGCCTTGTTGATGTTGGCGATGGCCTGACGACCGTCCGTATCCACCAGTTGCCGCGCCGTGGCGCCCAGCTGCTGATACTCGCCGACGGCGGCGTTGGCCTTGGTGATAGTCTCTTCCAGCTGCTGGAACATGCCCTTGCGGGCCTCCAGCTCGGCGGTCAGGGCCTCAACGCTCTTCACGCTGGACGAGAAGCTGCGGATATTGTCGTCCGACATGACGCGATTGATCCGGTTCAGGGCGTCCACCGTCTGGGCCAGAACCGTGCCCGACCCGCTCAGCAGTTCGGCGATGGGGCTGGGCTGGCTCTGGATCACCGGCACGACATTGTCGGGATACTGGGTCTTCAACAACGCGCTGCTCGGCTCGCCGGCCGTGATCTGGATGTAGTTCAGACCGGTGATGCCCTGCGGCTCCAGCTGGGCGCGCGAGGTGACGCGCACCGGTGTCGTGCCGTTCAGGCGGACGCGGGCGATGACCTGATCCCCCTTCTTGGGGTCCAGGTTCAGGGCCGTGACCTCGCCGACGCGAATGCCGTTGAAATGCACCTCGCCACCCTCGGACAGGCCGCGCACCGGGCCGTAGAAGACGATGTCATAGACATCGAAGTCATTGTTGAACTGCAGGCGGGCCAGCCAGATCGTGAACACCGCCAAGGCCGCCAGAAGGGCGACGGTGGCGATGCCGACAGCGGCGTAGTGGGCGTCTCTTTCCATCTCGTCCCGCTCTCCTCAGGCGGCGCTCTGGTGGGCGGCGCGTCCGCGCGGCCCCAGGAAGTATTCCTTGATCCAAGGATGATCGGAACGCTCCAGTTCCTGAACCGTGGCCTTTTCGACGACATGCTTGTCGGCCAGCACCGCCACCTCGTCACAGATGGCGTACAGGCTGTCGAGGTCGTGAGTGATCATGAAGACCGTCAGGTCCAGATCGTCCGACAGGTCGCGGATCAACTGATCAAACGCAGCAGCGCCGATCGGATCCAGCCCCGCCGTCGGCTCGTCCAGGAAGATCAACTCGGGGTCCAGCGCCAGGGCGCGCGCCAGACCGACGCGCTTGCGCATCCCGCCCGACAGTTCGGCAGGCTTCAGATACAGCGCCTCGGGCTTCAAACCGACCATGGCGATCTTCATCTCGGCCAGTTCGCGAATGGTGTTGCGCGGCAAATTGGTGTGCTCGACCAAGGGCGAGGCGACGTTGTCCAGCACGGTCAGCGCCGAGAACAGCGCCCCCTGCTGGAACAGGACCCCGGTGCGCCGCTCGACCTCGGCGGCTTCGGCCTTGCTCATCTCGTCCCGGTCATAGCCGAACAGTTTGACTGACCCGCCCTCCGGCTGCTTCAGGCCGATGATGGAATTCAACAGCACCGTCTTGCCGGTGCCGGACCCCCCGACCACGCCGAGAACCTCGCCTCGCCTCACGTCCAGATCGAGATCCTGATGGATCACCCGATCCCCGAACTGGCTCAACAGGCCGCGCACCTCGATGACGTTTTCGCGCATCGGCTTTTTCTTGCGGGCCGTCACAGGTTCAACTCCAGGAACAGCATGGCGAAGACGGCGTCGAGGAAGATGATGGCGAAGATGGCCTGCACCACCGCCGCCGTCACCCGGCGTCCCAGGCTTTCAACGTCGCCGGCCACCGACATGCCCTGACGGCAACCGATGGCCGCCACAACCACGGCGAAGACCGGCGCCTTGATCAGACCGACCATCAGGTGCCGGTCCATCATCGGATCTTCGGTGATGCGCTGGATGAAGAAGGCCGGCCCGTAGGCCAGTTCGCTCCAGGTCACCAGCATGCCGCCGAACAGGCCGGCGATCATGCCGACGAAGGTCAGCAGCGGCAGCATGACCAGCATGGCCGCCAGGCGCGGGATCACCAGGGCCTGGAAGGGATTGACCCCCATGACCTGCATGGCGTCGACCTCCTGGTTCATCCGCATCGATCCGATCTCGGCGGCGAAGGACGAGGCCGAACGGCCCGCCAGCAAGACCGAGGTGATGACCACCGCGAACTCGCGCAGGACCGAAACGGCGACCAGCTGCACGGTGAACACGCCCGCCCCGAACTGGGTCAGCAGATTGGCCCCCAGAAAGGCGATGACCGCGCCGATGAAGAAGTTGGTCACGGCGATGATCGGAATGGCGTCCAGCCCGGATCGCTCGGCCTGGCTGAACCAGGCGGGCCAGCGAATGGCGCCGGGGTGTTTCAGCGCCGAGCCCACGGCGACGATCAACCGCCCCAGGAAGGCCAGCGACAACATGGCCTCGGCGAGAAAGTCGTAAACCCCCAGGCCGATCTTGGCGAAGGTGCGGGTCACCGGATGCGAGCGACGCGGCGGCGTGCAGGACTGCCGGTCCAGATCCTCTATCATGGCGTAGATCCGGCCCGCCTCGGGCCGTTCGGACCACGCGGTCTCGGGGATCTGCCGCGACGTCGCCTGGGCGATGGCCAACGCCCCCGCCGTGTCGAAGCGGCCAAGTTCGGAAAGATCCAGTGCGCCCACGTCGCGTCCGGCCAGATCGGTGCTCAGCCGATCGCCTTGACGACCAATGCCCGTCGTCGACCAGTCGCCGGTCAGGCGCAGGATCGCGCCGTCGCCAGCGCCAGTCCGGATTTCATAATCGGCCTTCCGACTCATTGTTCAGTCATGGACGCTGGCGGCAAGAGGCGCATCGGCGAAGCTTAGACCGAGCGGCGTCGGCGCTGTCAACGCTCGATGACTTTTCGCCATGCCTTGCCTCGTCCTGCCTTGCAAGCTGCGTCCTCCCCGCCACGGCGCAGCTTTCTAACGCCGGCTGCACGGTTTCGTTCAGCCGCCTCTATTTTTCAGCGTCAGCGAAGATAGTCGAGCAGCGACACCTGTCGGAGTTGGCTGAGCACCTGGGCCGAGGCCTGCAGGGCGATCTGGGCCATCTCCAGCTCGGTCACCGCCTCGGCCATGTTGGCGTCGGTCTTGCCCGACAGCATGGTGTCGACCGAGATCTTCCGTGACTCCTGAGCCTCCAGAAGATTGTCGACCCGCGCCTGCATCGAGCCGTTCTTGGCCTGGATGTTGACCACGTCCTTGGCCGCCGTCTCGAAGCGCGTCATCAGCGTCGTAAGTGCGGTCTTCTGGGTGTCGGTCATCTGCCCGTTCATCGGATCCGTCTGATGCAGGATCTGCAGATCGCGGAAGACATCGAACAGGGCCTGACCCGCGTCGCTGGCCAGGAAGCCGGTGTCCATGGTGACCGTCTCATCCAGGACCGACGACTGCTTCAGCTGATCGTTCATGAAGGCCCCGCCGACGCCGGGCATGGCGGCCAGCTTTTCCAGGTCGGTGGCGCCAGGCGGCACGTTAGGCAAGACGACCGCCTGCTGGTCCACGGCCCCGCCCGAAAACAGGAACTTGCCCTGGTGCTTCATGTTCAGGCCGTCCTGGGCCATCTTGAAGATGGTCTCCATCTCGGACATCAGCCCGTCCACGCGACCCGCGGCGATGGCGTTGGCGATGGCCTGGCGCCCGGCGGTCGCCGCGTCGGCGACGCGCCCCAGCCCGAGGTCCTGCATCGTCAGGCGATCGGCCACCGTCTTGTTGGTGTCGATAAAGCCCTGGATGCGCGTCTGGCTGGACTTCAGCGCGATCACCGTTTCCGACTGCCGTCCAAAGCCGACCAGGCTGGTGGCGTTCTTCTTCGTGTTTACCTTGTTCTGCGCTTCCTCGCCGCGCGCTTGCGCGTTCATCAGGTGCAGCAGGGCCGACTGATAGTTTCCAAAGGTCGAAACGCGGGTCATCGCATCATTCCGATCAGGGTGTCGTACATTTCGGACGCCGCCTGAATAAGACGCGCCGAAGCGTTAAAGGCTTGCTGATAGGTGGTCATCAGCACCAGTTCCTCGTCCATGTTGACGCCTTCGACGGAACTGCGTCGCGCGGCCGCCTCCTGGTACAGGGCCGTGGCGTTGGTCGAGCGGTTCTTGGCGATGGTGGCCTTGCCGCCGATCTCGCCCGAGAATTCGGACGCGTAGCGCGACAGGGACATGGAGACGCTGCCCGCCCCGCCCGCCGCCGAGAAGGCGGTGGCGTTCTGGTCGGCCTTGGCCAGCAGACGCCCGCCGCTGCCGTCGTTCTTGCTCAGCGCCGCCGTGCCCGCCGCCGCGCCCAGGTTCAGTTGGGCCAGGGCCAGCATCGAGGGATCCTTGACGATGTCGGCCCGGACGGTGAACCCGCCGGCGCGGGACGAGCGCGCGCCGCTCAGACCGAACAGGTCGCTCATCGACACACCGGAGGGAACCTGACGGGTTCCGTCCTCGACCACCGACATGGTCGACGGCGGCGAACCATGACCGGTGAAGATCAGTTCGCCCGCGCCGTTCAGGCTGAAGCTGCCGTGATTGCCGACGCCGGTTGCGGGATCATTCAGGGCGGTCAGCAGCTCTGACATGGTTCCGGCACCTGCGGGAACCGCCACTGCGATATCGCGAATGCGCGAGCCCGAGGAATCGGTGAAGCGCAACTTGATCGTCTCGCCCGCCGTGAACCCGTGCTGCGAAGCGGGCGTCAGGCCCGTGTCGTAGAGCGCCGGGCGCTCCGTCGACACCAGATCGTTCAGCCCGAAATAGTGCGAGAAGCCGCGTCCGGCCTTGGTGCTGGGGCTGGTCGCGTCATCGGCGATCGCGACGCCCTGCCCTGCAGGGGCCTGGATGCTCAGGCGGCCGTCGACGAAGTTGGCGGTCGCTCCGCCCAGCTGGCCGTTCAGGGTCGCAAGGAAGGTGGCCGGCGTCGCCGCCACGCCGTTGATCGTCATCGTCCCACCCGAGAAGACGATGCGGGCCGAGTTCTGGATCACGCCCTGGGCGTCGACCGTGGTGATAGTGGTGGCGCCGGTAAAGCCCGTCAGCGCCGTCTCCAGCGACTGGCCGACATTGCGGCCGTTCAGCACCTGGGGCGGCGGAACCGCCGACGAAGCGTTGTGCGCACGGTTCAGTTCGTCGGCCAGGCGCGTCATCAACTCACCCAGGCGCTCGGCCGCGGCCGGCGCGTCCACGTCGCGCAGTTCCAGCAGCCCCTTGATCTCGCCCGAGGCCAAGCCGTCGGTCAGCGGTCGGCGCTGACCATTGGGCTCGGTGATCATGATCTGGTTGAAGACGGTCTCGGCCGAGACCGCGCCCGCCCGTTGATACTCAAGCTTGGACGCGCCCTGCCCGGCCAGCAGCATGCCGTTCCCGGTGCGCACCTCGACGCCGCCGACCGAGCGGGTCGTGATCCGCACGTCCAGCAGTTCGGACAGTTCGTTGATCAGAGCGGCCTGGGCCGTCTCGGCCCCGGTCGAGTCCGTGCCGACCACATTGGCCTTGGCGATCTCGACGTTCAGCTTCTCGATCTGCTCGACCAGGCCGTTGACCCGATCCACGGCGGTACGCAGACGCCCATCGGCCTCCTCGCGCGTGCTCTGGATCTCCTTGGCCACGCGCGCGGCCTCGTCGAACATGGCCTGGGTCTTCCAGATCGCGTCCTGGCGCAGCGGCCCCGAGGTGGCGTTCTCGGCCGAGGTCGAGAAGGCCGAGAAGATCTTGTCGATCTGGGCGAAGAAGCCGGTGTCCGCGCCGGGATCGCCGAACTGCGACTGGATGTGATTATAGAGTTCGTACCGCACCGCCTGACGCCCGGCGTCGGCGCCGGCGTTCAGACTGGCGGCCTGAAGGAAGCGGTCGGTGGCCAGACGGATGCGCGCGATCTCGACGCCCGCGCCCGTGCCCTGACTGGCCCAGGACTGCTGATCGGCCACCTTGCGGATATAGCCGGGCGTGTTGACGTTTGAGACGTTGTCGGAAACCACCCGCAGCTGCGTCTGGGCGGTGTTCATGCCCGACGTGGCGATGTGCATGATCGAGTTCAAAGACATCAGAAACGGGCTCCATACAGGGCCGCGCCCGGCAAGCCTTGCTGGCCTGCGCGCAAATCTTGCCCGGCGTTCCGGTTAGCCATTCTAGCCAACTCCTTGAATTTATTAGACATCGGCTTTTCAGCCCCTGTGCGTTCAGCAGGCACGGCGCAATTCGCGGGCCATGACGTCGCCCGGTCAGTTCGGCCCGCCGCCGCCCGGCAAAAAGCGCAAGGCGCGGCAAGATCCGCCGGGCGAATGCGGGATGAGATCGTTGATCACAGTCAATATATTTCGATATTTTTCAATTAGTTGCATCAACTCGCACAACTTGGCCCGGGCCTTGCGCCAGCGGTTTCGAATAGCCCGAGCGCAGTAGGCGCCGCCCATCCAGCGAAAGCCTCGCCGCCTCTCATGTCCGCGCTCAGCGTCATGTCCCTTATCGCCCCGACCGCCCCGGTCGGCGCGAACGCCGCCTCCGTCGATACGGCGGCGGACGAGGCCCTGTTCGCGGGCCTGGTGGCGGCCGTCTCGGCGCCGATGAAGGGCGCAAGCGAAGGCGAGGCCGCCCCGGATGCCGCGCCCATCGAATCCGACGCTGTGGAGGCGCCTTCGCTCAACGTCGCGGCCGATACGGCCCCGGCCTGGCCTCCCCTGCCGCTGATCGCGCCTGTCGCCCCGTCGGTCGTCTCGCCCATCATCCCTGATGCGGCCGTCGAAAGCGCCGACGCCGCGAACGCCCCTTCGCCCGTCCCGTCCGCGACGCCTGAAGGCGCGGCTCCCAAGGCGCCGCAAACCCCCTCGCCGACGCCGTCCCAGGTCGATAACGCCGCCGCGCCGGCGAACCCGAACCTGAAGATGGCCACGTCCGAGGCCTCGAACTTGGCGCCCGAGATCGCCAAGGCGCCGGCCGCGCCGGTCGCCTCGTCCCTGTCCGACGCCGCTCCGACGGAGCCCCGCGAGACGCCTTCTCGGCCCGTGGCCGCTGCGCTGGAGCCAACAGCGCCTCGGGCGGCTGGCGATGCCCCCGTTGAAGGCGAGTTTAAAGCCCCCACTGCACGTCCGGCGCCGCCGACCGCCGCCGTCACGCCCGCCGCCACGCCCGACGCCCAGACCGCCGTCGTCGCCACGCCTTCGATTTCCAAGGAAGCGATCGCGCCTCGACAGGCCGAGAGCGCCACGGTCGCGCCCGCCCCTGTGAAGTCCTCAGCCCCCGCTCCTGTCGCCGCCCCGGCCGTCCCGCCGGCGGTTCCGGAGCCCGCCTCGGAACGCCCGGCGCCCGACCCCGCCACCGTCCGGACCGCTGCGGCGGAACCTGCCGCGTCGCCCCTGCCGGCCTCGGTGACGGCCTCGATCACCGCGCCCGCGTCACACCCCGCGCCCGCCGTCACAGCGCAGTTCCCGACGCCCCCGGTCTCGCAACCCGCCCCTGACGCCGACGCGCCGGAACCGGTTGTCGCGGCCGCTGTCGTCTCGACCGAAGCCGAGGCAGAGGCCGCGCCCGCCCCCCCGCCCTCTGCGGTCGCCGCTCCCGCCCCTGCCCCGTCGCGCAACGGTTCGGCCCGTCTGGACGAGCGCCGCTCCAACGCCGCAACGGCCAATGCCCCGGTCGAGGCCAGGACGGAGACGAGCACCGCCGGCCGATCGATCCTGTCGGCCTCGACGCCTTCCGCCGCCCCCGTCGCCGCCGCCACGGCGGCGCTGAACGACGCCGTGACGCCCGCCGCGGTCCCGCCCGCTGACGCTGCGCCGCTGGACGCTTCGGCCGACCTGGCGCCTTCGCAACAGTTGCTCGACGCCCAGACCGCCGCCCCGGCAGGTCAGCGCGACCTGGGCCTGTCGCAGCTGTCGCGCGCCACGGTCGAGACCACGGCGCAACTGGCCGCCCAGATCATCCGGAAGCTGGAAGGCCGCTCGACCCGCTTCGACATGGCCCTGACGCCCGAAGGTCTGGGCCGCGTCGACGTCAGCCTGGAAATCGATTCAGACGGTCGACTGGCCGCCCGCCTGGCCTTCGACAACCCGGCCGCCGCCACCGACCTGCGCGCCCGCGCCGACGAGCTGCGTCGCCAGCTTCAGGACGCCGGTTTCCAGCTGACCCAGGACTCACTCGAGTTCTCGGAGCGCAATCCCTCCTCCGGCTTCAGCGGCGGCGGCGCCTTCGACCGCGCCCCTGACCGTCGCGCCTTCGCCGGCGCCGCCCGTCTGGCCGCCCAGGCCGACACGGCCCTGCCGCCTCCTGGCCCCTGGGCCTCCCTTTCGCTGACGCCTGACCGCGTCGATATGAAGGTCTGACCGATGGTCACCGCCGTCACAGCCAATACCGCCAACGACAAGATCAACACCGGCTCGACCATGCTGGCGTCGAACTTCGAGACCTTCCTCTCGTTGCTGACCGCGCAGTTGAAGAACCAGGACCCCTTGTCGCCGATGGACTCCAACCAGTTCACCGCCCAGCTGACCCAGATGGCCGGCGTCGAGCAGCAACTGCTGTCCAACCAGCTGCTGACCGCCCTGCTGAACGGCCAGAAGGGCGACGGTCTGGCCAGCGCCTCCAACTATATCGGCAAGGACGCCACCGCTGTCTGGGACGCCACCAAGGCCGCCGACGGCAAGGCCTCGTGGAGCTACGAACTGGGCACGAACGCCTCGGACGTCGAGCTTCAGGTCCTGAACGCCGCCGGTCAGGTCGTCTGGAAGGGCCCTGCGCCGGAAGCCGGCGCCGGCGTCCACGACTTCAACTGGACCGAAGGTCAGGACGGCAGCGTCTATACCCTGAAGGTCACGGCCAAGGACGCTACCGGCGGCAAGGTCGACGCCCAGGTCCTGATGCGCGGCCGCATCACCGGCGTCGAGATGTACGCCGACGAACCCTACGTCACGATCGGCAGCTCGGTCATGCCGCTCTCCAGCATCATCGCGCTCGACGAGAAAAACGCCAGCGTTCAGCCCCCCATCACGCCGGAGACCGACGCCTGAACGGCGTCCCTCTCCCCTATCCAGTTTCCGCCTAAGGAGCCGATACAATGAGCATCAACAGCGCCATGCAGGCCGGCGTTTCCGGCCTCTCCGCCAACTCCGCCGCCCTGGCCGCGATCTCGCAGAACATCGCGAACGTCAACACCATCGGCTACAAGCGCACCCAGGGCGAGTTCCAGACCCTGGTCAACAGCCAGGCCAAGACCGGCGGCGGCTACGCCGCAGGCGGCGTCATCACCACGGCGCGCCACTTCATCAGCCAGGAAGGCCAGCTGCAGCGTACGACCGAGAGCACCGACCTGGCCATCGACGGACAGGGCTTCTTCGTCACGACCGAGAAGGCCGAGGGCGTCGGCGCGACCGACAGCCGCCTGTTCACCCGTGCAGGCGCTTTCCGCATCGACAACCTGGGCTATCTGAAGAACAGCGCAGGCCTGTATCTGCAGGGCTGGCCGGTCGACTCCAACGGCGACATCGCCACCGACCCCTCGGACCTGACGCGCCTGCGCTCGATCAACATCGGCACCGTCGGCGGCACGGCCGAAAAGACCACGCGCGCCCAGATCAACGCCAACCTCTATTCCGGCCAGGTCGTCTCGACCGCCGCCAGCCCGCAGAAGTACACCAACGTCGCCGTGGTCCCCGCCGCCTCGGGGCCCAAGGACTTCTCGGTCCGCTACGCCCCCACGGGCGTGGCCGGCGAGTACAATGTGACGGTCAAGTCCGGCGCCCAGACCATCAACGGCGTCGCCACCTATGACGCCGCCGGCGCCCTGACCGGCTTCACGGTCGGCGGCGTGGCCCAGTCCCTGACCGACCTGGACCTGGGCGGCGGCGTCACCGTCGCCATGGGCTCGCCCGGTCTGGGCATCGCCAGCGACAACATCGCCAAGACCAAGTACGATCCGTCGATCAACTCGATGGCCATGTACAACGGCGACGACGAGAACCCGGTCGGCATCAAGCCGGACTTCAAGATCAACATCCCCGTTTCGGACTCCAAGGGCGGCCAGCGCAACGTCGAGATCCGCCTGCTGAAGAGCGACGTGGCCAACCAGTGGTACGCTGAAATCGTCGCGGTTCCGGCCGATGACGTGGTCACCGGCGGCGCCTATTCCAACGGTCAGATCAAGACCGGCCTGATCGCCTTCACCCCCTCGGGCCGCCTCGACGTCTCCACCATGCAGGGCTGGCCCGCCGGCACGGGTCTGTTCGACGACCCCAATAACGCCACCATCAACTTCGAAGCCTCCGATTCCGCCGTCGACCTGACGCTCCCGGCCAACAGCCAGCGGATCAAGTGGGCGGACGGCCTCGGCATTTCCGATCAGGTCCTGACCCTGGACCTGAACACCTCGGCGGGCGGCCTCAGCCAGCTGAACACGGCCTCGATCGTCCAGTCGACGGTCACCAACGGCACCGCCTTCGGCAACCTGTCCGAGATCAAGATCGACGAGAGCGGCTTCGTCACCGCCATCTTCGACAACGGCGTCATGCGCCGGATCGCCCAGGTCGCCCTGGCCACCTTCCCCAGCCCCGACAGCCTGCGTCAGGTGTCCGGAAACGCCTTCCGCGTCAGCCTGGAGAGCGGCACCTTCAACCTGAAGGCCGCAGGCACCGGCGGCGCCGGCATGCTGGCCGCCCAGCAGCTGGAATCCTCGACCGTCGACCTGTCGGCCGAGTTCACCAGCCTGATCACCACCCAGCGCGCCTACTCGGCCTCGTCCAAGATCATCACGACGGCGGACGAGATGCTGGCCGAGCTGCTCAGCATCAAGCGCTGATCGGCTAACAGGAATCGATGAGTAAGCCTCCGTTAGACTCGATGAATCCTTCGTTTCCGGCGCTTTCGATGCGCCGGGGACGGAGGATGCGTCTTAGCCATTCCTTCACCACGACGCTTAAACGCCCCTTAGCCGGGGCGCGCCTAGGGTACGCGTCGATGGTGGTGGTGAAAGAGGCTTAAGCCCATGCTGCAAGAGCGACGCCTTAATAGTAGAGGCGAACAATATGTGGTCGGCCCGACGGGCACGCCCCTGACCCTGCGGGATCTCCCGCCGGCGGAAACCAACCGCTGGGTGATCCGCCGCAAGGCCGAGGTGGTCGCCGCCGTTCGCGGCGGTCTGATCAGCCTGGAAGACGCCCTGACGAAGTATCGTCTGACGGCCGAGGAATTCATCGCCTGGCAACAGGCGATCGACAAATGGGGCATGCAAGGCCTGCGCACCACGCGCATTCAGAGCTACCGGGACTAAGGTCTCGCGCCTCGACAAGATCAAAGGCCGCCCCGAAACGGGCGGCCTTTTGCATTTCGCTTCCTTCTCCTCGCCGTCATCCTCGGGCTTGACCCGAGGATCGGGTTGTCCGTCTGCGCAACGTCGAAACCATTAACGCGCCACTTCGCTCGATCCTCGGATCAAGCCCGAGGATGACGGTGTTCAGGTTTTAACGCCCCCGCCTCGAAATCGAACGCGCGTGCCTCTATATGGCGGCCATGACCCTGGCCGACGACATTTGCCCCGTTCCGACCATCGCCCCCATGTCCGGCGCCGCCGACATGGACGCCGCGATCGAGAGCGCGCGACAGGCCGTCGGCCTGCCGGTCGGTTCGCGCGTGGTCGCGGCCATGTCGGGCGGGGTGGATTCCACCGTGGTCGCCGCCCTGCTGCACAAGGCCGGCTATGACGTGGTCGGCGTCACGCTGCAGCTTTACGATCATGGAGCAACCCTGAAGAAAAAGGGCGCCTGCTGCGCCGGTCAGGACATCCACGACGCCCGTCTGGCCGCCGAACTCATCGGCATCCCCCACTACGTCCTCGACTACGAAAGCCGCTTCAAGGACGCGGTGATCGACCAGTTCGCGGACAGCTATCTGAAGGGTCAGACCCCGGTTCCCTGCATCCGCTGCAATCAGACGGTCAAGTTCCGCGACCTGCTGGACGTGGCCCGCGACCTGGGCGCCGAGGCCATGGCCACCGGCCACTACGTCCGCCGCGCCGCCGTCGGCAACCGCTCGCAGATGCGCAAGGCGATCGACCACTCGCGCGACCAGTCCTACTTCCTGTTCGCCACCACCCAGGATCAGCTCGACTATCTGCGCTTCCCCCTGGCCGATCTGGAAAAGCCCCAGGTGCGCGGCGTCGCCGCCGCCCTGGGCCTGCGTATCGCCGCCAAGCCGGACAGCCAGGACATCTGCTTCGTCCCGTCCGGCGACTACCGCACCCTGATCGACCGCCTGCGTCCGCAAGGGCGTGAGGCGGGCGAGATCGTCCACATGGACGGCCGTGTTCTGGGTCAGCACGGCGGCATCACCGACTACACCATCGGCCAGCGCCGGGGCCTGAACGTCGCCGTGGGCGAGCCCCTGTTTGTGACCAAACTGGACCCCGACAAGCGTCGCGTCATCGTCGGCCCGCGCGAAGCCCTGCTGACCGCCAGCCTGACGCTGGAAGAAACCAACTGGCTGGGCGATCAGGCCACGATCGAGGAAGCCGCCCGCGACGGCGCCCTCGTCCTGGCCCGCGTCCGCTCGACCCGCCAGCCTTCCCCCGCCCGTCTGGCGCTGGATGAAAACAACATCGTCTCGGTCGTCTTCAATGAAGGCGAAGAAGGCGTCGCCCCCGGCCAGGCCTGCGCCCTCTACGACCCCGCCGACCCCGACCGCGTTCTCGGCGGCGGCTTCATCAGCGGCACGACGGCGGTCGCCGCCGGCTGACAAAACGGCGGCCTGCCCTCAGGCCGCTTCCTCAAGATGAAGGACGGCCCGATTGCGGCCCTCCTTCTTGGCGCGATAGAGGGCCGCATCGGCCGCCTGCAGGGCGGCGCGGCCCTCGCGGTCCATGCCCGGCCGCCAGCTGGCGACGCCGAAGGACATGCTGGTGCTGCCCAGGGCCTGATTGCGATGACGCAGGGATATGCCGGCGATGGCCTGCCGCACCGTCTCGATCCGTTGCAGCAGGGCTTCGGGCGTCGTGCCGGGGGCGATGATGGTGAACTCCTCGCCGCCGTAGCGGCAGACAATGTCGCCGTCGCGGAAACGGTGGCCCAGTTCGGCGGCGACAGCCTGCAACACCAGGTCGCCCGCATCGTGGCCGAACTCGTCGTTGAAGCGCTTGAAATGATCCACGTCGCACATCACCACGCACAGAGGGCTGCCTGACCGAGCCGACCGCGCCACCTCCAGCGCCAGGGCCTCTTCCATGTAGCGACGGTTGAACAGGCCGGTCAGCGGATCGCGGATGGTCTGTTCCTTCAGGTCGCGCTGCAGCTGCTGGTTGACCATGGCCGAGGCGATGTTCTCGACCAGAACCTTGATGCGGAAGCCGCTCTCGACATCCAGCACCCCGTCCAGATGCAGGACGCCGATGACCTCGCCCGAGGCCAGCAGCGGCTCGCAGTGGTAGGCGTGCTCCGAATGGCCGACGTGGTCGCAGACGATGTCCGTGCCCGGCTCGCTGACGAAATGGCTCTGGCCGCGCCGCAACGCCCAGCACTGATCCGGCCCGAAGGCGTCGCCGTCGCCGTCATGGTCCCCCCAGGTCGAGATAGGGACCAGCAGGTTGCGCGAGTTGTTGTAGGCGTAAAGCACTCCTGGCAGCCCCGGCAGGACGCGGGGCACGAAGGCGTGGATGACCTGGGCCAGTTCCGCCTCGGTGCGGGCCGCCTGCATCCGGTGGGCCATGCCGCCCAGCAGCTCGATCACCTCGCCCCGTTCGCGCAACACCTGACTGCTGCTCAGTAGCTCGTCGTGCACCCGCTTCAGCTCACGTTCGCTGCGCCTCTGGTCATCGGAAGCCGTGGCGAGGCGCTGCACCATGTCGTTATAGCCGTCGGCCAGACGGTCGAACTCGCGCGAGCCCATGCGCCCGACAATGCGTCGCTCCAGATCGCCGCCGCCCAGACCGGTCATGGCCCGCGTGATGACCCGCACCGGCTGGCGGATACGGTGGATGACCATGAAGGACACCGACAGCGAGAACAGGGCGATCAGCGGCCCGCCGATCAGGGCCAACCGCTTGCCCCATTCGAGACGGCGCTCGGCGGCCTCGATCCGCTCGGTCTGCAGCCTGCGCTCCTCGCTGAGGAACTCCTGCGAGGCCAGCAGGACCTGCCCCATGGAATCCAGCCCGCGCCCCCCGGCGACCGCCGCCTCGGCCTCGTCAAAGCGGCCCTGACGCGCCAGGTCCAGCGGCTGACGCAGCAGTTCGGTCCGCTCCGACATCAGACCGCCGAACGCCTGAACGCGCGCCCGCTGGATCGGATTGTCCTTGGTCAGCTCGACCAGCTTCGAGAAGGACCGCAGCGAGTCCGCCACCCTTCGATCAAAGGACTCCGCATAGCCAGGGTTGCGCGTCAGGACATAGCCGCGCTGGCCGGATTCGGCGTCCCTCAGCCCCGCCATGGTCTCTTCCATGGCCTCGATCACCTCAGCGGAATGCGTCACCCAGCGGAAGCTCTCGCGACTTTGCCGCGAGGCGTCGACCAGGGAAGCCACAAGGGCCAGCAAAGCAATCACCACCAGGGCGCCGACGGCGGCGATCCTGGACGTCAGGGACAGAAACATGGCCCAAAGGTTAACGGCGGAGGGTTGACGGAAACTGAACGTTTTCTCCGCCCTCGACGGTCACGAGGTCCGATCCCGACGCCATGTTGATGGCAACGCCCTTTATCGCCGACGCCTGGTCCAATGCAGATACGGCCCGGACATGGACTCGAGTTCATTGGTTGTCCTTTTCAGGCGTTGCTAGACCAAAATCTGTCGAGTCGTTTTTGGGGGAAACGCATGAGAAGATTTCATCCGGGCCTGTCTGCCGTCTTGATGGCCAGCCTGAGCGCTTTTGCGACCGGCTCGGTCGCCGAGGAAGCGACGCCTTCCTCCTTGACGGCTCGTCTCGCCGGAGTGATCACCCCCCTTAACGTCAGTCCGGACGGCCTTTCCGGCGCAGGCGCGCCCGTCCTGTCAGAAGCCATCGCCGCCAGCCGCTATGTTCTGATCGGCGAAAGCCACATGACGCGGGAGATCCCGGTCCTGACAACCCAGATCTGTCGTCTGATGGCGCCTTCCGGCCTGACGGCCATGGCCATCGAAACCGGTCCGGAAGCGGCCCGCGTTGTCGATTCCGCCATGCGATCGGAAAATCGCGAAGCCCGGATCGCTGATTTCCTGCGCGTCCATCCGGACGGCATCGCCTTCTTCGGCGGGCGGGATGAAGTCCGGATGGCGGGCGATTGCGCCGCCGCCGCCGGACCGGATTTCCAGCTATGGGGTCTCGACCAGGAGTTTCTCGGATCCGGCAGCTATCTGCTCGAGGAAATGCTCGCCGCCGAACCCGGTCCTCTCGCCCGGGCCGCCCTGATCGGTCTGGCCGCGCAGGCTCGGGAGGCGACCACTGCTGCACTCGCATCAGCCTCGCCCGGTGACCTCTTCCTGCTCTCGGTCACGCAAGACGACCTCGACCAGGCGGCCGCCGCAGTCTCGCAGGATGGCGGGGAGCGCGTCCGCTATCTGTTTGGCCTGCTGACAGAGACCCGCGCAATCTATCAGGCGTCGCAGGCGCGCAAGGGGGACCCCAACGGGCGCCGGGCGCGGTTGATGAAGCGAACCTTCGCCGCCCGCCTTTCTGAAAATCCCGAAGCCAGGGTGCTGATGAAGTTCGGCGCCTGGCATTTCTACAAATCGCTTAACCCGCTGGATCAGCGCGACCTGGGCGCCTATGTGGCCGAACGTGCCGAGGGCGAAGGCGTCACGGCCACGCACATCCTCATCGAGGGCGCAAAGGGCTCCTACGGCAGCTATAATGGCGTCGGCCGCCCCACCGCCGAACGCGCGTTCGACATGGCGACCCAGGAGCCTGATTGGCGCAAGGATGTCGTCCTGGCATCGCCGACTGACGCCGCATCCGGGTCGTGGATACTGGTGGATCTCCGCAAACTCAGGGCCGAGGGCCTGGCCTCCGCACCGCAGGAGTGGCGGGAAATGGCGCTGGGCTACGATATCGCCATTCTGGCTCCGACGTTCACTGCATCCAGCGTGCTCGGTTCAGGCGAGACGACGACGCCCTGATCCGCCACTTCCCCGCGCGGGATGACGCCAGGACGACTGCATCCCTGGGGCTGACGTTTCGACGTCAGCCCTGGCCGGGTTTCAGAGGTACTTCATCCACCACTGCGTGCTGTTTCGCTTGACCTCGCCGAACCACCGGCAAGCGAACCAGCCAGGAACGGCAACCGCCACGGCCAGCAGCCAGATCCAGCCCACGCCGGGAAGGCTGAAGGATTCGCCCTGATTGGGCCCCAACGCCACCAACGCCCCCAG
Source organism: Brevundimonas sp. NPDC046655 (assembly GCF_044901625.1). Taxonomy (NCBI): domain Bacteria; kingdom Pseudomonadati; phylum Pseudomonadota; class Alphaproteobacteria; order Caulobacterales; family Caulobacteraceae; genus Brevundimonas; species Brevundimonas sp. NPDC046655. The sequence continues at coordinate 1,389,173 of NZ_JBJDPV010000001.1, forward strand.
ATTGAGCAGGTGCAGGGCGTAGAGATGGATCAGGTAGAAGAACAAGGGCGCGCCGCCGAAGATCGCCAGCAGACCAACCAGGCGTCGCGGCGCCTGCTCCAGCGCCGCCAGCAGCAAGGCTCCGATGCCGAGCGTCGCCAGAAGGAAATCCGCCGATGGCGGGTATTTGGTCAGGTTCAGCACGCTCATGACGGTGTGCAGCAGGTCGGTCTGAGCGGTCCAGGGCTGATCGCCGTAAAGGTTGATCGTGCGCAGCAGGGCGAACAGCGCCAGCATGGCAACGCCCAGCGCAATCAAACGCCGGCGGCGCACCGTCCCTTCGGCGACGAACCAGGGCCCGATGCCATACCCCAGGGCGATGACGCCGATCCACGGCAACAGGGGATAGGAGGTCCGGGCCTGGCCGCCCCAGGGGAGGTCGATATATCCGCGATCATGCAGAACGGCCCAGATCGCATGGCCCGGAACGCCCTCAGCCACAGTGATCGGGTCCAGCAGATTGTGCCCCAGAACAATGATCAGGCCGAGCGCGATGAGCAGGGGGCGCGGCAGGTGAACCAGGGCCGCCAGAGCCATCATCGACAGGCCGATCACCCAGATGACCTGCAGGAAGACGGTGGTCGGCGTCAACGAGAAGGTCCAGGCGAAGTTGACCAGGGTCAGTTCCAGGAAGATCAGGAAAAGGCCCCGCTTGAACAGGAAGGCCGAGGCAGCCGGAGCGCCGCCCTTCTTCGAAGCGTAGAGCCAGGCGCTCAGTCCGGTCAGGGCCACGAACACAGGCGCACACAGATGCGCCGTCAAGCGGGTGAAAAAGAGAGCCGGCGAAGTCGCGGTTACATCCATCGGGTCCGAAACCTGGGCATGGATGAAGAAGAACTCCCGCGCATGGTCGACCAGCATCAGAAGGATCACCAGGCCTCGCAACGCATCGATGGATTCGATGCGTATCCGAGCGGCGGCGGGACGGATGACGTGCAAATTCCCGTTAGCGGCATTGATCGGCTTCGACATGCCGCAGCGATTAGACGATATGTAATAACATTACAAATTTAGCCGAAGTGAAGCACCCACGAGGACGCATCGCGGCGCACAGCGCGCAACGTCACTCCGGCCAGACCCTGTCCGCGCGGCCTTACGCAGCCTCGTCCTTCGGCAGAACATCCCCCACGGTCGGGCGGTTCTCGGCCCAGGTGAGCGCTATGTCGCGGGGTTTGACGATCTCATTGCAATGGCCACAGGCGATGCGAGGCTTGAGATCGTGGCCGCAGGTCTTGTGAACCATGGAAATGCCGCTGTCGGCCTCGCCATACACATGCTTTTCACCCCAGGCGTGCAGGGTCACCAGCACGCCGTACAGATCCTTGCCCTTGGCGGTCAGGACATACTCGTTGCGCGGCGGGCGTTCGGAATAGAGCTGCGGCTCCAGCACCCCGTGCTGCACCAGCGACTTCAGCCGCGCCGCCAGAACGTTGCGGGCCACGCCCAGCCGGTCCTGCCACTGTTCAAACCGGCGCACGCCGTTGAAGGCGTCACGGATGACCAGCAGGGTCCACGGGTCGCCAATCACCTCCAGCGTGGCGGCGATCGAGCAGCTCTGGCGGCTATAGTCGGCGGTGCGTCCCATGCCGGGAAAGTGACCCCGCGTCAGGCTTTTGACAAGTGGGTTGCCAATCGGGACGCAGTTTGTCAGTTTCTTTTAGCAACGAACTTGCGACTGTCCTGTCGCGATTTCTGCATTCCTCGACTTGCGGGCGGCGACGCATCAGTCTCCGCCCGCCTCTTTTGCCTGTTGCGTGGACCGATGACCGAAGCCGCCCTGTTGCACGACGCCCTGACCCTGACGCCCTGCGAGGAGGGCCTATCGGCGCACCTGTCCGGCGAGTTCTCAAACGGCCCGATCAGCGCCCCGCCCGAGGCGGGCTTTCCGTTCGGCGGCCTGTTGGCGGCCCTGTGCGCCGGCGCCATGCGTCAGGGGCTGGAGATCAAGGCGCCGCTGCGCAGCCTCAGCGTCCAGTATCTGGCCGCCGCCAGATACGGCCAGCCCATCCAATTCCGCCCGCGCCTGCTGCGCGGCGGCCGCAATGTCGCCTATGCCGTGGTCGAGGGCGGCCAAGGCTCGCGTCTGACGCACCACGCCAGCGCCACCTATGGCGCCGACGCCGACACCGCCCAGCCGCTCGGCCCCCTGCTCGCCGTGCCCCCGTCGCTGGACAGCCTCAAGGACGCACCGGGCATCAGCGGCCCCATGGCCCCGCGCTTCTCGCAGCATGTCGACTATCGTTTCGACGGGGGCCCCAACATCCTGGGCGGCAACGAAGGCAAGCCGGTCGTCGAGCGGGTGTGGATGCGGACCAGGGACGGCGCGCCGCTGGACGAACTGCGGCTGGCCTATCTGCTGGACGCCCTCTATCCGCCCGCCTGGACCGCCTTCACCGCCCCGCCGATGATGACGACGGTGGACCTGCGCTACGACTTCCTGGCCGATCCGACGCCCGAAACCGCGCCTGACGGCTGGGCCTTCTTCGAATACCGCCTGCTGGATCACGGCCTCGGCTGGTCAGTGGACGAGGCCGTCGCCTGGGGCGCGGACGGGCGGCCGCTGGCTCTGGCTCGCCAGCGCAGGAAGCTGCTCTGACCTTGCCAGCAGGCCTCCGCCTCCCCTAATCCCCCGCGAAACGATTCATACTGGAAACGCCCCCTCATGACCGCCGCATCCGATCCCGTCGTCATCGTCTCCTTCGCCCGCACGCCCATGGGCGGCTTCCAGGGCGCGCTGTCGCCGGTCAAGGCCACCGATCTGGGCGCCGCCGCGGTCAAGGCCGCCGTCGAGCGCGCCGGCGTCGCCCCTGAAAAGGTCGAGCAGATCTTCATGGGCTGCGTCCTGCCCGCCGGTCTGGGTCAGGCTCCGGCCCGTCAGGCCGCCATCGGCGCCGGCCTCGGCAAGCATGTCGAGGCGACGACCGTGAACAAGATGTGCGGCTCGGGGCTGCAGGCCGCCATGATGGCCCACGACGCCCTGCTGGCCGGCACGGCCGAGGTCATCGTCGCGGGCGGCATGGAGTCGATGACCGGCGCCCCCTATCTGATGAACAAGCATCGCGGCGGCGCCCGCATCGGCCACGACGTCATCGTCGACAGCATGATGATGGACGGTCTGGAAGACGCCTATTCCCCCGGCAAGGCCATGGGCGTCTTCGCGGAGGACGCCGCCGCCCAGTATCAGTTCACGCGTGAAGCGATGGACGAATACGCCATCGAGAGCCTGACCCGCGCCAAGGCCGCCATCGCCTCGGGCGCCTTCAAGGCCGAGATCGTCCCGGTCGAGGTCGCCACCCGCAAGGGTCCTGTCACGGTCAGCGAGGACGAGCAACCCGGCAAGGCCGATCCGGCCAAGATCCCGACCCTGCGTCCCGCCTTCACCAAGGACGGCGCCATCACCGCCGCCAACGCCAGCTCGATCTCGGACGGCGCCGCCGCCCTGGTCATGACCCGCGAGAGCACGGCCAAGGCTATGGGTCTGCCCATCGTCGCCCGCGTGGTCAGCCACGCCGCCCACGCCCATGAGCCGGGCCTCTTCACCACCGCCCCCGTCCCCGCCATGCAGAAGGCGCTGAAGAAGGCGGGCTGGTCGGTCGAGGACGTAGACCTGTGGGAGGTCAACGAAGCCTTCGCCGTCGTCGCCATGATCGCCCAGCAGGAACTGGGCATCGACCGCGCCAAGCTGAACGTCAACGGCGGCGCCACGGCGCTGGGCCACCCCATCGGCGCCTCGGGCGCGCGCATCCTGTCCACCCTGCTGGCGGCGCTTCAGGCGCGCGGCGGCAAGAAGGGCATGGCGTCGCTGTGCATCGGCGGCGGCGAAGCCGTGGCCATGGCGGTGGAACTGGCCTGATCCATCCGCGTTTCCACGGCCAGGCCGAGCTTGGCCGTGGAGACCCCGTTTTGAAACTGACCCCCGCCCTTTTCGTCGGCGTCGCGGCCCTGACCCTGGCCGCATGCGCCACGGCTCAGGCTGACAGCGCCATGACCGACAACTCTGTCAACGCGCAGACCGGCGCGGCCGACGCCCTCAAGGCCTTCCCTGCCGCTGCAGCCGGCCAGACCCGCCACGTCATCACCCTGCCGGCCCAGACCGACGAAAGCGCGCTGAAGGTCGAACTGATCCTAGGCAAGACCCAGACGGTGGACTGCAACCGCCAGGTCTTCGGCGGCCGCCTGGAGACCCGCACGGCCGAGGGCTGGGGCTACAACTATTACGTCCTGCCCGCCCTGGGGAACGCCGCCAGCACCCTGATGGGATGCCCGCCCGGCTCGGAGCGCCAAGCCTTCGTGACAACGCAGGAACAGCCGCTGATCCGCTACAACTCGCGTCTGCCGGTCGTGGTCTACGCCCCCTCGGACGTCGAGGTGCGCTATCGCGTCTGGCGCGCGGGCGAGACCCAGACGGCGCGCTGATTCCCGCCGTTCATGGCTATCAGGCGCGGGCGTCGGTCGATCTCGACCGGCGCCCGTGTCGTATGCGGCGTCGCCTCCGCATCGCGCATGAGCGCAGCCAGCGAGGCGCATCCGGCGCTCAGGACGATCATGGGGCGACTCCTGCATTTGCGAACCAATTGCAGGTTTGCGCAGACTCGTCAGTCGTGCAAGCGTCCGCCTCCATTTTCTGGAGAACCGCCATGCGCGAAGACGGCAAGCTGGACTATCTCGAACTGCCCGCCACCGACATGGCGGCGCACAAGGCCTTCTACGCGGCCGCCTTCGGCTGGGTGTTCCAGGATTACGGCCCTGACTATGCGGCGTTCGGCGAAGGCCTGGACGGGGGCTTCACCACCGAGGCGATGACGCCCAAGCCCCTGCCCATCCTCTACGCCCACGACCTGGAGGCCATGCTGGCCAAGGTCCAGGCGGCGGGTGGCGAAATCACCCACCCGATATTCGCCTTCCCCGGGGGGCGCCGCTTCCACTTCCGCGACCCCTCCGGCAATGACCTGGCGGTCTGGTCCGAATAGGCTCGAGGCCTACTTGGGATCCAGCGACTGGGCGATCCGCTCGGCGGCGTCGCGATCGGCGCCCTCGAGGCTCATCAGCCAGACATGGATCTCGTTCGGCGCCGTCGGCTGCTGGAACAGGTGCTCCATGGCGATACGGCGTGTCCCCTCCGGCACGACGACCGACACACGGCCCGCCGCCGTCACCTGCTCGCCGTCATAGATCGGAAACTGCGACGATGATCCGGTGTAGATCATGGCGAAGGTCTTGCCGGCCCTGCGCACCGAATAGACGTGGGAATCCGGCGCGCCGCGCCCCTCAAACAACTGGAAGCCGCTCGGCAGGTCGATCCTGAACGGCAGGGCGGCGACTGCCGCCGCGCTCAACGCGCGGGGAGCCGGCGCCGCGGGCGCAACAGGAGCCGGGGCGGCGCCCGGCGCCGACGCGCGTGCGGGGACGACCGGCGTTGCCGCGTCAGCCGCGCGGGCGGGCACGACGGTCGTCGGGGCGGGTGCGGGGCGCGGCGCTGGAGCCGATGCGGCTCTGGCCGGCGCGGCGATCGTCGGCGCTGCCGTGGCGGACGAGGATCGCCGCGCCGGCGTCGTTTCGGGCGATGTCGGGGCCGCCTGCACAGACCTCGGCGCAGGGGCGGGTGCAGGTCGAACGGGTGCGTTCGCAGTCGGCGCCGCGGAAGGCGCGGGCGCCGGAGCCGGAGACGGCACGAGCCGCGCCGCGGCCGGCGGCGCGCCGTTCAGCAGCCGGGTCAGTTCCTCGGCTGTCTGGGATTGAGCATGGGCCGCCAAGGGGGCGGCGATCGACAGGACGGCGACGAGAGACACGGTTTTCATGCCGCGACCTTGGCCCTCGCCCTGGCCGACGGTCAAGCCGCCGCCAGTTCGACCCAGAAGGTCGCGCCCTCGCCCGGCGCCGACACGACGCCGATCTCGCCGCCCTGCAGTTCGGTCAGCCGCTTGGCCAGGGCCAGGCCGATGCCATGGCCTTCGATGGCCGAGCGTTCCAGTCCCAGACGGTTGAAGGGTTCAAACAACTGGGCCTGCTTTTCGAGCGACAGCCCCGGGCCGAAGTCGATCACCTCGATCCGCACCCGATGGTCGGCCCAGGCCGTCTTCAGCAGCACCCGGCCGCCGGACGCGCCGTACTTGACCGCATTGCCGGCCAGATTTCCGATCACCTGGGCCAGACGCTGCGAGTCCGCCTGGGCGATCAGGGCGTCGCCCTCGACCAGGACTTCGATCGAAAGGCCCTTGGCCTCCGGCTTCAGGATCAGAGCGCGTCGGACGTCCTCCAACAGGCCCGCCACGTCGGTCGGCCGCAGCTCGACCTTGACCGCCCCGGATTCGGCACGCGCCACGTCCAGCAGATCATGCGCCAAAGTCTCGACCTGACGGGCGGTCTTGACCAGCATCTGCGCCATCTCGACCTGGTCCGGCGAGGTCGCGCCGAGTTGGCCGCCGGCCCAGAGCTCGCCTATTCCGATAATGCCGCCGACCGGACTCTTGATCTCATGGGCGACGTTGGCCAGCAGCCGCGACTTGGCCGCCGAGGCCCTCTCGGCCCGTTCGCGCCCCGCCCGCGCCCGTTCGGCCAGACGATCGCGTTCCTCCAGCAGCGCCGCGACCATCAGGATCGGCATGTAGCCCAGCAGCACCAGAAGCTGCGCCAGCAAGGCCCGGTTCTCGGCCGAAAACGAATGATAGGGGCCATGGCCCGCCATGGTCCCGCCGATGGCCATGACCGTCACCAGCACCAGGGCGGCCGCGATGCCGGACACGCGGAACCTGACGGCCATCATCAACAGCAGCGGCATCAACAAGAAGCCGTAGGGCAGGCTCAGATGGGAAAAGATCGCATAGCAGGCAGAGCCGATCAGCCCCAGCAAAGTCGCGCCTTCGACCAGACGCCCCGGCTGGCGAACGATCAGAAGATGACGCCGCTGCAGGGCCAACCCGAATGCGCCGATGACGGCGAAACCGAGCGCATGGCCGCACCACCAGATGCGGAATCCATCCAGCATGTCAGCGCCGACCATGGCGTCCAGCGCCAGTGCGCTCAGAACGGCGGAAGGCAGGGGCGCGACGGCGCAAATGGCCAGGAACCGGGCCAGACCCTCCACGGAGTTCACGCTCAAGCCGGGCACGAAACGCCGAGCGAGAACCACCGCCAGAACAATCTCCAGCAGGTTCATCGCCATGAACATGATGGACAGGGCCGGACCGTTGCCGACCAGGAACTCGCCTGCCAGCACGCCCGTCACCACCAGGACGCCGAACCCAAGGTCATAGGTCAGACCCCGGCCGCCCCGCAGCCAGACCGCCATCGCCAGACCGCCTGCGCCCCAGAGGGCCGCGACCAGGCCGTTGGTCCGGGCGAAACTGATGGCCAACACGACCAGAATGGTCACGCCGACCGCCGTCAGGATCGGCGCCAGAGGCTGTCGGAAGAAGGCGGCATTGGGCGGGGACATGACGACGCCGACGTCCGCGGATACGGCGTCGAGAACGGGTTCAGCCCTGTCGAGCGCTCGGCTCATCGTCATGATCGGGTCCGGTGTACGCGACTAACACCCCATCCTGCCGGACCTTCCTAAACATCCTCTGAAGTCAGAAGGCGCTTTCGAGAACGGCGTTGAACGCGCGCACCGCCGCCGCCGGCCCTTCGGGATGGCTCCAGACGCCGGCGCTGACGGCCACGAAATCAGCCCCGGCGGCGGCCACCTGGGCCGCATTGTCGACCGTGATGCCCCCGATGGCGACGCAGGGCGTCTCCATCGTCTCCTGCCAGATGGTCAGCTCGATCAGTTCGGGCCGATACGTGGTTTCCTTGGTGTCGGTCGGGAAGAAGGCGCCGAAGGCCACATAGTCCGCGCCCGCTTCAGCCGCCTCCATCGCCAGGTGGCGGCTGTCGTGACAGGTGGCGCCGATCATGGCGTCCGGCCCCATGATGCGCCGCGCCTCGGCCACCGGCGCGTCTTCCTGACCGACGTGAACACCGTCGCAGCCGGTCGCCTTGGCCAGATCAGGCTGATCGTTGAGGATCACCGCCACGCCGTGCGCCTGGGCGATGGGCGCCAGCCGGGCCACAGCCGCCTTGATCTGATCGTCCGTGGCGTCCTTGAGGCGGATCTGCAGGGCCGCGACCGGCCCCGCCGACAAGGCCTGATCCAGCAGGCCGGCGAAGGCGTCCAGATCGGCGATGGCCGGCGGCGTGATCAGATACAGCTGACAGGGCGGACGGGGCGGTGTTGCGGGTTGACGAGCCATGCCCTGCCCTGCCCGTCCCCGCGCCGGGCGTCAATGTCGCAACCCCATGCGAACGATTTGCACTCGCCTTAATAAATGCTATAGCGAGCCATTCTCAGTAACTGTTTCGGGGCTTGTCGCCTTGTACGTCTGCAACTGTAACGGCCTTCGCCAGCGTGACGTCGCCCAGGCCATCGAGGCTGGCGCGACCCGTCCCAAGGATATTTTCGCGTCCAATCAATGCGCTCCGCAATGCGCCAAGTGCGTCTGCGAAATGCGCCAGATGATCCAGGACACCCAGGCGGCCTTCGCCCTGGCGGCGGAATAGAACCCCGCTTCTGAAAGTCGATTTCACTCGCATTATCAATGCAGTGATAAGAACTCGCAAATGATCCACGGCCATCAAGCCGTGCTATGAAAGTCGTCACGGGCGGTCTGAGGACCGCGACGTCATGACGACGTCGTCCAGCGCCGCCGCATCAAGAGGACGACGACCATGAAGGGCGATCCGGCGATCATCCGCACCCTCAACGCGGTGCTGACCAACGAGCTGACGGCGGTCAACCAGTACTTCCTGCACGCCCGCATGTTCGAAAGCTGGGGCCTCAGCCACCTCGGCAACGTCATCTACGAAGAATCGATCGGCGAGATGAAGCACGCCGACATGCTGATCAAGCGCATCCTCTTCCTGGACGGCCTGCCCAACCTGCAGGACCTGCACAAGCTGAAGGTCGGCGAGGATCCGATCGAATGCCTGGGCGCCGACCTGAAGTTGGAGATCGACAGCCGCGCCACCACGCGCGACGCCGTCACCCAGTGCGAGGAAGCCCGCGACTACGTCAGCCGCGACCTGCTGATGAAGATCCTGGCCGACACCGAAGAGCACGTCGACTTCCTGGAAAACCAGCACAAGCTGATCGAACTGCTGGGCGCCCAGAACTACCTTCAGTCCGCCATGAGCGAGATCAAGACCGACGGCGCCGCCACCGGCAACTGACCGCCCAAGCCGCGGTCGGAACATTAGAGGGGCGGCCATTCGTCGGCCGCCCCTTTTGCTTGGGCTACAGCACCTCGCGGCGAGCCAGATGGATCACGGCCAGGATCAGGACAATCAGGCCCAGCCCCCCGCCCAGCGCCAGCGCCGTCTGCATCCGCCAAGCCTCGCCGGCCAGGATATTGACCGGCATCTGCCAGGGCATGAAGACGCCCTGCTTGGCTGAGGTCGCGACGACGGCGAAGAAGGTGCCGCCGATGCCCACGATCAGGGCCGGCACGAAGCTGGCGAACCGCATGGCGACCCAGAACTGGATGGCGATCATCAAGGTGCCCGCCACCGCCATCAGCCCCAGCATCCTGGCGTAGTTGACCAGTTCAAACGCCCCCGTCGGCGCCACGGCGGGTTTGATCTGCGCCGCCAGCGACACCGAGGCCGCCGTCAGCGCCAGCACGCCCGCGCTCATCAGCACCACCAGGCCGATCACGCAGACCGCCTTGGCCGCGTACAGGCTCCAGCGCGGGGTCGGCAGGGCGCGCAGGTGGTCCCAGGACTTCGGCCCATGCTCCATGTGCGCGACCAGGGCGGTCAGGGCCGTCACGCTCATCGGCATCATGAAGTAGGCCCAGATGGCCGAGCCGCTCATCATCCACATCTCCCATGGCGCGGACGCCTTGGCGCGCAGGGCCATGAAGAAGCCGAAGACGGCGATCAGGCTGGGCGCGGCGACGGCCAGCAGCAGGGCCAGCGAACGGTTCAGCTTGCGAACCTCGACAGACAGAACGGACAGCATCACGCGGCCTCCGGCAGGGGGTGGGCGTTTTCGGTGACCTGGCGATAGAGGGCCTCCAGCGAATGGGGGCGCGCGCCGATGGCGAAGACGGCGACGCCCTGCTCGACGAGGCTCCGGTTGAGACCCGCCGTCACGGCGTCGTGGTCCTGGCCCGCGCGCAATCGCGCCGTCAGACCTTCGGCGACCTCCGTCACGTCCAGATCATGCCGGGCCAGCAATGCCGCCGCCCGAATGCGGTCGTCCACGCGCAGATGGATTTCCGGCGCCTCGGCCGCCTTCAGCGCCGCCAGTTCGCCCTCCAGAACCAACCGCCCCTGATGGATCACGCCCACATGGGTGGCGATCTGCTCGATCTCGCCCAGCAGGTGGCTGGACAGCAGGACCGTCGCTCCAGTCCGGGCGGGCAAGTCGCGCAGGAAGCGGCGCATCTCGGCGATGCCGTCGGGGTCCAGGCCGTTGGTCGGCTCGTCCAGCACCAGGACCGGCGGCGCGCCCAGCATGGCCCGCGCCAGCCCCAGCCTCTGCCGCATCCCCAGGGAATAGCCCGCGACCCGACGACCGCCGTCGGCCCGCATCTCGACCACGTCCAGCACCCGGTCGATCTCGCTGACCGGAAGGCCCAGAAAGCGACGGCTGAGATCCAGATTCTCGCGCCCCGTCAGGTTGCTGTAGAAACCATGCGCCTCCAGCAAGGCGCCGACCTTGCGCACCGCGCCGATGCGGTCGCGCGCCACGTCGACGCCGCCGATCCGCGCCGTCCCGGCCGTCGGCTGGATCAGACCCAGCAGCATCTTCAGCGTCGTCGTCTTGCCCGCCCCGTTGCGCCCCAGGAAGCCATAGACCGCCTGATCCGGCACCGTCATCGACACCCCGTCCACCGCCGTTCGCGCGCCGAAGCGCCGCGACAGCCCCTCCGTCTCCACCATTCCGGCCATCGCCGCCTCCATTTAACTCTTAGATAAAGTTGCAAAGGCGCAATCTTTAAGTCAAGATTAAAGAAACGTCAGAATCGGAACCCGCCATGACCCGAGACCTCGACCGCTTTCGCCGCCTGTGCGGCCAGTACCGCTGGCTGGCGGTCTTCATGGTGGCCAGCGTGGGGCTGCTGTTGATCGCGGCCAACCTGATCGCTCCGATCGTCCTGTGGGCGCGCGTCCCGACTCTCGTCAGCGGACGCGCGGTCGCTGCCTCGCTGATCTGGATCGCCCCGGCGCTCTGCTACCTGTTCGGCGTCTGGTCGATCGGCGGCGGCATGGGGCAACTGGCCAGGGGACGACTGATACAGCCGACCCTGGCTGCGACCCTGCGTCGGGTCGGCCTGGCCCTCGGCTTCGGCGGCGTGATCAGCGTCTTTGTCGTCACCAACCTGCTGCGCCTGATCGGCTCCACCCAGGGCGGCTATCTGCATTTCGACGTGGCCGGCATGACGCTGGGCATGATCGGCGGCGCCGTTTTCCTGCTGGGCCGCGTCGTGGATCAGGCGGGGGTCGTTCAGGCCGAACTGGACGAGATGATCTGATGGCGGTTCGCGTGACCCTGGACGCCCTGATCGTCGCCAGGGGCATCAAGGCCCGCGATCTGGCCGCTCAGGTCGGGCTCAGTGAGACCCAGTTGTCCCTGTTTCGCTCCGGCAAGGTGAAGGGCATCCGCTTTCGCACCCTCGCCCGGCTATGCGCCGCCCTGGGCTGCCGCCCCGGCGACCTGCTGGACTACGACCTGGACCCGGCCGACCTGGAGCCGCCCGGCGGCGATGAGGCGGACTGACGGAACCGCCTTGAGGGCGCGCGACTTGATTTCCTGACCCTTTGCAGGAGCCGCCATGTCCATCGAAAACGCCCTCGACACCGCCCGCGATCAGGCCTCCGGCCTTCTCAACGCCGAGGGGCGCAGCTGGACTCATGTCGGGCTGGGCCTGGCCCTGACCGCCGGATTCGCCTTGGCGGCCACGACCGCGGCCTCAAAGCTGATCCGCCCCCAGCCGCGCCGAGCGCTGCAGCCGCTGGGCGGCGACGCCCCGATCACCGAACGACCGCGCGGCCCGATCAGCCTGATCCTGCCGGCCATGTTCTCGGCCACCACCCTGTCGGCCGTCCGCGTATGGAACGCCCCGGCCCGCCCCGAGCGGCGCAGTGCCATGGCCCTTTGGCTCGCCGCCCAGACGGTCAGCGCCGTCTGGCTGGCCGTGCGGCCGACACGCCTGACGACCCAGGTCCTGGCGGCCATGTCCTCGGCCGGTCTGGCCGCCGCCTTCGCCCACGAGGCGCGCAAACTGGACCCCGGCGCCGGCAAGCTGGCCTCGCCCACCGGCATGGGCGTGCGTCTGGCCAATCGGGCCGAGGCCCGGCTTCGCGACAGGCCGACCATTCACTGATCCGCAGACCGGCGATCAGCGCCCCATTGCCCTTTTTCCGCTGTTCCTCTACGGCTCGCCGCGATTTCGCGCGCCCGCCTGTGAAGCGGCCGGGCCGCCCCCAGCCCTCAGATCCAGCGGTTTCTATGAAAATCAACGGCAACACCATCAAGCCCGGCATGGTCCTGCAGCACAACGGCGGCCTCTGGGTCGTCACCAAGGCCAGCCACGTCAAGCCCGGCAAGGGCGGCGCCTTCGCCAACGTCGAGGCCAAGAACCTCGAAACCGGCAACAAGCTGAACGAACGCTTCCGCTCGGAAGACAAGGTCGAGCGCGTCACCCTGGAACAGAAGGACTTCTCCTACCTGTTCGACAACGGCGACAGCCTCGTCTTCATGGACGACGCTACCTACGAGCAGATCGAACTGCAAAAGGACTGGGTCGGCGACGAACGCATCCCCTATCTGCAAGAGGGCATGAAGGTCGTCATCGAGATGCATGAAGACCGTCCGATCGGCCTGGAGCTGCCGGAACAGGTCACCTTGGAAGTCGCCGAGACCGAGCCCACCGTGAAGGGCCAGACGGCCTCGTCCTCCTACAAGCCCGCCATCGCCAACAACGGCGTGCGCATCATGATCCCGCCCTACATGTCGGCCGGCGAGCGCATCATCGTCGACACGACGACCGGCGAATACGTCCGCCGCGCGGACTAACAAAGACCGTCTTTCCCGGCCAAGGTCGGGCGCTTAAGACATATCTACAGGGGCGCGGATGGTCCGCGCCCCTTTTGCTTCTCCGTCTCTCCGGGCCGACAGGGCCTTCAAGGACAGCCGGACCAGGAGAACCCCATGGCCCTCGCCTCTGCTCTCGTTCAGGTCATCATCGGCGCCGTGCGCAAGACCGCACGCCCCATGCTTCGCGATTTCGGCGAAGTCGCCCAACTTCAGGTTTCGCGCAAAGGGCCCGGCGATTTCGTCACGGCCGCCGACCTGAAGGCCGAGGACACCCTCTTTGAACTGCTGATGAAGGCCCGCCCCGGCTACGGCTTCCTCGGCGAGGAACGCGGCCTGATCGAAGGCACCGACAAGTCGCACACCTGGATCGTCGACCCGATCGACGGCACCACCAACTTCATGCACGCCATGCCCCACTTCGCCATCACGGTGGGCCTGGAGCGCAAGCACCCCGACGGCTCATCCGAGATCGTCGCCGGCGTCACCTACAACCCGGTGATGAACGAGCTGTTCTGGGCCGAAAAGGGCAAGGGCTGCTACCTGAACGACCAGCGCATCCGCGTCTCGGGCCGCCGCGACCTGTCGGAAAGCCTGATCTCGACCGGCCTGCCCTTCATCGGCAAGTCCGGCCACGCCCAGTCGATCAAGGATATCCACGCCGTCGGCCAGCGCGTCGCCGGCATCCGTCGCCTGGGCGCCGCCTCGCTGGACTTCGCCTGGGTCGCCGCGGGCCGCTACGACGCCTTCTTCGAGCGTAACCTGCAACCGTGGGACGTCGCCGCAGGCATCCTGTTCGTCACCGAAGCCGGCGGCGTGGTCACCACCATCGACATCGACGGCGACCCGAAGAACGGCAAGCAGATCGTCGCCGCCAACCCGGAACTGCAGCCGCAACTGCGCAAGATCCTGCAAGCGGCGTAAAGAAAAATCTCCCTCCCCTTCATGGGGAGGGTGGCCGAGCCGTCAGGCGAGGTCGGGTGGGGGCGGCGCGGTCATTGACCCGCCGCCTTTTGCTTATCTGGGCCTCCCCACCCGCTCGCCGCTTCGCGGCGACCACCCTCCCCATGAAGGGGAGGGAGAAATCACGCGCACGTCACGTCCCGCCCCTACCCTTCCGGCATGATCCGCCTCATCCTGACCGCCGCCCTTCTCCTCAGCGGAACCCCGGCCATGTCTGCGCCCCTTCCCCCAGTCGTCGCCAAGGTCATCGCCCATCGCGGTGCCTCCGGTGAACGGCCCGAGCATACGGCCTCGGCCTATCGACTGGCGGTGGAACAGGGCGCGGACTTCATCGAGCCGGACCTGGTCATGACCCGCGACGGTCATTTGGTGGTCCGCCACGAGAACGAGATCGGCGGCACGACCGACGTGGCCGAGCGGTCCGAGTTCGCGGCTCGCAAGACCACCAAAGCCATCGACGGGGTCGAGACCGCCGGCTGGTTCACCGAAGACTTCACCCTGGCGGAACTGAAAACCCTGCGCGCCCGCGAGCGCCTGCCCCTGCTGCGTCCCGCCAACACCGCCTGGGACGGTCAGGAGCCCCTCCTGACCTTTGACGAGGTCGTGGCCCTCGCCCGCGAGGAGACCGCCCGCACCGGCCGCATCATCGGCGTCGCGCCGGAACTGAAACACCCGTCCTATTTCGCGAGCATCAACCTGCCGATGGAGGACGCCTTCGTCGCCGCCCTGCAGCGCCACGGCCTGACCGGGGCCGACGCTCCCATCCTGATCCAGTGCTTCGAGGTCGGCCCGCTGCAAAGGCTCAAGGCCCGCATCGACGCCCCGCTGCTGCAACTGATGAGCGTGACGGGCGGCCCCGCCGACCGTCCCGACCTGACCTACGCCGCCATGAGCACGCCTGAGGGCCTGCGCGCCGTCGCCGCCTATGCCGACGCTGTCGGCGTCGAGACCGGGATGATCCTGCCGCGCGACGCCGCAGGCCGCAGTCTGCCCGCCGCGCCTCTGGTCGCCGACGCCCACGCCGCGGGGCTCAAGGTCGTGGTCTGGACCTTCCGCGCCGAAAACGCCTTCCTGCCGCTGGAACGCCGTCGCGGCGACGCCCCCGCCAACCACGGCGACCTGAACGCCCACCTCAAGACCTTCTACGCCCTGGGCGTCGACGCCGTGTTCAGCGACTTCCCCAGCGCGGCGGTGGCGGCGCGCTAGAGCTTACGTCCCCTGGAACTGCAGCTGCGCCAGACGTGCATAGAGGCCGCCGCGCGCCGTCAGTTCGGCGTGGGTGCCTTCTTCGACCACCTTGCCGCCGTCCATGACGACGATGCGGTCGGCCCGCAGGACCGTGGCCAGCCGGTGGGCGATGACCAGGGTGGTGCGCGCCTCCATGGCCTGATCCAGCGCCGCCTGCACCAGACGCTCGTTCTCGGCGTCCAGCGCGCTGGTGGCCTCGTCCAGCAGCAGGATCGGGGCTTCACGCACAAGTGCCCGCGCGATGGCCAGACGTTGCCGCTGACCGCCCGACAGGCTCTTGCCGCGCTCGCCCAGCGGGGTGTCGAAGGCTTGAGGCAGAGCCTCGATGAAGCCCAGGGCCTGGGCCTCGTCGGCCACGGCGCGAGCCTCGGCCAGGGTCGCGTCCTCGCGACCGAAACGGATGTTCTCCAGCGCCGAACCCGAGAACAGGGGCGCCTCCTGCGACACCCAGGCAAAGCGCTCTCGCACCGCAACCGGATCGGCGGCGCGCACATCCACGCCGTCCACCGAGACCAGACCCGACTGCGGATCATAGAAGCGCAGCAGCAGGCGGAAGACGGTGGACTTACCCGCGCCAGACGGCCCGACCAGGGCCACGGTCTCGCCCGGACGCACGGTCAGGCTGAAACCCTTCAGCGCCGGCAGGTCGGGACGGCCCGGATAGGCGAAGTCCACCGCCGACATCGACACCTCGCCCAGCGGCGGCTGCGGCAGGGCCACGGGGTTGGCGGGCGGGGCGATGGCGGGCACGGCGCGCATCAGTTCGTCGATCCGCTCCATGGCCCCGGCGGCCTTCTGCACATCGCCCCAGCTTTCGCCGAGCGCGCCCACGGCGGCGGCCGAGAAGACCGACAGGAGGACGAACTGCAGCAGGGCGCCCGGCGTCATGTTTCCGGCGAGCACGTCCTGCGCCCCCAGCCACAGCACCAGAGTCACGCCGCCAAACATGACGACGATGATCATGGCGGTCATGACGGCCCGCGCCCTCATGCGGATCAGGGAGACGCCGAAGGCCTCCTCCACCGCCGCGCCGAAGCGCGCGATGGCGCTCTTTTCACGGCCGAAGGCCTGCACTGTCTCGATGGCGTCCACGCTCTCGCCGGCGAACCCGACCGCCCCCGCGAAGGTGTCCTGTGACTTGACCGTCAGCTTGCGCACCTGGCGTCCGAAGATGAACAGCGGCACGATCAGCACCGGCACGATCAACAGCACCAGACCGGTCAGCTTGGGGCTGACGAAGAACAGAAGAATCACCCCGCCGATCAACGTCAAGAAGTTTCGCAGGGCGTAGCTGACCGAGGTGGTCAGCAGGGTGTCGACCAGCTGAATGTCGGTCGTCAGGCGCGACAACACCTCGCCGGTCCGCATATGCGCGAAAAAGACCGGATCCAGGGTCAGGATGCGCTTGAACAAACCGGTGCGCAGATCGGCGATGATCCGCTCGCCCGTCTTGGTGACGTAGAAATAGCGCAGGGCCGTCGCCAGCCCAAGAATCAGGGCGTTCGCGCCCAGAATCAGAAACCAGGTGCTGATGTCCCTGCCGCCGTTCTCGAAGCCGTTGTCGATGGCCCCGCGCGCCGTCGCCGTCAGCGCCAGGGAAGCCACGGTCGAGCCGATCAGCCACAGACCCGCGATCGCCGCGTTCAGCCGATGCCGCATCATGAAGGGCAGCAACTGAGCCAGGGGCCTGATGTTGCGGGTCTTGGCGCGCTTGCCGCCCGCCTCCTCCATCTGCTCAGCCAGCAAGGCTCCGGCGCCGGGACGTCCCCGAGCGGCGGCGTCAGGCGAAGCGGAAGGCGAGGAAACTTGGGTCATGCCAGCGCTCTTGCCCCGGAACGCCCCCCGGTGTAAACGCCGCCGCTCATTCCCGCCGTTTAGCCTCGGCGGGTTTCTCTATTTACGCGCACTGACGGTCGGCATCGTCGAAGCGCAGAGACGGATCAGACCCATGAAAGCGGACACGCACCCCGACTACCACTTCATCACGGTTGTGAAGCCGGATGGCAGCACCTTCCAGACCCGTTCGACCTACGGCAAGGAAGGCGCGACGCTGGCCCTCGACATCGATCCGTCGACCCACCCCGCCTGGACCGGCGGCAACGCCCAGATGCTCGACCGCGGCGGCCGCGTTTCGCGCTTCAACAACAAGTTCGGCGGCTTCATCAAGAAGTAAGCCTTACGGCCTGCGACATAGTCGCCACAGAAGCGCCGGTCCGATGGGCCGGCGCTTTTTGTTTGCCCGGAACGTCGATAACATGGGGGCGTTCGATCCTTCGGGGCGCAGGCGACGGGTCTGGCGCCGGACCGGACTAAGAGCGTTAGAATGAATCGACGGGAATTGGGCTTTGGCGTCGCGACGACGACCCTGACCCTTGGCGCGACCACCTCCGCACTGGCGCAGAGCCGACCGGTCGATCCCCAGGTCTTCATCGCCGGCTTCGACGCCCAGGCCGGGCGCCTGCCCGAGGCCGTCCAGGCCGATGTTCGCGCCGTCTATCAACTGACCGGCGGCAAGCCGATCTGGACCACCGACCGCCTGCGCATCCTGCGCGAGGTCGCAGCCGGCGCCGAGCGCCACGCCCTGCCCGCCGGGGACTTCTTCGACTTCGTCGGTCTGGCCGCCGATCCCGCTTCGGCCGAGATTCGCACCACCGCCGCCGCCGTGACCTACGCCCGGGTTCTGGCCGAGGGCCGCGTCCGTCCCGAGACGGTCGAAGACCTGTGGGAGATGCAGAAGAACAGCGTCGACATCCCGACTGGCCTGACCCAGGCGGTCAGCGCCAATCGTCTGGCCCAGTGGTTTGACAACCTGGCCCCGACCGACATCGGCTACACCAACCTGTCGGCCGGCTACGCTCGCTATCGCCGCATCACGCGCGCCGGCGGCTGGCCCGCGTTCCGCCAGGGCGGCACGATCGAGCCGGGCGCCAGCGACAACCGGATTCCGGCCTTGATCGCCCGTCTGGTGGCCGAGGGCGACCTCGGCGCCGCCGCCGGCGAACGCCTGAAAGGCAATCTGGCCTATGGGACCGAATTGCAGCAGGCGGTCCGCAGCTTCCAGACCCGCCACGGCCTCGGCGCGGACGGCCGCATCGGCCCCGGCACCCAGCGCTCGCTCGGCGCCACGGCCGAGGACCGCGCCCGCCAGATCGCATTGAACCTTGAGCGACGCCGTTGGCTGAAGCGCGAACTGAATCCCGAGCGGATCGAGGTCAACACCGCCGCGGCCATCATGGTCTACTGGAAGGACGGCAAACCGGTTCACTCCAACCGCGTCGTGGTCGGCTCGACCGAAAACCAGACGCCCAGCCTCGAGAAGCCCTTCGCCTCGGTCGTGGCCAATCCGCCGTGGACCGTGCCCATGGGCATCGCCCGCCGCGAGATCCTGCCCAAGGGCCCCGGCTATCTGGCCGCCCACGACATGTACATCAACGCCGACGGCTGGGTGGTGCAGCGCGCCGGCCCGCAGTCGTCGCTGGGCTATGTGAAGTTCGAACTGCGCGACAGCTACGCCATCTTCCTGCACGACACCCCGTCCAAGGGCGCCTTCAACCTGTCGGTGCGTCAGCGCAGCCACGGCTGCGTGCGGGTGCAGAACGCAGTCGAGTTCGCCCGCCTGCTGCTGCAGCCCGACCCGGCCAAGCTGGCCGACTTCGACGCGGCCCAGGACAGCCGCGAGACCAAACGCGTGACGACCGGCCGCGAGATCGCCGTGCGCCTGCTCTACTGGACTGCCTTCGTTGACGGACAGGGCCGCGTCGCCTTCCGCGAGGACGTCTATCGCCGGGATGAAAAACTGGCCCAGGCCCTGGGCATTGCGGTCAACCTGCCGCGTGTCATCGCCGACGGCCCCAGCGACGCCAACGACGTCGGCCCCTAGGCCTCGCTTGTCCGGGGATCGGGGGCCTAGCCCCCGAAAGCCGCCTGCAGGCGATCCAGTTGGCTCTGCACCGGATTGACCGGCTGCTCCTCGTCGCCGCCCAGATACATCCGCTGGTCCAGATGCAGGACGCGGTCGTACAGCTTCTCGGCGCGCACGGCGTATTCGATCAGAGCGATGGGCAGTTCGCGATGGCTGGGCTCGCCCTCGACCTTGCGATCGGCCAGACGATAGCGCGGCTCGCAGGCGGCGGCGGCGGTCATGTCCTCCTCGCGCACGGCCCGCTGGACCAGCAGCCAGGACGCGATCTGCATCAGCCGCGTGGTCAGCTTCATGCTTTCGCCCGCATAGGCCAGGGCGGCGGCGCGCGACAGCAGGCGCGAATCCTGACGCCCGTCGCCGTCCAGATAGGCGGCGGTCTCCTCGACCAGTTCCATGCCTTCACGGAAGGTCCGATCGAACAGCTCCGACCGCGCGAAATCCAGCACCTCAGCGCTGCGCGAACGCAATCCGACCATGTCAGCGTCGATGGCGGTCAACTCGATCCTACCCATGAAATGTCACGCGCGTCTGTCAAACTCGCGGGTCAGAACGACTCCGCACGGACCGGAACTGCAATCGTCATGCCACGGATTACGAAAACGCGGGAGAGGCTGATCAGCGGAAATTGAACAGGGCGTCGGCGGCGCTGCGCTTGGAGGACTTGCCGTCTATGGCGGCTTTCGAACGCGCGATCTCGGCCTCCAGCGCGGCGATCCGCTCGTGCAGATCATCCACAGCGTATAGGTCCAGGTCTTCCCGTCCCAGGGCCTTCAGCGCCTCGCCGGCTCGGGGCCGCGGCTCCAGATCTTCGAACGACATCATCGCCTCCGTGGTCAGCGACCGCACAAACCCGTATGAAAACGCCCCAATGATTAGGATTGCAAGCGGCGGAGGCATCATGCGGGTCATCGAGATCGAAGGCGGAAAGGGCCCCGCCGAGGCCCTGCGTCTGGCCGAACGCCCCTTGCCGGAGCCCGCTCCGGGTGAGATTCGCATTCACGTGCGCGCCGCGGGCGTTAATCGGCCCGATATTGTTCAACGCAACGGCCTCTACCCGGCGCCGCCCGGGGCCTCGGACATTCTGGGCCTCGAAGTCGCGGGCGAGGTCGACGCGGTCGGCGACGGCGTGACTCGCTGGCGCGTCGGCGACCGGGTCTGCGCCCTGCTGGGTGGCGGCGGTTACGCTGACTGCGCCGTGGTCGACGCCCGCCACGTCCTGCCTGTTCCCGACGGCCTGGACTTCATCCAGGCGGCCGCCCTGCCCGAAACCGCCTTCACCGTCTTCGCCAACGTCTTCGAGGGCGGGGGGCTGAAGGCCGGCGAGACCCTGTTGATCCACGGCGCCACCAGCGGCATCGGCGTCATGGCCATCCAGATGGCCAAGGCGGCGGGCGCGCGCGTCATCGCCACCTCGCGCGGCGCCGCCAAGGCCGAGGCGGCCCGCGCCCTGGGCGCCGACGTCAGCCTGGACGCCACGAACGGCGACCTGCTGGACGCCATCAAGGCGGCAGGCGGCGTCGATGTCGTGCTGGACATGGTCGGCGCGGACTACGCAGAGCTGAATCTGAATGCGCTCAAGCCCGGCGGACGCTGGGTGGTCATCGCCACCCTGACCGGCGCCCTGGCCCAGATCGACCTGATGCGGGTCATGCTGAAACGGATCGTCCTGACCGGATCGACGCTGCGCAGCCGCCCCGCAGACGAAAAGGCCCGCTTGGCCGCCGCCGTCGAACAAACCGTCTGGCCCTGGATCGCCTCGGGTCAGGTCAGCGCCCAGGTCGCCGCGACCTTCCCGCTGGCGCAGGCCGCCGCCGCCCATCAGCGACTGGAGGCCGGCGACCATGTCGGCAAGATCGTTCTGACCGTCTGACAGTCCAAGAAAAAACGGGAGGCCGAAGCCTCCCGTTCCATCGTCCTTACCAGTTGCCGCCGCGACGGGCCGGCCGCAGCGATGAAATCCGGTCGTTCAGGCCAGAGCGGCCCAGATCACGCACGTCGCTGCTGATGATCTGGCAGCGGCCGCGATAGTTGGCGTCCTCGCAGACTTCCCAGCTGCCGCGGCCCAGACGCATCGAGCTGATGGCGTCGTTCAGGCCGCTGTTGCGCAGGTTCGGGATCTCCTCGCGGAAGGTCATCGACTGGCCGCGATAATTGGCGTCGCGATAGACGGTGATGGAGGTGTTGCCCCAACCGCCGCCGTTGCCGCCGCCCGGTCCACCCGGCCAGCCGCCGTTGCCGCCACCGGGCCGACCATTGTCCTCATAGTCGCCCCGGTGATTGTAGCAAACCAGCAGGCCGTTATCGTTGCCGATGTCGCTGCTGGAGCAGCGGGCCAGTTCGATCGAGGTCTCGCGCATCCGGCCGCGCGTGTCGCGACAATCGGCGTAGAGGCGCCCCTGATTGACGTAGGAGCCCGTGCACGACTGGGTGTAGCTGCCGCGCGGGGCGCCGCGCGCCTGCGCCTGAGCCTCGGCCGGACCGGACGGCACGGTGACGGCGCCGCCGAAGGCCATGACTGCGCCGGCGGCGATAATCGCGAACTGTCTCATGAGAGCTGTCCTTCCCTGAAATCCCTCGGCGCACCAACGCGCCACAAGCGAGACTGTTCAACACTCTCCATGAACCTTTGCTGTACAGGCAGTTCGGACAGCGTTTTCTTTTGCCGAAAATGGGCCTATACAGAAGGTCTCAGCGCCCGGCCGAAAGGTCGGGCGCCGTCGATTCAAACGCCCGATTTTCGGGCCGCAAAGCCGGGACGCACGCCCCATGACCGACATCCTGATGCCCAAGGCCACCGCGGTCTGGCTGGTGGACAACACCTCGCTCTCCTTCGAGCAGATCGCGGACTTCTGCGGTCTGCACCCGCTGGAAGTGCGCGGCATTGCCGACGGCGACGTGGCCCGCGACATTCGCGGCGCCGACCCCATCGTCAACGGCCAGCTGACGCGTGAGGAGCTGGAAAAGGCCCAGGCCAACCCCGACTACCGCATGAAGGCTGTGGTCAGCCGCCACGCCGAACTGTTGAAGCCGTCCAAGACCGGTCCGAAGTACACGCCCGTGTCGCGTCGTCAGGACCGCCCCGACGCCATCGCCTGGTTCGTGCGCAACCACCCGGAAGTGACCGACGCCCAGATCGCCAAGCTGCTGGGCACCACCAAGTCAACCATCGAGACCGTGCGCAACCGCACTCACTGGAACTCGGCCAACATCAAGCCGGTCGACCCTGTGACCCTGGGCCTGGTCGGCCAGCTGCAACTGGACGAAATCGTCAAGAAGGCCGCCGACAAGAAGGCCAAGGACGACGCCAAGTCCGGCGGAGGCGTGCTGCAAGCCATCGAAGCAGAGCCGGAAGAGCCCGAGTTCGTCCCCGAGGAGCGCGTGCGCCCCGGCGCCGAGCCGACCGCGGAATCGGTCTTCGGCCGCAACGACGACTGATCGTTCCGACCTGAAATGGAAACGGCCCCGAAGAGCGATCTTCGGGGCCGTTCTCTTTTCATGGGGAGGCCTAGTGGGTCCTGGCCTCCAGACTAGTGATCTCTTCCTTCAACCTGAGCTTTCGCTGCTTGAGTTCCCTGAGGTGTGTCGGGTCCGCGGTGGGCCGGCGCGTCTCCTGCTGAATGGTCTCATCCAGCGTCCTGTGCCGATTTCCCAGTTCGCGAATACGAGCCTCGATGGTCATGGCTTGCGCCTCCATGTCTAAGGGACCACTACACTGAGCGCCCGGAACGACGGCCTGTGGAATCACATTGCGGTGACCCCTCGTCGCTCCGAACACGGAGACTGTGGAAGTCAAAATGGCCGATGATGTGAACTCGACCATACGGAACCCGAAGCCTTCGCGGTTGGTCGTTGGAATCTCTGGCGCTTCCGGCGTCGTCTATGGCGCGCGGGTGCTGGACGCCCTGCGTGAACTGGGCGTGGAGAGCCATCTGGTGGTTACGAAGGCCGCCTTGCTCACATTGTCGCAGGAGACGGATCTGAGCCCCGACGACCTGATGTCGAAGGCGGACGTGACCTACAAGCTGGCCGATGTCGGCGCCGCCATCGCCTCGGGTTCGTTCCGCACGATGGGCATGATCGTCGCGCCCTGTTCGGTCAGGACCATGAGCGAGATCGCCACCGGCGTGACCTCGACCCTGCTGACGCGCGCCGCCGACGTGGTGCTGAAGGAGCGCCGCCCGCTGGTGCTGATGGTGCGCGAGACGCCGCTGCATCTGGGCCACCTGCGCACCATGACGGCGCTGACCGAGATGGGCGCGACCATCGCGCCGCCCTTGCCCGCCTTCTACGCCAGACCCGCCAGCATCGCCGAGATGGTCGATCAATCGGTCGGCCGGGCGCTGGACCTGTTCGGTCTGGACTGGGCCGCGGTGCGGCGCTGGGAAGGCCTGAACGCCGGACTGACCCAGACATGAGCGACCTCTGGGCCTGGACGCTGACGGCCTATGAGGCGCCCGGCGTGGCGGAGGCCTGCCTGAGCCTGCAGGACCACAACGAGCAGAACGTCCCGCTGATGCTCTGGGCCGCCTGGGTCGCCGTCACCGGCCGCCGCCCGGACGAGGAGACGATCGAGGCCGCCTGCGACGCCGCCCGCGCCTATGACACCGTCGTCGTCGCCCCGCTGCGCGCCGTGCGCCGGACCCTGAAGGCGCCCATCCCCGACATCGATAACGATCACCGCGAGGCCCTGCGCCAACAGGTCAAGGCGCTGGAGCTGGACGCCGAGCGCCGCCTGATGCTGGAGCTTGAAGCCTTGGCGCCCGCCCCGTCGGGCGCCCCGCGCCGCGCCATCGACGGCCTGGCCGAGACCGCGAAGCTGTGGGCCCGCGTGGTGCCGCGCCCGGCGCTGACGACGCTGGCGGATCGCCTTCCCGCCTGACGGCCGGTCGGTTATAAGAAGGGGCTTCCGGGGCGAGCCATGAACGACGACCAACCTTTCCTGTCCGACGAGGACCAGCAGCTTCGCGATACGCTGAAGGCGCTTCTTCAGGAGCATGCCGACCTCGACGCCTCGATCGAGGCGCTCGGCCACATGCCGATCCCCGATCAGCTGCGGATCGCCCGTCTGAAACGCAAGAAGCTGGCCCTGCGCGACGAGATCGTGAAGATCGAAGACCGCATCCTGCCTGACATCATCGCCTAGGCAGGCGAAGGCTCAGCGCGCCTTCTTCCGCAACCACATGGCGGCGTCGGCTTCCGACAGCCAGGCCTCAGGATCGGTCTGCCCCGCATAGGCGCGGACGCCGAATGAACCGCCCAGAGCGACGGTCGCGCCTTCCCAGACGAAGCCTTCGGTTTCCAGCGCGGTCGCCAGGCGCTTCGCCTTTTCGCGCCCCTCGTCCGCGCCGGCATTCATCAGCAGCAGCGCGAACTCGTCGCCGCCCAGACGCCCGACCGCATCGGATTCGCGCACATTGGCCAGCAGCAGGTCCGCCACGGCCATCAGGGCGGCGTCGCCCGCCGCATGACCCAGGCCGTCGTTGACGCCCTTGAAGCCATCCATATCCAGATAGAGCAGCGCCGCCTCGACCTCATGGCGGCGGCAATAGGCCATGCTGCGGTTCAGCACCGTCATGAAGCCGCGCCGGTTGAGCGCCCGTGTCAGAACGTCGTGGTCCGCCAAAGCTTCGGCCGTCTCGGCGCGGACGATCAGGGCGGCGACTTCGGCGCGCAGCCGTTCGATCTCGGCGTGCAGATCAATGTCTGCAGTCGGTTCGGCCACGTGGTTCAAGTCAGGCTCCGGCGTCGCGAATCAAGGCCGACTCAGGGCCATGCGACGCAGATGATTCTAGCGAGCTTGGTTGCGGGCGCAACGCGCGTGCTGTAACGGGCCGCTTTCCGTGTGGGAGCCTTCGCATGACCGCCTCGACGCCGCCCGTCGCCATCATCATGGGCAGCCGGTCCGACTGGCCGACGATGAAGCTGGCCGCCGAACGCCTGGATCAGCTGGGCGTCGCCTGGGAAGCCAAGGTCGTCAGCGCCCACCGCACGCCCCAACGCCTCTATGATTTCGCCACCAATGCTAAAGCAATGGGGCACAAGGTCATCATCGCCGGCGCCGGCGGCGCGGCCCACCTGCCCGGCATGGCCGCCGCGATGACCGACCTGCCCGTCCTGGGCGTGCCGGTCCAGTCCAAGGCTCTGAAGGGCATGGATAGCCTGCTCTCCATCGTCCAGATGCCCGGCGGTGTGCCCGTCGCCACCCTGGCCATCGGCGAGGCGGGCGCCGCCAACGCCGGCATCCTGGCGGCGCAGATCCTGGCCCTGTCGGACCCCGCCCTTGCCGAACGTCTGAGCGCCTTCCGCGCCGCCCAGACCGCTTCCGTCGCCGAAACCGTCGAGGACTGACTTGCCCCAGCTGCCCCTGAGTCCCGGATCGACCCTCGGCATTCTCGGCGGGGGCCAGTTGGGCCGGATGCTGAGCCAGGCCGCCTCGCGCCTCGGCTTCGACGTGGTGATCCTCGACCCGCAGCCCGACTGCCCGGCCGCCCGCGTCTCGCGCGCCCAGATCACCGCCCCCTACAATGACCCCGACGCGCTGCAGGCCCTGGGCCGTCTGTGCGACGTCGTCACCTTCGAGTTCGAGAACGTCCCGGCCTCCTCGGTCGAGACCCTGGCCGAGGCCGGCGCCCTGGTCGCGCCGGGACCGACGGCCCTGGCGGTGGCTCAGGACCGGGTGGACGAGAAGACCTATCTGAACGCCGTCGGCGCCGTGACCGCCGACTTCGCCGCTGTCTCGACCCTGAACGACCTCGCCAAGGCCATCAACAAGCTTGGCCTGCCTGCCGTGCTGAAAACCCGGCGCGAAGGCTATGACGGCAAGGGTCAGGTCTGGATCCGCGACGCCGCCGACGCCGAAGCCGCCTTCGACGCCATCGGGCGCCGTCCCGCCGTGCTGGAAGCCGCCGCCGTCTTCAACCGCGAACTGTCAGTGATCGCGGCCCGTGGCCGTGACGGCGTCGTCGCCGTCTACCCCCTGGGCGAGAACATCCACGCAAACGGCGTGCTGAAGACCACTCTGGCCCCCGCCGCCGTCGACGCGAAGACGCAGGCCCGCGCCGTCGAGATCGCCTCGGCGGTGCTCGACGGCCTCGACTACGTCGGGGTCATGGGGATCGAGCTGTTCGACATGGGAGACGGTGTCCTGCTGGTGAACGAGGTCGCCCCGCGCGTCCACAACACCGGCCACTGGACCCAGGACGGCTGCGTCTGCGACCAGTTCGAACAGCACATCCGCGCCATCACCGGCTGGCCGCTGGGCCCGACCGAGGCCCACGCCCGCATCGAGATGACCAATCTGCTGGGCGACGAGGTCGAGGAATGGCGCACGCTCGCCGCCGAACCGAACGCTCGCCTGCACCTCTACGGCAAGCACGAGGCCCGCGCCGGTCGCAAGATGGCGCACGTGAACCGGGTGCTGGGCTCGATCTAACCCCCTGCCCGCTCATCCCGGCGAAGGTTAGTCCGCTTCCTTCGCCCCGTACCTCAGCCGCCCAAGCACGTCCGTGACGGCCTTCAGCGGAGCGTCGAAGTCCTTGCCCGCCTTCCATTTCTCGAAGGCCATGACGTTTTCGATGCGGCGGGCGACGAAGGCTTCGGCGGCCTCGCGTCCCTCGAACCAGCGCATGGTCAGGGCGGGGATCAGGATGCCGCCCAGAATGGCGCGCTTGGAATAGTGGTTCTGGTCCGTCGCCGTGTCGCCGGCCCACCGCCACAGGTGGTCGGCGCTCTCCCAGGCCAGCTTGAAGCCCAGGTCCACATTGGTCGGCAGGGTCAGGAAACCGGCGCAGCGCTTCGCCGCCTCGATGTCCTGCGCCCCCGCCTCCATCCGCGCCGAGACGGCGGCGGCGATTCGCTCACGAATCTTCATCGTGGCGGCGGGCGTGGCCTCCAGCGCCTTAAGCGCCCGCGAATCGTGACGGCGCGACAGCAGGACGGCCAGATCGCGCGCCCCGTTCGGCAGCAGCAGCTCTTCGTCGCCGAGCGACAACCCGTTCGCCTCGCAGGCCGCGCGAACCAGGCGGCTGTTCCAGCCCAGCGCGGGCGCGCGTGCTATAGCGGCGTCCAGCACCGCCTGCTCCATGCGGGAGGCCCAGTCGCCCTTGGGCGCGGCGGGTTTGGGATCGGCGGCGGTCTGGGTCATATCCCCAGAATAGTCCGGTCCTCGGGGCTTTTCGACCCATCACGATTGCCTGTGTCGATCTGGACAGGCCTCCGCTCGTCGTGTATCAGCGCGCCTTCATCCGAAAGGCCTGACTTTCGGGAGAGATTTTATTTTGTCTGCCCGTCTCCCTTGGAAAGGACGCGGCGGGCGGCCAAAGGAGAGATAACCCTGGTTCAGATTTTCGTCCGCGACAACAATGTCGATCAGGCGCTGAAAGCCCTGAAGAAGAAGATGCAGCGCGAAGGCAGCTTCCGTGAAATGAAGCGCCACGTGCACTTCGAGAAGCCCTCGGAAAAGCGCGCTCGCCAAAAGGCTGAAGCCGTTCGCCGCGCTCGCAAGCTGGCCCGCAAGCGCGCCCAGCGCGAAGGCCTGCTGCCGGCTCCGAAGCCCCGCACGCCGGGCGGCCGTTAATACGGCCCCAGCCCCAGGCTGAAAGATCAAGGCCCGCCCCGGGAAGCCGGAGCGGGCCTTTTCTTTGTCTTGGTGTCCGCTGAGGCCCTAGAAAACGCCCACGGCGGCATCAGCCCAGATCAGCAGAACAGCGAAGACCAGGGCGCCGCCGATCGCCAGCCGCCAGGCCAGCTTTTTCGTGCGCCAGGCCGCCAGTTCGAAGACCAGGCCCGCTCCGACCAAAAGGGCTCCCGCAAAGGCGAAGTCTGCGGCGTCCCACGCCACCTCACGGGTGAACTGCATGGCGATCAACGGCAAAAGCAGCAGGGCCGCGATCAGCCCCCACATCGCCAGACGCCACTGGCCGCCCGTTCTGAATATCGTCGTCGCCATGATCCGCCTCAATGATTGAGCCTCTGCCCGGGTGAACGGACGACGACGCGCTCGGTTTCGCGCCGTCGTCTCGCCCGCTTTAGGCGCCCCCGCGCACCGCGCCGAGGAAGCTCTTCCAGTTCAGTTTCACGTCCGACAGGGCGCCGGCGCGGAAGGCCCGGCCCGCCACCCAGACCATCAGGGCGGCGAAGACGAACATGCCGATCAGGGCGCCGACGATCTCGATCAGCGGCGGGCCGCTGGGCGCGCGGGCGGCCATGACGAAGGGGGTGAAGGGCGGGATCAGGCTCATGATCTTCACCACCGGGGCGTCCGGCGTACGGATGGCCATCTGCATGACCAGCAGCGGCACGAACAGCACCATCATGATCGGCCCCATCAGGGTCTGGGCGTCGCGCGGCGTCTCGCAGAAGGCGCCAATGGCCGCGAACAGAACCGCGTACATCAGATAGCCGCCGACCATGAACAGCAGGAAGTAGACCAACAGGCCGTTGCTCATCAGCACTGAGCCTACGTCGCGGGCCATATCCGGCGCCCCGGCGACCAGGGCGATCCCCCCCAGCCCGCCCCAGGCGACCAGCACCGTCAGCGTCAGCATGGCCACGCCCAGCACCTTGCCCGTCAGGATTTCGGTGGCTGAAGCCGAGGACAGCAGGACCTCCAGAATCTTGTTCGACTTCTCCTCCATCACGCTGTTCAGCAGGATCGAGGCGCCGGTGATGATGAGCGACCACAGGATGAAGCCGACCGCCAGACCGACCACGGTGGGCAGCTTGTCGCGGAACGAGACCTCGCCGCCCGAACGCGCCTTGGGCGAGAAGACCGACAGTTCAGGACGGAACCGATCCGTCTGGGCCACCACGGCCGGATCGATTCCGCTGGCCGCGAAGACCTGATGACGGTTGGCGTCCTTCAGGGCGTCGCGAACGGCGTCCTCGACCGCGTCGTCGGTGGCGCGCGCCGTCCAGACGCGGGCGCCCGGCTGGCCGTTCGCCTCGGTCAGGAAGACCACGCCGCTCAGCTTCTGCCCCTCGGGCGCGTCATCGCTGACATAGCGCCTCGCCAGGGCGTCGCGCGCCTCGCCGGGGGCGGCGGCGGCGATCTCGGCCGGCGGGGCGACCAGGGTCAGGTTGCGCTTGGGCAGGTCAAAGGCGGCGCCCGCGCGCGGGGCTTCGCGTTTCAAGGCGGCCACGCCGGCGTCAAAGCCTTCGGTCTCGGCGATCTTGCGCACCCGATCGCCGCCGGCCACGCCGGCCTCCGGGATGGCGGCCATGCGCAAGGCGCTGATGTCGCCCCTCGCCTGCTCGCTCTCCAGAGCCTGCTTCACGGCGGCGGCCAGGCCGGACCCGGCGGGCGCTTCATCGACCAGCGCGACCTGTCGCGTCGGCTCTGCGCTCTTCATCAACAGGGGGATGGCGCCGCCCAACACCCCGAACAGCGGGAAGGCCAGCAGCGACAGCCAGAAGCCGACGGTCTTGGCGTAGGCCATGAACTCGCGGCGCGCGATCAGAAGGGTGCGGTTCATCGGGCGGCCTCCGTCTTGAGAGCGTCACGGGCGCCATCGCGGGCGACAGTCTGGTCATCGTCCGGATGATCGCCGGTCAGGGCGATGAAGGCGTCGTGCAGGGTCGGCTCCTTGATCTGGAAGCGCCGCACGTCCAGCCCGCTCAGGAAGGCCGACTTCAGCGCCTCCTGCCCCCCCGCGCCCTGCGCCAGCCCGGCGCGCAGCGTGCGCGCGCCGTCCTGCTCGCTCAGAACCTCGACGCCGCTCACCCCCGGCAGGGCCGAAACGGCGGCGACGTCCAGCGCGCCTTCCAGTTCCAGGAAGCGCGGCGAGGTCGCCCGCGCCTGATCCACCGTGCCTTCAAATGCCTTCTTGCCGCGCGCCAGCAGCACGACCTTGTCGCACAGGCGTTCGGCGTGCTGCATGACGTGGGTCGAGAACAGGACGGTCGCGCCGTCGGCGGCCAGGGCCCGGATCATGGCTTCCAGGCCTTGCTGGTTCATCGGGTCGAGGCCGGAAAACGGCTCGTCCAGGATCACGAACTCGGGGCGATGCACGACCGAGGCGATCAGCTGGACCTTCTGGGCCATCCCCTTGGACAGCTCCTTCATTTTCTTCTTCTGGGCGTCGCCGAGGCCCATCTGGGTCAGCATCTCGCGGGCGCGCTTGCGCCCCTCGGACGCCGGCACGCCCTTCAGCCCGCCGAAGAAGGCGATGGCGTCCACCGGGGTCATCTTCTTGTAGAGTCCGCGTTCCTCGGGAAGAAAGCCGATGCGATCACGCACCTTGCGCCCGTCGTCGGCGCCGAGGATCTCGATCCTGCCCGAGGTGGCGGGCTGTAGTCCCAGGATCATGCGCAGGGTCGAGGTCTTGCCCGCGCCGTTGGGACCCAGGAAGCCGCAGATGGTGCCCTTCTCGACCTCGAAGCTCAGGTCGGACACGGCCTGAAAGCCGCCGTACCTCTTGCTGATCCCGTCCAGCGTCAACGCCGCAACCATGCCGTCCCCCTCGCAATCGTAGAACGCGAATCCTAAAGGTGCGAGGCGGGAAATGGAAAGGGCATTTTACATTACAGATCAGTCATGATCCGGCACGTGCTTACTTAGGAGCCTTGACCTTCACGTCGAAACTCTGGCCGACGACCTTGGTCGGATTCACCTGACCGCCGTTGCGGCGCACCTCGAAATGCAGGTGCGGGCCGGTCGAATAGCCGGTCGAGCCGACCAGGCCGATGCGCTCGCCCGTCGCCACTGACTGGCCGGTATGGACGTCGATGCGGCTCAGATGGCCGTAGACGCTGCTCATGCCGTTGGGGTGCTTCACCTCGATGAAGTTGCCGTAGCCGCCGGCCTGAAAGCCGGCCCGGATCACCTTGCCCTCGGCGGTCGAATAGACGCTGGTGCCCTTGGGCGCGGCGATGTCCACGCCCTTGTGGGCGCGAGCCTTGGCCTCGATGGCCAGCTTGCGCAGACCAAAGGCCGAGTTGATCCGATAGCCCTTCACCGGGGCCTCGAACACGAGCTTGCGCATCAGCGGACCGGCAGGCTTTGCCACCGCCATGACCGGCGGCGCGGCGGGCGCGGAAAGGTCCTCGACCTTGTCCGGGGCGGGATTGGCGCCGTTCAGCGGGGCCGCGGCCATGGCCAGGACGGCGGCGCCGGCCAGCAGCGTGATGTGGCCGACATGAAACACGAACGGCCGGGCGGCCGGAGGTAAGAAACGCATACTGAGACAACAGCTCCTGACGCTCTTTCAAGCGGGAGGGCCGTCATGATCGCGCAGGGCGCGGGTGGCGGAAAACGCTCGCCGACGGCCGGGATTGTCCTTTTCTGGCATTACACCGGGACCTGAATGGGGCGCCGCCAAGGCGACAAGGGGTCGCGGATCGGGAACTAAAACGCCCCTGACGAAATGAAAGGGGCCGCGCGATTTGCGCCGCGCGGCCCCCTCCCCGTCTGTCGAACGCCTTACAGCGGCAGGGTCAGTTGCACCCCGCCCATGTGGCTGTCGGCCTGATCGCCGAAGCGACCCTTGTAGCCGATCGAGACCTTGAGGCGGTCCATGATCGTGCCCTCGATACCCGCCGAAGCCAGGAACTGACCGCCCCAGGGGCTGTCGATGTCGCGCGCCAGGACCTGAGCCGGGTTTCCGGCGATGCCGGTGCGCACCGGGTCGCTGTCGTCGCTGAGGCTGTCGCGATAGCCGCCCTCGGCGAAGAAGTGGAAGCGATCGATTCCGGCCTCGGCGCGCAGGGCGATCTCGGCGGTCGTGCCCTGAACGGAGCGGTCCTTATAGGCGTATTGCGCCGCCGGGCCCTGCTCGTCGAAGCCGTCCACGTCGCTATTGATCCAGGCCACGGCCGCGCGCGGCGACAGGGCGATTCCGCCCATGTCGAACCACATCCCGCCCTGCAGACGCGCGCCGGTCGAAACGCCGCG
The DNA here is from genome assembly GCF_044901625.1 of Brevundimonas sp. NPDC046655. Classification (NCBI taxonomy): domain Bacteria; kingdom Pseudomonadati; phylum Pseudomonadota; class Alphaproteobacteria; order Caulobacterales; family Caulobacteraceae; genus Brevundimonas; species Brevundimonas sp. NPDC046655. The sequence goes on from NZ_JBJDPV010000001.1 coordinate 1,421,312, forward strand.
CGTCGAGCCCGTGTGTACGACCGGCGCCAGCGAGGTCAGGCGGCTGATGTCGTTGAAATCGTCCTGGGCCACGCCCGCCGCCGCATTGACGAAGAGGTCGCCCGAGCGCCAGCCGCCATAGACGTCAAGCCCGAAGCTATCCAGATCGACGTTCAGGCTGCCCGCGTCCACGTCGGCGTTGCGATAGCTGCCGGCCAGACCGAACCTCATCCTCTCCGAACCCGCCTCCAGCGCGATCCGCACGCCGTATCCGTCCGAGGTTGCCTCGCCGATCCGGCCGCGCGCATCGGTCTTGGTCCGGTCCGCCAGGGCCGAGACCGAGATCGCCGTTCCCGTAGTCCAGGCGTCGCGGCCCGACAGGCTGGCGGTCGCGCCGTCCAGCGCATCCTCGCGGTGACGCCAGGCCGTCTCGCCTAACACCGCCGTCTGGCTGCCCAGATCGCCGTAGTACAAGTAGTCATTAGCCAGACGCGCGATCACGGCATGGCCCGCAGCCGTCGGGTGCACCCCGTCGAAGTAGAAGTAGTCGTTGGGATTGGCGCAGACCGTCACCCCGTTGAAGCAGGGCTGGGTGACGTTCGACACGCCGAAGGCGCCGGGGTTGGCGGCGATGACGTCGCCGATCTTGAACAGGTCCATCATGATGATGTTGGTGCCCGGCCGCGCCGCCGCCGTGGCGTTCAGCCCGGTCAACAGGGCCCCGTTGAAGGTCGTCACCGCATAGTCGGCCAGCGGCGCGGCGGGCGTGGCGCGGAACTGCGGCGTCAGGCTGAGCTTGGGCAGGTTGGTGACCAGGATGGTTCCTGCCCCCGCCTGGGCCACGCTGCCGACGATGAAGTTCATGTCAGCCGCGGCGCCCAGCGCCACCGGCGCGATGCTGCCTTGCGGGTTGGAGGAGGCGCCCGCCGCCGGCAGGCCCTGGAAGATGTTGTTGGCGCCGCCCAGTATGCTGACCAGATCACCGGCCCCGAACACGCCGCCCCGCGACTGATACTGGGCCAGTTGGACTCGCATTCCCATCGGTGCGGCCTGGCTGTCAGTGCGCGCCCCGCCGAAGGCGTAGTTGATGCTGCCGCTCACCGGCCCCATGAAGTTCGAGGCGTTGAACCCCAGCCGCTCGGTGAAGACCGGCCCGCTGGAGAAGCGCCCCTGATAATAGGGCGGCGAGGCCGGGGTCGATCCGCCCGTCGCCAGATAGAGGTTGCCGTTGTCGGACAGGCTGTCGCCGAACACGACCAGTCGGTTGTAGCTCTGGGCCCCGGCGGCGCTTGCGGTCGAGACGGCGGCCAGGGTCAGGGCGGCCAGGGCCGCTCCTCGAAGAAGACGAGACATCGATGTTCCTCCCTCGACCGTCCGTATGCGGTCGTTATCCGGAGGATGCGCTGCTTTGCCGTGAGCGCAAGATGCCCCTAGGGAAGCTGAACAGCGATCAGTGAAGCATTCGGAAGCGCACTGTGCCCGGCAGGTCACGCAGGACCTTCAGCACCTCGGGATCATAGTCGCGGTCCACGTCTGTGATGACGTAGCCCGTGCGTTCATCCGTTTTCAGGTGCTGGCCCAGGATGTTGAGGCCCGCCGCCGACAGGGCGCGGTTCAGCTCGGCCAGAACCCCCGGCTGGTTCCTGTGGATGTGCAGCAGGCGGTGGGCGCGCGACACCTCGGCCAGTTGCACGTTCGGCAGGTTGACGCAGAAGGTGGTGTCGCCGCGGTTGAGATAGCCCAGCAGACGCTCGGCCGCGAACTCGGCGATGGCTTGCTGGGCCTCCTCGGTCGAGCCGCCGATGTGGGGCGACAGGATGACGTTCTTCAGGCCCTGCAGGGGGCTGGCGAAGGGATCGGCGTTGGTGCGCGGCTCCTCGGGGAAGACGTCCACCGCAGCGCCCGCGATCTGACCGGACTTCACCGCCTCGGCCAGGGCCTCGACATCGACGACGTGGCCGCGCGACAGGTTCAGGAACAGGGCGCCCGGCTTCATCTTCGCGAACTGGGCCGCGCCGATGACGTCCGCATTATCCTTGCGTCCGTCGACATGCAGGCTGACCACGTCGGCCTCGGCCAGCAGGGCGTCCAGCGAGCGCATTCGCCGCGCATTGCCCAGGGCCAGACGTTCCGACAGATCGTGGAAGATGACCCGCATCCCCAGCCCCTCGGCCAGCACCGACAACTGCGAACCGATAGCGCCGTAGCCGACGATGCCGAGCGTCTTGCCGCGCAGCTCGCGCGAGCCGGTGGCCGACTTGTTCCACTGGCCCCGGTGCATGGCCGCCGACTTGTCAGCCACGTCGCGCATCAGGACGATGGTCAGGCCGATGGCCAGCTCCACCACCGATCGGGTGTTGGAATAGGGGGCGTTGAACACAGCCACGCCGTGCTCGGCGGCGGCCTCCAGATCAATCTGGTTGGTGCCGATGCAGAAGGCTGCGACGGCCAGCAAACGGTCGGCGTGTTCCAGCACCCGCTTGCTGACATTGGTCTTGGAACGGATGCCCAGGACGTGCACGCCCTTGATCGCCTCGATCAGGTCGTCCTCGTCCAGCGCGCCGTTCATGGTTTCAACAGTGTAGCCCGCCTCCTCCAGTCGCTCGACGGCGGCGGGGTGGATGTTCTCCAGCAACAGCATGCGGACGCGGTTGCGCGGATAGGACCAGCGCCCGGCCACGCCCTCGGCGAACAGGACCTCGTCCAGCGAAGCGGCGGTCGCGTCGGCGACCTCGATCACCTTCTGGCGGCTGACGACCTCGGTGAAGGCGTAGAAGCGGTCGGCGGCGCCGGCCAGCTTGACCTCGGCGTCGGTCCAGCCGTCGCCGACCATGACCACGGGTCCAGTCAGGTTCAGGGCCTTGATGACCTCGGGCTTGCCGTTGTCGCGCGACAGGGGATTGGCGTCGTCCACGCCGGTGACCCGGCCTTCGTCGTCATAGATCAGGTCATTGGCCAGGACGTGACCGGGCGCGACGCCCAGGCGCGCGGCCAGGGGCGCAATCACCTCGCGGAAGCCGCCCGACAGGATATAGACCCGCTCGGCGTGGCGCTCGAAGAAGTCGACGTTGCGGCGGATCGAGGCGCTGGCCTCGTCCAGGATGCGATCCGTCAGGATCTCGACATGGCCGCGGGTCAGGGCCAGCAGATCCAGACGACGACGCAGGGCCGTGCCGAAGTCCACCTGGCCCGACATGGCCTGATCGGTCAGGGCCGCGATCTCGGCCTTTTTCGCAACCGCATCGGACGCATCGGACAGGGCGATTTCAGCGAGCGCTTCAAGCGTCTCGATGCGGACCAGGGTGGAGTCGAAGTCGAAGATGAAGACGGGCGAAGTCATGCCCCGCACCTAGCTCACCTTCGCACTTGCAGCAATGAAAAGGGGCGCCGAAACGCCCCTTCCCGCACGAATTTTCCAAGAACGTCACAATTTGCCGAAGCCGCCCGAACCCCCGCTTCTGCGACGGCTTTCCAGGGCGGCGGCGCCGATGGCGGCGGCGATGGTGGCCACGGCCAGCAGGGCTCCGCCCTCCTTGGCGTGATCGCGGGCGAAATCGCCCGCATCCTCGGCGTATCGGCGCGCCTGCTTGGCGTAACGCTTCATCGACTTGCCGGATTTTCCGCCCGAGCGGTGCAGCCAGTGATCGGCCCGCGCCCGCGCCTCTCGGCCAAGGCGGCCGGCGCGATCGCTGGCGTAGTCGCCCAGATCCGCCGCGCGATGTCCCAGGCCGTCGGCGCCGTGCCGCACGCCGCGCGCGATGTCGTCGAAGCGATGGCGCAGGGCCTCGGCGTCGAACCAGCCGCGCGGATCAACCCGCTCGCGGATACGCTCATAGCGCGTCGGGCCGCTGCGCTGGTTCAGCAGCAGGGCGGCGATGCCCACGCCCGCCAGGACGGCGACGACGCCTGCGGCGATCCCGGGATGTTTGCGGACCTCGTCCACGGCGTTGAACTGTTGAACCATGGGCAACCAACCTCTTCTTGTCGAAACACTGTCTTCGGACAGGAGCGAACCGCGCCGCAAGAGGTTCCGCCTTAAACGGCCAAGCTGCAAGCCTGGACGACCGATCGCGCCCTCCCCCTTACCAAGCGCCGGTCGCCTCCCTATGTTGCGCCGCTTCCAGACAGTTTCGCCTTTTCAGGATCTTCGCCGTGACCGATCACGCGCCCGCCGCACAGCCCGTCAACGCCCCCGCCGATGACTTCGCCGCCGCCTTCCAGATCGAAGGCTGGCCCGTGCGCGGCCGCCTGGTGCGGCTGGGCGAGGTGGTGGACAAGATCCTGTCGGCACACGACTACCCGGAACCCGTCGCCGCCCTGCTGGGCGAGGCCTGCGTCCTGGCCGCCATCGTCGGCTCGGCGCTGAAGTTCGAAGGCCGCCTGATCGTTCAGGCCCAGGGCGACGGCCCTGTGCGCTATGTCGTGGCCGACTACGATACCTCTGGTCACCTGCGCGGCTTCTGCCGCTTCGATCCGGAAGAAGTGGCCAAGGCCTCCGAGGGCTTCGCACGCCCCGGCGCCCAGACCCTGCTGGGCAAGGGGGTCTTCATCATGACCATCGACCGGGGCGAGGACTTCGAGCGCACCCAGGGCATCACCCCGATCGAGGGCGAGAGCCTGTCGCTGTGCGCCGAACACTACTTCACCCAGTCAGAACAGGTTCCGACCAAGGTGCGCCTGGCCGTCGGCGAGGTCACGACCGAGACCGGAAGCTCTTGGCGTGCGGGCGGAGCCATGATCCAGGTCATCGCCGGCGACGAGGCCCGCGGCTCGACCGAGGAGGTGTGGGAACGCACCCGCGCCCTGTTCAACACCCTGGGCGACGACGAACTGATCGACCCCACGGTCAGCGCCGAGACCCTGCTGTATCGCCTGTTCCACGAGGACGGCGTGCGACTGGAAGGCGCCCAGGCCCTGGCCGCCGTCTGCCGCTGCTCCAAGGAGCGGCTGGTCACGGTCATGCAGTCCTTCCCGGCCGAGGACCGCGCCGCCATGGTCGAGGACGACGGCATGATCCACGCCACCTGCGAATACTGCTCGACCGTATACAAGATCGAGCCCGCCGAGATCGAACAGCCGGCCGCCTAGACCAGCATGAAGATCGCATTGCCGTAGTTGTGCAGGAGGATCGGCAGCAGCACGCTGCCGGTCTTCTCGCGCAGCCACACCAGCATCAGGGCCGCGCCTCCCGTCGAGGCCATCAGCAGCGGCTCGAAGGTGAAGCCGCCGTCTGAATAGCCCAGCGCATGGGTCAGGCCGAAAGCCAGCGACGACAGCACCGCGCCCCACCCCATCCATGCGCCCAGGATGCGAACCGGCTTGCCGAAGGCCTCGTTCAGCATCAGCAGCAGCACGCCGCGATAGAAGAGCTCTTCGTCCAGCCCCGGCATGGTCAACTGGAAGGCCAGGCTGTCGAGATCGAACCCCTGCCCCGGGAAATAGAGGGCCAGCCCGAAAAACAGGGCGACCAGCAGACCCGACAGGACCAAGGCCCCCGGCAAACCCCGGCGATCCTGCTTCAGCGTCAGGCCCGACCGCGTCCAGCCGATGACCGGCAGGCTCGCCACGGCCAGCGACAGCAGGACCGCCATCGCCTTGCCTTCCCAGTTCCAGTTCGAGGCGCCGAGCGACAGGGGAATATGGCCATAGCCCCGCGTCAACAGCGCGTCATAGACCGCCATCAGCAGCAGGGCAGCGATCAGCCAGCCCCACCGCACGCGCCCCTTCATCAGAACCGCCGCCAGTCCTCCAGCCAGAGCGACAGCCCCGACCCAGCCCAGCATTGCAATGATCGCGTCCGGCATCGCGCCCCTCCCCATGACCTGTCGTCATGAGGCGAGCCAGGCCGTCAGCAGATGCGGATGACCGAAATTTAACGCGCCGGCCATCGCCGGCGACGGCGACGCCCTAGCTGTTCAAATCCAGCGAATAACCCGCCGACCGCACGGTGCGGATCGGGTTGACCGTGCCCTCGACGTTCAACGCCTTGCGCAGGCGACCGACGTGGACATCCACGGTGCGGGCCTCGACATAGACGTCCGAGCCCCAGACGGCGTCCAACAGCTGTTCGCGGCTGAACACCCGGCCCGGATGCTTCATCAGGTGATCCAGCAGGCGGAACTCGGTCGGCCCCAGGTGGACCTCCTTGCCCGCACGGCGGACGCGGTGGGCGACGCGATCGATGACGATGTCGGCGTGGTTGATGCGGTCGTCGGCCAGACCCGGACGGATGCGGCGCAGGACGGCGCGGATGCGCGCGGTCAGTTCCGTCATCGAGAAGGGCTTGGTCATGTAGTCGTCGGCGCCGGTATCCAGGCCGCGCACGCGGTCCGTCTCCTCGCCACGCGCCGTCAGCATGATGATCGGGAGGTTGCGCGTCTCGGCCCGGCCGCGCAGACGGCGGCAGACCTCGATGCCCGACAGCTTGGGCAGCATCCAGTCCAGCAGCACCAGATCCGGCAGGCGCTCGTCGACCTGAAGCAGCCCCTCCTCCCCGTCCGCGGCCACGGTCACGTCATAGCCTTCCTTCTCCAGATTGTACTGGAGCAGGGTGGCCAGGGCGTCCTCGTCTTCCATCACCAGAATATAGGGTTGCACGTCAGGCTCTCCGGTCGGTCGAAGTCGTCAGCAAGAAAGGAAGTCAGTCGTCCGTCAGATCGGACGGCAGGGTCGAGATATGGGGCGTGGGTGTCTGTTCCTCGCCCGGACCGGGGACGGCCTTGGGCCGTTCGCCCAGCATTTCCTCGCCGGTGATCTCATAGTGGACGGTCTCGGCGATATTGGTCGCGTGGTCGCCGATCCGCTCCAGGTTCTTGGCCATGAACAGCAGATGGGTGCAGGCCGTGATCGTGCGCGGGTCGCCCATCATGTAGGTCAGCAGCTCGCGGAACAGGGCGTTGTAGTGCTCGTCCACCTCGTCGTCGGTGCTCCACACCGACAGGGCGCGCTCGACCTCCGAGGCCGTATAGGCGTCCAGCACGTCGCGCAGGCGGGTCGAGACCAGACGGCCCATCCGCTCGATCGAACGGGTCAGGGGCTGCATCGGCTCGCCCTCGGCCAGGATCAGCGCCCGCTTGGCGATGTTCTTGGCCAGATCGCCGGTGCGCTCCAGATCGGACGCCAGCTTCATGGCCCCCAAAGTCCGGCGCAGGTCCGAAGCCACCGGCTGACGCAGGGCGATCAGGCGGATCGACTTCTTCTCGATGTCGCGATGCAGGGCGTCCAGGCGGTTGTCGCGATCGACTACCGCCCTCGCCAAGGCCACGTCGCGGCGGGCGACGGATTCAATGGCGTCCGCCACCTGGGCCTCGGCCAGACCGCCCATGCGGACGACCTCGGCCGTCAGCTGGTTCAGTTCGTCGCCGTAAGCCTTGACCGTATGCTGGTTCATGCTCGCGCCCTTAGCCGAAGCGGCCGGTGATGTAGTCGAGCGTGCGACGCTCGCGCGGGTTGGTGAATATCTCTTCGGTGTCGCCGGTCTCGACCAGCTTGCCCATGTGGAAGAAGGCCGTGCGTTGCGACACGCGGGCCGCCTGGGCCATGGAGTGGGTGACGATGACGATGCAGTAGCGCTCGCGCAGCTCGTCGATCAGCTCCTCGATCTTGGCCGTGGCGATCGGGTCCAGCGCCGAGCAGGGCTCGTCCATCAGGATGACTTCGGGTTCGACCGCGATGGCGCGGGCGATGACCAGACGCTGCTGCTGGCCGCCCGACAGGCCGGTGCCCGGCGAGTGCAGGCGGTCGGCGACCTCGTCCCACAGGCCGGCGCGCTTCAGCGCCTTCTGGACGATGTCGTCCAGCTCGCCCTTGGACGAGGCCAGGCCGTGAATCTTGGGCCCATAGGCGACGTTCTCATAGATCGTCTTGGGGAAGGGGTTGGGCTTCTGGAACACCATGCCGACCTGGGCGCGCAGCAGCACGGGGTCGATCTTGCGGTCATTGATGTCGCCGCCGTCCATCTCGATCTCGCCGGTGACGCGGCAGCCCGGGATGGTGTCGTTCATGCGGTTCATGGTCCGCAGGAAGGTCGACTTGCCGCAGCCCGACGGGCCGATCAGGGCCGTGACGGTCTTGTCCGGGATGTCCAGGGAGACGCCGAACAGGGCCTGCTTCTCGCCATAGAAGACCGAGACGTCGCGCGCAGCGATCTTGATCGGGCCGAGCGGCGCCGAGGCGTGGGCGCCGACGACGGGCGCCGACGTCAGGGTCGACGGCTCTGCGACAGCGGAGCCGCCGCCTTGGCCCTCGGGGGCGCGGAAGATTTTGGAGATCATAAGACTACCACCGGCGTTCGAAGCGCCGACGCAGCAGGATGGCGGCGGCGTTCATGACGATCATGAAGGCGAGGAGCACAAGGATGGCGGCGGCGGTCCGCTCGTGGAACGCGCGCTCCGAGGCGTTCTCCCAGATGTAGATCAGCGAAGGCAGGGCGCCGACCGGCTCGTCGATGGCGTGCGGCACGCCGGGGACGAAGCTGATCATACCGATCAGCAGCAGGGGCGCCGTCTCGCCCAGGGCGTGGGCCATGGCGATGATCGAACCGGTCATGACGCCCGGCATGGCCAGGGGCAGGACGTGGCCGAACACCGTCTGGGTACGGCTGGCCCCCATGGCCAGGGCCGCCTCGCGGATCGACGGCGGCACGGCCTTCAGCGACGAGCGCGTGGCGATGATCACCGTCGGCAGGGCCATCAGCGCCAGCACCAGACCGCCGACCAGCGGACTGGCGCGCGGCAGGTGCATGAAGTTGATGAAGAGGGCCAGACCCAGCAGGCCGTAAACGATCGACGGCACGGCGGCGAGGTTGTTGATATTGACCTCGATGATCGCCGTGATGCGGTTGCGCGGCGAGTATTCCTCCAGCCAGACGGCGGCGCCGACGCCGACCGGAATGGCGATCAGGGCGGTGACCAGCAACATCAGGGCCGAACCGACCACCGCGCCCAACAGGCCCGCCAGTTCCGGCTGGGTCGAGTCGCCCTTGGTGAAGAGGGTGGTGTTGAAGTGGGCGCGCACCGCTCCCGAGGCCTTCATCCGGTCCAGCCAGGCCATCTGCTCATTGCTGACGCGGCGCTGATCCTCAGGCACGCCCCTGGAGATCTCGCCCTTCAGATAGAGGTCGGCGTTGTCGGACAAGGGCGCGGTGACCGGCACCGTCTGACCCAGCAAGCTGGGTTGACGCGCGATCATGCCCGACGCCTGGAACTTCAGCTCGGACGAGAACAGGGCCTTCATGGCCGCCGCCTTCGTGCCCTGGGCATCGTCCTGGATGCCCAGGCGGCGCAGTTGCTGCTCGGCCACGATCTGCTCGAAGTTCGCGCCCTGCGGATAGGAGCGGTCGATACGCGACGCGTCCATATGGACCGGCAGGGTCACGCTGTGGCTGTAGAAGGCCGTGTGACCCTGCATGATGATACTGCCCAGCAGGATCACCAGGAAGGTCAGGGCGAAGCCGATGGCCGCGCGGCCGTACCATTTGAAGCGGGTCTCGCGCGCATAGCGGCCACGCAGCCTTGCTTGAAGGCGCTGGGTGCGCGGGCTGACGCTCGGGTTCTGCCCCATCGGGTTTTGGGCGGCGTCAGTCATACTGTTCCCGATAGGCTTGCACGATGCGCATGGCGACGATGTTGAGCAGCAGGGTGACTACGAACAGGGTCAGGCCCAGGCCGAATGCGGCCAGGGTCTTCGGGCTGTTGAACTCCTGGTCGCCGGTCAGCAGGGTGACGATCTGCACCGTGACGGTCGTGACCGTGTCCAACGGGTTCAGCGTCAGCTTGGCGGCCAGACCGGCGGCCATGGTCACGATCATGGTCTCGCCAATGGCGCGCGACACGGCCAGCAGGAAGGCCCCGGCGATGCCTGGCAGGGCGGCGGGCAGCAGCACCTTCTTGACCGTCTCGGACTTGGTCGCGCCCATGGCGTAGGAGCCGTCGCGCAGCGACTGAGGCACGGCGTTCATGATGTCGTCGGACAGGGAGCTGACGAAGGGGATCAGCATGATCCCCATGACCGCGCCGGCCACCAGGGCCATCTGGTTCTGCACCAGCAGCAGGTACTGCCCCACCCCGTCCAGCGGTCCGCCGGCCAGCCAGCCGCCGAGGGTGTTGAAGAAGACGCGGAAGGCCGGCCCCACCGTCAGGGCGGCGAAGAAGCCGTAAACCACGGTCGGCACCCCGGCCAGAACTTCGAGCAGCGGCTTGACCACGGCGCGGGTACGACGCCCGGCGTATTCCGACAGATAGATGGCCGAGAACAGACCGATCGGCCCCGCCACCAGCATGGCGATCAGCATGATCAGGAAGGTGCCCGCGAACAGGGGGACGGCTCCGAAGGCGCCGGACGAGCCGATCTGGTCGGCGCGGATGGCCATCTGCGGGCTCCACTTGGTCCCGAACAGGAATTCGGTGACCGGCACGGAGGCGAAGAAGCGAAGGCTGTCCCACACCAGGGAGAAGATGATGCCCACGGTGGTCAGCACCGCAACCGCTGAACAGGCGAACAGCACGACGCTGATCCAGCCCTCGACCTTGTTGCGGGCGCGCAGGTCGGGCCGGATGCGAACGAAGACGAAGACCCCGCCCAGGATGGCCGCGATCAGGGCCGCGACGCCGCCGCCCCAGCTCAGGGCAGAAGAGATGCGGTGGGCGCGACGGCCCTCGGCCGGCAGTTCCTCGGCATAGGGGGCGGGCCAGATTTGCTGGGCCTCAAGGCCGTCGCCGATGCGACGCGCATCCGAGAAGAAGGCCTCGCGACGGAAGGGCTCCAGTTGGGTGACGCTCTCAGGCGCGCCTGCGGCCAGCATCTGGCGCTCCAGCGGCGCGGAGAAGATTGAGGCGGCGGCCAGAACGACCAGGGCCGGCACGCCGACCCAGATCAGGGCGTAGAGGCCGTGCTGGCCCGGGCGCGAATGGGCTCTGACGCCCTTGCTGCGACGCGCGGCCAGCCTGCGTCCGCCCAGATAGGCGAGCACCGAAAAGCCGATCAGCAGTAACAGGAAAATCCAGATCATCCGGGTCCGTGCACGCGTGAATCATTAACGTGCCGGGTCCGGCGCGTTTCGGCCGGGAAACTGCCTGCGATTGGCGAGCGGATTAAGACGGGCGCGTGACAGTTCTGTTACGGCGCACATCCTTCATGTCGCGCGGCCTTCACGTCGCCGGGTCAGCATCACGCGCCGAGGCCAGCGGGAAGCAGGCGGCGAAGATCGCCCCCTGGCCCAGCGCGCTGTCCACGGTCAGGCCGCCGCGGTGGCGGATGATGATGTGGCGCACGATGGCCAGGCCCAGGCCCGTGCCCTGACGCTCGCCGCTCTTCTGGCCCTCCACGCGATAGAAGCGCTCGGTCAGGCGCGGCAGATGCTCGCGCGCCATGCCGGGTCCGTGGTCGCGCACAGTGACGACCGCATACTTCTGCCCCGCCTCGCGGTCCGGCGTGACCAGCGACAGGCGCGTGCCCTCGGGCATTCGCGCGGCCATGGCTTCGTCCAGGGTCCGGTCACGATTGATCGACAGTTCAACGACGCCGCCGTGACTGGAGTACTTCAAGGCGTTGTCGATCAGATTTTGGATGACCTGAACGATCTCGTCCCGATCGCCGGTGACCGTGGCCCCACCCTGCCCCAGGTCGGCCTTGATGGTCACGCCGCGCTCGCGCGAGATGACGCTGACGGCGTCCACCACGTCCGAGGCCGCCCGCGCCAGGTCCACCCGGCCCAGGGGCGCGATGTGCTCGTTCAGCTCGATCCGGCTCAGCGACAGAAGGTCGGCGACCAGACGCCCCATGCGGTCGGCCTGGATGGCCATGATGTCGAGGAACTTGTCGCGCGCCTTGGGGTCGTCCTTGGCGTGACCCTTCAGCGTTTCGATGAAGCCCGACAGCGAGGCCAGCGGCGTGCGCAATTCGTGACTGGCGTTGGCCAGGAAGTCGACGCGCATCATTTCCATGCGGCGGGCGTCGGTCTCGTCGCGCAGCGCCAGCAAGGCCAGTGCGCCCGCGCCCCAAAGATGGGCGTCCCGCTCCGGCAGGGGCCGGATGAAGGCCCTCCAGTGCCGCTCCTGGGCACCGCCGCCGACATAGTCGACCGTACTGCTGAAATCGCCAAACAGGGCCTCGTCCACCGCCTCTAGCACCTTGGGATCGCGGATCACCGAGACCAGCAGCCCCCCGCCCGTCCCGTTCAGCCGAAACAGCTCGCGCGCCGCGGCGTTGGCCAGGGCGATTCGCCGGCCGGCGATATCGTCCGCTTCACCGCCGCTGATGATCAGGATCGGATCGCCCAGGGCTTCGAAAACATCACCCAGCAGCGCGCCGTCGGGGACCAGATCAACCGGCCCGCCGCGGTCCAGTTCACCGATGCTGACCAGAGCCGGAGGACGGCGATTGACCAGCCAGGTCGCCGCCGCGACAGCCACGGCGCCCGCCGCCAGCCAGCCCGACAGCTCGGGCTTCATCACCGCCAGCACCGCCATGACCAGAATCGCCACGCCGCCGCTGGCGCCGGCGGTCCAGAGCCGGGACGAGGCGGTCGGCGCGACCGGCGAAGGCGAATGCTCATACGGCATGAAGATCGACGTTATCTCATTATTCAGCCACTGACCCTATGCTGGTCGCGACTCAAAAGGCGACCGGATGGGCGAAGATTCGCGCATAGCGTAGTTTGTTCACCGATTTGCGGCAGTCTTTTCGGCGGGTTGGAGGGCCTTGTGACGTGAATACGATCCTGAACTGCCTGGTTCAGCAACACGACTGGCGAATCCTCCCGTTCGCCCTGCTTGTGTCCGTGTTCAGTCTGCTGATCGCCCTCTCCCTGTTCGACCGCGCCCGCAACGTCGCGCGACGTTCGCGGTGCGCCTACCTGATCGCCGCGCCACTGGTCGCCGGACTCGGTGTCTGGAGCACCCATTTCATCGCCATGAAGGCCTACGACGCCGGCGTGCCGATGCGGTACGACATATCGGAAACGGCGGTCTCGCTCGGGGTCGTCGTCATCGCCTTCTATGTCGCCATGCAACTGGCCCTCGCGGAAAGCAGTCGGGTCAGTCGCATCGTGGCGAGCCTGACCTGCGGCCTGGGCGTCGCCGCCATGCATTTCATGGGCATGGCGGGATTGCGCATGTCCGGGGCCACCCTGTCATGGAACGCGCCGCTGGTCGTGGCCGCGGTGATCGGCGGCCTGCTGCTGGTCGGCGCCGTCGCCCTCCTGCCATGGCGCAGCGGCGCCAAACGGGTTGTCGCCGCCACAGTCCTGGGCGCCGCCAGCGTTTGCTGGCTTCATTTCGTCGCCATGAGCGCGGTGACCGTCACGCCCACGCCCGGCATCCTCCTGCCCGCCGCCGCCGCCGCCGAGACGACCCTGACCTTGTGGATCGGCGCCAGCGTCGCCCTGTTGGCCATCATCGCCGCCTTCCTGACCGGGATGGTCTGGTGGTCGCGGCACAGCGCCCTGGGTCAACTGCGCGAAGCCATCGAGGCCATGCCGGACGGCCTGGGCTTCTATGACGCCGACGACCGCCTGGCGATCTGGAACAAGCGCTACAGCGAGATCAATCCCGAGGTGACCGCCGCACTGAAGGTCGGCGTCACCTTCCGCGAAGTGCTGATGGCGGGCATCAACGCCGGCCTCTATCCCGCCGCCCTTGGGCGGGAAAATGCATGGATCGCCGAACGCATGGCCAACCGTCGCCGCCCCATGGGCGCGATGGAGCAGCAGATCGGCGGGCGCTGGCTGCGCGTTCAGGACCGCAAGACCGCTGAGGGCGGCACGGTCACCGTCTGCTCCGACATCAGCGACATGAAGCGCGACGCCCAGGCCCTGGCCGAAGCCCGCGACGCCGCCGACGCCGCCAACCGCGCCAAGAGCCAGTTTCTGGCCAATATGAGCCATGAGATCCGCACGCCCCTGAACGGCGTCATCGGCGTGGCTCAGGCCCTGGCCCGGACCGACCTGACGGCACAGCAACGCGAGATGCTGGACCTGATCCATTCGTCCAGCCGCACGCTTCAAACCCTGCTCAGCGACATCCTCGACCTGGCCCGCGTCGAGTCCGGTCGCCTGGAACTGGGCGACGAACCCTTCGACCTGACCAGGGCCGTCGAAGAGGCGGGCAAGCTCTACGCCGCCGCCGCCCGCGACAAGGGCTTGCAGTTCTTCGTCGAGGTCGCGCCTGAGGCCCGCATCTGGATGCACGGCGATCCCGTGCGTCTGAAGCAGATACTGACCAATCTGGTCTCCAACGCCGTCAAGTTCACCGCCTCGGGCTTCGTCAGCCTGACCGTCGACGCCGCGCCGCAGGGTCTGCGCTTCGTGGTTCAGGACACCGGCATCGGCTTCGACGCCGAGACGCGCGAACGCCTGTTCAGCCGCTTCGAACAGGCCGACGGCGACATCACCCGTCGTTTCGGCGGCTCGGGCCTAGGCCTGGCCATCAGCCAGGAACTGGCCGCCATGATGGGCGGCGGACTGGACTGCGAGAGCGAGCCCGGCGGCGGCGCCGCCTTCATCCTGACCTTGCCGCTGCGTCCCGCGGAAGCCCCCGCCGCGCCGACGCTGAGCGTCGCCCCGACGGACGCGATCTTCGCCGAGACGCGCCGCCTGCGCATCCTGGTCGCCGACGACCACCCCACAAACCGGCGCGTGGTCGAACTGATTCTGGATCAGGAGGCCGTCGATCTGGTCTCGGTCGAGGACGGGGCCCAGGCGGTTGAGGCCTGTCGCGCCTCGGTCTTCGATCTGGTGCTGATGGACATGCAGATGCCGGTCATGGACGGCCTGACCGCGACCCGCGAGATTCGCCTGCACGAAGTCGCCATGGGCATGTCGCGCACGCCCATAGTCATGCTGACCGCCAACGCCCTGCCTGAGCACATCACAGCGGGGACCGAGGCCGGCGCCGACCGCCACCTGGCCAAGCCCTTCAGCGTCGAGGCCCTGCTGGCCATGGTGGCGGAGCTGACCTCGGACGCGCCTCAGGCCGCGGTTCAGGCGGCCTGAGGGTCTTTTCTTTCTATTCGTAGCCGTGCGCGGCTTCGTTGATGACCTGACTGGGCATGGACGAGAAGTCCACGCTCAGCGGCCGAGCGGCTTTGGACTGGAAGGTCTTGATGACGTGCTCCAGTCGACGGCGCACCTCGCGCTCCGCCTCGGTCGATCCGTCCAGCGCCAGAGGCGCCAGACAGAAGTCGATGATGGCCTGGGGTCTGCTCAGCGGTTCCATGTCATTTCCTTTCCTGTGAAGCGTGGAACTCAGGCGGCGTGGAACTGGGCCGTCTCGGTCGAGTCCTTCAGGGCCGTGGTCGAGGACTGGCCCGAGGAGATGACCGTGGCGACATCATCGAAGTAGCCGGTGCCGACTTCGCGCTGGTGACGCGTGGCGGTGTAGCCGGCGGCCTCATTGGCGAACTCGCGCTGCTGCAGCTCGGAATAGGCCGCCATGCCGCGATCGCGATAGCCCGAGGCCAGCTCGAACATGCCGTTGTTCAGGCTGTGGAAGCCCGCCAGGGTGACGAACTGGAACTTGTAGCCCATGGCCCCCAGTTCGCGCTGGAACCTGGCGATGGTGTCCTTGTCCAGCTTGGCTTCCCAGTTGAACGAGGGCGAGCAGTTGTAGGCCATCAGCTTGCCCGGATGCTCCTTCTGGACGGCTTCGGCGAACTTCCTGGCGTCGTCCAGATCGGGGTGCGAGGTCTCCCACCACAGCAGGTCGGCGTATTTGGCGTAGGACAGGCCGCGCGCGATGCAGTGGTCCAGACCCGTGCCCGGCTTAAGACGATAGAAGCCCTCCGGCGTGCGATTCTCGCGGTCGATGAAGGGGTGGTCCCGTTCATCGATGTCCGAGGTGATCAGTTGGGCCGATTCCGCGTCCGTGCGCGCCACCGTCAGGGTCGGCGTGCCGCAGACATCGGCCGCAAGACGCGCCGCGATCAGGTTGCGCTCATGCGCCTGGGTCGGGATCAGCACCTTGCCGCCCAGGTGGCCGCACTTCTTCTCGCTGGCCAGTTGATCTTCGAAGTGGACGCCCGCGGCGCCCGCCTCGATGAAGGCCTTCATGATCTCGAAGCTGTTCAGCGGGCCGCCGAAACCGGCCTCGGCGTCGGCGACGATGGGGGCGAACCAATCCCGTTTCGCCCCGCCCTCGGCGTGCTCGATCTGGTCGGCGCGCTGCAGGGTGCGGTTGATGCGGCGGCACAGTTCCGGCGCGGCGTTGGCCGGATACAGGGACTGGTCCGGGTACATGGCACCGGCGGTGTTGGCGTCGGCCGCGACCTGCCAGCCCGACAGATAGATGGCCTTGAGGCCCGCGCGGACCATCTGCATCGCCTGATTGCCGGTGACAGCGCCCAGGGCGTTGATGAAGGGCTCGGTGTGCAGCAACTCCCACAGACGGTTGGCGCCGCGCTCGGCCAGGGTGTGGGTGATCGGCACCGAGCCGCGCAGGCGCAGGACATCCTCCGGCGTATAGGGGCGCTCGATGCCATCGAAACGGCCGGCGGGCGAAGGAACCAGATCGGCGAAGGTCGTCATGTTCGTCTCGGTCTCTATAAGGCGCGGCCGCAACCGCTGTCCCTAAGACCTGAACATGCATCCGTCACGAATGACACAGATTCAGACACACCATTCTAGTCAAACAGTCACATCATGACACTTGCCACGGAGTCATTATGTGACATCATCGCGCCATGAACGCCGCCGCTGACCGCAAGCTGTTCCTGGGCGGCCGCCTCAAGCGGCTGCGGCGCGACCTCGACCTGTCGCAAACGGCGATGGCGGCGGACCTGGGCGTCTCGCCCTCCTATCTGAACCATATCGAGCGCAATCAGCGCCCCGTCTCGGCCCAGCTGCTGCTGCGTCTGGCCGAAACCTATGACGTTGATCTTCGCAACCTCGGCCAGTCGGGCGGCGCGGCGTCGGAGGCGGAACTGTCCGAGATCTTCGCCGACCCGCTGTTCCAGGGCCTGGCCGTGCCCCGCCACGAGATCATGCAACTGGCCGAGGATCAGCCCGCCGCCGCCGACGCCGTGCTGCGCCTCTACCGCGCCTTCACCGACCGCCGCGTGCGCGACCGCGCCGAAACCGAGGCCGGCGGCGGCGCGGCCCCGACCGACAGCCCTTCGGAATGGGTGCGCGAATACGTTCAAGCCCGCCACAACCACTTCCCCGAGCTCGACGCCCTCGGCGAGGCCCTGCACGACGCCCTCAGGGCCGAGGCGTCCTCGCCGGACGAGAGCGTCGAGGCCTTGGCCCGGGCGCGGCTGTTTGCCCGCCACGGCCTGACGGTCCGCACCCTGCCCGCCGAGGTCATGGTGGAATGGACCCGCCGCTTTGACCCTCACCGGGGCCGGCTTCTGCTGTCCGACACCCTGGGCCCGTCGTCGCGCGCCTTCGCCGTCGCCTGCCAGTTGGTCCTGATGGAGCACGGGGCCGAGCTTCAGGCCATGGCCGAAGCGGCGAACGCCCCCGACGCGCCGACGCGCAACCTGCTGAAGACCTCCCTGACCAACAGCCTGGCCGCCGCCGTCCTGATGCCCTACGCCGCCTTCCAACGCACGGCGGAGGAAACCCGTTACGACCTGGCCCGGCTGCAGGCTCGCTTCGGCGTGGGCTTCGAACAGGCGGCGCATCGGCTGACGACGCTGTCACGCCCGACCGCGCGCGGCGTGCCCTTCTTCCTGATGCGGGTGGATCAGGCGGGCAATGTGTCGAAACGCTACGCCTCCGGCGCCTTTCCCTTCTCGCGCTTCGGCGGGGCCTGCCCGCGCTGGCGGCTGCACTCGGCCTTCCGCACGCCCGGTCGCATCGTCACCCAGATCATCGAGACGCCTGATGGATCGCGCTGGTTCACCCTGGCCCGCACCGTGGACCGTCAGGGTCAGGACGCCTTCACAGAGGGTCAGGACCTGGCCATCGGCCTGGGCTGCGAGCTGAAGCACGCTCACCGCCTGATCTATGCGCGCGGCCTGGACCTGCAGAAACCCGAGGTCACCCCCATCGGCCCCGCCTGCCGCCTGTGCGAACGCCACCCCTGCGCCGAGCGCGCTGCCCCACCGGTCGGCCGCGCCCTGACGGTCGATGACTGGTCGAAGTCGGTCAGCCCCTACCCCTTCGCCTGACGCCTCAGTGCGCCAGCAGCAGGGCCACCGGGCTTTCCGTCATCAGGGTCTGCGTCACCCCGCCAAAGATCCACTGACGCATCCGCGCATGCCCCCAGGCGCCGCTGACGATGACGCCGGCCTTCATCTCGGCGGCGCAGTCCAGCAGGCGGCGGCCCGCCGAGCGGTCGTCATGGGCGCGGGCCTCGCCCTCGGCCTTGACTCCGTGCCGCTTCAGCCAAGCCGCCACGTCTGCGGTGCGCAGCCGGGCGCCGTCCATGTCCTCGGGATCGCACAGCTCGACCACGCGCACGCTTTCGGCCTCGCGCAGCAGGGGAATGGCCGCCACCGCGGCCAAGCGGCTCTCGCGGCTGTCGGTCCAGGCCAGCAGCACCGGCGCACCCGCCACCGACCGCGCCGGGTTGGGCGGCATGATCAGCACCGAACGCCCCGCGCGCATGGCCAGGTCGGACGGAATGGGCGAGCGCCAGCCGCTGGCGTTGGCGGAATCTCGACCCACGATCAGCACGTCGGCGGCGCGGGCGTGCTTGACCAGAAGGCTGGTCGGGTCGCCTACGTCGGCGCGCCATTCGCAAGACAGGCCCGCCTTGGTCGCAACCTCGCGGAAGCGAGCCTCGGCGCCCTTCAGCGCGCTCTCGGCCCGCTCGTGCTGGGCGGTCAGCACCTCGCCTAGCAGAATTCCTGCCCCGTAAGCGTCGGCCATCGGCGTCTCCGGCGCGCAGGCCGAAACCCCGATCAGATGGGCGCCGTGCGCCTTGGCCAGGTTGGCGCCCTGCTCGATCCGCTGAATGTTGTCGGGCTCGTCGTCGACATAGACGATAAGGCTGGACCAGGTCATCGCGACTTCCTCTCGTTCCAGAACGATAGAACGCCTGAGCTGAAGTTCGGTCCTTGATCCCGATCAAATAACAGCGATCAGATCAGCACGACCTTGCCGTTCTCGACCCGATGCCGAACGCCTGTCTTTTGGAACAGGCTGGCGATCTCGGCGGCCGGATCGGCCGCGCCCTGATCCAGCATCTTCTCAATGGTCGCAGACAACGACGGATCGCCCGAGACGCGGGTCAGGGCGTCCAGCCATTCGGCGCGGCTCAGCACGCCGTCCTCACGGTTGGCGGCCAGCACCGGGCGCAGGAAGTCGAACCAGTCGCCGCCGTCGCGTCGTTTCTGCGCCCCTTCCGCCGCCATGGCGAAAACGGCCCCGCACGCATAATAGGCCCGGTGCTCGCCGCGATCGCCCGCCTCGGCCACCGGCTTGCGGCTCAGGCCGATGCAGTCGTCCACCTCGGTCTGAAGCTCCGCGCGATCATCATAGGCCGGGTCCAGCGCCTTCAAAGCCCGCACGGCCATCAGGTCGGCCCCGCCCTCGGTGATCCAGGCATCGCGGGCGAACTGATAGCGCACCGCCTGCCCCAGCCAAAAATGCGCGCTCTCGTGACCGATGAACCAGCGCGAACGTTCCTGCACCTCCTTGTTGGGATTCAGCACCCCGACACCCTCGAACTTCATGACGATCAGGCCGGGCAGGACGCTGCCGCCCATGCTGGACAGCCGCTCGGTCGGGCCGTTCCAGCTGACCATGACGGTCGAGGTCTCGCTGCCTACGCCGGGCGCGCCGAGACGGCGCAGGTAGTAGTCGCCGACATGGGGGGCGAAGCTGCGGATTTCCTCGCCGATCCAAGGCGGCAGGTTGGGGTCGATGACCGTGGTCAACCCCTCGCCCGGCGTCACCCGCGCCTGGCCCAGCAGGACATAGGAGCGCTCGCCGGTCGTGGTCAGGTCGGCGTGGCGCCTACCGTTGAACAGCACCGGCCCTGCCGTGTCGCGCCAGACGACGGTAGAGGCCCCGCCTTCCAGATCGACCCCGTTCAGATCGGCCGGCATGGCCTCGGCCGCCTCGACCGACGCCAGGGCGAAGACGTCGAACTGACGCGTCGGCAGGGCCACCGCGCCGTCCGAGAAGGTCAGCGTGCCGTACTCCGCCTCCAGATAGACCGACTTGGGCTTGAGCGAGAAACGGACGTGACGCGGCACGGGACCGCCGTCCAGAGCGCGGATCACGTCATAGTGGCCGCGCCGCTCCATGACGACGCCGGGCGTCTCGACCGTCCACTGCGTCGGCCGCCAGGGCTGACGCACGTCGGTCATCAGGGCCGAGTCCATGAAGGCCCAGACCTGCGCGTCGCGATTGAACACGTAGTCCGCCGTCCAGCGGTCGCCGTCGCGCGTAACCTCGACCTGCGGCGCGGCGCGCACATCCCAGGTTCCTGGCGGCAGGGGCGCCGAGGCGCAGGCACCGAGCAAGGCCGTGGCCAAAGCGGTCGAAACGGCGAAGGCTTTCAGACGCAAAGGTAGAAACTCCGAACTGTTCAGCTTGAGCATAGACGACGCGACGCCAGCGTCAGCTTACGGTTTGCTCAGGATTGCGCCCCCTCTAGGGCGCGGCCCGCCGCCGCCAGCTCGCCGGCCATGACCGCCTTCAGCCGCTGCGGCGCCTCGATGGTCGCCTGCTCGCCCCAGGTGAACAGGTGCCAGGCCAGTTCGCGCATGCCCGAGGCGCGGAACCGCACCAGGACCGATCCGTCGGCCTGATCCTCGATGGTCTGGGTGGGGTGCCAGCGCCATCCGCGCGCCTCGGCGGCGCCCTCGGGGGCGATGCGCAGCACCACCTCCTCGATCTCGTCCTGATAGATGCCGAAGGACTGGCTGGCGAAGGCGGCCAGGTCGAAGTCGGCGGGCGGCCGCGCCGTCCCCTCGCCTGCCTCGACCGAGCTCATGCGATCCAGACGGAAGGTCTGGATACGACCGCTCTCGCGGTCCGCCGCCACCAGGTAGTTGGCGCGCCCGAACATCAGGCCGCAGGGGGCCACGCTGCGGCTGCGCGCCTCGGCCCCCGGACGGGCGTAGATGAAGCTCAGGGGCCGTTCGGCCAGCACCGCGCCGCGAATCTCGGCCAGCACCGTCTCGTCGGCGGTGGGACGCGGCCCGGCCTGGACGGCGATAGTCTCGGCCCGGACCAGGGCTTCCAGATCAGGGGCCATGCGGTTCAGGGTGGTCGAGCGCATGGCCGCCTTGACCTTGCGCTCCAGCCCCTCCAGCGCCGCCGCTCGCGCCGGTTCGCCCGCCGCGCGCAGAGCGGCGGCGGCCTTGGTCAGCTCCAGCATCTCGGTGGCCGTCGGGGCCTGTTCGAAAGCGGACAGGCCGCCGCGAATGCGCCAGCGCTTGCTCGGCGGATCGCTGATCTCCTCGACCTGCGGGAACAGCATCAGCACCGCGTCGCGCATCCGCTCGGCCGTGCGCCGCCCGACCCGCAGTTGCCCCGCCATCTCGTTCAGCGTCAGCCCCTCGGCGCTGGCCGCCATGCCGCGCGCCAGATCAATGACCATCGCCGCCTTGTCGTGCCGCAAGAAACTTCTCCACAGAGATACGTCCGAAACTGACGCAATGCTGTCGCATCCTCTCAACATCAGCAAGAGGCAATCGCTTCAGGAGATCACGACATGGCCTTCGCCCGCACCCCGACGATTCAAAAGCCGGCCCGTAAGACCTTCGCCGACCGCTACATGATCGTGCCGTGCGAGGCCGAGGGCGACCTGGCCGTCATCTGGGACCGTCAGGAAGAACAGGTCGTGGACGTCATTTCGGCCTCGGCCAGCAGCCGCTACTCGGACGAAGACGCCCTGTGGGACGAGTTCCACGCCGCCCCGGCCGCCGCAGCCCACGACTGGCGCATGGCGGCGTAAACCCTGTGGGTCGCCTTCAAGGTCAGGACGCTGGCGAGGGTCTGAATGCACCGTTGCGGGCGACGACGCGGGCGCGAATCTCGCCACGCATCCGCTCCAGCTCGCTCCCTTCGATCAGACGACCGCGCAACACCAGATCGGCGATGCGCCGCGTCGCCGACACATCGACCAGCGGATTGGCGTCCAGCACCAGCAGGTCGGCCGACTTGCCCGCCGCCACCGCGCCGTAACGCGCGCCCTGATTGAGGAAGCGCGGCCCGTCCACGACCGACCCCATCAGGGCCTCGCGCGGCGTCAGGCCCAGCTTCACATACAGCTCCAGCTCGTCGTGCAGCGAGAAGCCCGGATAGTTGAATGAGTTGAGGAAGCCCGCATCCGTCCCGGTCAGGATCACCACGCCCGCATCGCGCAACATGGGCAGGGTGCGCGACGTCACCTCCTTGACGAAGTGACGGTCCTCGATCTGCTGCGGCGTGGCCTTGGCCGCGCGCTCGACGCGCCAGTCATAAGTCGCCCGGATGCCCGGTCCGACATAGGCCAGGCCGTCGTCGTGCGAGTGGTCGTCCAGGTCCAGATTGGCCAGGGTGGTCGAGCCGTAGAGGGTCGGCGACACCGCCGTGCCCAGCTCCCTAAGCCGCGCATAGACCCGCCGCGCCGTCTCGACGTCGAAGGTGTCGGCGTAGCGCCGCATGGTCTGGGCGTAGGTGTACTTGCCCGCCAGATAGTCGGCGGCGATGGCCGCTTCATCCTTCGAACCCGCCTTCATGGCGTAGTCGAGGTGTTCGATCGACGACAGGCCGGCCTCGGCGGCCTCCAGCACGGTGATGCTGGCCGGGATGTGGGCCGAGGTCTTCATGCCCCGCTTCTTCGCCTCGCGCACAGCGTAGAGGAAGAGTTCAGGCTTCAGGGTGTTGTCGGTGATCTTGACGAAGTCGACGCGCAGGGCCTGCAGGCGGTCCAGAGCGGCGTCGACATCGGCCTCGCTGCCGGTCTCGATCACACCCTTCCAGACCGGGGCGATGCCCTCGATCTTGGGACCCGAGGTGAAGATGCGCGGGCTGTCGGGGGTCGGCGGGGCGTCGCGCCAGTCCAGCACCTGCTGCGCCAGGTCGCCCGCCGCATCGCGCACCGCGACCACGCCGTTGACGACATAGAGGGGCATCAGCTCGGCGTTTTCCTCGATCAGGACCTCGCCCCCGCCGAAGTGGACGTGCATGTCCCACAGACCGGGCATGACATAGCGGTCCCCCAGGTCCTGCGTCCGCGTGGCGCGATAGCGGCTGGCCTCGCCCTCAGGCAGGACGGCGACGATGTCCCCGCCGCGCAGGGCCACCAGTTGATCGGGCGCCGTCGTTCCCTTCTCCACATCGACCACCGTGGCCGAGGTCAGCAGCAGGTCGACCGTCTCGACTGGAGCTTCAACGGCCCTCAGCGGCGCCGTGGCGCAGGCGGACAAGAGGGCGGCGGCGGCGACGATCAGGAAGGTGCGCATGACCGTCCGCTATAGGCCCCTGCGCGCGCCCGGCAAGCCAATCAGGGATAGCGGCGGTTCATCTCGTCCCGGCTGGCGATGCACAACTCGCGCAGCACGCCCATGTCCACCTGAACCAGCCGCTTGATGTAGAGGCAGGCCACGCTGGTCGTGTGCGGGCCCAGCCTCTCCAGCATGGCCTCGGTCTCCGGCGTCGAGGCCAGATAGAGGGTCAGGGCCGCCTTGCGCGGCGAGAAGCCCATCCGCGGCCAGTCAGCGGGCTTCTTGGTCGTATTGACGTAGGTGTAGCGCCCGAAGCCGACGATGGACGGCCCCCACATGACCGGGGCCTCGCCCGTCACCTCCTGCATCAGAGCGCAGAGAATGCGGCCTTCCTCGCGCCGTCGCGCCGGTTCGGCGGCGGCGAGAAAATCCTCGACCGAGGCGTCGGTCGGCTGGGTCTTCAGTTCAGACATGGGGCGCCTCCACAGCCTCGATCGCTAGACCCGGCGCCGTCGAACAGGCGGCCAGGGTCCAATCGCCCTGACTGCGCATCCGCCGCCAGGCCCCGGCAGGGGCCGCGATCTGCGGCTGGTCCGGCCCCAGCACCAAGGGCCTCAGCCCCTGATCGGTGACAATCTCGAGCGTCAGAGGCGCTCCCATGTAGAAGGCCCAGATCTCGGTCATCTCGACCAGACGCCAGTCATCCGCGTCATCGGCCGTCAGCAGACGATAGGCCGTCGCGGCCTCGGACCCGCAGGCCGCCAGCCCCGGATCGCGCGCCATAGGCCGAAAATGCCCGCCCTCGGGATGGGGGCTCAGCGACAGGTTGGCGATGATCTCGTCCGCGCTGAACACGATCTCCCCCTCCTCTGTCATGGCCGCCCCGCTGAAATACTCAGCGCCTTGATGGCGCTGTTCGCAGCGCGACTCAACGGCCGGCGATGAAGGGCGGCGCAGGACGCCACTGACCGTCTTCGAAGATGAAATCTTCGCCACCATTCCAGGGAACCGCGGCGGACCAGCTTGTCCGGCCATGGCCGACCACGAGGTAACGGACGCCCGGCTTCAACGCCTGTGCAGGACCATCGGCGACAAACCCCTTCGGCGCCTGACCATAGACGACCTGTGTCAGCTTGCGGCAGTCGCGTCCGCGCGCGCTGACGGTCCAGACGGGCCGCATCATGGCGTTGGACGTTTCATGCACCGCCAGACTGCTGACGCAGACTCGTTCCGGGCGCACTGGATCGACCCCGAAGGTCGCCATCGGTTGTTCCAGGGAGCCGCTGATGCGCACCGGGATCATGGCCGAGCAGGCCGCGACCGAGGCCGTCAGCAACAGAACAAAACTAAGCCGCCCGCGTCGCCTCACAGCGCCTTCACGATCCCCTCGACCATCTTCTTGGCGTCAGCGAACAGCATCATGGTGTTGTCGCGGAAGAAGAGCTCGTTCTCGACGCCCGCATAGCCCGCCGCCATGCCGCGCTTGATGAAGAGGACGGTGCCCGCCTTCTCAACGTCCAGCACCGGCATGCCGTAGATGGGCGATTGCGGGTCGGTCTTGGCGGCGGGGTTGGTGACGTCGTTGGCGCCGATGACGAAGGCCACGTCGGCGGAGGAGAATTCACTGTTGATGTCCTCCAGCTCGAACACCTCGTCATAGGGGACGTTGGCCTCGGCCAGCAGGACGTTCATGTGGCCCGGCATCCGGCCCGCGACGGGGTGGATGGCGTATTTCACCTCGACGCCCTCTTCCTTGAGCACGTCAGCCATTTCGCGCAGCGCGTGCTGAGCCTGAGCCACGGCCATGCCGTAGCCGGGGACGATGATGACCTTCGACGCGTTCTTCATGATGAAGGCGGCGTCCTCGGCCGAGCCCTGCTTGACCGGCCGCGTCTCGACCACGCCGCCGCCCGGCGCCGCCGCGTCCCCGCCGCCGAAGCCGCCCAGGATGACGCTGATGAAGCTGCGGTTCATGCCCTTGCACATGATGTAGCTGAGGATGGCGCCGGACGAGCCCACCAGGGCGCCGGTGATGATCAGGGCGATGTTCTCGAGCGTGAAGCCCAGGGCCGCAGCCGCCCAGCCGGAGTAGGAGTTCAGCATCGACACCACGACGGGCATGTCGGCGCCGCCGATGGGGATGATCAGGGTCGCGCCGAGGATCAGAGCGATGACGAAGACGCCCCAGAAGGCCCAGATCGCCGTGCCGCCGGTGCCAATCAGCACGCCGATCAGGAAGACCAGGGCCAGGCCCAGGCCGATGTTGATCAGGTGCCGCGCCGGCAGCAGGATCGGCGATCCGCTCATCCGCCCGTCCAGCTTGGCGAAGGCGATGACCGAGCCGGTGAAGGTGATGGCCCCGATGGCCACGCCCAGGCTCAGCTCGACGATCGACAGGGTCTTGATGCCGCCCTCGGCCGTCATGATGCCAAAGGCGTCGGGGGCATAGACGGCCCCGACCGCCACCAGACAGGCGGCCAGACCAACCAGCGAGTGGAAGGCCGCGACCAGCTGCGGCATGGCCGTCATCGGCACGCGCTTGGCGATCAGGGCCCCCGCCCCGCCGCCGACCACGACCCCGCTGCCGATCAGGGCCAGGGTCATCAGGTCCAGCGCGCCGGACGTCCCCAGCGTCAGCAGGGTCACGCCGACGGCCAGAGCCATGCCGATCATGCCCAGCGTATTGCCTCGTCGGCTGGTCTCGGGGCTGGACAGCCCCCGAAGGGAGAGGATGAACAGGACCCCCGCGGCCAGATAGGCCAGCGCGGCTATGGATGCGTTCATCAGATCCCCTCCCCCGAGGTCATGTTCAGTCAGGCGTTAAGTCAGAAGACGTTGACGACGGCCGGCGCGGCCGGATCATTAGTGCCGGCGGACGTGGCCACGCCGTTCTTGACGACAGCGACGCCGACGCCGCCCTCGCCGCCCGTCTTGGTCACGCGACAGCTGCCGTTGTCGCTCGGCAGACGCCCGGCCATGCGGCCCGTACCGGTGTGGTTGATGCGGTTCATGTGGATGCCGCGAATGGTGACCGGGGCGAACTGGCATTGCAGCGCCCAGCTGGCGCCCTGCGGCGCGGCGACGGACCAATGCAGGCCGCCGTACGGGTTCTGGCCGACCTCTTCGGTCTTCTGGGCCGAAGCGGCGCCCGAGGCGGCCACAGCGGCGGTCAGGGCGGCGGCGAAAATCAGGGAGGTCTTCATTACAGTTACTCTCAGCGTTTGGTCAGGCTTTGGGTGCGCGTCAGTCGCCAGAGCGCGGCGGCGATGAACAGCGGTCCCAGGAATATCATGGCCCAGTCGAAGACGGTCATCTCGCGGTTCTGAATGACGATGCGCGTCAGGACGGCGGCGAAGACCAGCACCACGCCGCAGTCCTGAAACCGCAGCTTGCCGATGGGGTCCTTCACCCGGACCCAGCTCCAGATCCACAGGGCGACGCCCAGGCCGGTGACGGCCCAGGAGACGTAAAAAGCGAACAGGGCAGGCGAAAAGATCACGAGGCCTTGGGCCTTTCCTTCTTCTTGTACATGGCCAGCATCCGTCGCGTGACCATGAAGCCGCCGAAGATGTTGACGCTGGCGAGCGTCACAGCGGCCACGCCCGCGCCCTTGGCGATCCAGGCATTCGGGCCCGCCGCCTCAGGACTGAGCGCCGCCGCAGCGATCAGGCCGCCGACGATGATGACGCTGGAAATGGCGTTGGTCACGGCCATCAGCGGCGTGTGCAGCGCGGGCGTCACGCTCCACACCACATAGTAGCCGACGAAGATCGCCAGCACGAAGATGGCCAGGCGGAAGACGGTGGGATCGACGTGTTCCATGTTCAGACCCTTTGCTCCAGTCGAGCATCAATGCTGATGAGGACTCTCAAGAAACCACCGTTGAGCACGCTTCCGAAGAAGATGGGGGCAATATTCGTGAGGCCTCGGCCGAACGCCTGACCAGAGCTATCCTCAACGAAACCAATTCCCAACGCGAAGACGCAGAAGATCGGACCGCCGAAAATCGCAACCAGCGAGAAGACCGACAGCGCGTTTCGCAGACGAACAGGAATCATCCTTTCACGCCCTCATGCACCACAGCCCCGCCGTGCGTCACGACGGCGGCCTTGAGGATTTCGTCTTCCAGATCCAGCGTCACAACACCGTCCTTCAGCATCAACCCGACAAAGGCGGCCAGGTTGCGGGCGTAGAGGGCGCTGGCGTCGGCCGCGATCCGGCCCGGCAGGTTGGTGTAGCCGACGATGGAGACGCCGCTCGCCGTGGTCACGACCTCGCCCGCCTTGGCGCCCGCGACATTGCCGCCCGCCTCGACCGCCAGATCGATCAGGACCGAACCGGGCTTCATCGAGGCCACCTGTTCGGCGCTGACCAGCACCGGCGCCGCGCGCCCGGGGATCAGGGCCGTGGTGATGACGATGTCCTGCTTCCTGATGTGCTCGCCGGTCAGGGCCGCCTGCTTGGCCTGATACTCGGGCGACATCGGCTTGGCGTAACCGCCCGCCGTCTGGGCGTTCTTGAACTCGTCGTCCTCGACGGCCAGGAACTTGGCGCCCAGGCTCTCGACCTGTTCCTTGGTGGCCGGGCGGACGTCGGTGGCGGTGACCACCGCGCCCAGACGCCGGGCCGTGGCGATGGCCTGCAAGCCCGCCACGCCCACGCCCATGACGAAGACCTTGGCCGGGGCGACCGTGCCCGCCGCCGTCATCATCATCGGGAAGCCCTTGCCGAAGGCGTAGGCCGCCTCGATCACCGCGCGATAGCCGGCCAGATTAGCCTGGGACGACAGCACGTCCATGACCTGGGCGCGGGTGATGCGCGGCACGAATTCCATGGCGAAGGCGGTGGCGTTCGCGCCCTTCAGCGCCTCGACCGTATCCTTCTCGCGATAGGCGTCCAGCATGGCCACGACGATGGCGCCGGGTTTCAGCGCGCTGGTCTCCTGCGCGGTCGGGCCGCGCACCTTCAGCACGATATCGGCGCCGTCCAGCACCGCGCGGGTGTCGGGCTTCACCGTGGCCCCGGCCTCAGCGTAGTCGGCGTCAGGAATGGACGAGCCGATGCCCGTCCCGGCCTCGACCGAGACGGTCGCGCCCAGGGCGATCAGCTTCTTCACCGTCTCCGGCGTTACAGCGCAACGCGTTTCGCCTTCACGGCGCTCGCGGGTCACGGCGATGGCGACAGCCAAGCGAATCCCTCCCAAATCCCCCAGAGCCGGAACGTTAGGACGAAGCCAAAGCGGGCGTCAAAGCGCAAATCGCCCACTCGCCTGACAATTTGTTGCAACGCGAGAGAAAATTATCCCCGCAGACGCAAGTTTCAACCTTTCTCTGCGCGACGCGAGACATGAAAAAGCCCGCCGAACGCGTGTCCGACGGGCCTTTCAAGTTTCACTGCGCCGCGAGCGCGGCGCCGAACTCAGTGCGCAGGCTTGGAGCGCAGGGCGAAGAAGCCCGCCACGAACACCACCACGCCGCTGATGGCGCCGGCCAGGAAGCCCGCGCCCACGGCGAACCAGACCGTCAGCAGGACCAGGATCGCAGCCGTCAGCAACGAACCCCACTTGGCCATGAATTTGAACAGCTCCCAGGTCGAGACCTGTTCCGAGATTTCCATCGAGCCGTGCACATAGGCGTGTTCGGCATTGTCTGCGTGCTGGTCGGCCATTCCGGTCTTCCGAAAAAGAGTCAAGATTTCGACGGCTCTTATAGCGGTCGGGGCGCGAGGCTCAAGACCTGAGCACACACGGTCCAGCTTGTCGCGTTGACGCCGTCCGATCAGCGTTCATGATGCGAGCGCCATCGTTACCGGCACAGGCCACTACAACGGGCTGAGCGACTTCTTTCTCGGCACAGCGGTGGACCATCTGGTGCGCCACGCCGAGCAGCCAGTGCTGGTGGTGAAGCGACGTGCGAGCGGCCCCTATCGCTCGATCCTGGTAGCCACCGACTATTCCGACGGTGCGCTGCAGGCCTTCCAGACGGCGCTGCGGCTGTTCCCCGACGCCAGGTTTGAACTGGTCAACGCCTACAGCGTGCCCTTCGAGACGCGTGCGCCCTCGGCCGACATCACCGAAGCGGCCCGCGAAGAGGCCGAGGCCGAGATGGCCGCCTTCGTCGCCCGCGCCGCCCCGCCTAAGCCCGACACCGTCCGCACCCTCGTCGCCAAGGGCGACGTCCAGACGGTGATGCAGCAGCGCGTCATCAGGGACGCCCCCGATCTGGTCGTCATCGGCTCGCACGGCCGCAGCGGCTGGGTGCAGGCGACTCTGGGCAGTCCGGCGTCAAACCTGCTGAAACGCCTGCCGTCCGACGTTCTGGTGGTGCGTCAGACCCGGGACTGAATCAGCCCAGCGCCTCGAACTGATCGACCAGACGCTCCAGCCGCTTCGTCCCGATGGTCCAGAAGGCCGGGTCGCGCGGGTTGAGGCCGAAGGGCTTCAGCGCCTCGACATAGGTGTGGGCCCCGCCGCCCGACAGCAGGTCACGATAGAGGGGCGTGAAGGCCGCCGGGTCCTTGGCGCGCGTCTCCATCAGGGCCGCGACCAGCAGGTCGCCGAAAGCGTAGGCGTAGACATAGAAGGGCGAGTGGACGAAGTGGCTGACGTAGGCCCACCAGTTCTCATAGCCGGCATTCAGCGTCACCGCCGGGCCGAGGCTGGCGCCCAGTTCCTCCATCCAGATTTCGCCGAGGCGCTCGACCGAGACCTCGCCCGCCGCGCGCTCGTCGTGGAAGCGGGTCTCGAAGCGGTGGAAGGCGATCTGGCGCACCACCGTGTTCAGCCCGTCCTCGATGCGGCCGGCCAGAAGCGCGCGCTGATCCCGGGGCGTCGCCTCGGCCAGCAGACGGTCGAAGGTCAGTCCCTCGGCGAAGATCGAAGCGGTCTCGGCCAGGGTCAGAGGGGTGTCGGCCAGCAGGCTGCCTTGCGCCGCCGCCAGGGTCTGATGCACCCCGTGGCCCAGTTCGTGGGCCAGGGTCAGCAGGTCGCGCCGCTCGCCCATCCAGTTGAGGAAAACGTAAGGGTGGCGGTCCGCCGTCACCGGGTGGGCGTAGGCGCCGGACTGCTTGCCGGGTCGGGCCCTGGCGTCGGTCCACGGCCGGTCGAAGAACCAGGCCGCGCGCTCGGCGAAGTCGCCGCCGAGGTCGGCAAAGCTGGCCAGCACCACCTCGCGGGCCTGCGCCCAGTCATAGGTGCGCGGCGGCGTCGCCTCGATGGGGGCGTTGCGGTCCCAGTGATCCAGCGCCGTCTTGCCCATGGCCTTGGCCTTGAGCGCGTAATAGCGGTGCGAGATACGCGGATAGGCTTCGGCCACGGCCTCGGCCATGGCGTCCACGCTCTCGCCATCGACCTCGTTGCCCAGGTGGCGGCTGTCGGCGGGGCGTTTGAAGCCGCGCCACCTGTCCTCCAGCGCCTTGTCGGCGGCGACGGTGTTCATGACCATGGCCATGGTCTGGGCCTTGTCGGCGAAGGCTATCGACAGGCCCTCGGCAGCGGAGGCGCGCTTGGCGCCGTCGGCGTCGCTGAGGCGGTTCAGGGCCTCCGACAGGGTCAGGCTCTCGCCGTCGGCATCGGCGCGCAATGCCGCCAGGGTCTCGTCGAACAGGCGCGGCCACTGGGCCTGAATGGGGCCGCGCTCGGCGATGAAGGTCTCCAGCTCGGTCGACAGCTCGTGCGGCTTCATCGCTCTCACGCGGCGCAGCCAGGGCGACCAGCGGGCGGCCGCCGGATGGGCGATCAGAGCGGCCGCGATCTCGGCCTCGTCCAGTTGGTTGATCTCCAGCGTCAGCCAGACGGTCGGGGTGGCGATGACCGTCATCTTCTCGCGGATATTGGCCTCGAAGCCCTGCGCGCCCGCGTCGTCGCGCGCCGTCGAGGCCGCGAGGAAGGCGTAGGCGCCCAGACCGCCCATGACGTCCGCCGCCTGTTCATACAGATCAATGGCCTGATTCAGCGCCGCGCCCAGCGCCGCCGCGTCGCCGCGCTGGCCCACAAGCTTGCCCTGGAAGGCGTTCATCTGATCCACCAGGGCCTTGGCGCGATCGAGGTCGGCGCCGATGCGCGCATCCTCGCGCGAGGCGTAGAGGTCGGACAGGTCCCACAGCGGGGCGTCGGCGAAATCGGTCGTCTGGACGGGCGCGTTCATGTCTCTGGTTGTGGGGGCGCGGACGGGCGGGCGCAAGCATCTCCCCTTCCTTCTCCCGATGGGAGAAGGTGGCCCGAAGGGTCGAATGAGGGTCGTCCCTTGCCGCCGGCGCAAGCCGTCGCGCCGCGGCTGACGCCGACTGACAACCTCGCCCCTCACCCTTTCGCCTTCACGGCTCGCCTCCGGCTCTCCGAGGCTCAAGCCCTCTCCCATCGGGAGAGGGTCACCATTTGCCTCCGCCTTCATCCCGGTCCACCCTGCCGGTGAAGCTGAAGGGGCCACGCCATGACCGACCCGTTTCACGACCAGACCGGTCGCGCCTCGCTGGATAGCGCGCGGGGGCTGGCGGTCGCCCGCATCGGCATCGGACTGGTGCAGGGGCTGGTGCTCTATGGCCTGTATCGCAGCATGGCGACGCACGACGCCCTGAGCTGGCCCGCGACCAACCCGCCGCTGTTCGCGGCCCTGGTTCTGGCCTGCGCTTTTACGCCTGTCATGCTGCTGGCCGGGGTCGGACGGTTGCCGGTCAAGGCCCTGACGATCTGGGGCGTGGTCACCGCCGCCGCGCTGGCGCTGCTGGGCTGGCATGACGCCGCGCAGCAGGCCAGCGAGCACTTCCGCCCACCCTATCTGCGCTTCCCCGTCGTCGCCTTCGCCGCCGCCGCATTGTTTATCGCCCATCACCTGATCGTGCCGGCAGTCGCCCCGGCAGAGGGAAGGCGGCGCTGGGTCGCCGACTTCGACGACTATTTCGACACGGCGTGGAAGGCCGGGGTGCAGCTGGTCCTGTCGCTGGGCTTCACCGTGGCCTTCTGGCTGCTGCTCTTCCTCGGCGCGGCCCTGTTCCGCATCATCGGCCTCAGCTTCCTGTCGGACCTGATCGGCGAGGAGTGGTTCGCCATTCCCGTCACCTGCCTGGTCTTCGCCATCGCCGTGCAGCTGACCGACGTGCGGGCGGGCCTGATCCGGGGCGTGCGGACCGTGGCCCTGATGCTGCTGTCCTGGCTGCTGCTGGTCATCACTGTTCTGGTGGCGGGCTTCCTGCTGGCCCTGCCCTTCACCGGGCTGGACGGATTGTGGAAGACGGGCAGCGCCACGGCCCTGGTGCTGTCGGCCGCCGCCGCCCTGATCATCCTGATCAACACCGCCTATCAGGACGGACGCGAAGACAACCTGCCGCCGGTCTTGCTGCGCGTGGCCGTGCGGGTCGCCGCCGTCCTGCTGACGCCGCTGATCCTGATCGCCGTCTGGGGGCTGTCCTTGCGGATCGGCCAGCACGGCCTAACGCCGGATCGGATCATCGCCTCGGCCTGCGCCCTGGTCGGGGCGGTCTATGCAACCGGTTACGGCTGGGCGGCGCTGTCGCCCTTCTGGAAGAAGACGGCGTGGATGAAGCCGCTGGAGCGCACCAATGTCGCCGCTGCGGTGCTGACCGTCGCCGTCATCCTGGCCCTGTTCAGCCCCCTGCTCGATCCCGCCCGTCTGTCGGTCGGCGATCAGGTCGCCCGGTTGAAGCGGGGGGCCGTCAGCGCGGCGCGATTCGACTACGGCTTCTTGCGCTTCGAGGCGGGCAAGGCGGGACGAGCGGCCTTGGCCGATCTGGCCAGATCCTCCGACGCCGAGATCGCGCGCCGCGCCATGGCGGCCCAGGCGAGCGACAACCGCTATGACTTCAGGCAGGAAGACGAGACTATTCCGCCGCGCACGCCGCATGTCGCGGTCTGGCCGGCGGACGCAAGCCTGCCCGCCGGCTTCGTGGTTCCGGCGCGCCCTGGCGACCCTCGCTACCACTGCGAATCCTCTGTTGAATGCCTGGCGACCGTCCGCGACCTGAACGGGGACGGGCAGGTCGAGGTCCTGCTGGCCGACCGTTTCCGCATCGCCCTGTTCGCGCAGAGCAACGGCGTCTGGACCCATCAGGGCGACTATCGGATCGCCTTCTGCGGCTCCGGTTCAGGCGTGGCCGCCGATCCCCGCGAGGCGCTAAAGGCCCCCGAGACGGCGCCGACGGCCTCGCCCTGGCCGGATCTGACCACGCCGCGCGGAGGCGCCCGGTTCCAGCCCCAACAGGACTGCCCCTGAGGGGCGCCCGTTAACCCCTGACTCAGTTCTCCGAAACCCGATCTTCACCCCCTTTGGTCTAGGGTGTGCTCGAAGCGAGCCGATCCCGATCAACGAGGACGGCCGTCACGGTGATGTTTAGGGTGTGTATCCAATGGCCAAGACCGTTCTGGTCGTCGACGATGATCCCACGCAGCGCCGCCTGATTCAGGCGGTGCTCGACCGCGAAGGCTATGCCGTCGTCCATGCCGAGAGCGGGGGCGAGGCCATCGACCGCCTGACCAAGGGCGGCGGCGCGGACGTGGTCCTGCTGGACCTCGTCATGCCCGGCCTGTCGGGGCTGGAGACCCTGGCGGAGATCCGCACGGCGGGCGTGGCCGTTCCGGTCATCGTCCTGACGGCCAATGGCGGCATCGAAACCGTGGTCAAGGCCATGCAGGCCGGAGCCCAGGACTTCTTCGTCAAGCCGGTCGGGCCGGAACGCCTGCTGATCGGCGTGCGCAACGCCCTGCAACTGACCCAGCTTTCAGCTGAAATCGGAAGGCTGAAGAAACACGTCTCGGGCCGTACCTCGTTCGACGACATCGTCGGCGACAGCCCGCCGATGCGCATGGTCAAGGCCCTGGGCGTGCGCGCCGCCAAGTCCGGCATCCCGGTGCTGATCACCGGCGAAAGCGGCGTCGGCAAGGAAGTCATCGCCCGCGCCCTGCACGGCGCCTCGGACCGCGCCGGCAAGCCCTTCGTGGCCGTCAACTGCGGCGCCCTGCCCGCCAATCTGGTCGAGTCCATCCTGTTCGGTCACGAGAAGGGCGCCTTCACCGGCGCCGTCGACAAGCACGCCGGCAAGTTCATGGAGGCCAACGGCGGCACCCTGTTCCTGGATGAGATCGGCGAACTGCCGTTGGACATGCAGGTCAAGCTGCTGCGCGCCCTGCAGGAAGGCGAGATCGACCCGGTCGGATCGAAGCGCGCGGTCAAGGTCGACGTCCGCATCGTCTCGGCCACCAATCGCGACCCGGCCCAGCAGGTCAAGGAAGGCGCCTTCCGCGAGGACCTCTTCTATCGCCTGAACGTCTTCCCGATCGAGGCCCCGGCCCTGCGCGAACGGCGCGAGGACATCCCGGCCCTGGTCGAGCACTTCATCGCCCGCTTCAACGTCGAGGAAGGCAAGCGCGTCGCCGGTTGCGCCGTCGAGACCATGGCCCTGCTGCAGGGCTACGACTGGCCCGGCAATGTGCGCCAGCTGGAAAACTCGATCTACCGCGCCCTGGTCCTGGCCGACTCGCCCCTGTTGCAGCCCCACGACTTCCCGGCCATCTCGGGCGTCGCCATGCCGCTGACCTCCGGCGCCGCCATATCGCACGACCGCGCCGAGACGCCGGTCAATAATGCGGGCGCTGAAGGCCAGCCCGACAGCCCGGTGCGCATCATCGACGCGCGCGGCCACCTGCGCACGCTGGAAGAGATCGAACGCGATCTGATCCAGCACGCCATCGAGGTCTATTCCGGCCACATGAGCGAGATTGCCCGCCGCCTCGGCATCGGCCGCTCGACCCTGTACCGCAAGGTCCGCGAACAGGGACTGGAAGAGCAGTTGAAAGAAGCGGGCTGAAGCGGCCTCAGCCCGGCTCATGCCCATAGCGGTTAGGCCCCGACGTGCCTTTCAGGCACAAAAGGACCACTAGGCCGATCAGGCTGACTATGTAGAGCATATTGTTGGCGAACAGCAGGAAGAAGGGGCCGAGCGCCGCCTCGTCCGACTGCATGAAACGCTCCATCACCCAGGGAAACAGGGTGGCTGCGATCACGCCGAACACCAGCGGCGGCAGACCCCACCAGCCGGGTCGCCCCGTGTCATGCAGCCGCCGCGTCACCGCCGCCGCCAGCAGGAGCCCCGCCGCGACGAACACCAGCCGCATCGCCCAGAACAGCCCGCTCATGTCCGGCATTAGCTCGGCCTCGGGATCGTTGATCCGGATCGAGTATTGGCCAGGCCCCGCCGCCACTGTCACCTGCTCCGGGTTTGCGGCGGCGTAGCGCGTCGCCTCCTCGAAGAAGCCGGACATGGCCGGGATCATGGCCGCCGCCATGCCGACATAGAGCAGGACCGCCACGACCAGGGCGTAGGGCCAGAAGCGCCCCCGCGGATCCCGCCCGCGGAAATCCGCCAACCGCCTGAACCCGTCCCATACCGCCGACATTTTCCGGCCCCGCGCACTTCCACTGGAAGCACAAGGTTACGTCAGACGTCGTGACGGGTCATCTGCAATGACGTGCTAGACTATGACCATGAACGACAAACGCGACGGCCAGCCCGCCTCCCTCGCCCCGGCGGACGCAGCGCCGACCGAGACCCCGATCCAGCGCGCCCTGCGTGAAAAGCAGGAAGCCATCGCCGCACGCCCCAAGCCCCCGCGCGGCGGCCGCTTCCAGCGCGAACAGGCCGCCCGCGTCAGAAGCGGCGCCGTAAGGCCCTGGAGCACCAAGGGCTGACCTTGAAGCGGACGGGCTGGATGTCGGTTAAGGGTGGTTAGCGGACGCCTGTTTCAAGGGACCGACGACAGTCCTGAGCGGCCTGCAGCACATCTTGCTCGTCGCGATAGTTGGGAACGCGGGCGCGCTCGTCTGGATAAGGCGAGTAATAAACCACGACGTCGAACATTTGCTGGATGGCGGCTTTTTGGGCCTCGGAGAGCGTCGCTCGCTCGTCTCCGAAGTTCCATTCATACTCGACCGATGATGAAAAATCGCCGACCGTCATTGATCCTTGTTGGACTGCCTCGATCAAACTGAGAAATGTCGCGCTCATAAGGTCAGCCAACGCGGTTCGCCCCTTTCCGTCAATGTCTCCTAAGGGTCGTTAGCGGACGTTCCAGCAAGGCGCGTCCTCGCCTCTTCGGGCGCATAAGGCTCCGGCCACCCAAGGCGAACGTGTTTCAGACCATTCATCCGATGCCTCAGCGCGATGGCGCGTCAGGATGAGCGGGTCAGGCGATTCAGCCAGTCCTCGGCGGCCCCTGTGGATAGTTCATCGGCGGCCAACCGCCTGACACCGGGCGCAATTTCAATATTCATCAACAAAAACCGCTGTTATCCACATTTGCTAACAATTGTTAAGGACTCGGGCTCCGACCGTATGGCTCCGTGATTCGCATGGAACCCATGGGGGAAGCCGATCGCGCGCTGGACGCTCTGTGGCGAGGCCTTTACGGCCAGCCGCTTCCGCTTCTCGGCGCGCCGGAGCTGGCCCTCATGGTCATCATCGAAACCGAGAGGCCCCAATGGCTGCAAGAACCCGCCGACGTCGTTCCGCTTGGTCGCTTTCGCCGTTTGAGGCGCTGCTCCTGACGCTGGCCATCGCCGCCCTGGTCGGGGCCTTCCTGTCCATCCTCTGACGGCCGGCCGGGGCCTCCGCTCCCGCCATCTCTCTTCTCTTCCGACGTCCGCTTTTCTTCACCTGCAGCATTGACGCACGCCCCATCTCGCTACAACTGTAGCGTTACATTTGTAGCGAACAAGAAGGCGGTAGATGAGCAGGATGATCAAAGGGCTGGCGCTGGCCGTTCTGATGACGGCGGCGACCGGATCCCATGCGGCCGCCGAAGACGGCGTCGCCGCTTCCGCCCCCGCGTCACAGGTGCAGATCGCGCCCTTGTCCAGCGACCGTCAGGCCGAGATCGACCGCTACGTCCTGGCCGAGATGGCGCGGCAACGCGCGCCCGGCCTCGCGGTCGGCGTCTATCGCCATGGGGTTCCTGTCCTGATGAAGGGCTATGGCCTGGCCGATGTCGAATGGGGCGCCCCGGTCGCCAGCGACACGCGGATGCAGACCGGATCCCTCGGCAAGCAGTTCGTCGCCGCCGCGATCCTGAAACTGGCCGAGGAAGGCCGGGTGGATCTCGACGCCCCCGTCGCCCGGTATTTTCCCGAGGCGCCGAGCGGATGGGCCGGCGTCACCGTGGCCCATCTGCTGTCGCACACCTCCGGCATCGGCGCCTATGACGGGGACAAGCTGACCGGGCCGGGCGGGGCGTTCGACTACCGGAAGGATTTCACCGAGGATCAGTTGGCCGCCGCCATCGCCGCCCTGCCGACGGAGTTCGAGCCCGGGACGCGCTGGAGCTACAACAACGCCAACTATGTGCTGCTGGGCATCCTGATCCACCGGGTCACGGGCAGGCCCTACGGCGACTACCTGACCGAGGTCTTTTTCGCCCCGCTGGGGATGAGCGCCACGCGGGTGATTTCCGACGCCGACATCATCCCGCGCCGGGCCTCGGGCTATGAGATGCGCGACGGCGTCCTGCGCAATCAGGCCTGGGTGTCGCCGACCTTCAACGCCACCGCCGACGGCACCATCTATTCGACGGTCGAGGACATGGCCCGATGGGACCGCGCCCTGTACGGCGACGCCCTGCTGTCCCCGGAATCCCGGCGGAAGATGTGGACGCCCTTCGTGCTGAAGGACGGCAAGCCCAACGCCCAGGGCTATGGCTTCGGCTGGAACATCAATGAGCTGAACGGCCAGCGTCGCATCATGCACAACGGCGCCTGGCAGGGCTTCACCAGCACCATGACCCGCTATCCCGACCTCGGGCTGACGGTCGTGGTCTTCGCCAATCTGGACTCCAGCTATGGTCGCCCCGACCTGATCGCGCGCGTCGTGGCCGGACTGGTCGAGCCGGAGGTGATGCCGTCCCTGTCCCCCGCCCTGCCGGACGACCCGGCGCGGGCCGAACGCCTGCGCGCCTTTCTGGACCGGGCGGCGGCCGGGGAGGACCTGACCCAGGACTTCTCGCCCGGCTCGGGATACCGTCCCGACCCCGGACATGCCCGCGACCTGACGGCCGCCCTGCCCGAAGGATGGCGCGACGCCCCCATGACCCTGGTGCGGGACCTCAGCCGGCCGGACGGCGGCGGACGCTACAGCTATCGCGTCGGTCCGGTCGGAAACACCCGGCTGTTCACCGTCGCCCTGGCCCCATCGGGCCGGGTGGCCGGCTACGGCGTGGCGGCGGACCCTGACAACCGCTGAAGCGGCTAGGATCCGGCCGCGGCCTCGCGGATGCGGCCGACCATGCTGTTCAGGCCGTTGGCCCGCTGGCGCGTCAGGGCCGAGGGCAGGCCCAGGCGATCCAGCGCCGCGCGCGCGTCGAAGCCCAGGATCTCGGCGGGCGTGCGGCCGGAGTAGAGCTTGAGCAGCAGGGCGATATTGCCCTTGGACAGGGCGCTGTCGCTGTCGGCGTCGAAGAACAGTCGGCCTTCGGCGCGGCGGGTCGACAGCCAGACCTGGGCCGCGCAGCCCGGCACCTTGTTGGCCTCGATCCGCGCTTCCTCCGGCAAGGGGGCCAGGCCCTTGCCCAGGTCGATGACGTATTCGATCCGCCCCTCCCAGTCGCCCAGCAAGTCGAATTCCTCGACCAGTTCAGCCAGGGCTTCATCGAGGGTTTGGGTCGGGCCCAAGGGGGGAAGGTCGCCGGTCATGCTCATGTGGGCGACATAGGCCCCGCCGTCCGCCACGCCAAGCCCCAGGCCCGCCACACAGCCAGCTCCTGCGCCAGTTTGGGACAGTCGCCTGCGAGGCGAGCAACCTAGGGGCGGGGCCGCTCCGGGTCTAGACTGAGACCCTTGAATCAACCGCGCAAAGCCCCGGATTGACCGCTCCCGCCGCCCTGCCCGCAACGCCTGATCCCGCCGTCGAGGACGCGCGCGGCGGATCTGCGCTGGCCGCCTGGCACGCGGGATGGGCCGCGACGGTCGGGCTGACGGCGCTCGCCGCCGCCGGACTGGATCAACCAGCAAACGTTCAAGGCTTGAGCGTTCCCGCGGCCCTGACCATGGCGACGCCGGGCCTGCTGGGCCTCATCCTGCTGGGCCGCGACGGGTGGGCGGTGCGCGCCGCCCTGCTGGCGGCCTGGTCGCTGGCGGCGATCGCGGCGTCCGGCCTGTCAGGCGGACTGACCGGACCGCTGGGGGGCTTCGTCTTCATGCCTCTGGTCGCCGCCGTGGCCCTGGGGTCGTCGCGGCTGATCCCGTTCGGCGCCCTGGGCGCGGCGCTGGCGGTTCTGGCCGGCCTGATCGCCGTCGCCGTCCATGGCCCGCCCGAGGCCTCGCCCGGCATGGCGGCCGTCGCCGCCCTGCTGACGGGGGGCGCCGCCGCCCTGGCCCTGCGCCTCAGCGCCGCGCGACAGGCCCGCCGTCTCGCCGCCGCCGAAGGGGCCATGACCCGGATCGAAGAGGTTCTGGCCGGCCAGCCCGGCCTGACCATGGTGCTGGACGCCTCGGGCGCGGCCCTGGCCGCCTATGGCGCGGCGCCCGCCGCTCTGCCCGTCGATCCCCTGTTCGACGAGGGGCTGATCGCCGCTGTCCATGCGCCCGACCGCCCCGCCGTCCAGGCCGCCCTGGCCAAGGCGCGGGCGGGCATCGAGGCCCAGGTTCGGTTCGCCCCGCGGCTGGCCCTGGATCGCCGCATCCTGCTGGTGCTGCGCCGACTGGATCAGGGCGACCCGCCCCGCCTGATCGCCCTGGCCCTGGACGCCACCCTGGCCCACGCCCGCGAGGCCGGACTGGAGGCCGCGCGCGCCGAGGCCGAGGCCCAGAACGCCGGCAAGTCCCGCTTCCTCGCCAATATGAGCCACGAGTTGCGGACCCCGCTGAACGCCGTGCTCGGTTTCTCGGACATCATGCGTCAACGCCTGTTCGGGCCCATCCCCGACCGCTACGCCGACTACGCCCGGTCGATCCACGAGGCGGGCGGCCACCTGCTGGACCTGATCAACGACGTGCTGGACGTCAGCCGCATCGAGGCGGCGCGCTACGACCTGACCATCGAGCGCTTCGACGTGCGCGAAATGGTGTCCGAGGCCCTGTCCCTGGTCCGCGTGCAGGCCGACGACAAGGGGGTCGATCTGGCCGCCGTCCTTCCGCCCGAGGCCCTGACCGTCGCCGCCGACCGCCGGGCGCTGAAGCAGATCGCGCTGAACCTGCTGTCCAATGCGGTGAAGTTCACCCCGGCGGGCGGCTCGGTCACCGTTCGCGCCGAGGCCCTCGGGCCGGTTCTGGAACTGACCGTGGCCGACACCGGCGTCGGTGTCGCGCCCGAGGACCTGGCCCGTCTGGGCCGCCCCTTCGAACAGGCCGGCGGCGCCGAACAGCGGGCGCAGGGCACGGGCCTGGGCCTTTCGCTGGTCCGCGCCCTGGCCGAACTGCATCACGGCGCCATGAGTATCGACAGCACCCTGGGCGAAGGCACGGCGGTCACCGTCCGCCTGCCGGTCGTGGTGGCGCGCGAGCCGATCCTCGGCGACGCCGAGGTCATCCCCCTGAACCGCAGCGCCTGAGCGGAGACGCAGCCTTGCCGCGCCCGGCGGCGCGCCCTATGACATACCCATGGTCATCGAGCTTCTGTATCTCGCGCTGGGATTGGCGCTGCTGATCCGCCCCCAGTGGTTCGCCGGAATCCCCGTAAGCCGCCGTCAGCGTCGGCTGGCGGCGCTCGAAGCTGGAGCAGCCGAGGCCTTCTTTGAGGAAAAGAGGGCGCTTGAAACCTATCCGACCCGGCATTCGGGCCTGGGCCTGTGGCGCCTGCTGGGCGGCCTGATGGTCCTGACCATCCTGGCGCTTCTGCTGCTGCCGCTTTTTCCGACCAACACCTGAGGCCTGTCCATGATCGCCCTGCTTTTCGCCGCCATGGTCGCGACGAACCCCGTGGTCAGCGAGCCTCAGACCCTGAGCGAATGCATCTGGTCGCGCCTGCCCGCCGGGGACCGATCGCAGGTCCTGACCGCCTACGGGCGCGGCATGAACTCGGGCATGAACGCCCTCAACCATCATGACCTGAAGGTCATGGCCGCCGCGCCGACGTGCGCGGGCCGCGCCGACCTGCCGGCCATGTGGGTGCGCTCCGCCGTCGCCGCCCATGTCATCCAGACGGGGGCTTCGGCCTCTGTTCTGTCGGAGAAGGGCCTGGACCGCGCGCGGCTGGACGCAGCCTGGGACGCGGCCCCGCTCGAGGCCCGCAACTGCACCCTGGCCAATGCCGCCAAGGTGTTCGGCATCGACGGCCCGGCCTGCGCGGACCGCCGCGCGCCGCGCGCCTTCGCCGAGAGCCTGGGCCTGACCCATTCAATCCGCGCCGACCGCAAGGCGGCGGAACAGACCCTGATCTATATGAACGCCAAGGCCCAGGAGCAGATCGCCCTGACCCTGATCACCCGCATGCCGCCTGCCCGCCAGTAACATGGAGCCCGACCGGCCATGATGTTCCAAAGGCTGTTGCCTCTCGTCCTGATCGCCCTGGCCGCCTCGTCGCCGGGCCAGGCCCAGTCGGTTGAGACCCCGCAGCAGGACGCCGCTGCTTCGCAGGTGGAAGACGTCCTGGTCCAGGGCCTGCGGAACGACCAGATCGCGCAACAGTTCGCGTCGACGGTCGGTGCGCCGGCGCCCGGCCGAAAGCTGGCCGTCTGGCGTATGCCGATCTGCGTCGGAACCGTGGGAATGCGGGACGAGCCGGCCCGCGCCATGATCGACCGGGTTTCCGACTGGGGGCACAGCCTGGGTCTGCGCATCGGCGCCCCGGGCTGCAGACCGAACATCCTCATCGTGACCGCGGAGAACGGCGACGAGGCCGCACGATCCATGGCGGTCACCCATCGCCGCGTCTTCCGAACCGGCACCTCGGGCACGACCGCGGGCGCGGCCGCCTTGCGCGCCTTCCAGACATCCGGCCGCCCGATCCGCTGGTGGCACACCAGCATGCCGATCAAGACCGCCACCGGCAAACCCGCCGTTCGCGTACGCGGCGAGGATCCGTTCGGCGTAAGCGGAGAGATCCGTACGCCTGCGGACCTCGGCCCCTACGGCGTAATCGTCCAGCCTTCCCGTTTGCGCGACGAAACCCAGGACGACCTTCGCCAGGCCCTGATCATTCTCGAGAACTCGGCTCTGGATCAGGCCGATTTCATGCAGGTCGCCGACTATGTAGCCATGGTCGCCCTAGCCCAGATCAGTGCGGACACCTCGCCGCCGACCGCCTCGATCCTGCACTTGTTCGACGTGGCAAAGGCGCCGCCTGAAACCCTCACCGCCTGGGATCAGGCCTATCTTCAGGCCCTCTACGCCAGCGACCAGAGCAAGGCCTCTCAGGGCGCGAATGAAGCAACGATCGCCTCAGCCATGGTCCGCATCGTGGAGCGCGACAACGCCGCGAGCCAGGCGGATTAAAGCGCCCCGCAAACCCCCGCCGCTCGCGCGACGGGGGCCTACCCGCTGGCTGGCGGATATGGGCTGACGGGACCTTGGAAACGCCAGCCCGCCTGTAGAATCAGCCCCGCCGCGCCCGGTTCCAAACGGCTCAGCTGGCGACTAGATGGCGCCCATGGCCAGAAAGGCGCGTCCGGCGGCGAAGTCC
Source organism: Brevundimonas sp. NPDC046655 (assembly GCF_044901625.1). Taxonomy (NCBI): domain Bacteria; kingdom Pseudomonadati; phylum Pseudomonadota; class Alphaproteobacteria; order Caulobacterales; family Caulobacteraceae; genus Brevundimonas; species Brevundimonas sp. NPDC046655. The sequence goes on from NZ_JBJDPV010000001.1 coordinate 1,464,227, forward strand.
CCCGCCTCGAAGCGAGCCTCGGCCACGCTGTCGTCGCGGAACAGAAACTGGATGACGAAGGTCTCGCGCGGGTCCAGTTGGGCCAGGGCGTCGGCGGCGTCGGTCGAGAAGGTCCAGACCTCGCCCTGACGCGCGCCCTCGGGCAGCAGGCCCGGCGCGGCGGAACGGGCCGAGGCGGCGAAGAAGGCCCGACGCACCGATTCCGGCGGCAGGCCGCCCCCGGTCAGCCAGACGCGCGGCGCCTGTTCGCGATCGCGCATGACCAGCCGGGCGGCATAGGGCCTGGGCCGTCCGACGAAGGAGACCACCGCCACCGGCGTCGTCGCCTTCGGGTGGGTCCCGGCCAGACCGAAGCGCACCGGCGAGCCGCCGGTGGCGCTGTCCTGCACCAGTCGCCAGCCAAGGGTCTTGCTTTCGTAGCGGTCCCCGCGCCAGGCGGCGCGATCGCCGGGGAAGCTCATCCGGGCCGCGCGCGACCAGCCGGCGAAGCCCGCCTCGACCCGCGCCCGCACCCGACTGAGATCGCCGTCGTCGCAGGCCGTGATCGACGCCTTGGACCGGGCCCGCGCCGCCGCCGCCGACAGGTCCGCCGCAGGCGTCCCCGCGCGCAGGGCCGCATTGCGCGCCTGCAGGGCCGCTGCGTCCAGGGCAGCGATCAGTTGAGGCTCGAACAGGTCGCACTTCTGATGCGCGGCCAGCATGAAGGCGCGATCATAGAAGGCATCGGTCACGGCCGCGCCGACGGGCGTCGCCAGCGTCGTCGCGACGATCGTGGCGGCCAGCATTCTGCTGACGGAACGGGGAGAAAGGCCTATCCTCATACTAATGACCCTAGGGCCGCAAGGTTCCGGTCCCGTGTCCAATCAGGGTTAGCGAATTGCTTCTATCCACCGACGTCTGGGCCGGCGCCCTGATCCGCCGCGCCGAACTGGAGGGCGCCTACGCCACCGTGGTGAAAAAGGGCGACGCGCGCGGCGGGGCCGTCATCGTCAAGGCCTACAACACCGCCGAACGCACGGCCCGCCTCTATACCGAGGCCACCGGTCAGGACGGCGAGCCCCTGTGGATCCAGCCCGTCGTCAGCGAGATGGAGAGCGAGTTGGACGCCTATATCGAACGCCAGCGCCGCTACGACCCCGACCTCTGGGTCGTTGAGATCGAGGACCGCCAGGGCCGGCACTTCCTGACCGAGAAGGTGCAGGAGGCGTAACGGCCGAGAGGAGAGACTCGATATCAAGGGGGCACGACATTGAAATTAAAGATTTTTCTTCAGTTATCAATGATAACTTCAATTTTGATATCTATATACATATACAACTATGAGAGCATTACCCACAAAACTGGGATCATGATTTATCCAGTTTCATTCTTCGGGACCTGGAAATACACAAGCTTTGTTTTATTTTGTATATATTGGCTCTGGGCAGCATCACTGATCTTGAACGCGGTATACTTCTCAACGAAAGGAAAAGAGCCCTAGACATTCTATTTTGACGGCCCACTTGATCCGAGGATGACGACGGAAAAAGGTCTGCCTGGCCTAAAAATGGTAACCGTCCTGTTCACCGCGTTCGTGAACGGGACCGCAAGCGAGATGGTCGTAAGCCTGTCACATCGGGCCAGAAGGGCCTGCGACTTGGTGGACGGCCCATGCTGTTTCTCTTGAACGACGTCGTGTTCGATCTGGACGAGGCCTGTCCGGCCCCGAGCCACGACGTGCGGCGCTTCGAGAAGCTGGACTTCGACTATGTGCTGGAGATGGGCTGCGACCTGTTCGCCGAGGACCCGATGCTGCACCGGAACGATCCGGCCCGCGCGCGGCGTCTGGCCTGGCTGATCGCGCACAAGACCGAGGGCGTGAACGCCGCCCTGTTCGCCGCCCCCGCCGTCGGCTGCGCCCCCGAACTGGTCGAGCCGCGCTTCTGCGCCCTGCCTGAAATGATCATGCGTCAGCTTCAGGCCCGCGCCGCCCACGGCGGCCTCAGCGCCGTCGCCGCCGACAAGGCGGTTTGGGGCCGAATGGCGGCCTGACGCCGCAGCCCCTTCCGTCGAACAACGTGGTTCGCTATCCCTGAGACATAGCTATCAGGGACCATCGACGTGAAACTCTTCAACGCCATGCTGCTGCGCCTGAAACGCGGCGCCGCGGTTTCCGTCCTGTCGGCCCTGGCTGCGACCGCAGCCGGCGTCGCTCCCGCCCACGCCGACTGGCTGAAGGCCGAGAGCGAACGCTTCATCGTCTATAGCGACGGCGGCGAGAGCAAGCTGCGCGACTTCGTGCAGGAACTCGAGGCCTATGACCGCTTCCTGAGGCTGCGCATGGGGCTGGACGCGAACGAGGCTCCCCCGCGCAAGCTGCCCATCTATCTGGTCGCTTCGCGACGCGGCCTGACCCAGGTGCGTCCCGACCTGCCCGAGAATGTCGCCGGCTTCTACATGGCCACCGACGAAGACATTTTCGGCATCGCCCTGCGTGACCAGACCGTCAACACGCTGAAGCACGAATATGCGCATCACTTCATGATGCAGAACTTCTCCTATCCCTATCCGGGATGGTTCGTGGAGGGCTTCGCCGAATACTACGCCACGGTCGAGGTCGAGAAGTCGCGGATTCTGGTCGGCAAGTACAATGAGAACCGCGCCTACTGGCTTCAGGCGGCGTCGTGGATGCCGATGGCCGAACTCTTGTCCAAACGTCCTCTCGAGCGCGCGCGCAACCGCGACACCTATTACCCCCTGGCTTGGCTCCTGACCCATTGGTTCATCGGCGACGCCGACCGGCAGAAGGCGCTGGACGCCTATCTGCGCGACGTCGGGGCGGGCGGCGATCCGGTCGAGGCCATGGAAAGGGCCACCGGGCTGAACCCGACCGACCTGCAACGCACCCTGCGCCGCTACATGAATGGACGGATCCCCTATCAGGCTGTCACCGTGGCCTACCCCCCGGCGCCATTGACCGTGACCCGCCTGCCGCGGTCGGCCGACGACCTGCTGTTGCTGAACCAGAGGCTGAAGGTCGGCGTGCCGGAAGACAAGCGCGCCGCCACCGCCGAGGAGGTGCGCCGCGCCGCCGCTCGCCATCCCGACGATCCGCTGGCGCTTCTGGCGCTCGGCCACGCCGAACTGCACTTCGGCGACCCCACCGCAGCCGAGGCCCCGCTGCAACGTCTGCTGGCGCTGGACCCCAACCACGTCGAAGCCCTGCAATACCTGGCGCGCGCCCGCTTGAAGGCCGCCGAAGACGCAGACAGCCTGGAAGAGACAGACCGACTGAACGGCGAGGCCCGCGCGTTCCTGCACCGGGCCTATCGCGCCGACGACGCCAACTACGCCACCCTGCTGCTGATCGCCGAGAACCGGAACGGCGGGGAAGGCTATCCTAACGACAACGACGTCGCCGTGCTGGAACAGGCCTTCGCCCTGGCCCCGCAACTCGGAGAGGCCCGGATCAACCTGGCCCAGGTGCTGATGATCCGCGACCGCAACGCCGAGGCCGTGCCTCTGCTGGAGCCCTTGGTCAACGACCCGCACAGGCCCTCGGCGGGCGCCCGCGCCCTGCTGCTGCGCGCCAAGGGCATGACCGAGGCCGAGGCGGACGCGGAGGAGGCCGAGATCCTGAAGAAGGGCGAGGCCGAGGGCGAGGACACGCCTTCGGACAGCCCCGCCAGCGACTGACCCAGCGGCGGGCCTAGATCAAGCCGAACAGGATATGGACCGCCGTCGCCGCCAGGGCGATCAGGCCGAAGCCGCAAATCAAGCCGATAACGGGGTGGAGTTCCCTTTCGCTGCGCGCGGGCGGGACCTTGCCCGGATGCACCAGAGCCATGTCGTTTCCTTTCCCTTGCGGCGTCGATCTCATGGACCGGCGTCTCACAGAAACGAGCATGCCTCTAAAAGCCCCGCTTCGCGAAGGGTCTTTCACGGCATCGTGACAATCGACTTTCGGTCCCGCGCGCGCTAGGTCCGCGCCATGTCGAAACTGACCCTGCCCGAAGAAGCTGCGCGCCGTCGCACCTTCGCCATCATCGCCCACCCGGACGCCGGCAAGACGACCCTGACCGAGCACATCCTGCTGGCGGGCGGCGCCGTGCGCGCGGCCGGCGCGGTCAAGGCGCGGGGCGACAACCGGCGCGCGCGTTCGGACTGGATGAAGATCGAGAAGGAACGGGGCATCTCGGTCACCGCCTCGGTCATGACGTTCGAGCACGACGGCAAGATGTTCAACTTGCTGGACACGCCGGGCCACGAAGACTTCTCGGAAGACACCTATCGCACCCTGACGGCCGCCGACTGCGCCATCATGGTGCTGGACGCCGCCAAGGGCATCGAGCCGCAGACGCTGAAGCTGTTCGAGGTCTGCCGCCTGCGCGACATCCCGATCATCACCTTCATCAACAAGCTGGACCGCGAAGCCCAGGACCCCATGGCCCTGCTGGACGAGATCGCCAACCGCCTGCAACTGGACCCCTCGCCCATCTGGTGGCCGGCCGAAAGCGGCAACCGCCTGCGCGGCATGGTCCAGGTCGGTGGCGAGGGTCGCTTCCAGCCCTATACGAAGAAGCCTGCCGGATCGACGGAGGATGTCCCCCACCCTGACGCCCTGCCGCTGAACGAGGCTGCGCAGTATTTCGAAGGTTCGGAACAGGCCGACCTGACCGATGCCCTGGAGCTGGTCGAGGCGGGCTACAAGCCGTTCGACCGTCAGGCCTTCCTGGAAGGCCACATGACCCCGGTGCTGTGGGGCTCGGCCCTGCGCCACTTCGGCATCGAGGAACTGCTGAAGGCCATCGGCGAATGGGCCCCCGCGCCCAAGGTCATGTCGGCCCGCAAGGAGGCCCCGCCCGAGACCCGCAACGCCCCGACGCCGGAAGACATCGTGGTCGAGCCGGGCCGCGACGAGGTCACCGGCTTCGTCTTCAAGGTCCAGGCCAATATGGACCCCAATCACCGTGACCGCATCGCCATGTTCCGCATGGCCTCGGGCAGCTTCAAGCGCGGCATGAAGCTGAAGGTGCAGAACACCGGCAAGCAACTCAGCGTCAACGCCCCCATCATGTTCTTCGCCTCGGACCGTGAACTGGCCGAGGACGCCTTCGCCGGCGACGTGATCGGCATTCCCAACCACGGCGTCCTGCGCGTCGGCGACAGCCTGTCGGAAAGCGGTCTGGTCCGCTTCGCCGGCCTGCCCAACTTCGCCCCCGAAATCCTGCAGCGCGTCCGCGTCAAGGACCCGCTGAAGGCCAAGCACCTGAAGAAGGCGCTGGAAGGTCTGGCCGAGGAAGGCGTGACCCAGCTGTTCCGCCCCGAACTGGGCTCGGACTTCATCGTCGGCGCCGTGGGCCAGCTGCAGTTCGAGGTCATGGCCGACCGTCTGGGCGAGGAATACAACCTCGACGTCGTCTTCGAGCCCAGCCCCTACGCCGAGGCCCGCTGGATCGCCCCCGCGTCGGACGGAACCAGGGCCGATCTCGAAGACTTCGCCGGCAAGTATCGCCCCCAGATGGCGGTCGACATCGACCAGAACCCGGTCTTCCTGGCCAAGTCGTCGTGGGAAACCGGCTATGTCGCCGAACGCTTCCCCAAGATCGCCCTGACCAAGACCCGGGAACGCGGCTGACCTTCGGATCAGCCCCCGACGATCAGAGCCTCGGGCAGTTCGTAGCGTTCCTTCGAGCCTAGGGCGATCTTGTAGAGATCGCCGACCTTCTCGGTCTTGAAGCCCTGGGCCTCGACGCCGTCCGCCGCGCTGACGTCCGAGCCCTTGGCCCCGGAGCGGTCGAAGAAGAGGCTGCGCGTGCGGCCGTCGGGCAGGCTGACCTTGACCACCGCCGAGCCGTCGGTGTTGCGGATTACCCCGGCGTCGCACTGACCCATGGGCTGAGACGCGGCGAGCGCGCAGGCGATTTGGCTGGTGGCGTGGAACTCGGTCCCGGCCACGCGCGCATCTGCCTGTTCCGGCTGGGGCTGGGCGGGCGTCGCCTCGACGGGCGCGGGTTCGCTTCCCTGACCACAGGCCGCCAACGCCAGCACCGCCGCCGCGAGCCCCGTTCTGATCGCCCATACGCGCTTCATGTCCGCCTCCTGCTGAATGAGGCGCCAAGGGTCTGTTGAACGGGCGCGGCGGTCAAGCGCAGCTCAGGTCTTGCTGATCGACACCCCGCCGTCGACCAGCATGGCGGTTCCCGTCATGAAGCTGGAAGCGTCGGACGCCAGGAACAGGGCGGCGCGGGCGATCTCTTCCGGCGACGCCATCCGCTTCAGGGCGTGCATTCCTTCGACGAAGGCGATGATCTCGGGCGTGTGGGCGAACTCGCGCCCCGCTTCGGTGTCCGTGCCGCCGGGCAGCAGGCAGTTGCTGCGCAGACCCTTCGCCCCGAACTCGGCGGCGATGACCCGCGACAGGCCGATCAGACCCGCCTTGGCCGCCGCATAGGCCGCCATGCCCGGCATGCCGATGGCGTGGCCGACAAAGGTCGAGGTGAAGATCAGCGAGCCGCCGCCGCGCGCCAGCATCGCCGGAATCTGATGTTTGGCGCCCAGGAAGGCGGCGGTCAGGTTGACGTCCAGCGTATCCTGCCAACGCTCGAGTGGAATCTCCGGCGTCGGCTCGTTGGCGCCGATGGCCCCGGCGTTGTTCAGGGCGATGTCCAGCCCACCGAACCGCTCGACCGCCGTGCGCACCAGCCGCTCGGCCAAGCTCTCGTCGCGGATGTCGCCGGGCACGGCGACCGCGCGGCCGCCCTCAGCCTCGATAGCCGCGACCAGGGCCAGAAGCTGGCCCTCGCGTCGGGCGGTGACGACCACCGCCGCCCCTTCGCGGGCGAACAGGCGGGCGGCGGCGGCCCCGATGCCGGAACTGGCCCCGGTGATGATGGCGACCTTGTCGGTGAGTGCAGGCATGACGACCTCGTGCGTGAAAGAGGTCGCCTTCCTTTCATGCTCCGACGCCGGGGTCTGGCGGTCTTCGGACGTCGCGTTCAGGTCGAGGGCGCGGTCGCCGCCTCCGGCTTCGGAGCGATCTCGAAGCGGGTCATGAACCACTGGACCAGGGGGCCGTTGGCCAGGGCGTAGAGGACGGTGCCGACCCCGGCCACGCCGCCCAGCATCCAGCCCATGGCCAGGACCGCGACCTCGATCGCCGTGCGCGCCCAGCCGATCCGCCAGCCGCTGATCCGCACCAGACCCGTAGTCAGGCCGTCGCGCGGGCCGGGGCCGAGGCCCGCGCCGATATAGGCCGCCGTCGCCGCCCCGTTCAGCACGATGGCGGCGGTCAGGAAGGCGATCCTCAACGCCAGCCCCTCGATGGGCGGCAGGGCCCACAGCGCCACGTCCGCCGCCGTGCCGATCAGCAAGACGTTGCACATGGTCCCCACGCCCGGCTTCTGGCGCAGCGGGATCCAGACCAGCAGGACCAGCAGCCCGACCAGGTTGACGATCATGCCGAGGCTGATCCCCGTCCGCTCGGACAGCCCCTGATGCAGGACGCTCCACGGATTGAGGCCGAGGTCGGCGCGAACCATCAGGGCAAGGGACGCCCCGTAGAGCAGCAGGCCGATCTGAAGCTGGATGAAGCGACGCATGAACATGCAGCCATAGAGCGCATCATTGGCCTTGTTTTATAGGGCCGCTTTCGCAAGGATGGCCTTGAACCACGCCTTTCCTCCCCCGCCGTCATCCTCGGGCTTGACCCGAGGATCGGGCCATCGGCTCCGCCACATGAGCCGGTTGACCCACGTCCGTCGCCAGACCTCCGGCCTCGCGCGCGCTGAATGCTCGATCCTCGGGTCAAGCCCGAGGATGACGGCTCGCGGGGGGACGAGTCTCCCCTTCCCCTAGGACGCCCCCTTATGCGCGACCTCCTCGTCAACCCCGTCTCCCTGTCGCGTCAGTTGAGCGGCTGGCGCGGGCCCGACGGCGAGCCCGCCTATCGCCGCCTGTCCGAGGCGCTGAAGCTGATGATCCTGGACGGGCGGCTGTCGCTGAGCGCTCGCCTGCCCGGCGAGCGGCGTCTGGCCGAGACCCTGGGCGTCAGCCGCATCACCGTCAGCGCCGCACTGGACCGGCTGCGGGCCGAGGGTTTTGTCGTCAGCCGGACCGGATCGGGCAGCGTCACCGCCCTGCCCGCCAGCGCCGCCTCGCGCCCGGTGCGGCTGGACGGGCCGATGCAGGGCGACGACACGCCCGGCGTCATCGACATGGCCACCGCCTCCATGCCCGCCGACGAACAGGTCCACACCGCCTATGCCCGCGCCCTGGAGGCCCTGCCCGCCCACCTGCCGGGCCGGGGCTATGAGCCGGTGGGGATCGAGGCCCTGCGCCGCGTCGTCGCCGACCGCTATGGCGCCGAGGGTCTGGCGACGTCGCCGGATCAGATCGTGGTCACGGCGGGGGCTCTAGGCGCTCTGGCCATCCTGCTGCGAGCCGTGACCCGGCCCGGCGACCGGGTCGTGGTCGAGCACCCCGGCTATCCCCACGCCCTGGACGCTTTGGTGCAGGCGGGGCTGGACCTGACGCCGGTGGCCATGACGCCGCAGGGCTGGGATATGGACGGGATGCTGGCGGCCATCGCCCGCGTGCGACCGCGGCTGGTCTATCTGATCGGGGCGCACCAGAACCCGACCGGCCATGTCCTGTCGGCGGACGACGAGGCGGCCCTGGCCGCCGCCGCCGCCCGCGTCGGCGCCCTGCTGGTGCTGGACGACACCCTGCGCGAGCTGTGGTTCGACCGACCGCCGCCCCCGCCCGTCGATCACGGCCCCCACGTGGTCCGGCTGGGCTCGACCAGCAAGCCCTATTGGGGCGGCTTGCGCGTCGGCTGGCTGCGCGCCCACGCCGAGGTCATCGACAGGGTGATCCGCCGTCGCCCCTCGCTGGACCTCGGCGTGCCGGTCATGGAGCAGCTGGCCGCCGCCGTCCTGCTGAGCGGCGATCCCGCGCCGCTGGACGCGCGGCGCCGAACCATCGCGCGGCACGAGGCCCACCTGCGCGCTCGACTGGCCGAGGCCCTGCCGGACTGGAAGACGCGCCGCCCCGAGGGCGGCCTGTCGCTCTGGGTCGAGCTGCCCCGGGCCGACAGCACCCGCCTGGCCCTGGCCGCGTCGGACCACGGCGTGCGCATCGCGCCCGGCGTGCGCTTCGGCGTCAACGGCGCCTATGAGCGTTTCCTGCGCCTGCCCTTCAGCCGCAACGAGGCCGATCTGGACCGCGCGGTGGAGGGCCTGACCGCAGCGTGGAACACCCTGGACCGCCGCGCGCCGCGCAAAGCGCTCATGCGGGCCGACGCCGAGCCGGTGATCTAGGTTCGTCGAAAACCCGCGCGTTGCCATAGGTTGCAACAGAGGCCACGGACATCCGCCATGCAAATCAGAACCCATACGAAACGGTCGATACGCTTTGCGACTGCGTTTGCCGCCTGTTTCGTGGTCGGCTGGTCGCTGGCGCTCGTACTTCCGCGTCAGTACGCCAGCCTGCTGATGACCTTAAGCCTGGCCCTTGCCTTTCCCTTGATATTGCTGGGCCGAAAATCTCAGCGCATCGTCACGGTGACTACGGCCATATCCACAGACGAACGAAACAGGTTCATCGCGCGAAATACCTTCTGGCTATTCCTTTTTCTTGCCGGATTGGGCTTTTCATCGTGGTGCGCACTTTTCGCTCCGCCTTTCAATTCGAGACCATTCGTCGGACTCGGCTCGGTCATGGTTGCTGCCGTCGGCCTCTGCATGATGTGGAAGACCACGATGGATCACGTCACCAAGCTGGCCTCCGCAGAAACCAACGTTCCGAGTGAGGCCCATCATCCATGAGGCGATACTAGAGCTCCATTCCTCCGCTCCAGCCCGAAGGTCATGGCGAACATCAGGACGCAGACGGCGCTGCAGGCCGCCAAGGCCAACCCCGCCGAGTGGTCCAGCACCATGCCGTAGCTGAGCGGCGCCGCCGCCTGAAAGAACCTCGCCGGCGTCAGGATCAGGGCCTGACGCGTGGCGTAGTTCTCCTTGCCGAACAGGTGCAGCGGCAGGACGCCCGAGGCCACCGACAGCAGGCCGTTGCCCGCCCCCTGCCCCAGAGACACGGCCCCGGCCAGCGACTTGCCGCCGAAGAAGGCGACCGCCGCCCCCAGCGGGTGCAGCAGGGTGGCGAAGCGCAGCACCATGACGGGCGAGCCCTTGCCGGATGTGAGGAAGGCCAGCAGCCGCACGACCACCGCCGCCCCGGCCATCAGGCTGGCCGCCACCGCCGCTTCGGCGGGTTCCAGCCCCAGCCGCCCCAGCAGGCGCGGCAGATGGGCGCTCATGGCCGTGGCGATCCACCAAGCCCCGGCGAACAGGACCGCCAGCCGGATCATCCGCCCGTCCCAGCGCACCGGCGCGCTGTCCGCCGAGGGACGCGGCCCGGCGCGACCGTCGGGCAGGATCGTCAGATAGAGGGGCAGACAGACCAGCAGATGCAGCCCCGCCCAGCCGAAACAGGCCCCGCGCCAGCCGACCGCCTCGATCATGGTCAGCGTCATGGGCCAGCCCAGGGCTCCGCCAAAGGCGCCGATCAGAGACACCGCCGTGATCGGCTTCTTGGCCTCCTCGCCGTGGATGGCGACCAGCACCGCAAAGGCCGGACCATAGAAGCCCACCCCCATGCCGATCCCCAGCGTCAGGATGGACGCCACCATGCTGACCGGCCCCTGCGACAGGCCCAGCCCCGCCAGGCCAAGCGCGAAAACCACCGAGGCGACCGTCAGCACCTCGCGCCCGCCGCGCCGGTCGACCCAGCGCCCGCCGAAGGGGCTGAGCGCCGCCGAGATCAGGAAGGCCCCTGACAGAGCTGCGAACACCAGCGACGGCGTGGTCCCGGTCCCCGCCGCCAGCGGCTCGGCCAGCACCCCCAGCAGGTAGTAGCTGGAGGCGAAGGCGACGATCAGGCCGAAGCCGAGGACGGGAACGATCAGGCGATGAGCAGGAGACGACATAGGGCGCTGTCGTCGCCGCATTGCCGCCGGGACGAAAGCGACCTATCGGGAAGGGCATGTTCGAAAATCTCACACCCAGCGCCGCCTTGCCCTCGCTGAACGCCTTGCGCGCCTTCGAGGCCATGGCGCGGACCGGCAGCGCCACCCTGGCGGGCGCCGAGCTGAACGTGACCCACAGCGCCGTCAGCCGTCAGGTCAAGGCGCTGGAGGCGCAGATGGGGGTTCGGCTGTTCGAGGGGCCGCGTCACGCCCTGACGCTGACGCGGGCGGGGCGGGACCTGCTGCCGGGCCTGACCGCCGCCTTCGACGGCCTCGCCGCCGCCGTGGCGCGGGCCCGCAGCGAGGGTCAGGACCTGCACGTCGCTGTCAACGCCAGCCTGTCGGTCAAGTGGCTGATCCCGCGCCTGGCCGATTTCGGGCGGCTGTACCCCGAGATCCGGGTGCATCTGGTCGAACTCGCCCCCCACGCCGTCAGCCGGCGCGGCGCCGACGTGGTGCTGCGCCTGCTCGACCCCTACCGGATCGAGACGTTGCAAGCCCAGCGGATCATCCCCAACGCCGTCGGTCCGGTCATCGCGCCTTCTCTGGTCGGGGCTGTGACGGGCAATGACCCGCGTGCGGCGGTGCTGAACGCCCCGCGCCTTGTGGCCCGCACCCACCTGAGCGGGTGGAAGGACTGGTCGGCGTTCAGCGGCCGGCAATCCGTCGAGGCGTCCGAGCGCCCCGTCGCCCACCTGCATTTCGCGCTGGACGCAGCCCTGGCCGGCTGGGGCGCGGCGGTCCTGCCCTGGGCCTTGGCGGCCGAGGCGGTCGCGGACGGGCGGCTGCTGGCCCCCTTCGGCTTTCACGCCGACGGCGGGGCGGTCGCCGCCATTCCCGGCGCGGGCGAGCCGTCGCGGGCGCGCCGCGCCTTCGTCCGCTGGCTGGTCGATCAGGGCAGGGCCATGCCGCCCGCGCCGATCCCGAACTGACCGCAACCTGAAGTTTGGCTGAACGCGTCTTTCATCCGGCACACGACCGTGGTTCTCTAGGGACGTGCGGCGCCGGGTTTTCATCCTCGTCGGGGCGCCGTGGAGTTTTTGATGGTCATCGCTGTCGTCACCGCCGCGCTTGCGGTTCTGGGTCCGCCCCAGACGACCCGGCTCGTCTCCTATGACGAGGCGGTGCGGTGCGCTGGGCTGACCCAGGCGGCGTCTGAACTCGAAGGCGGCGAGAGCCGCTATGGCCGCACCCTCTATGACGCCGCCCTCTATTGGTCGCTGGCGGCCATGCAGGCGGCCACGGCGGCGGGACGCGACCCGACGGTGGCCGAAAACGACCAGACCCGCGCCCGCCTCGATTCGGTGAAGCGCCTGTCCGCCGGTGAAGCCGAGGCCCGCACCGTGCTGCAACGCTGCCGTCAGAAGACCCCGCGCCTGGGCTAATCCGGCCCGCGCCAGACCCCGCGCGAGTTCGGCGATTATGCTCAAGCCGAACCCATCCGGCGGCGCTGCGTTTGCTTGTGCGTCTGCAGGATCGCCCCCGCGATCCCGAAGCGGGACGACGAAGGTCTGGAATGTTCGAATTCGGCAGAGATCTGCGACGGCTGTTCGAGAAGGCGCGCGACAGCGACGATCTCGGCTGGCTGGAACTGATCGGCGTCGGCCTCGTCGAGGTCGAAGCCCGACAGCAGTCGATCGAGGCCGGACGCGTCTCCTGCGCGCGCCCCCATGACGCCGCCCTGCGCGCCTCGGCCCTGTGGCGTGAACACGCCCGCCGCAGCGGCGCCGCCCTGAGCCTCGACAAGGCCGAGGCGGCCGCTCGTGACGCCGTCCGTCATGCCCGCAACGACGACGAGACCATTCGCGCCACGCTGGAACTGGCCCAAAGCGGGATGCTGGCCTTCGACCTGTGCGGCGAGCCCGCACGGCTTGACGCCATCCTGGCCCTGCTGGCGGCCCTGCCCGCCGCCCGGCGCGGCGACACCGCCGCCGCCGTGGCCGCCCTGCACGCGCGGCTGCGGGCGCGGCAAGCCTCGCTCTCGGGCGAGGCGGCGACGCTGCAGGACGCCGCCGTCATGCTGGACAGCGCCCTGCACGGCCTCAAGGGCCAGCAACGTCCGGTCGAGGACGATCTGAGGCTGGACCGCGCCGCCCTGATGCTGGAGGCGGGTCTGGCCGCCCGCGACCCGCGGATGCTGGATCAAGCGGGCGCCGACCTGCGCGCCCTGGTCGAAGCGGCCACGCCGGAGCAGCGTCCCCTCAGCCGCGCCCGCGCCCTGGCCCTGTGCGCGACCGGGATGGCGGCCCTGGCGGCCGTCGCCGACGACGTCCTGGCCCGCGATCAGGCCCACGCCCTGTTCGACGCCGCCGCCGACCAGTTCACCCCCGACCACAGCCCGCTGGACTGGGCCGCCATCCAGGTGTTGCGGGCCGAGCGCGAGACCCTGCCCCTGCTCGTCCTGGTCCAGGCCGAGGCCCTGACCGAAGGCGGCGGACTGGTCCTTGGGGCCCTGGCCCACGAACGCCGCGTAGCCCAGGAGGCCTCGCGCGCCGGATCGATCGGCGACCTGACGGCCCTGCTGGAGATCGAGACGGGCCTGCGCCGCCGCCTCACCCGCCCCTCGGTGGTCTCGACCCCGCTGGACTGGGCCTCGGACCAGATCGGCATGGCGCGGATCGCCCTGGCCCGCGCGCGCTGGACCGGCCAGACTCCGCGCGGCCTGGGGTTGATGCTGACCGAGGCCGCCGCCACGGCGCGCGAATACGGCGCCCCGGCCCTGGCCCAGCGCGCCGAACGGCTGGCCCGGGCGCCGGAAACCGCCTGAGCTCTTACGCCGCAGCGGCCTTGACCCGGCCCCAATGGGCGCCTAGCTGACGGGCTTCCCTGAAAGGCCCCTTACCGTGACCGATCAAATGACCGCTGACGCCGCCGCCGACCCCGTCCACGCCTTCATCGCCCAGACCGTGGCGGAGCATGACGTGGTCCTGTTCATGAAGGGCACGCCGGATGCGCCGCGCTGCGGCTTCTCCTCGCTGGCGGTGCAGATTCTCGACCACGTGGGCGCGGCCTTCGTCGGCGTCGACGTGCTTCAGGACGAAGCCCTGCGCGACGGCATCAAGAGCTTCACCGACTGGCCGACCATCCCGCAGCTCTACGTCAAGGGCGAGTTCGTCGGCGGTTCGGACATCGTGCGCGAAATGTTCCAGGCCGGCGAACTTCAGGCCCTGATGGCCGAGAAGGGCGTCGCCCTCGGCGAGGCTTAAGACCGGATGGCCCGGCCGCAGTTGCAACCGCGCGAGGACCGCGAGGTCTTCGTCGTCCCCCTGGACGTGCGGCCGGAGCACATCGACGAGAACAACCACGTCAACAACGTCGTCTATGTCGGCTGGCTGCAGGACGTCGGCACGGCCCACTGGAACGCGCGCTTCGACGAGGACACGCGGGCGAAGTGGTCCTGGGTCGCCCTGAGGCACGAGATCGACTACCTGCGCGCCATCGCGCCGGGCGCGACCGGCGTCGTCGCCCGCACCTGGGTCGGCGAGCCGCAAGGCCCGCGCTTCAACCGCTATGTCCGTATCGAGGACGGCGAAGGCCGTCTGTGCGCGCAGGGCGTGTCGGAATGGTGCCTGGTCGACGCCGCCACCCTGCGCCCCGCCCGAATCCCCGCGGAGATGCTGGGGCCGTTTTCGGCCTGAGCTCCCCTTCTCCCCTTGAGGGAGAAGGTGGCAGGCGAAGCCTGACGGATGAGGGGTTTGAGAGCCTCGCGTCCTATGACGACGTCACCGCCTGAGTGAAGCCGACTATCGTCGTGCCGACACCCCTCATCCGCCCCTGCGGGGCACCTTCTCCCACAAGGGGAGAAGGGCTTTGCTTAAAGGCTGACCGGGTTCAGGACGCGCACGTGCTGGCCGGTGTTCAGGCCGAGTTCGGCGTAGGTCCAGCTAACGGCGACGCCTTCGCGGACGATGGCCTTGCACAGGTCAGGGGCGCGACGGATCAGGCTGAGTTCCGCCGGATCCGTATCCTTGATCTTGACCTCGAAGCTGGAAGCCTCGGTGCAGCCGTTGGAGCCGACCACGACGGTCAGGCGCTGGCCGTCGAAATCGACCTTGCGGACGGCTTCCAGAGCTTCAGTCTGGACCACGGCCTGGTTGTTGATGTTGACCTTCCGCTCCCCGCCGTCGTTCGAATAGATGACGCAGCCGCCCAGCAGCGGCAGCAGGGCGACGGCCGCGACGGCTGCCCTGATGGTGGCCTGGCGCATCAGTTGGCCTCGGCCGGGGTCGAGTGGATGACGCGGGTGGTCGGCTTGTCGCTGGCGATGATGATGCAGCCCGACAGCATGGGTGCGGCGACGGCGGCGACAGCGAGAGCGATGATGATACGGCGCATAGGTGTTCCCCTTCTTTGCTGGTCGGGAAACTGCCAGCGTCGCCGTTCCAGATCACGTGAATAATCGGAAAGGCGGGGGTTGAACGGAACAGCCACAGTCATAGCTACTGGACCGCCCTCCTCCCCGGACCATCGAAAGATCCAAGCATGAGCCTGCTGTTCACCCCGCGCGCCGTCGGGCCCCTGACGCTGAAGAACCGCATCGTCGTCGCCCCCATGTGCCAGTATTCAGCCGTGAACGGCGTTCCCCAGCCCTGGCACGCCCAGCATATCGCCCGTCTGGCCCTGTCGGGCGCCGGTCTGGTGGTGATTGAAGCGACAGGGGTCGAGGCGGCGGGCCGCATTTCGTGGGCCGACACCGGTCTGTGGAACGACGAGCAGGAAGCCGCCTTCGCGAAGATCATCCGCGACATCCGCACCTATTCGGACACCCCCATCGGCGTCCAGCTGGCCCACGCAGGGCGCAAGGCCTCGACCAATCCGCCGTGGATCGACCGGGGCGGCCCCGCCCCCGCGGACAAGGCGTGGGAGACGTTTTCAGCCTCAGCCCAGGCCTTCAAGCCCGACTGGCACACCCCGACCGCGCTCGATCAGGCGGGCATGGACCGGGTGGTTGAGGCCTTCGTGGACTCGGCCCATCGCGCCGACCGCGCCGGGTTCGATCTGGTCGAACTGCACGCCGCCCACGGCTATCTGCTGACCCAGTTCCTTTCGCCCCTGTCGAACGAACGGACGGACGACTACGGCGGGTCGCTGGAGAACCGAATGCGCTTCCCGCTGCGCGTGGCCCAGGCCCTGCGCGACGTTTGGCCCCGGACCAAGGCGCTGGGCGTGCGCTTCAACGGCTCGGACTGGACCGAGGGCGGCATTACGGTCGAGGAGGCGCAAGCCTTCGGCGCCGCGCTGCACGCCATGGGCTACGACTATCTGCACCTGACCAGCGGGGGCAATGTCGCCACGGCCCGCATTCCGGGCGATCAGCCCAACTATCAGGTCGCGTTCGCCGAGGCGGTCAAGGCAGCTGCGCCCGAGGCCAATGTCATGGCCGTCGGCATGATCGTCACCCCGCAACAGGCCGAAGACCTGCTGGCCGAGGGCAAGGCCGATCTGATCGCCCTGGCCCGGGCGGTGCTGGACGATCCCAACTGGGGCCACCACGCCGCCGTGGCCCTGGGCCAGCCTGAGGGCCTGCCCGTCCAGTACGAACGGGCCGGCGCCGGTCACTGGCCGGGTTATGCGACGGCGCGGGCGGCCTTGGGCTGAGTCTCGTCTGACGGCGTCGTCGCCACTGCGGCGGCGCCGTTGGCCAAGGCGTCGGCCTCGGGCTGGGGCCGACCCAGCAGATAGCCTTGGACCTCGTTGCAGCCCTGATCGCGCAGGAAGGCCAGCTGTTCGGGCGTTTCGACGCCCTCGGCCAGCACCGGAATCGACAGGCTTTCACCGATGGTCAGGACGGCCCGGATGATGGCGCGCGACTGGGGCGCGGCGCCGTCCAGCTCGGTCATGAAGGACCGATCCAGCTTGATCTTGTCAAACGGGAAGGCCCGCAGCGTCGACAGCGACGAATAGCCGGTGCCGAAGTCGTCCATGGCGATGGTGACGCCCAGGGCCTTCAGCTGACGCAGCACATGGGTGGTGCGTTCCATGTCGCTGATCATGGCCGTCTCGGTGATCTCCAGCTCCAGCCGCGAGGGCGCCAGCCCGGTCTCCAGCAGGACCTGGTGCACCAGCCGCGGCAGATCGACGTGACCCAGTTGCACCGGCGACAGATTGACCGCGATGCGGTGCGGCTCGTGCCAGGCGGCGGCCTGCCGGCAGGCCTGACGCAGCACCCACTCGCCGATCGGCAGGATCAGGCCGGTCTCCTCGGCCACCGGAATGAAGTCTGACGGCGGGATGTTGCGGCCGGTCTCGTCCTTCCAGCGCAGCAGGACCTCGTAGCCGATCGCCTTGCCGGTCTCGACCGAGGCCTGGACCTGATAGTGCAGCTCGAACCGCTCGTTATCCAGGGCCTCGCGCAGGGCCTGGGTCACGCGGCGGCGGGCGCGCACGGCCTGATCCATGTCCGCCTCATAGAAGCAGATGTCGACCGTCAGCGAGCCCTTGGCGCGGTACATGGCCAGGTCGGCGTTGTTGATCAGGGTCGAGATGTCGTCGGCGTCCTCGGGCCACAGCGACACGCCGATGCTGGCGCCGCACGACAGGTCCGCGTGGTCGATGGTGACGGGCTGGAGGATGGCGGCGCGCAGGCGCTCGGCCACGGCCTGGGCCTCGGCGCGGGAAGACACCTGGGCCATGGCCACGAACTCGTCGCCGCCCTGGCGAGCCACGAACTCGCCCTCGTGCAGGGCCTCGCGCAGACGGTCGGCGATGCGGCACAGCAGCAGGTCGCCGACGGCGTGGCCGTACAGGTCGTTGACCTCCTTGAACCGGTTCAGGTCCAGGGCGAACAGGGCCAGGGTCTCGCCGGGCTTGATGGTGGCGGTCTGGCGGCTCAGGCGCTCCAGGAAAGAGGCGCGGTTGGGCAGGCCCGTCAGGCTGTCATTGCGCGCCAGATGGGCGATGCGGCGCTCCTGGGCCTGACGGGCGCGCAGGTCGCGCACGGAATACAGCATGACCTCGCCTTCGCTGACGTGATCGCGCTTGGCCGCCAGTTCGACCGGCAGGACCTCGCCCGAGACGGTCTTCAGCGACGACTGCACCATGTCGCCGTCGGCCAGACGCGCCGCGTCCTCGGCCCAACGCGACAGGCTCTGGCCGATCGCGGCCTCGCGTTCGGCGCCGAGCAGGGTCAGCAGGGCGCTGTTGACGCCGACGATGACTCCGTCGCGCTCGACCGCCATGCCGTCCACGCTGCCCTCGATCAGATGTTGCAGGCGCACCTCGGCCTGGCCGCGCGACTGGCTGTCCAGGGCGTAACTGGCCGCACCGGCGCCCAGCACCAGCAGGCCCACGCCCGCCACGCCGATGGCCAGGATATGCTTGGCGTCATTGCCCGTCAGCGCCCCGTCCAGCGGCGCGAAAGGCAGGATGGTCATGGCCGACATGGCGGTGAAGTGCAGCACCACGATGCCCAGAACCATGAAGAGGATGGCCAGCCAGCGTCCCTCGACGGTCGGCCACAGCTTGTCGGCCTTGAAGGCCAGGGCGGCGAACACGACCGAGCCGCCCACGGCGAACGCCACATAGGGAACCGACCACTGGATCACGGCGTCGACGGCGAAGGCGGCCATGCCGATGAAGTGCATGGCGGCGACGCTCAGGCCGAACAGGACGCCGCCGACCAGACCCGACCCCGGAAAGCGTTGCGCCGCGATGAACTGGGCCGTCCCCGATCCGAGGATGGCGACCAGCAGCGACAGGCCCGTCAGGCCCGGCTCATAGGCGACGGCGATCCCCGGCTCATAGGCGATCATGGCGACGAAGTGGGTGCACCAGACGGTCGCGCCCCCCGCCACCGCGCCCAGGAAGATCCAGGCGGCGCGCGCGCCCGCCCGCGTGCTGCGGACCCGCTTCAGCAGGCTGATGGTGATCCAACTGCCCAGCACGCAGACAAGAGCGGCCAGGGCGACCAGCGCCAGATTATGGGCGGTGGTCAGACAATCGACGAGACGCATGGAATCCGGGGGGAAGGATACTGAAACGATCCTGTCCCTAACGGCTCAACTCTTAATCCGACGTCGTCCGAAATGGCTAACGAAGCCTTGCGACGAACCCGATCAGGAGGCGTCGTGCGGCTTGTCGTTCTGACGCATCAGATAGGGGTTGTTGACCGAAACCTCGGCGCCCGGAGGCAGGCCCAGCTCTTCGAAGCTCCATTGCAACTGCACCCCGTCGGATTTGGGATTTTCGCAGCGGTCCTCGTCCAGACGACGCAGGGTGATGACGGCGCTGTCGCGCAGGCGGGTGATGAAGGGTTTGACGTCCGCCTTGCTGGTGCAGCCGTTCGAGCTGACCCAGAAGACCGCCGTGTCGCGCGTGAAGGCGGCGGCGTGGATCGGCTCCAGCTGGCCCGGCATCCCGGCGGTGCGCACGGGCTGATCGCCGGTCACGGCGCAAGCCCCCGCCAGGGCGGCGACGGCGGCGACAGCGCAAAGAGCGATGATTCGTCTCATCTCGACCTTCCGGGGCGGAGCCTGTCCACCCGGTCAGAATGCGCTGCTTCCTTCCCCAAGGGAACAGCGAATGCTGAATAAGAAAGAAGCCCCGGTTCGCACCGGGGCTTCCATCAACTCTATCGTCGATCGCCTGAAATCAGGACGAGTAGTATTCGACGACCAGGTTCGGTTCCATCTTGACCGGGTACGGCACGTCCGACAGTTCCGGAACGCGGACGTAGCGGACCGAGAAGCCGCGGTCGCCCAGTTCCAGGTAGTCAGGGATATCGCGTTCCGACGACTGCTGGGCTTCGAGCACCAGAGCCATGTTGCGCGACTTCTCCTTGACCTCGATGACCTGGCCCGGCTTGACGCGGTACGAACCGATGTCGACCTTCTTGCCGTCGACGGTCACGTGGCCGTGGCTGACGAACTGGCGAGCGGCCCAGACGGTCGGGACGAACTTGGCGCGGTAGACGATGGCGTCCAGGCGCGATTCCAGCAGACCGATCAGGTTTTCCGAGGTGTTGCCCTTGCGGCGGCCGGCTTCGGCGTAGATGGCCGAGAATTGCTTCTCGGTGATGTTGCCGTAGTAGCCCTTGAGCTTCTGCTTGGCCTTCAGCTGCAGGCCGAAGTCCGAAACCTTCGACTTACGACGCTGGCCGTGCTGGCCCGGGCCGTACGAACGCTTGTTGACCGGCGACTTGGCGCGGCCCCACAGGTTTTCACCCATGGCGCGGTCGATTTTGTACTTGGCGCTATGGCGCTTCGACATAGATCACTCTTCATGCTGATGCGGCCCGGCCCCTCCCCGATTGGAGCGGCGATCTCAACGGCGGTCCACGCATCGTCCGTAGTCAGTTCGCGCCTCGGGCCGAAACCCGATGCGAGAAGGGCGGGCTTATGGCTGATAACGCGCGATCATGCAAGCAAGGCCGCCCGCTTCTCCCTCCCCGTTCGGGGAGGGTGGTCGCGCAGCGACCGGGTGGGGGCGGCAAGGCAAATCAGGCGCGGCGTTCCGTACCGCCGCGCCCTCCCCACCCGGTTTCGGCCTTTCGGCCTCAACCTCCCTCCCCCGCTGGGGGAGGGAGGAGCGGGCGCGAACTCAGCCCTTGGCGGCGGCGTACAGCTCGTTGACCTTGTTCCAGTTCACGATGGACCAGAAGGCGGCCAGGAACTCGGCGCGACGGTTCTGATACTTCAGGTAGTAGGCGTGCTCCCAGACGTCGGCGACCAGCAGGGGCGCGCCCTTCTCCTCGGCGAAGTCCATCAGGGAGTTGTCCTGGTTCGGCGTCGAGATGATCTTCAGCTTGCCGTCCTGCACGATCAGCCAGGCCCAGCCCGAACCGAAGCGGCCCAGACCCGCCGCGTTGAAGGCCTCCTTGAAGGCGTCCATGCCGCCCAGATCGGCGTCGATGGCGGCGGCCAGTTCAGCCGAGGGCGCGCCGCCCGTGCCGACGGGGGCCAGGCCTTCCCAGAAGAAGGTGTGGTTCCACACGCCGCCGGCGTTGTTGCGCACGGCGACCGGCAGGGTCGACATCTTGGCGAACAGCTCGTCGAACGACTGGCCTTCGACGCCGGCGGCGGCCACGGCCTTGTTCAGGTTGTCGACGTAGGTCTGATGGTGCTTGTCGTAGTGAAAGCCCATCGTCTCCTTGTCGATGACGGGCTCCAGCGCGTCATGGGCGTAGGGCAGCGGGGGCAGGACGAAGGCCATGGGAGGTTCCTCTCGGCGGTTTTGATTCTTCCGGCCCCTATCTAGGGCCGCGCGCTGCATACCCAAGCCTTTACCGCCGAGTTTGTTCAGATTTTCCGCTCGGCAAGGGCCGATTGGGAACCGGACAGGCGAAATGTCCGTTTCGCCAAGGTGATTTCAGCGCCCTCAAGACCCCTCCCGAAAGGAGGATCGCCATGCCCGTCAGATCGCTCCGCCGGCCGGCTCCCCTGACCGACGCCGAGGCGGAAACCCTGCGGCTGCAACTGCTGGAGATCATTCCCCGCCTGCGCCGTCACCACCTGCTCGACCTGGCCGACACCCTGCACGACGCCGCCCGCGAACGGCGCGACGGCGAACCGCGCCATTTTGACGTGAGAGTGTAGGCGGCCGCTTCTGCTCAAGACAGGGCAGGATGCAAGAACGGCAGGCTCTTGCGCAGCGCAGTCCTTCAGACAAACTGGCGAGAACGGGAGTGGTGAGGAGCTTCGCCATGCTGAAGTCTTGCGCCATTACGGCCGCCGTGCTGGCGACCGGGCTGACCCTGTCCGCCTGCGCCGCCGGTCCGGCGGAGGCGGTGCGGTCAGCGGACGCCGCCAAGGCCCAATGCCGGATCACCTCGCAACCCGGCGGCGGCTCGTCGATGGACTGCACCCTGTGGGAGCGAACCGCCACGACAACCACGACGACGACCACCCGGCCCAATGGCGAAACCACCACGACGGTCGAGCGAACCCGGACAGGCGGCGACGCCTAGGCTTTCAGCCCAAACCCAGTGCCTGCCCCTTGAGAGGCCTGAGCGTCGAAAGCGGCGGGGTCGAATGTCCGCAACGGGTGGGAAGCTACCGTTCAGCGGAAGCGCCGAAGAAACCTGTGGGCCGCATAAAAGACTCCGGCACTGAGGGTAAAGGCTAGGCTCCGGGTTCGCTGCGCGCCCCGGAATGACGGAAGGGGGCGGCGAGAGCGGTTCCTTATTCCTCCGCCTTCTTCACCTTGCGCATCCAGGGGCGGGTTTCCTCGCCTTTGGCCTTGGCGGTGATTTCCTTGAGCTTGCGGGTCTGCATGGTCGAAAAGGCCTGCCCCGGAGCGCCCTTATCGGGGTCGGCGAAGGCGCGGCCGTGGGTTTCGATTCGCTCGCCGACAGAATCGAGGAACTCGCCCTCCCATTCGGACAGCGAAACGCCCGCCTTCTCGGCCGAGCGGCGGGCGCGTTTCAGGGCGTTGAGCGCCGAGCGCTTCGCCGCTTCACGCCGCTGTTCCCAAGGGCTCAGCAGCGTCTTCTTTCTTGGGGCGCTACCGTCCTTCGGACTACTTGAGCGCGTCTTGAGGGCGCTACCGTCCTTCGGACTGTTCTTGAAGCCGCTCGACCGCAGCCTGGACGCGTCGCCGCCCTTCAGGCTGCTGGAGCGTGAAGGGCGGTCGCTGGGGGGCTTGAAGGGCGTGCGCTTCAGGCCCGCCTCCCTCAGACCTCGCCGAGAGCCGACAGGTAGAGGTCCAGAATCGCCTCTTCCTCCTGGCGCTTGGCCTTGTCCTGCTTACGGATGCGGATGACCTTGCGCAGCGTCTTGACGTCGTAGCCCTCGCCCTTGGCCTCGGCGAAGACCTCCTTCATGTCGACCATGACGGCCTGCTTGTCCTCTTCGAGGCGCTCCAGGCGTTCGATGATCGAGCGCAGACGGCCCTGGGCCGTGGCGGTCAGGACGTCCGAGGCGGCGTCAAAGGCGGGGGCGTCGTCGGCCATGAGGAAAGCTCCGAAACTTGAATTGGCCGGCGGGCGACCTTGAGACCACTCTCAAGCAGACCGGGGGGCGCGAGGGCAAGAAGGGAATCGCCCGAAGGGGCCTCAGGCGCGAATCGCGCCCGATTCCGAAGCCTGAATGTCGGACACGAAAAAGGCTGCAGGCGAAGCCCGCAGCCTTTGAATATCGTAACCGCGGCGCCGTTTCAGGCGCCGGCGCGGTTCTTAGCCTTGCTTGGCCTTGAAGCGCGGGTCGGTCTTGTTGATCACATAGACCACGCCCTTGCGGCGAACGATCTTGCAGTCGCGGTGGCGACCCTTGAGCGACTTGAGCGAGCTGCGGACCTTCATGGTCGGACGTCCCGAAGATTGGAGGCCCGTGAGGGCGGTCAAAAACAAATGCGCGAAACCCTGCGAGCAGGACCTTGCGGCGGAGCGGTGCGTATAGAGAGGCCCCGGCCTTTCGTCAACATTCCGCGCGGGGATTCCGTTGGAGGCCTGGCCTCCGAGTTGAACGGAGGGTCTCCGGACATGCACGTCCGGCGCGTCGCCCCTCCGCCACCAGGCCGTGTCCAAGGGAGCTGAAATGTAAAACGCAGTTCGTTAAGGCGCGACTTTCGCAAAGGGTTAGCGGCGACTTAACCCTTTTCACGGAAACCCCTTTTGGCTTCGCGCGCTTGTGATTGGTCGTGGAATTCGGGGGCGTTAGCCTGTGGTCATGCGTATCGCCTATCGTCTCCTGCTTGTTGGTTCCGTAGCGGCCTGCGCGCCCATGGTGCCGACGCCGCCTCAACCGCAGCCCGCACCGCCCGCCGTCGTGGAGCCCGCGCCCGCAACGCCCGCGCCGCCACCACCGCCCGCCGCCGTCGACCTGTCGGACGCCTATGATCAGGCCAGCTTCGAGTCCTGGAAGCAGAGCTTCCTCGACCGCCTCGGCGGCGCGCGGAAGTGGGAGTATTCGCGCGAGCTGAACGGCGTCACGCCTAACGCCAGCGTCATCCGGCTGGACCGCAACCAGCCCGAGTTCTCGCGCCCCGCCGGCGCCTATATCCAGAGCGCCACCGCCCCTGCCCGAATCGCCATGGCCCGCCAGCGCGTCGATCGCGTGCCCTGGGAGGTGACCCAGAGATACGGCGTGCCGACCGAGATCCTGCTGGGCGTCTGGGCGCAGGAGAGTGCCTTCGGCCAGGTCCAGGGAGACTTCGACGTGATTCGCTCGCTGGCGACCCTGGCCTATGACGGCCGCCGCCGCGCCTGGGCCGAAGACCAGCTGAAGAACGCCCTCGACATCGTCGTGGACGGCAAGCGCGCCCGCGGCGGCCTGAAGGGCAGCTGGGCGGGGGCCATGGGTCAGACCCAGTTCATGCCCGACAGCTATCTGAAGCTGGGCGTCGATCAGAACGGCGACGGCAAGGTCGACATCTGGGGCTCGGACGCCGACGCCCTGGCCTCGGCCGCCAACCTGCTGGCCCAGGCCGGATGGAAGCGCGGTCAGGGCTGGGCCTATGAAGTCACCCTGCCCGCCGGCTTCGACTACAGCCAGGCCGAGGGGCCCAAGCACGACTGGGCCTTCTGGTCGGCGCGCGGCGTGCGTCTGGCCAACGGCGCGACGCTGAACGCCGCCGAGGCGGCCGAGGGCGCGACCATCCTGCTGCCGCAGGGCGCCAAGGGGCCGGTCTTCCTGGCCCTGCCCAACCACTATGTGATCCGACGGTACAACAACTCGGTCAGCTATGCCCTGGCCATCGGCCTGATCGCCGACGGGGTGCAGGGCAAGCCGCCCCTGACCGCGACCTGGCCCAACGACGGCCCCCTGACCCGCGAACAACGCGTCGGCGCCCAGACGGCCCTGACGAAGATGGGCTTCGACACCCAGGGCGTCGACGGCGTCATCGGATCGAACACCCGCGCCGCCCTGCGCCGCTGGCAGCAGGCCAACGGACGGACAGCGGACGGCTATCTGACCGACGTGCTGGCGGACGAGCTGATCCGGCGGGCGCGGTAGCCCGCCTCACAACCCGGGCAGGGTAAGGACGTCGCCCTACTTCCGGCCGATGCGCTTGATTTCCCAGTCCAGCTGGACGCCGGTCTTCTTCAGGACGTCGGCGCGGACCGCCTCGCCGAGACCTTCGATGTCGGCAGCGGTGGCCTCGCCCGGGTTGATCATGAAGTTGGAGTGCAGCTCGCTGAACTTGGCCCCGCCGCCGGTTTCGGCGTGCAGCTTGCCGCGCCAACCGGCCTCGTCGACCAGCTTCCACGAGGAATGACCTTCGGGGTTCTTGAAGGTCGAACCGCCGGTCTTTTCGCGTATCGGCTGGGTGGTCTCGCGGCGGCTGGTGATCTCGTTGATGCGAGCGGCGACGGCGTCCGGCGCATCGAGCGTCCCGCGATAGGTGGCCTCCATCCAGATGACGCCCGCCGGGGCGCTGGAGTGGCGGTAGGTGTAGCCGAAGTCGGCCAGGGCCAGTTCGATCCGCTCGCCCTGACGGGTCAGCCCCCAGGCCGAGACCAGAACGTCCTTCGTCTCCGAGCCATAGCATCCCGCGTTCATGGTCAGGGCGCCGCCGATGGTGCCCGGGATGCCCGCGTAGAACTCCAGTCCGGCGATGCCCGCCTTGGCCGAGGCCTTGGCCACCATCGAGTCCAGCGCGCCCGCGCCCGCCGAAATGGTCTCGCCGTCGGTCGTGATGGCGGCGAAGGCCCGGCCCGCCAGACGGATCACCACGCCCTCGACCCCGCCGTCGCGGACGATCAGGTTGGAGCCGACGCCGATGATGGTGACGGGCACGGTTTCGGGCAGGGCCTTGAGGAAGTCAGCCAGATCCTCGGCGTCCGCCGGGATGAACAGGGCGTCCGCCGCCCCGCCCACACGGAACCAGGTGTAGGGCCCCAGCGGCTCGTTCAGCAGCAGCTTGCCACGCACCGTCGGGA
Source organism: Brevundimonas sp. NPDC046655 (assembly GCF_044901625.1). Taxonomy (NCBI): domain Bacteria; kingdom Pseudomonadati; phylum Pseudomonadota; class Alphaproteobacteria; order Caulobacterales; family Caulobacteraceae; genus Brevundimonas; species Brevundimonas sp. NPDC046655. Next base: position 1,490,047 of record NZ_JBJDPV010000001.1, read on the forward strand.
GGTTGTCAGTCCAGGCCATGTCTGTGTCCGCTCAGCCGAGGGCTTCGAGTTGCGCCGGCAGGGCGTAGGCCCAGCTGGTGATGTCACCGGCGCCCAGCAGGACGACCAGATCGCCCGGCTTCGCCTCGTCCTTGATGACGCGCGGCAGGACGGCGGCATTTTCCAGAGCGGCGACATTGCGGTGGCCGTAGCGGCGGATGCCGTCGGCCAGGGCGTGCTTGTCGACGCCTTCAATCGGCTGCTCGCCCGCCGGATAGACGTCGGCGACCAGAACGCTGTCGGCGTCGGCGAAGCAGGTGGAGAAGTCCTCCATCAGATCGCGCAGGCGGGTGTAGCGGTGCGGCTGAACCACGGCGATGACGCGGCCGGGGTTGTCGGCCGACTGGACCACCTGACGGGCGGCCTTGAGCACGGCGGCGATCTCGACCGGGTGGTGGCCGTAGTCGTCAATGACGCGCACGCCGCCGACCACGCCCGTGGTGGTGAAGCGGCGCTTGACCCCGCCGAAGCCGGCCAGGCCCTGACGGATGGAGTCGTCGTCCACGCCCAGCTCACGCGCCACGGCGATGGCGGCCAGGGAATTGGAGACATTGTGCCAGCCGGCCATCGGCAGATAGAGGCCCTCGATCCGGGTCGGCTCGTCCAGCGCGGCCAGACCCTGGCCCTGAACGACCACGTCGAAGCGCGAACCGTCGGGCGACATCTGCACGTTCTCGGCGCGGACCATGGCCTGGGGATTCAGGCCGTAGGTGACCAGACGACGGTTATCGATCTGGGCCGCCAGCTTCTGCACCTCGGGATGGTCCAGGCAGACCACGCCGAAACCGTAGAAGGGAATGTCCTCGATGAAGTCGCAGAAGGCCTTCTTGACCGCGTCGAAATCGCCGTAGTGATCCAGGTGTTCCGGGTCGATATTGGTGATGACCGCGACCGTGCACTTCAGGCGCAGGAAGGAGCCGTCGCTCTCGTCGGCCTCGACCACGATCCAGTCGCCCTCGCCCACCTTGGCGTTGGTGCCATAGGCGTTGATGATGCCGCCGTTGACCACCGTGGGGTCCAGCGAGCCCGCGTCCAGCAGGGCCGCGACCATGGAGGTCGTCGTCGTCTTGCCGTGGGTGCCGCCGACGCCGACCGAGAATTGCAGACGCATCAGCTCGGCCAGCATCTCGGCGCGGCGCACCAGGGGAATGCGGCGTTCGCGCGCCACGACCAGTTCCGGGTTCGTCGCCTTGACCGCCGTGGAATAGACCACCGCCGAGACGCCCTCAGTCACGTGGGCGGCGTCGTGGCCGATGTAGATACGGGCGCCCAGCTTCTCGAGCCGCTCGGTGTTGGCGCTGGCCTTGGCGTCCGAGCCGGATACCTGATAGCCGATCTTCAGCATGATCTCGGCGATGCCGCTCATGCCGATGCCGCCGATGCCGACGAAGTGGACAGGCCCGAGGGCGAACGGAACGGGGCGAAGGCGTGCGATCATTTGCGCGTCATAGCTCAGGCACGGTCGATTGTGCACCACTCTTCGTCGCTCATCCCGGCGAAGGCCGGGACCCAGATCATATGACTGGGCGCGTTCCTCCTGTGGCGCGACTGCGTCAGCTCGGGCGACCGGTGCGCCTTACAATCTGGATCCCGGCCTTCGCCGGGATGAGCGGGGTTTGGGGTGGCGAGCCGGGGCGAAGGATTCTCTCGATCTGTCGGGATCTTAAGTTTGGTTACTCCGCCTTAACCGTAAGGATTCACCATAAGCCCCTCATCTGTCCGGGGCCGCTTTTCCATGTCCGAGTTGAAGACCGACGTCATCCTGCGTGGCGACTGCATCGAGGTGCTGAAGGGCCTGCCGGACAAGTCGGTGGACATGGTCTTCGCCGACCCGCCCTATAATCTGCAGCTGGGCGGGGATCTGCTGCGTCCCGACAATTCCAAGGTCGATGCGGTCGACGACGACTGGGACAAGTTCGACAGCTTCGCCGCCTATGACGCCTTCACCCGCGCCTGGCTGACCGAGTGCCGCCGCGTGCTGAAGGACGAGGGCAGCCTCTGGGTCATCGGCAGCTATCACAACATCTTCCGGCTCGGTTCGGCGATGCAGGACCTGGGTTTCTGGGTTCTGAACGACATCATCTGGCGCAAATCGAACCCGATGCCGAACTTCAAGGGCACGCGCTTCACCAACGCCCACGAGACCCTGATCTGGGCCGCCAAGTCGCGCGAGCAGAAGCGCTACACCTTCAACTACGACGCGCTTAAGGCCTTCAACGAAGACACCCAGATGCGCTCGGACTGGACGCTGGCCCTGTGCACCGGCAACGAGCGTCTGAAGGACGACAACGGCGACAAGGCCCACCCGACCCAGAAGCCCGAGGCCCTGCTGCACCGCGTGTTGCTGTCGGCCAGCCGCGTCGGCGACGTGGTGCTGGATCCCTTCTTCGGCACCGGCACGACGGGCGCCGCGGCCAAGCGCCTGGGCCGCCACTTCATCGGCATCGAACGCGACGAGACCTACGCCAAGCTGGCCGAGAAGCGCATCAAGGCGGTGATCCCCGCCGCGCCCGAGGACCTGGTCGTGACCGGCTCCAAGAAGGCCGAGCCCAAGGTGCCGTTCGGCGCCCTGGTGGAGGCGGGGCTGCTGGCCCCCGGCGACAAGCTCTACTGCCCCAAGGGCGACCATGAGGCCCGCGTGCGCGCCGACGGTTCGCTGGTGTCCGGCTCCATGACCGGCTCGATTCACAAGCTGGGCGCCCTGCTGGAAAACGCCCCCGCGTGCAACGGCTGGACCTACTGGCGCTTCAAGACCGACACGGGCCTGCGCCCCATCGACGCCCTGCGCGCCGAGATCCGCGCCGGGATGCAGTAGGCCGCAAAGCCACTGTAAGGCTTGCGACTATCGTTTCAGCCAAGCTGGAACCCCGGTCGTTGACCCGTGTTGACGATTCCAGTGCGCCAGCGGGGGCGCGGGAGTCGGTCGATGAAAATTGCCCAGGTCACGCCCCTCTATGAGGCGGTGCCGCCGGGCCTTTACGGCGGCACCGAGCGGGTCGTGGCCCACCTGACCGACGCCCTGGTGGAACTGGGCCACGAGGTCACCCTGTTCGCCAGCGCCGAGGCCGAGACGCGGGCCCGGCTGATCCCGGTGCGCGATCAGGCCATCCGACTGGACCCCGAGCCGCTGAAATCCGACATGGCCGCCCACATGACCATGCTGGCCGAGGTGCTGGACCGGGCCGACGACTTCGACGTGATCCATTTTCATACCGACATGGCGCACTTCCCCTTCTTTCAGGGATTGGCCGACAAGACGGTGACCACCCTGCACGGGCGGCTGGACCTGAAGGACCTGCCGGAGGTCTATGAGCGCTGGCCGCAGTTCGGCCTGGTCTCCATCTCAGACGATCAGCGCCGCCCTCTGCCCGTCGCCAACTGGAAGGCGACGGTGCATCACGGCATGCCCGGCGACCTCTATCGCTTCTCGCCGAAGTCGCAGGGCTACCTCGCCTTCCTCGGCCGCATCTCGCCCGAGAAACGCCCCGACCGCGCCATCGAGATCGCCACGCGTCTGGACAAGCCGCTGAAGATGGCGGCCAAGGTGGATGCGGCGGACAAGACCTATTGGGAGACGGTCATCCGGCCTCTGGTCGAGGGCAATCCCCTGATCGAGTTCGTCGGCGAGATCGGCGACGACCGGAAGTCGGCCTTCCTCGGCGGGGCCGAGGCCCTGCTGTTTCCCATCGACTGGCCCGAGCCCTTCGGTCTGGTGATGATCGAGGCCCTGGCCTGCGGCACGCCCGTCGTGGCCTTCCGCTGTGGCTCAACGCCCGAGATCATCGAGGACGGCGCCACCGGCTTTCTGGTCGACACCATGGATCAGGCCGTGGTCGCCGCCGGACAGGCGCACCGGCTGGACCGCGAGGCGATCCGTGCGCGCTTCGACCTGCGCTTCTCGGCCACGGCCATGGCGAGGCGTTACCTCGACGTCTACGGCGACCTGCTGGCCCGCCGTCCGTTCGCGGCCCATGTTCTGGACGGCGGCCGGACGTCGCGGGTCGCCAACGAGGATCGCAGCTTCGCCGCCATAGGCTGAGTTCCGGCTGAACCCTTCACCGCTTCGGCCATTTCCCTGAGGGACGCCTGAGCGACTTTCGCGCAGCAGCGAGGCAGACGATGGACGACGCCTATTCGGTCCAGACCACGGCCGCCGACCACAGCGATCAGGACGGCCTGGAGACCCTGATGGCGCTGAAGGACGCCGACACCTTTCTGGTGGCGGACCACTGGGGCGACGTCAAAAGCGGCGCCGACGGCCTGTTCGACCGGGACACGCGGCTTCTGTCGCATTTCGTCCTGACGGTGGGGCGGGCGCGGCCGTCGCGGCTCAGCTCCGGCGTGACCGAGGACAATGTCTTCTTCACCTGCCATTCGACCAACCGCCCCCTGCCGCCGATGGGGGGACGCTCGGCCCCGGCGGGCGTGCTGCATCTGGAGCGGCGACGCTTCCTCTGGGACAAGCGCCTGTTCGAGCGGGTCCGGATGGTCAACCACGGCGTCGAGGACATCCTGCTGCCTCTGTCGTTCGAGTTCGGGGCCGACTTCGCCGACATCTTCCAGGTGCGCGGCACGCCCCGCCTGAGGCGCGGCGAGGTCCACGCCCCGATCATGGACGGACGGCGCGTCACCTTCGGCTACACCGGGTTGGACGGCGTGACCCGGACCAGCTGTCTGGCCTTTTCCGAACCGCCCGCGCGCCTCGGCGCCAACCGGGCGGAGTTCATGTTCAGCCTGCCCAAGGGCAAGCGGCTGGACCTCTATATCGAATGCGGCATCGACGTCTGCGACGCCCCGGATCAGGAGCGCTGGCGCTGGAACTCCATCCAGGCCCGGCTGGCCATGCGTCGAAGGATGCGGCGCGGCGCCGGGGTGGCCGCGCCACGCGATCCGCGCATCAACGACTGGCTGACCCAGTCGCGCACCGATGTCGCCCTGCTGACCACCGACCTGCCGACCGGCCCCTATCCCTATGCCGGGGTGCCGTGGTTCTCGACCCCGTTCGGTCGCGACGGCATCATCACCGCCTGGCAGATGCTGTGGGTGGACCCCAGTCTGGCGCGCGGGGTGCTGACCTATCTGGCCTCGCGTCAGGCGACCGAGGTGGACGCCTTCAAGGACTCCGCCCCCGGCAAGATCATGCACGAGACGCGCGGCGGCGAGATGAGCGTCCTCGGCGAGGTGCCCTTCGGCCTCTACTACGGCGGGGTCGACACCACCTGCCTGTTCATCGCCCTGGCGGGGGCATACGCCAAACGCACCGGCGACGTGGAGACCATCCGTAACCTGTGGCCCAACCTGATCGCGGCGGCGGGCTGGATGAGCGACTACGGCGACAGCAACGGCGACGGCCTGATCGACTACGCCCGCGCCGCCGAGACCGGCCTGTCCAATCAGGGCTGGAAGGACAGCGAGGACTCCATCTTCGACAGCGACGGCCGCTTTCCCAAGGGCCCGGTCGCCCTGCTGGAGGTGCAGGGCTACGCCTTCGCCGCCTGGACCGCCATGGCCGAGATGGGCGGGCAGATGGGCGACGAGCGAGCCAGCCGGTGGCAGGCGCGGGCTGCGGCGGTGCGCTCCCTGGTCGAGGACAGGTTCTGGATGGAGGATCAGCAGTTCTACGCCGTGGCGCTCGATGGAGACGGCAAGCAGATGCAGGCCGTCGGCTCCAACGCCGGGCACCTGCTGTTCAGCGGCCTGCCCTCGCCCGAGCGCGCCCGTCTGGTGACGCGAAGGATGCTGACGGCCGAGTTCCGTTCCGGCTGGGGCCTGCGGACCCTGGCCAAGGGGCAGGCCCGCTTCAATCCGATGAGCTATCACAACGGCTCGGTCTGGCCGCATGACACGGCCATGGCGGCGGCGGGCATGGCCCGCTACGGCGAACGGCGCGCGGTGGCCATGCTGCTGGGCGAGATCTATGGCGCGGCGGCCCATTTCCAGCTGCGTCTGCCCGAGCTTTTCTGCGGCTTCATCCGCGAGACGGGCGAGCCTCCCATCGCCTATCCGGTCGCCTGCCTGCCGCAGGCCTGGGCGGCGGGTTCGGTCTTCCTGATGCTGCAGGCGGCGCTGGGCCTGTCGATCGACGCGCCCGAGCAACTGGTCGAGATCGCCGACCCAACCCTGCCGCCCGGGGTGGATCGGCTGTCGGTGACGCGGCTCAGGGTCGGCGACGGGGTCATCGACCTGCACTTCCAGCGGCTGGACGGACAGGTGGTGGTCATGCCGCGCGAACGCAGCGGCATCGTCAATCTGCGGGTGACCGGCTAGGCCGCCAGGCCGCGCTCCAGCGCCTTGCGGAACACGGTCGGCAGGGCCGCCAGGGCGTCGTCCGCAGGGGTCCAGACGAAGTCCCCCTCGCCTGCGCCGACGTGAACGGTCAGGGTCAGGCTGAAGTGGGTGAAGACGTGCTCGACGGCCCCGGCCTGGGCCCAGTCGGCGGCGGCGGGCGGATCAAAGGCGGGCGCGGCGCTCCAGTCGGAGGTCGGCAAGCCGACCATGCCGCCGAGCAGGCCCTTGTCCGGCCGCCGGACCAAGCCGATCCGCCCCGCCGCGTCGCGCAGGACGAAGGCGTGACCAAGACGATGCGGGCGCTCGGCCTTCTTGGTTTTCAGCGGATAGCGCGCCGGGTCGCCGGTCTTCAGCCCCTCGCAGCCGAAGGCCAGTGGACAGAGCTCACACGACGGCGACTTGGGCCGACAGACGCCCGAACCAAGGTCCATCAGGGCCTGGGGCCAGTCGCCGGGGCGGTCGTCGCTGACGAACAGGGCCGCCAGGCGCTTCAACTCGGGCCGGGCGGCGGGCAGAGGCGTCTCAACCGCAAACAGGCGGCTCATGACCCGCTCGACATTGCCGTCTACGACGTTGGCGGGCCGGTCAAAGGCGATGGCGGCCACGGCGGCGGCGGTATAGGCGCCTACCCCCGGCAGGGCCAGCAGCGCCGCCTCCTGATCGGGAAAAACGCCGCCGTGATCGTGGGCCACGGCGCGGGCGCAGGCCAGCAGGTTGCGGGCGCGGGCATAGTAGCCCAGCCCGGCCCAGGCGGCCATCAGGTCGGAATCCTCGACCGCAGCCAGATCACTGACGGTCGGCCAGCGCGTCGTGAAGCGCTCGAAATAGGGGGCGGCGTGCGGCACCGTCGTCTGCTGCAGCATGACCTCGGACAGCCAGACGCGGTAAGGGTCCGTGCGCGTCTTCGTCCCCGGCGGCGCGCGCCACGGCAGGCTGCGCGCATGGGCGTCGTACCAGTCAAGCAGGGCGGCGCGGAGGGAAGAGACGTCGGGCATGGGCCGAGCTATATAGGACGAATGCGTCGTCCTCTGCCCACCGAAAGCGAAGCCCGCGAAATCCTGGCGAGGCGCCGGACGCGGCCGCAACTGCGCCCGCCGCCCCCGGCGGGTCGGTCGCTGGCCCCGCTGATCAAGAAGCTGGACGCCCAGTTCGGGCGCGGCGCAGGCGCCCTGGAGCCGCGCTGGGTCGAGATCGTCGGCGAACGTCTGGCCCGCGTCACCCGCCCGCAGAAGCTGACCAAGGGTCGCGGCGGCGCGGGCGGCACCCTGGAACTGCGCGTGGCCGGCCCCGCCGCCTTGCTGGTGCAGCACCAGTCCGAGGACATCATCCAGCGCGTGAACCTCTTCCTCGGCGCCGGATCGGTTGAGAAACTGCGCATCGCCCAGGGACCCGTGAAGCCCCTGCCCGTCGCCGGCGCCAAGCCCCGAGCGCGCGGCAAGGCGGTGCTGCCGCCCCTGCCCGCCTCGGTCGAAGCCGAGTTGGCCAACTCTGTCGAGGACGCCCCCGACAGCCTGAAAGCCGCCCTGCGCAAGCTGGGTCGCGCCGTCCTGTCCCAGCCGCCGGAAAACGGGCGCAGCTGATCAGCCTTCATGACAAGAGCCGTTGGGTTTTGGCGACTGCCTGTTCTGAACGTCACATTCTCAGCGCCAAGCGATTGTCCGCTTTCGACCCGTAGCGGACCTTCAGGCGCTCCGGCTAAGGTATCCCTACAAAAGGGAGAATGGCGATGGTTAGCGAAAGCGACCTCATCCCAGATGCGAAACTCTGGAACAATGGCCGGGGGATCGATCTGGAGAGTTGGATAGCGATGAACGGCAACTACGACCTTGCCGTCGGCTACAGCCTCCTATTCTGGCCTGAGTTTGTCGTGATCGATGACTACGTTCTTCGGCAAGGATCGACGGAAGCCAATCTGCGAGAGTGGGAAAAGCGCGGGGGCGATCGCAAAGGGATCGAAGCCGTCATCAATCACATTCACATAGCAGATATCCACTATGGGGTGCCTGCTTCAGAAGCTCAGCTTCGTCACCTCGGCCGTGTCCTAAAGGCGATATATCAGCAGAAACTCGCCGCCGATTACCCCGAGCGGGCGTTTGAAGTGCATTTCAACGACGAACCGGGCTTGGACAGCATCGACTATGAGTTGACGTTCTTCCAAGTTCCCGCCGCCATGGAATGATGACCGCTTCCCACCCATTGCGGACCTTCGTCGCTTCCGCATTCGACGCATGACAGCAAAAACCCCGCCCTTTCGAGCGGGGTTCAGTTTCACCAGACGGCTGGACTCAGGCCGTGCGGCGCTTCTGGATCATGATCGCCGCTGCACCGGCCATGGCGATCGCGAACAGGATCATGGCCCATTCGCTCATCGTCGGGACGGCGGCGGGCGCTGGCGCGACGAATGTCAGTCGGGCATCAGCGCCAGCCGGCGGCTGCCCTGCATTGTAGCCATCGACACGGCCCACAGCTCCCGGGCTCACGGTGACCACTATGGGCGCTCCGCCCGTAGGGTTATTGCCCAGGGGAGAGATGCCCGTACCGGTCATCAGGAAGTAGGCGCAGTTCTGGATCGTGACCGTGGTCGTCTGGGTCGCCGATACAGTCTGGCTCGACTGCAGGCCGTCAGAGCAGTCCAGCGTGTACGAGGCGCCGCCACCGGTGATGCCGGCGCTGGCGGTGACCGGCGCAAGGCAGACGAAGGCGGCAGCGGCGCAGGACGCCAGCTTCAAGAATTTGGACAAATTGGATCCCCGGGAGAAAAATACAGGGCGCCGCCGATATGGTGAATTGTCGCCGGCCGCCAGCCAAAAACGAACGTCGCTCGACGGCATGTCGCGGCCGCCGCCTGTCAGCGACGTGCGAGGCTCCTTCGGCGCCTTGGCGGAGATTCCAAACACCGACGCCCGGCGGCTTTTGGCCTGACGCGCGTTGATCGCTTGGCTTTGAGGCCTTCGATGGGATATCCGCGAGGGACACGGCGCCAGGTCGCCGTATATGTTTCGACGAATAAGCAGATTGCGCGTGTCCGACGGATCGCGTCATTCTTCTGAGTCACCATTCTCGACCAAGGACGATCCATGGCTACGTTCCGTTACGCATCGATGAGCCGCCGCGCGGCCCTGACCGCCGCCGCCCTGGCCGCCATGGCCACGGTCGCCGGCTGCACCGCCAAGACCGGCGGCGCCGCACAGGGCGACATGGGCATGGGCGCGGGCGAAGACGCCAAGGTCACGGTCGTGGAATACGCCTCGGTCACCTGTGGTCACTGCGCCGTCTGGAACGAGGAAGTCTGGCCCGAATTCAAGACGAAATACGTGGACACCAAGAAGGTGCGCTACGTCTTCCGCGAGTTCCCGACCCCGCCGCAGGACATCGCCGTCGCCGGTTTCCTGATCGCGCGCTGCGCCGGCCCGGACAAGTATTTCGACGTCGTCCACGACATCATGGCCAGCCAGAAGGAATGGATGGCGGGCGTGGCCCCGCGCACCACCCTGTTCCGCGCCGCCGCCGCAGCCGGCCTGAGCCAGGAACAGACCGAGGCCTGCATCAGCGACAAGGCCGCCATCGAAGAGATGAGCAACCGCATCAAGGCCGGCATCGACGCCGGCGTGACCGGCACGCCGACCTTCCTCGTCAACGGCACCAAGGTTCTGGACAGCAGCCTGTCGGGCCTGTCGGAAGCCATCGACGCGGAACTGGCCAAGAAATAACTTCAAACCAAGCGGGGGCGTAGACATGCTGAAGAAGCTGGTCGGGGCCGCGAGCCTTAGCGTCGTGCTGGCGCTGACGGCCTGTAGCGGCAAGGATGCGGCCCCCGTCGAGGGCGACATGGCTCTGGGCGCGCCCGAGGGCGCCAAGGTGACGGTGGTCGAATACGCCTCCGTCACCTGCTCCGGCTGCGCCGCCTGGAACGAACAGGTCTGGCCCCAGTTCAAGGCCAGGTACGTGGACACCGGCAAGGTGCGTTACGTCTTCCGCGAGTTCCCCACCCCGCCGCAGGACGTGGCGGCGGCGGGTTTCCTGCTGGCGCGCTGCGCGGGTGAGGACAAATACTTCCACGTGATCGATCAGATCATGCGGTCCCTGCCCGAACTTCATTCCGGCACACCGCCGCGCGACATCCTGCTGCGCACCGCGCGCGACGCGGGACTGAGCGAAGCCCAGTTCCAGACCTGCGTCGCCGATCCGGCCGGCGTCGCGGGGATGGAGAAACGCATCAAGGCGGCCCAGGAGGCTGGCGTGACCGGCACCCCGACCTTCATGATCAACGGCGAGGTCGTGGCTGATCGCTCGCTGGACGGCCTGTCGCAACGGATTGAGCCCCTTTTGAGCGCGAAATGACCATGAAGACCCTGTGGCGCATCCTGCCCCTGACGGCGGCCCTGACCTTGGCGGCCCTGCCCGTCTTCGCCGCCGAAGCCTCGCCCACCGCCGCGACCGCGACGACGACCGTCGCCGCCGTGCCGGCCGTGACCGCCGCCGACCGCGTCCTGGGCCGCGCCGACGCCCCGGTGACCGTGATCGAGTACGCTTCATTCACTTGCAGCCACTGCGCCGACTGGACCAACGAGGTCCTGCCGACTTTCAAGGCCCGCTATATCGACACCGGCAAGGTCAGGCTGGTGTTCCGCGACATGCCGACCCAGCCGGCCCAGATCGCCGCCACCGCCGCCGCCATCGGCCGCTGCGCCGCGCCCGGCAAGTTCTTCGACGTGGCCCATCACTTCATGGCCGGTCAGGCCGCCGCCTTCGCCAGCGGCAACGCCCGGCAATGGTACATGGGCGCCATCGGCGTCAGCGGCCGCACCCAGGCCCAGGTCGAAGCCTGCCTGGCTGATCCCGCGACGGGCCAGGCGCTGGAACACGACATCGAGGCCGCCGTGGCCGCCGGGGTCGACGGCACCCCGACCTTCTTCGTCAACGGCCGTCGCACCCTGGACCATTCTCTGGAAACCCTGTCGGCAGCCATAGACCCGCTGCTCAAGGGGCGCTAAGCCCCCGCCGATGCAGTTCCAGAGACTGAAGCTCGTCGGCTTCAAATCCTTCGTCGACGCGGCGGAAGTTCAAATCGAGTCCGGCCTGACCGGGGTGGTCGGGCCGAACGGCTGCGGCAAGTCCAACGTGCTGGAAAGCCTGCGCTGGGTCATGGGCGCCAACTCGGCCAAGGCCATGCGCGGCCAGGGCATGGACGACGTCATCTTCGCCGGCGCCGCAGGCCGCCCCCCGCGCAGCCACGCCGAAGTCGTCCTGACCATCGACAACGCCCAGAAGCGCGCGCCCCAGCCCTTCACCGACTCTCCCGTCTTGGAGGTGTCGCGTCGCATCGACCGGGGTCAGGGCTCGACCTATCGCATCAACGGCAAGGAGGTCCGCGCCCGCGACGTCCAGTTGCTGTTCGCCGACGCCTCGACCGGGGCGAACAGCCCGGCCCTGGTGCGTCAGGGACAGATTTCCGAACTGATCGCGGCCAAGCCGCAGAACCGTCGCCGGATTCTGGAAGAGGCCGGCGGCGTGGCCGGTCTGCACACCCGCCGTCACGAGGCCGAGCTGCGCCTCAAGGCCGCCGAGACCAATCTGGACCGGCTGGACGACATCGGCCGGGAACTGGAGACGGCGCTGAACCGGCTGAAGCGCGAGGCGCGTCAGGCCGAGAAGTACAAGAAGATCTCGGCCGAGATTCGCGCCCTGCAGGCCGCCCTGCTCTATGTGCGCTGGAACGACGCCAAGGCGGCGGCTGAAGTCGCGGCCCAGGAACTGCGCGACGCCGACCGCGCCGTGGCCGAGGCCGGCGCCGCCGCGACCAGGGCCGAGGCCGACGCCCTGAAGGCGCAGGAGGCGATGAAGCCTGCGCGCGAAGAAGACGCCGTGGCCGGCGCCCTGCTGCACCGGGCCACCCTGGAGCGCGACCGCCTCGACATGGCCGAACAGGCCGCCCGCGCCGAGGTCGATCGCCTGAAGGCCGAAGCGGCCCGCATCGCCGCCGACGTCGAGCGCGAGGAGCGCATGGCCGCCGACGCGAAGCGCGAGCTGGACCGGCTGGACCACGAACTGACCAGGCTGAAGGCCGAGATCGCCGCCGCGCCGGAACGCGGGCCGGAGCTGGAAAAGGCCCTGCTGGCCGCCGAGGACGCCCGCAAGGCTGCCGACGGCGAGGTCGAACGCCTGGCCGGCACCCTGGCCGCCGTCGAGGCCCGCGCCAACGCCGAGAGCGCCAGGAAACGCGACGCCGAGACCCGCCTGTCGCGCGTCGTCGGTCAGTTCGAACAGGCCAAACGCGAGCGCGAGGCCCTCGGTCCCATCGAGACGCCGGAACTGGCCGTCGCCCGCACCGCGCTGGAAACGGCCCAGGCCGAGCTGATCGCCGCCCGCGAAGCCGTCGAGGCCGCCGAGGTCGCGCGCAGCGATCTGGCCCGCGTCGAAGCCGAGGCCCGCATGGCGGCCCGCGCCGCCGAGGACCGTCTGGGACGCTTGCAGACCGAGGCGCGCGGCCTGGCGCAACTGCTGGTCACCGGCAAGCGCGACCATCCGCCCGCACTGGACAAGGTGTCGGCGGCCAAGGGTTATGAGGCGGCGCTGGCTGCGGCTCTGGGCGATGATCTGGACGCCGCGTTGGACGCCCGCGCCGCCGCCCACTGGGCCGGGGCCGACGCGCCCACACCGGTCTGGCCCGAGGGCGTGACGCCGCTGGCCGCCCATGTGACCGCCCCCGCCGAACTGGCCGCGCGTCTGGCCCTGTGCGTCGTCGCCAGCCAGTCCGATGCGCCGCGTCTGGCCAAGGCCCTGCCGACCGGGGCCCGTCTCGTGACGGTGGAAGGCGACCTCTATCGCTGGGACGGCTTCGTCAGCCGCGCCGAGGCCCCGCGCCCCGCCGCCGTGCGACTGGCCCAGCGGACGCGTCTGGCCGAGCTGGAAGCCGAGATCGACACCGGCAAGCCCGCACTCGAGGCCGCGCAGACGGCTCAGAAGGCCGCGACCGAAGCCTTCCGCGCGGCGGAAGAGACGGTGAAGACCGCCCGCCTCAAGCCCTTCGCCGCCGACAAGGCCGTGACTGTCGCGCGCGACCGGGTCGAAAGCCTGATGCGCGACCAGACCCGGCGCGAGGCCCGCGCCCAGGCGCTCGACGAGACCGTGGCCCGGCTGGACAGCGAGGTGGCCGAGGCCAAGACGGCGCTGGAGGCCGCGCAGTCGGTCGAGGCCCCGTCCGAGACCATCGCCGGTCTGCGTGACGAGCTGGCCGGAGCCCGCGTCGCCGCCGATGCGGCCCGGCAAGCCGCCCAGACCGCCCGCTCGACCCGCGACGAAGAGGCCCGCGATCGCGCCGGGCGCGAACAGCGTCTGGGCAGCCTGACCCGCGCCCACGAGGGCTGGGCCGGGCGCTCCAAGGACAGCGCCGCCCGCGTCGCTGCGCTCGGCAAGGACGCCGACAAGACCGCCGCCCTGCTCAAGCAGGCTGAGATCGCGCCTCAGGGCTTCGCCGAACAGCGCGGAACGCTGATGGAGGCCCTGATCGCCGCCGAGACACGCAAGAGCGCGGCCGCCGAAGCCCTGTCCCTGGCCGAGAGCACGGCGGGCGAGAGCGACCGCGCCAGCCGCGCCGCCGAGGCCGCCGCCGGGGCCGCGCGCGAAGCCCGCGCCGGTCTGGCCGCCCGCGCCGAGGCCGCGACCGAGCGTCTGGCCGAGGCCGAGGCCAACGTCCGCGAGACGGCGCAGATGTCGCCCGACGAACTGGGCCAGAAGCTGATCGACGACGCCATCGCCCGCCCGCCGGACACGGCCGGCGCCGAGAGCCTGCTGACCGGGCTGGAGCGCGAGCGCGAGGCCCTGGGCGCGGTCAACCTGCGCGCCGAGGAAGAGGCCGCCGAATACGGCGAGCGTCTGGGCGCCATGAAGTCCGAACGCATCGACCTGACCCAGGCGATCGCCAAGCTGCGCGACGGCATCGACGAACTGAACGCCGAGGGTCGCGAGCGACTGGTGGCGGCCTTCGACGTCATCAACGCCAACTTCAAGGCTCTGTTCGAGGCCCTGTTCGGCGGTGGTCAGGCGGAGCTGAAGCTGGTCGAGAGCGACGATCCGCTGGAAGCGGGCCTTGAGATCTACGCCTGCCCGCCCGGCAAGCGTCTGTCGGTCATGAGCCTGATGTCGGGCGGCGAGCAGGCCCTGACGGCGGCGGCGCTGATTTTCGGCGTCTTCCTGGCCAACCCGGCGCCCGTCTGCGTGCTGGACGAGGTGGACGCGCCGCTGGACGACGCCAACGTCGACCGCTTCTGCCGGATGCTGCACGAGATGCGGTCGCGCACCGACACCCGCTTCATCGTCATCACCCACAACCCGGTGACCATGAGCCGGATGGATCGCCTGTACGGCGTCACCATGCCGGAACGCGGCATGAGCCAACTGGTCAGCGTCAACCTGAAACAGGCGGAGCAGATCGTGGCGGCCTGATCAGAGGCGTCCGTTCGATGCCGGATAAAAACAGAGTCCAATTCGTCTGAATCGTCTGAAATCGGCGCAGATGTCTCCCCGTCGTCGTGCCAAGGGCCCGGCGCTTCGGCCAGTATGGGGGCCCTGAGCAGCCTGTCAGGCCGATTACATCTGTTTCGGGCGAAGTCGTGGAAATTCAAAGCCTCGGCCAGCGTCATTGCGATGGCTCGACGGGGGCCCCTGATTCAGCGCTTCCTGCGCCGCATCGCCGCGCGCACATCGCCCAGGGCCGGGCCGATCAGGAACCAGGGCTCGACGCAGTAGCGGGTGAAGAGGCGTTTCGGGTCGGCGAACAGGCGGAACAGCCATTCGACGCCGAGCCGCCCCATCCAGCGGGGCGCGGCCTTCTGGACGCCCGCCTCATAGTCAAAAGCCGCGCCGACCGGCAGGATGACGGCGTCAGGCAGGGCCTCGATGTTGTCAGCGATCCACAACTCCTGTCGCGGCATGCCCATGCCGACGAAGAGGACGTTGGGCCGAAACTCGCGAACGGCGGCGAGGACGGCGGTATTGCCCGCCGATCCCGGCGTGGCGTCGAAATATCCGGACAGCCCATTGACGACAGCTCCCGGATAGCGCGCGCCCAGACGCTCCACCGCCGTGGTCGCCACCCCGTCTGCGCCGCCGACATAGAGGACGCGCCAGCCCTGACGGTTGGCCATGCTCCAGAACTGGTCGCGCCAGTCCAGATAGGTGCAGCGATGGAAGGGTCGGCTGTGCAGGCCCAGCAGCCGCGTGAAGTGGATCAGAGGGGTGGAATCCAGCTCGACCACGTCGGCCAGATCATAGAGCCGTCGCATCCCCGGCGTGCGGGGCAGCAGGTAGAGGCTGTGCAGGTTGTGGTTGGCGATGATGCTGCGCTGACCCGCCTCGATGCAGCGTTCGACGTGCAGCAAGACCTCCTCGGGCCGCATCAGATCGACGGTTTCGCCCAGGATGCGAACGCGTTCCTCGGGTCGGCGCGTCTGGCGGAACGGACGCCGTTCATGCGCCCGCCGATCAGGCGGGGCGAGGGCGGCGTCGACTCCGAGCGGTTCCTGATACATGGCTTGGCTATAGACGCGGCGTCTCAACACGTGGTTTGCGGATGCGGTTAACGAAACACAGGATGCCACGATGACGCGAGCCTTTACGGTCCTGACGGCCGCCCTCGCCCTGTCCGCGACCAGCGCGACGGCCCAGGATCACGCCCTGGTCCTGACCGGCGTGGGACGGTTCGCCATCTTCGCCGACGCCGCCTCGACCACGCCCGACGGCGAAGGGGTGCGGATGCGATCCCTGCAGGTCAGCGAGGAGGACATGGTGATCGGCGACGTCGCCTATGCCGGCGGCTGGTCGTGGTGGCGGTTCGACTGCGCCGGCCAGACGGCGGATCGGCTCGACTTCGCGTCATTGAGAGCCGACGGGATCGAAGGGCCCATCACGCCGGAAAACGCCCCACCCTTCGCCATCGCGCCCGGCGGGGACGCGGCGGAGCTGGCGGCGGTGGCTTGCCGTCGCGAGCCGCGGACGGCGGATGCGCTCAGCACGGCCGACGCCGTGCGCATCGGGCGCGAGCGGATGAAGGACTGAGGTTCTCCCTCCCCTTCGTGGGGAGGGTGGTCGCGCAGCGACCGGGTGGGGAGGGCTTGGCGACACAGGAGCGGCGCTTGATCAGCGAAAGCGCCCCCACCCGTCTGACGCTGCGCGTCAGCCACCCTCCCCATGAAGGGGAGGGAGAATGCCGCCGCTGTTACGATCCAGGTCCACGCGATCCCTCGGCAGGGCCTGCGGGCATTCGTCCCGCATGAAGGCCAGCATCTTCTCGCGCACCTCGCAGCGCAGGTCGAAGGCGATCGAGGCGTTCCTAGCGCTGGTCAGGCAGCGGACCTGGGCCACGCGGTCGGTGATGTCGGTGACCTGCAAGGCCACCACGTCGCCGTCCCACAGGGGCGAGGCGTGGGCGATGGATTCCAGCTTGACCCGCAGCCGGTCGATCGGCGCCTCATAGTCCACATAGAGGAAGGCCACGCCGATCAGGCGACTGTCGTCGCGGGTCCAGTTCTGGAACGGTTTCTGGATGAAATAGGTCAGCGGCAGGACCATGCGCCGCCAGTCCCACAGCTTGACCACCACATAGGTCGAAGTGATCTCCTCGACCCGGCCCCACTCGCCCTCGACGATGACGGCGTCGTCCAGGCGGATGGGCTGGGCCGTGGCGATCTGGATGCCGGCGATCAGATTGGTCAGGAAGGGTTGCAGCGCCAGACCGGCGACGATGCCCACCACGCCCGCCGAGGCCAGCAGGGACAGACCCCACTGGCGCACGCCCGGAATGGTCATCAGCGCCAGCCCCAGGGTGATCAGTCCAATAAGGATGGCCGCCACCCGCTGCAGGATGCGCGTCTGGGTGACGTGCTTGCGGGCCAGGAGGTTGTCCTCCGTGTCCATGTTGAACTTCTTGAGGTGGACGACGGCCCCCATGTCCACGGCCCCGGCGATCATCCACCCGCACACCAGGATGAAGCCGAACAGCAGGGTGCGCCGGATCAGCAGCGACGGCTCGGGGTCCAGCGGCGAGACCGTCACCGCCAGGGCCAGGGCGATGATCATGACGGCGATGCGGACCTTGAGCCGGGCGCGGCCCAGCATCCCCTTCCAGAAGACGTCGCGGTTGCGCACCGCCAGCTTCAGCAAGGCGAAGACCACCTGATTGGCCGCCCAGCCGATGAAGACGAAGGCGACGGTGATGATGGTCACCACGGCCCATTCAGGCAGCCAGTGGAACTGGTTCCACAGGGCGAAGACGTTGTTGGTCAGGTCGACGACGAACTGGGGCATGGGCGCAGCCTAGCCAGCTTCGCCGCCCGACCCAAGGCCGTGCGGCGCTTCAGCGCGCCGCCGCTTCGACCAGATCGGCCAGGCGGGCGGCGGCGTCGGGGATGGCGACCGAGCGGGCGGCGGCGGACATGGCGGCCAGCCGTGCCGGGTCCGACAGGACCTCGCTCAGAACGGCGGTCAGGCTGTCGACCGTCACATCGTCCTCGGCGATGACGCGGGCGGCGCCGGCCTCGGACAGGGCGCGGGCGTTCAGGGTCTGGTGGTCGTCCATGGCGATCTTCAGCGGGATCAGCACTGACGGCAGGGCCGCCACGGCCAGCTCCGAACAGGTCGAGGCGCCGGCGCGGCCGATGACCAGATGGGCCTTCGACAGGCGCTCGGCCATGTCGCGGAAGAAGGGCGCGACCTCGGCGTTGATGCCGGCCTCCAGATAGATCTGGCGGGCGCTCTCCAGGGTTTCCGGGCGCGACTGCTGCTGGACGTGCAGGCGGCGGCGGATGGCTTCGGGCAGGGCCGCCAGAGCGCGGGGCGCGGTCTCGGACAGGATGCGTGCGCCCTGACTGCCGCCGGTGACCAGCACATGGATCGGGCCGTCGCCTTCCGGCGCGACATAGGCACGGTCGAACAGGGCGCGAATGTCCGGGCGGACCGGGTTGCCGACCACCTGCGCGCGGGTCTTCACCGCCTCGGGCGCACGGCCCAGGGTCGGGAAGGCCGAGGCCACGGCGCCGACGCGCGGGGCCAGCATCCGGTTGGTGCGGCCCAGGACGGCGTTCTGTTCGTGGATCAGGGTCGGACGCTTCTGCAGGATGGCGGCGACCAGGGCCGGGGCGGAAGGGTAGCCGCCGAAGCCCACCACCACGTCGGCGCCGGTGCGATCAAAGGCCGACTTGGCCTGGCCCACGCCGCGCCAGATGGCCAGGCCCGCTTTCAACAGGCCGATAGGGCCGCTGCCGGTGGCGGCGTCCAGCGCCAGACGTTCCTCGGCGGGGAATGCGTGGGCGTATTGCTCGCCGCGCGCATCGGTGGCCAGCACCACGCGCCAGCCACGCAACGCCAGTTCGCGGGCCAGGGCCTCGGCGGGGAACATGTGGCCGCCAGTGCCCCCGGCGGCGACGACGCAGACCTTGTTCATGCGGATACTCTCTTACGGCAGCAGACGACGGCGCGGCGGGGAGATGTTGGAGCCCGGCTCATAGGCGCCCGGACGACGGCGCGTCAGGGCCAGGGCGAACCCCATGGTCAGGCCCATGGCCATCATCGACGAGCCGCCATAGCTGATGAAGGGGAGCGTCATGCCCTTGGTCGGGATCAGGTTCAGGTTCACCGCGACATTGATGCAGGCCTGCAGCCCGATTAGCATGAAGAGGCCCGCCGCCGCCGTCTGCTCGAACGGGTCGTTCAGCTTCATCGCCTTCTTCATCCCGCGGATGACGATGAAGGCGTAGAGGCCGATCATGAACAGCGACAGGATCAGGCCGAACTCCTCGGCGCCGACCGAATAGATGAAGTCGGTGTGCAGGTCGGGCACCCGGCGCTTCATCACCCCCTCGCCGATGCCGCGCCCGACCAGACCGCCGGCGCGGATGGCCTCGGAGGCGCGGTCGATCTGGTGGGTGTCGGTCGTCTCTGGCGACAGGAAGCGGCTGAGACGGTCGCGCATATGGCTGAAGGTGAAATACAGCGACACCACCCCGCCCGCGCCCATGGCGGCGATGACGGCCACCCATTTCAGCGGCACCCCGGCCATGAAGAAGACGGCCATGAAGGTGGTGGTGATCAACAGGGTCTGGCCGATGTCAGGCTGGATCAGCAGCAGGCCGACCGTCAGGGCCCAGAGGCCAAAGGCGATGCTGACGCCGGGAACCCCCTGCCCCTTCTGCGCCTCGGCGAACATCCAGGCGGCGAAGACGATCAGGCTGGGCTTGGCGAACTCGGACGGTTGCAGGCTGAACGGGCCGAGGTTCACCCAGCGCGCCGCGCCCTTCACCGTGTCCCCGATAAAGGGCAGGGCCGCCATGACGACGATGGCCCCAAACAGGGCCAGGACCGCGATCCGCCGCACCCCGCGCGGCGACAGCAGGGAGGTGGTCAGCATCAGGCCCGTGCCCATCGAGGCCCAGACGATCATCCGCCAGGAATAGTGGAAGGGATCGGTAATCGACTCGTCGGCTAGGATGGCGGCGGGGCTGGAGGCGAAGCTGAGCGACACGCCCAGGGCCACCAGGGTCAGGGCCGCGCCCAGCAGGCCACGATCCACGGTCCAGAACCAGCGTGCGATCAGGCTCTGATCATTGCGCGAGAAGGGATGGCTGTAGCTCTGGCTCATGCGGCGGGCTCAGGCTTGGCGCCCAGCGCCAGCACGGCGGCGCGGAAGGCTTCGCCCCGCACCTCGAAGTCAGGAAACTGATCGAAGCTGGCGCAGGCGGGCGACAGCAGGACGACCTGCTCGCCGCCGGCCTTTGCCGCATCGGCGGCGGCCAGTTCGACGGCGCGCTCCATGGTGTGGGCGACGACGTGGGGCGTGTCGGCCAGGGTGACGGAGAAGGCGTCGGCGGCCTCGCCGATCAGGTAGGCCTTGGCGACGTGGGGAAAGAGGTCGCGCAGACTGTCGATGCCGCCCTCCTTGGCCTTGCCGCCCGCGATCCAGAAGACGGAGGGGTAGGAGGCCAGGGCCTGACGCGCGGCGTCGGCGTTGGTGCCTTTGGAGTCGTTGATGAAGCGGATGGGACCGAGGCGGCCCACGGCCTCCATGCGATGCGCCAGACCGGGGAAGGTCAGCAGGCCCTCGACCGCCGCATCGTGCGACACGCCCAGCGCGCGGGCGGCGGCATAGGCGAAGGCGGCGTTCTGGGCGTTGTGACGGCCGGGCAGAGAGCGGGCGGCGGAGAGGTCGGCTATGAACTGGCCGTTGGCGGTCAGCAGACCCGGCGCCGCTTCAATGCCGTCATTCCGGGGCTGCGTAGCCGAACCCGGAACCCAGGCCTCGGCGACATGAGCAGCCGTCTGGGTCCCGGGTTCCGAACGCTGTGCGTCCGCCCCCGGGATGACGGAGCGGGTGGAAACAGTGCAAACGCGGCGGCCGTGCTCTCGCAAGTCCGCAGCGATCCCCTGCCCCCAGGCTTCATCCACGCCGACAAGCGCCAGCGCGTCTGCGCCCTGCGACTGGAAGATGCGGCGCTTGGCGGCGACGTAGCCTTCCATGCCGCCGTGGCGATCCAGATGGTCGGGGCTGATGTTGGTCAGGATGGCCACGTCGGGCGCGAAGGTCGTGGTCAGGTCCAGTTGGTAGGACGAGACCTCGATGACATAGACGGCGTCGGGCGTCGGGGCCGGCAGGGCCAGGACGCCGATGCCGATATTGCCGCCGATGTGGACGCTCAGGCCCGCAGACTTCAACACCCAGCCGATCAGGGCCGTCGTCGTGGACTTGCCGTTGGTGCCGGTGATGGCGACGACGCGGGGACGCCGGCCTTGCGGCAGGGCGTCCAGGGCGCGGGCGAACAGTTCGACGTCGCCGATGACCGGCAAGCCCGCCGCATGAGCGCGCTCGACGGTCCAGTGCGGCTTGGGGTGGGTCAGGGGCGCGCCGGGCGACAGGACCAGGGCGGCGAAGCTGGACCAGTCGGCGCGGGTGAGGTCCTCGACGAGGAAGCCTTCCGCCGCAGCCTGCATCCGGCCCGAGACGCCGTCGTCCCACAGGACGGGGACGGCGCCGCCGGCCTGAAGCGCGCGCGCCGCCGTGATCCCGGACCGGCCCAGGCCGAAGACCGCGACGCGACGCCCCTCGAAGCCGGGTGCCGGGATCATGGGATCAGCGCAGCTTCAGCGTGGCCAGACCGAGCAGCGCCAGCATGGCGGCGACGATCCAGAAACGGATGACGACGGTGGATTCCGGCCAGCCCATCTTTTCGAAATGGTGGTGGATCGGGGCCATCAGGAAGATGCGCTTGCCGGTCAGCTTGAAGTAGCCGACCTGGATCATGACCGAGGCCGCCTCGACCACGAACAGGCCGCCGACGATGCCCAGCACCAGCTCATGCTTGGTGGCCACGGCGATGGAACCGAGCGCGCCGCCGAGGGCCAGAGAGCCGGTGTCGCCCATGAAGATCTTGGCCGGGGGGGCGTTGTACCAGAGGAAGCCCATGCCGCCGCCGATCATGGCGGCGCAGAAGATGGCCAGTTCACCCGAACCCGGTACGTGGTGGACCTGAAGATACTCGGCGAAGACGAAGTTGCCGACCAGATAGGAGATGATGCCGAAGGCGCCCGCCGCCATCATGACCGGCACGATGGCCAGGCCGTCCAGACCGTCGGTCAGGTTCACGGCGTTGGAGAAGCCGATGATGGTGAAGGCGGCAAAGGCCACATAGAACCAGCCGATATTGAGCAGGATGGCCTTGAGGAAGGGGAAGGCGATCGAGGTTTCCAACCCCGGCGAGGTCGGCGAATAGGTCATCCAGACCACGGTCAGAACGCCCGCGATCACGGCCACGACGGCCTGGGCCGCCAGCTTCTGTTTCGAGGTCAGGCCCGCCGAGGTCTGCTTGGTCACCTTGGCGTAGTCATCGATGAAGCCCAGGACGCCGAAGGCCGCCGTGACGCCCGAGACGATCCAGATATAGGGATTGGTCAGGTCGCCCCATAGGAAGACCGCCACGCCGATGCCCGCCAGGATCATCAGGCCGCCCATGGTCGGGGTGCCGACCTTGGACAGGTGCGAAACCGGGCCGTCCTCGCGGATCGGCTGGCCCCGGCCCTGCTTGGCGCGGATCCAGTTGATGAAGCGGCTGCCCATGGCGACCGCGACGATCATGGCCGTGGCCATGGCCAAGGCGACGCGCACCGTCTGATACTGGATCAGGTGCAGCAGGGGATATTCCTGCGCAATGTCCGCGTAATAAAGATAGAGCAGGTAGAACATTTAAGCGGACTTTCCTTGGTCCCCGGCGGCGTCGCGCGCCTCTTGTTCGGCGGGGCCGAGTTTTGCAAGCGCGGCCGCGACCAGCGAGGCCCGCGACCCGTTCGATCCCTTGACCATGACCACGTCGCCCGGCTGGACCAGGGCGGCGGCCTCGGCGGCCAGTTCGGCGGCGGTTTCGCGCCATTGGCCCCGCAGCGACGGCGGCAGGATGTCGTAAAGCTGGCGCATCTGCGGTCCGGCGGCGTGGACCAGATCCAGACCCGCCGCCTCGATGGCCGGGGCCAGGCCTTCATGCAGGGCGCGGCTGTGCTCGCCCAGCTCCAGCATGTCGGTCAGGACGACGACGCGGCGACCGCCCTGCCCCACGGGCTTGGCGCCCAGACTGACGAAGCCCGCCTTCATCGACAGCGGATTGGCGTTGTAGCTCTCGTCGATCAGGGTGAAGGCGCCGCCGGGGATGGCGACGGTCTTCATCTGCCCCCGGCCCGCCAGCGGCTGGAAGCCAGCCAGGGCCTGCAAGGCCGTGTCCAGCGACACGTCCAGCGCCTGCAGCATCAGGATGACGCAGAGGCTGTTCAGGCCCCAGTGGACGCCCGACTGGGCCAGCCGATATTCGATGCGCTGGCCGTCCAGCTCGGCGACGACGGTCGCGCCCTCGCTGTCGGGCGTGAAGCCCAGCAGGCGGGCGTCGCAGCCCGCGTCATGACCGAAGGTGCGCAAGGTCGCCCCGGCGTCCAGCGCGCCCTGACGCACGATGTCGGCGTGGGCGTCGGCGGCGTTGACCACGGCGATCCCGCCGGGGACCAGGCCCTGGAAGATGGCGGCCTTCTCGCGCGCCACGCCCGCCTCGCCGTCGGCGAAGGCCTCGATGTGGACGGGGCCGACCGTGGTGACGCAGGCGGCGTGCGGGCGGACGAAGGCCGACAACGGGCCGATCTCGCCCGGATGGTTCATGCCGATCTCGAACACGGCGCGGTCGGTGCCGTGCGGCATCCGCGCCAGGGTCAGCGGCACGCCGATATGGTTGTTGTAGCTCTTGATCGAGGCGTGGGCGGAACCGGCCAGATCAAGACCGGCCTTGATCGCCTGGGTCACGCTGGTCTTGCCGACGCTGCCGGTGACGGCGCCGCGCAGGCGGGCGCGGTCGCGGGCGGCGACGCCCAGCGCCTCAAGCCCCTTCAGGGTGTCGGGGACCAGCACGTAGGGCCCGCCCTCGACGGGGCGGTCGACCAGGGCGACGGTGGCCCCGGCGGCGAAGGCGGCGGCGGCGAACTCATGCCCGTCGCGCGCGCCGTGCAGGGCCAGGAAGAGGTCGCCCGGCTGGATTTCACGGCTGTTGTAGGTCAGGCCCGAGACGCCAATTTCTTGGGATGCGTCGGGTCCGTGGAGCTGGCCGCCGGTCGCCGAGGCGATGGCTTCGGCGGTCCAGAGCGGCGTTTGGGTGTCAGGCATGATCGCGCAGGGCTTCGGTCGCTTCGGTGGCGTCGTCGAAGGGATGCACGACCCCGGCGACGATCTGTCCCTGTTCATGCCCTTTTCCGGCGATCACCACCACATCTCCTTCGCGCATCAGCGATACAGCGTGGCGGATGGCTTCGCGGCGGTCGCCGATTTCCAGAGCGTCGGGGCAGCCGGCGCGGACCTGGGCGCGGATGGCGGCGGGGTCCTCCGAGCGCGGATTGTCGTCGGTAACGATGGCCACGTCGGCCAGACGCCCGGCGATCTCGCCCATCATCGGCCGCTTGGCGCGGTCGCGGTCGCCGCCGGCGCCGAAGACGACGATCAGCTTGCCCGTCGCGTGGGGACGCAGGGCGTTCAGCACCGTCTCCAGACCGTCAGGCGTGTGGGCGTAGTCGACATAGACCTCGCCGCCACGCGAGCCTTCGCCCGGGATGCGTTGCAGACGGCCTTGCGCGCCCTGGATGAACTCCATCGCCAGGATGACCCGGTCGGGGTCTTCGCCGCCCGCGATGCACAGGCCCGCCGCGACCAGGGCGTTCGAGGCCTGGAAGGCGCCGGCCAGGGGCAGCAGGATGTCGTGGATACGGCCGCGCGCGTCGATGGTCAGGCGCTGGCCTTCCGGCGTCGCCCGGCGCGCGATCAGCGACAGGTCGCGACCGCGCTCGCCCACGCCCATGACGCCGAGGCCGGCCATGATCGAGGCCGAGGCGAAGGCCGAATAGGCGTCAGAGTCGGCGTTCAGGACGGCGGTGCGACCGCGCGGCAGCAGGGCCTCGAACAGGCGCAGCTTGGCGGCGCGATAGCTCTCCATCGTGCCGTGATAGTCGAGGTGGTCCTGGGTCAGGTTGGTGAAGCCGGCGGCGCGGATGGCCACCCCGTCCAGACGGCGCTGCTCGATGCCGTGCGACGAGGCTTCCAGCGCCAGGTGGGTCACCTCCTTGGCGGCCAGTTCGGCCAGCAGGCGGGCGGCGTCGGCGGCGTCGGGACTGGTCAGGCCGGGGCCGGTCAGGGCGTAGGTCTTGTCCCCCTTCTGACCGACGACGCCGAGCGTGCCCATGCTGGCCGACTTGAGGCCGAGGCCCGCCCAGATCTGGCGGCAGAAGTTGGCGACCGAGGTCTTGCCGTTGGTGCCGGTGACAGCCACGCAGGTCTTGGGCTGGGCGCCGTAGAAGCTGCGCGCGGCAAGCGCATAGGCGCGGTGCACGTCGCCCGAGGCGACCAGCAGGGGCGCGGCGCCCGCAGGCGTGTCGGCGGGGGCCAGGATGGCGGCGGCGCCCTTGGCCAGGGCCTGCGGAATGAAGGCGCGACCGTCGGCCGACGCGCCCGGCAGGGCCACGAACAGGGCGCCGGGGACGACCTTGCGGCTGTCGGCGGTGACGGCGGTGATCTCGGGGTCCGAACTCACGTCGCGACGGAGCAGTTCTGACAAACGAAGAGCGCTCATCGACCGTCGCCCTCGACGTCCTGGAACTCGGGGATTTTTTCGCCCAGGGCCGTGGCCCAGCGGTCGGCCTTGCGCTCGACGCCGAGGAAGGGCGCGATGCGGTCGGCGATCTTGCCGACGGCGGGCGCGGCCACATAGCCGCCGGTGCGCGGATAGGAGGACGGCTCGTCCACCAGGACGAAGATCGTATAGCGCTTGGCCGTCACCGGGCCGTCGGCGGGGAAGACGGCGGCGAAGGAGCCGACGGCGTGGGTCGGGTCATAGCGGCCGTTGACCAGCTTGTTGGCCGAGCCGGTCTTGCCGCCGACCCGCAGGCCCGGCGCATCGGCGAACCGGCCCGAGCCGCGCGTCACGTTGCGGCGCATCAGGTCCAGCATGGTGGCCGAGGTCTCGGGCGAGACGACCTGACGCGTGCGGGCGTTGGGCAAACCGCCCTTGCGCAGGGTCAGGGGCACATAGCGCCCGCCGTTGGCCAGCGAGGCGTAGGCGGCCACATACTGGATCGGCGTGACCATGATGCCGTAGCCGAAGGACAGCGAGGCCAGGGTGCTGTCGTCCCACTTGCGCACCCGCGACGGGCGCGCCGATTCCTTCAGCTCGATAGGGGCGGCGTCCAGCAGGCCCAGACGCTGGAAGTAGTCGCGCATCACGTCCCCGCCCATTTCGACGGCCAGGCGCGACGTGCCGATATTGGACGAGTGCAGATAGACTTCCTCCAGCGTCAGCACCTTGTTGGTGGCGTGGAAGTCCTTGATGCGGCGCTTGCCGATCTGCAGCGCCTGCGAGGCGTCGAACAGGGTGTTCATGTCAGCCCGGCCGGTGTCGATGCCGGCGGCGACGGTGAAGCTCTTGAACACCGAGCCCATTTCATAGTGGCCCGAGGTGACGCGGTTCAGCAGGGCCTCTTCGGGCGCGCTGTTGCGGCGGTTGGCGTCGTAGGTCGGCCAGCTGGCCATGGCCAGGACCTCGCCGGTCTGGACGTCGGTAACCACGGCGACGGCGCCCTTGGCCCCGGCAGCCTCGGCGGCGGCGGCCAGTTCGTTCTCGACCACGCCCTGGACGCGCAGGTCGATGGACAGCTGGAAGTCTTCGCCGGCGGCGCCCGCCGCGCGGATTTCCTGGTTGAAGGCCAGCTCCGAACCGGACACGCCCTCGCCGCCCGTGTCGGCGCGGCCGATCAGGTGCGCCGCAGAGGTGCCCAGCGGATAGACGCGGCGGTCCTCGGGCTCGAACGAGACGCCGCCCAGGGCCAGGGCGTGGACGGCGCCGCGCTCGGACGGGGTCAGGCCGTTCAGGACCAGCAGGCGACGATCACCGCTGAGCACGCGATCCAGACGCTGGGCCGAGACGCGCGGCAGGGCGCGACGCAGCTGGACCTTGGCGCTGGCCGGGTCCCAGATCTCGCGCGGGTCGATGTAAAGGCCGTAGTGGGTGATGTTGGTGGCCAGCAGTTGACCGTTGCGGTCCACCAGATCGGCGCGCGTCAGGGCATTGGGGTTGAAGCCCGCGCCCGCCGCGCCGCGCGGCGCGAACAGGGCGGCGTGGGCCGCGCCCAGGGCCAGACAGGCGAAGACCGCGCAGAAAACCGCCATGATCAGGAAGATTCGAACGCGGGTGTCTTCCTCGGGACGACCATCGGCGCGGGCGCGCTCGAACGAATGCTCCATCCACCAGACGCAGTTGGCGACCCAGCGGCCCCAGGCGGCGAACAGCCCACCCACCGACGGGCCTTGCGGGCGCGGCTGCGGACGGCCCGGCGCGGGGCGGCGATAGTCCATGCCGTGGTGGTCATGCACGCTCAATGCAGGCTCTCCCCGGCGACGGGTGCAGCGACGGGCGCGGCAGGGGCGGCGGCGACAGGCGCGGCCGCAGCGACGACGGCCGAGGGCGGGGCGATGGCGGGCAGACCGGCCTCGACCGCCTGCTTCTTCACATCAACGGGCCCCAGGCCGATTTCACGCGACAGAGCCTCCAGCCGCGCAGGCTGCTCCAGCCGGGTCGCCTCGGCGCGCAGCAGGCGGACCCGCTGGCGGTTCTCGCGGATCTCGCTCTCGATACGGCTGATCTCGGCGCTTTCGCGGGCGGCGGCGGCCTTGGCGATATAGACCGAGAAGACCAGGGCGGCGACGCAGACCACGCCGATGATCTCGACGCAGCGCACGCCGCGGACCTTCCAGTCGAACAGGCGCTTCACCGGAACGGGAACGGCGATCATGCGCGCTTCCCTCCGATAGCACCCCAGGCCGAAGCCTCGGTGCGGATCGCGGCACGCAGGCGGGCGGACCGGGCGCGCGGGTTGGCGGCCAGCTCGGCCTCGCCCGCCTCCTTGGCGCCCTTGAACATCAGGTCGAAGCTGGGCTTGCGCAGCTCCACCGCGACCGGGGCGTGACGCGAACCGCCCGGAGCATTGCCGGTGCGCTCAGTCAGGAAGGCTTTGACGATGCGGTCTTCCAGCGAATGGAAGGTGACGACGACCAGACGGCCGCCCGGCGCCAGGGTCGCCTCGGCGGCTTCCAGACCGCGCTCCAGCTGGCCCAGCTCGTCGTTGACGGCGATGCGCAGGGCCTGGAAGACGCGAGTGGCCGGGTGAATGGCCGCGCCGCGACGCCCGCCCAGAGCCTTCTCGACCACCTCGGCCAGATCCAGGGTGCGGCTGAAGGGCTGCTCGACGCGGCGGCGCAGGATGGCGGTGGCGACGCGACCCGACTGACGCTCGTCGCCGTACTGCTTGAAGATATGGGCCATCGGCCCGTGATCCCAGGTGTTGACGATGTCGGCGGCGGTCGGCCCCGTATCGCCCATACGCATGTCCAGCGGCCCGTCGCGCATGAAGGAGAAGCCGCGCTCGGCCTGATCCAGCTGCATCGACGAGACGCCGATATCGAAGACAGCGCCGTTCAGCTGGGCCTTGCCGCTCTTGGCGAAGGCCTCGGCCAGGCCCGAGAAGGGGGTGCGGATCAGCTGGAACTGACCCGGCCAGGCGGCGGCGACCGCGTCGGCGTGCGGCTGGACGGTCGGGTCGCGGTCCAGACCGATGACCTGGGCGCCGCGCTCCAGAATGGCGCGGGTATAGCCGCCGGCGCCGAACGTGGCGTCGACGATCACGTCGCCGGGTTGCGGGTTCAGAGCTTCAAGAACTTCGGCCAGCAGGACGGGGGCGTGCGGAGACGTCATGCCGCGCCCCCGGTCTTGGCGGCCGCCGCCTGACGGCGCATTTCGCCGAACTGCTTCAGGCCCTCGCGCGCCATGCGACGCTGCTCGGCGCGGTGCGCGGCCCACCTGTCCTTGTTCCAGATCTGGAAGCGCTCGCCGACGCCGTAGATGACGACCGTGTCGGACAGGTCGACCTCGGCGCACAGGTGTTCCGGCAGGGTGATGCGGCCCGCCGAGTCATAGGCCAGCGGCTTCTGCTCGCCGAAGATCGAAGCTTCCAGCGCGGAGCGGTAGGGATCGCCGAAGGGCAGGCTTTCGATGACGGCGCGATATTCGGCGAACAGCTTGTCGCCGCCCGCTTCCAGGCAGTCGGCCTCGATGGAGGGGAAGCAGAAGACGCCATGCTCGGCGCCGTTTTCAGCCGTGCGGAATTCCTGGGGGATCAGGAGACGGCGCTTGCCGTCCAGCTGCTTCTCGTAGGTCGAGAGAAACACGCCCTGCCCCAATCGAGCCCCTCGGCCCGTCCCTGAAATCCGTTGATGACACCACGCGTCGGGCGACAGCCCCTACTCATGAGGTTGTGGGATAGCATGGGATCAGATGGGCCTCAATGGGATTAGTTGACACCCTTTAACCAAATTTGCAGTTCGCCGAACGGTTCCCACAGTCAAAAAAGAGAACATACAAGCAACATTAAGAGTATTCACAGCCTGTGGACTGCTTTTTCCGCCATGTTTTCAACGCAGGGGTTAATGCGGTGGCCTTCCACCCCACCGCCGCCGTCATCCTCGGGCTTGACCCGAGGATCGAGCGTGGAGGCGCGCTCAATGCTTGAGAGATGTCGAGCCGGCGGATGGCCCGATCCTCGGGTCAAGCCCGAGGATGACGGCGGACATGAAATGAAAACGGGCCTCAAGCAGGCCAAAGGCCGATAGGCCCAAACAAAAATGCCAGACGGCCTGTAAGCCGGGTTCTGTTCCGCCCCGAAAGGCGGCGACGATCATTCCTCTGGACCGCCCATTGCTGAGCGGTTCTCGCGACCTACCCGGACGCCTCGGGCGGTGAACCCTGCGGCCCAGAACGAATCTTGGCCCGCGCGACGTCCCTATTCGGTCTTGCTCCAGGCGGGGCTTGCCATGCCGCCGACGTTGCCGCCGACGCGGTGGGCTCTTACCCCACCCTTTCACCCTTCCCCGGGCCGGAACCCAGGCGGTTTGCTTTCTGTGGCGCTATCCCTCGGGTCACCCCGGGCGGGAGTTACCCGCCGCCTCTTCACCGTGGAGCCCGGACTTTCCTCGACAAGAGCAAGCTCTCGCCGCGACCGCCCGGCCGTCTGGCGGGGGCTAAGTGCGCGCGAACGGGGCGCGCGTCAATCCAGAACGCCGGTGACGCTCTCGACCGAGGCCAACTGAAGCAGGCCGACCAGGCGGGCACGGGTCTCGCCGTCGGCGATCCCGTCGATGCGGTCGGGCCGCCAGTGGCGCTGGAAGGCCTCGACCGTCAGGCGCGTTTCGTCGTCATAGTCGCCGCCCGGCTTCAGAGCGTAGCCTAGTCGGTGCAGGCCCGAACGCAGGACGATGACGCCCAGCCCCTCGTCCCCCGGCGACAGGTCGGCGCCCAGGGCGGCGACGCGTTCGGCGGCGGGATCGAACCACAGGCCGTGCCCGGCCTCGGCCAGACGCCGCCACGGGAAGAGCTCGCCCGGATCCTGCTTGCGGTCAGGCGCGGCGTCGGAATGGCCGATGATGCGGGCGTCGGGAATGGTCCAGCGCGAGCGGATGTCGGCGACCAGGTCGATCACCGCCTGAACCTGCGCCTCGGGAAAGGCGCGGTAGCCGAACTCGTGGCCCGGATTGACGATCTCGATCCCGATGGAGGCGGCGTTGACGTCGGTCTCGCCCTGCCAGGCGCCGCGACCGGCGTGCCAGGCGCGGCGCTCTTCCGGCACCAGACGCAGGATCACGCCATTCTCGTTGACGACATAGTGGGCCGAGACCTCGGCGACCGGGTCGCGCAGCCGGGCGACGGCTTCGTCAGCCGTCCTCATGCCGGTGTAGTGCAGCACCAGCATGTCCGGCGGACCGCGCCGGGCGTTGAAATTGGGAGACGGGGCGTCGATGAAGCTCGGCATGGCGCCCGATCAGCGCCCTTCGCGTTCCCAGCCATAGGCGACCCAGGTGTCGCCGACCTTCTGGGCGTCGATCACGCCCTCGTCGCGACGGGTCGTGGCGGCGCGGGCGCGACGAGCGCGGAAAGCAAAGCCGGCGAAGAAGACCACCACCCCGGCGATCAGGGCGATCACCGCGACAGCCGCAGCGGTCAGCACGGCCAGAACCGCGCCCACGGTCAGGGCGATGGCCGTGGCCACAAGGCCGCCGAGCCAGACGAAGGGCGCCAGCAGGCCGCCGCCGGTGCGGCGTCGGGCGTTGAAGCCGATCTGAACAAAGGGGTCGGACTGGATCATGGAACTGCCTTTCGCGGCGCGCCGATGAAGGAACGCCTCAAACCCAATGTCGGTCCATCGACCTGAACGGTCAATGGACTGCGACATCACGCATCAGTCAGGGTCTTTTCGCGGTTGCGGCCATCAAAACGCCGGCTGGTCGGCCAGCACCACCGCGCCGCGGCTGCGCAGGCGCTCTGCCTCGACCCGGTTCAGCATGGCCTGGGCCGCCGGATCGCCCATGACCCGCCCCACCGAGACCATGGCGTCCGCCGCCTGACCCGAGGCGCCGAAGGCGCTGGCCAGGGCCTCCCACGGCGACTGCGGCGTGGGGAAGCGCTTGAAGCGCACGGACTCGCTGGTCGGGATATTGGCCAGCTTGCGAGCCTTGATGATGGCTTCGTTGAGGCCGCCCAGCTCGTCAACCAGACCCAGCGCCTTGCCCTGTGCCCCGGTCCAGACCCGGCCCTTGGCGATTTCGCGCACGCGCTCGACCGGCAGCTTGCGGCCCTTGGCGACGCGAGCGACGAACTCTTCGTAGACCCGGTCCATCGAGGCGGCGAAAGCGGCGCGCTGGCCCTGATCGAAGCCCTGCACCGGCGAGAAGGCGTCGGCGTAGTCGCCGCCGACCGACAGGCCGCGCATGTCCAGGCCGAAGCGGCCCAGGGCGTCGGCCAGCACGAACTTGCCGCCGAAGACGCCGATGGAGCCGGTCAGGGTCGAGGGCTGGGCCACGATCCAGTCGGCTTCCGAGCTGATCCAGTAGCCGCCCGAAGCCGCATAGGACCCCATGGACACGACCACCGGCTTGCCCGCCGCCTTGGCTGCGCGCACGGCGGCCAGGATCTGCTCAGACGCCTCGGGCGAGCCGCCCGGCGAGGAGACGCGGAAGACGATGGCCTTCACGGCCTTGTCCTCGATGGCGTCATAGATGGCCTTGGCCGTGTCGTCCGACCGGATGTCCGAACCCGAGCCGAAGGGCGACGCGCTCTGGCCGCGTCCGGTCATGATCGCGCCCTCGCCGCCGACAATGGCGATGGCCGACTTGCCCGATCCGTTGCGCGCGCCCTGCATAGAGGCGTAGTCGCCGAACTTGATGATCTTGGCGTCCTTGCCCGCCTTGGCCTTGGCGGCGGCCTCGGCGTCCTCGACCTGCCCGATCTTGTCGACCAGCTTCAGCGACAGGGCCTGTTCGGCGGAATAGGGACCGGCCTCGATGGTCGCCTTGAGCGCCTCGGGCGTGGCCTTGCGGTCATGCGCCGTATTAGCCAGGGCGCTGTCGTAGATGGAGGTCATCCAGGCCAGCATCGCCTCACGGTGCGGACCGGTATAGTCGCTCTGCGTGTATTCGTTGACGGCGTTCTTGTACTCGTAGCGCTGCTCGAACTCGGCCTGCACGCCGTATTTCTGGAAGGCGCGGCCCAGGAACAGGCTGTCGCTGGCCAGACCCGTCACCTGGAAGTTGGCGGTGTTCTGCATCCACAGCTGATCGGCGCTGGCCGCCACCATGTAGCTGGAGACCACCGCGCCGACAGGCATAAAGCCCTGGCTATGGGCGATGACCGTCTTGCCCGAGGCGCGGAACCGGTTGATCGCCTGTCGCACCTCGTCGGCGGCGGCCGGCGTCATGCCGCTCTCGGGCGCGCGAACCAGCAGGACCTTGACGCTGTCGTCTTTCTCGGCCTGGGCCAGGGTGTCGACAATGTGAACCACCGACAGGCCGCCCCCGCCGAAAGCCGCGAAAGGGTTGGTCGGCTGCTGGTCGGTCAGGCCCTCGCGCAGGTCCAGCTCCAGCACCGAGTTGGCCGGCGTGGTGGGCTTGGACGCACCGGCCGCCGCCGCGAAGAACAGAAGGGCCGCGATCGGCAGGACGATGAAGAAGGCCACGAGCCCGGCGAAGACGCCGAGCATGGTCAGGAAGAACTGTTTCATGAAAAAGCCGGCCGTCCCGTCAGTGGCCACGCGCGGCCTGCCGCGAGCATAGGGCGCGGAAGGCGAGCGTCAAATGAAGCCGCGGTAATGGAAATGGAAAAGGGCCCGCCGTCCCCGGCAGGCCCTCCCCTCGTCTTGGTTTCAGCCGATCAGCGGCCGATGTCGTAGGTGCCGCTGATGTCGATGCGGACCGTCAGCTCGCCCGCGGAGACCGGGGTCGAGGCGTTTCCGGCGTCCATGGCCATGGCGCGAGCGTACATCGGGCGCGGCGGCTCCGGCATGTAGCCGCCGCCCTCGGTCAGGGTGCGGACGCTACCCAGTTGAACGCCCAGGGCCTGGGCGTAGAGCCGCGCCTTGTCCTGCAGGGCGCGCACGGCCAGCTGACGGGCCTGATCCTCGGCCGCCTTGGCGTCCTTCAGGCCGAAGGCGATGCCGTCGATCTGGTTGACGCCCGCCGCGACCACGGCGTCGGCCGTCGTGCCGACCTTGGTCAGGTCGTTGATGACCACCGTGACGCGGTTCTGGGCCTGATAGCCACGCAGCTTGGGCGGCTGGTTCTGCTGATAGTCATACTGAGCCGACAGGTTCAGGCCCGAGGTCTGGATGTCGCGCTCGGCGATCCCGGCGCGGCGCAGGGCGGCGACGACGCGGGTCATCTGTTGCGCGTTCTGGGCCATGGCCTCCTGGGCCGTGGCGGCCTCGGTGACGACGCCGAAGTTGATCGTCGCCTGATCCGGCGCGACCTTGACCTCGCCGAAGGCCGACAGGTTGAGGGCGGGCTGTTGCGCCATGGCGTGCACCTGCATCGGAGAAGCGCCCGTAGCCTGGGCGGAAGCGACGGCGGGAACCGCCAGGGTCATCAGGGCCGTGCCCAGCATCAGGGCGCGTGCGGTGCGGTTCATCATCGTCTCCGTCGAAATCCATCGGCCAGGCGTCTTCGCCAGCCACGACCCTACCTTGGCCGTTTCAAGCTGAACGAACGCAGAAGACCCCCGTGCAGGTTCCGTTCATCGTCATGAAAAGCGCGACAGGTCAGCGGCGGCTTTGCAGCGGACGCATCCCCTGCTAGGCACGTCCTCCCTGCTTCGGGGGCCTGTAGCTCAATGGTTAGAGCCGACCGCTCATAACGGTCTGGTTGGGGGTTCGAGTCCCTCCAGGCCTACCACCTTGTTGTCGAGACCACTTAGAACTGGCTCAAAACCAGCTAAGAGTGGCTCATACCGTCTGCCTGAGCAGCGACGCTGCGAATGCGGCCGTCGCCGATTGGGCGGCAGACAGTCGGTCCAGAATGGACTCGACGTCCCCTGTGCGCACGCCCAATAGGTGCGGAACATTTGGAATGGGTCTGCGCTGAAGACTGCTCGCGCCGCTTCGATGTCTTCGAAGGTGAGCTCACCGAAGTTCGTCTCGGTCGTGAAGACAAACTCCAGGCTGCGATTGCCGACTCTGACGATCGAGACCCGTCCATAGCGGACGCGCAAGGCGCTTACTTGCGGCGTGCGGTCCACCAGACGAAGGTCGGTAGGGCTTCGAGATAGTCGGTCGCCGTCGAATCCAGCTTGGCGAGGCGCTGTTGGATGTCGGTCGGCGTATATTCGAACATTCGCCCCCGCCCCATGCTCAAACGTCCGCTTCCGGCAGTTAGATCAGTGTCCGCCCCTGGCGCTTGTGCGACGTCAGCGATGTTTTGCCCGCTGCTCCGGAAGCTCCGAGTGAGATTACATGGGCCCGGTCGACAACGTGGAGCCGCCCAAGAGCAGCCAGACGATCGCGATCACAGCGACGTAGCAGGAACCGGCCACGCCGAGAGCGAGGCACAGCGCAGTGGCGGCCTTTATGTGCGCGCGAGCCCGAAGCCAGCTGTACTGCGCGCGCAGATACCAGAGCATCCCTGCTAGAGTCAGCGCGACGCCGCCAACCGTCTGAAGCTCGCCCGGATGGCGAATGCCGATGCTTCCGACGCCCACAACCATGGCCATCGCGCCCGAAAGATAGCACTGTGCGAAGAACGGCGCCTGCAACGTCTCTCGGTCGAGACGGATCGTCTGAAGTCTGAGGGACACTGCGGCGAACGCAACCGCCGTCAGACTGAAGGCCAATGCCCTGAACGCCAGGAGGTTTTCCTGGTTACCTGTGACGATGGCGCCAAGTGAGGAATTCATCTCGAACTCGTTGAGCCCCGCAGCTACTTCCAGTCCGTGCGCGATGATGAGACTGAGCACAAGAAACAGGGGCGGGCTCAATGTTTCCAGATACTGTTTTTCCGGCTTGTCTCGTTGCTCCCGGTCCGAATAGTCCATCGTTCGGATCGGATGGCGCAAAGTCATCAGAAGGGTGCGAGGGTAGAACAACAGCCAAGAAACGACCTCATAAAGCAGGTCCTCGACTGAGCGCAGGAGTGTCAGGGGATTCATGTCGATGTCCGCCGCCGGATATGATCGTCAGGCACACCGTGGCGGCCTGGGAGCATTTCCGCAACGGCGCTGTCTTCTCGTCTTTGGTCCCTGTTGCGTCAGGACTGATCAGCTAATTTGGCGGGGCGAAGTTCCGGATGATGGAAGGTCGTCCGCGTGATCGAACTGTGATTGTATTGCCCTATTCCTCTGCTCCATTGATGTAGATGCTCCGATGATGACCCCGCCCCCCTTCGTCGCCGGCCTTGGAACTGCAATCGCCCTCACCATCACCGCTCCCGCGATCGCCCAGACCCCTGGTCGCTTGAGCGATATGGTCGGCGCCCGGGCAGGACAGGCGGAAGGAGAACTTCAGCGACGCGGCTATCAGGCGACAGAACGATCGGAAGCGATGGGCGACGGTCGTCTCACTTACTGGCGTCGAGGCGATGAGTGCGTCGCCATCCTGACCCGGGATGGCCGCTACGCCTCGATCAACCAGGCTGGACCAAGCGAGTGCGGAAGTTCGGATACGTCATCCGGACAAGCGCAGGCATTCTCCCCGCCAGAGTTCGGATACGGGGCCTCCTACGATCGCGACGGCTACAGGGAGCATTTCGCGCTGCTTTGCTACGGCGAAGCGCAGCGGCTCGAGTCACAGCAGCGCACCGGCTATGAGTGGGACGGAGAAAAGAACCGCTATGTGCCGCGAGAGGGTTTCGACTGGAGTCGGCAGGCCCACGACAGCTCGGCGACGATTGAGATCGACGGGACGCGCGGCCGGATTCGCCCGGCTGAAAACATGGTGCCGCCGCTCCATGGTAGCAACGATGACGGCTGGTATGAGCTCAGCAATCTGTCGGTGTCGCGGGATACAATCCAGGCCCGCTTCCGGTTCAACGGCCTTAATCGGCCGGACATCACCATTGATCGTCGAGTAGGACACATCCAGATCACCGGGCAAACGCCGTTCAGCGGAACCTGCCAGCCATTGGACAGTGATCGCCGTTTCTGACGATCTGATGCAAATCGGTCCCCGGCGAAGATTGCCCCCTCGGTCAGCCGAGCCAACCGCGAGATAAGGCATTGTGGATTACCTGCCCGACACTGAAGGGCTGACCTGAAGTTCGGAGCGCAGATGATCGACCGCAGTCGGGTATGGATGATCCGCCTTGGGGCGATACTGAGCTTCCTGCTCCTGATCGGAGCACTGCTCAGCCTTCCGGTCGTTTTGGAGGTTGGTTGGTGGGCGCTTCCAGGGCTCGTGATCATCGCGGCGGTCGTAGCCCTTCCGATCTCGTGGGCGGTGCGCAAGGTGCTTGCCAGCCAACGAGCCCATAATTGGGCAAGCACCTTTGCGCTGACGATCATTGTGAGCTTCGCGTCGCTGGCGATCCTGCTGACCGCGCCGGTCTACTATTTGGCGCTCAATGCCGCGCTTCGCCCCGTAACCGTGCCTCTGGCCACGCTTTCGAACGGCCAAAAGACGGTCGTCTTCCAGGGGATGATGCACATCGGGACGGAGAGCTTTTACAAGGGCGTCGTCTACGATCTGGAGCGTGCGCTGAACGACGGCTACGTCCTCTTTTATGAGGGCGTCGCGCCGGACCCGGAAGGTGACGCATGGTTTCGTCAGACACTCGCCGGCGGGGGCGACCTGTCGGACAACTACCTCGCCTTCGGCAAGGCCTGCGGGCTCCAGTTCCAGCTGAAATATTTCACGCTTCTCGACGCTGACAAGGCGCTCCATCCCGGGCGTCATGTGATCGCCGACGTCACAACAGGTGACTTGAAACGAGAGTATGACCGGCTGGTCCGAACCGATCCTTCCTTCGCCGCCTATGCCCGCTCGGTGGGCGAGCGTGATGATCAGACAACGAGCACGACCATAGCGAACCTGATCGGAACATTGGACCGCGCGACACCAGGGCAACGGGCGCTGATCGGCACGGCGTGTCGAGGCATGGTCAACACCATATCCAGCAAGGATGCGCCTGCCGAACCGATCAATCGTGTGATCCTCGACTATCGCAACCGAGCTTTGGCCACACGGATCATTCAGAGTCCGGCCAACAGGATTTATGTCACCTACGGGGCGGCCCACCTCCCTGGATTGCTTCGTGATCTGCAGTCAGCGGATCCTGCTTGGCAGCTCAAGTCGATCAAATGGGAGCGCACCATCGCGGCGCCCGAAAACCTCAGCGGTCGGCTCGAGGGGCTGCGCTAGGATTGTTTACAAGGGGAGAAAGCCTCAAGGCGAGCGCTCAACCAATCGCCGTGGTCCTATCTCCTGTATATTGCTGAAAGTGACGCGCCCAGAGGAACGTCGCCTTTCTGGCCGTGGGTGGATGACCGCATCTGGCGCTCCGGTGACCAAACGTCTTCGGAGAGGGAGTGGCGCCGACTATCGTCGTTACATGCCCGTGAGGATTTCGTCTCCATTCCTGCGGCCTAGAACTGCAGGCTTCGAAGTCCCTCACTCGTCAAAATAGCCGGAGGCGGCGACAAGGGTCTCGATGGCGGCTTGGTCGCCGTAGTCGAGTTCGATCAGGGTCCGGATCGCTTCTGTCTTGTCAGGTGAGAGGCTATAGTAGCGGCTGACGATCGCGTAGCCGACGTAATAGCCCAGGTCGCCGACGCCAAACTCTCCGCCAGGGCCGTTATAGAGCCAACCGCTGAAATCCTCGCCGGCCATGTCGTGGCGGAAGGCCGACTTGATCGCCGCATCATTGGCAGGGCCGAAGGCGACATAGGGCAGGTCGGGCAGTCGCCCCGTCGCCTTCTCCGCGACGAAGTCAGCGACCCCCTCGTAGAGAGCCTGCGCCAGCAGGGTGCGGCGATCGCCTGTCTGCTGGGTGTGCACCACCTCATGGGTGATCAACAGGTCGAGATTCTCGAGCGGCCGGCTGGCGAAATAGGTTTGGAAAAACCTCTGCAATCCCGACGGCATCTCGGAGATGTCGACGCTTTCGTCACCCGTCGCCATTTCCACGCCGATGAGGACCTTGTCGTCCTGGGTCGTCCCGGCTGAACGTAGAGCGCCGACTTCGAAATAGACGCCTGCGGGACGTAAACCCGGATAGAGGGCCCTCAGGCGTTCGAGATGCGGCTCGGTGCGATCCAGCGCCTCCGCAGCCAGGGCGGTGCGCGGCCTGACCGTCTCCCAGTAGCGTGGGTAGCGTCGAATCGCGTGGAGCCAATTGTCGATCGTATAGCCCTTGGCCGCCATGAAGGCGGAGAGGCCGGGCGTGCTCTGGTCGAGATACAGGGTCTGAAACAATCGGCGCTGCTCGTCCGGATCCGGGGTCGCGCGAACGGCATCATACGCCGTCCAGAAACGATCGACGTCTTCAGAAACCAGGCGGATCGTCTGGGGCGCCTCGGGCTGGGAAGGACTGGCCGTCGCCGGTCCGGCGCCCGATAGGGCGAGGGCCGCGCAAATATACAACAGGGAGGATTTCATGATGGGCGCACTCCACGGAACTTCGGGGAGAGATGAAGCAATTTATTCGTAGTGTCGATTTACGTGATAATAAATTATCATACCGGCATGACGCCCAATGACTCTCTCTCTGCGACTGCTCGCGAATCTCAACTGATCGCATTGATCGCGGAGGTCTATCCTTCGCTCAGCGACGGCCATCGCCGCGTGGCGGACGTGATCCTGTCATCGCCCCATGAGGCGGCGCTTATGCGACTGACCGATCTTGCCGAGGCCGCCGGTGTGTCCCAAGCCACCGCCAACCGGTTCAGTACGCGGCTGGGTCTGGATGGTCACCCCGAACTCAAGCGGCGTCTCCACAGCGAGTTGCGGCAGGCATTGCGATCTCTGGAAAATTTTTCCGAGGTAATGGCCGAACAGAGGTCAAACGGCGACCCGTGGAATCAGTCTCTCGACGACGACGCCACGCGCATCCGTCAGATCGCGCCCTTGGGGGGGCTGGGACAGTTCGCCCAGGCCTCCGCGCGTCTGGCGACCGCCCGCAAGGTGTTCATCGCAGGGTTCGGAAGCAGCGCCTACCTGGCCCAGTATGCCGCCTACTGTCTGCTGGCCCTGCGTCCGAACGTGGAGGCGGTCGTCGACAGCAGCGGCGTGGAGGGCGTCAATCGCCGGGTGCTTGACGCTGGGCCGGAGGACGTCGCCCTCCAGATCGTCTTCGCCCGATATTCTGAACCGGCGCTGACCTTGACGGCGATATTTCGAAAGCTGACCACGCCTATCATCGGCCTGACGGACGGCCCGGAGTCGCCGCTGACGCCCCTCAGCGACATCAGCATTATCGTGCCGCGCAAGCCGGGCTTTGTTTTGAGCGGGGGCGGCGCCGGCGCGATGGCGGCGCTGGATGCGCTATTGCGCGGCACGGCAAACATTCTCGGCGAAGAAGCAGTGTTGAGACGCTCTGCTCGGCTGACCTCGCTCCTGGGGGCGTCCGTGATCGCCCCGCCCTAGAGGCGTCCCCATCAGAAACGGGTTCAAGCCGGTAAAGCGCCGCGGCAAGGTCCGCTTCTGGACGTTGGATCAATAACCGCTACTGGCGCGCAGCGGCCCACTTAGGTGTTCGGATCACCCAAGTATTGGAGCGCTTGTTCGGGGTCTAAGCTCATCAGTGTATCAACTAGAGCTGAGGGCATCTGCCTTGTGGTGACCGCCTCCACCGGATGCACCCCAACGAAGCGTAAGGCTCTCGCAACCGTGTGAGCCCTGTTTTTGGGTCGCCCCATAGCCTCCGAGAACTGAACTTCAGTTGTTCAGATTCCGTACGTTTAGTTGATCGGCTCAGCTCGCTCCGGAGTGATCAGAAAATGGTTCGCCTGGCGAACGCGCAACGGTCGTCCGCTGCGCCGTCGATCGTGATATTCGGGTCATGACCGCCAAAGAGGGCCTGCCTTTGGTCCTGCGGGGCTGATGCAGGAACGAGAAAGCCTCTCATGCGACGCGTGTACCCTCGCGGCAGAACGGCTGCCTGATATGTCGCCTTTCGGATCGCGTACCAATGACCACTGCTAGCTCTTCGTGCCCCCCCCCTCGCAAGCGGAGGGATGTGATTGAGGCACCGTTAGGTGGTCGACCAAGTGGTGGTCAGAAAAATCGCGCGGATTTTCAAGCAGGGGTTGAGCCACTCTCAGGTGGTCTCGACAACCTTCTTCTTTCGCGCAGCCGCCTCGGCGGCGCCCTCCGCCAGACGGTGCAGGTCCCGGCCAGAACAGCGCGACCAATCGATCTCGTCCAGCCTCAGGCGGTTTAGCGCCGATGGCGCCGCACGCGCGATCACGACGACGCCTTCCCGCCGCGCGTCATGCCCGCGACCAGACCGATCAGCAGACCCACGGCCAAAGCCCGGTTGCCGGGATCACCCGACCGCGCTTCCTCGACCCGCAGGTTCAGTTCACGATCCAGCCACGCCAGTTGCCGCGCGAAATTCTCGTCGGGCTGCGATGCGCTGCTCATTT
Source organism: Brevundimonas sp. NPDC046655 (assembly GCF_044901625.1). Classification (NCBI taxonomy): domain Bacteria; kingdom Pseudomonadati; phylum Pseudomonadota; class Alphaproteobacteria; order Caulobacterales; family Caulobacteraceae; genus Brevundimonas; species Brevundimonas sp. NPDC046655. The sequence goes on from NZ_JBJDPV010000001.1 coordinate 1,530,879, forward strand.
TACTCTCCCCTGAACCAGCCTGCAGGACAGGCATGGACTGAAGCTAACGCGCGGTCGATGTTCCCCTCAAGTAAATTGTTCCCTTTATGTTCTAATTTTCACTGCGCACCGCCTCCCCCTTTGTAGAGCGGTGGCGGAGCCTATATGGCGGTCTCAAGAAGGAGAGCCGCCATGTCCTATGTCGCCCGCGACGACCGCCCTGCCGACAAGGCCGAACGCTATGCGGAGGTCGAGGCCGAGATTCTGGCGGTGCTGGACGGCGAGCCGAACCGGACGGCGAGAATGGCCACCGTCGCCTCCATGCTGGCGGACGCCTTCCCCGCCTTCTTCTGGACCGGTTTCTACGTCGTGGACGAGACGAAGCCTGAGGAATTGGTGGTCGGTCCCTATCAAGGGACGCTGGGCTGCCTGCGTATTCCGTTCGGGCGCGGCGTCTGCGGCGCGGCGGCGAAGACCCGCCAGACCCAGGTGGTCGAGGACGTTCACGCCTTCCCCGGCCACATCGCCTGCGACAGCCGTTCGGCCAGCGAGATCGTCGTGCCGGTGCTGGACGCCTCGGACGATCTGATCGCCGTGCTGGACATCGACGCCACTGAAAAGGCTGCCTTTGACGCCGTGGACGCCGAGGCGCTGGAGCGTCTGATGGCCAGGGTGTTTTCCGCCTGATGCGGATCGGGGTCGATTTCGGCGGCACCAAGGTCGAAGCCGCCGCCCTGAACGACGACGGCGACTTCGCCGCGCGGATCCGCGAACCCAATCCGGGAAGCTATGACGCCGCTCTCGCCCTGGTGTCCGACCTGATCACACGGGTCGAGGCCGAGGCGGGGCCGGCACGGTCTGTCGGCCTGGCCATTCCCGGCTCGCCGTCGCCGCGCACCGGCCTGATCCGCAACGCCAACTCCGTCTATCTGAACGGCCGTCGCTTCGGCGAGGATCTGGAGGCGACGCTCGGCCGCCCCGTCCGGCTGGCCAACGACGCCAACTGCCTGGCTCTGTCGGAAGCCGTTGACGGCGCGGGGGCTGGCGCGAGCAGCGTCTTCGGCGTCATTGTCGGCACCGGCTGCGGCGGCGGACTGGTCATCGACGGCAAGCTGGTCGAGGGGGCGCACGGCGTGGCGGCTGAGATCGGCCATATCTCCCTGCCCTGGCCCGCCGCTGAAGAAGCGCCCGGCCCGGCCTGCTGGTGCGGCCTGAGCGGCTGCCTCGAAACCTGGGTGTCCGGCACCGGCTTCCAGCGCGATCACGAGACGACGACTGGACGGGCCTGGAAGGCGCAGGCCGTCGTGGAGGCCGCCCGCAGCGGCGACGCGGGCGCAGCGGCGGCTCTGGAACGCTATATAGACCGGCTGGGCAGGATGCTGGCCATGGTGGTCAATCTGGTCGATCCCGAGGTCTTCGTTCTGGGCGGCGGCATGTCGAATGTGGGCGAACTGTACGACCGCCTGCCTGAAGTCGTGGCCCGCCACGCCTTTTCCGATCATTGGGGCGGTCGAATCCTTGCGGCCAAGTGGGGCGATTCCTCGGGCGTGCGCGGCGCCGCGCGGCTTTGGTCCGGCTGATCCCCGATTGATCGCGCCACGGGCGCCGCTATGGTCCGCCGCCTGAACTTCAAGGGAGCGGGACAATGAGCCAACGGGTCGTGGTGATCACCGGCGGACACGGCGTGCTGGGCAAGGCCGTGGTCGAGGCCGCGCTGGCGCAAGGGCTGAAGGTCGCGGTCATCGACCACGCCAGCGGCCACGCCGTGCCCGAGGGCGTGCTGGAGGTCGGCGGCGTCGATCTGACCGACCCGGCGGCGGCGAAGACGGCGATCGAGACGGTCGCGGCCCATTTCGGACGTCTGGACGCTCTGCTGAACATCGCCGGCGGCTTCATCTGGCAGGCGATCGAGGGCGGCGACGACGAATGGGGCCGCATGTTCGCCCTGAATCTGACCACCGCCCTGAACGCCAGCCGCGCCGCCCTGCCCCATCTGAAGACCTCCAATGAGGGCCGGATCGTCAACGTCGGGGCCAATGGCGCGCTGAAGGCCGCGCACGGCATGGGCGCCTATGCAGCGTCGAAGTCGGCGGTGCATCGCCTGACCGAGGCCTTGGCTGAAGAGTTGAAAGCGACCTCGGTCACGGTCAACGCCGTCCTGCCGTCCATCATCGACACGGCGGCCAATCGCGCCGACATGCCCGACGCCGATCCGAAGAAGTGGGTCGCGCCGGCCGATCTGGCGGCGGCCATCCTCTTCCTGACCTCGCCCGAAGCGCGAGCCATCACCGGCGCCCTGCTGCCGGTCACAGGCCGCGTCTGATGCGGGCGCGCAGCGTCCTCTACCTGCCCGCCTCCAATACCAGGGCGATCGAGAAGGCGCGCACCCTGCCCTGCGACGTGGCGGTGCTGGATCTGGAGGACGCGGTCGCACCCGAGATGAAGCTTGAGGCGCGCGCGGCGGCGGTTACGGCGGCGCGCGAGAGCGGTTTCGGGCCGCGACTGGGCGTGCGGATCAACGGGTTGGACACGCCCTGGGGCGCCGACGACCTGAAGGTCCTGCGCGACGCGCCGGTCGATCTGATCGTCGCGCCCAAGGTCGAGAGCGCCGTCATGGTTCACGCCCTTTCGGGCGCCTTGCGCCCCGGCGTCGATCTGTGGGCCATGATCGAGACGCCGCGCGCCCTGGTGGACCTGAAGGACATCGCCGAGGCGGACGGGGCGCTCAGCGGCCTGATGCTGGGCGTCAACGATCTGGCCAAGGATTTGAAGACGGGCGCTTCGGCGGATCGCGAACCGCTGAAGCCCTGGCTGGCGGCCATCGTGGCCCATGCCCGCGCCAACGGCCTGAGCGTCATCGACGGCGTGTTCAACCGCATCAAGGACGAGGCCGTGTTCGCGGCCGAGTGCGCGCAGGGGCGGCTCTACGGCTTTGACGGCAAGAGCCTGATCCATCCGTCGCAGATCGAGGGAGCCAACGCCGCGTTCGGGCCGTCGGCCGAAGAGGTGCAGTGGGCGAAGAACGTGGTCGCGGCCTTCGCCGCGCCCGACGCCGAGGGCTTGGGCGTCATCCGCGTCGAGGGCGAGATGGTGGAGCGGCTGCATCTTCATGCTGCTAAGGAATTGCTGGCGGGACTCTGACCCTTCTCCCCTTGTGGGAGAAGGTGGGCGCCGGAGGCGCTCGGATGAGGGGTGTCGGCGGCGCCGTTTGAATATTTGGCGACTTGGCTTGGAGCACTTTTCGGATAGGGGGCGCGCTCACACCCCTCATCCGTCAGGCTCCGCCTGCCACCTTCTCCCACAAGGGGCGAAGGAAGAGCGGGGGTGGCGTCCTGCTACGGCAAACCGTAGACAAACCCCATGACCGCACCGCTTCCGCCCTCGTCCAAAACCCGCGCCTGGGTCTGTGCGCCGGGGGTGTTGAGGGCGCCGTTTCTGTCCGCCTTCCTGCCTGACTACGAGTTGGCGGCCCTGCCGGGCGTCCAGACCGAGGCGGTGCTGGGCTGGGGCATGAAGCCGACGGCGGCGGCGGGGCGGCGCTGGGCGGAGAAGCAGGGCAAGCCCTATGTCGCTCTGGAGGACGGCTTCCTGCGCTCGGTCGGCATCGGCGAGAGCGGGGCGACTAGTCTCAGCCTGATCGTCGACGACATCGGCGTCTATTACGACGCGACCCGGCCCAGTCGCCTGGAGCAACTGATCGCGACGGCGCCTGACTGGTTCGACGCCACGATGCGCAGCCGGGCGCGCGGCCTGATCGACACGATCGTGGCCTCGGGGGTGTCCAAGACCAATATGGGCGGGCCGCTGGACCCCGCCGTGCTGAAACCCGGCCGCAGGGTCCTGATCGTGGACCAAACCTTCGGCGACGCCTCCATCGGCTATGGCCTGGCCAGCGAGCAAAGCTTCTCGGACATGCTGGCGACGGCGCGGCGCGACGAGCCCGGCGCCCAGTTGATCGTCAAGCGCCACCCGGCCGTGGCGGCGGGGCGCAAGCAAGGCTGCATCCCGGCGGCCCAGTTGGACGGCGTCACCCTGATCGACACCGACGTGCGGCCCGCTGACCTGCTGGCGGCCGTGGACGCGGTCTATGTCGTGACCTCGGCCCTGGGGTTCGAAGCCCTGTTGCGGGGCCTGCCCGTGCGCTGCTTCGGCGCGCCCTTCTATTCCGGATGGGGCCTGACGACGGACGCGGTGTCGACCGGGCGGCGCGGCGTGGCGCGCGATCTGGAGCAGGTCGCGGCGGCGGCCCTGATCGCCTACACCCGCTATGTCGATCCCATCACCGGCCGGCGATGTGAGGCCGAGGCGGCGCTGGAAAGGCTGATCGCTTTGCGCGACCGGGCCGACCGGCTGGCGGGGGATTGGGCGGCCGTCGGCTTCGCCCCGGCCAAGCGGCCACCGGTGCGCCGCCTGCTGAACTCGCCCAAGGGCCGCGTCCGCTATTTCTGGCGCGCCGCCGCCGCCGTCGCCCATGCGCGGGCCACGGACGGCAAGCTGATCTGGTGGGCCGGCAAGGAGACGCCGCAGATCCGCGCCGCCGCCGACGCCTTCGAGGGGGCGGTCGTGCGCATGGAGGACGGCTTTATCCGATCGCGCGGCCTGGGCTCCGACTTCTTCGGCGCCCTGTCCGTCGCTCTGGACGATCAGGGCGTCTATTACGACCCGACCCGGCCCAGCCGCCTGGAAAGCCTGATCGAGGCGGGCGAGCCGTCGCCGGATCAGGCGGCGCGGGCCGAGCGCTTGCGCGTTCGCGTGGTCGAGGCGGGCCTGTCGAAATACAATCTGAAGGGGGCGGGCGTCCCGGCCCACTGGCCGAAAGACAGGTCGATCCTGCTGGTCGTGGGCCAGGTCGAGAACGACCGCTCGATCATGATGGGCTGCGGGCCGGACCTGCGCACCAACTCCGGGCTGGTGAAGGCGGCGCGGGCGGATCATCCCGAGGCCTTCCTGATCTATCGCAACCACCCCGACGTGACGGCGGGCAACCGGCCCGGCCTGCTGGACCATGCGGCGATGGAGGAGGTCGACGCCTCGGCGGACGACCTGGACATTATCGACTGCCTGAACGCCTGCGACCGGCTGGCGACGCTGACGTCGCTCACGGGGTTCGAGGCCCTGATGCGGGGCAAGCCGGTCAGCGTCTATGGCCGGCCCTTCTATGCGGGCTGGGGCCTGACCGACGACCGACTGACGTTCGAGCGCCGCACCCGCCGCGCCAGCCTGCAATCCGTCATCCACTCCGCCCTGATCGGCTATCCCGTCTATGTCACCCCGGACGGCTGGCCGTGCGAGGCCGAGGACCTGGTCGAGGCCCTGATCGCGGCGCGCGACCATCCCTTGCCCGCCCCGCCGCGCGGTCGGATCAACAGATGGTGGCGCGGCATCAAGGCCAGTCTCGACCGCAGCCTTCCACCGGCCTATTGAGAAAGTTCGTCATCGCAACGGACTGAGTCCGGCCCGCGAGGCGCCCGAACTTCGCCGCGAGGCGCCGACATAAGACTTGTCGAGCGCCGGGGACTCCATGTTCCCTCATGCAGCGAGGCGCCGCGCGCCGAGCGTTAGGGAACTACACTGTGCAAAAAGCCGTCATCTCCGCCACCGGCCTGTTCACGCCGGAGCAATCGATCTCGAACGAAGAACTGGTCGCCGCCTACAACGCCTGGGCCGAGGCGTGGAACGCCGAGAACGCCGAGGCCATCGCCGCCGGCGAACTGGAGATGAAGACGCCGTCCTCGGAGGCCTTCATCGAGAAGGCTTCGGGCATCCAGTCGCGCTTCGTCATGGACAAGTCGGGCATCATCGACCCCGAGCGGATGCTGCCCCACCTGCCCGCGCGCGGCGACGACGAGCTGTCGATCCTGGCCGAGATGGCCGTGAAGGCCGCGCAGGCCGCCATCAAGGCCTGGGGCAAGCCGGTCAGCGAGATCGGCGCCGTCATCTGCGCCGCGTCCAACATGCAGCGCCCCTACCCCGCCATGGCCATCGAGGTGCAGCAGGCCCTGGGGATCGAGGGCTTCGCCTTCGACATGAACGTAGCGTGCAGCTCGGCCACCTTCGGCATCAAGACGGCGGCGGACTTCGTGGCCTCGGGCTCGGTCAAGGCCGTGCTGATGGTCAACCCCGAGATCTGCTCGGCCCACCTGAACTTCAAGGATCGCGACAGCCACTTCATCTTCGGCGACGTGGCCACCGCCGTCATCGTCGAGGCCGAGGATCAGGCCGGACCGGGCGGCTGGGACATTGTCGGCACCAAGCTGAAGACCAGCTTCTCGAACAACATTCGCAACAACTTCGGCTTCCTGAACCGCGCCGCCCTGCCGACGGGCGCGAACGAACCGATCCCCTCCGACGGCCTCAGCGACAAGATGTTCGTCCAGCAGGGCCGCAAGGTCTTCAAGGAGGTGGTGCCGATGGTCTCGGAGATGATCCTGGACCACGCCGCCGAGTTGAACCTGGACCCGCACGGCCTGAAGCGGATGTGGCTGCACCAGGCCAACATCAACATGAACACGCTGATCGGCAAGAAGGTGCTGGGCCGCGAACCCGAGCCGGAAGAGAACGTCATCATCCTGGACGAGTACGCCAACACATCGTCGGCCGGGTCGATCATCGCCTTCCACCTGCATCACGACGGCTTCGCCCCGGGCGAGACCGGCCTGATCTGCAGCTTCGGCGCGGGTTACTCGGCGGGCACGGTTTTTGTGCAAAAGCGCCCCTGAGGCCAGATAACGGGAATCAATATTTCCGGCGGCGCTTGCACTGTTCGGAAAATTTTGCAAACCGTAACAGGTGTTGAGAGCGAGGGGGGATGGCGCCCGAATGACTCAGACCGTTTCACCGTGGGCAGAAAAGCTCAGCGATCCCTTGGCCCATGACGTGGCCACGGTGCTGAAGCACATGGGCGGTTCGGCCCATCAGGACATCGTGGTCAACTGCGTGGCGGCGCTGAAACGTCAGCGCGGCGAGTCGGTGACCCAGGACTTGAAGACGAAGATCATCGAGGTCTTCGAGCGCTACCGCGACTTCTTCATCAAGCCCTTCGGCGAGAACTCGCTGCGCTGGGCCCTCGCCCCGGGCCTGGCCTAACCCCCTTCTCAGACGAACGAAAAGGCCCGCTCCTTCCGGAGCGGGCCTTCGTCGTATCCAGCGCCAGACTGGGGAACAGGCTTTAGAAGCGACGCACGTAGCTGACCGAATAGGCGTCAGCTTCACCGCCGTTGTCGCGGAAGTCGCGACGGGTCCAGTCGGCCCGGACGCCATTCTTGCCGTCCAGGTAGTAGTTGGCGCCGACGCCGTAGTTCCAGCTGTCGCCGCCCACGTCGGTGTTAGCGCCCGGGAACTCCTGCTTCAGCTCGGTGTGGCCGTAGCCGCCGCGCGCGAACAGTTCCAGCTTGTCGCTGACCGGGTACTTGCCGACCACGTAGCCGGCGGCGTCCCATTCATGCTTGATCGAGCCGTCGACGCTGGCGACGGTGAAGTCGTCGTCCTTGACGCCGACCGAGGCCTCGGTCTCGACCGCCAGGTAGCGGTTCAGGTTCACGCCCAGACGGCCGGTCACGGCGCCGGTCGTGGCGTTGTCCCCTTCAACATGCGTGTAGCCCAGCGAGCCGTATCCACGAGCGTCCGGACCTGACTGAGCGAAGGCCGGAGCGGCGAGAGCAGAAATGGCGGCGGCAGCGAGAAGAATGTTACGCATTGTTTCTATAACTCCTAGTAAAACTAGATGCGGTGACTTCTGCGGTCACCAGCCCCATCCAGCGAGTAGTTAAATGGGCATCCCGCACAGCCGTTCCATATGAGATCGAATACACGCCCCCACCCGTGTGCAACTTGACACACACAGCGTTATGCCGACCACGACCTTATTCCGGCACGAAAAAGGCGGCCCCGAGGGGCCGCCTTTGCACGCTCAAGCCTGAAGCAGGCTCTAGCGGTCCTTTTCGCGCTCCTCGCCGGAACGGGCCGCCAGCGCGGCCTGGGCCGCCGCCAGACGGGCGATCGGCACGCGGTAGGGCGAGCAGGAGACGTAGTCGAGGCCCACGCTCTCGCAGAAGGCGATGGAGGACGGATCGCCGCCGTGTTCGCCGCAAATGCCCATCTTGATGCCCGGCCGGGCGCCGCGACCGCGCTCGGCGGCGATGCGGATCAGGTCGCCCACACCGTCCTGATCGAGGCGCACGAAGGGATCGGTCTCGAAGATGCCCTTGTCCAGATAGGCCTGCAGGAAGTGACCCGAGTCGTCGCGGCTGATGCCGAAGGTCGTCTGGGTCAGGTCGTTGGTGCCGAAGCTGAAGAACTCGGCGTGCTCGGCCAGATCGGCGGCGCGCAGGGCGGCGCGCGGCAGTTCGATCATGGTGCCGACCAGGTATTCGACGCTGTCGCCCGCATCGGCGAAGACATCCTTGGCGGTGCGGTCGGTCAGTTCACGCAGGAACTTCATCTCCAGACCCAGGGCGACCAGCGGGTGCATGATCTCGGGGATCGGGGCGACGCCCGACGCCTTCTTGACCTCCAGCGCCGCCTCCAGGATGGCGCGGACCTGCATCTCGTAGATCTCGGGATAGGCGACTCCCAGGCGGCAGCCGCGATGGCCGAGCATGGGGTTGGTCTCGTGCAGTTCACGCGCGCGACGCTTCAGCTTGGCGGCGTCCAGACCCGAACCGGCGGCCAGGGCGTCGATGTCGGCGTCGGTGTGCGGAATGAACTCGTGCAGCGGGGGGTCCAGCAGGCGCACCGTCACCGGCAGGCCGCTCATGATGGTGAACAGCTCGGCGAAGTCGGCCTTCTGGAAGGGCGCGATCTTGGACAAGGCCACGCGGCGGCCTTGCTCGTCATCAGCCAAGATCATCTCGCGCACGGCGGCGATGCGGGCCTCGTCGAAGAACATGTGCTCGGTGCGCGACAGGCCGATGCCCTCGGCGCCGAAGCCGCGCGCGGTCTTGGCGTCCAGCGGGGTCTCGGCGTTGGCGCGGACCTTCAGGCGGCGCACACCGTCGGCCCAGGCCATCAGGGTCTGGAAGTCGCCCGTCAGCTCCGGCTCGATCATGGGCACGGCGCCGTCCAGAACCTCGCCCTTGCCGCCGTCGATGGTGATGACCTCGCCCGCCTTGAAGGTGCGGCCGCGCGCGGTGAAGGTCCCGGCCTTCTCATTGATCGAGATTTCACCGGCGCCGGAGACGCAAGGCCGACCCATGCCGCGCGCCACGACCGCCGCGTGGCTGGTCATGCCCCCGCGCGCTGTAACGATGCCGCGCGCCGCGTGCATGCCGTGGATGTCTTCGGGCGAGGTCTCCTCGCGCACCAGGATGACGGCGTCGCCGACCTGCGACAGGCGCTCGGCCTCGTCGGCGTCAAAGACGATCTTGCCGGTGGCCGCGCCGGGCGAGGCCGGCAGGCCCGCCGCGACGACGGTGCGGGCGGCATTGGGGTCCAGGGTCGGGTGCAGCAGCTGGTCCAGAGCGGCGGGCTCGACCCGCGATACGGCCTCTTCCTGCGAGATCACGCCTTCGGAGGCCAGATCAACGGCGATCTTCAGCGCCGACTTGGCCGTGCGCTTGCCGTTGCGGGTCTGCAGCATCCACAGACGGCCCTGCTCGACCGTGAACTCGATGTCCTGCATGTCGCGATAGTGGCTTTCCAGCCGGTTCACTACGTCGACGAACTGGCCGAAGACGACCGGCATGGCCTCTTCCATCGAGGGAGCGGTCTCGCCCATCTCCTCGCGGCCCGCCTGGGTCAGGGACTGCGGCGTGCGGATGCCCGCGACCACGTCCTCGCCCTGGGCGTTGATCAGGAACTCGCCGTACAGGCGCGCTTCGCCGGTCGAGGGGTTGCGCGTGAAGGCGACGCCCGTGGCGCTCGTCTCGCCCATGTTGCCGAACACCATGGACTGGATGTTGACGGCGGTGCCCCAGCTTTCGGGGATGTCGTGCATGCGGCGATAGAATTTCGCGCGGTCGTTCATCCAGCTGGCGAAGACGGCCGAGACGGCGCCCCACAACTGGTCATGCGGGTCCTGCGGGAAGGGCTGGCCCAGCTCGCGCTCGACCAGGACCTTGTAGTCGGCAACGACCTTTTCCCAGTTCTCGGCGGTCAGCTCGGTGTCGACCGAGACGCCCAGACGATCCTTGTGGTCGTCCAGCACCTCCTCGAACTGATCGTGGCCGATGCCCAGCACCACATTGGAATACATGGTGATGAAACGACGATAGCTGTCGAAGGCGAAACGGCGGTCGCCGGACAGACTGGCCAGGCCCTCGACCGTCTGGTCGTTCAGGCCCAGGTTCAGCACCGTGTCCATCATGCCCGGCATCGAGGCCCGTGCGCCCGAGCGCACCGAGACCAGCAAGGGGTTGGACGCGTCGCCGAAGGTCTTGCCGACGATGCCCTCGACGGTCTTCAGACCGGCGGCGACCTGATCAGCCAGCTCAGCGGGATAGGACTGGCCGTTGGAATAATAGTGGACGCAGGCTTCCGTCGTGATCGTAAAGCCGGGCGGCACCGGAAGGCCCAGCGACGACATTTCCGCGAGGTTCGCGCCCTTGCCGCCGAGAAGGTTCTTCATCGACGCATCGCCGTCAGCGGATCCCCCGCCGAAGCCGTACACCCACTTGGTCATCTTGCAGTCCCTGAGCCGTGGTCGTCGCGGGATCTGGTGAGTCCCGCTTACGGGGGACTTCACTAGCGCGCTGCACCTGCGAAGGCGAGGCCGGGCGCGTAACAATCCGTGAGAGGATGTATCGGAAACACCTGTTCGCCCCCTCCCCGATCAGCCGTCCAGCTCAGCGCGCGCCTGTTCGGCCAGGTCGAAGAAGCGACGGCGGACCTCGGCGGCGAAGGGGTTGTCGTGTTCGATCGCGCGGAACACCGCCGCGCTGTCATGGCGGACCATGTCCACGCCCTGCATGACCCGCTCGAAGCTGGTCGTGGTCATCCGCGTCGGCAGCGGCTCCATGGCCAGCAGGACCTTGGCGATCAGGTGGGTCAGGCCCTGCACCGTCGCCGCCTCGCGATCGTGATCCTCGGGCGTGACGACGAAGACCTTGAGCCCCAGCGCCCGGCGGCAGAAGGCGGCGACGCGCCATGCGGCCTTGTCGCCGCGCACCGGACAGACGGCGATGCGCAGGCCGGCGATGCCGTCCTTGCCGCTCTGGGGTCCGAACAGGGGGTGGGTGCCGACGACCTGAACGCCTTGCGGCAGACCGTCCAGCATCACCTTGGCGGGCTTCACCTTCACCGATCCGACGTCGAGGATCAGGGCGCCGGGCGTCACGTGCGGCGCGACAGCCGAGACCGTCTCGGACAGAACCCCGACCGGCACGGCCAGCACCACCGTCGGACAGGCGGCCGCCTCTTCCAGCGTCGTCAGCCGCGCCAACCCCTCGCCGTCGCTGACCGCCGGATCATGGGCGAGGATGTCGAACCACGCAGACAGATGCCTGGCCGTCAGCCGCCCGAAGGCGCCGAAGCCGATCAGTCCAAGCTGAGGCCGGGCGCTGCTCACCCCGCCAGGGTTTCCTGGAACCTTACCGGCTGGCCGTGGGCCTGACCGATCAGTTCGCCGTCCTTCATCACCACCCGGCCGCGCACGATGGTGGCCACCGGCCAGCCGGTCGTCTCGAAACCGTCGAAGGGGGTCCAGCCGCAGCGCGTGGCCTGCTGGTCGTGTCTAATTGTTCTTTTTGCCTTCAGGTCGACGATGGTCAGGTCGGCGTCATAGCTGACCGCCATCCGCCCCTTGTTGGCGGTGCCGAACACCCGCTGCGCCCCGCCCGAGGTCAGGTCGATAAAACGCTCCAGCGACAGGCGACCGTTGGCGACGTGCGTCAGCATCAGCGGCACCAGGGTCTGCACCCCCGGCATCCCCGACGGCGAGGCCGGATAGGGCTTGGACTTCTCTTCCCTGGTGTGCGGCGCGTGGTCCGAGCCCAGCACGTCGGCCACCCCCTGCTGCATGCCCCACAGCCACAGGGCGTCGACATGCTCCTGCGACCGGATCGGCGGGTTCATCTGGGCGTAGGCGCCCAGGCGCTCATAGGCCTCGGGCGCCACCAGGGTCAGGTGCTGCGGCGTGATCTCGACGGTGGCGACATCCTTGTGGAAGCGCAGGAACTCCATCTCGTCCCTGGTCGTGACGTGCAGGACGTGGATGCGGGCGCCGGTCTCCTTGGCCAGCCCGACCAGACGGCGGGTGGACATGATGGCGCTTTCGGCGTCGCGGACCTCGGGGTGGCTGGTCCAGTCGCCGGTGCGGGCCAGGCTGCGGCGCTCGACCAGTCGGTATTCGTCCTCGGAGTGGAAGGTGGCGCGGCGGCGCACGTTCGACAGCACCTTGCGCACCCCCTCGTCGTCGGCGATCAGCAGGTCGCCGGTCGAGGCGCCCATGAAGACCTTGACCCCGCAGCAGCCCGGCAGGCGCTCCAGATCGGCCAGATGCTCGGCGTTCTCATGCGTGCCGCCGACGTAGAAGGCGTGATCGGTCCACATCCGGTTGTTGGCCCGCACCAGCTTGTCGGCCATGGTCTCGGGATCAGTGGTGTTGGGATTGGTATTCGGCATCTCGAACACGGCGACGACGCCGCCCAGGGCCGCCGCGCGGCTGCCCGTCTCGAGGTCTTCCTTCCATTCCAGACCCGGCTCGCGGAAGTGGACCTGGGTGTCGATGACGCCGGGCAGGACCGTCAGGCCCGTGGCGTCGAACACCTCGCCCGCCGAAGCCTGGCTCAGGTCGCCGATGAAGGCGATGCGTCCGTCGATGACGCCGACGTCGGCCATGCCGCGTCCGGCGTGGTTGGCGACTTCGCCGCCCCGCACGATCAGGTCATAGGTCTGGGTCATGGGCGCATCTCCTGAGGTCGAGCGCTTATGCGCGCCTGAGGCCTCAGGGGGAACCCCCGAAGGCTCAGCTGGCCAGTTGCGCCAGCAGCTTCTTCGACGCCTTCAGCACCCGCTCATAGGGCAGGTCCATCATGTGCTGGATGTGCTGGTTCAGGCGCGGGTCCAGGTCGATGAACTCCTGCAGGCTGCGCGGGCCGCGCACCGCCACCCCGGTCCAGGGTCGGCGCAGGGTCTCGTCAGAGGGGCCGAACACCCCCACCGCCGGCACGCCCGCCGCGACCGCCAGTTGGGTCCACAGCGAGTCGCCGCCGATATAAAAGTCAGCCCGCGACAGGGCGGCGACCGTCTGCAATCGCGTCAGCCGGCCTTGCAGCTCGATCACTCGCTCACGCTTGACGGCGAAGCGGATGGAATGGGCCGCGTCGCGGTCCGCCTCCTCGCCGACGATCATCAGCCGCCCGCCGGCCAGAGGCCCGTCCGCGCCCAGCAGGGACAGGGCCACCTTGGCGTAACGGTCGGCGGGCCAGCGCTTGCCGATCCAGTCCACGCCCGGCCCGATGGCCAGGATCGGCCCGTCGCCCGGCGGGATAAAGGCGTCGGCGGCTTCCTGCGCATCGCGCCCGACGAACAGCTTGGGCTCCGGAATTTCGTCCAGTTGCAGCACCCGCGCCGCCTGCTCGACCAGATGGACGTCGGGCAGGACCTTGCCCTTCACCGCCCGCTTCTGGCGCCGCAGCTTGCCCGACAGGGTCGAGCCGCGCATGTCGACCACCAGGCCCCAGTTGGTCTCGCGCACCTGGTTCCACAGGGCGATCCAGTCCCAGCGCCCGTCGCGATCCAGAACGATCAGCCGCTCCAGCCGCGGCAGGTCGGCGAACAGCGGCGCGCTGGCCGGCGATCCGACGACGGTGAAGGTGGCGTGCGGAATGGCCTCGACCAGATGGGCGAGCGCCCCCGACGAGAGGACCGCGTCTTCTGCGTCCGCCTCGGCGATATAGAGGATCGGGAAACGCCCGTGCATGGGGCGACTCTAGAGGGATTCTCTACGGAATTCAGTAGATGCGACAGGAGCCGCCATCCAGTTTGGAATGGCGGCTCATTTGGCTCAAGTTCTAGGGATTCGCCGCCGACCAGGTCGCAAAGCGATCCAGCGCCCGCTGCGGCGCGGCCAGCCACCACGAATAGCCGTTGCGACGGCCGATGGAGATGCCGTTGACGTCGTCGTGGATGGTCTGGTCCTTGTCGCCGAAGATCGGACGGCCGGTGACCAGGTCGTAGTTGCGCGACCAGATCGGGCCGGCGCCCGGCTTGTCGATCAGCTTGCGGCCGTCGTCGGTCATCTCGAACGACTTGTCGTAAACGCGCACGGATTCCAGCCAGGCCACGCCGCCACGGATCGCCGCCTTGACCTCGGGCGACGGGTTGGGCTCGCCCATCAGGAACTCGAGAATGTCCGTTGTCTCGCCGCTGGCGATCGAGCGCGGTTCATAGTTGCGAGCGCTGGTGGGGACCAGGCGCATGGGTTCGACCTGCTGCGGCCAGCCCAAGAGCTGATCGCCCTTGCGCACCTGGGCGGCCAGGGTGACGTCGATGGCCTTCTTCACCGCTTCGGCGGCGCGGGCTTCCAGTTCCGGCGGCACGAAGCCGAAGCCTTCCGTGCCGTTGGCCACGTCGCGCAGCACCATGGCGGCCTCGGCCACGGCGTTGTCGTTGAAGGTGATGGAATCGTGGAAACCGCCTTCCAGCGGCCAGATCTGCGGCCAGCCGCCGTTCGGGTATTGGGCGTTCAGCAGATAGTGCACGCCCTTGATGACGCTGGCGCGCCAGGCGTCGCCTTCACGCCCCGGCGCCTGGGCCGCGACCTTGGCCAGGTAGCGCATCTCGGTCCAGGTGGCGTTGTTGTCGAGCGTGCCGACAAAGGTCCAGAAACGGTCCGCCGGAGCGTCGAAGTTGGCGGGGTTCTGCTCCATGGTCTCGGCGTCGTTGGAGAAACGCTGGCCGGGCAAGCGCTTGAGGCTGCGGTCCTGGTTCTTGCTCCAGCCGCCGGCGGGGGTCTGGAAACTGACCACGGCGTCAGCCACGGCGCGGGCCTCGGCCGAGCCATACCAACGAGCCGGACGATCCAGCGGCATGTGCGAGCTGTTGCCGCGAATGGCCAGGGGCGGCGGCGGGGGTGTCGCGCCAGACGGCAGTTCGGCGGCCAGGGCGGCGCGATCGGCCAGGTGCTGGGCCTGCGACCGCGCCAGATAGTCCGCCCAGGCGCCGCGCTCGGCGTCCGGCAGGGCGCCGATCCGGTCGATCGTCAGACCGACGGCGGGCGTATTGGCGCGAATGACCTCGGCCTGAGCGGCGCCGGTATGAAGGCTGAGGCCCGCCATGGCGGCGAGGGCTACGAACGAAATGGCGAAGACGTGTCTCACTGGATGCGTTTCCCGACTGCGTTTCGGCTTGAGCGCCGTTCTCATTATGTCAAAAGTTATTCTACATAATGATACGAACGCAAGACCTCGTCGTCGGCGAGGGCTGCGCTTTCAGCTGCTGATGCGCTAAGGCGGGGCCATGAGCCTGCCCCTTCTTCCCGACCGGTCCTGCGGCGGCTGCGTCGAGTGCTGCCGCGTGATCCCGTTGAACCTGCCCGAACTGGCCAAGCCGACGGGCGAGCTGTGCGGCTATTGCGTCGATGGGGCGGGCTGCTCGGTCCATGAAATCCGGCCCCAGACCTGCCGCGTCTGGTTCTGCCTGTGGCGGGCGGTCGAACTGTCCGACGACTGGCGGCCCGACCGCAGCGGCGTCATCATCCGCCCCGACGGCGTCGAGCGCGGCGAGATCACCCTCTATGTCGTGCGTCGCTCCGAGTTTCTGGCGAGCCTGGACTTCTTCGCTGCGGTCGCCGGCTGGATCGCCGAGGGGGTCGAGGTGGCGCTCAGCGTCCCCGGCCCGGTCGGGACCTATCCGGCCCGCGCCGTCGTCACCGACTGGCTGCGCCCCGCCATCGAAGAGGGCGATCCTCAGGACTTCGTCGCCCGCGTCCTCGCCTCGCTGGACAGGCTGGCCGAGCATGACTTCCAGCCCGACGGCGTCACGGCGCGATACGCGGT
Source organism: Brevundimonas sp. NPDC046655 (assembly GCF_044901625.1). Lineage (NCBI taxonomy): Bacteria > Pseudomonadati > Pseudomonadota > Alphaproteobacteria > Caulobacterales > Caulobacteraceae > Brevundimonas > Brevundimonas sp. NPDC046655. The sequence goes on from NZ_JBJDPV010000001.1 coordinate 1,546,793, forward strand.
GACCTGACCCTTCTCCCCTTGTGGGAGAAGGTGGCTCGCGCAGCGAGACGGATGAGGGGTGTCGGCGGCGCGGTTGGAATTCCGTCCTCATCCCACTGCCTCCCCTCTTGAACGTCAGCACTCACAACCCTCATCCGAGCGCCTGCGGCGCCCACCTTCTCCCTCAAGGGGAGAAGGGCTCAGAAGGGCTGTCGTTTCCCGCCTCCCCTCCCTATCTTGGCCGCATGCCCATCGCTCGCCTCGACAGCCGCGCCCTGATCCGCGTCACCGGCCCTGACGGCCGCCCCTTCCTGCACAACCTGCTGACGCAGGACGTGGAGACGCTGGAGCCCGGCGCGTTGCGCTTCGGCGCGCTTCTGTCGCCGCCCGGCCGGTTGCTGTTCGACCTCTTCATCTGGGGCGAGGAAAACGGCGTGGTGCTGGACGTCGCCGCCGAGCGGCGCGATGCCCTGGTCCAGCGACTGTCGATGTACAAACTGCGCTCCAACGTCGAGGTCATGCCTATCCCCGACGCGGTCTTCGTGGCCTGGGGCGAGACGCCCGAGGGCTTCGTCCCCGACCCCCGCCTGCCCGACCTCGGCGGTCGCCGCTGGGGCGATCAGTGCGAGACCGACGCCACCGATGCCGACTGGCAGGCGCACCGGCTGGCCCTCGGCGTGCCCGATCCCACGGCGGACACGCTGCTGGACAAGACCTATCCGATCGAGGCCGACTTCGACCTGCTGAACGGCATCGACTTCCACAAGGGCTGCTTCATCGGTCAGGAGACGACCTCACGGATGAAGCGGCGCGGCACGATCAAGAACCGCATGATGGCCATCGCCTTCGACGGACCGGCCCCCGAGCGCGGCGCCGAGGTCCTGAATGGTGAACTTCGGGCCGGCGAGGTCATGACCGGCGCCGAGGGCCGCGCCATCGCCCTGATGCGTCTGGACCGTCTGGACGGCCATCTGAGCGTCGACGGCCGTCCCGTGCGCGTCGAAAAGCCCGGCTGGATCCCTGATTTTCAAGGCTAATTTCGGAAGAACGGAAAATCTGCTTGTCATGATGTAAAAGTCGCTTGACGCAAAAAGCGACACTGGTAAAGTTCACTTGTCACAACGACAGGGGAGCTTGTCATGAACATCGCCACCAAGAACGCCGCCGCAAACAACAAGAAGATGAACGACCTGACCGTGGGCCTGTGCGCTCTGGTGGTCGTGTCCTCCGGCCTGACCGTCGCCACGCCCTTCTGGCCCGCCCAACTGGGCAGCGCCCCGCAAATGGGCGTGGTCCTGCTGGCCGCCGCCGTCGCTGTCTTCTCCGCCATCCACAGCCTCTACTGGTGGCGCGCCCTCGATGAAGCCGCCAAGGAAGCCCACAAGTGGGCCTGGTGGTGGGGCGGCAATCTGGGTCTGGTCGTCGGCGGCGCCGGCGTCGTGGCCGCCACGTTGATGGACGTGAACCTGCTGCCGGCCTTCGTGCAGCGCTCGGACGCGGCCCTGGTCGCCGCTGGCGTCCTCGGCGTCTTCGCCGCACAGGCCGTCGGCTACGGCCTCGCCTGGTGCGGCTGGTGGATGGCCCGCCGATGACCAGCGATTTCGTCAACCGCCTCAAGGTCTTCCGCGCCGAGCGCAACTGGACGCAGGCCGACCTGGCCGAACAGCTCGGCGTCTCCCGTCAAACCGTCCAGGCGCTGGAAAAGGGCCGCTACGACCCCTCCCTGCCTCTGGCCTTCCGCATCTCCCGCCTCTTCGGCCGACCGATCGAAGCCATCTTCGTTCAGTGATCCCGGCGAGGCCCCGCGCCCGCCACCCTTCAAAAACACACCGACATTAAAAAGGACTAACCAATGACCTGCGCCAACCGCATGGGCCAAGCGGCCAAACACGTCTCCGATTTCGCCCTGGGCGTCTGCGGAGCCCTGCTGATCTGCATCGCCGTGATGCTGATCCCCAGCCCTGGCCAGGCCGCCGCCTGGTTCGACGCCCCCGCCGCCGCCATCGCCGCCCGCTAAGCCCTCATTTTCAGGATCAGACCCATGTTCAATCTCTACTCCGCCATCGTCGAACGCTTCTCGGGCTTCGCCCTCGGCCTCTGCGGCGCCTTCCTGATCGCCACGGCCATCGAGGCCGTCCCCACCTTCGGCCAGGCCCAACCCGCGGCCGTTGTCTCGACCACGCACTGACCTTCCGGCCCTCCGGGCCGACGCTTTCGCCGACCCGATCGGCGCCCTTTCCCCACACCCCGACAATCCAAGGACGATCCAATGACCCTCGCCAACCGCATGGGCCGTACGGCCAACCACGTCTCGCGCCTGGCCTTCGGCACCTGCGCCGCCCTGGCCGCCAGCGCCGTGCTGGCCGCCTTCCCCGGCGCCGCTCACGCTGAGCAAGCCGCCGTCCCGATCCCCCGCGCCGAGGGCGCCGGTCCGCCGCTGTGGGTGGTCAGGGACGCCGACTCCACCGTCTATCTGTTCGGGACCATCCACTATCTGCGCCCCGGCACGGCCTGGGGGTCGGACAAGGTGGACGCGGCCTTCGCCGGCGCCGACCAGTTCTGGGTCGAGGTGGCTGATCAGGACGACCCGACCGTCGCCGCCAGGGTGGCCCAGCAGCACGGCGTCACTCCCGACCGCCCCCTGTCGTCGATCCTGTCGGCCGAGGACTTCGCGGCCTTCGACAAGGCCGCCCAGGGCGTGGGCGCCAGCGGCGCGGCCCTGGACGCCTATCGCCCCTGGCTGGCCGCCTTCATCGTTGCAGGAACCGCCCCTATGCAGGCCGGCTATCGCCCCGACCTGGGGGTCGACAAGACCCTGATGGACCGCGCTCGCGCCGAGGGCAAAACCATCCACGGCTTCGAGACCGCCGACCGTCAGCTGCGCCTGATCGCCGGCATGAGCGAGGAGGCCCAGATCGCCTATCTGAACAACTTTGTCCGCAACGGCGGCCAGATCGTGCCCAAGCTGGATCAGACCGTCGCCGCCTGGCTCAAGGGCGACGCCGCCGAGGTCGGCCGCCTGAACCGCATCGACACCCCGCGACATCCACGAAGACGTCCACCGCGCCGCCCTGATCGTCCGCAACGCCGACTGGACCGACCAGATCGAGACCCTGATGAGGGGCTCCGGCAGCGCCTTCGTCGCCGTCGGCGTCGCCCACCTGGCCGATCAGGACAGCCTCATCGACATGCTGAGGGCGCGCGGGTTCACCGTCGAACGGCTGTAGGTTCCGGCTTCGACTACGCGAGAGGCCCGGTGGAAACGCCGGGCCTTTTCGCTTGCCTCGCCAGAACATTCCAGCAACATCGATGAATGACCGAATCCGAAAAGGCCGAAGGCCGCTGCGGCTGGTGCGGGACGACCGACCCGCTCTACATCGCCTATCACGACACCGAATGGGGCGTGCCCGAGTACGATCCCCGCGCCCTGTGGGAGAAGCTGGTGCTGGACGGGTTTCAGGCCGGACTGGCCTGGATCACCATCCTGAGAAAGCGCGAGGGGATGCGCGAAGCTTTCGACAACTTCGATCCCGAGATCATCGCCCGCTACGACGACGCCGACCGCGAGCGCCTGCTGGCCGATCCGCGCATCATACGCTCACGTGCCAAGATCGAGACCGCCATCAACGGCGCCCGCATCTGGCTCGACATGAGGGACAAGGGCGAGGACTTCTCGGCCTGGCTCTGGTCATTCGTCGACGGCCAGCCGCTGGTGAACCAGTGGAGCCATTTCCGCGAGGCCCCGACCCAGACCCCCGAGAGCCTCGCCATGGCCAAGGCCCTGAAGGCCCGTGGCTTCAAATTCTGCGGCCCGGTCATCACCTACGCCTTCATGCAGGCCGTCGGCATGGTCAACGACCACCAGACGACGTGTTTCCGTCATGGAGAGGTGGGCGAGGCGGACGGGTCTGGCGCGGTCATCATGGTCTGATTGTGGGCGTCTCGCGTTTGTCCGCTTCCGTTGCGGACTCTCAGAGCGCCGTCTTAGAGTTGCGTCAGCGCAGGGGAGGGATTTGAGACCATGGGCGCTCACCCCACAGGCGACCTAGCAGATGCGTTGATTTCATGCGGCATCAAACCGGTCGAAGTAAAGGTAGAATGGGATGCAGACTGCCAAGAGGACGTCCTCACCTTTTCAGCATCCAAAATCCCAAATGCGGCATTGATAGACCTCGCCGATTTATATCTGTCGTGGCCAAGTCGCTTTGTCTTCGCATCGGAAGACCTAGAAAAAGCCTTTCAAGACATACTTTCAAAGTTGCCCAGATTGGTCGCGCTGCGAGATCAGGCACTCAATCAGCAACACGAATGGCTCAAGACGCAGGGCCTATCGGCTTTTCGTGAGTTCGATCCGGGAAAAGAGAGTGTGAGCGATTTTGCTGCCCGCGTCGAAATCGCGTGCAACGCCGAACGAGGCGACCTGCTTTCGGTGACGGGCAATGACGCAGTTTTGATCCATCCAAGAGACCCAAGCAAATTGACACTGGATCGCATGAGAACGCTGTTAGCTCTCTTGGAGACATGCGCTCCTAACCTTCTCTATTTCGGGACGGGGGAGGACGGACCTGGGTGATGTCAACTTCCCACCCTTAACTGACATTCAGCACCACCGCCTTCCGCCCCGCGCCCGTTCGTGGCACTGACGCGCGATGAAGCCGCCTAAAGCCGCCCCCAAGATCGACCGCCCCTTCCCCACCCTGATGCTGGAGCTGGAGGCGCGCGCGACGTGGAACGGTCATGTCTGCGGCGTGGACGAAGCGGGTCGCGGTCCCTGGGCCGGGCCGGTGTCGGCGGCGGCGGTGATCCTGAACCCCGACGACCTGCCGCCCGGCATCGACGACTCCAAGGCCCTGACGGAAAAGCGCCGCGCCTTGCTGGAGCCCGAGATCAAGACCCGCGCCCTGGCCTGGGGCGTCGGCTTCGCCACGGTGGAGGAGATCGACGAACTGAACATCCTGCACGCCACCGGCTTGGCCATGCGCCGCGCGGTCGAGGCCCTGGCCCATCCGCCGGTGCACGCCCTGGTGGACGGCAACTACCGCTTCAAGCTGCCCTGCGCGGTGACGCCCGTGGTCAAGGGCGACAGCCGCTCCTTGTCCATCGCGGCGGCCTCCATCCTGGCCAAGACGGCGCGGGATCGGTTGATGATCGAAATGGATGCGACCTATCCCGGCTACGGCTTCGCCAGCCACAAGGGCTATAACGCCCCCATCCACCATGCGGCTCTGCAGACCCTCGGCCCCTGCCCCGCACATCGTCGAAGCTGGGCGCCGATCAAGGCCCTGCTGGACGCCGCCTAGCCGACCGTCGCGCCCGCGACCAGCAGGCCCAGGATCACGACCACCGCCGCGACCAGAACGAAGAACAGCCAGTTGGGCAATCCGCTGGACGACCGACGGCGGGGCTCGGAAGACGTGGCGGACGAACGGTCGGTCGAGGCACTCATGCTGCCTGTAACCGGGACGCCGCGCCTTGGTTCCCGTCAGGCGGCGACCGGCAGGCTCAGTGGCTTTTGCGTCACGACGAACAGGTGCTCGACATTGCGCAGACGCCCGACCGCGCCGACCTTCTCGCCTTTCAGGTTATGGATGCCGATGCGGGCGCCGACGTAGCGGGGGCGCGGGATTTCGACCACCTGCACATGGCCGCGCGCCGACAGCATGGCGACCAGGTCATCGCGGCTCAGATAGCCTTCGTCATTGAAGCTGACGATCAGGTTGGGCGTTTTCAGCCGTTCGACCACGGATTGCAGGGCCGGGCCGATGCCGGGACGGCTGTTGAACGGGCTCTTGCGGGTCTTCACGTCCACCCGCTTGTTGGCCACGCCATAGGTCTCCGGCTTGTCCCACAGCACCAGGCTTTCCCAGCAGTGGTAGTTGGCCAGATAGGAGTGCTGATTATAGGGCGGGTCCAGATAGACGAGATCGGCCTCGACCTGATCGGCGATCTCGACCGCGTCGCCCTGGGTGGCCCTGCACGGCCCGGCGGCCACGCCCGGCAGCAGATCCGGCAGCCGCAGTTCCAGCGGTTTCAACGCGCGCGGCGCCCAGCGCTTCATATAGGCCATCTGCAGGCCGGCGGTGGAATCCACCCGGTCCGCCGCCTCCATCAGGGCGACCAGAACCACGGCCTTCAGTTCCGGCTCCAGCCCCATGGCCTCGATGCGGGTGCGCATGGCGTCGATGCGGGCGCCGTTGTCGGGGTGGAAGAAGCGGGCGTCCTCGCAGAAGGCCTTGGTGAACCAGCCGGCCTCGGGCGTCACTGTCCGCAGTTCGGCCAGGACGGCCTCGGCCCTGTCGGCCCAACGCTCGCGGTCGGCCTGGACATAGGCCGTGGCCAGGGTGTGGGCATAGGCGTTGTGATCATTGGACCAGACGCGGAACCCCTGCCCCTTCAGGGCGTGGCCGACGCGGGCCGAGCCGGAAAACAGGTCGCAGACCGTCCCGCCGTCCGGCAGGGCGGCGCGCACCGCACCCGTGACATGGCCCAGAAGCGCGCGCTTTGAGCCGATGTACTTGATCATTCCGTCCCGTCAGGTCTTCCGGGCGCGCTTCGCCCCTTGCGGAACATGGGCCGGAGCATGGGCCAGACGCAACAGATTCGCGGCCCCCGGCGCGCCGAAAGGCGTTCCGGCCAGGATCAGGATGCGCTGACCGGCCTCGGCCAGGCCATAGGTCATGGCCGCCTCGACCGCGTCGTCGGTCAGGCCTTCCAGCGAGGACGGCTGGTCGCCCAGACGCGGCTCCAGCCCCCAGACCAGGGCCAGACGGCGCGCCGTCTCGGGCTTGGGCGTCAGGGCCAGCACAGGTTGCAGGGGCCGCTCGCGCGACATCCGCCGCGCCGTACCGCCCAGCGTCGTGAACACCACCATGCAGGCGGTCGAGGCGGCTTCGGCGGCCTTCCTCGCCGCCGCCACCAGGGCGTCGACGTCGTGGATGTCCATGCCCGCGTGCTCGGCGTCCATCAGGCCAGGCCACAGGGGATCGCGCTCCACCCGCTCCATGATGCGGTTCATGATAGCGACCGATTCCAGCGGATAGTCGCCCGAGGCCGTTTCCGCCGACAGCATCAGGGCGTCTGCGCCCTCATAGACCGCGTTGGCCACGTCCGAGGCCTCGGCCCGGGTCGGGGCGGGCGAACTGGTCATGGATTCCAGCATCTGGGTGGCGACGATGGCGGGCACGCCGCGCTGACGGGCGGCGCGCAGGATCTTCTTCTGGGCCACCGGCACTTCTTCGGGGTCCATCTCGACGCCCAGGTCGCCGCGCGCGACCATGACGCCGTCGCAGTAGTCGAGGATGCTCTCCAGATCGTTCAGGGCCTGGGGCTTTTCGATCTTGGCCAGACAGGCGGCCTGACCGTTCACGATGCGCTTCAGCTCGGCCATGTCCTCGGCCTTCTGCACGAAGCTGAGGGCCACCCAGTCGACGCCGAGGCGAAGGGCAAAGGCCAGATCCTCGCGGTCCTTGGGCGTCAGAGCGGAGACGGGAATGACGGCCTCCGGCACGGCCACGCCCTTGCGGTCCGACAGCTTGGAGCCGCTCTCGACCGTCACATCGGCCCATTCGTCGGTGCGCTCGCCGACTCGCAGGCGGATGCGCCCGTCGTCGATCAGCAGCAGCATGCCGGTGCGCAGGGCCTTGAAGATTTCCGGGTGCGGCATCTGCACCCGCGTCTCGTCGCCGAGCGCCGGGTTCAGGTCGAACCGCATCCTGTGGCCCGGCTTGATGGCGATCTCGACGTCGGCGAAGCGGCCCAGCCGCAGCTTGGGCCCCTGCAGGTCGGCCAGAACCCCCAGCGGGCGCCGCAGCGCCATCTCGGCGCCGCGCACGGCCTTCAAGGCCGCCGCGTGATCTTCATGTGAGCCGTGGCTGAAGTTCAGGCGGAAGACGTCCACCCCGGCCTGGGCCAGCGCCTTGACGGTCGCGGGCGCGCGGCTCGCGGGTCCAAGGGTCGCGACGATGCGCGCGCGGCGGGCTCTGTTCATAATGTTTCCTCAAGGCGGCTCTGACGGCCATGACCTCCCCTCAGAGGCCTTGATCCCTTGTGCCAATGAAAAGCCGGGGGCGTAAGGCCACGCCCCCGGCCGGAAACACGAGTTTATGAGGCTGAAACACGACGTTACGGCCGTGAGGCCTATTTGGCCTCGCAACGCCCCGCGGCGAACTGCGGCAGGTCCATGCAGCGGCCGTCCACCTCGTCTGTCGGCTTGACGCCGATCAGGTGGGCCAGGGTCGGGGCGATGTCGATGGTGCGCATCGGCAGGAAGCGCTCCTGACCATTTGCGCCCGGCCACCAGAAGATGATCGGCACGCGGCGGTCATAGTCCCAGGGCGAGCCATGGCTGGAGATGGCGCCGCCGACACGTCCCGCCCCGGTCAGGCCCGGCTGGTAGGCGCGCATGATGTCGGGCGAACGCCCGGCCACCGCCGACAGGCGCAGACGCTGACGCAGGCTCAGTTCCTCGGGGTTGTCAGAGACGGGCAGCGGCTCGGCCAACAGCTCGTCGCGCGACACGGCCAGGGCGACCTGGGGCTCGGCGTTCAGCAGTTCGACCGCGGCGGCCAGGACATGGCTGCGCAGCGGCTCGGCCAGCGACTTCTTGTCCTTGTCGACGACGATCAAACCGCCCGCCGAGGAGACCAGCGGATTGGCGTCCAGCTTGAACCGGGCCTTCAGCGCATCATTGACGCGTGGCATCAGGGCGCGGTCCACGCGGCCCGCCGCCGGATAGCCCTCGACCGAGGACCGCTCGGGGAAATCCGAACCGCCATGGTCGGCGGTCAGCACTACGACCACCCCGCCCGGCACGGTCGCCAGCTTGTCGAGGAAGACGCCCAGGGCCGCATCGAGGCGCAGCATCTGCTCGCACATCTCCGGCCCTTGCGTGCCGTATCCGTGGCCGATCCGGTCGGTGGCCGACAGGCTGACGCCCAGCATGTCGGTGACGCCGCGACGCCCCAGTTGCTGCTCGTCCAGCAGGACGGCGGCGCCCTCCAGCGTCAGCTCATCCAGCATGGGCGAGCCGTCGAGCGCATCATCCGCCGGCGGCAGGGTCGAGTTGAAGGTCTGGCCGCCGATGACCCACTGGCCTTCCAGACGGCGGCAGGCGTCGTTGGTGTAGTTCCACACCGGCGCCTCACGAGAGAAGCGGTCGATCATCCGCGCGTTGATGGCCGCGACGGGCGCCAGCTTCGTCTCGGCCGACTGGCCCGGCTCGACATAGGTGGTGAAGCCGAAGTCGGCGGTCAGCCAGAAGGCGCCGTCGGCCTTGTGTCCCGCCAGATTGATGGCCCCGCGATCCTTGCCCGAAATGCCGAAGACGCGGCTGTTGGGGCTGACCGTCTTCAGCCAGTCGCCCAGGGTCGAGGCCTTCAGCTGATCCGGGCCGACCGGGCCGTTGTCGGTGTTCTTGCCGTGCGCCAACGTGTTCTGCGGGGCGGCCAGGCAATAGGTCTCCTCGCCCGTCGTGGTGTCGATCCAGTCGTTGGCCGGGATGCCGCTATGCGTCGGATGAACGCCCGTCAGGACGGTCGAGTGGCCGGCGCAGGTCACGGTGACGCCGTGGGTCTGATAGCCGTTGATCGAGACCATGCCCTGATCGGCCAGGGTCTTCAGACCCCCGGTGAACTGGCTGCGATACTGGTTGAACAGGTTGGCGCTCAACTGATCGATCACGAGAGTCACCACCAGGGCCGGGGCCGCGCGCTCGGCGGCTGCCGTCGCCGCTGCGGGCTGAGCCGCCTGCTGAGCCATGGCCGGAAGAGCCGCTCCCGCCAGAAGGGCGAGCGCCAGGGTCGGAGCCAGAACACGGCTGAAGGTCATCTTGAACACCGGAAACACTGAGAATGCAGGGTGACTACCCCCCCAGCGCAACGGCGCCAAGACAACGGTCCGGATTGGTTGGGCGCAGGTCGGCCCGCCGCCGCATTTCCTAGCGGCCGGGCGATTGCTCCGCCTCGACCCTCTGATAGCCGGTGTCGATGACGGCCAACATGGCCTGGGCGGCGCCAGCCTCGTCTCCCGCAGCGATGCGCTCGACGATCCGGGCGTGAGCCTCGACGGTTTCATGATGCAGAGCGGGCGCCTGGGTCGGCGGGCTGAGCGTGAAGGCTTCCAGCAGGGCCGTCTCGATCACCCCCGCCACCGAGCGGATCATCGGATTCTGCGACGCGGCGCCGATGGCCAGGTGCAGGGCCAGGTCGGCGCGGGCGAACTCATGGGCGGAGGCGTCCTCGCGGCGCATCCAGTCGAGGGCTGTGTGCATGGCGGCGAGGTCCGCTTCCGTGCGGTGGCGCGCGGCGAGGGACGCGGCCGTGGGCTCCAGGCTGCGCCTGACTTCGGCCAGGTGCTGTCGGAACCGGGCGTCCATGCCGATGGCCACCCGCCAGGTCAGAACCTCCTTGTCGAAAAAGTTCCAGTGGACGCTGTCGCTGACCCGCGTGCCGACGCGGGTCTTCACGTTCAAAAACCCTTTAGCTGACAGCGTCTTGAGCGCCTCGCGTAGGGCCGTGCGCGACACGCCGAACCGCTCCAGCAGATCTGCCTCCAGCGGCAGCTTGTCGCCCGGCGCCAGGGCGCCCGTGAGGATTTCCTGCGCCAGGGCGCGCACGATCTGGTCGTGGGCGGAGACCACGTGGCCGCTCGCACGGGGCGCAGCGGTCGAAGAAGCGGGCGAGGACATATCCATATCTGATCCTCTAGCGGTCTGGTCGGTTCGGCGCAAAGGCGCTGGTCAATCATTAGTATTATGATATTCACATTAAGGTCGCCACCGTCGGCGACGCACAGCCTCCCCACGCCCCATGACCCAGACCTCGCCCAAGCCGCTTCGCAGCCGCGCCTGGTTCGACAATCCGTCCAACCCCGACATGACGGCCCTCTATCTGGAGCGGTATCTGAACTACGGGCTGACGCTGGAGGAACTGCGCTCGGGCAAACCGATCATCGGCATCGCCCAGACGGGTTCGGACCTCAGCCCCTGCAACCGCCATCACCTCGAACTGGCCAAGCGCGTGCGCGAGGGTATCCGCGAGGCGGGCGGCATCGCCCTGGAATTCCCGGTCCATCCGATTCAGGAAACGGGCAAGCGCCCGACCGCCGGGCTGGACCGCAACCTGGCCTACATGGGTCTGGTCGAGCTTCTGTACGGCTATCCGATCGACGGGGTGGTCCTGACCATCGGCTGCGACAAGACCACCCCGGCCTGTCTGATGGCGGCGGCGACCGTGGACATTCCCGCCATCGCCCTGTCGGTCGGCCCCATGCTGAACGGCTGGCACAGGGGCGAGCGCGTCGGTTCGGGCACCATTATCTGGAAGGCCCGCGAGATGATGGCGGCGGGCGAGATCGGGTACGAGGAATTCATCGATCTGGTCGCCACCTCGGCGCCCTCGGTCGGCTATTGCAACACCATGGGCACGGCGACGACGATGAACTCGCTGGCCGAGGCCCTGGGCATGTCCCTGCCCGGCTCGGCGGCCATCCCGGCCCCCTATCGCGAGCGGCCCCAGGTCGCATACCTGACCGGCAAGCGCATCGTCGACATGGTCCATGAGGACCTGAAGCCGTCGGATATCCTGACCCGCGAGGCGTTCGAGAACGCCATCGTCGTTAACTCGGCCATAGGCGGCTCGACCAATGCCCCCATCCACCTGACGGCCCTGGCGCGCCACGCGGGCGTCGACCTGCCCCTGCAGACGTGGGAAGAGGTCGGTCACAAGACGCCGCTTCTGGTGAACCTGCAGCCCGCCGGACACTATCTGGGCGAGGACTTCCATCAGGCGGGCGGCGTGCCCGCCGTGGTGGCCGAACTGATGCGGCGCGGCCAGATCCACGAGAACGCCCTGACCGTCAACGGACAGTCCATCGGCGACAACTGCCGGGGCGCCGCAGTGGTCCTGCCCGACGTCATCCGCGACTTCGACACGGCCCTGGTGCAGGACGCGGGCTTCCTGGTCCTGTCGGGCAATGTCTTCGACAGCGCCATCATGAAGACCAGCGTCATCAGCGCCGAGTTCCGCGACCGCTACCTGTCCGATCCGGCCAGCCCTGACGCCTTCACCGGCAGCGTCGTCGTCTTCGACGGTCCTGAGGATTATCACCGCCGCATCGACGATCCGGCGGAAGGCATCACGCCTGACAGCATCCTGGTGATGCGCGGCGCGGGTCCGGTCGGCCACCCCGGCGCGGCCGAGGTCGTCAACATGCGGCCGCCCGCCTATCTGATCAAACAGGGGGTCCACGCCCTGCCCTGCATCGGCGACGGGCGCCAGTCCGGCACATCGGGCTCGCCCTCGATCCTGAACGCCTCGCCCGAGGCAGCGACCGGCGGCAACATCGCCCTGCTGCAGACCGGCGACCGGATGCGGATCGACCTCAAGACCCGCCGCGTGGACGTCCTGATCGACGAGACCGAGATGGCCGAGCGCCGCGCCGCCTTTGAAGCAGTCGGCGGCTATCAGTATCCGGCGTCACAGACGCCCTGGCAGGAGTTCCAGCGCGCCATGATCGGCGAGCTTGAGACGGGCGCCGTGCTGGAGCCCGCCGTCAAATATCACCGCATCGTCGACACCCTGGGCCTGCCCCGCGACAACCACTGAGGCTGGTCAAGGGATCAACAGTCGTCGCATCGAGGGCGCCGCCGCGATCAGGTCGCGGGTCACAAGAGCGGCGAAGAAGTCCGCGCCCTCGCGTCCGACGTGGGTGTAGTCGAACGCGATGCGCGCCTGCCCCAGAGGCTCAACCGCCGCATTGTTCTGAGCGGCTGCGGGCGCGCCCGGCGCGGCGAGGACCCCGGTGCTGGACGCGATGGTCGTGCCGGTCAGCAGGGCCGCCGCCACCTCGGGCGACGGCGCGGCTTGGGCGAAGCGGGCCGACATCGCCGGACCCAGCGCCTGCACCGTCTCGGCGCTGGCGCGGTTGAGATCGACCAGAGGCGTGTTGGTCTCAGCCGCCACGGCCCGCACCGCCTCGGCCCAAGGTTCCAGATCGTTCTGCAAGCGCCCATCGACGAACTGGCGGCGGACCAGGGGCGTCAGCAGGATCGGCGTGGCGCCGCGCGCCCGCGTCTCGGCGACATAGCGTTTCAGGTTGGCGGGGAACTCGGTCGCCAGATCGGTCGAGCGGCCCGGCTTGCCCGGTTGGTCGTTGTGGCCGAACTGGATCAGGACGTAAGTGGAGGCAAAGCCCGGTGTCGCCATCTCGGACAGGGCCAGGTCCCATGATCCTTCCGCGATATAGCTGCCCGAACTGCGCCCGCCGCGCGCCAGGTTCACACAGGCCGCGAACGAGGTGACGTGATAGGCGCAGAAGCTCGGCCCCCAGCCGCCGACCACGGCCGTGGTGGAATCGCCCACCAGGATGATCTTGGACGCGCGGATCGGCTGAACGGGCGGCGCTTCGGCCGCAGGCGTCTGAACGGCGGCGAGACTCAAGGCTGCGGTCAGGGCGGCGATCATCTCAGGTCTCCGAGGCGGTGATGCGGGCGATCAGGGTCAGCAGGCCGCCGGGGGCCAACACGGTCAGGCCGCTGTCCTCGCCCGCCGGGGCGTTGTGGGCGTCGGGGCGATGGGTCACGGGCTCGACGCAGACGAAAGCCTCGCCGCGCGGCGCATAGACCTGGGCCCAGCGGGCGTTCGGCGAAGCGGTCACATCGACCCGCCAGCCGTCGTGCAGCAGCGCCGCCCGCCCGTTCCAGTCGGCATAGGCGTGATCGACGAAGGGCGCTTCTACTACGGCGGCAGCCTCGCTCCAGTCGATCAGTTCGCCAGCCGCCGCCAGCCGCTCCGGGATTTCACGCGCATCGGTCAGCCAGACCTTGGGCGCCGACAGTTGCAGCCGTGTCGCGGGCTCGACAGCGAAATAGGGATGCAGACCCAGACCAGCGGGCATGGGGGCGGCGTCCTCGTTGGCGATTGTCAGGCTCATCTCCAGCCCCTCCTCGCTCAAGGTCAGCCGGTGCGAGGCCGTCCAGGCCCAGGGCCATTCCGGCCCGGCCTCGGCGGCCAGGACCAGATCAACCGTCCCGCCATGAACGCGCAGCACGTTCCAAGGCGCGCGCCACCCCACGCCGTGCAGGGCGTGGGGGGCGAACCCCGGCGTGGCGGGCAGGCGCACCGCCCTTCCCTCAAACGCGAAGACTCCGCTGTCGACGCGGTTGGCGTAAGGCGCCAGAGGGAAGCTCGAGGCCGCCAGCGGACTGTCGATATCGTCCGGCGCCGGGCGCAGCACCTCGCGCCCGCGCCAGGTCAGCGATGTGATCGAGGCCCCCAGGTCGGGCCGCAGGCTCAAGGCCCAGTCGCCGCGTTCGATCTTCACAGGGCGATCCGATGCTGCGGCAGGCCCGGCGTCACGACCCGCAGATGATAGAGCCCGCCCAAGGTCGGCTGCGCCGCACGCTTGTCGGCGTTCCCCAGCCAGGCCGTGGTGCAATAGAGGTCGCGCCCGTCCGCCCCGCCAAAAGCCGCCTTGGTCACCGTCTGGACCGGAAAGCGGATGGAGTCCAGACGACGGCCGTCCGGCGCAAACCTCGCCACGCCCCAGCCGTTGAACAGGCCTACGTGCAGCACGCCATCCGCATCCATGCTCGGCCCGTCGCAATAGCCGTCCTCGGTCACGGCGAAAACCCTCCGGTTCGACAGCACGCCGCCTGCGTGATCGAAGGCCAGGACCGTCTTCTCCAGCGTGTCATGGTGATAGAGGGTCGCGCCGTCAGGACTGAGGCAGGGCCCGTTGGTGACGCCGTAGCCGTCGTCGTGGCGGGTCAACTCGCCCCGGAACCAGCGATAAAGGGCGCCGGTCCGACCCTGTTCGCTGTCGTCCATCGACCCGAACCACAGGGCGCCGTCAGGCGCGACATAGCCGTCGTTGAGCCGGTTCTGCGGGCGATCCGTCTCGACCGGCTGGAACAGGGAGAAGTCGCCCATCTCCACGTCGAAGCGATAGAGACCGCCGCGGACGCCGCAGATCAGCGACCCGTCCTCGGCGGGAAGCGCAAAGCCGATCTGCTCTGGGGCATCCCAGGACGCCTTGCCGCCTGTCGTCGGGGTATAGCGATGCAGCCGCCGTCCCTTGATGTCGACGAACCATAGACAGGCGCGTGTCGCGTCCCATGCCGGCCCCTCGCCCAGTTCGGCCTGGACGTCCCAGACGAGGGTCGGCGTGGTCATGTCCTTCAGCCCGCCGAGTAGCTGGTCTTGATCTGGGTGTAGAATTCGACGGCGGCGAAGCCCTGTTCGCGGGGGCCGTAGGAGGACTTCTTCGTGCCGCCGAAGGGCACGT
>NZ_JBJDPV010000002.1:0-410253 GCF_044901625.1 Brevundimonas sp. NPDC046655
GCAGTCGACCGCCGCCAGCCACTCGCTGTCGCAGGAGGCCGACGTCCTGGCCGCCTCGGTGTCGCGCTTCCGAACCGGTCAGGCCGCCGCGCCTGCCGCCGCGAAGACGCCGGCCCCGGTCCGCGCTCCGCAGCCGGTGGCCCGCACGCCCGAGCCGGTGGCCCAGACCATCGCCGCGCTCAAGACCGTCGGCCGCGGCGGCGCCGCCCTCAAGGCGCAGCCCATTGAAGACGGCTGGGAAGAGTTCTGATGTCGAGCCTGATCACCCTTCCGGCGGTGCTTGATCTGCGCGCCGCCGAGCCCTTGAAGGCGCAACTCCTGGCCGTGCGCGGCCAGGAGGCGACCTTGGACGCCTCGGCCGTCGAGCGTCTGGGCGGCCTATGCCTTCAGGTCCTGCTGTCGGCGCTGGCGACCTGGCGCGCCGACGGCCAGGCCTTGACCTTCATCAATGTTTCCGAGGCCCTGGCCTCGCAATGGAGCGCCTTTGGGGCCTCCGCCGCGGACCTCGCTCCGCAAGGACAACTCGCGTGACCAAGACCATTCTGACCGTCGATGATTCCCGCACCATGCGGGACATGCTGATGCTGGCGCTGAAAGACGCCGGCTATCGCGTGGTTCAGGCCGAGGACGGGATCCACGGTCTGGAGGTGCTGCGGGCCGAAAACCCCGACATCGTCATCACCGACATCAACATGCCCCGCATGGACGGCTTCGGCTTCATCGAGGGCATGCGCGCCGACCCCAACCACAAGGCCACCCCGGTTCTGGTCCTGACCACCGAAAGCGACGCCGCCAAGAAGCAGCGTGCCCGCGAGGCCGGGGCCACCGGCTGGATCGTCAAACCCTTCGACCCGGCCAAGCTGATCGACGCCGTCCGTCGCGTCGCGGCCTGAGAGGACTGAGGATTACAAGATGAGCGACGATCCGTTCGAGGCCATCAAGGTCACCTTCTTCCAGGAGTGCAACGAACTGCTGGGCGATCTGGAAGCCAATCTGCTGGCGCTGGAGACTGGCGAAGGCGACATCGAGACGATCAACGCCGTCTTCCGCGCCGTTCACTCGGTCAAGGGCGGGGCAGGGGCCTTCGGCCTGGAAGACCTGGTGCGCTTCGCCCACGTCTTCGAGACCCTGATGGACGAGCTGCGCTCGGGCCGTAAGGAGTGCGACGACGTCACGGTCAAGACCCTGCTGCGCGCCTCCGACGTGCTGGCCGACCACATCGCTGCTGCGCAGGGAACCGGCGCGCCGGTGGACGCCGCTCGCTCGGCCGGTCTGGTCGCCGAACTGGAAGTCCTGACCCACGGCGTCGCCGCCTCGGTCGCCCCGGCCGCCGCCGCTGTCGAGGACGAAGACGACTTCGGCTTCACGCCCCTGACGCTCGACCTGGCCGACTTCGGCGCCCCGACCGAGCTGCCGTCGCTCGACCTGCCTTCGCTTGATCTGCCGGACCTGGCCGCGCCGAGCGCCGCCGGCTGGCGCATCGTCTTCCGCCCGCACCCTCGCCTCTACGCCAGCGCCAACGACGTCAGCCTGCTGCTGCGCGAACTGACGCGGCTGGGCCAGACCTCGGTCGAGCTGGACGCCAGCGGCCTGCCGTCGCTTGAGGCGCTGGACGCCGAGGACGCCCACCTGATCTGGACCATCGTCCTGACCGGCGACGTGGCCGAGGCGGCCGTGCGCGACGTCTTCGACTTCGTCGAGATGGACTGCGACCTGAGCATCACCGCCCTGGGCGGCGCCCGGTCCCCGGTCGAGGCCTCGCTGCCGCCGCTGCCGGTTCTGGACGCGCCCCCCGCCGAGCCCGAGATCGACATCGCCGCCCTGCTGGCCAAGGCCGCCGCGCCGGTCGAGCCCGCCGTTCCGGCTGAGGTTCTCGCGCCGGTCGTCGCCGCAGCCCCGGTTCCGGCCCCGGCCCCGACGCCGGTCGCCGCCGCGCCCAAGCCGGTCGCGCCCGCCGCTCCGGCTTCCGTCGCTGCGCCCTCGGCCCCCGCCGCCGTGGCGCCGGTGACCATCCGCGTCGATCTGGATCGGGTGGACCGCCTGATCAACGTGGTCGGCGAACTGGTCATCCAGCAGGCCATGCTGGCCCAGCGCGTGATGGAGAGCGGTCTGGCCCGTTCGTCGGACATCGCCCTGGGTCTGGAAGACCTGGAGCTGCTGACGCGCGACATCCAGGACAGCGTCATGGCCATCCGCGCACAACCGGTGAAGTCGGTGTTCCAGCGCATGCCGCGCCTGGTCCGCGAAGTGGCCGACATGACCGGCAAGCGCGTGCGTCTGGTCACGTCCGGCGAGGACACCGAGGTCGACAAGACCGTGGTTGAACGCCTGGCCGAGCCCATCACCCACATGCTGCGCAACGCCATCGACCACGGGCTGGAAAGCGCCGAGGAGCGCGAGGCCGCCGGCAAGCCTGCCGAGGGCACGGTGCGTCTGGCCGCCCTGCACCGCTCGGGCCGCATCGTCATCGAGATCGCCGACGACGGGAAGGGCATCAACCGTCCCCGCGTGCGCGGCATCGCCGTGGCGCGCGGTCTGATCGCCGAGGACGCCGTCCTGACCGACGACGAGGTCGACAACCTGATCTTCCTGCCGGGCTTCTCGACCGCCGAGACCGTCACCGACGTCTCGGGCCGGGGCGTCGGCATGGACGTGGTCAAGCGCTCCATCCAGGCGCTCGGCGGCCGCATCTCGATCAGTTCGGTTCCGGGCAAGGGCTCGACCTTCACCCTCAGCCTGCCGCTGACCCTGGCGGTGCTGGACGGCATGGTGGTCTCGGCCGCCGAACAGACCCTGGTCGCCCCCCTGTCGGCCATCGTCGAGAGCCTGACGCCCCAGGTGTCAGACATCCACCACGTCGGCGGCCATGACGCCGTGATCCGCTTCCGCGAGGAGTTCGTGCCCCTGGTCGACGTGGCCCGGGTCATGGGCTTCCGCGACGGAGCGGCCGATCTGGCCAACGGGGTGGTGATGATCGTCGAAACCGAGGCCGGCTCGCGCGCCGCCCTTCTGGTCGACGCCATCAACGGCCAACGCCAGGTGGTGATCAAGAGTCTCGAGACCAACTACCGCCACGTCGACGGCGTCTCCGCCGCGACCATCCTGGGCGACGGCAGCGTCGCCCTGATCCTCGACATCGACGCCCTGGTCATCGCCGGGCGCCGCAAATCCAACCGCCCCGAACTGAAGATGGCGAGCTGAGCACCATGACCGAAGTCACCTCCAACGTCGCCGGCGCCGACCGCGAACTGATCGCCTTCCGCATCGGCGAGCAGGAATTCTGCGTCGACATCATGAACGTCCGCGAGATCCGCGGCTGGACCCCGGCCACGCCGCTGCCGCGCTCGCCGTCCTACATGAAGGGCGTCATCAACCTGCGCGGCATCGTCCTGCCGATCATCGACCTGGGTGCCCGTTTCGGCCTGGCCACGGCAGAGCCGACCGCCCGCCACGTCATCATGGTGGCCCATGTCGGCAACCGTCTGGTCGGCCTGCTGGTCGACGCCGTGTCAGACATCGTGCAGCTGACGGACTCGACCATCCAGCCGACGCCCGACGTCGCCAGCGACCACGTGAAGACCTTCGTCAAGGGCATCTTCGCCGTCGAGGGCGGCCGCATGATCAGCCTGATTGATCTGGAACACGTCCTGCCGGCCGAAAGCGAAGCCGAGGCCGCATGACCACCGCCTCCGGGCGGGCGTCCCTGGTGGAAGGCGAGTTCGTCTTCACCGCCGAGGATTTCCGCCACATCGCCCAGACCCTGCACGCCCACGCCGGTATCGCCCTGAGCGAGGGCAAGGCCGCTCTGGTCTATTCGCGCCTGGCCAAGCGCCTGCGCCTGCTGGGGCTGCGCAGCTTCCGCGACTACTGCGCCCTGATCGAGGGCGTGGAGGGCGTCGACGAGCGCCAGGCCATGACCGCGGCCCTGACCACCAACGTCACCCGCTTCTATCGCGAGCCGCACCACTTCGATCACCTGCGCGACCACGTCATGCCGGAACTGGCGGCCCGTGCGCGGGCCGGCGGTCGGGTGCGCCTGTGGTCGGCGGCCTGTTCCAACGGACAGGAGCCCTATTCCATGGCCCTGACCGTGCTGGACGTCCTGCCGGAAGCCGCGGACCTGGACGTGCGCATCCTGGCCACCGACATCGACCCCAACATGGTGGCCGAGGGCGCGGCGGGGATCTATTCCGAGGAGCTGCTGTCGCCGGTCCCCGTCTCGGGCCGCAAGCATTTCGATCCCGTCGCTGCCCGTCCCGGCCTGTTCAGCGCCAACGAGACCCTGCGCCGTCTGGTGTCGTTCCGCGAACTGAACCTGATCGGCGACTGGCCCATGCGGGGCAAGTTCGACGTCATCTTCTGCCGCAACGTGGTCATCTACTTCGACGACGCGACCCAGGAGCTGGTCTGGAGCCGCTTCACCCCGATGATGAACCCCGGCGCCACCCTCTACATCGGCCATTCCGAGCGCGTCAGCGGCCCCGCGGTTGCGCAACTGCAGACCTGCGGCCTGACGGCCTATCGTCTGGGAGGCCGGGCATGAGCGAACCTGTCCGCGTCCTGATCGTCGACGACAGCGCCACCATGCGCAGCCTGATCAGCGCCGTCCTGCGTCGCGATCCCGAGATCTCGGTGGTCGGCACGGCGGCTGACCCGCTGGAGGCCCGTACCGCCATCAAGGAGCTGAACCCCGACGTCATCACCCTGGACGTCGAGATGCCCAATATGAACGGGCTGGAGTTCCTCGAGAAGATCATGCGCCTGCGGCCCATGCCCGTCGTCATGGTCTCGACCCTGACCCAGGCCGGGACCGACGTGACCCTGGCGGCGCTGGAAGTCGGCGCCGTGGACGCCGTGGCCAAGCCCGCGCCGGGCGTGCCGGCCCAGGAAGCCTTCGCCGACCTGGCCGACAAGGTGAAGATCGCCGCCCGCTCGCGGGTCCGGCCGCTGGAAACGCGCGAGACACGCGCGGTGGACGGCGCCTATCGCGCCGACCCAAACCACATCCTGGCTATCGGCGCCTCGACCGGCGGGGTGGAGGCCCTGCTGAACATCCTGACGGCCTTCCCGGCCAACTGCCCGGCGACGGTGGTGACGCAGCACATGCCCGCCACCTTCACCAAGAGCTTCGCCGCCCGTCTGGACAAGGCGTCCGGCGCCACGGTGACCGAGGCCGTGGACGGCGCGCCCCTGATACCGGGCCATGTCTATATCGCCCCCGGCGGCGAGCGGCATCTGGAGGTCTCGGGCGGGCGTTGCCGTCTGGTCGCAGGCGATACGGTCAACGGCCATCGCCCCTCGGTGGACGTCCTGTTCCATTCGGTCGCCCGTCTGGGCCGCCCCATGACGGGGGTCATCCTGACCGGCATGGGCAAGGACGGCGCCAAGGGCCTGCTGGCCATGCGTCAGGCCGGCGCCCGCACCCTGGGTCAGGACGAAGCCTCCAGCGTCGTCTACGGCATGCCGCGCGCCGCCTTCGAGCTGGGCGCCGTGGAGCGCCAGCTGTCTCTGCCCCGTCTCGCCCCCGCCATTCTCGACCTGTGCGCCGCCGGCGCCCACGCCTCAAAGCCTGTCGCGTAAGGACTACCCGTATGCCCGCCGCTTCCGCCCTCAATGTTCTGGTCGTCGACGACCAGCTGACCATGCGCTCCCTGGTCCGCAACAGCTTGCAGCAGATCGGCGTGCGCGAGATCAGCGAAGCCGCCGACGGCGAGCTGGCCCTGCGGTCCATCATCACCAAGCCGGTGCATCTGGTGATCTCGGACTTCAACATGCCGAACCTGGACGGTCTGGGCCTGCTGCGCGCCATCCGCGCCCACCCGCCGACCTCCAAGACCGCCTTCATCATGCTGACCGGCCGCGCCGACCGCGAACTGGTGCAGCGCGCCGTGCAGTTCGGCGTGAACAACTACCTGGTCAAACCCTTCACCACCGCCCAGCTGAAAGACAAGCTGGAAGGCGTGTTCGGCCCGCTGACATGATCCGCGCCGGCGATCAGCACATGACCGAACGGCGGATCCACGTCGGACAGGGCGAGCACTATGTGACGTCCGATCCCGATGTCGTGCTCTCGACCGTGCTCGGCAGCTGCGTCGCCATGTGCCTGCGCGATCCCGTGGCCGGGGTCGGCGGCATGAACCACTTCCTGCTGCCCGAAGGGGCCGGGGCGGGCACCGACGCGGGACGTCGCTACGGCGCCTACGCGATGGAACTCCTGATCAACGACGTGCTGAAGGCGGGCGGGCGTCGCGACCGGCTGCAAGCCAAGCTGTTCGGCGGCGGCCGCATGTTCGATTCTCTGAAGGACGTGGGCACGTCCAACGCCGACTTCGCCGAACGTTTTCTGGCCGACGAGGGCATCCCCGTGGTCGGCGCCAGCCTCAGGGGCGCCGGGGGGCGTCGACTGCATTACTGGCCGGTGACGGGTCGGGCGCTGCAACGCGCGGTTACGGACGCGGTCGCCCCGCGACCCACGCCGCCGCCTCCGCCGCCCGTCGATTCCGGCGCGCTGGAGCTGTTCTGATGAAGGATTACGACGCCAAGGGCCTGCTGGCGGCCGTCGCCGCTGAACTGGCCGACATCCGCGCGGGCGTGGATGAGGCCGGCGGCCTGGTGTCCGAACTGCTGCGCCTGGCCCCGCTTGAGCAGCGCCTGACCTTCCTGACGCGAATGCAGGCTTTCGACGTGCTGAGCCAGCGCGTCGACGCCCTGTCGGGTCTGGCCGGCGCCCTGGCCGCCGATCAGCCGATGGACACGGCCCTGGCCGCCCTGCCTCTGGCCGAGATGGCCGACCGCCTGCGCGAGATGTCGTTCCGGGTGAAGCCCTCCGCTTCCGAAGTCGCGCCGGCCGCCGTGGCCGGCGACCTGCTGCTGTTCGACTGATGAGCGCCGCCGACCGCGTCAATCTGGAGCAGTCGACCGTCCTGCTGATCGACGACAATCCGCAGGCGCTGGATATGCTCAGCTCGGTCTTTCAGGGCTTTGGCGTCAAGGAGCAGATCAAGTGCGCCTCGGCGACCGAGGGCGTGCGCATCATCCAGAATCGGGCCGTGGACCTGATCGTCATCGACTGCGCCGATCCCGAGATGGACAGCTACGCCTTCGCCCGCTGGCTGCGGCGCGAGACCCCGGCGCCCCTGCGCTTCATCCCCGTCATCCTGCTGACCGGTCACGCCTCGCAGGCCAAGGTGCAGGAAGGCCGCGATTGCGGCGTCAGCTTCGTGGTCACCAAGCCCCTGACCCCCGCCGTCCTGCTGCGCCGCATCCTGTGGCTGGCGGGCGACGAGCGCGAGTTCGTCGAGAGTGAGAACTATGTCGGGCCCGATCGTCGGGTGCGCAACTTCGGCCCGCCGCTGAATATGCCCGGACGGCGCAAGGACGACCTGTCCGCCCACGTCGGCGCCGCCGTCGAGGCGAACATGGACCAGTCCGACATCGACATGCTGATGAAGCCCCAAAGAGTTGCGTTGTGACCGAAGCCCGCACCCTGAAGATCAAGACCACCCTGGCGCGCCAGATGGCCCAGCCGGGCGGCCGCACCCTCGCCGACGTCGAGCGCCGCGCCAACGAGCGGCTGGAGCGTCACCGCGACGACGTCATGATCACCGTCGCCGGCACCATCACCGAGCTGGAGCTGGTCGCCGCCGCCGCAGCGGCGGGCAGCGAGCCGCAGGTCTACAAGCTGGCTTCGTCCCTGCTGGACACGGCGGGCTTCTTCGACACCGGACCGCTGTACGAGGCGGGCTACAGCCTGTGCGACGTGGCCGACCGGATGCAGGTCAGCGGCGCCTGGAGCTGGCCCACGGTCGCCGTCCACGTCCAGGCCATGCGCCTGATCCTGACGGCGGGCTGTCAGGCCGACGCCACCAGCGCCGCCCTGCTGGCCGGGCTGCGGTCGGTGGCGGCGAAGACGCGGCAGGATACATAATTCCTTCTCTCCTTGAGGGAGAAGGCGGCCCGCAGGGCCGGATGAGGGGTGTCAGCGGGACGATCTGACATGAGGCCTCGTACGAATTTCTTCGCACCCCTCATCCGTCAGGCTTCGCCTGCCACCTTCTCCCTCAAGGGGAGAAGGGCTTATTGGCCGTAGCGCGCGATGCCCAGGTCGGCCGTCTCGATGTCCGGGGTCTGGCCGCTGACGATGTCGGCGATGACGCGGGCCGAGCCGCAGGCCATGGTCCAGCCCAGCGTCCCGTGGCCGGTGTTCAGGAACAGGTTGTCGAACCTGGTCTTGCCGATGACCGGGGTGCCGTCCGGCGTCATCGGGCGCAGGCCGGACCAGTAGGTCGCCGCCTTCAGATCGCCCGCGCCGGGGAAGAGCGAGCCGACCGAATGCTCCAGCGTGTTGCGACGCGGCTCGGGCAGGACGTTGTTGTAGCCCGAGATTTCGGCCATGCCGCCAACGCGGATACGGTCGCCCAGACGCGTGATGGCCACCTTGTAGCTCTCGTCCATGATGGTCGAGACGGGGGCGGCGGGTTCGTTCACGATCGGGGCGGTGATCGAATAGCCCTTCACCGGATAGACCGGCAGGGTCATGCCCAGCGGCTTGACCATCTGCGGCGAGTAAGACCCCAGCGCCAGGACATAGGCGTCGGCCGTGATCCGGCCGCGGCTGGTCTCGACGCCGCTGATCTGGCCCTTGTCGGTCGTCAGGGCCTTGATGGCGGTGTCGTAGAGGAAGGTCACGCCCTGAGCGATCGCCACGTCGCCCAGCGCATTGGTGAACTTGAAGCAGTCGCCGGTCTCGTCTTTCGGCAGGCGCAGGCCCCCGACGAAGAGGTCGCGCGTGGCCGCAAGGCCCGGCTCGGCGCGGATGCAGCCGTCCTGATCCAGCACCTCGAACGGCACGCCGCCTTCGCGCAGGACCTCGGTGTCCTTGTAGATGCCGTCCAGCTGTTTCTGGGTGCGGAACAGCTGCAGGGTGCCCTGGGTGCGGTGGTCGTATTGCAGACCCAGCTCGACGTTCAGGGCGGTCTGAACCTCCTGGCTGTATTCGGCCAGACGCACCATCCGCGCCTTGTTCAGGGCATAGCGGGCCGAGGTGCAGTTGCGCAGCAGCGCCAGCAGCCAGCGCACGGTCGCCACGTTCATGTGGGGCTGCAGGATCAGCGGGGCGTGACGCATGAACAGCCACTTCACCGCCTTGGCCGGAATGCCCGGCGCGGCCCAGGGCGAGGAATAGCCGGGGGATAGTTCGCCGGCGTTGGCGAAGCTGGTCTCCAGCGCCGGGCCGCTCTGGCGGTCGATCACTGTCACCTCGTGGCCCGCCTTGGCCAGATAGTGGGCCGTCGTCACCCCGATGACGCCGGCGCCCAGGACTGCGATCTTCATGGTCTTGACCTTACGCGAAGTTCCCCGCGCCCGTTCCCTAGACCAGTTTTTTCGTTTGTCGAGCGTTCATGGGATGTGTGCGCTGCAACATGGTGTGAAGTTGAAACGGATGGGTCGGAACCTGAGCGAACGCGGGCTGAAAATCCCTCGTTGCGGCAAGGCTTTGGGCGGCGTGATCAAGGCGTGGTCAGGCGCAGAAGCATGCCGCCCAGCGGCGGCAGGATTCCCGCCTCGGCCAGATTGACGGCGTCGACCGGGACGTAGCCTTCGGGCGCGCTCCACGCCTGCGGCTCGTGGCCGAGGTTGAAGACCGCCAGCAGGGTCTCGCCTTCGCCCTGGCGGGTGAAGACCAGCAGGGGCTCGGTCGCCAGCATCGTCATCGTCCCCGTTCTTAGCGCCGGACAGGCGCGGCGCCGGGCCAGGAAGCGCCGCGTCGCGTTCAGCATCGAAGACGGATCGGCGTTTTGAACATCCACCGCCATGGCCGGATGGCGCGTGTCGATGGGTAACCAGGGCTCGACGCTTGAAAACCCGGCAAAGGGGGCGGCGGCCCGCCACGGCATCGGCGTGCGGGCGCCGTCGCGGCCCAGGGTCTGCGGCCAGTTGGCGAGGGCTTCCGGATCGACCAGTCGTTCGAACGGCACCTCGGCTTGCGGCAGGCCCAGCTCCTCGCCGTAATAGACGAAGACATTGCCGCGCAGACAAACCAGCAGCAGCATCAGCATTTCGGCCAACCGCCGCTCGTCGCGGCCCTCGGCCCAGCGCGACACCGCGCGCGGCGCATCGTGGTTGGAGAAGGTCCATGACGGCCAGCCCTCGCCGGGATCGCCGGGCCACATGGCCGCGCCTGTCTTGACCAGATCCGCCGTCAGTCGCTCGGCGTAGAGGTAGAGGAAGCCGTAGGCGCTGTGCAGGCGGCCGTCGGCGGTAAAGGCCTTCATCTCGCGGTGGGCGTGGTCGCCGGCAACCTCCGCCACGGTGAAGCGGCCGCCCTCACAGGAATCCGCCAGCGCCCGCACCTGCCCAAGGAAGGGCAGGATGTCGGGGGACGACTGGTTGTAGATCTTGTCCTGAAAATGGAAGGGGCGGGTGCGCTTGCCGCCGGGGGGCAGGGGCGGATTGTCCCGCAAGGCGGGGTCGCCGATCATGAAGTTGACGGCGTCCAGGCGGAAACCGTCCACGCCCCGGTCCAGCCAGAACCGGCCAACCGCCAGCAGGGCCTCCTGCACCGCCGGATTGCGGCCGTTCAACTGCGGCTGCTCGGGCAGGAAGTTGTGCTGATAATACTGGCCGCGCCGCGCATCCCAGGTCCAGCCCGGCCCGCCGAAGACGGACTGCCAGTTGTTCGGCGGCGCGCCGTCGGCCCTGGCGTCGGCCCAGACGTACCAGTCGGCGTAAGGTTTGGTGCGGTCCTGTCGGCTGGCCTGAAACCACGGGTGTTGGTCCGAGGTGTGTGACCAGACCTGATCGACGACGACCTTCAGTCCCAGATCATGCGCCTTGGTCAGCAGAGCGTCGAAATCGGCAAGGGTTCCGAACACCGGATCGACGTCGCAGTAGTCGGCCACGTCATAGCCGAAGTCCTTCATCGGCGAGGGATAGAAGGGCGACAGCCACACGGCGTCCACGCCCAGCGAGGCCACGTGATCGAGGTGCGCGGTGATCCCCTTCAGATCGCCGATCCCGTCGCCGTTCGTGTCGGCGAAACTGCGCGGATAGATCTGGTAGACGACCGCCCCGCGCCACCATTCCCGATGCGGCTCAGAACCAGGCGAGGGGGTGGGCGATGAGGTCATGCTCAGGACGAACGCGTCGGGTCCGTCAGAGGTTCGCCGTAGTGGCGCTCGCCGTGCAGGTTGGCGGCCAGGGGCGCGGTCGTGCGTTCGATCAGGCGATGCACCACCGGTTTGTCCGGCCCCTGATGCAGGGCGTAGATCCGCTGCGAGATGTCGGCGTCGGCCTGGGTGATGCGCTGGTTGTGGCGGACGTAATCCAGCCAGGTCGCGGTCTGGTATTTCTCCACCCAGACGTCCGGCTCGGCCAGGTCGCGCATCAGGCGCCACTGACGGGCCCCGTCGCGGCGGCGCACCCGGCGGCGCTCGTCCATCACGGCCAAGAAGGCGTCGATGTCTTCCTCGCGGATGCGATAGGCGATGGAGACGACCACCGGGCCGCTGCGCGGCTCGATCGGCAGTTGCGTTTCCGGCTCGGTCCAGCGCCGCAGCAGGTCCATGTTCAGATTGGCGGTCGAGGGCAGGGGGACCCGCAGCCCGATCAAGACGCACAGGACCAGCACCCCGGCCGACAGGCCCAGCGCCATATCCAGGCCTTGCGTCTGGGCCAGCGAGCCCCACAGCCAGCTGCCGCCCGCCATGCCGCCGAAGGCCGCCATCTGATAGAGGGCCAGGGCCCGCGCCACGACCCAGCGCGGCACCGACATCTGCACTGTGACGTTGAAGCTGGACAGGGTCAGCACCCAGCCCGCGCCCGCGACCATCAGGGCTGGCAGGGTCAGGGCCAGCCAGGGGCTGAAGCCGACGACGGCGGCCGCGACGGCGAAGGCCAGGGTGGAGGCGCGCACCAGGGTTTCGGTCTCGTACTTCGCCCTCAGCTTGCCGACGAACAGAGCGCCGCCCACGGCCCCGACGCCGAAGGCGCCGAGCAACAGGCCGAAAGCCAGGGGCCCGCCGCCGCCCTCGCGCGCCACCAGCGGCATCAGGGCCTGAACCGCGCTGGCCCCGATCCCGAAGACCACGGCGCGCAGCAGCACCGCCGTCACCCGCGGCGACAGGAAGGCGTAGCGCAGACCCCCGGCCATGGCCGCCAACAGGCCCTCGCGCGGCAGGGTCTGCTTGGGACGGTCGGGCTTCCAGCGAAACAGGACGACCAGCAGGCCCAGATAGCTGACGGCGTTGACGGCGAAGGCCGCCGCCGCCCCCGCAGCCGCCACGATCATCCCGCCGATGGCCGGACCGACGCTGCGGGCCAGGTTGAAGCCCATGGAGTTCAGGGTCACGGCCCCGGCCAGATCCTCGCGCGGCACCATGTCGCCGACCGAGGCCTGCCAGGCCGGACCGTTGAAGGCCGTGCCGCAGCCGATCAGGAAGGTGAAGCTGAGCAATACCCAGGGCGTGATCCAGCCCACATAGGTCATGACCGCCAGCCCGGCCGAGACCAGCAGCATGAAGCTCTGGGCCGCCAGCATGATCTTGCGCCGGTCCACCGTGTCGGCCAGCGCCCCCGCCGCCAGCGACAGCAGCATGATGGGCAGGGTGACGGACGCCTGGACCAGGGCCACCATCTGGGCCGAGGCGATGGAGGACATCATCCAGGCGGCGCCGACCGACTGGATCAGACCCCCGAAATTGGTCACCAGACTGGTGATCCAGACGGCGCGGAAGACCGGATGGTTCAGCGGCGCCAGCGCCCCGGTGCGCACGGGCGGCGCGGTCTCGGGGGCGGTCATGAAGCGGACCGGCTGGAACGGGAGGTCAGGATGGCGGCGCCCGGACGGTGACTGCGGAACGAGGTCCTACTGCACCCCTTTGGCGACGGCTTTGCAAGGCGCGAGGGCTGAATTAGCGCCGCCTTTTGATCCCGCTCATCCCGGCGAAGGCCGGGATGAGCGGTGAAAGGGGGAAGCGCCCCTATGCCTTCAACAGGGCGTCCGCCGCCGACTGGTTCAATCCCGTCTCGCCCGCCAGCGCCGGGCCGTTCAGCAGGGCGGCGTCGGGGCGTGGAGGGGCCTGGCGTCCGGTCAGGGCCGTCAGCAGCCGGGCGATCCTCTGGTCGGCCAGGTCCTGAAAGCTGCAGGCGGCGAGGATGCGGTGAAAGGCGGCGGTCACGGCCTCGGCGTCCAGAGACTCCGCCCGGGTCAGGGCCAGGCCCTGTTCGGCGGCGGACAGCAGATCGTCGGCGGCGATCGCCAGTTCGCGCCTCAGATGGTCGATCTCGGCCAGGATCTGCTGAGGCGTCATGAGGGGCGTCATGCTCAGATCTCGCCCACGACCGAGGTCAGCTTCTGCTTGAGCACCGCCAGGGTGAAGGGCTTGATGACATAGTTGTTCACCCCGGCCTGACGCGCGGCGATGACGTTCTCGACCTTGGCTTCGGCGGTGACCATGACGAAGGGGGTCTTCTTCGTGCGTTCCTCGGCGCGGACCTGTTTCAGCAGCTCCAGCCCGGTGACCGGCTGCATGTTCCAGTCCGATAGAACCAGGCCGTAGGTCTTCTCTTTCAGCAGGGCCATGGCCGCCGCCCCGTCGGGCGCGTCATCGACGTTGACGAAGCCCAGCTGGTTCAGCATCCCCCGCACGATCCGCACCATCGACTTGTAGTCGTCCACCACCAGGACGTTCATGCTCTTGTCCGCGGCCATTCCATTCCTCGTTGCACAGGCGCGGCCGAACAGGCCGCTGTGATTGAAGGACGCGCCGACCCCTCAGTGGCGGCAATGCAGCTTTAAGATGTATTCCCTTAAGCTTGGATTAACCGATTTCCCTTGAAGGTTGCATTCGGCAGGGGCGGTTCCGCCGCCCTCAAGGGGGATGATCGAGCGTGGACGACGTCATCATCGAATTCGTGTCCGAAGCCCGCGAGGGCATCGAGGCCGTGGACGCCAAGCTGGTCCGCTTCGAGCAGACGCCGGACGACCCGGACCTGCTGGGCGACATCTTCCGCCTGATCCACAGCCTCAAGGGCGGCTCGGGCTTCCTCGGCCTGATGCGGCTGCAGAGCGTGACCCATGCCGCCGAGAACGTGCTGGGCCTCTATCGCGACGGGACGCTGGCGGTGGACGCCGCCTCCGTCACCGTCATCCTCGATGCGGTGGACGTGGTCCGCGCCGTGATCGAGGGTCTGGCCGAAACCGGCGTCGAGCCCGAAGGCGACGACCGCGCCCTGATCGGGCGGCTGGACCGCATATATGCGGGTGAAGACGCTTCGGCGACGTCGGCGGCTCCGCCCGTCGACCGTCCCCTGCTGGAACGCGTGGGGGGAGAAGCCACGCTGGACGCCGCTTGTGAGGGCGCGCTGGCCGGTCTGGTCGCGTCGCCCGACACCGGCCCTCTGTTCGCCGGCATTGATCTGGACCGCGTGCAGGCCGAATGGCGCGAGGCCCTGTGCGGCGTCGCCCGCGCCACGGCGGCGCCCGGCGCCTTGCAGCGCGCCCTGGCCGAGACCTTCGGCGAGGTCCTGGCGTCGCGGGAAGCCGCCTTCGCTCAGGCCGTGCGTCAGAACCTGCTCGATCTGGAAGCCGAGGCCGAGGCGGTCGACGCGCTTCTGGTCGCCCCGCCTGCCGAGCGCGAGGCCGAGCCGTCGCGCGCCGACCGTGCCGCCGTCGAACCCGCCAAAGGACCCCAGACCATCCGCGTCGGCGTCGAGACCCTGGAAGGCCTGATGACCATGGTCAGCGAGCTGGTGCTGATCCGCAATCAACTGATCCAGACCCTGCGCGACCAGCCCGAAACCCCCTTCGCCGGGCCTCTGCATCGCCTCAACCAGGTGACCAGCGAACTGCAGGAAGGGGTGATGACCA
The DNA here is from genome assembly GCF_044901625.1 of Brevundimonas sp. NPDC046655. Taxonomy (NCBI): domain Bacteria; kingdom Pseudomonadati; phylum Pseudomonadota; class Alphaproteobacteria; order Caulobacterales; family Caulobacteraceae; genus Brevundimonas; species Brevundimonas sp. NPDC046655. The sequence continues at coordinate 14,870 of NZ_JBJDPV010000002.1, forward strand.
CCCGGATGCAGCCGATCAGCGGCGCCTGGGCCAAGCTGCCGCGTCTGGTGCGCGACCTGGCCTCGGACCTCGGCAAGCGCATCGACCTGATCATGACCGGCGAGGAGACCGAGCTGGACCGTCAGGTCATGGAGCTGATCCGCGATCCCCTGACCCACATGATCCGCAACGCCGCCGACCACGGGCTGGAAACGCCGGATCAACGCCGCGCGGCGGGCAAGCCCGAGATGGGCCGGATCACCCTCTCGGCCCGGCACGAGGGCGGGGCCATCCTGATCGAGATGACGGATGACGGGCGGGGTCTGCCCGCCGCCCGCATTCGCGCCAAGGCGCTGGACGTCGGTCTGATCAATCCCGCGCAGGCGGCGGCGATGAGCGACGCCGAGGCCCGCCAGCTGATCTTCCTGCCGGGCTTCTCGACCGCCGCCTCGGTGACGGCGGTGTCGGGACGCGGCGTCGGCATGGACGTGGTGCGCACCAATATCGAGGCCATCGGCGGGGCCATCGAACTGGCCTCCGTCGAGGGGCAGGGGACCCGTTTCACCATCCGCATCCCCCTGACGCTCAGCATCATCGCCGGGCTGGTGGTGGAATGCTGCGGCGAGCGTTTCGCCATGCCTCAGGCCAGCATCATCGAACTGGTCAGCGCCAACGGCGCGGCGGGCCGACGCATCGAACAGATCAACGGCGCCGAGGTGCTGCGCCTGCGCGACCGGCTGCTGCCGCTGGTGTCCCTGCAGGCCCTGCTGGGGCTGGAGGCGCCCGAGGGGCCGCGCGGCGAGGCCTGCATCGTGGTGGCCCGCGTCGGGGCCTTCGACTTCGGCGTCATCGTTGACCGGGTGTTCGACACCGAGGAGATCGTGGTCAAGCCGACGGCCTCGATCCTGCGTCACCTGAAGCTCTATTCCGGCGCCACCATCCTGGGCGACGGCTCGGTCATCATGATCCTGGACTTCAAGGGCATGGCGATGGAGGCGGGCGCCGGCGCCCTGCTCAACAGCGGCGAGGAGGCGATGGCCGAGACGGCTGCGCGCGATCCGGGCGCTGAGGCCCTGCTGGTCTTCCGCGCCGCCGACGAGGCCCTGAAGGCGGCGCCCCTGGCGGGCGTGGCCCGCATCGAGGAGGTGGAGCCGGCGGCGCTGGAATGGGCCGACGGCCGCTCCCTGGTCCAGTACCGCGGCCACTTGATGCCGGTCCTGGGCGCCGACGGTCTGGCCCTGGCCGAACGCCCGTCCGCCAAGCGCCCCCTGCTGGTCTTCTCGCGCGGCGAGCGCAGCCTGGGCCTGATGGCCGAGGAGATCGTGGACATCGTCGAGGCCGCCGGCGCCGTCGAACTGTCGGGGGCCTCGACCGGGGTCAGCGGCAGCGTTGTGGTCGCGGGCCGGGCCACCGAACTGATCGACGTGGACTTCTACTGGCGGCGTTGCGACGGCCTTGGCGAGCGCGGTGGCGAGCCGCGTACCGAGACCAAGGTCAGGGCCGCCAAGCGTCTGCTGGTCGTGGACGACAGCCCCTTCGTGCGGATGCTGCTGGGGCCGCTGCTGGCCCAGGCCGGCTATGAGGTCGAGGTGGCGTCTGATCCCGAGGCGGCCCTGGCCCTGCACGACGCGGGCGCCGCCTTCGATCTGATCCTGGCCGACACCAGTCCCGCCAAACCGGCGGCGCGGCGGATGGCCGCCGCCTTTGGCCAGGCCTCGGCCTGGCACGCCACGCCCCTGCTGGGCCTGGGCGCCGCCTTCCTCAGCGGCCCGCCGCAGGAAGCCCTGCTGAGTGAAGTCGCCGAAGTGCTTTCCAATGATCAGGAGGCCGCATGACGTCCGCATCTTCCGACCCTTCGCTCGAAGGTCTGGTCGCCGTCCGCGTCGGCGAGCAGATGATCGGCGTCCCCCTGCTGCGGGTTCAGGACGTGATCGCCCCGGTGCGCATCGACCGCGTGCCTCTGGCCCCGTTCGAGGTGGCCGGGTCGCTGAACCTGCGCGGCCGCATCATCACGGCGGTGGACATGCGTCGCCGCCTGGGCCTGCCGCCGCGCGAGGCCGGTCAGCCGCATATGAGCGTCATCGTCGAGCGGGGCGGCGAGCTCTACGCCCTTCAGGTCGAGGACGTCGGCGACGTCCTGTGGCTGGACCGCGCGGCCAAGGAGCCTCTGCCCGTTACCCTGGCCCCGGAATGGCGGGCGCTGTGCGACGGCCTCTACCGCCACGACGACGCCTCCCTGCTGATCCTCAACATCGAACAGACCTTCACCCTGTCCGCCCCGGCCGCTGCGGCCTGAGCGAACTATCAAGGAGCCTGCCATGTCGCGCACCGCCGCTGCCCACGCTGCTGAACGCCTGGACGACCTGATCGTGGCCGGGCCCGAGGACGATCCCGACGCCTTCGCCCGCGCGGTGGTGCGGTCCACCTCGGCCGCCCTGATGATGGTCGACCGCGACCTGACCATCATCGACCTGAACGACGCCACGCGCGCCCTGCTGAAGGCCAATGAGGCCGCCTTCGCCCGCGCCTTCCCCGGGGTGGCGCTGGACCGGATGGTCGGGACCTCCATCGACGTCTTCCACAAGGACCCCAGCCACCAGCGCGCCATGCTGGCCCACCCGCTGGCCCGACCGCACATCGCGGAGATCAGCGTCGGCGACCTGCGCTTCGCCCTTCGGGTCATGTCGGTGCTCGACGCCGGCGGCGACTATGTCGGCAATGTGCTGGAGTGGAACGACGTCACCGAGCTGCGCAAGCACGCCGGGATGCTGGAGGCGCTGAGCAAGGCCCAGGCGGTGATCGAGTTCAATCTGGACGGGACGATTCAGAGCGCCAACGGCAACTTCCTGAGCACCACCGGCTATCGGCTGGAGGAGATCGTCGGCCGCCACCACTCCATGTTCGTCGATCCGGCCGAGGTGCAGTCGGGCGCCTATCGCGCCTTCTGGGAGAAGCTGGGGCGCGGCGAATACGACGCCGGTCAGTACCGCCGGGTCGGCAAGGACGGGCGCGAGGTCTGGCTGCAGGCCAGCTATAACCCCATCCTCGACGCGCGCGGCACGCCGCTCAAGGTGGTCAAGTTCGCCACCGACATCAGCGCCCAGAAACAGGTGGCGGCGCGGGTGACCGAGATCTCGGGCATCGTCGCCTCGGCGGCCTCGCAGATGCGGGCCACCGCCGAAAGCATGGCCGGCACCGCCGAGGAAACCACGCGCCAGGCCGGGTCGGTGACGGCGGCGGCGGAGGTCACCTCGGTCAACGTCCAGACCGTCTCCTCGGCGGGTGAGGAACTGACCGCCTCCATCGCCGAGATCGCGCGTCAGGTGGCGGAGTCCAGCAGCATCTCCCAGCACGCCGTGACCGAGGCCGACCGCACCAGCGAGGCCATCCGCACCCTGGCCGACGCAGCCCAGAAGATCGGCAATGTCGTCACCCTGATCAACGACATCGCGGGCCAGACCAAGCTTCTGGCGCTCAACGCCACCATCGAGGCGGCGCGGGCGGGCGAGGCGGGCAAGGGCTTCGCCGTCGTGGCGTCCGAGGTGAAGAGCCTGTCGGACCAGACGGCGCGGGCGACGCACGAAATCTCGTCCCAGGTCTCGGCCATGCAGACGGCCACCCAGACCTCGGTCGGGGCCATCGGCAGCATCACCGACACCATCCGCAAGGTGGCCGACATCGCCTCGGCCATCGCCGGGGCGGTCGAGGAGCAGTCCGCCGCCACCCGCGAGATCGCCGCCAACGTCGCCCAGGTGGCCGAAGGCACGCGCCAGGTCTCGACGAGCATCGCGGGGGTCAACGCCGCCGCGGTCCAGACCAGCGACGCCTCGTCGGAACTGCTCAACGCCTCGGGCGAACTGGCCCGCCAGGCCGAAGCCTTGACGGCGGAAATGGATCGCCTCGCCGCCGCCTGAGCCCCCGAGGGCCGCGACGGGACGAAGAGGGGGCGAAGGCGCGCGACACGCCTTCGCCCCCTGAGTAATTGGGGATGCTTTTTCCTCCCCATGAAACGGGGAGGTGGCGCGGCGCCGCAGGCGACGTGACGGAGGGGCCGTTTGGACCGGGCAAAGCCCCTCCACCGCTACGCGGCCCCCCTCCCCATTGCATGGGGAGGAAAGAGGTCAGTCCCGCCGGAACACGCCCCTCAGCCCGATGACCGGCGCAAAGCCGCTCTCCAACCCCACCACGGTCTCAGCGCTGCCCAGCACCAGGGCGCCGTGCGGTTCCAGCGCCTGACCGATCTCGGCGAGCGCCGCGCGCTTGCGCTCGCGGTCGAAGTAGATCAGCACGTTGCGGCAGAAGACGAGGTCGAACCGGCCCAGGCCCGCCGTTCCGGCCAGCAGGTTGTGCGGCGCAAAGCGCACCATCGACCGCACCTGCGGCGACAGGCTCCAGCCGTCGCCCGCCCGCGTGAACCAGCGCGCCAGCCGCGCCTCGGTCAGGCCGCGCCTCACCTCGAAGTCGCTGTAGAGGCCGGTGCGGGCGCGCTCCAGAATGGGCAGGGACATGTCGGTGGCCAGGATGTCGATGCGCCAGCCGGGCATCCGCGCCTGCTCCTCCATCAGCAGCATGGCCAGGGAATAGGGCTCCTGTCCGCTGGAACAGGCGGCGCTCCAGATGCGTAAGGATCGGCTCTGCGCCCGCGCCGCGATCAGGTCGGGCAGGATGACGTCGCGCAGCTGATCGAAGGGCGTCGTGTCGCGAAAGAAGAAGGACTCATGCGTCGCCATGGCGTCGATGCAGCGCTGGGCCAGGGCGCCCGACGGCTCGGCGCCGACGCGGGCCAGCATCTGATCCAGACCGTCAAACCCGTCCTTGCGCGCCAGCGGCTCCAGCCGGCTTTCCAGCAGATAGTCCTTGTCCGCCGTCAGCACGAGGCCGGATCGGTCCAGCACCAGCTTGCGGAAACCCTCATAGGCGGCGGTCATGCGCAGGCCCTTCGCACCCAGGGCGCGATCTGGCTGAGCGGCAGGACCGCCTCGGCCAGTCCCGTTTTCGCCGCGGCGCCGGGCATGCCCCAGACCACGCTGGTCGCCTCGTCCTGCACCACGAAACGCCCGCCCGCCTCGGCCGCGGCGCGGCAGCCCTCGGCGCCGTCCGACCCCATGCCGGTCAGGATCACCGCCAGCAGGCCGGGGCCATAGACCGCCGCCGCCGAGCGCAGCATGGGATCGACCGAGGGCCGACAGAAGTGTTCGGGCGCTTCCTGATTGAGACGAATGACCGGCACCTGTCCGCTGCGGCCGACCGTCATGTGCCAGCCGCCCGGCGCCACATAGATGCGGCCCGGCAGGACGGGTTCGCCGTCGCGCGCCTCGGCCGCCGGGCGTCCGCCCGTCCGCTCCAGCTGTTCGGCCAGCATGGCGGTGAAGGTCGGCGGCATATGCTGGGTCAGCAGCACCGCCTGTTCCAGCTCGCCCTTGAGGTCGGCAAACAGGCTCATCAGGGCGGGCGGCGCGCCGGTCGAACCGCCGATGGCCACGACCTGGGGCCGTACGGGCGGTGACAGGGCGGCGGGGCGGATGACGGGAGCTGCGGGCGCGGGCGTTGTCGCGGTCGGCGTGGCCCCCCGCCCGCCGAGCGCCTTCACCTTGGCGGTCAGTTCACGCGCAAACTCGTCGGCCCCGACCAGGCCGCCCGTCTCGGGCTTGGGCACATAGTCGGCGGCCCCGGCCTGTAGCGCCTGCAGGCTGATGCGGGCGTTGCGCCGCGTCAGGGTCGAGGCCATGACCACCCGCGCCTCGGGCTGCAGCTTCAGGATAAGGGGCAGGGCGGTCAGCCCGTCCATCACTGGCATCTCGATGTCCAGCACCACCACGTCGACGGCGGTGCGCGCCAGCTCGATCAGCGCCGCCTCGCCGTTGGCGGCGCGGGCCACGATGCGCAGCGCCGGGTCGCGTTCCAGCGTCTGCACGATCAGGCCGCGCACGATGGCGCTGTCGTCCACGACCATGACGCTAATGCGGGGATCTCGAACGGGCGCGGCTTCCAGCAAGGCGAGCATCCTTTGGGTTGAATGCAGAATGTAACTCAAAGTTGTAAACAAGCTGTCGCCGTGACGCGCGGGGCTGCGGGGCCTATAGAGGCCGCTTCTTTTCATCGCCGCCCGCCGGGACATCCTTCGTGACGCCTGAAACCGCCTCGCCCGTCTGCGTCGCCGCCCTCTATCGTTTTGCCCCCATCGCGGATCGCGAGGCGGTGCAGGCGCATCTGCTGGACCTGTGCGGGACCGACGTGCGCGGCACGCTTCTGGTGGCCCACGAAGGTCTGAACGGCACCATCGCCGGGCCCGAGGCCGCCGTCGCCCGCGTCGTGGACGGCGTGCGCGCCATGCCCGGTTTCGACCGGCTGGAGCTGAAATACTCGACCGCCGAGGTCATGCCGTTTCACCGCATGAAGGTGCGGCTGAAGGCTGAGATCGTCACCATGGGCGTGACCGACATCGATCCGGTCGACGGCGTCGGCGCCTATGTCTCGCCCCAGGACTGGAACGCCCTGATCGCCGATCCCGACACCATCGTCATCGACACCCGCAATGACTATGAGGTCGAGGTCGGGGTGTTCGAAGGCGCCATCCAGCCCAATACGCGCACCTTCCGCGAGTTTCCCGACTGGTTCCGCACCGAGGGGCGCGCCCTGCTGGACCGGCCCAATCCGCCCAAGGTCGCCATGTACTGCACCGGCGGCATCCGCTGCGAAAAGGCCACCGCCTTCCTCAAGGCCGAGGGCGTCGAGCAGGTCTTCCATCTGGAAGGCGGCATCCTGAAATACCTGGAAACCATCCCCGAGCCCGAGAGCCTGTGGCGCGGCGACTGCTTCGTCTTCGACGAGCGCGTGGCGGTGGGGCATGGGCTGAAGAAGGGCGACCACAGCCTGTGCCGCGGCTGCCGCATGCCGGTCAGCCCCGAGGCGCGCCTGTCGCCGCTCTATGTCGAGGGCGTCTGCTGCGATCGCTGCCACGATACGCGCACCGACGAGCAGCGCGAGGGCTACGCCGAGCGGCAGAAGCAGATGGAGATCGCGGCGCGGCTGGGGATCGAGCACGTCGGGGCGGCACAGAAGCGGGCGGATACCTAGGCTTTTAAGCGCCGTCATCCTCGGGCTTGACCCGAGGATCGGGTTGTCCGTCTGCGCGACGTCGGAAGTCGCCAGCGCGCCGCTTCGCTCGATCCTCGGGTCAAGCCCGAGGATGACGGCGGTAGGGGCAGGGAAGGCGGAAATCGGAGGCGCCTTCGCCTCTCGCCGCGCCCGTGCCATGCTCGCGTCGAGCCTGAACGGAGTCCGCCCATGTCGTCCTTCCGTCCCGTCGCCGATCTGGACACCCATGAGGTGACGAACCAGCCGCCGCCGCTGGAGGACGTCAACCTGTTCACCGGCGACCGGGCGCTGCTGGATGCGGTGCGCCGCGCGGGCGGGGGGCAACACGAGGCGCGGCTGACCGCCTTGGGCGCTCGTTGCGGCTCGGCCGAGGTCATCGACTGGGGCGTTCAGGCCAACCGCGTGCCGCCGGTGCTGGACACGCACGACCGCTACGGCCGCCGCATTGACGAGGTGACGTTTCATCCGGCCTATCATCAGCTGATGCAGCTCGGGCTGGAGGCGGGGCTGGCCTCCGCCGCCTGGGACGGGACGGCGAACGGCCATGTCCTGCACGCCGCCATTCTGTTCCTGACCGGTCAGGCGGACTCGGGGACCAGTTGTCCCATGACCATGACCTACGCCTCGGTCCCAGCCCTGGCGGTCGAGCCCGCGGTGGGCGCGCCGTGGATCGAGAAGATCAGGGGCGGTCGCTACGACCCCGCCGTCCGTCCCGCGCAGGACAAGGCCGGCGTCACCATCGGCATGGCCATGACCGAAAAACAGGGCGGGTCCGACGTGCGCGCCAACGCCACCCGCGCCGAACCGGTCGGCGAGGACGGCTGGTATCGGCTGACGGGGCACAAGTGGTTCTGTTCGGCCCCCATGTCGGACGCCTTCCTGACCCTGGCCCAGGCGCCGGGCGGCCTGACCTGTTTCCTGCTGCCGCGCTGGGCGCCGGACGGGACGCGCAACGCGGGCTTTCGCGTCGTGCGGCTGAAGGACAAGATGGGCGACCGCTCCAACGCCTCGTCCGAGGTCGAGTATCACGGCGCCCTGGCCCAGAGGATCGGCGAGGAGGGGCGAGGCGTCGCCGCCATCATCCGCATGGTCCAGCACACCCGGCTGGACTGCGTGATCGGCTCGGCCCAGCAGATGCGCGGGGCCCTGGCCCAGGCCATCTGGCACGCGCAGCACCGCACGGTCTTTCAGAAGCGGTTGATCGACCAGCCGATGATGGCCGCCGTCCTGGCTGATCTGGCGGTCGAAAGCGAGGCGGCCACGGCCCTGTCCCTGCATCTGGCGGGAACCTTCGACCGCGACGAGCCGGTCGGCCGGCTGCTGACGCCGATCGCCAAATACCAGGTCTGCAAGCGCGCGCCGGGGATGATCTATGAGGCGATGGAGAGCCTGGGCGGCGCCGGCTACGTCGAGACGGGTCCGATACCGCGCCTGTTCCGTCAGTCGCCGCTGAACGCCATCTGGGAGGGCTCTGGCAATGTCATTGCGCTCGATGTGCTGCGCGCGTTCGGTCGCGAACCGGAGGCGGTCGAGGCCCTGCGCGGGTTTCTGGGGGCGGTGCGCGGACGGGACGGCGCCTATGACCGCTGGCTGGATGGGTTGGACCTCGCTCCGTCGTCGGAAGGCGCGGCGCGCCTGACGGTCGAGCGCCTGGCAATGGCGGCGCAGGCCGCGGTGCTGCTGATGAACGAAAGCCCCATGGCCGAGGTCTTCTGCCGTCTACATCTCATGCCGCGCGGCGCGGCCTATGGGGCGTTTGACGCGAACATCAATGCGGGCGAGATCCTGGGTCGGGCCCTACCCGCCTGAAACAACAGGCGGCGGCTCGCAAGGGCAAGCCGCCGCCGCCGGTCAGCTGAGGACGATGATCGCCACGCGGCGATTCTGCGCCCGGCCTTCGCGGGTGTTGTTCGGCGCGACCGGCTTGGCCTCGCCGTAGGAGATGGTGGCCATGCGGTTCAGGGCGATGCCCTGGCTGCTGAGGTAGCGGCGCACGGCTTCGGCGCGAGCCTGACCGAGCTGCTCGTTCATGCGCTCGTCGCCGGCCGAGTCGGTGTGTCCCTGGATTTCCAGGTAGACGTTGCGGTTTTCGGCCTTGAGGCGCTGCACCAGTTCGGAGAGGCGCTGTTCGGCCTCCGGCGACAGGGCGTCGCGGTTGACCGGGAACTTCACCGAGTCGTCGGACAGCACCATCTCGTACAGGAACTTGCCTTCGGCCAGCTTGTGCGCGGCGTTGGCCCGAGCGAGCGCTTCGCCGGCGGTGCCTTCGACCTGGGTCAGATGACTGTCGACCTGCGTGACGCGTTCGTCGACGACGGCGACGTTTTCACGCACGAAGCGATGGCTCGCACACCCGCTTGCGGTCAGCCCTACCAGCACCACCACTGCACTGGCCGCGACCGCCTTAGATGTCAGTTTGATCAAGTTGAGTCTCCTTCGTTCCGGGGCGCTACTCCGGGGATTGCGCGTTGCTGCACCCGCAGATGCAGGGAACGGCGCTGCAAAGACGCGCAACCGAAGACATGGTTTCAGCTTAACCATAGAAAAACTTTAGAAATCACCGATTTTGCAAAGTTGGGCGTATTCAAGGCGCGGCGCCATGATGCTGACGCGGATGAAGGGTTACCAGAGAGCGCCTCAATGTCCTGAGGTCGCGCGTCGGGATATTCATTTTGTTTAGTTTAGTCTTGTCAGCGGTGAAGCTTAGGGAAGCGACTGCTTGAACGGCGCAAGATCAGACGGTTCGTTTTCGGTTCCGCGTCATGCGGCGTCGCCGGGGCGGCGCAAGGCGAGGCGGCGGGCCCTGACCATGGTCGCCAGCGTCGGCGCGCACCTGCTGGTGCTGGCCCTGATCCTGCTGGCCCCGGCCAAGACGCCCGTCTATCCGCCCGAGGCCGAACCGATCGAGGTGATGCTGGTCGATCCGCCGCCGCCGGCCCCCGTTCCGTCGCCGGATGAAGGCGGAGGGGGATCGCCCGCGCCCGCCCCGACGCCGGCCCCTGCGCCGGTTCCCACGCCTGCGCCCGAGAAAAGGCCGGCCAAGGCCCAGCGCGCCGCGCCGACGCGGCCTTCGCCACGGCCCAGCCGGCCGGCGCCGCGCTCGCCGACGGTCGCTCCTGTGCCGATCACCGCCCCGGCGCCCAGCGTTTCCTACGTCTTTCTGGGCGACGCGGCCCTGGCCGGAGCCATGACGGCGGGCGGCGGGGCCGGAAACGGGGCCGGTTCGGGAACGGGCAGCGGGACCGGCGCCGGCAGCGGATCGGGCAGCGGCGACGGCTCGGGCTCCGGCCAAGGCGGGTCGTGCGACATGGTTCGACGCCTGCAGAACGCCCTGCGCGACGCGCCCGGCGTCCGCGCCGCCCTCAACGAGGCCTATCGCACCTCGGGCGCCAATGGTCGCGCCATCCTGGTGTGGAACGGCGACTGGGTGCTGAGCCCCGGTCAGGAAGGCAAGGGGCTGGCGGGCGTGCGTCAGGCCGTGGCGGTCACCGTCGGCTTCACGCCGCGCGCCTGCAAGACCGAGACGGTGCGGGGCTATGTCCTGCTGACCCTGGGCGACGGCCCGGGCGCGGCGCGGCTGGCCCTGGGAACGGGCCAGTGGCGCTGGGGCGACCTGCTGCGCTGATCCCGGCCGTGACTCAGCTCAGGCCCAGCGGGCCGTAGAGCCAGGTCAGCCAGACGCCGATGGACAGGAAGACGCCGAACGGCAGGCGGTCGGTCGCCGACACGCGACGCCGCACGATCAGCATGGCCAGCACGACGCTGAGTCCAGCGACCGAGGCCCACAGAAGGACGCTGGGCAGGCCCGTCCAGCCGACCCAGGCGCCGCTGGCGCCCAGCAGGAAGGGGTCGCCGTCGCCCAGGCCCTCGCGCCCGCGCACGACTCGATAGAGGCGGGCCAGCAGCCACAGTCCGCCGAAACCCACCAAGGCGCCGATCAGCGGCGGGATCAGGGCCGAGGGGAAGGCGGCGCCAAGGCCGCCGGGATAGAGCAGGACCGCCGCGATCAGGCCGCTGACGAACAGGGGCAGGGTCAACTGGTCGGGCAGCCAGAAGTGCTCGGCGTCGACCAGGGCGATGATCAGCAGGTTCCACCCCAGCGCCCCGGTCATCAGGGCCATGGTGAAGTCTGCGGAATGCAGGCCCGCCCAGACCCCGATCAGGCCCGATCCCAGCTCGATCAGCGGATAGCGGAGGGGGATCTTCGAGCCGCAGTCGGAACAGCGTCCGCGCGACAGGGCCCAGCTGAGCAGCGGGATCATGCGCCAGGGCTTCAGCGTTCGGCCGCAGCCGCCGCACCGGGAACGGCCGAACACCACGTCCTCGCCGCGCGGCAGGCGCAGACTGACCAGGCCCAGGAAGCTGCCGACTATGAGGCCGACGCCCCCCAGGAAGGCGGCGTAAATCAACATGGGTCGCCTCCCCGGCGCGTGTTCGTCGCCCTCAACTAGCGGGCGCGGACGGATTGGGGGAGGCGGAATCGTCGCCAGGCATCGGCGGAATATGAAATCCACGCCGTGTCAGGACGGTCTTTCATGCAAGCGGCGCCACAGCTTCATGGAACGGCGTCTGATTTGTCGTGGTTCGGCGGCGGCGGTGTCACATCCGGCTTCTAGGGGAGGGGCCGGGCAGGCGGGCGCCGATCATCCAACTCCGGACAATCCGTCCGGACGTCCTCCTGCATGTCTCATTGGCTTGGACACGGTGGAGAACGATGACCGCTCTCAAGACGAAAACCCTGCTCGCGGTCGCCGCCAGCGCCCTGGCCCTGGCCGCCTGCGGCGGCGACGGCACCTCTGAACTGCAGAACCCCGGCAACACCGGCGGCAACCCGGGAACGGGCGGCGGCGGCAACAACGGCGGCGGCGGCACGGGCGGCTCGACCGGCGCCTGCCCGACCCACCCGAACGTGACCAAGGTCACGGTCGGCACCGAGGAGCACTGCCGCATCTCGGGCGAGATCACCACCAACCTGACCCTGACGGCCGGCCCGGCCTACCAGCTGAACGGCACGGTCAAGGTCGGCAAGGACGTCGGCTTCGACGGCCAGAAGGCCGGCGGCGTCACCGCCGTCCTGTCGATCGATCCGGGTGTGAAGATCTACGCCGGCACCCGCACCTCGCAACTGGCTATCCAGCGCGGCTCGCGCATCAACGCCCAGGGCACCGCCGCCCAGCCCATCATCTTCACCAGCGCCGACGCGCTCGGTTACGCCACGACCCTGGGTCTGGCCAACGCCCGTTCGCCGCTGGGCGCCGGCGTCCGCGACGACCCCTATTCGGGCGAGTGGGGCGGCCTGTCGCTGCTCGGCCGCGGCGTGATCAACAACTGCCCGGCCGCTCCGGCCGTCTGTGAAGCCGAAGCCGAAGGCGGCTCGGGCCTGTACGGCGGCAATGTGCCGAACGACACCTCGGGCACCCTGCGCTACGTCCGCGTCGAATACGCCGGCGTGCGCTTCACCGAGACCAATGAGCTGAACGCCATCGCCTTCTGGGGCGTCGGTTCGGGCACGACCGTCGACTACATCCAGGCCCACAACGGCGGCGACGACACGGTCGAGTTCTTCGGCGGCTCGGTCAACGCCAAGCACCTGGTGCTGACGGGCGCCGACGACGACAGCCTGGACTGGACCTTCGGCTGGAACGGCAAGGTCCAGCACGTGGTCATCGCCCAGAACCCGCTGCAGCTGGCCGGCGACGCCGGTTACGAGGCCGACAACAACGAACTGGGCTTCGACATCCTGCCGCGTTCGGCCCCGACCATCTCGAACGTGACCCTGGTCGGCAACACCACGGCCGGCGCCGGTCTGCGCCTGCGCCGCGGCACCGCCGGCAAGCTCTACAACCACGTCGTGTCCGGCAACTTCCAGCGCGGCCTGCGCATCGACGACGCCGCCACCTACGCGCAAGCCGACGCCGGCAATCTGTCGCTGCGCTCCTTCTACATCTCGACGGCGACGCCCTTCCACAGCACCCAGGCCCAGGCCGTCTTCACCAAGGACGCCAACAACCGCACGGGCGCCTCGACCCTGTCGTCCTACGTCTCGGGCGGCAAGGCCTACATCAACGGCGTCAACGAGAACGGCGTGACCTCGGTCGACCCGCGCACGATCGACGCCTTCTTCGACGCCGCCCCCTATGCCGGCGCCGTCCGTGACTCGGCCTCCAACTGGACGCTGAACTGGACCCGCTGGCTGAACGACTAGGGGTCGCCTCGACCTTGAGCGGCGGGCGGCTGAAAGGCCGCCCGCCGCCTCGCCTTTCCTCCTTCTTTCCGGCGCTCGCACCGAAGGACTTCTTGAGATGACGCCTACCCGCACGATCGGCCTCGCCGGCCTGCTCGCCAGCACCGTCCTGACCGCTCCGGCCCTGGCCTGGGGCCAGGACGCCGCGCCTTCGGCCCCCGCGCCGCAAGACCCCGAGGCCGTTTCGACGGTCGAGGACATCGTCGTGCGCGGCCGCTTCGTGCCGGACGTCAAGCGCGAGACCTCGGCGGTCGCCAACATCCTGACCGAAGAAGACATCAAGCGTTCGGGCGACTCGGAAATCGGCGAGGCCCTGGCCCGCGTCACCGGCCTGTCCATCGTCGGCGACGGCTATGTCTATGTGCGCGGCCTCGGCGATCGCTATTCCAGCATCGTGCTGGACGGCTCGACCCTGCCCAGCCCCGAGCCGCTGAAGCGCGTCGTGCCCCTCGACCTGTTCCCGACCTCGCTGGTCTCGAACGCCCAGATCCAGAAGACCTATTCGGCCCAGTATCCGGGCGAGTTCGGCGGCGGTCTGATCGCCCTGTCGACGCGCGCCATTCCCAATGAACGCTTCCTGTCCTTCGGCGCCTCGATCAGCGCCGAGACGGAATCGACCGGCAAGGAAGGTCTCTACTGGGATGCGGGCGGCAAGCTGTCGAACATCGGCATCGCCGACAACAGTCTGAACCTGCCCAAGTTCATCGCCATCGACCCCTCGCTGAAGTCCTTCGCCAACAACCCGACCATGCTGCAGGCGGCGGGCCGCTCGCTGCGCAACATCTGGTCGATCGACGGCGACAAGAACCTGCCGGACTTCGGCTTCAACCTCTCGGGCGCCGAGATCGTCGACCTGTCGAACGGCATCCGCCTGGGCGGTTTCGTGGCTGTCGACTACGACTATCAGGTCCGCAACCGCGAGGGCGTGCGCAACTCGTTCGAGGTGAACGGCGGCGTCAACGACCAGATCAGCCCCGAGGCCTGCGCCGGCGCGGGCGGCCTGTCGAACGCGACGGGCTGCGGCTTCCAGCGCACGGAACAGGAATACGCCCTGAACGCCCTGGGCGCCTTCGGCATCGAGTTCAACGAGAACCATGAGCTGAAGCTGACCACGCTTCTGCTGCGCAAGACGCGCCAGCAGGCCCTGATCGAGCGCGGCCTGTTCTCGGCCGACCCCGGCCTGATCCGCAGCTTCCAGCGCCTGAACTGGATCGAGCAGCAAATGAACTCGAACCAGCTGTCGGGTCGTCACGTCTTCATGCTGCCGATGGCGCTGGATCGGTTGCAGATCGACTGGCGCGCGGCCTATTCGACCGCCTCGCGCGACACGCCCTATCGCCGCGAATACTCCTATCGTCTGGAGCCGGACAACGTTTTCCGCCTGACGCCGGGGTCGGACTCCAACCGCACCTTCTTCAGCGCCCTGGAAGACGAGAACATCGAGTTCGGTCTCGACTTCACCCTGAACGGCATGATCGCCGACCGCGAAATCACCCTGAAGGCCGGCGGCCTGCATCAGGAGCGCGAGCGCGACTTCGCCAGCCGCCGCTACTCCTTCCAGCCGGCGGCGGGCGTGATCATCACCCCGGCCCTGCGGTCTTATGTGCCCGAGATCATCTTCAGCCCCGACAACATCGGCGGCAACGCGGGCTACACCCTGCGCGACATCACCGATCCGTCTGACTTCTTCGACGCGACCATGGAGATCAATGCGGCCTACGCCTCGGCCGAGGTGGAGGTGATCAAGGACCTGCGCGTCACGGCCGGCGTCCGTTACGAGGACTCCGAGCAGCAGGTGAACAGCTTCATCCCGCTGGGCGAGACCGGCGCGGGCGATCCTATCGCCGCTGATCTTGCCCAGGACTTCTGGCTGCCGACGGCGACGGCGACCTGGGAGTTCGCCGACAACATGCAGCTGCGCTTCGGCTATTCGAAGACGATCAACCGTCCCGATCTGCGCGAACTGGCCAACGCCCTGTTCCTGGACGACGATTCCAACACCCTGGAGCGCGGCAATCCGAACCTGAAGATCGCCGAGATCCAGAACTACGACCTGCGCTGGGAATGGTATTTCGGCCAGCGCCAGTCGGCCACCATCGGCCTCTTCTACAAGTCCTTCGACAACCCGATCGAGCGCACCTATCAGCCGATCGGCGAGGGCTTCGGCCGTTCGTTCCAGAACGCCCAGGAAGCCACCCTGAAGGGCGTCGAGGCCGAGATCGACTACACCCTGCCGATGGACGTCTGGGCCCCGAACCTGACCTGGTTCCAGGACAACGAGGTCTTCGTCGTCGCCAACGTCACCTGGTCGGATTCGGAAGTGACCGACGCGGCCTATACCCGCGCCCTGCAAGGTCAGTCGGAATGGTTGGGCAACCTGCAGCTCGGCTTCGAGAACCTCACGGCCCGCCGCCGCGCCACCCTGCTGGTCAACTATCAGGGCGAGCGGATTTCGGACGCCGGCATCATCACCGGCTCGACCCGTCTGCCGGACGTGGTCGAGACCCCGCCCATCCTGCTGGATCTGGTCGCCAGCCAGACCTTCACCGTCGGCGGTCGCGACTATGACGTCGGCGCCAAGGTCGAGAACATCCTGGGCGAGGAATACGAGCGCAGCCAGTCCTTCGCCAATGGCGGCAAGGGCGTGGTCGAGGGCTACAAGCTGGGCACCACCTTCTCGCTCAGCCTGTCCACGACCTTCTGATCCGCATACGGCGGCGTTGTCACGACAACGTCTCAAGGCCGTCATCGTGACGTGAGGCTTCGACCCCGGCTGCTGGAGTAAGCAGCCGGGGTTCCCGTTTTCGGGGGTGTTCGGAGCGTCGGGCGTGATCGCACGGGTCGGGGAATGGGGGCGTCAGGCGCGCACGGCGATAGCCGCGCGGCCGGGGCGTGTTCGCGCGGGCGTCGAGATCGCCCTGGTCGCCCTGCTGGCGGTTCAGGCCGGCCGTCTGGCCTGGATCTTCGTCGCGCCCCAGCCGGAAACGGCGGTCGCTCCCCGCGCCGAGGCCGCGCCCGTGGACGCCTCCGTCTTTCAGCGTTTCGACGCCTTCTTCCGCACCGGCGACAAGAGCAGTCTGGCCGAGGCGGCGGGCGCCGACAGCGACGCCCTGCGTCTGTTCGGGGTGCGCGCGGGCGGGCCGGACGGCGGCTCGGCCATCATCGGCCTGCCCGACGGACGCCAGGTCTCGGTCGGGGTGGGCGAGACCATTTCCGAGGGCCTGACCCTGGCCTCGGTCGGCGAGGATTTCGTCACTGTCTCGCGCGGCGGATCGGTCAGCCGCCTGGTCTTCACCGAGACGCCCACGGGCGCCGCGACGCCGCCTCCGCCGCCCACGACCGCGCAGGTCATGACGCCGACGGGGGCTCCAGCCCCGGTATCGGCTGCGGCCTCGGCCACGCCCGCGCCCGCTGGCCCGGTCGTTGATCCACAGCGGCTGATGGCCCAGGCCTCGCTGCGTCCGCGCATGGACGGGCTTCGGATCAAGGGCTTCACCCTGGCCGCGCGCGGCGACGGGGCGGCTCTGAGGGCGGCGGGCCTGCAATCGGGCGACGTCATCCTGGCCGTCAACGGGGCCGAACTGAACAGTCTGGAACGTCTGTCCGAACTGGGCGGCGAGCTTTCCGGCAGCAGCGCCGCCGAGATCCGCTTCGAGCGGAACGGCCGGGTGCAGACCACCACCATAAGGACCGGCCAGTGATGCGCCTTCACCGCTCTTTCGCCGCCGTCGCCCTGTCGGCCCTGATCGCCGCCCAAGGCCCCCTGCTGGCCTCGCCAGCCTTCGCGCAAGAGGGCGCGCGCCAGACCCTGAACGTCCAGGGCGCCGACATCCGCGCCTTTATTCAGGACGTGGCTCGGACCACGGGCCGCACCTTCATCGTCGACCCCGCCGTGACCGGCAACGTCACCGTGGCCAGCCAGCGGGCGCTGAGCCGCACCGAGCTGTTCGAGGTCTTCCTCTCGACCCTGCGCGCCAACGGCCTGGTGGTGACGCCGACCAGCTCCGGCGCCTATCGCATCAGCCCGGCCCAGGGCGCGGCGCAGGGGCCGGCCACCGTCGGGTCCGAGCGCTTCTCGACCCAGGTCTTCCAGCTGCGCAACATCGACGCCGCCTCGGCCGCCGAGACCATCCGCCCTCTGGTCGGCGCCCAGGGTCAGGTGCTGGCCAACCCCAGCGGCAACAGCGTCGTGGTCGCCGACTTCGCCGACAACCTGAGCCGCATCCGCAGCCTGATCCAGCGCATCGACGTGGACCGCGCCGCCTTCGACGTGGTGACGCTGGAGAACTCCTCCGCCGCCGAGATCGCCGGCGTTCTGGCCCAGGTCCTGGCTCCGCCCGGCGGCCAGCCGGGGCAAGGGATGGTGTCGGTGACGCCGGTGGCCAGCTCCAACTCTGTCATCCTGCGCGGCGACCCCGCCGCCGTGGCGCGGGTGCGGCCTCTTGTTGAGGATTTGGACCGCCGCGCCCGCTCGGCCGACGATGTGAAGGTCGTCTTCCTGCAGCACGCCAACGCCGAGCAGTTGCTGCCGGTGCTGCAACAGATCGTCGGCCAGCCGGTGACGGCTCCGGCTGCTGCGACGCCGGCCATCGCTCGCCCCGGAGCCGGCGGCGGCGAGACCCCGACGCCCCAGCCCGTCGCCGCTCCGGCCGCGTCGGTCGCGGGGCAGAAGGCCAGCATCGCCCGCTTCCCGGGCGCTAACGCCCTGGTCATCTCGGCCTCGGCGGACACGCAGCGGATGCTGGCCGAGGTCATCCGCCAACTGGACAGTCGCCGCCAACAAGTCCTGATCGAGGCCATCGTGGTCGAGCTGGGCGACACCGCCGTGCGCGAGCTGGGCGTCCAGTGGCTGCTGGCCGGATCGGACGGTACGCCTATCGGCCTGACCAATTACTCAGATCGCGCCGCGCCTCTGGTCCCGCTGGCGGGCGGGGCGGCGGCGGGTCAGCTGGACAAGGACGATCCGCTGCGCGAGCAGCTTCAGAACCTGGCCCTGAACAGCCTGGTCGGCGCCAACGGCTTCATCGGCGGGGGCGGCGGCCGCATCGGCTCGGACGGCCTGTTCGGCTTCATCATCAATGCGGCCAAGTCCGACGAGGGCTCCAACCTGCTCCAGACCCCGTCGCTGATGACGCTGGACAATGAGGAGGCCACGATTCTGGTGGGCCAAGAGGTGCCGATCACCACCGGCGAGGCCCTGCTGGACGGCAACTCCAACCCCTTCCGCACGACCCAGCGTCAGGACATCGGGGTCAAGCTGATCGTCAAGCCGCAGATCAATGCCGGCGGCTCCATCACCCTCTTCCTGCGTCAGGAGGTGTCCAGCATCAACGGGGTTTTGACCAATAACGCCTCTGATCTGGTGCTCAACAAGCGCGAGCTGGAGACGACGCTGGTGGTGGACGACGGCGAGATCGCCGTGGCCGGCGGCCTGCTGGATCAGAACGACCGCCTGTCGGTCGACAAGGTGCCGGGCCTGGGCGACGTGCCGGTGCTCGGCAACCTCTTCAAGTCGACCAGCCGCCAGCGCGGGCGCACCAATCTGATGGTCTTCATCCGCCCGACCATCATCCGCACCCCGGGCGACGCCCAGCAACTGAGCGCCGACCGCTGGGGCTATATGCGCGGCGAGCAGCTGCGCTCGCAGCCCGGCGTCGAGCCCAGCCTGGACGAGATGCTGCGCGACTATATGCGGACCCAGGCCCCGGTCGCGCCGCGCGCCATCGACAACCCGGCGCCGGGCGGGACCGCCCCAGTCGGGGAAGTGACGATCAGCCCGCTGGCCCCCGCCGCCAACGCCGTCCCGCCGCAGGGCTGAGGACCATGATCACCCTGGTCAATCCGACCCTGCCCTATGGCTTCGCCAAGCGGAACGGCGTCATCCTGCTGGATGCGGGCGACATCGCTGTGGTCGGTCTGCGCCAGGGCGCCGACCCCCTGGCCCTGGTCGAGACGCGCCGGGCGCTGGGGCGGCCCCTGCAGGTTCAGGCCATGGACCAGGCCGAGTTCGACCGCCGCCTGTCCGACGTCTATGCGGGCGACCTGAACGCTGACGAGCCGATGGAGATGCCGTCGGGGCTCGACGGCCTGATCGAGGACCTGCCCGCCGCCGCCGACCTGCTGGACTCCGCCGACGACGCCCCGGTCATCCGCATGATCAACGGCATCATCGCCGAGGCCGTGCGCGCCGGAGCCTCCGACATCCACCTGGAGCCCTATGAGAACGCCCTGATCGTGCGGATGCGGGTCGACGGCGTGTTGCGTGAAGCCCTCAGCCTCAACCCGCGCATCACGCCCCTGCTGGTGTCGCGCATCAAGGTCATGGCGCGGCTGGACATTGCCGAAAAACGCGTGCCGCAGGATGGGCGCATCCCTCTGGCCCTGGGCGGCAAGACCCTGGACGTGCGCGTCTCGACCTTGCCGTCGCGGGCGGGCGAGCGGGTGGTGCTGCGCATCCTCGACAAGGATCAGGCGGGCCTGTCGCTGGACCAGCTGGGCATGGACGCCGAGGCGCACGACGCCTTCCGCAGCGCCCTGCGCGAACCCAACGGCATCATCCTCGTCACCGGCCCGACCGGTTCGGGCAAGACGACCAGCCTCTATGCCGGTCTGTCGCTGCTCAACGACGCCACCCGCAACATCCTGACGGTCGAGGACCCGGTCGAATACGCCATCGACGGCGTCGGCCAGACCCAGGTCAATCCCAAGGTCGGCATGACCTTCGCAGCGGGCCTGCGCGCCATCCTGCGTCAGGATCCGGACGTGGTCATGGTCGGCGAAATCCGCGACGTGGAGACGGCCAGCGTCGCGGTGCAAGCCTCGCTGACCGGCCATCTGGTCCTGTCCACCGTCCACACCAATGACGCCGCCGGGGCCGTGACGCGTCTGCGCGACATGGGGGTGGAGCCCTTCCTGCTGGCCTCGACCCTGAGGCTGATCGTGGCCCAGCGTCTGGTGCGGCGCCTGTGCGGCGAGTGCCGCCAGTCTGAAGCCGCCGACGCCGCCACGGCGCGTCTGATCGGCGTGGAAAAAGGCGCGACCGTCTGGCGGGCGCAGGGCTGCGGGGCGTGCAACCACACCGGCTATGTCGGCCGCGTCGGCGTCTATGAGACGCTGAAGATCGACGACCGGGTGCGCCGTCTGATCGCCGCCGAGGCGGACGAGGAGGCCCTCATCAACGCCGCCTTCCCCAACGGCGGGACCCTGTCGGATCGGGCGCGGGCTCTGGTGCTGGCGGGCGTGACCTCGGTCGAGGAGGCGGTGCGCGTCACCCGTCAGGAAACGCCCGAGGCGCATCCGCTCAATGAGAGCGCCGCCTGATGCCCGCCTTCGACTACAGCGCCGTGGACGTTTCGGGCCGCACCGTGGCGGGCGTGCTGACCGCGCCGGACGAGGCGGCGGCGAAGAAGGCGCTGGACCGCCGCCGCCTGATGCCCCTGTCGCTCAGCCGCGCCTCGGGCGCCGCTGCGACGACCGAAAAGACCCCGCGCCGCAGCCGCAAGCTGTCGTCGCGCACCCTGGCCCTGACCACCCGCCAACTGGCCACCCTGATCACCGTCGCCCCGGTCGATGAGGCCCTGCGCACCCTGATGCTGCAGGCCGAACGGCCCGACGTGCGCGCCGTCCTGTCGGGCGTCCATGCGGGCGTGGTCGAGGGGCAGCGCCTGTCCGAAGCCATGGCGCGTCAGGGCGCGGCCTTTCCGCCGCTCTATCGCGCCACCGTGGCGGCGGGCGAGGCGTCGGGCGCGCTCGGCCCCATTCTGGAGCGTCTGGCCGAGGGGCTGGAGCGTGACCAGCAGGTGCGCGGCAAGGTGATCACGGCTCTGGTCTATCCCGCCGTCCTGGCCCTGGTGGCGCTGGGCGTCGTGACGGCCCTGATGGTCTTCGTTGTGCCCAAGGTGGTCGATCAGTTCGACAGCATGAACCAGACCCTGCCCCTGCTGACGCGGGCGGTGATCGGGGTGTCCGACCTGATGCGCAACTGGGGCTGGCTGATCGCCCTGCTGCTCGCGGGCGGGATCGGCGGCTTCATTGTGGGCATGCGCAATCCCGGCTTCCGGCTGGCGGTGGATCGGCGACTGTTACGCCTGCCCGTCGTCGGGCGGCTGACGCGCGACCTGCACGGGGCGCGGATGGCCCGCACCCTGTCGACCATG
This sequence comes from Brevundimonas sp. NPDC046655, assembly GCF_044901625.1. NCBI lineage: Bacteria > Pseudomonadati > Pseudomonadota > Alphaproteobacteria > Caulobacterales > Caulobacteraceae > Brevundimonas > Brevundimonas sp. NPDC046655. The sequence continues at coordinate 36,347 of NZ_JBJDPV010000002.1, forward strand.
ATCGCGGCGGGCCTGCCCGTGCTGGAAGGTCTGACCATCACGGCGCGCACCGTGTCCAACCGGGCGTTGCGGGCCTCGACCGAGATGATGGCCGACGCCGTACGCGAAGGCGGGGGCCTGTCCGCCGCCATGCGTCGCGCCGACGTCTTCCCGCCCATCCTGGTCCACATGACCGCGTCGGGCGAGGCCAGCGGCCGGCTGGAGCCGATGATGGAGCGCGCCGCCGACTATCTGGAGCGCGAGTTCAGCGCCTTCACCGCCGTCATGCTCAGCTTCCTTGAACCGGCGATCATCGTCGTCATGGGCGGCGTGGTCGCCCTGATCGTCCTGTCGATCCTTCTGCCCATCCTTCAGATCAACACCCTGGCGATGGGGTGAATTTGGAATGCGCCATGACTGAAATCCAGCCGCAACACGCCTCTATCGACAGCGCCCTTTCTTGCGCTCAAGCAGCGACGCGCCGCGCGCGTCGCGATAGCGCTTCTCGGCGCAAAGCCCGGCAGGGCTTTACGCTGGTCGAACTCATGGTGGTCATCGTCATCATCGGCCTGCTGGCGACGGTGGTCGCCATCAACGTCCTGCCGTCGCAGGACAAGGCCATGATCGGCAAGGCCAAGGCCGACATCTCGACCCTGGAACAGGCCATCGAGACCTACCGCCTCGACAATCTGACCTTCCCCGACGCCCAGAGCGGATTGCAGGCCCTGACGGCGCCGCCCGCCGGTCTGGCGCGCCCGGAACGCTATCGCGAGGGCGGCTATATCCGCCGCCTGCCGGAAGATCCCTGGGGCAATGCCTACCAGTACCGCCGCCCGTCCGCCCACGGCGGTCAGTTCGACGTCTTCTCCTTCGGCGCCGACGGCAAGGAAGGGGGCGAGGGCAATGATGCGGACATCGGCAACTGGGAGGGGTGAGGCGTCTGCCAAAGCCCCCCTCGAGGGGGGAGGGTTGGGAGGGGGTGGAGGCAGGCCGGGTCAGTATCGAAGCGCGGAAGGTGTCGCCGCGTCTCATGTGCCTCGACCTGGCGATGTGTCGCGCCCACCCCCATCCCCGACCCTTCCCCCCTCGAGGGGGAAGGGGGCAGGCATGCTTCACCGCTCACGTTCCGGCTTTACGCTTGTGGAGCTGCTGATGGTCGTCGCCATCATGGGTCTCGCGGCCGGGGCCGTGGTGCTGGCCGTGCCGGACCCGCGTCCGCCGGTGGGCGACGAGGCCGAGCGCTTCGCCGCGCGCCTGGTGCGGGCGCGCGAGGAGGCCTTGCTGACCAATCGCGCCGTGGCGGTCGAGGCGACGGCGACGGGCTATGCCTTTTCCAGCTTCGACGGCGTGCAGTGGTCGCCCCTCACCGACGGCCCCTTCGGCGAGGAGCATTGGGCCGAGGACACAGTCGCGCGGCCCGAGGGTCAGTCGGCGGAGGCGCCCCTGCGCGTCGTCTTCGACCCGACCGGCGTCGCCGATGCGGCCCGCCTGACGCTTTCGCGCGGCCCGCGCGCCGTGACCGTCGCCGTCGATGGGGCGGGCGAGGTGCGGGTGAAATGATCCGCCCTATCCGCTCATCCCGGCGAAGGCCGGGATCCAGATGCCAAAGCGCGCGGATGAGAGGTTGTCCCTGCGCCCGTAAAGGCCAGCCTTTGCGCCATACAATCTGGGCCCCGGCCTTCGCCGGGATGAGCGGGAAGGGAAGGGATGGTTTCACTCTGATCGAGCTGCTGGTGGCGCTGGCGGTCTTCAGCCTGGCGGCCCTGGCCCTGCTGAACCTCGGCGGCGAGAACACGCGGTCGGCGGCCCGCGCCGAGACGCGGACGCTGGGCGGCATCGTGGCCGAGAACCTGGCGGTCGAGGCCATGACGGCGCAGCCCGTCCCGGCGCCCGGCGACAGCGACGGGACGGACGCCCTGGCCGGTCGCGACTGGCGCTGGACCCGCTCGGTCACGGCCACGGACGATCCCGACATCCTGCGCATCGACATTCGCGTCTCCGACGACGAGGGACAGGCGGCCGAGCGCGTCCTGTTCCGGGCGGCCGGGTCATGACGCGGCGAACCGGCTTCACCCTGATCGAGGTGATGATCGCCCTTTTGATCTTCGCCCTGCTGGCGGCGGCGGGGGTGCTGGTGCTGAGCCAGAGCATCGACAACCGCTTCGTGGTGAAAGAGGCCACTGACCGCACGGCGCAACTGCAGCGCCTGCGTGCGACCTTGCGCGCCGACCTGGGTCAGGCCGCGCCGCGCCGGGTGCGCGCCGCCAACGGCCAGCCCGCCTTCGCGCCCATCCTGGCCGCCGAGGCGCCGGGCGATCCCCTGCTGGTGCTGGTCCGCGCCGGATGGAGCAACCCCGACGGCCGCCCGCGGGCCTCACTGCAACGCGTCGAATATCGGCTGGTCGAGGACCGGCTGGAACGACGGGTCTATCCCTATCTGGACGGCGCCCGGCCCGGCCCGCCGCAGATCCTCTATCAGGGCGTCAGCGCCCCAAGCCTGGCCTTCATCAGCGAAGGCACCGAGGCGCCGCGCTTCGTCCCGACGCCGGATCGTCCCCTGCCGGACGCCGTGCGTCTGGATCTGACGCTCGAAGGCTATGGCCCGGTGCGCCAGCTGTTCGTCGTCGGGGGCGGGCGATGAGGACGCGGCTGAAAGACCGTGAAGGCATGGCCCTGCTGACCGTCCTGCTGCTGGTGGCGGTGATGGCGGCGGTGGCGGTGCTGGTGCTGGACGACATCCGCTTCTCGGTCCGCCGCACCATGAATGCGGAAACCCAGGGACAGGCCCAGTGGTATGCGGCGGGGGCCGAGGCCCTGGCGCGGCGCCAGATCAACCGCCTGCGCGACCTGGACCCGGTCAAGACGCCGATCCAGCCGGACTGGAACGGGCGGGTGCTGAACTTCCCCATCGAGGACGGTTCGATCACCGCCCGCCTGACCGACGGCCAGGCCTGTTTCAACCTGAACAGCGTGGTGGAGGGCCAGCTGGAGGTCTATGTCGCCCGGCCGCTGGGGGCGCAGCAGTTCGTCGCCCTGGGCCGCGCCCTGAACCTGCCCGAGGGGCGGATCCGGGCCATCGCCGACGCCCTGACCGACTGGATCGACACCGACACGACGCCGCGCGCCCAAGGGGGCGAAGACGCCGCCTACGCCGGGCAAAGCCAGCCCTATCGCACCGCCGGGACCCTGCTGGCCGAGGTCAGCGAACTGCGCGCGGTGAAGGGGGTGGACGCCGCGACCTATGCCGCCCTGCGCCCCTATCTGTGCGCCCTGCCTACCACGGCCCTGTCGCCGATCAATCCCAACACCCTGACGCCCGATCAGGCGCCGCTGCTGGTCATGCTGGCGGACGGCAAACTCAGCCTGGCCTCGGCCCGCGCCGCCATCGCCGCCCGGCCCGCCAGCGGCTGGGGCGACGCCAACGCCTTCCTAATGCAGGGGCCGATGGCGGGGGTGCAATTGCCGATCCCGGTGCAGGACCAGCTGACGGTCCTGACCCGTTTCTTCAACCTGCGCGTGGATGTGGAGTTCGGCGGAAGCCGCGCCGTCCGCACCGCCCTGATCGAGCTGCCCCAGGCCGGTCCCGCGCGCACCGTCATCCAACGCTGGACCCTGGACGAATGAGCCGCATCCGACTGATCCTGATCCCGCCCTCGGCGGCCCTGCCGGCGTCCTGCCTGACGCTGGACGCGCAAGGAACCGTGCTGACGCGCGGCGTGGTCGAACTGGGCGGCCCCGAATCTGATTCGGCGCCCGAGCCGATGCGCACCGTGGCGGTGGCGCCCGGCGCCGACGTCCTGATCCGCTGGCTGGACCTGCCGTCGGGCAGTCCGGCCCAGGTCGCGGCGGCGGCCCTGCACCATCTGCGCGACGATCTGGCCGCGCCCGCCGAGCGGCTGAGCGCCGCGCTCGGGCCGGTCGCGGCGGCGGGCGAGCGGCGGCTGGTCGCCGTGGTCGGGCGCGGCCTGTTGCAGGCCTGGGGCGACTATCTGTCGAGTCTCGGCCTGAAGGCCGACGTCATCATCCCCGGCAGCCTGATCCTGCCCGAACCGGTGGAGGAGGGCGCGCTCAGCGCCGCCGTCTTCGGCGCCGACCTGGCCCTGCGCGGGCGCGAACTGGCGCTCAGCGTCCAGCCCGATCTGGCCGAGGCCGTGGCCGCCGGGCGCGTGCTGGAGCGGATTGGCCGCGCCGACGAGATCGAGCGGCTGCTGGCCGCCGCCGCGCTGAACCCGCCGATCAACTTGCTGGCCGGCGCCGGGCGTCGCGTAGAGGCCGACCGGCGTGGGTGGAAGCGGGCAGGGGCTCTGGCGGCGGCCCTGATCGTCTCGCCGCTGATGCTGACCCTGGCCGCCGCCGGGCATGATGAGTGGCGCGCCCGCGACGCAGCGCATCGCGCCGAGGCCGTCGCACGTCAGGCCTTCCCGGACATCGATCCAGCCGCCGACGCAGTGGCCGAGGCGACGCGCCGCCTGACCACGGCCCCGCCGCCGGGCGGCCCGACCGCCGCCGCCGCCGCCCTGTTCGCCGCCGTCGAGGGCGTCGAGGGCGCCGAATTGGACAGTCTCACATCCGATGAGAACGGGGTGCGCGCCACCGTCACCTACGCCGCCTATCAGGACCTCGACGCCCTGCAGCAGGCCATGGCGGCGCGGGGCATGAACCTGACCGACGAAAGCACGGTGGACGACCAGGGCAAGGTCGTCTCGGAAGTCCGCGTGGGAGGCGCCTGATGAACCGGATGATCCAGTCGATCGGCCTGTGGTGGGACGGGCGCTCGGTGCGCGAGCAGAAGATGCTGGCGATCATGGGGCTGCTGATCGCCGCCGTCCTGATCTGGCTGCTGGTCGTGCGGCCGGCCTGGGCCTGGCGCGAGGCGGCGTCGGAACGTAGGGTCGAGGCGACGGCCGCCCTGACCCGCATCGAGACCGGGCTGGCGGCGCGGGCGCCGACCAAGGCCGGGGCGGCCATGCCGCTGGCCGAGGTCGAGCAGGCGGCCCGCAGCGCGGCCGAGGCGGCGGGCCTGACCGTCGTCCTGACGGTGGACGAAGCCGGCGGCATCGCCTTTGACGCCTCGGGCGCGACTTCGGCCGCCCTGTTCGGCTGGCTGGCGAGCCTGAAGACGGAGTACGGCGTCGAAACCCGCGATCTGACCGTCATTGAGAACGCCGACGCGACCCTGGACGCGAGCGGAAGTCTGGGCGGCTAGAGCGGCGGGCGACGGTCGAGAAGGCCGTGTGGCGCTTTACCATCTGGACGTCACGCCCTTCGAATGGCTAACCCTTGCTTGTGGCAAACGATGTTCCAAACCCGAAATTGACGCCTCGTGAACTGGAGATCGTCCGGTTGGCGGGGCAGAGGCTGGGCGACAAGGAAATCGCGCAGCAACTGAACCTGTCGCCGCGCACGGTCCAGAATCACCTGCATCGCGCTTACGAGAAGCTGGGGGTTTCAGACCGCCTGCAGGCGGCCCGTCGCCTGAGTGATCTCTACTCATGGGTATCAAACCCGCTATCCGATGCCGCTCCGTGTGCGCCAATGGAGCCAATCTCTGCGGCGCCTGCGACGGCGCTTGGGGGCGGGAAGGCGCGGCGTTCGCTCTATGAGCGGTATGTGGCGCTGGACAGTTGGCGCCGACCCAGGAAGCTGGGGGGCTCCCTGCTGTGGCTGATCCTGGGCTGGTCTCTGGCCTGGCTTTTGATCGCCGCGGTCGGCGCCAGTCTCGCCAACCCCGTCCTCGAGTCCGTTCAGCGCCTGCGGTGATGCTCACTCAGGAGGCACGCGGGCGATGCCGATTCGAAACGAGAGGCGCTTCGCGCGGGGCGCCGTATCCGCCATCGGCGGGCGCGGGCCATGCGCGGGTTGATACATAGCGGTGCATCCCTTCCACATCGTCATGCTGAGCGCCAACCTGCTCGGCCTGGGCCTGATCCTGTGGCGCGGGGAATGGGTGGATCGCGCTGCGACCCTGGCTCTGGTCGCCGTGGTCGCGGCGACCAGCGTGCTGCAACTGTTGAACGCGCCGGGCCTGATGGTCTGGGTCGCCGTTCTGGACGTCCTGCTGTTCTTCACGCTGTGGGCTCTGGCCGAGCGCGGCGAGCGCTGGTGGATTGTCGCCCTGGCGGGATTCCAGTTCATCGCGGTCGTCGCCTATCTGGCGCCCTTCTTCGCCTGGAAGCGGCTGGAATGGGCCGTGATCAGCGTGAACTGGGCCGTCTGGGCGCTCGACAGTCTGTGCGTCTTCTTCGGCGTCTGGGAGGCGTCCTACGCCCGTCGCTTCGCGCGGGAGCGGGCTGATGGCGCGAGAATGGACGCTGGAAGCCGCGCGCGTTCTGCTGCTTCGATGGAGTAGCAAGACGATCGAGCGCGCGGTGCGCGACGGCGGGTCGTCGGTCGAGCTGGCGGGGCTGGAGGCCTGGTTGCTGGAGCAGCAGCCGGCCTGCCTGGCGGAGGCGGAACGTCTGCTGGACCTGATCACGGCGCACGAGGCGGGCGTGGACGGCGACCTGGCCGCCCTGTGCGGCATCGGCGGCGCGGTGCGCAACGATTTGGGCCGTCATCAAAGCCGCGTGGACGTCAGCTTCGCGCCCTGCGCCTCCGGGCCGATGGCCGGTCGGGCCTGAGAAGTCATCCCCTGCTGACGCGGGGCGAGGCTTTCAACCCGCCGGCCCGACTGCTAGAGCGCGGCCTCTGTCCGCGATCCGGCCGCGCGCCGTCGCGCCCCCAAGCGGTTCACCTCCATGACGACCCCATTCCGCGCCGCGCAACTGGCGTCCGTCGCCCTGCCTCTGCTCGCTTTCGCTGCGCCGGTCCTGGCTGAGACGACGCCGGAAGGCCCGAGCCAGGTGTCGGACATCGTGGTGACGGCCCAGCGGCGCGAGGCCGCGCTGGCGTCCACGCCCCTGTCGCTGACGGTGGCGGCCCAGCCCCTGCTGAACGACGTCGGCGTGCGCGACATCAAGGACTTGCAGATCCTGACGCCGGGCCTGATCGTAGCCTCGACGTCGAACCAGACCTTCACCACCGCCCGTATCCGCGGCGTCGGCACGGTGGGCGACAATCCGGGGCTGGAAAGCTCGGTCGGGGTCATGATCGACGGCGTCTATCGCCCGCGCAACGGCGTGGCCCTGGGCGACCTCGGCGAGGTCGAGCGCATCGAGGTGCTGAAAGGCCCGCAGGCCACCCTGTTCGGCAAGAACACCTCGGCGGGCGTCATCAACGTCGTCACCGCCGCGCCGTCCTTCACCCCGCGCCTGGCGGGCGAGGCGACCTTCGGCGATTATGGAACCCAGGGCGGTTCGGTCTCGCTGACCGGCCCGATCGCGGACGAGGTTCTGGCCGGGCGTCTGTACGTGGCCGCGCGCCGTCGCGACGGCCTGTCTGACGTGAAAACGGGCGACGGCCCGCGCACCGCGACCGACGACCAGAACGAGCACTACGACACCCTGCGCGGCCAGCTGCTGTGGCGGGCCACGCCCGACCTGACCGCCCGCCTGACGGCCGATTGGACGGAGCGGGACGAGCGTTGCTGCGTCGGCGTGCAGCTTGTGACTGGCAGCACGGCGCCCCTGCTGGCGACCTTCGCCCCCGACGGCGGGGTGGCGGCGACCCCCAACCCGTGGGCGCGCACGGCCTGGTCGAACCGCGACACCAACACCCGCATCCGCGACAAGGGCCTGGCCCTGCACCTGAGCGCCGACCTGGGCTGGGCCAGGCTGGACTCGACCTCGGCGGTGCGCGACTGGCGCGGCGTCATCAGCCAGGACTGGGACTTCACCTCGGCCGACCTGGCCTATCGTCCCGACGACGGCAGCTGGTCCAACCGCTTCCGCACCCTGACGCAGGAGGTGCGCCTGTCGGGCCAGCGCGACCGTCTGGACTGGTCGGCGGGGCTCTTCCTGTCGGACGAGAAGCTGACCCGTCGTGACAGCCTGCTCTACGGGGCCGACTACGAGGCCTACGTCGGCCGCCTGCTGTCGCGCTCGACCGCCAATCCGCTGGGCGATCCCAACTACGTCTCGACCCTGACCGGCCTGCCCGTGGGCCAGAGCTTCGTCGAGGGTCAGGGGCAACTGGACCGCTACTGGCAGACGACGCAGAGCGCGGCCCTGTTCGGCCAGGCCTCCTGGGCCGTCACCGACCGCCTGACCCTGACCGGGGGCCTGCGCCGCACGCACGAGACCAAGGACATGAGCGCCGCCTACGAAAACACTGACGGCGGCCGCGCCTGCGCCGCCGCCCTGGCCAAGGGCGTGGTCAACGGCACCCTGTGCCTGCCCTGGTCCAATCCGGCCTTCAACGGCCTGAAGACGTCCGAGACGGTCAAGGACGAGGCCTGGACCGGTCTGGCCCGCGCCGAATATCAGGCGGCCGAGGGCGTTCGCCTCTACGCCGGCTGGTCGCGCGGTCGCAAGAACGGCGGCTTCAACCTGGACCGGGGTCAGACCAACCGCGTCCCCGACGCCTCGCGCGCCTTCGGGGCTGAAACCGCCGACGCCTGGGAAGCCGGGGTCAAGAGCGTGATGCTGGATCGTCGCCTGCTGGTCTCGGCCGCCGCCTTCCGCCAGACCTATGACGACTTCCAGCTCAACACCTTCCTGGGCACCACCTTCCTGGTGCGCTCCATCCCGCAGGTGCGCGCCAAGGGCGTAGAGGCGGACGTCATGTTCCTGCCGGTCGAGGGCCTGTCGCTGCAGGGCGGGCTGACCTACGCCCAGACGGAATACGGCCACGACCCCATCGCCGGTCTGCCGCTGCTGGCCGGTCGCCGCCTGAACTTCGCCCCGCTGTGGAGCGGCTCGCTGGCGGGGACCTATGAGCGTCCGGTGGGGGCGGGCCTGACGGGCCGCGTCACCCTCGCGGCCAAGTATTCTTCGGAATACAACACCGGCTCGGATCTGGACCCGGCCAAGAGCCAGCCCGGCTTCTGGCTGGTGGACGGCCGCGTGGCCCTGGCCAAGGACGATTCTGGGGATGGGGCCTGGAGCGTCGAACTGTGGGGCAAGAACCTGTTCGATCAGGATTACCGCCAGGTGGCCTTCGGCGCCCCGTTCCAGACGGGCACCCTCGGCGCCTTCCTCGGCGCGCCGCGCACGGTGGGCGTGACGCTGCGGGTCGTGCGCTAGGCCGGGTGGCGCCGGACGAGGAATGCCCTATGTCTGGCGCCGTCATTTCTTGGAGAGACAGTATGACCCAGACGCGTGATCAGGTTCTGAGCGGCGAAGTCGAGATCGACGGCGTGACCTTCGTGAACTGCGAGTTCAAGAACGCCCGGCTGGTCTACCGCGGCGGTCTGGCGCCCAACTTCAGCAATTGCCGCTTCACCCAGTCGAACTTCGCCTTCTTCGACAGTGCGGCGAATACCTTGAACTTCCTGCGCGCCATGGCGCCCAAGGAGACCAATATGCGGGGCGTGGTCGCCGGCCTGATGCCGGAACTGGGGATCTAGGGGCTCAGTCGGCCTTGCGCGCTTGCTCGCGGGCGGCGCGTTCGGCCTGGCCGCGCCAGCCGTAGCCCTGGCCGTGCTTGCCGACGCTGACAAAGGTCGCTTCCTCGGCCTTGTGGAAATACTGCTCGGCCACCATCCAGCCCTTGAACGGCCGCAGCACGCCCAGGCACATCAGGGCCAGGATCGGCAGGGTGACGACGAAGTGCACCCAGACCGGCGGGTGGACGTTGAACTCGAAGATCATGAAGCCGATCATGCCGACGATCCCCACCGCCGACATGACGAAGAAGGCCGGGCCGTCCGCCGGGTCGGCGAAGCCGTAGTCCAGACCGCAGTTCGAACATTCCTTGCGGATGGTCAGATAGCCCTGGAACAGCGCACCCTCGCCGCAGCGCGGGCAGCGGCAGCGGATGCCGGTCTTCAGCGGGCTGAGGGGCGGATAGACGGGGTCGGACACGGCAACACCTGACGAAATACGGTGACGATAACGTCGATACCGTCGATGTCGGCCTTTCGCACGGGCGCTGCAAGCGGGTGATTTGTCCTACCCGCATGGCAAGGTTTTTTCAGCGGGGCTTTAACCGACGTTAACCGCGATTAAAGCCCTTCGCGCGAGGGTGCGCGCGTATGTCCGGGGCAACCGCCAGCAAGCGCGTTCTGAAGACGACCGTGGCGGCCGCCGCGGCGGGCGTCGTCGTCTTCGCGCCCCTGGCCCCGCACGCCGAGGGGGCAGGGCCCCGTTCGGGCGATCCGGTCGAGATCCGCGTCGGCGCCAACGCCGGCTTCACCAAGGTCGAATTCGCGGGGGCAGTGGGTTCCCGCGCCCGGGTGCGCCAGGACGGCCGCGCCGTCGTCATCCGCATCGGCACGACCGCGGCCCCCGACGTCAGCCGCCTGCGCGTCGATCCTCCCAAGGGGGTCGAGAAGGTCGAGACCCGCTCGGTCCAGGGCGCGACCGAACTGGTCCTGACCCTGGCCGAGGGGGCGGGCGTCCGCTCCGGCGCCGCCGACGGCGCGGTCTGGATCAACCTCTACGCCCCCGGCGCGGCGCCGGAAGGGACCAAGCCCTCGGTCGTGCCCGCCGGCGGCGCCGTGCCCGTCACCGCCGAGGTCAAGGACGAGACGACCCGCCTGACCTTCGCCTGGGCCGCGCCGGTCGGGGCCGCCGTCTTCCGCCGTGGCGACGCGGTCTGGGTGGTGTTCGACGCCGCCGCCCGCATGAACATGCCCGCCGCCGCCAAGGCCGGCGATGCGGCCAAGGCGCGCTGGGCCGCCGGGCCCGACTTCACCGCCATCCGTATTCCCGTCGCCGAGGGGCAGGGGGTGTCCGCCCGCGCCGACGGCGCCGCCTGGACCATCACCCTGGGCGGGCCGACCACCGCCGCCAGCGGGATCGACATCGGCCGGGACGACAGCGTCCAGACCGCCCTGACCGCGCGCATGGCCGGAGCCACCAGGACCGTCTGGCTGACCGATCCCATGGTCGGCGACCGCTTCGCCGCCGTCACCGCCCTGGCCCCCGGCAAGGGGCTGAGAACCGGACGGCGCACCGTCGACCTGGCCCTGCTGCCCACCGCCCACGGCCTGGCGGTCGAAACCCCGACCGACGATCTGACGGTCAAGGCCGAGGGCGACATCGTCACCCTGTCGCGGCCACGCGGCCTGCGCCTATCCCCGCCGACCGTGGGGCTGGAAGCGGCCGCCGCTGAGGCCCACGCCCCGCGCGCCGCCGTCCGTCCGGCCCTGATCATTGCCGACTGGGCCGATCTGGGAAGCGACAGCTTCAACGACCGTCATCGTGCGCTGCAGGTCGCCGCCGAGCTGGAAAGCGGCCGCGCCGCCGAGGATCCGCGCGCTCCGATCGAGGGCCGCCTGGCCTACGCCCGTTTCCTAGTGGGCCAGGGTCTGGGTTATGAGGCGATCGGCGTGCTGAACGCCCTGGTCAAGCAGACCCCGGCCATGCAGGGCGTGGCCGAGGTGCGCGGCCTGCGCGGCGCCGCCCGCGCCGCCATCGGCCGCTACGCCGAGGCCGAGGCCGACTTCTCGTCCGGGGCTCTGGCCGGCGATCCCTCGACCCGCGTCTGGCAGGGCTATATCGCCGCCCAGCGCAGCGACTGGACAACGGCGCGTCAGGCCTTCGCCGCCGGCGCGGGCGTGGTCGACAACTTCACCCCCGAATGGCGCGCCCGCTTCGGCACGGCCCATGCCCTGGCCGCCGTCGAGACCGGCGATCTGGACGCCGCGCGCGAGCTTCTGGCCTATGTCTTCAGCCAGCCGGGCATCTCTGCGCCCGATCAGCTGACCGCCCGTCTGGTGCAGGCCCGGCTGTTCGAGCTGGAACAGAAGCCGGCCCAGGCCCTGGCCCTCTACAAGGCCGTCGCTCGCGCCCCGCTGGACGGCATCTCGACCCCCGCCCGCCTCGGCGTGGTGCGTCTGGAGATGGCCAAGGGGACGCTGAAGCCCGATCAGGCCGCCGCCCAGCTGGAGGCCCTGAAGTGGCGCTGGCGCGGCGACGGCACCGAACTGGCCGTGATCCGCAGTCTGGGCGAGCTCTATCTGTCGCAGGGCCGCTATCGCGAGGCCCTGACCACGCTCAAGGCGGCGGGGCGCAAGATCGTGGTCCTGCCCGGCGGCGACAAGCTGCAGTCTGATCTGGACAACGCCTTCCGCGCCCTCTTCCTCGACGGCGCCGCCGACGGCCTGCAGCCGGTGCAGGCGCTCGCCCTCTTCTTCGATTTCCGCGAACTGACCCCGGTCGGCGCCGACGGCGACGAGATGGTGCGGCGTCTGGCCCGGCGCCTGATCGACGTCGACCTGCTGGATCAGGCGGCGGAGCTGCTAAAGTATCAGGCCGACAACCGCCTGGAGGGCGTGGCCAAGGCCCAGGTCTCGACCAACCTGGCCATGGTCTATCTGATGAACCGCCAGCCGGAGGAGGCCCTGCAAGCCCTCTGGAGCTCGCGCACCACGCTTCTGCCCACGGCCATGAACAGCGAGCGCCGCGCGCTGGAGGCCCGCGCCCTGATGGAGCTGGGCCGCTACGATCACGCGCTGGAAGTCCTGGCCAAGGACGCCTCGCCCGCCGCCCGCGACGTGCGGGCCGAGATATTCTGGAAGCAGCAGCAGTGGGGCCCGGCCGCCGCCATCTACGAACAGCAGCTGGGCAATCGCTATCGCGACGCCCTGATCCCGCTGACGGCGGACGAGGAGAACCGGCTGATCCGCGCCGGGGTCGGCTATTCGCTGGCGCGCGACGCGGGGGCGCTGAACCGTCTGTCGGCCAACTATTCGGGCTTCGCCGACAAGGCCCGCTCGCCGGGCGGCATCCGCATCGCCCTGGCCGGTCTGGACGGGGCCGACGGCTCGGGCCGTCCGCAGGACTTCGCCACCCTCAGCGCCGGCGCCGACACCTATGCCGGCTGGATCGCGGCCACCAAGGCCGAGTTCAGACAGAAAACGGGCGGAGACCGCCCTGCGACCCCCGCCCGTCCCCAGGCGGCTGGAGCCGCCTGATATTTTAGGCCCCTAGCGTCTCGCACGCGGTGCGAGACTGCTTGAGGGGATTGGCGCTCATACCAGCTGTCCGCGATGCGTGAGCCGGGTCAGAGCGCCGTGGACCCGTGCGGGTCCGAAGGCTTAGCCGTTGACGGCGTCCTTCAGCGGCTTCGACACGCGGAAGCGCACGGCCTTCGAGGCGGCGATCTTGATGGTCGCGCCGGTGGCCGGGTTGCGGCCTTCGCGCTCGGCGCGCTCGGCGGTGTCGAAGACGCCCAGGTTCGAGATGCGGACGTCCGAACCCGAAACCAGGCTCTTGTGGATGTTCTTGACGATCGCGTCGAGGACGCGGCCGGCGTCGGCCTGCGAAACACCTGCGTCCTTGGCGACGGCGGCGATCAGTTCGGCTTGAGTGGTCATAAGGGTTTTCCCAAAGGTGGTCGCCCGATTCCCGGGCGAAGACCGGAGGATCAACACGCGTTTGGCGCAGCTTGGCAAGCCCGCATGACGCTCAAAGCCCCTGAGGCTGGGGACTTATCCCCCGCCGGCCGCTCTCTGGAAGCTCTCCACGAGGCTGCCCGCGACCAGCCTCCAGCCGTCCACCAGGACGAAGAAGATCAGCTTGAACGGCAGGGAAATGACCACCGGCGGCAGCATCATCATGCCCATGGACATGAGCACGCTGGCGACCACCAGATCGATCACAAGGAACGGAACGAAAAGAAGAAAACCGATCTCGAAGGCCTTCTTCAACTCGCTGATCATGAAGGCCGGGGTGACCACCCGCAGGGGCAGTTCCTGCACGTCGCGCGGGGGCTCGATTTTCGACAGTCGCGTGAACAGGGCCAGGTCGTCGCGCCCCACCTGGGCCAGCATGAAGGTTTTCACCGGTTCGGAGGCCGCATCGAAGGCCTGGGGCAGTTCCATCTGCTGATCCATCAGCGGCCGGATGCCCGAATCATAGGCGTCCTGCCAGGTCGGGGCCATGACGATGGCGCTCAGGAACAGGGCCAGGGAGACCAGGACGGCGTTGGGCGGCGACTGCTGCATGCCGAGCGCGGTGCGCAGCAGGCTCAGCACCACGATGATCCGCACGAAGCTGGTGGTCATGATGACGATGGACGGGGCCAGCGACAGGACGGTCATCAGCCCGACCAGTTGCACCACCCGCTGGGTCAGGCCCGCGCCCGTGCCCAGGTCGATGTTGATGGCCGATCCGCTCTGGGCCGCCTGGGCGGCTTCCTGCGCCAGCGCCCCTAGGGGCCAGACCAGACACAGGGCCGTGGTGATCAGCGACAGCAGGGCGGCGCGCTTCAGCTCCGCGCGGGTCGGCATGCCGAAAACACTCTCCCTCCCCTTCATGGGGAGGGTGGTCGCGCAGCGACCGGGTGGGGAGGGCTTGGCGATACGGGCGCGGCGCTTGTCTTGCCGAAGCGCCCCCACCCGTCTGACGCTGCGCGTCAGCCACCCTCCCCATGAAGGGGAGGGAGAAGCGTCGTGCCGGCTCATTTCGCGTCTCCAGAACCGCGCGGTTCGATCAGTTCGCGCCCTTCGCCCAGCAGGATCAGCCGCTCCTCGGCGTCCACCCGCACCAGGACCAGACGCCGGGCCGGGTCCAGCACCAGGGTCTCGATCACCTGCAACCGGCGCGCGCCGCGTTCGGCCTGCAGCCTGGCCAGCACCTGGGGCGCATAGCGACGCGCCGCCCAGGCGGCCAGACCGATCAGGCCCAGCGTGATCGCCAGGCCGAACACCGCCCGGAACAGGTCGAGGAAATTCATGCGGATTCGAGGCCCCAACAGCGCCCGTGTGCGCGCCGCTTCGCCCGCACGTTTCGCGGCTCGTGGTTAACGCCGCGTTTAGAAACACGGAATATTAACCATGCAGGCGGCAAATTCTGCCGGTCCATCGTTCGAGGGTCCTTCGTGTCCGTCACCGACATTCCGCTGCTGAACCAGATCAAGGGCCGTCTCGGATGGCTCGACGATCGTCAGCGCGTGATCGCCCAGAACGTCGCCAACTCCGACACCCCCGGCTTCATGGCGCGCGACCTGAAGGCGCCGACCGACTTCGCCGAGGCCATGCGCACCGGCGGCGGGCTGAAGATGGTCGCCACCAACGCCCGCCACATCTCGCCGGCGGGGCAGACCGCCCGCTTCGAGTCGCTGAACGCGCCGGATTCAGAGACCACGCTGGACGGCAACTCGGTCGTGGTCGAGGAGCAGATGCTCAAGATGGCCGAGAGCCGCATGGCCTATGACGCGGCCATCGGCTTCTACCAGAAGTCCATGCAGATGATCCGCATGGCCGCCAAGAAGCCCGGCGTCTGAGGGAGACTGAACCATGCCTGATCCCGTCAACGGCCGTCCCGTCACCCCGCGCAACACCGCCATGGGCGTCGCCGCCGGCGCCCTCAAGGCGCAGCAGTCGCGCATGCGCATCATCGCCGAGAACATCGCCAACGCCCAGTCGACGGCCACGGTCGCGGGCGGCGAGCCCTATCGCCGCCAGACCCCGGTGTTTCAGGCGCGCAAGGTCGACGGCGCCACCGGCGTGGTCCTGGCCGAGGTCCGCCCGGACCAGAGCCCCTTCCGCATGGAATACGACCCCTCGCACCCGGCGGCGAACGCCGAGGGCTACGTCCAGCGGCCCAATGTCGACACCCTGGTCGAGGCCATGGACATGCGCGAGGCGCAGCGCGCCTATGAGGCCAACCTGAACGTCATCGAGACGGCGCGGAACATGGAGTCCCGCACCCTCGACATCATTAAGAAGTAAGGGCTAGGCCATGAACCCCATGATGGCGGCCAAGGCCTATGCAGCCGTTCAGGGCGGGGCCATGCCCACCGCCACGCCGCCCAGCGCCGCCTCGGCGGCCCAGGGACCGGGCTTCTCGGAACTGCTGCAGAACGTCATGACCCAGACGGCGCAACAGACGCGCGGCGCCGAAACCCAGATGGCCCAGATGGTCCAGGGTCAGGGCAGCCTGATCGACGTCGTCACCGCCGTGTCGTCCGCCGAAGCCTCGCTGGAAACCGTCATGGCCGTCCGCGACCAGGTCATCTCGGCCTATCAGGAAATCATGCGGATGCCGATCTGACGGCTCCTGCTTCCGTCATCCCGGGGCCGCGCAGCGGAACCCGGGATCCAGGCGGTTGTGCATCTGCAATCCTCGCCAGTTCTCGCTGAAACCTCTGGGTCCCGGATCGTCGCTACGCGCCGTCCGGGATGACGACAGATGGGGGCG
Source organism: Brevundimonas sp. NPDC046655 (assembly GCF_044901625.1). Lineage (NCBI taxonomy): Bacteria > Pseudomonadati > Pseudomonadota > Alphaproteobacteria > Caulobacterales > Caulobacteraceae > Brevundimonas > Brevundimonas sp. NPDC046655. Next base: position 52,513 of record NZ_JBJDPV010000002.1, read on the forward strand.
GATCGAACTCCGCCCTCACCGGTTCTCTTCGCATCACGGAGAGACCTCATGCTCAAGAACAAGAACTCCTCGGCCATTGTGGCGGTGAAGGATCTGGATCGCGCCAAGGCCTTCTATTCCGACGTGCTGGAGCTGAATCTGGCCGACACCTCGAACGAGGGGATGCTGGGCTACCGCACCGGCAGCACATGGCTGACCGTCTACAAGTCCGACTTCGCCGGGACCAATCAAGCCAACGCCGTGACCTGGGACGTCGGCGTCGAACTGGACGATATCGTCGAGGGGCTGAAGGCCAGGGGCGTGACCTTCGAACACTATGACGACATGGGCCGCCAGGGCGACATCCACGTCTGCGGCGCCCTGCGTCTGGCCTGGTTCAAGGATCCCGACGGCAACATCCTGCATCTGGTCGGCGCGACGGGGTGAGACACATCCGCGCCGTCATCCCGGGGCCGCGTAGCGGAACCCGGGACCCAGGCGGTCGCGCCTCTACTGCCGTCACCGGGTCTTGCTGACCCGTCTCGGCCCCGGATCGCCCTGTCGGGCGTCCGGGGTGACGGCAAGGGAGCACAAGCCTAACCCTCCAGCGAAACCACCGGTTCCTTGATCTCGACCCGAGCGTGTCCGCGCTTCTTCAGCCAGGCGCGGATGCGTTTCTGGATCGGATTGTCGATGCCGTAGTGGAACAGGAAGGCGAAGACGAAGGCCGCGCCGACGCCCATGAGCCACAGGGCCCAGCGCGCGGCCTCGCCCAGGTTCAGCCTGTTCGCCGTGGCCTCGGCCAGACCGAACCAGCCGATGCGGACCACCTCGTTCGAGATGAACATGGCGAAGGAGACGACCGCCGCCTGCTCCACCAGCTTGGACGGCCTGGTCACCGGCACGGCCCCCGCCGCCAGGATGATGATGGAGATGAGGGTCAGCGAGATCAGGGCGTGCTTGTCGAAATACTGCACGACGGCCAGCGCCACCGAGGCCAGCAGCAGGGCCCATCCGGCCAGACGCGGATTGATCCAGACGCCTTGCGCGAACCAGGCCAGCCCCATGCCCAGCACGAACAGGGGCAGGGCGCGCCAGATGCCGAAGGCCAGCGGCATCTGATAGACGGGGTACTTCAGGATGGCCCAGCACAGCTCGTTGGCCGCCAGATAGCCGATCACCACCAGGCCCAGCGCCATCCACGGCCCGACCCGCGTCAGCCCGCGCAGCACCCAGGGGAAGGCCAGGTAGCAGCCCAGCAGGGCCGAGATCGACCAACTGGGGGCGTTCCAGCCCAGACCGCCGTACACGCCGAACGACTGCACCAACGCCACCTGCGCCGGAAGCTGGTCCCAGGCGAACCATTCGGGGTGGGTCGGCGGCATGCCGATGGCCGTGCCCAGCAGCACCATGGCCACCAGCAGGGCCAGCATGATCAGGTGGGCCGGAAACACCCGCAGCGACCGCTTGAGGAAGAAGTCGGTCTTGGACATCCGCCCGCCGCCGACCGCTGCGCCATAGACGCGCATCAGCACATAGCCGCTGTCGATCAGGAAGAAGTTGGTCAGCAGGAAGCCGCCGCGCTCGAACACCGGATGCACCGCCTCTGCCAGGGCGTGGGGCGCCGAGGCCTGGAAGTGGTGCAGGATGATCAGCGACGCCACGATGAAGCGCAGCGCGTCCAGCCATCCGCCGCGCATGATCGGCGGCGGCTCATTATGAGACGAAAACGCGGTCCAGCCCATGACGAGGCCTCCTTCGACCGCAGGACACGCAAGAAGGGGGCCGCGCGGATTCGTGATCGGCGGGCCGGGCGCGACGAGGCCCCGGGCGTGTTAGGCTCCAGCGCGGGGCGACCTTCCCGGCCCCTTCAGTTCCAGTTTCCGACCTGACGCCCGGCCCTCATCCGTGGCGCAGGCGCGTGCGTGTTCCCTTTCAACGGGCCCGCGGGCCCATGGCCACAGGATGCTGAACCATGCCTTTCATCACCACCGACGACGGGACCGAGATCTTCTACAAGGACTGGGGAAGCGGGCAGCCCATCGTCTTTCATCACGGCTGGCCGTTGAGCGCGGACGACTGGGACGCCCAGATGCTGTTCTTCCTGGGGCAGGGCTGTCGCGTCATCGCTCATGACCGGCGCGGTCATGGGCGTTCGACCCAGACCGACAACGGCAATGAGATGAACACCTACGCCGCCGACGTGGCGGCGCTGGCGAAGCATCTGGACCTGCGCGACGCCGTCCACATCGGCCACTCGACCGGCGGCGGCGAGGTCGCGCGCTACGTCGCCCGCCACGGCGAGCCGGACGGCCGCGTGGCCAAGGCGGTGCTGATCGGCGCCGTGCCGCCCCTGATGCTGAAGACCGAGGCCAATCCCGGCGGTCTGCCGCTGGAGGTCTTCGACGGTTTCCGCGCCGCCCTGGCGGCCAATCGGGCCCAGTTCTATCGGGACGTGCCCTCCGGTCCCTTCTACGGCTTCAACCGCGACGGCGCCCAGGTGTCGCAAGGCGTGATCGACAACTGGGGCGTCAGGGGATGCAGGGCGGGGCCAAGGCCCACTACGACTGCATCAAGGCCTTTTCGGAGACCGACTTCACCGAGGATCTGAAGGCCATCACCGTGCCGACCCTGGTCCTGCACGGCGACGACGATCAGATCGTGCCGATCGACGATTCGGCCCGGCTGTCGGCGCCGCTGCTGAAGAACGGGACGCTGAAGATCCATCCCGGCCTGCCGCACGGCATGTGCACCACCCACGCCGACGTCATCAACGCCGACCTGCTGGCCTTCATCAGGGCCTAGGGCGCGAGGGTCAGCCCCGGACGAGGCGCAGGAACTCCTCGCGCGTCCGGGGGTCTTCGCGGACGGTGCCCAGCAGGCAGCTGGTCGACAGGCTGGCGCCGGGGACGTCGACGCCGCGCATGGTCATGCAGCTGTGCTCGGCCTCGATGACCACGCCGACGCCGTGGGGACGCAGGACGTCCTGGATGGCGTGGGCGATGTCCGAGGTCATCTTTTCCTGGATCTGCAGGCGACGCGCGAAGCCGCGCACCACGCGCGCCAGCTTGGAGATGCCGACGACCCGGTCGGTCGGCAGGTAGCCGACGTGGGCCACCCCGACGACCGGCAGCATGTGGTGCTCGCAGAAGCTGACGAAGCGGATGTTCTTCAGCACGACCAGTTCGTCGTAGCCGCCGACCTCCTCGAATGTCTTCTCCAGATACTCGCGCGGTTCGACCTCATAGCCCTGGAACAGCTCGCGATAGGACTTGGCCACCCGCTTGGGCGTTTCCAGCAGACCTTCGCGGTCGGGATTGTCGCCCGCCCACTGGATCAGGGTGCGGACGGCGGCTTCGGCTTCGGCCTGCGAGACGGAGGGTTTGTGCGCGTGGTCGGTCATGGCTTGTCCATATAGCCGGACCGGCCGATCAATCCAGCCGTCAGATCAGACGTTGTCCAAAACGAACTGTGCGCGCAGGCGGACGCCGGGGTGCTTGTCCTTGCTCAACTCCTTGGCCAGTCCTGCGGGGTCAGGCAGACTGTGCCGGTGTCGGACCAATGAGTCAGCGACCGCAAGACGGACAGCGGCGGCTCGGTCTTTTGCCCCGGCGGCGATTAGATGCGCCCGGTCTGTCGTGATGCTGAGGCTGCGATTTCCGTAGCGTCGAATCCTGCGTTCCATGCCGTAAGTCTTATCGATCCAGACGTGCTCGAAGCCTTCCGGCCACGCGGCTTCTTCTTCGATCAGGAAGCGATAGGCCAAGGCTCGAACGTTGGGCTGAGCGGCGTTGAAGGCCAGATGTTCAAGCCAGATGTCGACAACGTCCGTGCGGCTGACCTCTGCGAGAATGCGAATGCACGGGCCAGTGACGCTGGCGGCAAGGTGATTGACGATGGCCTGCACGACATCGGCTCGAGCAAAGGCCGCATCCAGTCGTAACAGGGCACTGTCGCCGCGGGTCCAGGTTGAGCGACGAGGCAGGATTTCCTTCGCAGCCTCGGCGAGAACGGTCGGAGACGTCGCCCCTAGCAATCGATCGGCGCATTCGATCGCCGCGTAGCGCACGGGGCCTGCCCAGTCGTTCAGGCGTAGTGCAATCGCGCAGACGATATAGGGCGCTTTGATCTCGGTCAGATGATCGAGAGCGGCCTCTCGTACGCGCCCGTCCCCGTGGCTGAGGAAGATGGGAGCAAGGGCGGGCTGGTGGTTCAGCATAATCAGATCGGCGCTGGGACCGGTCTTGCGGTTCGAACGGGCAAGCAGCCGCAGCCAGCCGCCAAGCCGATCGTCAGGCAGGTAGCGGTGGTGATAGAGCCGTCCAAGGTCGCGGATTTGGCGGTCGATCTCGACAAATCGGCTAGGAGGAGTGCTTTCCAGCAGCGAGACGGCTTTATTCACAAGCTCTGAGGATGGCCGCATTTGGTCGAGCTGGTCCGCAAGCGCTTCGAGAAGGGCCGGCAGGCTGCCGCCTAGCGCAGGTCTTTGTCGTCTCTTGCCCATATGGTGACGCTAGCATCGCTATCGGCGAGGGATGAAGCTGTGTTTCCTAAACGGCCTGTTAACCATCCTGTCGGCATTTTCTGCCGAGTTCCCGGGAGTGGTGATGAGCGGCGCGGAAGTTCTGGATATTGGCCGTGACGCCATCTGGCTGACGATCCAGCTGTGCGCCCCCGTGCTCGTCGTCGGCCTGGTGGTTGGCGTGGTCATCGGTCTGTTTCAGGCCCTGACGCAGATTCAGGAACAGACCCTGATCTATGCGCCCAAGATCATCGCCATCTTCGTCTCGCTGCTGCTGTTCCTGCCGCTGATGGGGGCGCTGCTGGGCGGCTTCATGCGCGAGATCGCCGCCCGCATCGCCGGGATGTAGTCGCCGCATGGAGCCTTACGCCACCGCCGATCAGATCTGGGCCGGCGGGCTGATCTTCGCGCGGATCGGCGCGATCCTGATGACCATCCCCGGCATCGGCGAGAGCTATGTGCCGCCGCGCGTGCGCCTGTCGCTGGCCCTGCTGCTGTCGCTGGTCATGTGGCCGCTGGTGGCGGGGACCCTGCCGGCCCTGCCGCCGACCCTGGGCGGCATGGCAGGCTGGATCATCCGCGAGGTCCTGACCGGTCTGGCCATCGGCGTCATCCTGCGCAGCTTCATGACGGCCCTGGTCACGGCGGGCGAGATCATCTCGCAGCAGACCACCCTCGGTTTCGCCCAGACGGCCAACCCGCTGCAGGCCTCGCCGGGTTCGACCCTGTCGGCCTTTCTGATGCTGCTGGGGGTGACGCTGATCTTCGCCACCAACACCCATCACCTGTTCATCGCCGGCATCCTGGGCTCCTACGAGACCATCTCGCCCGCCAAGCCGATGATCGCGGCCGACTTCGCCGCCATGGCTGTCCGGACCCTGGGGCAGAGCTTCATGCTGGGGGTCCAGCTGGCGGCGCCGGTCCTGGTCTTCGCCCTGATCTTCAACCTGGCGTCCGGTCTGGTGGCGCGGGTGATGCCGGCCTTTCAGGTCTATTTCGCCGCCGCTCCGCTCAGCGTCCTTCTGGGCCTTTCGATCTTCGCGCTGAGCCTCGGCGTGATGGGAACCATCTTCATCGACCGCTATCGCGCCCTGACGCGAGTGTTCACGGGAGGGAGCCTTGGCTGAAGGTTCCGATCCCGAGTCGAAAACCGAAGAGGCCACCCCGCGAAAACTTGAGGACGCGCGGAAGAAGGGCGACGTCGCCAAGTCGCCGGACGTGGCGGCGGCCATGTCCCTGGCCGGCGCCGTGGCGGTGCTGCTGATCGGCGGCGGCTATTTCTCGCAGCAGATGGCCGAGGACATGCTGCCCTTCCTGGCCGAGCCGCACGCCATGCTGGGCGGGCTGGAGGCGGGCGCCGGGGTCGAGATCGGCATGAGGGCGGTCTGGGCCGTGACGCCCTTCCTGGCGGCCCTGATGCTGGCCGTCATCGTCGGCGGGGTGGGGGGCAATCTGGCCCAGTCGGGCTTCATGTTCACCGCCGAGAAGCTCAAGCCCAAGTGGTCGTCGGTCAGCCCGCTGTCCGGCTTCAAGCGCATCTACGGGCCGGACGGCATCGTCCAGTTCATCAAGACCTTCCTGAAGCTGATCGCCATCGGCGCGGTCTGCTGGTGGGTGCTGAAGCCCCACGCCCGCGAGTTCGAGAACCTGGCGGCCATGAGCCCGGCCGCCATCCTGCCCTTCGCGCGGGATCTTGCGGGATCGCTGATGATCGCCGCCCTGATCTTCCTGGGCTTCACCGCCGGGGCCGACTTCATCTGGCAGAAGTTCCGCTTCGCCAAGCGGATGCGGATGACCAAAGAGGAGATGAAGGAAGACTTCAAGCAGACCGAGGGCGACCCCCACGTGAAGGGCAAGCTGCGTCAGATCCGTATGCAGCGCAGTCGCCAGCGCATGATGCAGGCGGTGCCGGGCGCCACGGTGATCGTCACCAACCCGACCCACTATTCGGTGGCCCTGCGCTATGAGCCGGATCAGGGCGACGGCGCCCCCATCTGCGTCGCAAAGGGCGTCGACGCGGTGGCTCTGCGCATCCGGGAGCTGGCGAAGGAGAGCGGCGTGCCGATCGTCGAGAACGTGCCCCTGGCCCGCGCCCTCTATGCGACGGTCGAGGTGGACGAGGTCATCCCGCGTGAACATTTCGAGGCGGCGGCCAAGGTGATCGGCTTCGTCATGCAGGGACGGAAGCGGCGGTGATATTGCAGCGCCGTGTTTCTCCCTCCCCTTCATGGGGAGGGTGGCTGACGCGCAGCGTCAGACGGGTGGGGGCGGCTTGGCTGATCAAGCGCTGCGCCCTTGTCGCCACGCCCTCCCCACCCGGTCGCTGCGCGACCACCCTCCCCATGAAGGGGAGGGAGAGGCGTCCCGTTAGGGCGCACGAACGAGCTTCGGTATGCTGATGGTTAATGATTCGCGCGGGCAGGACGCCATGACGATTTCCCGGCCGAAGGCGGCGATGACGCGCCGTCCGACCTTTGATCCCCTGTTGGTGGTGATGGCGCTGGGTTTCTCCCTGGCGGTCGCGGCCATGGTCTATCCGGCGTTTCGCGCCAACGCCTTCACGGCGCCCGGTCTGATCCTGATCTTCGCGGCGGGCGCCACGGCGGTGATCTGGCTGTTCGCCTTCGGCCGGGCCGAGGTGCGCCGGGCTCACGGCGACACGGCGGTCGAGATGCTGGACGCCATGGCCGAGCCCGCGGCGCTGGTGTGGCCGTCCGGTCAGGTCCTGGCCTACAACGCCGCCTGGGCCGAGGAGAACGGCGCCGTCACTTCGCTTCCGCGCGGCAAGTCTGCGCAAGCCCTCTACATGGCCTTCGCCCAGGCTCGCGAAGGCCATCAGGGCCGCGCCATCGTCCAGATCGGCGCCCGCGAGATCGAGGTCCTGATCGGTCAGGCGGGGCAGGGGCGTTTCCTGGTCCGCGCCGCGCCTGACGCCGTCCTGCCGGTGCCGCAAGCCGCCCCCGTCGCCGCCCCCGCCAAGGTCAGCGGCGAGGCCCGCGCCATGGCCGCCGGCGCGCCCTTCGGTTCGACGGTGATCGCCGGCGACGACCTGTTCGCGGGCAAGGCAGAGGATTCCAACGCCGCCCTGGCCGTCCTGACCGGCCCGGCCGCCTCGGGCGACGCGGCGTTTGGCCACCTGTTCGATCTGGCGGGCGTGACCGAGGCGAAGGCCAAGCTGGCGGCCGGGTCTTCCGGCCCGATCGAGCTGGTGGCTCGCGCCTATCCCGACCGTCACCTGCACCTCTATGTCGCGCCGGAAGGCGACAAGCGCCGCGTCTGGCTGTTCGACGTCTCGGCCCAGAAGTCGATGGAGCTGCAGCTGTCGCAGGCCCAGAAGATGCAGGCCGTGGGCCAGCTGGCGGGCGGCGTGGCCCACGACTTCAACAACCTGCTGACCGCCATCCAGATGCAGCTGTCCGAGTTGCTGGAGCGCCACCCGGTCGGCGATCCCTCCTATGACGGCCTGAACCAGATCCGTCAGACGGGCATCCGCGCCGCCGATCTGGTCAGGAAGCTGCTGGCCTTCTCGCGCAAGTCCACGGTGCGGCGCGAGCGTCTGGATCTGGGCGAACTGGTCGGCGAGTTCGCCGTCCTGCTGCGCCGCCTGCTGCGCGAGGACGTCCGTCTGGAGACCGACTACGGCCGCGACATGCCTCTGGTTCTGGCCGACAAGAGCCAGCTGGAGACCGCCGTCATGAACCTGGCGGTCAACGCCCGCGACGCCATGCGCGGCGTGGTCGAGCCGGGCGCGGGCGTGGTCACCATCAAGACCCGCCGCCTGACCGAAGCCCAGGCCCGCGACATGGGCTGGCGCGAGGCGGCGGGCGAGATCGCCCTGATCGAGGTGTCCGACACCGGCCCCGGCGTGCCGCCCGAACTGCTGGACAAGATCTTCGAGCCCTTCTTCACCACCAAGGCGGTCAACGAAGGCACCGGCATGGGCCTGGCCACCGTCTATGGCATCGTCCAGCAGGCGGGCGGGCACATCAGCGTCACGAACCTTGAAGGCGCCGGCGCCGCCTTCCGCATCTTCCTGCCCGCCGCCTCGGCCGAGGAGCTGGTCGCCGCCCCGGTGGTCGAAAAGGCGGTCAAGGCCGCGCCGCGCGACCTGTCGGGCGCCGGCCGCATCCTGTTCGTCGAGGACGAGGCCGCCGTGCGCGGCATCGCCGCCCGCCTGCTGCGCCAGCGCGGCTATGAGGTGATCGAGGCCTGCGACGGCGAGGAGGCCCTGATCCTGGCCGAGGAATGGGCCGGCCAGATCGACATGATGATCTCCGACGTCATCATGCCGGGGCTGGACGGTCCGTCGCTGCTGAGGAAGGCCCGACCCTTCCTCGGCGACGCCCCGGTCATGTTCATCTCGGGTTACGCCGAGAGCGATTTTTCGGACCTGCTGCAGGACGAGACCGGCGTCTCCTTCCTGCCCAAGCCGCTGGACATCAAGACCCTGGCCGAACGCGTGAAGCAGGAACTGCACGCGGGCTAAACCTTCGCCGCCCTCATCCCGGGGCTGCGCAGCAGAACCCGGGACCCAGGCGGCGGATTTCAAGCCTCGCCCCATCAGGTGCAATCGCCTGAGTCCCGGCTCTTCGATTCTCTACGGCCGGGATGACGGCGGGGTGACTGGGGCGCGCGAGTCTGCGTTCGGGCGGGACACCTATTTCGCAAATCGACCCGTTGCGGACGCTCGCACCAAGCCTTTCCCAGAAGAAGTAGCTTCAGTAACCTTTGCTGATGAGCGATGCCCCTGCGAGCCAAAATCCCTGGGCCCATTTCTTCGGCCTAATGGGCAAGATCATCCTGTTGTCATGGCCCATTGGAGCCCTGCTGCTAGCGCTGAACCCCATCTTCGTCGCCGTTCAGAATGTTCTGACGTCGAAAGACCTATGGCTTGGGGTATTCCCCTCACTGGTAGTTGCCGCAAAGCTATGGGGGTTTTGCGTGGGCGTGTTGATGGCCTCTTCCGGCATCACCTTCTGGCGGGGAATCAACAAAGCTGGCCACCGATCGAACGTCGGCTAACCACCCTTAGCGGACGTTCAGGGCGTCTGTTTCTCACCCGATCCCGTAGTGATCGGCCAGGGCCTGCAGCCCCTGCTTCAGCACCGTCTTGCCCTGGCGACGACGCAGGGACAGGTCCTGTTCCGCCAGTTGCAGCGACGTGCCGTGGATACAGACGCGCTCGACCAGGGCGCGCAGACGCGGGCCGCAGGCGCTCAGCGCCGCCTCGACGCGGGCCGAGGCCGACAGGGCGCGGTCACTCGGCTCGACGCGCGCGGAACTGCCGCCGCTTGAGCGGGGCAGGGCGTCCCAGCGCATGGTCAGGGAGGGGCCGCTGAGGGCGATCTCGCCGTCCGCCCGCAGGCGTTCGCCCGCCGCCACCTCGGCCGGGGTCAGCCAGGGGCGGCCCGAGGCGTCCTTGCGCCGGGCCAGCCAGGCGACGGGGCTTTCGCCCAGATTGGCGCGGCGCGTGGTCAGGCGCCCGTCGGCCTCCATGACCGGGCGCTCGCCCTCGATCAGGCCGGGACGGCCGGGCGGCGAGGGCGACAGCGAGGTGTTGCGGGCGGGCGCCGGGCGGGGCAGCCAGCCGCCGCCGTCGCGCCGCCTCAGGCCGGGGCGCTCGATCAGGGCGCGAAACGCCGCCTCGTCCAGGGTCAGCACCACCCGCCCGCGCCGGTCGCCGCCGAGCCGCAAGGGATAGGCCCCGTCCGACTGGTCCAGCCAGGCGCCGGGGCGGTCCAGCAGGGAGCGGGCGCGCTCCAGCATCCGGCTCATCGGCCGCCTCCCGCCATCACGGCCAGGTCGACGGCGGGCAGTTCCGAGACAGCGCGCAGGCCCGACTCCAGCCCATCCATCACCGCGTCGTACCGGTCGTCGTCGCGCGCGTCCTCGGCCCAGCGGCAGGCGGTCGAGGCGGTGGCCCGGTTGAGGCCGAAGGCGTGGCCGACCCGCTCCAGCGGCCAGCCGTAGGAGACATGGGCCAGATACATGGCCGACCAGCGGGCGCGGCAGGCGCGCGGGCGCGTCCGTTCACGCCGGAGCATCTCGCTGGCCGGAACCCCGAAGGCGTAGGCCGCCAGATGCAGGGCCGCGTCGGCGCGGATGCGGTCGCCCTCCGTCACCGGCACGCGATAGGGCTCGGCCCGATAGGATTCCATGTCGTCAGTTGCTCCCGAACCTATTTTTCTGTCGTCCCCATCATGTGTCGTACAGAGGGGTGGGTTAGGAATCTTGTCCTAACTAACGTCAGAATCGGTCGTTTCGCCTTGTGGGGCGCGGGATCGGCTGTGGAGCGATGGATGCGCGACGGGGGATGATGCGCGCGTCAAGGGGGCAAGGCGCGTCGCATGGTTAATAAATTAACGAATCCTTGACTCGGGACTCTGGACGGCGATTCGCAAATCACCTTAGGCGTTTCATATCGGGACCCGTTAACCCTTCTTAAGGTTTTGACCCGTTAACGTTGGAACAAGGTTACCCGGCTGTCGCTCCCTTGGCGGCCGAACCAAAGCTTTGCCTGGAGGGGCATGAATGCGCGTCCTGCTGATTGAAGACGATCACGCCACGGCCCAGAGCATCGAACTGATGCTCAAGTCGGAAGGCTTTAATGTCTATACGACCGACCTGGGTGAAGAAGGCATCGATCTGGGCAAGATCTATGACTACGATCTCATTCTGCTGGACCTGAACCTGCCCGACATGAGCGGCCTTGAGGTTCTGCGTCAGCTGCGCGTCGGCAAGATCAATACGCCGGTCATGATCCTCTCGGGCAGCCACGAGATCGAGACCAAGGTCAAGACCTTCGGCGGCGGCGCCGACGACTACCTGACCAAGCCCTTCCACAAGGACGAGCTGATCGCGCGCACCCACGCCGTGGTCCGTCGCTCCAAGGGTCACGCCCAGGCCATCATCCACACCGGCGAGATCGCCGTGAACCTGGACGCCAAGACGGTCGAGGTCGATGGTCACCGCGTGCACCTGACCGGCAAGGAATATCAGATGCTGGAGCTGCTCTCGCTGCGCAAGGGCACGACCCTGACCAAGGAAATGTTCCTGAACCACCTGTACGGCGGCATGGACGAGCCCGAGCTGAAGATCATCGACGTCTTCATCTGCAAGCTGCGCAAGAAGCTGGCGACGGCCGCCGGCGGCAAGCACTACATCGAAACCGTCTGGGGCCGCGGCTACGTCCTGCGCGACCCGTCGGAAGGCGCGATCAACGTCGCCGCCTGAATGACGCCCTGAGCCTCCACTCAGGTCCGAAGATTGAAGCGCCCGCCGGGAAACCGGCGGGCGTTTTGTTTTTGTTGGGGCGCTAACGGCCTTCGGCCTGCTTGAGCGCGTGTCCTTCGCTCATCAAGGGCAGATGGCTCAGCCCCGCACCGCGATCAGGGACTTGGTCAGGCCCAGCACCACCTCGTCGTGGTGTTCGGCGTCGGGCAGCAGGAAGCGGAACTGGGTCTTGTCCAGCAGGCGGGCGTGCTGGACGTCGCGCATGGCGGCGCCGACGTCGGGGGCCTTCTGCGAGAAGCCGTGACCCTTACGCATCAGGGCGCGCGCCCGGCTCTGTTCGCTGCGCCAGTGGAAGAAGGGCGCTGAGAAGTGGGGCTCGATCGGGAACCAGAAATAGGGGGTCTGGACGTAGTAGCGCGGGGCCAGTCGGCGCGCCTCGGCGGCGAAGGCCTCCATCCGCACCCAGTCGCCGACGTGCTCGACGACCGAGTTGGAATGGACCAGGTCGAAGCTGTTGTCCGCATACTGGGGCAGGGAGCAGGCGTCGCCGTCGACATTGTCGAAAAGGGTCTGGTCCACGGCCTCGAAGCCGCCGGGGTTCACCAGGGTGATGCGGACCTTCATCGCGTCGAGGAAGTCGCGCGGGAACAGGTTCCAGTATTCCGGCTCGCCGCCCAGATCGATGATCCGCACCGCGCCCTTCTCGGCGTGGATGGCCTCGATCAGGGCGGTGACGCGCCTGGCGCGGGCGCGGCGGAAACGGGACACCAGCGAGTTGGGGTCGGCGTTGTCCTGAAGGGCGTGGATCAGCTTCATGACGCCGTTAGATCAGGTCGGCGTTGCCTTCCGGTAAATCAGCCGCGGAACACCGTCTCCAGCGCCGCCGCCAGCGGCTTGGGTCGGCCCAGGGCGTCGAACAGCAGGGGTTGGTCGCGCCCGTCGTCCTCGGGCTCGCGTCGCAGCCAGCTGTCGGTGTCGCGCAGGCCCCAGGCGGTGAAGGCGAAGCGCTGGGCCGGGGGCAGGGCCATGAAGGCCCCGGCCAGTTCGACCACGCGGGCCTTCTGCTGCGCCAGCTTCTCATCGCGCGAACGCGTGTCCAGGCGGCGGTCGGCCCGCAGCGAGGCGTCCAGCTCGGAGACATGGATGGGCAGGCCGAAGGCGGCCAACTCGCGCATGAAGGACGTGATCTGACCGGCGGGGATCTCGATGTCGAGGTGCGACTGGGTGCCCAGACCGCCGATCGGCGCCCCGGCCTTCAGCAGGCGCTCGACGGTGCGCAGGAAGGTCGCGCCCTTCCTCGGATTGTTCTCGAGGTTGTAGTCGTTGATGAACAGGACGGCGTCGGGCGCGGCCAGCTTCGCCTGCTCGAAGGCGCGGATCATGTAGCCGTCCTGGCCCAGGCGCTGGCTCCACAGACAGTCGCGCAGGCCGTCGCCGTTCTCGGCCACCGGCTCGTTGACCACGTCCCAGCCGACCGCCTGGCCGCGATAGCGCCCGGCGACGGTGGCGATCCAGCGGTCGTAGTCGGCCTCGAACTGCGTCTGGCTCAGGTCGTGGAAGTGAGGGTGATCCTGGGCGTACCAGATCAGGGTGGTGCCATAGAGCCGCAGGCCGTGATCGCGGGCGAAGGCGGCGATGCGGTCGGCGGCCGAGAAGTCATAGCCGCCCGTCGGCGACAAGATCCGCTCCATCTTCATCTCCCACTCGGGGGTCAGCTGATTGAAGTGGGTGCGGACCAGATCGACCCATTGCGGGTCGTCGAACTGACCCGTCATGGCGCTGAGGCCGACGGGGAAGGGGGCGGTCGCCTTGAGCGGGGCGATGGTCGGCGGCGCCGCCGGCGGTTCGGCCGAGCCGCAGGCGGCCAGGGCGAGCGGCGTCGCCAGGACGGCGCGACGATTGATCATCGGGCGTCAGCCCTCGGCACGACGGCGCAGACCCATTTCGTCGAAGGCGGCGGTTTCGCGCTTGGCGGCGGCCAGCAGCTTGTTCAGGCGGGTCGTCTCGGCGACGTGCTCGAACTTCTTCAGCTCCTCGAAGGCGCTGGTCAGGGCGTCGCGGGCGCCTTCTTCCTCGGCGCCGATGGCGATGACCGTGCCTTCAGCCTCGGCGCGTTTCAGCGCCCAGCCCTTGAGGTAGGCTTGCAGCATCATGCCCGACGACGGGTCCAGGCGGGCGTTCTGGCGCTCGATCTCGACCTCGGCGTCCAGGACGGCGACGCGCATCTCGGCCTCGGCCTTGCGGGCCGCGACCTCGGCCAGGCGCTTCTGCAGCGTCTCGACCTCGTAGTTGGAGATGCGGATCAAGGATTGGGCCCAGGCGGTCATGGCGTCACGATGCGGTTGCGGGGGTTAATACTTTGGAACGACGGTCGGCGAAGGCCCTAGGGGGCGACCATGCCCTGGTTGAGGATGGCCTCCAGCCGCACGAAGCTCTCGTCCAGACTGGTATGGTCGTCCTTGTCCTGGCCGAGGAAGTCCTCGAGCGCGGGGTTCAGAGCGATGGCGCGGTCGACGATGGGGTCGGCCCCGCTGCGATAGGCGCCGATCTTGATCAGCTCTTCCATGTTGGCATAGGCCGACAGGCACTGACGGGCGCGGCGATTCAACTCGCGCTCGGGCGGGGTCTGGCAGCCGGGCAGGGTCCGGCTGACCGACTTCAGCACGTCGATGGCGGGGAAGCGGCCGCGCTCGGCGATCTTGCGGTCCATGACGATGTGGCCATCGAGGATACCGCGCACGGCGTCGGCGATCGGCTCGTCATGGTCGCCGCCATCGACCAGGACGGTGAACAGGGCGGTGATCGGCCCGGCCTCGGTGCCGTCAGGCCGGATCGGGCCGGGACCGGCGCGCTCCAGCAGCTTTGGCAGTTCGGTGAAGACGGTCGGCGTATAGCCCTTGGTGGTCGGCGGCTCGCCCGCGGCCAGACCGATCTCGCGCTGGGCCATGGCGAAGCGGGTGACCGAGTCCATCAGGCACAGGACTTCCAGCCCCTGATCGCGGAAGTATTCGGAGACGGCGAGCGTCATATAGGCCGACTGGCGCCGTTTCAGCGCCGGTTCGTCCGAGGTGGCGACCACGACCACGGCGCGGCGCAGGCCCTCTTCGCCCAGGGTCTCTTCGATGAACTCGCGGACCTCGCGGCCCCGCTCGCCGATCAGGCCGACGACCACCACGTCGCAGGTGGCCTGCTTGGCCAGCATGGACAGCAGCACCGACTTGCCGACGCCCGAACCGGCGAAGATGCCCAGGCGCTGACCCCGGCAGGTGGTGGTGAAGACGTCCATCGAGCGCACGCCCAGATCCAGACGCTCGCCCACCCGGCCGCGCGAATGGGCCGGCGGCGGCGAGGCGCGCAGGGGATAGGGCGCAGGTCCTTGCGGCAGGGGGCCGAGGCCGTCGATGGGCTGGCCGAAGGCGTCAATGATGCGGCCCAGCCAGGCGGTGGTGGGGCGCACGCTGGCGGCGGTGTCGATGATGCGGATGTCGGCGCCGGGGGCCACGCCCTCGACCGGACCGAAGGGCATCAGCAGGGCCTTGGCGTCGCGAAAGCCGACGACCTCGGCGGGCAGGGGGGCTTGGCCGCGCCGCTCGATCTCGGCCCGGGCGCCGACCGCCAGGCGCGACAGGCCGCCGCGAGATTCGATCAGCAGGCCGCTGACGCCCGCCACCTTGCCGGTGACGACCAGCGGGTCGATCGCTTCAACGGCGGCGACGAGATTGCGCAAGCAGGGGGCCCCTCAGGCTGCGATCGGGTCGATCCGAACGCCGTGCCTTACCCATTAACGAATGGGCCATCGTGGTTAACGAGCGGTGAAGCCGGCCTACGGGAATGCCCTTATGCCGCACCGCAGAAAAACTAAGGTTTCAGATTTTACATTTCGCGAACAGTGGCGTCATCAGCAAGTCATCGCCAGGGAGCGGGCTGGATGTTCGGCAAGGGTCGTCAGAAGCGTGATGTGGAGCAGAAGCTCCATGACCTCGACAGCAAGATGGCCGCGATCGGCCGATCCCAGGCGGTGATCGAGTTCGATCTGGACGGCCGCATCCTGGACGCCAACGACAACCTGCTGACAACGATGGGCTACAGCCTGGACGAGATCCGGGGTCAGCATCACCGCACCTTCATGGATCCGACGGAGGCGGCTGACCCCGCCTACGCCGCCTTCTGGCGCGACCTGAACGCCGGGCGGTTCGTGGCGACCAAGTTCCGGCGTCTGGCCAAGGGCGGGCGCGAGGTCTGGCTGCAGGCCAGCTACAACCCGGTCATGGGGCCGGACGGCCGCCCGGCCAAGGTCATCAAGCTGGCGGTCGACATCACCGAGGCCGAACAGGAGTTCGCCCGCCGCGAAGCCGAACGCCTGAGCGCCGAGGCGGCCCAGAACGCCCTGGTCGAGGCCCTGGCCGGCAGTCTGGCGCGTCTGTCGGACGGCGACCTGACGGCGCGCATCGAGCAGGAGATGAGCGGCGCCCACGGCCAGGTGAAGAATGACTTCAACAACGCCGTCGAGTGTCTGGGGCAGACCCTGGCCCAGGTGCTGCAATCGGTGTCAGGCCTGCGCGGCGGCTCGGATGAAATCTCCAGCGCCTCGGACGACCTGTCGCGGCGCACCGAACAGCAGGCCGCTTCGCTGGAGGAGACCGCCGCCGCCCTCGACGAAATCACCGCCACGGTGAAGCGCAGCGCCGAGGGCGCGCGTCAGGCCGCCGCCGTGGCGGGCGAGGCGCGCGGACAGGCCGACCGCTCGGGCGCGGTGGTGCGCGAGGCGATCGCCCCCATGGACGGCATCCGCAAGAGCTCGGACCAGATCAGCGACATCATCGGCGTCATCGACGAGATCGCCTTCCAGACCAATCTTCTGGCCCTGAACGCCGGGGTCGAGGCGGCGCGGGCGGGCGACAGCGGGCGCGGCTTCGCGGTTGTGGCCTCGGAAGTGCGGGCCCTGGCCCAGCGCTCCGCCGAGGCGGCCAAGGAGATCAAGACCCTGATCTCGGCCTCGGCCGTTGAGGTGGCGCAAGGCGTGAAACTGGTCGGCGAAGCGGGGGCCTCGCTGGACGCCATCGCCGGCAAGGTGGGCGAGATGGACGCCCTGGTGGCCGAGATCGCCGCCTCGTCCCAGGAGCAGTCGTCGGGCCTCAGTCAGGTCAATGCGGCGGTGAACCAGATGGATCAGGTCACCCAGCAGAACGCGGCCATGGTCGAGCAGAGCACGGCGGCCGCGCTCAGCCTCAAGACCGAGGCGGAGGGTCTGGCGCGCTTGGTCGGGCGCTTCCGCACAGGGCAGGAAAAGGGCGGCGTCGTGCGCGAACTGGCGTCTGCGCCTCGTCTTCAGTCCGGACCGCCACCCGCGCTGGATAGCCAGCGGACGCGGCTGCGCGCCGTGGCCAACGGCGGCCTGTCCGAGGCCTGGACGGAGTTCTGATGCCTTAGAAGACGCGCTGAATCGCCAGCCGCATCACGACGGCGAGGATCAGGCCGAAGATCAGCCCGACGGCGATGTTGCCTAGAGGGCTGCGCAGGCAGGCGAGCAGAGTCTTCATGGACGTCGGGGCGTCAGGCGGGCGCGCCGGGCTCGGCCGGAGCCTGGCCCCTTGGAGCGGTCAGGACGGCGCCGATCGAGGCGGCCACGATGCAGCCGATGGCCAGCCACTGAAGAGAGCTGAGCTGTTCATGCAGCAGCACCATTCCCGCCATGGCGCCGATGGCCGGTTCGACGCTGAGCAGGACCCCGAAGGTGCGCTTGGGGATGTGGCGCAGGGCGATCATCTCCAGCGAATAGGGCAGGGCGCTGGACACCAGGGCGACGCCCAGACCCATCAGCAGGACCGCGGGCGCCAACAGGGCCAGGCCCGCCGCAGAGGCGCCGAAGGGCAGGATGACCAGGGCGGCGGTGCTCATGCCGAGCGCCACCGACTGACCGGCGTGCATGTGCGACAGCCGCTTGCCGAAGACAATGTAGAGGGCCCAGCACAGGCCGGCAAAGGCGGCGTAGGCGACCCCGACCGGGTCCAGCCCCTCGATCCCGCTCCAGATCGGCAGCAGCATGGCCAGACCGCTGACGGCCAGGCCGACCAGCAGGAAATGCACGACCTTGCGCGAATGGATCAGGGCCAGGGTCAGCGGGCCTGCGAACTCAATGGCGATGGCCAGGCCGAGCGGAATGGTGCGCAGCGCCATGTAGAAGCTGAGGTTCATCAGGCCCAGGACCAGGCCGTACAACAGCACTCGACCGGCGTCGGCGCGAGTCAGGCGGAACCGCCATGGCCGCCAGATCGCCATCAGGACCAGGGCCGACAGGCCGACGCGCAGGGCCGCCGTCCCCTCGGCGCCGACGAGCGGAAACAAGCCCTTGGCGAAGGAGGTCCCGACCGCCAGCGACACCATCCCGCCGACCAAAGCGAGATAGGGCAGGGCGGCCGAAAGGCGCGGCGAATTCAGGTGAAGGCTCAGGGAGGACATCGGCCGGGAACCTAATGAAAAGCTGTCTGTGTTTCTCGCTGAAATCTGCTGATAGAATGCAAGAAAACAGCGTTAGAGTGAGGGCAGGTGCACGAAACCGTCACACTGGACGAATTCGACCGAAGGCTGCTGGATCTGGTCCGGCGCGACAATCTGCAGCCCGCGCGCATTCTGGCGGACAAGGTGGGGCTGTCGGAATCGGCGGTGTCGCGCCGCCTGCGCCGTCTGCGTGAGGACGGCGTCATCGTCGCCGACGTTGCGGTGATCGACGAAGGCCGACTGGAGCGCGCCCTGACCATGCACGTCCTGGTCGAGATGGAACGCGAGGGCACAGGGGTGCTGGACGCCCTGATCGAGAGCCTGACCGCCCGACCCGAGGTCCAGGCCGCCTGGTACGTGACCGGCGAGACCGACTTCGTCCTCTATGTCCGCGTGCCGACCATGGAGGCCTATGAGGTCTTCACGCGTGAGGTGCTGAACGATGATGCCCGGGTGCGGGCCTTCAAGACCCTGATCTCGATCCGCGAGGTTCTGCCCTTTGACCCGGCGCGGCGGGGGCTGGGTTGAGGGGCGCCGCGTGGCGGTTGAGGAAGGCGACGCTGCGGTCCAGGGCGGTGCGGGCGTCGGCCAGGTCGAGGTTGAACTGATACTCGTGCGCCAGGGCGGGTTGATGATCGGCGGGATAGAAGAGGGTGTCGACGGCTACGCCCCTGTCCCTGGCGACTTCGGCCAGACGCGATGACTGGGGCGTCAGGGGGTCGGCGTTGCCGCCCGAGATGAAGATGGGCGGAAAGGCCGGGCTGAGGTGACGGATGACCGACATCTCGCCGACGCGCGGATCATCCTGAAAGTCGCGACGGCCCAGGTAGGCCCAGACCACGGTGCGGATGAAGCCGGCCATCGGCCCGTCCATGTCGACGAGCGCCGCATCATAAGCCCCGCAATGCAGGACGACGCCGCGCAACTGCTTCGGCGTCAGGCTGGGCTTGATTCCTGTCAGGCGAGCATAGGCCGGATCGACGGTCAGGTTGGCGACCTGGGCGGCGATCTGAGAGCCGGCGGAATCGCCCGCCAGGAAGATGCGGTTGCGGTCTATGCCCAGGGTCTCGGCGTTGGCGTCCAGCCAGCCCAGGGCGGCGTTCACCTGACGCACCGGGGTCGGGTAACGCGCTTCGGGGGCGATGGTGTAGTCGACGCTGACGGTGGCGAAGCCGCGCGCGGCCAGGATCTTCAGGTAGTTGCCGATCTGACCCTTGTCGCCCGACACCCAGCCCCCGCCGTGGACCCAGACGACGATGGGCAAGGGGCCGTCCGGCGCGGCGCCCGCCGGGGGGAGGTAGAGGTCCAGCCGTCCGTTCCGGTCAGCCGGATCATAGGTCAGGTCCAGCTGCGAGCGGACCCCTGCCGGGACCCGTTCGGCCAGGGCGGCGTTGGTGCGAGCCGAATCCTTGTCGAAAGCCTGACGCACCAGGAGCGCCGAGGGCCAGGGGCTGAAGCGGAAGGCTGCGGCTCCACCCGCCGCCAGCAGTCCGAGGATTACAAGAATCGACAGAACCAGACGCTTCATGGCGGCATCTCCGTGACGCTCCATTCTAGCATCCGCGCTTCGTCTAAGGCAGGGCTTAGAATTCCTGTGCGGCGCGATCTTGCCTCGGGCGTATAAGGGCTGTCACTTAGGCTGAAACCGCCGAACGGAGCCCTCCCCATGTCCGACACCGCCTATGACGCCAGCCGCCACAAGAAGGCCGGGCGCGGCCGGGTCTATGACAGCATCATCGACACCATCGGCGACACGCCCCTGGTTCGGCTGCCCAACCTGACGGCGGAGCATCAGCCCAAGGCCACGGTGCTGGCCAAGCTGGAGTTCTTCAACCCGATCGCCTCGGTCAAGGACCGCATCGGCGTGGCCATGGTCGAGGCGCTGGAGCAGGCGGGTCAGATCAAGCCCGGCTCGGTGCTGATCGAGCCGACCAGCGGCAACACCGGCATCGCCCTGGCCTTCGTCGCCGCTTCCAAGGGCTACAAGCTGATCCTGGTCATGCCCGAGAGCATGTCGATCGAGCGCCGCAAGATGCTGGCCCTGTTGGGCGCCGAGCTGGTGCTGACCCCCGCCGAGCAGGGGATGAAGGGCGCCATCGCCATGTCGCAGGACCTGCTGGCCCGCACGCCCGGCGCCGTCAGCCCCTCGCAGTTCGAAAACCCCGCCAACCCGGTCATCCATGAGGTCACCACGGCCGAGGAGATCTGGAACGACACGGCGGGTGCAGTGGACATCGTCGTCGCCGGCGTCGGCACCGGCGGCACCATCACCGGCGTTGGCCATGCCCTGAAGGCCAAGAAGGCCTCGGTGCAGATGATCGCGGTCGAGCCGACCGCCTCGCCGGTCCTGTCGGGCGGCGCGCCGGGCCCGCACAAGATCCAGGGCATCGGCGCCGGCTTCATTCCGTCCATCGTCGACCGCGCCGTGATCGACGGCGTCGAGCAGGTCTCCAACGAGGACGCCTTCGACATGGCCCGCAAGGTGGCGCGCGTCGAAGGGGTTCCTGTCGGCATCAGCTCGGGCGCGGCCCTGACGGCGGCCTTCCGACTGGCGGCGCGGGACGAGAACGCGGGCAAGACCATCGTCGCCATCATCCCCAGCTTCGCCGAGCGCTACCTGTCCACGGCCCTGTTCGAGGGGCTGTAGGGCAGGCCGCTTTATGCCCTCCCCATGAAGGGGAGGGAGAGTTCTTGCCCCTCACGCGCGGTTAACCGGCTCGCCTTAGGGTAGAAGCCATGTCGATTCCGGCTGTCAGTTCCGACGCCGACGCCCCGACCGGGCCGTCGAAAGCGCGCCAGACGCTGCTGCGGCGGCTGGCCGATGTCGTCTGTCTGCCCGCCAGTCGGATCAACGCCTTTGAGCGGGCGGTGACGGGCGACCTGCTGGTCGAGATGCTGCGCCTGGCCCCGGTCGATGAGCGACGCCGCGTGGCCGTGCGTCTGGCGCCCCTGGCGGAGCTGCCGGACAGTCTGGCGCGGTTGCTGCTGCGCGACGAGCCGTCTGTGGCGGCCCCCCTGATCGAGCAGTGCGCCTCCCTGACCGACGTCGACCTGATCGGCTGCGCCCGCGACGCCGGGATCGAGCATCGGTTGCTGATCGCCGAGCGACGCGGCCTGTCGGAAGTGGTCACCGAAACTCTGCTGAGCTTCGGCGAAGACGCCGTCGTCGAGGCGGTGCTGAAGAACAATTCGGCCCGTCTGGCCCAGGTCGCCATCGAGGGCGTGGTCGCCCTGAGCCGTCAGAGCCGCGCCCTGTGCGCGTCGCTGTTGAAGCGCCCTGAACTGCGGCCGTCGGGGGCCTATGTCATGTTCTGGTGGTGCGGGGCCGAGGAACGCCGCATCGTGCTGCAGCGCTTCGCGGTGTCGCGCGAGGTCCTGCAGGACAGCGTCGAGGACCTGTTCGCCGTGGCCGCCGCCGAAGGCTGGTCCGACCCGGTGACGCGCAAGGCCCTGCAGTTCATCGAGCGACGGCAACGCAATCGCGCCGCCATCGACAAGAGCCCGTACAGCGGTCTGGAAGCCGCCGTCGCCGCCGCGGGGCAGGGCATGACGCGCGAACTGGTCGGAGAGATCGGCTATCTGTCGGGCGTCAAGCCCCTGACCTCGGCCAAGATCATGGGCGACGCCGGGGGCGAGCCCCTGGCCATCCTGTGCAAGGCCACCGGCCTGTCCCGGCTGGACCTGCAGACCCTGTGGCGCGCCATGCGCCGGCCCGAACTGACGGCTGACGGCGAGGTCCATCCGGACTGGGAGCGGGTGCAGATCACCTATGAGATGCTGGCGGTCGACCGGGCCCAGACGGTGCTGCGTTACTGGAACTGGTCTTTGTCCTCGGCCCTGACGCCGGCCCTGCTTCGGGCGATC
Source organism: Brevundimonas sp. NPDC046655 (assembly GCF_044901625.1). Taxonomy (NCBI): domain Bacteria; kingdom Pseudomonadati; phylum Pseudomonadota; class Alphaproteobacteria; order Caulobacterales; family Caulobacteraceae; genus Brevundimonas; species Brevundimonas sp. NPDC046655. Next base: position 74,609 of record NZ_JBJDPV010000002.1, read on the forward strand.
CGCGAGGGCGACGAAGAACTGATCGACGAATACTCCGCGCCCGAGCGCGCGGCGATGCTGGCGCTTGCAGATAACTTCGGTCGCTGAAGCGCGACGACTGAATTCAGTGCAGATGAGTAGAAGAATGCGCCTGCAGGACGCGGTTCTAAGCTTGCATTGCCATATTCGACAAACATACGTATGAAACCAACCTCCGACGGGTCGGGATTGATCAGTCGAACGTGTTTGGCTCCTGCAACAGGCGACCCCCATGGAAGAAAAACCCGAACTGCTGGAAATGACGGCGGACATCGTGTCGGCCTATGTCAGCAACAACACCGTCTCGGCTGACGCTGTGCCCGGCCTGATCGCCCAGATTCACGCGGCCCTGGCCGGCGTGTCTTCGGCGCCGGTGGAAGTCGAGCCCGAGCCCAAGGAACCGGCGGTTCCGGTGCGCAAGTCGATTACGCCCGACTTCCTGATCTGCCTGGAAGACGGCCGCAAGTTCAAGTCGCTGAAGCGCCACCTGCGCACCAAATACAACATGAGCCCCGAGGAATACCGGGCGAAGTGGGGCCTGGCCAAGGACTATCCCATGGTCGCCCCGAACTACGCCAAGGCCCGCTCGGACCTGGCCAAGCAGATGGGCCTGGGCCAGGGCGGCCGCAAACCGGCCCGCGCCACCCGCGCCAAGAAGTAAGACCCGACCTTTCAGGTTGGATGCAGCGCCCGTTCTCCGAAAGGAGGGCGGGCGTTTTGTTTTGCGCCGTTTCTCCCTCCCACTTGGGGGAGGGTGGCTGACGCGAAGCGTCAGACGGGTGGGGGCGCTTCGGCAAGTCAGGCCCTGCGTTCGATATCGCCACGCCCTCCCCACCCGGTCGCTGCGCGACCACCTTCCCCATGAAGGGGAGGGAGAGGCGTTGCGTTGTTGTTTACGCCGCGTGCATGGCCTTGCGCATGCGCCAGAAGCGCAAGGTGCGCTGGGCGGCCTCGACGGTCAGGTCGTTGTACATGCCGGCGTAGGCGCGAGCCTTGCCCATGGCGTCGCCGTCGGTGTTGAGCAGGACCACGGCGTAGGTCAGGAACAGGGCGCGATCCAGGTCGGCGGCCTTGCAGACCACGGCCAGGGCGTCCAGTTCGCGCCGCTCGACGATCTGGCGGGCGGTGTGGAAGTCGATGTCGGCCAGTTGCGACAGGGCGATCAGGAAGGAGGTCCGGCTGCCCGAGCGCAGGAAGCGGGCCAGGACCGGCGGGGTCAGCTGGCTGGCGACGTTCAGTTCCTCGACATAGGCCAGGCTCTCGGCGTAGTCGGGCGGCAGGGCGCCGTCGTCGGTGGCGACGCGGGTGCGTCCGGCGGCCAGGGCGCTTTCGAGCAGGGCCGGATCCATGCGGGCGTTCTGTTCCAGAATGCGCTGACGCAGGCGGGCCTCGACCTCGAAATACATCTCGTTGAGCAGGTCGGCCGGCAGGCTGGCGCGCTCGACCGTGGGGGCGTGCAGGGCCGGGTTGGCGCGGGCGCGCTCGACGGCGGCCTCGCAGGCGGCGCGCGACATCTGGGCGCCGTCGTTGCCCAGCAGGACGCCAAGCGTCTCGTCGTCGCCGCGTTCGACAATGGCGTCGGACACAGCCTCGGACACCGAGGCGCGCTGGCTGACGGCGCGGATATGACCCTGGCCGCGCGAGCGGATGACGTGGATCAAGTCGGCCTCGGTCAGGACCGGCGAGGCGCGCAGCACCGGATGGGCCACGGACTCCGCCTCGTCGTTGGCGAGGCGGCGGATCAGTTGGCGCGGGGCGTCCGGCGCGGCGGCGAAACGCTCGGCCAGTTCGGCCCGGACCGCGACCTCCATGGCGTCGGTCAGGTCGCTGAACACCGCGCCATAGAGGGCGGTTTCGGCCTCGGTGCGCTCGGCGGCGCCGAAGAAGGTGTCGGTCAGTTCGCGCAGCAGGGCGCGTCGCTTCTCGCTGGAGGGCTCCTTGGCGAGGGCGATCAGGTCGGGCAGACGCGAGTCGGCGTCAGTAGCCGGGGGCAGGGCGGCGCCGTCGCTCATGGCAGGATCGGGTCTTCGTTGGCGGGCAGGGCCTGGAGACGGCCGTTCGCGTTGCGGATCAGATTGGGGGCGGCGGGCGGTTCGGCCAGGTCGGTCGAGGCGGGCGTGGAGCTCAGTTCCACCGGCAGGGCGTCCAGATAGACCGGCGGGGGCAGGGGGGTGGCGTCGGGCTGGCGTCCGGCCTGGCGGTGGACCGAATAATAGCGGGCGCCGCCCTGGGCCGCGGAGCCGTCGGCGGCCGGGGCCGGTTGAGCCTGCGGCTGAGCTTGCGCCAGACCCTGAACAGGGGCGCCGGACGCTTGGGCTTCGCTGGCGACGGGCGCCGGTCTTTGCAGACGGAAGATCGGAGCGTCGCGGCGCGGCGCCATGGGATCGGGCGCGACGGCGTCCGCAGGGCGATCGACTGCGGGAGCTTCGACCGCAGGGGCCGGAGCGGCGGCCATGGCAGCAACCGGGGCAGGAGCCGTAGCCGGGGGCGCGACCCCGACGGGCGCGGGCGTCGGCGTCCGGTCGCGCGGCTCGGGCGGCGCGGCGATGGGGGCAGGCTGTGAAACGACCGGCGTGGCTGGATGCGCGGTCGGCGGCGAGGGCTCGGCGGTTTCCGCGAAATAGCCGCCCTGCGTCATGTGCGCGGCGCGAGCGGGCTCCGGAACTGGAGCCGGGGCCGGGGCGGTCTCGGGGCGGGGCGGGGCGGCGGCGGCAACGCGGCCGTGACTCCAGGGCGCGACGGCAGGGGCAGGCGCGGGCGTCGCGGTGACGTAGGGGCGGACCATGGGCGCCTGGGCGGCGCCGTCGAAGGCAGGGGCTGGTTGCGGGGCGTAGGCAGGGGCCTGTGATCCGATCCAGGCGCTGGCGGGCGTCAGGCCCTGACGCGAAGCGGCGCTCGGGGCGGGCGCAGCGGCGGGATGGCCCCCGTGGGGAATGATGGGCGAACGGCCGGGCGTGGATGCGGCGACGACGGGCGCGGCTTCGGCGGCCTCGGGCGACGGGGCGACCGTGGCGGGGCGGTAGGTGCGACCGGGCCAGGACAGGTAGCGCAGACCGGCGGCGTTGGCGCTGGAGGGCGCAGCAGACTGGGGCGCAGGCGTCTGGGCCGCGGCGGGCGCGGCCAGACCCAGGGCGCAGGCCCCGGCGGTCAGGATGGCGGTGATCGGCGGGCGTCGCACGGACGGCCTCCTGCTGCGGTCGGCGTTCAGTCGGCAGATTAGGCGCGCACGACTTAATCCGCTGCTAACGCGCCTAGCCGCGACCGGGCAGGTACTGGGTGGTGAAGGCCTCGCGCCAGTCAGGGGGCGAGGGGTAGGCGGCCTCGGTCTGTTCGGCGAAGGCCTGCCAGCGGTCGGGGGTCATGGTCGCCAGGCCGTAGAGGGCCGCGTCGCCGCCGTCGACCACGGCCTCGGTGCGCAGGCTGTCGCGCACGGCGTTGAGCAGCCGCTGGTTCAGCTCGGGGTTGGCGCGGCGGATCAGGGCGTCGCCCTTGGACCCGTCGCCGTGGACATAGTCGCGCCAGCCCTCGACCGAGGCGGCGATGAAGTCGCGCAGGGCCCGGGCGTTGTCGCGGGCGAAGGCGTTGGGGGCCAGAACCAGGCCGGCGTAGGAGGGATAGCCGTCGTCGGCCGGGATCAGGACGCGCGGCTGGAACCCGGCCTCGCGCGCGATCATGGCGGGATCGCCCGTCGTCAGTCGGCCGACCAGAACTGATTTCGGGTCGTCGCGGAAGGCCTTGAGGTTGTCCTCCGGCGTGCCGGGGCGGACCTGATCGGACGCCAGTTCGAAGCGGGTCCGCAGCCAGTTCCAGAATCCGGCCTGGTCGGCGGGGCTCATCAGGATGGGGCGGTCGCGCAGGGCCGACAGGGTCTCCAGCGGCTGGTTGGGCCGGGCCATCAGGACCACGGGGTCCTTCTGCAGGAAGGCGGCGACGGCCTTGACCGGGGCGCGGTCGGCGATCAGCCGCATGGGGGCGAAGCTGTCGACGCCGATCGCCAGTTCCACCGCGCTGGCGGCCAGCAGGGCGGGGACGTCGGCCCCGGCGGCGCCGGTCAGGATTTCGACGTTCAGGCCGCGTCGCTCATAGGCCCCGGTGGCGATGGCCTGATAAAAGCCGCCATGGGCGGCGGTGACCGGCCCCCCGGCGGCCACGCGCAGGCGAACCCGGCCGGATTCGTCGACCGGGGCCTCGGCGCGACCACAGGCGGACAGGGTGCTGACGGCGGTCAGGCCGGCGGCGCCCAGCAGCAGATTGCGGCGGGAGAGTCGGTCGAAGGTCATTGAGGGATGGTTTAGGCGGCGGCGGCGAACTTGGAAAGGTCGGCGGCGCCGCACTGCACACTGGAACCAGGCCAGGGGATTTTGAGCGAGCGGAATTGAGCGAGGGGACGCGACCCTGGCCGAAGCCCGATCACGTCCCCTCGCCAAGTCCGGGTTGGACCTGGCCGTTCGGGTCAGGGCCTGGCCTTTTCTCCGAAACGAAGATCCGCATAGGGACGCGAGCGTCCGAACCGATTTCGCTGCGGCGCTTTCGGGCGAACCCGGCGGCGTCGGCTGGTCTCCTGGCGGCCCCTGGTCGTGTCGGGCGCGTCGTCGGGACGCGTCGTCTTCGATCCCGGCCTGGTTCTCCGTGATCCCCGCGCCGAGGCGCTGAAGGATCGGGAGCCTGTGGCCCTGCCTCGGTGTCTCCGCGTCCTCCGAAGAGGCTTTGGGACCCTGGGTCAGAGAGCCGGACCGGTTCGCTTGAAGCCCTCTAACCCATTGCTGGATCTTGGATTTCCGCGCCGCCGTGTCCCGTTGGCCTGTTGACGTTCTCGCGGAATCCGCTATCCGGCAAGCGCCCGGATCGGCCCGGCTGTGCGGAACCGCCCCGGCCCTGGTGGACAAGTCTGTGGATATCTGTAGGCGGACGGAATTCGCGCTCAAGGATCATGGGTTTGCGACGGTCCACAGGAAAGCGCGGATCTTGAAGATGAGCGGGATTTAACGAGGCGGCGAACACGACTTCGTCTAACGGTCCCGCTTGAGCCGTCGTCGGCGGCGCTCTTGATCCTTCAAGGTTGTCAGCTGTGATTACTGCGCGTTCTTCCGCCCGTCTTCTGGTCCTGGGCGCGGTTCTGGCTCTGACGGGGGCGTCCGCCGCCGCCGCCCAGACCTATCGCCCCGCCTTCCACCCGGACCAGCTGAAGGGGCCGCCCGCGGGGCCGCTCAATCAGGTGCTGGTGGTGGGCTCGCCCCACCTGGCCCAGATGGGCGATACGGTGAAGGCCGAGATGCTGGCGCCGCTGCTGGATCGTCTGGCGGCCTGGGGGCCGGAGGTGATCGCCACCGAGAACGTCTCGGGCCTGCAATGCGACGCCATGCGCCGCTATCCGCAGCGGTACGCCGAGTCGATCGGCGACTATTGCCCGGACGTCGACCACGCCGGTCAGCAGACTGGACTGGACGTCCCGGCGGCCAACGCCGAGGCCGAGCGGCTGCTGGCGGAATGGCCCGCGGCGCCGACGCCCGAGCAGCGTCGCCGTCTGGCGGCGGTCTTCCTGGCGGCGGGCGAGCCGACCTCGGCCCTCGTCCAGTGGCTGCGTCTGGCGCCGGCCGAGCGCCGCGAGGGCGAGGGGTTGGACGCTGAGCTGGTGGCGCAGCTGAACAAGCAGATCGACAGCATCAACGAGAGCGATTCCGTCGCCGCCGTCCTGGCCGCGCGGCTGGGGCTGGAGCGGGTGTGGAGCGTCGACGACCACTCGGCGGACCGCTATCCGGCGGACATCAAGGGTTTCGTCCGGGCCATCCGTCAGGTCTGGAACAATCCGGCGAGCGAAGAGCGCAAGGCGGCGGAAGCGCCGGTCACGGCCGGGCTGTCGCAGCCGGACGGTTTGCTGAACCTCTATCGCTACTACAACAGCGCCGAGGCGATGCGCCGGGCCTATGAGAGCGACTTCGGCGCGGCCCAGAAGGACCCCTCGCCCGAGGGCTTCGGCCGGATGTATCTGGCGGCCTATGAGACGCGGAACCTGCGTATGGTCGCCAACATGCGCGACGTCATGGGGGCGAAGCCGGGGGTGAAGATGCTGACCCTCGTGGGCGCCTCGCACAAGGGCTACTACGAGGCCTATCTGAACCAGATGCACGACGTGGTCCTGGCGGACGTCAACGAGGTGCTGCGCTGAGGCGGGCGGCCCCTGCCGAATCTTGCTGAAAATTCACGGGTCAGTTCAGCGTGGGCGTCCGATGCTGGCGGGGGAGAATCTCGGGGGGCGTCATGGCGAGGCTGAAGGCGGCGGGTGCGGCTCTGTTTTTGTCGTCGGTGATGGGCGGGGCGGCTTGGGCTCAAGCGCCCATCACCAGCCGGGAGGTGGTCGGCGACTGGAGGCTGGCGATCACGCCTTCCGAGCGTGAGGACGTCAGCATCACCTTCAAGGCCAGGGACGGGGGGCGGAAGCTCGACTTTCCGTTGACGGTCGCGGCTCAGGCCAATGGACGGCTCACCTGCGTCCTCGACGGCGAGCCCGCCGAATGTCGCATCCGGGACGGCAAGCTGGTCGTCGTCATGGCCCAGGACGGCTTCAGGATGATCTTCACCCTGACCGACCGGACGCGCGGCGGATTCAGCGGCGCGGCCAGCATGAGGGTCCGCCTTCTGCCGATCGGCGGACAGATCGGCGCCGTGACCATGGCGCGGCGGTAAGTTGATCTCGGGCCGTCATTCCGGGGCGCGAAGCGAACCCGGAACCCAGACGGCTGTGGTTTCTGCGCCCGTGCCATTGCGTTGAACGCCTGGACCCCGGATCGGTCCTTCGGGCCGTCCGGGGTGACGGCTAGGAGAAGTCCGCTTTCGCCCCGTTGCGGACGTTCAGGCGCGCATGCTTGGCCCAGTGAACAGGTGCCGGCATGCCCCCCGCCCAGAGGCTTGGCATGACCGATATTTAATTAGCTGACACCCCGTTGAGGCCTCACGCTCGGCTTAGTTCGGGGAGCTTCCATGAGATATGCAATCACAGCTGCCTTGTTGGGCCTCTGCGTTGCCGCGCCTGAGGGGGCGGCGGCACAGGTTGAGCCACATGCGGTTCCTTGGGGGCAAGCCTTGCGAGAAGATGCGCAAGCATTCCACGACCTGATTGCGGATAACCACCCTGGACCCGTCGACGCTGCGAATCCGGCCTTCAATGTCTCGTTGGAAGCGGGATTGGCGCTCGCACTTGATCGCGCCCAAACCGCAGACAGCTATTCCGCTTGGCGTGCAGCTCTGACCGAATACGCGTCCTCGTTCGACGACGGTCACCTCGGGCTGACAAACATCAAGGACAATCCGGAGCCGACGCTTGTTCAGTGGCCCGGATTCTTGGTTGGGCTTCGCTCAGCGCCTGGCGGAGATCGATACGAGGTTGTCTTCAGCCGCGACGCTGTAGCCCCTCCGATAGGCTCGATTCTGGTAGCCTGCGATGGTCGTCCCGCCGATGCCTTGGGACATGAGATGATCGGACGTGAGGTCGGCCGCTGGTCCCTGCGCTCGACCCGGGTCAGCCATGCGGTCTGGACCTTGGTCGACGCGGGCAATCCCTATGTCCGGCGTCCCGAGCAATGTGACTTCACGATAGATGGCCGCACCACGCGCCAAACCCTTTCCTGGCGCCCCCTCGCTCCAGTTGACCGCGACGCAGGGATCGCAGCCGCCGGTGGCGAAAGGTTCGCGGCCTCCACGACGATCAGGCCTTGGGCCCACGGGCTTTGGATCGAGCTAGGTAACTTCACCGCGGATCCGCGCACGCCCGAGGGCCAGCAGCTGACCAGCTTGCTCACGGCCACCGAGGTAAGGGTAGCCGAACTACGCGCTGCGCCCGTTCTTGTCTTCGACCTTCGCGGCAACAATGGCGGGTCCTCGACCTGGATAAGCACCCTGGCGAAAACGATATGGGGCGCCGACTATTTCGATGCCCATGCTGTGAGATCAACCAGCATAGACTGGCGCGCTTCGTCCGACAATTTAGCCAAGCTCGAAAGCTATCGCGACCAGTTCAACGGCCAGCCCGACACGCTCGCCTACCTGAACCGCCTGATTGATGGGATGAAGGCCGCAAGGGACGCCGGTAATCGTCTCTTCCATGAAACGGACGAGGGAAAGTCGACGAGGTCAACCGACCTCGAAAACCCGGTCGCTGGCCAGACATACGTCCTGACGGACTACGGCTGCGCGTCTGCCTGCCTGGATGCCGTCGACATTTTGACCGCCTTGGGTGCTGTCCAGTTGGGGCATGAAACCTCCGCCGACACGCTGTACAATGAAATTCGTTACATTCCGCTGCCTAGCGGCCGCGCTACCGCCTTCGTACCGATGAAGGTCTATCGGGAGAGCTCTCGAGCCAACAACGAGCCTGCGGTTCCGGCCCGTGTCTGGCCCGGACTGATTACCGATACTGCCGGCATCGAAAAGTGGATCGCGCACCTCAATGACAACGACTAGAGGGCTTCGCCGTTTTGGCATCCCTCACCTTTTGATTCTCCATAACCCAACTTCCGCCTTCCACCCTTAGCGGACGAATGTTGGTACGGGAAAAGACAGAGCATGTTAGATTTTCGCCCTTCCATCCCTTCCGATCTGCCTTGCGTTATGGAGATCTGGCGCGCGGCCGTTGACGCTACCCACGACTTCCTTGCCACAGGCGACCGCGATGCCATCGAGGCTGAGCTTCTAGGCTTTTTCCCGCAGGTGTCCCTGCTTCTTGCCGTTGATGGTTCTGATGCGCCGCTCGGCTTCATGTTCTTGCATGAAGGGCATCTTGAGGCGCTTTTTGCAGACCCGGATCAACATGGCAAAGGTATTGGCAAAGCCCTTGTTCATAAGGCTCTTGCCGCGCATCCAGACCTGACGGTCGATGTGAACGAGCAGAATCCGAAGGCTCTCGGCTTCTACGAACATCTAGGCTTCGAACAGATCGGGCGATCTGCTCTTGATGGTCAGGGAAGGCCCTATCCGCTCATACATCTTCGGCGCCGAGCCGACAGCTGAGAGATTGGCTTTCCACCCTTAGCTGACCTCCAGCCCGTCCGCTCGCGGCGAAGGCGCGGCCTCACCCCGCCAGGGCGGCCTTCTTCTCTTCCAGCTCCAGCCAGTCCAGTTCGGCGGCTTCGAGGTCGGCGCGCGCCTTGTCGGCGGCCTTCATGGCGCGGTCGAAGGCGGCGGGGTCGCGGGTGTAGAGGCTCTGGTCGGCGAGGATGGCCTCCTGTCTGGCGATCTCGACCGGCAGGGTCTCCATCAGCTTTTCGACCTCTTCCAGACGCCGCGCGTCCTTGTAGGACAGCTTCACCGTCTTTTTGGGGGCGCGGTCAGAAGGCTCCGCCTTCTCGACCCGACGCGCCCCGGGGGCGCTCTCCGCGTGGGTCGGGGGCGGGGCGAGGAAGGTGGGGTTCTGGCGCAGGAAGTCCTGCCAGCCGCCGGGGGTCTCGACGATGTCGCCGCGCCCATTCATGGCGATGGTCGAGGTGGCCAGGCGGTCGACGAAGTCGCGGTCGTGGCTGACCAGGATCAGGGTGCCGTCATAGCCCTCGAGCAGCTCTTCCAGCTTGTCGAGGGTGTCCATGTCGAGGTCGTTGGTCGGTTCGTCGAGGACCAGCATGTTGGCGGGCTTGGCCAGGGCGCGGGCCAGCAGCAGGCGGTTGCGCTCGCCGCCCGAGAGGGTCGAGATGGGCTGGCGCAGCTGGCTTTCCTGGAACAGGAAGTCCTTGGCGTAGGCGGCGACGTGCTTGGAGAAGCCGCGCACGATGATGCTGTCGCCGCCGCCGGGCGTCAGGGCGTCCCACAGGGTCATGTCCGACTTCAGCCCCTCGCGCGACTGATCCAGATAGACGGGTTCCAGATTGGCGCCGAGGCGGATGGTCCCCTCGTCGGGCGCCAGCTCGCCCAGCAGGGTCTTGACCAGGGTGGTCTTGCCCGCGCCGTTGGGGCCGACGATGGCCAGACGGTCGCCGCGCATGACGCGGGTGGTCAGGTTCCTGAAGATGGTGCGGTCGCCGAAGACCTTGGTCACGCCCTTCAGCTCGGCCACCAGCTTGCCGGACACCGCGCCGGAATCGACCCCCAGATGGAGGCCGCGCGGGACGTCCTTCATCTTCTCGGCGCGTTCGGCGCGCAGGGCGGCCAGGTTGCGGGCGCGGCCCTCGTTGCGGGTGCGCCGTGCGGTGATGGAGCGATAGAAGGTCTCGGTCTCGCGCTCGATGGTCTTGGTCAGCTTCTCGAGGGCCAGGGCCTCTTCTTCCTGAACCTTGGCGGCCCAGTCGTCGAAGGCGTCGAAGCCCTTGTTCAGGGTGCGGACGCGGCGGTTGTCCAGCCAGTGGACGGTGTTGGTCACCTTGTTCAGGAAGGCGCGGTCGTGGCTGACCACCAGGACGGCGAAGCGGGCCTGAACCAGCTCGTTCTCCAGCAGTTCGATGGCCAGGATGTCGAGGTGGTTGGTCGGCTCGTCCAGCAGCAGGACGTCGGGCTCCTCGGCAAAAGCTTTGGCCAGGGCGGCGCGGCGGGTCTCGCCGCCGGACAGGTTCTGCGCGGGTTTTTCGGGGTTGAGGCCGAAGGTGGTCAGCCAGCTCTCCGCGGTCCAGCGCTCGGCCCCGCCGGAGGCGGCGTAGTCCAGAAGCGTGTCGCCGGTGATGTCCGGCTCCTGGGCCACATAGGCGAAGCGGGTGCCGGCCTGGACGGCGCGGTCGCCGCTGTCCGGCTCGATCAGGCCCATGACGATCTTCATCAGGGTCGACTTGCCGGCCCCGTTGCGGCCGACCACGGCGGCGCGACTGCGCGGCTCGACCGCCAGATCGACCCCGTCGAACAGCGGGCGCTGGCCGTCCTGCAGGCGGACGTCCTTGAGGGCGACGAGGGGGGGACGTGCAGCCATGAAGACGATGCGACCGGTAAAGCGGGAAGGAGGGCCGTCCCTATAGACCGAAGGGGGTGCGACAGGCCATCGCTTGATTACATACCGTCTGGACGGTATTGGGGGCGGATGGACGCACAAACCCGCCGCCGCTCGCCCCAGGCCACTCGCGCCGAGATCATCGACATGGCCATCGAGGTGGCCGCCGAAAAGGGGGCGCTGGGCTTCACCCTGGACGCGGTGGTCGAGCGGCTGCCGTTCAGCAAGGGAGCCTTGCTGCACCACTTCCCCAACAAGCAGGTCCTGCTGGAAGGGATGATCGACCATCTGGGACAGATGATGGTGGACGAGGTGCTGGCCGAGGCGGCGAAGGACCCCGAGCCCTATGGCCGCAATGCGCGGGCCTATCTGCGGACGGTGGTCAATGATCCGGTGACGCCGCGCGACGTCAGCATCGGCCGGGCCGTGCTGGCCGCCTGCGCCGTGCGGACGCCGCTGGCGCGCCGCTGGACCATGTGGATCGAGAAGATCACGGCTGATGATCCGACCGACCCGGTGGGCGCCGACGACGCTCTGATGCTGCGGCTGATGGCGGACGGCCTGTGGATGTCGGACGTGTTCGGCACCCACCCAGTGTCGCGCGAGCAGCGCAAGGCCCTGCTGTCCTTCATGACGCCGGGGACCCAGTTGCGCGAGGCGCCGGGCGCCGGGGCGGCGGAATGAACCCGATCACCTGGGCCGCCCTGCTGGGCGCCATCGGTTTTGAGGTGCTGGGCACGACCCTGTTGCAGCAGTCGCAGCAGTTCACCCGGCTCTGGCCGACGGTCGGGCTGGCGCTGTGCTACGGCCTGGCCTTCTACCTGCTGACCATCGCGCTGAAACAGATGCCGGTGGGGCTGGCCTACGCCATCTGGAGCGGGCTGGGGGTGGTGCTGATCTCGGTGATCGGCCTGTTCCTGTTCAAGCAGAAGCTGGACCTGCCGGCGGTGGTCGGTCTGGTGATGATCGTCGGCGGGGTGGTGGTGATCAACCTGTTCTCGAAGAGCGTGACGCACTGAGTAATTCTCCCTCCCCTTCATGGGGAGGGTGGCTGACGCGAAGCGGCAGACGGGTGGGGGCGTTTTCGCTGATCAAGCGCTGCGTCTGCTTCACCTCGCCCTCCCCACCCGGTCGCTGCGCGACCACCCTCCCCATAAAGGGGAGGGAGAAGGGCGACAGATCGGCCTTGGCCGCGTATAGGCCCCGCCCATGAAACCCTTCTGGGAAACAACACCGCTGACGGAGATGTCGGCCGCCGAGTGGGAAAGCCTGTGCGACGGGTGCGGCCTGTGCTGCGTCATTCGCTTCGAGGACGAGAACACCGGCGAGATCGTGCCGACGCGGGTGCACTGCAAGCTGTTCGATCCGGACCGCTGCACCTGCTCGGACTACGCCAACCGCCAGGAGCACGTGCCGGACTGCATCAAGCTGACGCCCGGCAAGATCGGCGGGCTGCGCTGGCTGCCGCCGTCGTGCGCCTATCGCCGGGTGCATGAGGGGCGGGGACTGGCCTGGTGGCATCCGCTGGTCTCGGGCGATCCCGAGACGGTGCATACCGCCGGGGTCTCGATCCGCCGCCAGACGATTTCCGAGACGGCCCTGGCCACCGAGGAGGACGCCCTGGACTTCGAGGCGCCGGAATGGATGGTCGAACGCGGGTCGAAAAACCCCGGCTGATAACGTTTCGTTCGCCCGTATCGGCGAGAAGGAAGGCTACGGGAGGGGTCGCCTTTGTCATTCACCACCAAGAGCATCGAGGCGCTCGACGCCCCGGCCGGGCCGTTCCACCGGCTGGTCGATCTGGCGGCGACGATGTTCGACTGCCGGGCGGCGGTGGTGACCCTGCTGACGCCGACCGAGGCCGTCATCCGTTCCAACGCCGGTCTTTGCTCCACGCGGACGCCGCGGGAGAATAGCCTGGCGCCCCTGGTGACCGAGATGGGACGCGGGGCGGTGCTGGTGATCCCCGACACGACCCTGGACCCGCGCGTGAACGGCCACCCCATCGTCACGGGGCACGCCAATCTGAGGTTCTTCGCCGCCGCGACCGTGTGCGGGCCGGATGGCGCGCCGATCGGCGCCCTGAGCGTCCTGCACGACCACAGCCTGCCGATGCCGAGCGATCGGGAGCAGGAGCAACTCAGGCTGCTGGCCGGCATGGCCGAAGACATCATCGCCGGCATCGAGGCCGCGCGCATCCGCGACGAGCGTCTGGAGACCCTGCGGCTGGTCGAGCAGATGTCGGGCGTCGGCCACTGGCGGCTGGAGCGCAATACCGGCGTCGTCGAGTGGTCGGACGAGGTCTATCGCATCCATGGGGTCGATCGGGACAGCTTCGACCCGAATCTGGACAGCGCGCTGGACTTCTATGTCGAAGGCGATCGTCAGGCCCTGACCGAGATGATCCAGCGGGGACTGGAGGACGGCGAGGGCTATATGGCCAAGCTGCATATCGTTCGGCCGGACGGTGAAGAGCGGCGGATCCTGACCCACGCCGAGACCGAGGTCGACGAGACGGGGCGGGTCGTCGCCATGTTCGGCGTCTTTCAGGACGTCACCGAGCAGGAGAAGGTCCTGGCGCGGTCCCGGCGCGACGAAGGCCGCTATCGCCTGCTGGCTGAAAACATCGGCGACGTCATCACTCGCGTGAAGATGGACGGGTCGAGCAAGTATATCTCGCCGGCCATCCAGCAACTGCTGGGCTGGACCTTCGAGGAGATGAGCGGGCAGTCGACGGACTATGTTCACCCGGAGGACCGCCATCTGGTGCTGAAGGCCATCGGCGAGGCGGTGAAGACCGGGACGCCGACACGGCTGGAGCACCGCGCCGTGCACCGCAAGGGTCACACCATCTGGGTCGAGTGCACCTTCAAGGCCTTGAAGGACGAGAACGGCCAGGTCGACGACGTGGTGGTGGTGATCCGCGACATGACCCAGCGCAAACTGCTGGAGGACGAGGTCATCGAGGCCAAGGAGCGGGCCGAGAAGGCCGCCCAGGCCAAGAGCGAATTCCTAGCCAACATGAGCCACGAACTGCGCACGCCCCTGACCAGCGTGATCGGCTTTTCGGGCCTGTTGCAGGGATCGGAGGCCCTGCCTCCCGAAGAGCGGACCTATGTGGAGCGCATCGCCACGGCGTCGGAGGCCCTGCTGGGGGTGATCAACGACATCCTCGACTATTCCAAGCTGGAAGCCAACGCGATCGAGATGGACCCCGAGCCCTTCCAGGTCGCGGCCCTGGTCGATGGAGCGGCGGCCATCATCGAGGGACAGTGCCAGGCCAAGGGACTGAGCCTGAAGGTGGTGGCTGACGCCGCCATGCCCGAGGTGTTGACCGGCGACGCCGGACGGTTGCGTCAGGTGATGCTGAACTTCCTGTCCAATGCGGTGAAGTTCACCGGCAAGGGCGGGGTGACGCTGCGGGTCGGCGGAGCGCCAGACCCCGACGGGCGCTGGCGGCTGCGGGTGGCGGTGACGGACACCGGCATCGGCATCCCGGCCGAGAAGATCGAGGTCCTGTTCGAGCGGTTCTCGCAGGCCGACGCTTCGACGACACGGGTCTATGGCGGCACGGGTCTGGGGCTGGCGATTTCGCGGCGGCTGATCGAGATCATGGGCGGCGAGATCGGCGTCGACAGCAAGCCGGGCGAGGGGGCGACCTTCTGGTTCGAGACGCCTCTGATTCAGGGCGGCGTGATCGGGCGGCTTGCCAGTGACGAAGACATGCCGACGCCGGGCGGTCTGGCCGGCGGGCGCATCCTGATGGCCGACGACGCGCCGGGGAACCGGGAACTGGTCAGCGCCATCCTGCGCGGACTGGGGCTGGAGATCGATACGGTCTGCGACGGCGCCGAGGCGGTGCAGGCGATGCAGACCGGGACCTATGACCTGGTGCTGATGGACGTGCACATGCCGGTCATGGACGGGCTGACGGCGACGCGGGAAATCCGACGGATGCAGGCGGGGAGCGGGCATCGCACGCCGATCCTTGCGCTGACGGCCAACGTCCAGGCGGACCAGGTGGCGCGCTGCCTGGATTCGGGCATGGACGGGCATCTGGCCAAGCCGATCCAGATCCCCGAGCTGGCCGGGGCGCTGGCCCACTGGCTGGCGGGCGGCGATCCGGCGGCGCTGGCGAGCTGACGTCATCCCTCGGCGGCTGTCGCAGTCGCCGCAGCCAAACCCTGAAAAACCCCGGGATTGATCTGTGCTGGCGGCTGTTCGCCAGCCTGAGGACGCTGGTCGGCTATGGTTCAGGCATGGCGGGAAAAAGGGACGAAACGGGGTGGCTGGAGGCGGTGTTTGACCGGCTGAAGGCCCTGACCGACGAGGCGATCGCCGTGGTCGCCGCCGCGGAGGCTCCGCTCGACGTGGCGGAGGCCGAGAAGCGGGCGCGAGCGGTGGGCGTTCTGGCGCGGACGGCCAAGGCGGTGGCGGCCCTGCGGTCGCGGCCCGCCCGCAAGACCCCCGAAGAGGATGAAATGAGCGAAGACGATCGTGATGTCAGCGACGCCGAACTGGCCGGGCTCCAGGCCGAATTCTTCGCCCGTGTCGATCATCTCGTCGCAGCTTTCGAGCGCAAGTCCCTTGCTGCGGGACTGGATCGAGGCGCTGCCGCGCGAGGAGAAGATCCGGGTGTTGCGGGCATGGATCCGGGCGACGCCGAGGCTGAACGACGAACAGATCGCGCCGCGTGACATCGACTGGCGCACCTGGGTGCTGCTGGGCGGGCGGGGGTCGGGCAAGACCTTCGCCGGGGGGTTCTGGCTGAATGAACTGGCGCGGGAGAAGGACTGGACCTTCGCCCTGGTCGGGCCGGCGCTGCACGACGTGCGCGAGGTCATGGTCGAGGGACCGTCAGGGCTGAAGGCCCAAGCCGCGAGGGACAACCGGCCGCGCTGGGAGGCGGGGCGACGAAGGCTGATCTGGCCGTCAGGGTCTGCGGCCTACGCCTTCTCGGCGGAGGACCCGGACAGTCTGCGTGGGCCGCAGTTTCATGCGGCCTGGGCGGACGAGTTCTGCGCCTGGCGGCACGCGGAGGCGACGCTGTCGAACCTGAGGTTCGGGCTGCGGCTGGGGGGCGATCCCAAGCTGGCGATCACCACGACGCCGCGGCCGATCGCGGCGCTGCGGCGGTTGCTGGCCGAGCCGGGGGTGGTCAAGGCGCGGCTGGCGACGGCGGCCAATACCGACAATCTGGCGCCGGGGTTCCTGAGCCATCTGAAGGCCCTCTACGCCGGGACGCGGCTGGAGGCGCAGGAGATGGAGGGGCTGATCGTCGAGGCCGACGGCGCCCTGTTCCGGGCCGAGGATCTGGCGCGGGCGCGGGGGAACCGACCGGCGAAGTTCGAGCGGGTGTTGGTGGCGGTGGACCCGCCGGCCAGCGCCCACGGCGACGCCTGCGGCATCGTGGTGGCGGGCAGGAAGGACAAGACCGGATACGTGCTGGCGGATCGTTCGGCGCGGGGTCTGTCGCCCGCCGGATGGGCGCGGCGCGTCGCCGAGACGGCGGCGGAGTTCGAGGCCGATCTGGTGCTGGCCGAGGCCAATCAGGGCGGGGAGATGGTGCGGACCCTGCTGGGGCAGGCCGACTGTCCGGCGCAGGTGAAGCTGGTCCACGCCAGCCGATCGAAGAAGGCGCGGGCCGAGCCGGTGGCGGCGCTCTACGAACAGGGGCGGGTGGTCCACTGCGGGGCGTTTCCGGCGCTGGAAGAAGAGATGATGGCCCTAGGGAGCGAGGCGGCGGGGGCCAAGAGTCCCGATCGGGCCGACGCCCTGGTGTGGGCGCTGACCCATCTGCTGCTGGCCGGGAAGACGCAGCCGAGGTTGCGGGCGTTGTGACGGTCTTCCTTCTCCCCTTGTGGGAGCAGGAAGGCCTGAAGAATCATGAATTGCCTAGTGTCCCAAAAATGGACGGTAATTCAGATTGTTATCTCATTTCTGAACGCTGCCTTTGGTCGCTGTCAGAGAGGCTCTCGGGGGCCATTTGGGATCACTTAGGACGACTTACGACCACTGTTAGTGGCACGGTGGGTGGTCTGTCTGGCGTGGGAAGTGCTGCTCGAACCTCGAACTTTGAACGAGGTAAAGAATGACAAACCACAAGAACAGAAAGGGCAATCGCGCCCGCTTGACGCGCAAGCTGATCGACAAAGCGCAAGCCGATCATGTGCAGGGAAAGCGGGTGCGCCTATGGGACACAGACGTGCCCCAACTGTACGTCCAGATTACGCCCGGAGGGTCCGCCAGCTACTACATCCGCTATCCGAGGACTGACGGCAGCAAGAATGACTTTCGGCTGTGCGCAGCTTCCCTTCCGCCCGAAGACGCACGCCGTGGAGCGCTTCAGCGGTTGGCTGCGCTGCAACTGGAAGGAATTGATCCCGCCGTTGAACGTCGTGACGACATTGCAGCCGCGAAACGCGGAAAGGTGGAAACGGTCAGCGCCCTGGCGGAGTTGTTCGACGAGGCCCACCCGCATTTTTCGGAGGGGGATAAGAAGGCGAGAAGCTACCTGCTGGGGCGCTTCGTGTTGCCACGCATAGGCGATCGTCCCTTCAGGGAAATTTCGAAACCTGAGATGAAGGATTTGGTTCGCAGCATCCAAAGCCAGATTGCGATAGATGCCCGCCATCCCCGATTCAATGGGCATTCCACGGCCAACCAAATCCAGTCCATTGTCCGCAGAATGTACAACTGGGCGATCTCTGATCGGGAGTGGTTGTCCGAAAACCCCGCGTCGTTCCCGGCCCTCTTTGAAGACAATCTGGAACAACGTCCCGAGTACTTTGATCCGGATTCATTTGCCAAAATCTGGCATGCGAACGTCGCACGCGCCACCGGTAAGGACACGCGGATCAGTGTCGCGCTTGCGACGCTGATCTATCTGGTGACACTCCAGCGACCCGTTGATGTTGCTCGCGCGCAGCGGGAGCATATCAATTTGTCGGAGGCCACCTGGATTGTTCCGAAACATCTGACCAAGAAAAAGCGGAAGCCCTACTATGTGCCTCTGACTCCGCTGGCTATGCGGTTGATCCAGACGCAGATGGAGCGCAGTTCCAGCACGTATCTCTTCCCGACATGTGGGCGCGGCGACCACCTCTTGAGGGGGTCGATGGGAGGTGCCTTTATGGCCATGCGCAACCAGATGGTTGAGGCTGGCGAACTTCCGTCGAAAGAACTGCAATTGTACGACGGTCGACGATACGGACGCACTGTCATTGAAGAAGACTTGGGCTTTCCGGAGCGTGTCGCAGAGCACGTCATCAACCACTACGATGAAAACCAGCCTTCGCGCCGCTACAACGTTCGTACAATGCGCGAGAAGGTGCGGGCCGCTCAGAATGCCTGGAGCGATGAAATCGCTCGAATGGTGGGGCCGCACGCGTTTAGCCCTGCGCCTTCGGATAAGCAGTAACGTCCCGGAAGCACGTTTCTCCTGCCGCAAATTCCGACAATAACTGTCAATGCATTTGAGGCAGCCCCAGGCGCCGCGTGTCAGAGATTCTGACATGCGGCGTCTTACAATTGGTGAGGCCTCATCCCTTCAATTTGGCAACGTTCATATGGGCCCAAAGCCCCACATCCACGAGCGCCGATCGCGCTGCCAGCGCCTGACGGCGCGCTGATGTTTAGGCCGGCGGGGTACGAGGACGCCGCCTCTCAGGTATGCGAGGCGGCGTGAAATTGATGGAGCCGTCGAGTGAAGGGTTCGCGCGTCGGGGAGACTAACCACGATCCGTGGATTGCACCGATCGCAACGGGCGCATCGGTCGCCGTAGCGTCATCGGGGAATGGTCAGCGGCATAGGAGATGCGAACGGTGCGCGCTTCGCGGGTGTTGGACACCATTTGAGCGGCCATGTGTTCCATGAGGTCGGACAGGCGATAGCGCGGATCGCGCCGCAAGGCGGCCGAGTAGCGAGGGCCGTGGCCGCGAAGGCGCCATTTCGAAAGCGTCTCGACCTTCACGCCGATGTAGGCGGCGGCTTCTTCGGCTGTCAGCCAGCGGTTCTCCAGCGGGCTCAGGCTGGGCGCATCACGTTCGTCGTTCTTCATGGTTTCTCCTTGCTTCGTTGCACATCTCCTGTGGGTCAGTGCGAGTTAATAGTGAGATTTACGAAAACTTAACCGAAAACATTAGTCAAGAAAAAAATAGCAAAAACTAGACGATTTGTTGGTTAATTCAGTATTAGCGTAAACAAAATCTACATTGAATCGTGATTATCGTGGAATGTATTCGCGAAAGCGGTTCTCCAAGAAATCAGCAATCACCTGCCAAGGCTTACTCGGCGACGGGTCAATAGCCGCCTTTCGCTTCACCTCAGCCAAGAGCGCTTCCCGCTCCATGTAGGCCGCAACGGCAGCATATTGCGCGCGTCGTTCAGGCGCCCCTCGCTGGCTCAGTCGGACGACCTCTTCAAGACTGCGGTTACTTTTCAAGCGATTAGCCTGGTCGCTGATGACCCTGACATTGCCAGGCTGATAGCCTTTGGCGGGATTGATCCGATCAAGAGAGGGGGAACTGGCGGACCTCGCCGTACCCACGGTCAAGGGCAGACCAAGAACGGGGCAACGGCGCGGCATGGAGATGTCCTGACGCCGAAGCGTATAGGGTACGCCCTGACGGACAGCGCGCTGACGTGCTCGCGTCAAAAGCGCGGAAGTGGGACGAGTTTTACGCGCAACGCTAAGGTAGCCGCGCATGTAGGCAGCATTGCAGCTTCGGCAGGTTCGGCGTTGGCTCGGCTTTCCATGGAGCGGACAAGTCGGTTGATCCGGTTTAACGTCATTCATAGAGGCACCTCCCTTCATGTATTGGTGCTATTTATCAAATATGGTGCTATTGGTCAATCATGAATTCTGAGCGCGACACAAGCCCCTCCGGCGCCGTCGTTACTGGGGCGCAGTTGCGCGCAGCGCGCGGGCTTTTGAATATGTCCGTGTCCGATCTGGCTGAGCGTACGGGGCTGGCGCTGAACACCGTTCGAAAGGCCGAAAGCACCAACGCCGCTGCGCCCGTCACAACGGCAAATGCACGGTTGCTTGTTGCAACTTTGGAAGACGCTGGTGTCGTATTCATCCCTGCAGGAATGCTCGGAGCCGGAGTGCAGCTACGCTTTCCGGACCAGGAGCCACTGAAGCGACGGCGCGATTATAAAGGCGAGTAGGGCCAAACCGCTGCGACCTTCACGCAGTTGCATCGTGGACGGTTTCCCCGTAACGAAATTCGATCGGGGAATTTCGATTTGCCACGCTTGTTCCGTTTCCTTTGCGTCTGCCTGGGCGTGACCGTCATGGTCGCGGTGCAGATGCATGGCGTGCAGAATAATCAGCACAGGATCGAACACGGCCTTCAGTTCCCTGGCGTTTCCTATGAAGACACAGCCGATCTGGCTCACGACCATGACCACGGTCACAGCCATGACGCGGCGACGAACGACGATGGCTCGGCTAACGCTCAGGCGATGGATGTCGCCGATGAAAGCGGCAAATCCCCTCTCAGCCATCACCATCACAGCGGGGGCGACATTCATGTGGCCCTGGCGACGCCTGTCCATCCGATCGGCGCGGGCGTGGTGACCTCGCTCGACCTTGGCCCGGCGCCCGACGCCGTGCCGCCCGGCGCCGTTCTCGACGCGCCGCTCCAGCCTCCCAGACAGAACGCCTGATCGCCTGAAAAGCTGATCCTGCGCGGCCTTATGGCCGTGCGCGTCCTGTTGGAGACATCTCTTGAAACCTTCCCAATCCGGCGTTGCCGGATGGCGAGGGCGAGGCGCGGCCGTATCCGCCCTCGCGCTCGCCCTGGCGGCGGCATGGTCGCCGCCCGCCATCGCGCTTGCCCAGTCGCCGGCTTCTGCTGAAGCCGCCTCTGGTCCGGCCCTCACCCTTGAAGGCGCGCTGCGGCGCGCCGCCGCCGCCGATCCGGCGCGACCGGGTCTCGACGCGCGCCTGCGCGGCGTCGAGGCCGGCGTCCGCCAGGCCGGCCTTCGTCCCAATCCGACCCTGGGTCTGATGGTCGAAAACCTGCCCACCCTGGGCGGAGGCGACATTCTGGGGCGAACCGAAACCACCCTGACCTATGAGCAGAAGCTGGAACGGGGCGGCGATCGATCCGCCCGCACCGGCCTGGCGCAAAGCGAAGGCCTGCTGATCACGGCCCAGGCCCAGATCGCGCAACTGGATCGCCTCGAACTGGTGCAGCGCGCCTGGGTCGACGCCATGGCGGCAGAAGCCCAGCTGGAGATCGCGCGGGAGCGGCTTTCGCTCGCGGAACGCTTCCAGACGGAAGTTCAGCGTCGCGTGAACGCGGCCCGCGATCCCCTGTTCGCGGGGGCGCGCGCCGAGGCCGAACTAGCTCAGGCCCAGATCGATTTCGATCAGGCCGAGATCGCCGTTCGCGTCGCGCGCATCGTCCTGGCCAAGTTCTGGGACGGCGCCGCCGACTTCCGAATGGGAGCCTCCGACTTCGAGGACACCAGCGCCGCTCGCGTCGCCGCCGGCGCTGTGGCCCAAGCGGACCTCGAAGCCTTCCGCGCCCGCCAGGCTATCTCCGACGCCCAGGTTCGCCTGGAGCAGGCGCGCGCCGTGCCCGATCCCACGGTCAGCGTCGGCGTCCGGCACATCTGGGACAATGAGGTGGCTCTGGTCTTCGGCGGGTCCGTGCCGCTGCAGCGCTACGACCGGAACCAGGGCGCCATCGACCGCGCCCGCGCTGACGGTCTGGCGGCCCAGGCCGATCAAAACGCCCTGCGCCTTGAGCGCGAGCGGGAAATCGCCCGCCTCCAGGTGCAGCTTCTGGCCCGCGCCAATGAAGCCCGGCGCATCGCTGAGGAAACCCAGCCCCAGGCTGAACGGGCCGTCGTCCTGGTCCGCGAGGGCTTTGCGCGCGGCGGCTTCACCTACAACGACGTGATGAGCGCCCATGCGGCCTTGCTGCAGACCAAGGCCCGTCGCGTCGCGGTGCTGCAGACCTTCCACAACGACCGCGCGCGGCTCGACCGCCTGACCGGCGCGCACGCCGACCTGCTCGGCCTGGAGACCCAACCATGAAGACGTCCCGCACTTCCGCAACCGCACTCGGCTGCGTCCTGGCCGCCGTCGCCCTGACGCTGGCCGCCTGCGGCGGCGGCGACAAGGCCGCCAAGCCCGAAGGCGAGGCGGCCGCCGCCGCCGACTACGAACGCGGACCGCACAACGGCCGCCTGCTTCGCGACGGCGACTTCGCCATCGAGGTGACCATCTACGAGGAAGGGCCGGAACCGCTCTTCCGCCTCTATCCCTACCTGAACGACAAGCCGCTCGATCCCAAGCAGGTGCAGGCGAACATCGCCCTGAGCCGCCTGGGGCCGAAGGTGGATCGCTTCGTCTTCACCCCCGAGAACGACTACCTGGCCAGTCCGGGCGTCGTGTCCGAGCCCCACTCGTTCGACGTCGCGGTCAGCGCCGTTCGCGCGGGCAAGCGCTCGGCCTGGTCCTATCAGTCCTATGAGGGCCGGACGGTCATCAGCGCCGACGCCGCCCAAGCCGGCGGCGTCACCACCCAGCAGGCCGGCCCCGCCGTTCTCGGCGAGAGCCTGCCGCTCAGCGGCCGGGTCGAGATCACGCCGGAGGGCCAGGCCGAGGTTCACGCCCGCTATCCGGGTAGGGTGATGTCCATGACCGTGGAACTGGGCCAGCGCGTCTCGCGCGGGCAGGTCGTCGCCCGCGTGGAGTCGAGCGAAAGCCTCCAGACCTATTCGGTCACCGCGCCCATCTCGGGCGTGATCACCGCCAAGAACGTCAATCCCGGCTCCATCACCGGCGGCGGCGCCCCCATGCTGACGATCGGCGACCCGACCCGGCTTCACGCCGAGTTCTTCCTCTATCCGCGCGACGCCGAACGCGTTCGCGTCGGTCAAAGGATCGAGATCAAGAGCCAGGCGGGCGAGCACACGGCCAGCGGCGTCATCGAGGCGATCCTGCCGGCCGACGACGTGCTCAGCCAGACCCTCGTGGCCCATGTCGAACTGCCCTACCAGGGCGGCGTCTGGCGGCCGGGCCTCGGGGTTTCGGGACTGGTGCAGGTCGGCCAGGGCGAGGTGCCGCTGGCGGTGCGCACCAAGGCGCTGCAGCCGTTCCGCGACTTCACCGTGGTCTACGCCAAGGTCGGCGACACCTATGAGGTGCGCATGCTCGACCTGGGCCGTCGCACCGAAGAGTGGACCGAGGTCCTGGGCGGCATCGAGCCGGGCACGACCTATGTCGTCGACGGCGCCTTCCTCATTCGCGCGGACATCGACAAGTCCGGCGCGAGCCACGACCACTAGGGGGATGCGTCACCATGCTTGAACGCATCATCAGCCTGTCGATCCGGCATCGCTGGGTCGTGCTGGCGCTCGTCCTCGTGGCGGTCGTCATCGGCGTCTGGAGTTTCCAGAAGCTGCCGATCGACGCCACGCCCGACATCACCAACGTCCAGATTCAGATCAATACGGAGGCGCCCGGCTATTCGCCGCTTGAAGCCGAACAACGCATCACCTTCCCGGTCGAGACCGCGGTCGCCGGCGTGCCGGGCCTGTCCTACACCCGATCCGTCTCGCGCTACGGCCTGAGCCAGGTGACGGTCGTTTTCGAGGACGGGACCGACATCTACCGGGCGCGGCAACTGGTCAACGAGCGGCTTCAGACCGCGCGCGGCCAGCTTCCGTCCGGCCTGTCGCCCGAACTGGGGCCGATCGCCACCGGCCTGGGCGAAATCTTCATGTACACGATCGAGGCCAAGCCCGGCGCCCGCAAGGCCGACGGCACGCCCTACTCGCCTGAGGACCTTCGCACCCTGCAGGACTGGGTCATCCGTCCGCAGATGCGCAACACGCCCGGCGTCACCGAGGTCAACACCATCGGCGGCTTCGAGCGCCAGTACCACGTCACGCCCCGTCCCGAACGGCTGGCCGCCTTCGGCGTCACCATGGACGAGGTCGTTTCGGCGCTGGAGCGCAACAACGCCAACGTCGGCGCCGGCTATGTCGAACGCTACGGCGAGCAGTGGCTGATCCGCGTGCCGGGTCAGGCCTCGACGACGCAGGACCTGTCCAACATCGTCATCACCACGCGCGGCGGCGTGCCCATTCGGATCGCCGAGGTCGCCGAAGTCGGCCTGGGCGAACAGCTTCGCACCGGCGCGGCGACGGAGAACGGCAAGGAGACGGTCCTGGCGACCGTCCTGATGCTGGCCGGTGAAAACAGCCGCGTCGTCGCCCAGGCGGCGGCGGCCCGGCTGGAGGAAGCGGCCAAGGCCCTGCCGGACGGCGTGGTCGCCTCGCCCGTCTATGACCGCACCGACCTGGTCGAGCGGGCCATCAAGACGGTCGAGAAGAACCTGCTTGAGGGCGCCCTGCTCGTGATCGTGGTGCTGTTCCTGCTTCTGGGGAACTTCCGCGCCGCCCTGATCACGGCGGCGGTCATCCCGATCACCATGATGATGACCATCACCGGCATGGTGCGCACCGGCGTGTCGGGCAATCTGATGAGCCTGGGCGCGCTGGACTTCGGCCTGATCGTCGACGGCGCCGTCATCATCGTCGAGAACTGCCTGCGGCGCTTCGCCGAAGCCCAGCATCAGCAGGGCCGCCTGCTGACCCGTGACGAACGCTTCTCCCTGGCGGCGCGCGCGTCCAGCGAAGTGATCCGGCCGTCCCTGTTCGGCGTCCTGATCATCACCCTGGTCTATGTGCCGATTTTCGCCCTGGACGGGGTCGAGGGCAAAACCTTCCACCCCATGGCCATCACCGTGGTCATCGCCCTGACCGCCGCCCTGGTCCTGTCCCTGACCTTCGTGCCGGCGGCGGTGGCGATGTTCGTCACCGGCAAGGTGCAGGAGAAGGACAGCTTCCTGATGCGCTGGGCGCGCACCGGCTATCAGCCGGCGCTCGACTTCGCCCTGAGGACGCGCGTGGCCATGGTCGCCGTAGCCGTGGCCCTCGTCGTGGGCGCGGCCCTGATCGCCTCACGCATGGGTTCGGAGTTCGTGCCGAACCTGGACGAAGGCGACATCGCCATGCACGCCCTGCGCATCCCCGGCACTAGCCTGACCCAGGCCGTCGAGATGCAGACCGCTCTCGAAGCCCGTCTGGCGAAGTTCCCGGAGGTCGAACGCGTCGTCGCCAAGATCGGCACGGCGGCGGTCGCCACCGACCCTGTGCCGCCCTCGGTCGCGGACACCTTCATCCTGCTGAAGGACCGCAAGGACTGGCCTGATCCCCGCAAGCCGAAACTCCAGCTCGTTCGCGAGATGGAAGAGGCGGTGAACGCGGTGCCGGGCAGCAAGTACGAGTTCACCCAGCCCATCCAGATGCGGTTCAACGAACTGCTGTCCGGCGTCCGGGCCGACGTCGCCATCAAGGTCCACGGCGACGACCTGGATCAACTCGTGGCGCTCGGCTCCCAGATCGAGGAGATCGTCGGCTCCGTGCCCGGCGCCGCCGATCCGCAGTCAGAGCAGGTCACCGGCCTGCCCATGCTGCAGATCACGCCGAACCGGGACGCCATTGCGCGCCTGGGCCTGAGCATCGACGACGTTCAGTCGGTGATCTCGACCTCCATGGGCGGGGCCACGGCGGGGCAAATCTTCGAGGGCGACCGACGCTTCGACATCGTCGTGCGCCTGCCGGAAGACCTGCGGCGCAACACTGACGCCATCGGCCGCATTCAGGTGCCGCTTCCGGGTGCAAACGGTCAGCCGCGCGGCTTCGTGCCGCTCAGCGAGATCGCGACGATCGCGCTGGAGACCGGCCCGAACCAGATCAGTCGCGAAGACGGCAAGCGCCGCATCGTCGTGACCGCCAATGTTCGGAACCGCGACCTCGGCTCCTTCATCGGCGAGGTGCGCGAGCGCGTCGAACAGGAAGTCGATCTGCCCGCCGGCTACTGGATTTCCTATGGCGGCACCTTCGAGCAGCTGATCTCGGCGGCCAAGCGGTTGCAACTGGTCGTTCCGGCGGTCCTGCTGCTGATCTTCGGCCTGCTGTTCGCGCTGTTCCGCTCCTGGCGGGACAGCGCCATCGTCTTTTCCGGCGTGCCCCTGGCGCTGACCGGCGGGGTGGCGGCGCTGGCGCTGCGGGGCCTGCCTTTGTCGATCTCGGCCGGCGTCGGCTTCATCGCCCTGTCGGGCGTGGCCGTGCTGAACGGCGTCGTCATGGTCAGCTTCATCCGGGGCCTGATCGAAGAGGGCAAGCCCGTGGGCCAGGCCATTCGGGAGGGGGCGCTGACGCGCCTGCGCCCGGTGCTGATGACCGCCCTGGTCGCCAGCCTCGGCTTCGTCCCCATGGCGGTGAACGTCGGCGCCGGCGCGGAGGTCCAGCGTCCGCTGGCCACCGTCGTCATCGGCGGCATCGTCTCCTCGACGATCCTGACCCTGCTCGTGCTCCCGGCGCTCTACAGCCTGGTGCACGGCCGGGACGCCCCGACGGATCGGCCCAGGCCCGCCTGGCTGGACCACCTCCCCTTCCGCCGCCGTCGGGCGCTCTGAAGCGGTCGGCCGCCCTGTTTCGGGGCGGCCGCTCGTCAGCGCCTCAACCCATCACCGATGCCCGCCGATGACGGCGGACGTCGCGCTTTCCCTCCAATCGCAAGGATGCACATGACTTCCGCACCCTGCCGCGACCGACTGTCGTGGCTTCGATCACCCTGGACCCTGGCGGTCCTGGCGGTCGGCTTCCTCTTCCTTGAAGGCCTGCTCAGCCAGGTCCTCGCCCACGGCGTCGCCGCAGGCGACAAGGGCTACATCCAGGAGACTTCAGGCTTCCTGTTCTGGCCCTTCGTCTATCTGGGGGCCAAGCACATGGTCACCGGCTACGACCACCTGCTGTTCCTGTTTGGCGTGATCTTCTTCCTCTACCGGATGAAGGACATCGGCATCTATGTGACTCTGTTCGCCATCGGCCACTCGTCGACCCTCCTGCTCGGGGTGCTGATGAACATCAGCGTCTCCAGCTATCTGGTCGACGCCATCATCGGCCTGTCCGTCGTCTACAAGGCCCTGGACAACATGGGCGCCTATCAAAGGTGGTTCGGCTTCCAGCCCTCCACCAAGGCGGCCACGATGATCTTCGGCCTCTTCCACGGCTTCGGTCTCGCCACCAAGCTGCAGGACTTCCAACTCTCGCCCGACGGCCTGCTGTGGAACCTCGTGGCCTTCAACATCGGCGTCGAAATCGGACAACTGCTCGCCCTGGGCGGCATCCTCATCCTGATGGGCTTCTGGCGCCGCACGAACGGCTTCTGGAAACACGCCTACCTCACCAACGTCGTGCTGATGACGCTCGGCTTCATTCTGACGGGCTATCAGCTCGTCGGCTTCTTCGTCATGTGATCGGAGACACCCTCATGTACAATGCAAACCGCCCCTCCAAAGCCGACCTGCCGACCACGGGCCAACTGTTGAAGTCGACCGGCATCGCCGCCGCTGTGGCCTCCGTGCTCCTGGTCACCGTCGTCCTGCCCGCCGAATACGGCGTCGATCCGACCCGCATCGGTTCGGTCTTCGGTCTCACCGAAATGGGCCGCATCAAGCAGCAACTCGCCAAGGAGGCCGAAGCCGACGCCGCAGCTGACGCGGCCGCTGTAGATGCTGTCCCTGTGGCGGCGTCGCCGAGCCCCGTTGCGCCAGCCGCCACCGTTCCAGCCGCCGCCCCGACGGCCACGCCCAGCGTCGGCCGCACGGACGAAACCGTCCTGACGCTGCAGCCTGATCAAGGTGCCGAGATCAAGCTGGTCATGGAAGAAGGCGCGACAGCGCGCTTCACTTGGACCAGCAGCGGCGGCAAGATCAACTTCGACACCCACGCAGACCGACCAGGCGTCTCCTACCACGGCTACGGCAAGGGCTCCTCCCAAAGGGAGGAAGGCGTTCTGACGGCGG
Source organism: Brevundimonas sp. NPDC046655 (assembly GCF_044901625.1). NCBI lineage: Bacteria > Pseudomonadati > Pseudomonadota > Alphaproteobacteria > Caulobacterales > Caulobacteraceae > Brevundimonas > Brevundimonas sp. NPDC046655. The sequence continues at coordinate 102,426 of NZ_JBJDPV010000002.1, forward strand.
CCTTTACCGGTAGCCATGGCTGGTTCTGGCGCAACCGCACCGGTCAGCCCGTAACCATCACCCTTAAAACCATTGGCGCCTATACCGAGATCAAGCGCGTCGTCTGACGTAAATCCCGACACCTATAGACAGGGCGCGCCGTTGCACGGCGCGCCCTGATTTCTTTACGGCGTCACACGCGATTCTTGGGCCACCGGCGGTGATTGTCATCAATCACAACAGGGTGGGCGTGTGCTACGCCTTCCGCATCGGGGCGCATTCCCTCGCTCAGGTGCGCGTGATCCGGCTCCATGTCGTGGTGGTCGTGCAGCAGGTTCAGCGGATCGTGCGCAGGCCAGACGAAGAGCGCCAGAAGGGCGCCGAGGCCGCACAGTCCCGCCAGAACGACGAAGGCCATCTGAGGATCAGCTTCGGCCGACACCATCCCCGCGACCGGATAGGCGATCAACCAACAGGCGTGCGACAGGGCGAACTGGGCCGCAAACAGGGCCGGCCGTTCCGCCGCCGACGAGGACCGCCGCAGGGCGCGGCCCGCAGGCGTGATGGTCAGCGAGTAGCCAAAGCCCATGACGATCCACAGACCGATCAGCACCGGATAGCTGCGGGCGAACAGCGCACCGGCGATGAGCACGGCGGTCATCAGGACGGCGCCCGACACCATGGCGCTGCGATCCGTCACCCGCTCCAGCGTCTTGGGAAGCAGGAAGGCGGCCGTCATCGACCCGCCTCCGAATGCCGCCAAGGCCCAGGCGGTCGCCTGCTGCGACAGGCCGAAGTTCGACTGCACCAGGACGACAGTGTTGACGAAGACCATGGCGCCGCCCGCCGCCGTCGCCAGGCTAACCGCCAGCAGGCCGCGCAGGCGTGGCGTCAGGGCGAACAGCTTCACGCCTCCGGTCAGACGACGCAGGAACGGCAGGCTCTGCGACGCCGACAGCTTGGGCAGGACCGCCGTCACGACGAAGCCCGCTGACAGGATGAAGCCCAGCGCGGTCCCGACGAAGAGGTTGTGATAGCTGATGAAGGCCAATAGCACCGCCGCCAGCACGGGGCTGGCGACGCTTTCCAGATCGGCCGCCAGTCGGGACAAGGACAGGGCCTTAGTGTACTCGCCCTCGTCCTCCAGCAGGTCGGGGATCATGGCCTGGAAAGCCGGGGTGAAGGCGGCTGAGGCGACGTAGAGCACCGTCATAAGTCCGTAGACCTGCCAGGCCTCGTTGACGAAGGGCAGCGAAGCCGCAACGCCAGCGCGCACCACATCCAGCGAGACCAGCAGGGTCTTGCGCGGCAGGCGAGACGCCAGGGCGCTGGCGAAAGGCGCCACCCCGACATAGGCGATCATCTTGATCGCCAGGGCCACGCCGAGGATTTCACCCGCGCTGGCGCCCGCCAGGTCATGCGCCAGCAGGCCCAGGGCCACGGTCGCCATGCCGGTTCCGAGCAGGGCCGCCACCTGGGCGATGAACAGGTGACGATAGGCGGCGTTCCTGAGGGGAGAGAACATCACGGGCCTTTCGATGCGGCGTTTTCGCGTTTGACCTATCCCCACCAGGGGGATAGGTCAAATTGCATGGCACACATCTCTCACGCGTCTCATCCCGAAGTCATCAAACGCCTGAAGCGCGCCGAGGGGCATATGCGGACCGTCATCCAGATGATGGAGGACAGGAGGGCCTGCGTTGATCTCGCCCAACAGCTTCACGCCATCGAGAAGGCGGTCGCAGCGGCGAAGAAGACCCTGATCCACGACCACATCGACCACTGCTTGGCCCATGCCGCTGACGGCGACCCTGTCGAGGCGAAGCAGGCGATGGCCGAGTTCCGGGAAATCACCAAGTACCTGTGACGTCAGCTTCCAACCGGCAGGACGTCGCCCTGCCAATCCGCCTCCGGTAACGCTATGATCGGCGGGCAGGCAGTCGCGGCTGCCCTGCTGGTGCGATGCGTCAAACGCACGTCGTCGTCCGCGCGACCCGTGAGGCAAGGCCATGACTACGTCGCCAGACACCCTCGGTCCGCCCCGCCTTTCGCTGGCGGCGCTGTTTCTCAAATTCCTGCGTTTCGGTTTCCTGGCGTTCGGCGGCCCCGTCGCCCAGATCGCCATGATCCGCCGCACCCTCGTCGATGAAGAGCGATGGATTTCCAGTCCGCGCTTCAACCGCCTTCTGGCGGTGATGCAGGTGCTTCCCGGACCTGAAGCCCACGAACTGTGCGTCCACATGGGCATGATGGCGCGCGGTCGGATCGGCGGTCTGCTCGCGGGCCTCGGCTTCATGTTGCCCGGCTTCGTTCTAATGCTGGCGGCGGCATGGCTCTATGAGCGCTTCATCGCCGGGCAGTCGAGCCTGACCGGCTTGCTTTTGGGCGTCCAGATCGTCGTGGTCGCCATCATCATCCGCGCCGTGCATCGGATCGGCTCCCACGTCCTGGAAGACCGTTTGTTGTGGATGCTGGCGATCGGGGCCTTCATCGCCTCTCTCCTCCATGCGCCCTTCTGGATACCGCTTGCCGCCTGCGGCCTGATCTACGCCCTGGAGCAACGGCCGTGGGCAGGCGTCGCCATCGCCGTTGTCGCCGTCTTCACCGCCATCCTGTTCGGCCTCCATCTGGAGATCGCCCCGTCTGCGGTCGCGATCTCGGCCGAGCCGTCGCCTCAACTCGCCGCTCTGTTCGTCGCCGGATTGAAGGGCGGCCTGCTGACCTTCGGCGGCGCCTACACCGCAATTCCCTATGTACGCGCCGACACCGTCGGACGCGGCTGGTTGCCGGACGGCGTCTTCCTGGACGGCGTGGCGCTGGCCGGCGTTCTGCCGGCGCCTCTGGTGATTTTCGGCACCTTCACGGGCTATGTGGTCGGCGGCTGGGCGGGCGCGCTGGCGGTCACTGCCGGCATTTTCCTGCCCGCCTTCGCCTTCTCGATGGTGCTGTTCAATCACCTGGAGGCCGTGGTCGAGAACCCGGCGTTGCACCGCCTCCTGGCAGGCGTGGCGGCCGCCGTTGTCGGCGTCATCGCCGCCACTTCGCTTCAACTGGCCTGGACCACAGCCCAATCGGCGCCGTCGTTGTGGATCGCAGGTTTGATCTTCATCGCCGCACTGGCCGCTGCGTGGCGGCTCAAGCCGCGCTGGATGCCGCTGCTGATCTTAGGGGGCGCTGCTGCTGGCGGCCTTGCTTTATACTGAGGTCGTAGGAGATCCAGCGCCACGTCAAGACCTTTAGTGGGCTCTAAACTTGGACACTCCTAGGTGCGCACTAACGCCTGACGTGGTTTCAGTACCGCACAGCCACTATGCGGCCGGGCCGAAAAACTCGACCGCATGGTCGTTGTATAGGTGCGCTACGATATCGAGCATCCCGCGAATTATGATATTCCAGTCTGCATCGTTCTTCTGCACTGCCTCGTGCGCTGGGCGGTAATGCACTATCATATTCCTAAGGCCATACAGCTCCTCCGCCATTCGCGAATAGCGTTTGTCATGCGTGTCTGCCTGCACAGATAGTCCGGTGCAAACCGTCGACACCAATGCCTCGCCGCACAATGAGGCGAGGCCCACAAAGGCCTCCGACTCCTTAGGGCGCCAAGAGAGTTGATCTTCAATAATCTTGGCCAACTCGCGCGGTGATGCAGCGATATTGAGCTGCGCCTTCAGCGTACTGAAACGCTTCATGCCGTAGAGCTGTTCAACGCAGCGGTACGCCTCAAGGAACAGGTTTTCCCAGGAGATCGACAGCACTCCTTGGACTAGATTGCGATAAGGAATAAGCGGCGAGTCCGCTTCGAAAACCCGCGTTAGGACTTTTACCGTCTCCGGTTCGAGCGAAATTGGTCCATCGAAGTAGGTCCGAACTAGGATCGATCCGAGGACCCTATCAGTCAAGTTGTGATAGTCTGCCACGCCCGTGGCGCGGTAAACGCATAGTGACGGGAACAGGGGTGCGATGTCAGACAGTTCGTGCCCCCCGTAGCCTCCACCATTGTTGATGAATTGCTCGTCCAAAGCCTGCTTGATGGCGGCCGCAGTCACGCTCGTTGGCGGCCGCACCTGAGCCTCCAACACAGCCAAGGCGAACACTCCAGGCGTAGCGTCAACCGTTTCAAGGTCTGGCGGAATCTCATCGGCTTCCGGCAAACCAAAGGTGCAGAAGTAAAGAGCTCCCTCGTGCTCGATGCGGACCAAGCGAATTTGGCGAGTCACGATCCGCACATCGGATTCGGCGTGGGACATCAGCCTCAAGTCGCCCGCATCTTCGTTCTTGATCCATCGCCCTGCCTCAGGATTGATGACAGGATCATCGAGCTGAGCAGCGAAATCTGCGAGGCGACCGAAGAGGGCGTTGCTCATGTCGATACGATTGCGGGACACGTCAGGCTCTCCAGCACACCCCCATTGAGGGGACGGCGAAGTTCTCCTCGATCAGCACCTTGAACGCTGTCTCAAAGAATGCCCGCTCGTGCCGTCCCACGGCCGATCGCTTCTGCCCACCAAGCTTTTCCCGTAGCACGTCAAGCGATAAGAAGGCCGTCAGGTCTTCTGGCGACATATGCTCGAGCTTTTGCACGAGTTCAGCGGCAGCGCTTTGGATCGCCTCCAATGCCACTTGGCTGTCGGCATCTGTTCGATCCATTCCCAACCGCCCGAGGACCGTCAAGGCGCAGGCGACGATGAAGCCGATGCGCGCTGGTTGGCTGTCAAAAATATTCCGGCCGATAGTGAATTTCGAGCTCACGGTCTCGTCCGAGCCCTCGGTATCGGAGGCCTCCAGCCGCGAGAACGCCTTGTCCACGTCCACCAGAATTTGGACAATTGGATAGAAATAATGATCGTATTTCTTGGAGGCGATCGCCTCTGCTATGTCCAAGCGTGAGAATTCGTCGGCTAAGGTCTCCTGAGTGTCGATCTCCGTCCGCCGGATGCCGAACGCCAGATACGCTTCAACTAGGCTGTCAGCGCTGAACTCGCCGCCTTTGTAGCGCCGCTCCGCCTTCTCCAAGCTAAGCAGTCGTTCAAAATTGATCTTCGCCTTCATTTGCTCGACCAAGGGCGCATAGATCACCAGCAATTGGCGCTTAATGTTCCAAGGAACCTGCCCTGTGTTCAGCACCAGCATGCGATAGATTAAACTGTCCGTGCTCTGGGCTAACCAGCATTCGACGCGCACGGTTTGCTCACCGACTTTCGGATCAGCCTCTACGGCATCGAGAAGCGCCGTGGTCCGTTGCATGCCGTCGATTATTGAGATGGAGTCGATCCAGTCTGCCGTCACCCGCGCGATTACCTCGTCGGGGCTCATGGCTTCAATGGAATCCAGATCATCGGTGATCACGACTCCGATCACAACCGGCGGTAGAATGGCGCCTCGTCTGATATCCTCGACCATCCTCCCGCGGATACGGCGTCCGGTCGTTGTCTTGAGCGGTTCGCGTTGGCCCTTCAAGCCCCCACGTTTTCGGTACGCGCCCTCAACCAAGGCAAGGTAGTCATCGACGGTCATGCCGGTCATGACGGACCAGCAATCCACGCGATAGTCCCGGAGTTTTTGTGTTTGCGGTGCTTCTGCCACTTGGTTCTCCCCCAAGCAGGGACCGTAGCCGATCACGCGAACAGTCGAAAGACCAACTCCTTCCTCAGTTTCGTCGCGGCGGTTGATAATGCTCTGCTCATGGCCGCAGGGACAGTTTGCAATAGCTACGTCGGGGGATGGCCAACGGAAGGGGGGCCTTCTTAAGACGATCCAGAGCCAGGAGCCCTCTTTAGGACTTGGGGCGACGGCCGCTCCGCAGAGACTGCGGGGCGTTCTCGTCTTGCTCAGGCCGCACGAAGAACGCCGAAACTGACACTCCCAACACACCAGCGAGTCGATCCAGAAGATCGACAGACGCGTTGCCTAACTGGCGCTCAATCTCGCTCAAGTAGGCGCGATCTATGCCTGCGTCGGCAGCTAGACGCTCCTGCGAGACGCCGCGTTCGGTCCGCAGCTTCTTGAGATTCCACGCCACCAGCGCCCGTCCGTTCATGGCGGCAAGCGACAGCTTCACCGCTCGTTAAACCACGGGATATATCCTACATATTAAATCTGGAGGGTTCTGATGAAGAAGATTGTCTTCGCCATTTCGGTTCTGATTGCGGTCGTTTCGTTCGGAGGCGCCGCATCTGCGCAAGCCGACGCCTGTTCCACGAATGGCGGCTACCCGCCCGGTAGCCCCAATGCGGTCATGGCGCGGATGAGGAACATCGCCAGCGGCGCCTATGCGGCCTGCGTTGAGGCCCAACGCGCCCGAACGCCGCCCGTGAACTGGACGCCGACGCGCATTCGTACGGCAGCGCGTCAGGCGGTCACGAACAAGCTGCGCGATCCGTCGTCAGCCCAGTTCCGGAATGTACGCCGCATCGAGCACTCCAACGGTTCGACGATGTTCTGCGGCGAAGTGAACGGCCGAAACGCCTATGGCGGCATGTCAGGTTTTCAGCGTTTCGAGGCCGGCGTGGATCGTGCAGGCGACGCCTCCGCTTTGATCGACGGCGGCGAAGAACTGAACACCGCCTACTTCGAAGGCGCCTGGAACCAGTTCTGCGGCCGCATCGCCGGCACGCCGGTTCAGTTCTGACAGAAGGGGACAATCGTGAGGATGAAGTCGATGTTTCCGAAGACTGCGGTCGTAGCTGCCATGGCTGTCCTGGCCGGTTGCGCCACCACGCCGCTACCGGAGGTACGGATGATCCCGACCGCCGATCACGGCGTGGGCGTCCGCTTCTCGCGCGGCAACGCCCTGATGGTGTCGAATGGGCCGTCCGGAGCGATCATGCTGCTGCCGGTCAGGTACAACGACACCCAGAAGTTCTTCTTCTCGATCGCCGCCTTCAACACCTCGGGCTACCCGATCAACATCGGCTCGGAGGACGTGCGGCTCTATCTGGATGGGCAGCCCTACAGCGTTCAGGACTTCGACTATCTGCGCCACAGCGCGCGCACGACCGCCCAGCGCGAGATGAACCTGGCCTGGGCCGACGCGGCGGTGGAGTATTTCCTCACCGTTCAGGAAATGGAGGACCATCCGCGCCGCCACGACATCGCCTACCGCAGCGCCTCAGGGCAGTTGCAGGCGTCGCACGACCACATCCAGCGACGCCTGCGGCAAACTATCTCCACTCTGGGACGGACCATGCTGGAGACGACGACCATCGATCCCGGCACGGCCCACGGCGGCGCCATCCTGGCCGAACAGATCGTCATTCCTGACGGCATGGTCCGCGACATGGTGATCGAAGTGCGCTTCGGCGGCTTCCCGCATCGGTTCCGATTGAACCTGGCTCCGTCGGGCACCTACGCCCCGACGCCGGTCGACATCCCGGCCGTCCCCGCCCAGATCACGCAGGAGCTGATGCGCACCCGCCAGACTTGGCACTGGACCGACGGCCCGCCGCCGTCGCCGGCGATCTTCAAGGGCATGCCGGTGATCGAATAGCTGCAGTTCGCACTGCAGTACGTTTTTGTGCTACAGTTAGAACGTTGTCGTTCAAGGATTTTCCCGATCTTGTCGCAAAGTGGCACCTTGGGTGGCACGACATTTAGAGCGGGCGCTCCTTGTCGATCAGCGATCTGAAAACCAAGAGGTTCTTGCTCACCTACCCGCCCTACATTCCCTATTCTGGGAGAAGGTGGCTTGCGGAGCAAGACGGATGAGGGGTGCGTAGAAGCTGGCGCATGGCTTCCGGTCAACCCTCGCGCCGACACCCCTCATCCGGCCCTGGCGGGCCACCTTCTCCCACAAGGGGAGAAGGAAGACAGACATGGAGATTTCAATGGATTGGCGACGACCGTTTGGTCGGCGGCGCGTGTCTGCGCCTGAGGTCAAGGATAGCCGGGCAGGGCCGCTGATCGCCCTGACGGGAGCGGGCCGGGCGCGGTGGACGCCGCGCGACTATGCCCACCTGGCCGAGGAGGGGTTTGCGAAGAACGCGGTGGCCTATCGCTGCGTGCGGATGATTGCGGAGGCGGCGGCGTCGACGCCGCTGATGGTCATGGTCGCGGGCGTGCGGACGACGGAGCATCCGTTGGCGCGGCTGCTGGCCAAGCCCAATCCCGAGCAGTCGGGCGGGGAACTGATGGAGGCGCTTTACGGCGCGTTGCAGACGGCGGGCAACGCCTATGTCGAGGCGTCGGGAGACGTCGATGGCGACGGCGCGCCGGACGAGTTATGGGCGCTGCGGCCCGACCGGGTGAAGGTGGTTCCGGGTCGCGCGGGCTGGCCCGAGGCCTATGAATACGCAGTCGGCGGGCAGGCGGTGCGGATCGCGCGGCATGGTGACGGCTGGTCGCCGGTCATGCACCTGAAGCTGTTCCATCCGACTGACGATCACTACGGGTTTTCGCCGCTGGAGGCGGCGGCCTTCGCCATCGACGTGCACAACGCCTCGGGGGCCTGGAACAAGGCGCTGCTGGACAATGCGGCGCGGCCGTCGGGGGCTCTGGTTTACGGCGCCAAGGACGGCGAGCGGCTGACGGGCGAGCAGTTCGAGGCGCTGAAGGCGGAACTGGGCGAGGCCCATGCGGGGGCGCGCAACGCCGGGCGGCCGCTGTTGCTGGAAGGCGGGCTGGACTGGAAGCCGATGAGCCTGACGCCGCACGACATGGACTTCATCGCCGGCAAGCACGCGGCGGCGCGGGAGATCGCCCTGGCGTTCGGGGTGCCGCCGCAGCTGCTGGGGATACCGGGGGATGCGACCTACGCCAACTATCGCGAGGCCAACGCCGCCTTCTGGCGCGGGACGGTGATCCCGCTGGTGAGGAAGGCGGCGGGGGCGATGACGGGCTGGCTGGGCGGGCGGTTCAGCGACTGCCGGATCGAGCCGGATCTGGATGCGGTCCCGGCCCTGCAGGTCGAGCGCGATGCGCTGTGGGCGCGACTGAACGCGGCGAGTTTCCTGACGGACGAAGAACGGCGGCGCATGGCGGGGGTGGGCGCGTGATGGAACAGGTGAAGAAGGTCCCCGTCGCCCTGATCGCGGCCCTGCTGGTGCAGACCATCGGCGGGCTGGTCTGGGCCGGCGGGGCGGCGGCGCGGATCGCGACGCTGGAGCAGCGGGTCGGGGAGCAGAGGCTGGTGGCCGAGCGCCTGGCGCGTGTGGAGGCCCAGGGCGAGGCGGTGCGGGCGACGGTGGATCGCATCGAGCGGCGGCTGGAGGCGAAGTGATGACGACGGCGACCGGACTGGAACTGGCCATCGAAGGCTACGCCTCGCTGTGGGGCGCAGCCGACCTGAACGGGGACGTGGTGGCGAAGGGCGCCTTCGCCGACAGCCTGGCCAAAACGGGGGCGGGCGGGGTGCGGATGCTGCATCAGCACGAGAGCCGGGCGGTGGTCGGCGTCTGGGACGAAATGGTCGAGGACGAGCGGGGCTTGAGGGTGCGCGGGCGTCTGCACGACTGGTCGGGCGAGGCGCGTTACGCTCAGGCCCTGACGCGAGCGGGGGCGCTGGACGGGCTGTCGATCGGGTTTCGCGCGGCGAAGGCGCGACGGGACGGGCGCTTGCGGGTGCTGAGCCAAGTGGAGCTGTGGGAGGTGTCGCTGGTGACCTTCCCCATGCTGCCGGGGGCGCGGTTCAGGGCGGCAGAGCCGCCCGCCAGCTTAGCAAGGCGTTGATATTCTTTTCTATTTGTAAGCAGAGGTAAAGATGACTCTTCCTAACGACATCAATCTGATGGATTTCGTGACGGACCCAACCGCGAGCGACTGGCGACCGTATTTCAACGCCGCCGTAGCGTTCGCTGCGACCAATCACCCCGCCGGTGTTCGCATCCATGTTCCCAGCGGTAAAATGATCCCGCTGTCCTATGTCGATCCAATTCTTTCGGACGGCGTGACCTTCGTCGGTTCCGGGCGAGCAGTCTTTACCGCCCAGTACCCCGCCGTTGAGGATACTGCAGACATCGTGGCTCTGCCGACCAACCGCGACATGTTTACTTGGGGTGATAACACTTACCTACCCGAAAAGCCGGGCGGTTTCACCACCAATGGCGGCGGTTTGGAGGGGCTAAACTTCCGCATGTGGAATAACACCGGCGCCCTGGCTGTCACTAAAGGCGTCGCCAATCCCAAGTTCTCCGATATCTGGGGTTGGATTCTCTATCGCGGCATCAGGATTGAAAACGGCTACGATCCTGAAATCACCAATGTGACGCTCGAAGGCTGTCGTCACAGTGGCATTGAAATCAACGGCACTGGCGTCGGCGTGGGGCCTGACCCTCGCGCGGGTCGTGGCGACCGTGGTGTGCTGTTCAACGTCCTGGTCAGCGGCGAGGGAGACGAGGTCACGCCAACGTCGATTGCTCCGCTCTTTTCAGTTCGGGGCTACTGGCACACGCTGCAGTGCAATCACGTCCAAGTCGTAAAAGGTGGCGGCTCCGCCGGCATCTTCATCGGCGACCGTCGCAACGGAAACGCGAACCAGCGTCCTCACTTCATAATCATGCAGGATGTGCAGGTTGACTTCGTCAAGACGCGAGGGATCGTTGTCGACGATGCTGTAGATGCCTGGATGAACCAAGTGTATCTCAACAATGCGCCGTTCGAGCTGCTTTACATCAATCAAAACGTGTCGAATTGCTTCTTTGATGCAGTGCGAGGTTACGGCTCGTACAGTCGCATGGTGACGGTCGCTGGCAAGACCGTCAAAATCTCGGACAGCACCTTCCGGAATTGGAACGCGGACGGTGTGTCCACAGAGACCTGCGCCTACATCACCGAAAGCGCAGATGACGTCTCGTTCCGTGGATGCTCCTTCGGCGCCCACGGCGGCGCTAGCGGTGGCGGTTCGAATGGCCGACTGGCGATCTATAGTCCGCCGAATTCTCCGGGTGGGATCACCATCACAGACTGTGCTTTCCTCGGGCTTGCTGCAGATCCTGTGTTGCATTCAGGGTCAGGGCCGCTCGTTGAGCGAAACAACCGCACGGCGACCGGCATCTTGAAGTCAGCCTTCCCCGAGGAGGTCACCTTCGGCACGAAAATCGGCGTAAGCGCAGATACGCTTCCCGGCTCGTCTGCCATCACCACTGGCGGGGACATAAGCATTGGGGGCGGGGTTCCTGCCTTGTTCTTCAATGCCTACTATGACGGAGCGACTTTCCGTTATCGCGGAAACGGTCCAGCATTTGTTCTTAAGGCGACCACGGATGGGCTTGCAGTCCAATCTGCCCCGGCAAACACAGCCGGTGCTGGCGCGATCGCCTCAATGACGGTCGAACGTAAGGTGGCGTTGGTCTAATGAGAGATTAAAATGTCATCTGTCAGATGAATGTTCTGACGAAGTCAGTTCGTTGAAAATGGAGGCGCAGTTGTTCAACTGCGTCTCCATTGCTACCGGGGCGCGGTTCAGGATGCGGGCGGAAGGTATTCCGCCGGCAGCGGGTGCCGCGGCGTCTCAGCCTGCCAATAGACGCTGATGATCCACCAACGCTGGCCGTCGTCGAACAGCTGGATGCTGTTGATCTCCCGAAGGAAGGGAGCGGCGTCGGCGGCGGCGCGGCGCGCTTCCGCCGCCGGAGGCGTTTGAGCGAGAGCCGGCGAGGCGAGGGCCAGACCGAGAGCGGCGACGAGCAGGCCGTGGCGTCGTCCGCACTATGGGCAGACGCAAAGCGTAGCCGCAAGGCCCGATCTGTCAGGCCAAACAATCGAGCGGGGCCTTTGGGACCCGCTCACGGTTCCGGTCGGTTCAGCCGCCGGATTTTTAGCGGAGAGAGCATGAAAGAGACCAAGACCGCCTCGGGCAATCCCGAGGCGCGCGCCGCCATGCATGAGATGATGGCGGCGTTCGAGGCGTTCAAAGGGGCCAACGACGCCCGCCTGGACGAGATCGAGAAGAAGGCGTCGGCGGATGCGCTGCTGGAGGAGAAGGTGGCGCGCATCGATCAGGCGGTGGCGGGCGCGCAGGCGCGTCTCGACCGCGCGCTGAGCGAGAGCCGCCGTCCGATGCTCGGGGGCGAGCCGCCGGTTGTCGCGGCGGCGCCGGAGGCCAAGGCGGCGTGGGACGGCTATATGAAGTCGGGTCAGGCGCATGGTCTGGAGCTGAAGGCGGGGCTGTCGTCGGCGCCGAACTCGGCGGGCTATGTCGTGCCGCCGGAGACGGAGCGGGCCATCGAGCGACGTCTGATGGCGGGGTCGCCGATGCGTGAGATCGCCACGGTGCGCACGGTCGGTTCGGGCGTGTTCAGGAAGCCCGTGTCGACGGCGGGGGTGACGGCGGGCTGGGTGGCCGAGACGGCGGCCAGGCCCGAGACGGACCCCGCCACGCTGAGCCTGCTGGAGTTCTCGTCGGCGGATCTCTACGCCTGTCCGGCGGCGACGCAGAGCCTGCTGGACGACGCCCTGATCGATCTGGACGAATGGCTGGCGGCCGAGGTCGAGGACGCCTTTGCGGCGCAGGAGACGGCGGCCTTCGTCAGCGGCGACGGGGTCAACAAGCCCAAGGGCTTCCTGGCCTACGCCAATGCGACCGAGGGGACCCAGACCTGGGGCCAGATCGGCACGGTAGCCTCGGGCGCGGCCGGCGCCTTCGCCTCGACCAACCCGGCGGACAAGCTGATCGACCTGATCTATGCGCCCAAGGCCCAGTATCGGCCGAACGGGCGCTTCGTGATGAACCGCCGCACGGTCTCGGCGGTGCGCAGGTTCAAGGACGCGGACGGCAACTATGTCTGGTCGCCGGCGACGCGGCCGGGCGAGACGGCCAGCTTGCTGGGCTATCCGGTCACCGAGATCGAGACCATGCCGGATGTGGCGGCCAACAGCCTGTCGATCGCGTTCGGCGACTTCTCGCGCGGCTATCTGATCGTGGATCGCGCGGGGGTGCGGGTGCTGCGCGACCCCTATTCGGCCAAGCCCTATGTGCTGTTCTACACGACCAAGCGCGTCGGCGGCGGGGTGCAGAACTTCGATGCGATCAAGCTGATGAAGTTCGCGGCGAGCTGAATGAACTGACCCCTCTCCCCTTGTGGGAGAGGGAGGGACCCGCCGCGTGAGCGGTGGGAGGGTGAGGGGTTTTGCAGCGGTGGGACCCCTCATCCGTCCGCCTTCGGCGGCCACCTTCTCCCACAAGGGGAGAAGGAAAAGGGAAACAGGAGATTTCAAATGAGCGCACCCGTGAGCCTCACGGAGGCGAAGCTGTTCCTGCGCGTCGAGCATGAGGCGGAGGACGGGTTGATCCAGACCCTGATCGAGGCGGCGCGGGCGCGGGTGGAGGGGGAGGTGGGCTTGGGCCTGACCTCGACCTCGGCGGCGCCGCTGCGGCTGGCGGTGATGATGCTGGTGTTGCGGGCCTATGAGCGCGGCGAGAGCGAGATGTCGGCGGCGCCGGTCGAGGGGTGGATTGCGCCCTATCGCGTGGTGCGGCTGTGAAGGTGATCGCGAGCCTGGTGCGGGCGGTGGAGGCGGAGACGCCCTATGGCGGGCGGGTGGTCAGCCATGAGCCGGTCGGGTCGCTGTGGCTGGCGTTGGGCGCAAGGCGTCGGCGCGAGCGGACGGAGGGCGGCGTGACACGAGGCGTGGAGACGCTGAGCGCGACCGTGCGGGCCGATCCGCGTCTGGCCGAGGGGCTGATCGTGCGCTTCGGCGGGGCGGATTGGGCCGTCGTCGGCGTCGAGGCTGATCCGAAGGCGGCGGGGCGCGTGCGGCTGAACCTGGAGCGGGCGCGATGAGGGATCATGAGGGGGCGCTGGTGAAGGCGCTGATCGCCTGGCTGAAGGGCGACGGGGGATTGCAGGCGCTGCTGGGCGATCCGGTGAGGGTCTGGGACCAGCCGCCGGAGGAGCCCGCGTTTCCGCACCTGCTGATCGGCAAGGGCGAGAGCCGAGGGGTGAACGCGGACGGGGGCGGGGTCGAGCATCGACTGACGCTGACCTGTGCGAGCCGCTTTGCCGGCATGGAGGAGGCGCGGGCGGTGGCGGCGGCGGTGCGGGCGCGGGTCGCCGATGCGCCGGTCGAGGCCGACGGGGTGAGGGCGGTCAGCCTGGGCGTGACTTTTACCGATGTGTTTCGCAGCGCGGACTTGAAGCGCGGCCAGACACGAGCTTGGGCGGTGATGCGGCTGCGGGCCGTGACGGAGGAAATCTGAGATGAGCGCACAACGCGGCAAGGACATCTTGCTGAAGATCGAGGGGGCGGCGGGCGTCTTCACCACGGTGGCGGGCTTGAGGGCGCGGACGATTTCGCTGAACGCCAAGACGGTGGACGCGACGGATGGCGACAGCGCCGGGCGCTGGCGCGAGCTGCTGGCGGGGGCGGGTGTGAAGTCGGCGGCGGTGTCGGGGCAGGGGATTTTCCGCGATGCGGCGTCGGACGCCCTGATCCGCGAGGCCTTCTTTGAACAGGCGGCGAAGACGTGGCGGCTGATCGTGCCGGACTTCGGCGTGCTGGAGGGGGCGTTCATCGTGGCGGCGCTGGAATACGCCGGGGAGCATGAGGGCGAGGCGAGCTTTGCGTTGAGCCTGGCGAGTGCGGGCGAAGTGACGTTCAGCGCGCTGTGATCAGGGCGCGAGGTAGCCGGTGAGAACGGGCGAGTCCGATGTATGGGCGCTGCCGCCGCGACCGTGGCGGTTGCGGCTGACATCTCCCGGTTTGCTCCCGGCCCAGATGAGAAAACCGATCTGGCCGACGAGCGCCAGCACGCCGAAAGTGGTTATGGCGGGTTGTGGATCCCACTTGAAGATCAGCGTGGACGCAAAAACAGCGAACAAGACGAGCATCCACCCGCCGACCCAGGCCAGATAGACGGGCGCGACGTCCAGGCCGAAGTCGTGAAGGCGTCGGGTTACGACGACGAAGCTGGACCATGCGGCGAGTAGGCCGAGGACGCCCAGCACGATCTTCCCAAGGAGTGGCGCTGTCAGGGAGTCGGCGCCTTCCAGCGCGAGCCTGACGACGAACAGCGCCGGCAGAGCCATCCAGTATCCCTTGCGGCTGAGACGCCCAAAGGGACTGAAGGCGAAGGCGAGAGGGTTGGGCTTCATGGCTGGAGCTTAGTTGTTTTTTTTAAGCGAACAAGGGTGTGCGACAATGCGTGGAGCCAACGGCGTGCGGGGCGAGGCGACGGCGGTGCTGGCGGGGGCGGAGCGGAGGCTGTGTCTGACGCTGGGGGCGCTGGCCGAGATCGAGACGGGGCTGGGCACAGCCGGGATGGCGGGGCTGGCTGAGCGGATGCGGGCGCTGTCGGCGCGGGATCTGATGGTGGTGCTGACGGCCTTGCTGCGGGGCGGGGGCGAGGGGGCGCTGGCGGACGGGCTGGCGAGCGCCGCCGTCGATCCGCGCGAGGCGGCGGAGGCGGTGGCGAAGGCGTTTGCGGCCGCGGCATGACCCCGTGGAGCGAGATGTTGCAGGCGGCGGCGCGGATGGGCGTGGCGCCGGAGGGGTTCTGGCGGCTGTCGCTGAAGGAGTGGCGGATGCTGACGGCGGGGCCGATGCAGGCGGCGCCGTTGGGGCGCGGCGAGCTGGAACGGATGCACGCGCGCTGGCCGGACAAGGCGTGACCTCTCCCTCCCCTTCATGGGGAGGGTGGCTGAGCCTGAAAGGCGAGGCCGGGTGGGGGCGGCGAGGCAAGTCAGACGCTGCGCTGAGGATCGCCTGGCCCTCCCCACCCGGTCGCTGCGCGACCACCCTCCCCATGAAGGGGAGGGAGAAAGGATGACGGATGACGGACAGTTTCAGGCCGGACGGGATCGACGCCGTGCCGGTGAAGGCGGCGGAGGCGGCGGCGGCGCTGGAGGCGCTGCGGGAACCGGCGGAGCGGGCGGCGGCCTCGATCGAGGAGGCGTTCGGACGGGCGGGCGAGAGCCTGACGCGGTCGCTGACGCGGGCGGCGGCGGACGGGGAGGTCACCCTGGCCGAACTGGCGCGGGCGGTGCTGAACGCCGTCAATGCGGCGGCGGGTTCGGGCCGAGGCGGGGGTCTGTCGGACGCGATCTCGGCGGTGTTGAGCGGGTTCGGAGGGGCGCGGGCCGAGGGCGGGCCGGTGCTGGGCGGCGGGGCCTATCTGGTCGGCGAGCGCGGGCCGGAGGTGTTTCGACCGGCGGGCGCGGGGAGCATCGAACCGATGAGCGGCGGAGCGGGCGTGACGGTCAATGTCAGCGTGGACGGCGGGGCGCAGGGCCTGCTGCGGTCCGAGGCGCAGATCGCACGGATGCTGGCGCGGGCGACGGCGCTGGGCGCGCGAAGGATGTAGCGGCGCTAGGGCAGCGGAGGCGCCGCGCGCCGCGCGATAGCAAGAGAAGAATGAGGCTCAAGCAGGAAGCCGCCGTGTGGCGCGCGGTAGCCTCAATGAAAAAGGGCGCTCCGAAGAGCGCCCTTCAGGTCGATCATTCGCCCTTGGGATTAGGGCCGAACTTGTTGTCGCCGCGCTGGCTGTCGGTGATGCCGATCCAGAGCAGGAAGGCCAGGCCGACCAGACCCATGACGGCGAAGCCGCCCATCATCGAACCCACCATGGACAGGGCTGCCGCGGGGTCTTCGTTCTCGAAGGCCTGGGGGTTGGTGAAGATGGCCATGCCGACGGCGCTGATGATCATGATGAAGCCGATGATCATGGCGACATAGGGAATGACGACGAACCAGCCGGACTTGCCCATGTCGTGCAGGCGCTTCACCGAGATGGCCAGGTTGGGCCAGATCAGGACCAGGCCGATCAGGCCGCCGATGATCGGCAGCCAGCCGGTGACGATGCTGACGCCGAACAGGATCAGCCAGCTGATCCAGAAGTGCTGGCGGCGCAGGCGGCCGTTGAACGAGAACATGGCGCTGGCGAAGTCGTAACCGCCGCCGGTGTCGCGGGCGACGTAGGCCGAACTGGCGGCCTGGCCGAAGGCGGCGGCGGGGTCGCCGGCCAGGACCATGATCTGGGTCGCTTCCAGGCCTTCCGGCACGAAATCGACGCGGGCGCCGGCGCGGATGACGCCGCCGGCCTGGATGGCCGAACGGGCGAAGCCGTAACGGATGCTGTCGTCGCCGCTGATCAGGCCCGTGCCCGATACATCGTCGTAGCTGAGAATTTCACCGCGCACGCGCAAGTCTCCTGAGTTCTGAACGGCCCCCGGCCGCATGAGCCAGAACATGACCGAGCGACGGTTTCCAGACAACCCGAAGCGTGACCTTAAGTCAGGTTTTTAAGAACGAGTCTCAGTTTGGGTCAGAATCGTTTCGGCGTGAGGCCGTAGCGATTGGGGTGGGGCTGGGAGGGAATGCAGCCCACGACCAGCATGAAGAGGCCGCCGACATAGGGGACGAAGCTGATCAGATAGAGCCAGCCCGACAGGCCGACGTCGTGCAGACGCCGCGAAGCCAGGGCGATGCCGGGAAACATCAGGAACAGTCCCCATAGGGCGGGCGCCAGCATGGCCAGAACGGTGACGGCGGAAAGTGAATCACTCTCGTAGTCCAGGCCCACGAGGAAGAAGAAGGGCAGGAAGGCCGCCATCATCGTCAGCCAGGCGAAGAGGACAAAGGACCAGTATTCCAGCCGTCGCGCGCGGCCGTCGCCGTCGACGAACTTCTGGCGGACGCAACGGACGAAATAGGCCCACATCCCGAGCGCGGGCTCGGCCGGACCGAAGGCTGTCGGCGACAGCCCTCCGGCCTGAACAAGCAGAGGGATGATCTGGCTGGCGCGGTCGTCGAGCAGCACGAAATCGACGCGCAGGCCCGGAGCGGGCTCCTGGGCGCCGCCGACGTCGATCCGTGAGAAGCGATAGCGCATCAGATCGTCGCCGCTGATCAGGCCTTCGCCGCTGACCGCGTCGTAGCTGAGAATTTCACCGCGCATGGAGGTCCCCCGACCGCGGTCGAAGGGACCGCCCCGGGGTCACTGGACGGGGTGTCGCGGAAAAGCAAGATAACAGGAGTCTTTGATGGCCTTTCATGAGGTGCGTCTGCCCGCGCGGCTGGCGTTCGGGTCGACCGGCGGGGTTGAGCGACGGACGGAGATCACGACGCTGGGATCCGGTTTCGAGCGGCGCTCGACGCCCTGGGCCGAGGGGCGCAGGCGCTACCTGATCGGGGCGGGGCTGCGGTCGCTGGACGACATGGCGGCGATGACGGCGTTTTTTGAGGCGCGACGTGGGCGGCTGTACGGCTTCCGGTTCCGCGACTTCGCTGACTTCAAGAGTTGTGCGCCCGGCGAGGCCGTGGCGGCGACGGACCAGAGGATCGGGACCGGGGACGGGGTGCGACGGATGTTCCGCCTGGGCAAGACCTATGGCGACCATGTGCGGCGGATTGCGAAGCCGGTTGAAGGTTCGGCGCGCGTGGCGGTGAACGGCGTCGAGACGACAGCCTTCGCGCTGGATCACCTGACAGGGGAGATGACCCTGGCCACGCCGCCGATGTCGGGCGCCGTGGTGACGGCGGGCTTCGTCTTCGACACGCCGGTGCGTTTCGACGCCGACCGGATCGAGGTGACGCTGGAGAGCTTTGGGGCCGGGCGGATGGTCGCCATGCCGCTGATCGAGGTGCGGGTCTAGCCATGCGCGATCTACCGGAGGAGATGGCCGCCCGCATCGAGAGCGGGGCGGCGATGCTGTGCCATGCCTGGGTGCTGCGGCGGACGGACGGGGAGACCCTGGGATTCACCGACCATGATCGCGACCTGGAGTTGGAGGGCGTGGTCTGCCGGGCGGGCAGCGGCTGGACGGCGGGGGCGGGCGAGGGCGCGGTCGGCCTGGCGGCGGGCGGGCTGTCGGCGTCCGGCGGGCTGGATGACGCCGCGATCACTGAAGATGACATTTCGACGGGCCTCTATGATCAGGCTCGGGTCGAGTTGTGGCGCGTGGACTGGATGAAGCCCGCGCTGAGGGTGAGGCTTTGGGCCGGAACCCTGGCGCGGATCCGGCGCGCGAACGGGGCCTTTGTCGCCGATCTGGACGGGCCGATGGCGGCGCTGGAGCGGGTCGTCGGGCGGACATATGGCCGAACCTGCGACGCCGTTCTGGGCGATGCGCGGTGCGGGTTGAGCGTCGAGGCGATCGCCGGGCGTCGATGCGACAAGCGCTGGAGCAGCTGCACCGGACGGTTCGGCAACGGCGTCAACTTCCAGGGCTTTCCCGACATCCCGGGCGATGACTTCATCGCCGCGCGACCGGCGGACGGCGGCCGCCACGACGGCGGGAGCCGCCGATGAGGGACCAGGTGATCGTCGCCGCGCGCGACTGGCTGGGGACGCCCTATCGGCATCAGGCCAGCGTGAGGGGCGAGGGCGCGGACTGTCTGGGCCTGGTGCGCGGGGTGTGGCGCGAGGTGATGGGCGAGGAGCCGGAGAGCCCGCCGCCGTATCGCCCCGACTGGGCCGAGGTGGGCGGCGAGGAGGCGCTGCTGCACGCGGCGCGGCGCTGGCTGATCGAGATTGCGCCGGAGGCGGCGCGGGCCGGCGACGTGCTGCTGTTCCGCATGAGCGCCGGTTGTCCGGCCAAGCACTGCGCCATCCTGTCAGCTGATGACGGGCCGGAATGGAAGATGATCCACGCCTACTGGGGGCGGTCGGTGGTCGAGAGCTGGATGGGGCCGTGGTGGCGGCGAAGACTGGTCGCGGCCTTCCGCTGGCCGACGATCAAGGAGGCTTGAATGGCGCAGGTGGTTCTGGCGGCGGCGGGCGGGTCCATCGGCGGGCCGATCGGCGCCTTTGTCGGCGCGACCATCGGACGGGCCGTCGACAATCGGCTGGTCGCCGGTCTGTCGTCGACGCGGCAGAAGGGGCCGAGACTGGAGGCGCTGACCCTGCAGTCTTCGGCGGACGGCGCGCCGATGGCGTGCGTTTTCGGACGCGCGCGCGTGGCGGGGCAGGTGATCTGGGCCGCGCGGTTTCTGGAGAGCAAGACCAAGCGTTCGGGCGGCAAGGGCGGGCAGAAGACGGTCGAGTATGACTACTCGCTGAGCTTCGCCGTGGCCCTGGGCGAGGGTCCGATCGACGGGGTGGGGCGGATCTGGGCCGACGGCCAGCCGCTGGATCTGACCGGGGTGACGATGCGGGTGCATCGCGGGACGCAGGATCAGACGCCAGACCCGCTGATCGAGGCGGTCGAAGGGACGGCGCCCGCGTTTCGCGGCACGGCCTATGTGGTGTTCGAGGATCTGCCGCTGGGGGCGTTCGGCAATCGGGCGCCGCAGTTGGCCTTCGAGGTGTTCCGCCGGGCGCCGGGCGAGGGGCGGCTGGAGGATTTGCTGGAAGGCGTCTGCCTGATCCCCGGCGCCGGGGAGTTCTGTCTGGCGAGCGAGGCGGTGATGCGCCGCGAGGGGCTGACGAAGACGACGGCGGAGAACGTGCATCACGCCGAGGGACGGGCGGACCTGCTGGTGTCGCTGGATCAGTTGATGATCCAGGCCCCGAAGCTGAAGCGGGTCAGCCTGATCGTCGGCTGGTTCGGCGACGACGAGCGCGCGGGCGAATGCCGCATCCGGCCGGGGGTGGAGAACCGCTCCAAGGCGACCGAGCCGCTGACCTGGAAGGTGGCGGGTCTGGAACGGGGCGAGGCGCACCTGATCTCAGAGGTCGAGGACGCCCAGGGCGGCGTGGGGCCGGCCTATGGCGGGACGCCGTCGGACGAGACCGTGCGGCAGGCGATCCGGGCCTTGAAGGCAAGGGGGCTGGAGGTGACGCTCTATCCCTTCGTCTTCATGGACTGCGTCGGCTATCCGTGGCGGGGGCGGATCAAGGGGAGCGACGGGGCGAGCGCGGAAGCCGAGGTGGCGGCGATGTTCGGCGAGGCCGAGGGCTGGGGCCTGAGGCGGCTGGCGCTGCACTATGCGGGGATCGCGTCAGAAGAAGGCGCGGACGGGCTGCTGATCGGGTCGGAGATGCGGGGCCTGACCTGGACGCGCGATGCGGACGGCGGCTTTCCGGCCGTGGCGCAGTTCCGGGCGCTGGCGGCGGAGTGCCGGGCGGTGGTCGGGGCGGGGGTGAAGCTGTCCTACGCCGCCGACTGGTCGGAGTATTTCGGGCGGCAGGCGGACGGCGAGGTTCGGTTCCATCTGGACCCGCTGTGGGCCGATGCGAACATCGATTACGTCGGGATCGACTGGTATCCGCCGCTGGGCGACTGGCGGGCGGGCGACTGGCGCGACGGGGGCGGCGGTCTGGACGCCGAGGCCGGGTTCCGGGGGCCGTCCTCGGCCGTCTATCTGGCCGAGCAGGTGGCGGGCGGCGAGGGCTACGACTGGTATTACGCCTCGGACGCCGACCGGGCGGCGCAGGCGCGGACGCCCATCCTTGATACGGCCCACGGCGACGGCTGGGTGTTCCGGCCCAAGGACCTGAAGGGGTGGTGGTCGAACCTGCACCATGAGCGCGTGGAGGGCGTGCGCAGCGCGACGCCGACGGAATGGATTCCGAAGATGAAGCCGATCCGGCTGACGGAGTTCGGCTGTGCGGCGGTGGATAGGGGCGGCAATGCGCCCAACCTGTTCCAGGACCCCAAGAGCACGGAGAACGCCCTGCCGCCGTTTTCGACGGGGGCGCGGGACGACCGGATGCAGCGACGGGCGCTGGAGGCGGTGCTGAAGCACTATGCCGACCCGCAGAACAATCCAGTCTCGTCGGTCTATGGCGGGGCGATGCTGGACGGGGCCGACGCCTGGTGCTGGGACGCGCGGCCTTATCCTGCATTTCCGGCGCTGAAGGAGGTCTGGGCAGACGCTGGGGCCTGGCGCGCGGGTCACTGGCTGAACGGACGGATGAGCGGCGAGGCGGTCGATTTGATCGCGGCGGTGCTGAGGCGCGGGGGGCTGGACGAGGACGACTTTGTCGTCGGGTCGCTGGAGGGCGAGGCGGCGGGCTATGTGATCGACCGGCCGATGCGGACGCGCGATGCGCTGGAGCCGCTGCTGGCCGCCTTCGGCGCGACGGCGGCGGAGCGCGACGGACGGGTGGCGGTGTCGGGGGACGAGGCGGCGGTGCTGACCCTGACGCCGACGACTCTGGCCCTGCCGGACGAGGGGGGAGGCCTGGCGGCGGAGCGGTCGCTGGAGCCGAGGCCGAGCGCGGCCCGGGTGCGCTTCATCGACGAGACGGCGGACTATCAGACCGGATCGGTCACGGCGCGGGCCGAACAGGGCGGCGACGGCGGCGGGGTGGACGCCGACCTGCCGGTGGTGTGCGACGCCGCACTGGCGACGAGCGCGGCGCGGCGGGCCTTGGCGACGGGCGGGGAGGGCGAGCGGCTGACGGCCCGGCTGGGTCCGCTGGAGGCTTTGCGACTGGAGCCCGGCGATGTCGTCGAGGTAGAAGGCCGAGCGGGCGAATGGCGCGCCGCACGGCTGGACTGGGACGAGCACCCGACGGCGACGCTGGAGCCGGTCGTGCGAATCGCGTCCGCCGAGGCCACGCCCGACTGGCGGCCGGGCGAGCCGCCGAGCGTGGTCGGGGCGCCCTTCCTGCGGTTGCTGGACCTGCCGCCCATTCCGGGGTTTGGGCCGGGCGCGGAGGACGACGGCCGGCCTGTGGCCGTGATCGCCGCCGAGCCGTGGCGGCCGATGACGCTGCACGGGGGGCAGGACGCGGCGACGCTGACGCCGCGCGCGAGCGTGACGCAGCCGGCGACGGTCGGGGTATTGATCGAGCCGCTGACGCGGGGCGTGCTGGGGCGCTGGGACGAGACCAATGCGATCACGGTGCGGATCGAGGGGACGGCGCCGCAAAGCCTGTCTGCCGCAGCCGTGCTGGGGGGAAGCAACGCCGTGGCGGTCGAGACGGCGGCGGGCTGGGAGGTGGTGCAGTATCGGCGCGCGGATCTGGTCGGCGGAGAGATCTGGCGGCTCAGCGGCCTGCTGCGCGGGCAGCAGGGGAGCGAAGCGGCGACGGCGGCCGGGGCGTCAGTCGGTGCTTTGATGGTGATGCTGGATCGGACCCTGCCGCGCGTGGACATGAGCGCGGACGAACGTGGCCTGCCGCGTCTGTGGCGAGCCGGACCGGCGGGCGCCCCGCCGGGCGGGGCGGGGTCCGCCGAGATCACCTTCACATGGGAGGCGCGGTCGGCGCGGCCCTGGCGGCCGGCGCATCTGGGCGCGACGGTCGAGGGCGGCGGGCGACGGCTGTCGTGGACGCCGCGCGTGCGGATCGGGGGCGATCGCTGGGACCTGGAGCCCCTTGAGGTCGATCCGCGTCGGTTCCGGGTGCGGGTGCTGGACGACGGGGTGGAGAAGCGCGTCTGGGAGGTCGAGGGACTGGAGACGGTCTATGCGGCGGGGCCGATGGCGGCGGACTTCCCCGGCGGGCCGGGCGCGGGCGCGCGGATCGCCGTGGCCCAGTGGGGCGAGGGCTATGGCTGGGGCACCGAAGCGGTCGTGAGGCTGCTCTAAACCATATCTGCCCCTTCCAGCGGGGGGGCGCATGGCTTAACTGACGCTCTGGCTTTTCTGATCTCGGAGCAAACTCGACGTGGCTGGCGATCCCTACAAGGAACTGGGCGTTTCCAAGGGCGCGAGCGCGGACGAGATCAAGAAGGCGTTCCGCAAGCTGGCCAAGGAACTGCACCCGGACAAGAATCCGGGCGACAAGGTCGCCGAGGAGCGGTTCAAGCGCATCACAGCCGCCTTCGACCTGCTGGGCGACGCCGAGAAGCGCGCCAAGTATGATCGCGGCGAGATCGACGCGGACGGACGCGAGCAGTTTCGCGGCTTTGGCGGCGGCCATCCAGGCGGGGGCGGCCGTCAGGGCGGGTTTGGCGGCTTTGGCGGCTCGGGCGGACGCGGCGGGTTCGAGGACATCGACCTGGAGGAGCTGTTCGGCGCCTTCGGCGGGGGCGGACGGGCCAAGAGCGGCTTCGGCGGCGGGTTCGGCGGCAAGGGCCAGGACGTGCGCGCGACGCTGGAGGTCAGTCTGGAGGACGCCATCGCCGGGACGACGCGCCGCATCCAGTTCTCGGACGGGCGGATGCTGGACGTGGCCATTCCCAAGGGGGCGTCCGAGGGCCAGGTGATCCGGCTGAAGGGGCAGGGGGCGCCGGGACGCGGCGGTCAGGCGGGCGACGCCCTGATCGAGCTGAAGATCGCGCCGCATCCGGTGTTCAAGCGCGACGGGGCGGACCTGACCATGGACCTGCCGGTGTCGGTTCCCGACGCGGTGCTGGGCGGCAAGATCCAGGTGCCGACGCCCGAGGGCGCGGTGATGATGACCATCCCCAAGGGCTCGAACAGCGGCAAGGTGCTGCGGCTCAAGGGACGCGGCGCCTATGCCGGGGGCAAGCGCGGCGACCTGCTGGCCAGGCTGGCGGTGACCTTGCCGGAAACGCCCGACGACGAACTGATCCGGTTCGCGACCGAGTGGCGCGACAAGCGCCCCTACAAGCCCGGACGCTGAGCCGACCTTCTATCCTTCTCCCCGAGGAACGACGCCTATGACTGCCAAGCCTGACGCCAAGCCGGCTCGCCCGTGGTTCTCCGCTGGTCCGACGGCCAAGCGTCCGGGGTGGTCGCTAGCGGGGCTGCCGACCAACCTGCTGGGGCGGGGCATCCGCGCGCCGGAGGTGGTGGATCGGTTCGCCTATGGCCTGAAGCTGACGCGCGAGGTGCTGGCGCCGCCCGAGGACTATGTGCTGCTCTATACGCCGGGGTCGGACACGGGCGCGGTCGAGGCGGCGCTGTGGGGGATGCTGGGCGAGCGGCCGGTGCAGGTCGTGGCCTATGAGAACTTCGGTCAGGTCTGGGCGACCGACGTGCGCGATCACCTTAAGCTGGAGCCCGAGGTGCTGACGGCGCCCTGGGGTGAGCTGCCCGACATGACCCAAGTCGATCCGAACAAGGACGTGGTGTTCCCGTGGAACGGCACGACCTCGGGCGTGCGGGTCGACAACGCCGACTGGATCGCGGACGACCGCGAGGGGCTGACCATCTGCGACGCGACCTCGGCGGCCTTTGCGATGGACCTGCCGTGGGACAAGCTGGACGTGACCACCTTCAGCTTCCAGAAGGCGCTGGGCGGGGAGGCGGGCATCGGCGTCATGGTGCTGTCGCCGCGCGCGGTGGCGCGACTGGACGCCTACAAGCCCGAGCGGTCGATCCCCAAGGTGCTGCGTTTGACCGACAAGAAGGGCTTTGACCGGACCCTGGCGGACGGGGTGGTGATCAACACCTATTCCATCCTGACCATCGAGGACTGGATCGACGCCCTGGAGTGGGCCAAGGGCGCGGGCGGACTGCCTGAGCTGATCCGCCGCACGGACCGGAACTATGCGGCCCTGGCCGAATGGGTGGAGCGGACCGACTGGATCGCCTTCCTGCCGGACCGGGCGGAAATCCGTTCGACCACCTCGGTCTGCCTGAAGTTCGTCGATCCGCGCATCGCGGCGATGGACGAGGCGGGGCAGAAGGCGTTCGTGAAGCGGTTCAAGGCCCTGCTGGAAGACGAGGGGGCGGTGTTCGACATGGAGCCGCACCGCTACGCCCCGCCGGGCCTGCGTCTGTGGTGCGGCTGCACGGTCGAGACGGCGGACGTGGTCGCGGCCACGCCCTGGCTGGAATGGGCGTTCCAGACGGCGGTCAGCGAGCTGGCTGGATAATTCTGCGCGTTCGGGGCGACTCCGGACGATTCAGGGGTTATAGGCTCCCACCGCATTCTGGATTGCGGAGAAACGGTCTTGGCTAACGTCGCAGTGGTCGGCGCCCAATGGGGCGACGAGGGCAAGGGCAAGATTGTGGACTGGCTGTCCAATCGCGCCGACATGGTGGTGCGGTTCCAGGGCGGGCACAACGCCGGGCATACGCTGGTCGTCGACGGCAAGGTTTACAAGCTGGCGCTGCTGCCGTCGGGCGTGGTGCAGGGCAAGCCCTCGATCATCGGCAACGGCGTGGTTGTTGATCCCTGGCATCTGGTCGGTGAGATCGAGAAGATCCAGGCCCAGGGCGTGGCCATCACCCCCGACATCCTGACCATCGCCGACAACGCCTGCCTGATCCTGCCGATCCATCCGGCCCTGGACGTGGCGCGCGAGGCCGCCGCCAGCGCGCCGGGCGCCAAGATCGGCACGACCGGCCGCGGCATCGGTCCGGCCTATGAGGACAAGGTGGGCCGTCGCGCCATCCGCGTCTGCGACCTGGCCAACGAAGACGACCTGAAGATCAAGATCGACCGCCTGCGCTCGCACCATGATCCGCTGCGCGCGGGACTGGGGCTGGAGCCGATCGACCCCGAGGCGCTGCTGGCGCAGCTGCTGGAGATCGCGCCGAAGATCCTGCCTTATGTGAAGCCGGCCTGGCGCGTGCTGGATCAGGCCCAGAAGGACGGCAAGCGCGTGCTGTTCGAGGGGGCGCAGGGCGCCTTCCTGGACGTGGACCACGGCACCTATCCCTATGTGACGTCGTCCAACACCGTGGCCGGGCAGGCGGCGGCGGGATCGGGCATCGGGCCGCGCGGCGTCGGCTATGTGCTGGGCATCGTCAAGGCCTATACGACCCGCGTGGGCGAGGGCCCCTTCGCCTGTGAGCTGAACGACGAGGTCGGCGAGCACCTGGCGGTCGTGGGCCGCGAGGTCGGCGTCAACACGGGCCGGGCGCGGCGTTGCGGCTGGTTCGACGCCGTGCTGGTGCGCCAGTCGGTGGCCATCAACGGCATCGACGGCATCGCCTTGACGAAGCTGGACGTGCTGGACGGTCTGAAGACGCTGAAGATCTGCGTCGGCTATCGCATCAACGGCGAGGTGCTGGACTACCTGCCGTCGAGCCTGAAGGATCAGGCCTCGGCCGAGCCGGTGTTCGAGGAGCTGGAAGGCTGGACCGAGAGCACGGGCGGGGTGCGGACCTTCAAGGACCTGAACGCGCATGCGCTGAAATACGTGCGCCGGATCGAGGAACTGATTGGCGCGCCGGTGGCCCTGCTGTCGACCAGCCCCGAGCGGGACGACACCATTCTGATGCGCGATCCGTTCCAGGGGTAAGGCCCCAGGCAGGGGGCTGCGTCCCGAAAAGGGAAACGGCCCCTTAACCCCCTGAGTTTACCTTCTCGGCTCTAGTATGGAGCTGAGCCTTGTTCGCTTTAGACGCCAAGACGATGCAGAGGATCGCCCCGGTCGTGCGCCGGGTGCTCATCGTCGATCCCAATCCCGCCGCCGCGCGGCTTTTGTCTGATCTGCTGAAAGGCTTTGGCTCGCGCGATGTCGCGGTCGAGAGCGATGAGGCGCGGGTGATCGATCTGGCGCGCGAGATGGAGCCGGGGCTGATCCTGACGGAACGGGCGGGGCCGCGTCTGGACGGCGAGGCCCTGGCGCGACGCATCCGGCGCTCCAGCCTGTCGTGCCGGCGCGTGCCGATCATCATGGTTACGGCCGAGGCGACCGCCAGCAGCATCAAGGGTGCGCGCGACGCCGGGGTGCACGAGTTCCTGAGGAAGCCTTTCACCAGCGGCGACCTGTTCCGCCGGGTCGAGAACCTGGCCACCAAGCCGCGCGACTGGGTCGAGGCGGTGGGCTACATCGGACCGGACCGTCGCCGCTTCAACTCCGACGACTACGCCGGACCGGGCAAGCGCAAGGCGGACAAGCCGGCGTCTGCGGCGGAAGCCGTGGTGGCGGTCAAGGACCAGGCGATGCGGATCCTGAACTCGGCCATGGCGCAGTTCGACAGCGATCCCATGCAGGCCGTGCGCGCGATCAAGCAGCAGGCCGAAACGCTGAAGGCTCTTGCCATCAAGACCGGCGACGCCTCGTTGGCCATCGCCGCGGCGGGGCTCGAGACGACGCTGGCGGGCGGTGCGCTGACCAAGGCGACGCTGGGCGGGCCGGTCGGCGCGGTGCTGGCCCTGGCCTCGCCCGAGAGCCTGTCCCGGGCGGGATAAGGCGTGGCGGCCGTGGTCGGATGGGAGGCGACGACACCCCTCATCCGTCAGGCTTCGCCTGCCACCTTCTCCCTCAAGGGGAGAAGGGGTTTTAAGCGTCGACCAGATTCCGCTCCTCGGCGGCGGCGCGCATGGCTTTTTGCAGCTTCTCGAAGGCGCGGACCTCGATCTGACGCACGCGCTCGCGCGACACGCCGTACTGGCTGGCGAGTTCTTCCAGGGTGACCGGATCGTCCTTGAGACGGCGTTCGGTCAGGATGTGCTTCTCGCGGTCGGTCAGTTCCTCCATGGCCTCTTGCAGGAGGCTCATGCGGATCGACTTTTCTTCGCTCTCGGCCAGCTGGGTTTCCTGGCTAACGGCGTCGTCGTCGGCCAGCCAGTCCTGCCACTCGCTTTCGCCGTCGGCGCGCAGCGGCGCGTTCAGCGAGGCGTCGCCGCCGAGGCGGCGGTTCATGTTGGTGACCTCTTCCTCGGTCACGCCCAGCTTGGTGGCGATGGCGGCGAGGTGCTCGGGATGCAGGTCGCCTTCCTCGAAGGCCGAGATCTGGCTCTTGGCCTTGCGAAGGTTGAAGAAGAGCTTTTTCTGCGCGGCGGTGGTGCCCATCTTCACGAGCGACCAGCTGCGCAGGATGTATTCCTGAATGGACGCGCGGATCCACCACATGGCGTAGGTGGCCAAGCGGAAGCCCTTGTCGGGATCGAATTTCTTGACGGCCTGCATCAGGCCGACATTGCCCTCGGAGATCACTTCGCCGATCGGCAGGCCGTAGCCGCGATAACCCATGGCGATCTTGGCCACGAGACGAAGGTGAGAGGTGACGAGGCGGTGGGCCGCTTCGGGGTCCTGGTGCTCAGACCAACGCTTGGCGAGCATGAACTCCTCGTCCTTGGTGAGCATCGGAAACTTACGGATTTCCGTGAGATAGCGCGACAGTCCCTGTTCAGGCGACATTACCGCGAGCGTCGAGTTAGCCATGAGACGTGGTCCCTCCGACCAAAAGCAAGAGCAGGCGTCGCGGCCATGACCACATGCGTGCGCCATCGCCTCACCCCTCAACCGATCCAGATGGGTATGGGTTGCCGCCTTGTGTAGGGGCGGATCGTCACACGAAGCCGTGACTGTGGCTCCCAAGCCACCCATTCGGGTGCGCTTTATATAGAACACTTACTGTTGCTAATCAAGGGTTAGGGCGCGGCAGGCTGACGCGCTTGCCAGCGCGGGGCCGCCTTTCGTATGACACCGGTGGACAATTGCTTCTGGGGAGGGGTGAATGACGCAGGACATGACGCGCAGGGGCGCGATCATCAGCGCGGCGGCTCTGGGACTGGCGGGCGCGGCGAGGGCCGAGGCGCCGGCAGGGCGCGTCGAGCGCTGGGGCCTGTTCGAGGTCGCCCTGCCGGCGACGACGGCGGGCAATCCCTTCGCCGTCGACGTGGTCGGGGTCTTCACCGACGGGCGGACGACGGTGCGCGCGCCGGGCTTTTATGATGGTGATGGCGTGTGGCGCATCCGCTTCTCGCCGCCCGACACCGGCGTGTGGCGCTGGACCAGCGAGAGCGCGCTGGCGGCTCTGAATGGAAAGCAAGGGCGGTTCGAGGCCGTGGCGCCCGGCGCCGGCAACCACGGCCCGGTCGGGGTGGTCGACGCCTATCACTTCGCCCATGCCGACGGCACGCCCTACCGCCAGATCGGCACCACGGCCTATGGCTGGACCCATCAGCCGCAGGCGAAACGAGCGCAGACGCTGGAGACGCTGAAAGCGGCGCCGTTCAACAAGATGCGGATGCTGGTCTTTCCCAACGCCTCGGTGAAGACCAACGAGGCCCTGTTCCCGTTCGAGAAGACCGGGCCGGGCGACCGGGATTGGGATCTGACGCGGTTCAACCCGGCCTACTTCCAGCGGCTGGAGGCCTGCGTCGCCGCACTGGGCGCGCTGGGCGTTCAGGCGGACGTCATCCTGTTCCATCCCTATGACGGCCGGTACGGCTTCGATGAGATGCCGGCCGAGGCGGATGACCGGTATCTCCGCTATGTCGTGGCGCGGCTGGCGGCCTATCGGAACGTCTGGTGGTCGATGGCCAACGAGTTCGACATCCTGAAGACCAAGACGGATGCGGACTGGGACCGTCTGTTCCAGGTGGTGCAGGCCAGCGATCCCTATGGCCGGCTGCGGTCGATCCACAACTGGCGGCGATTGTACGACAACGGCAAGCCCTGGGTGACCCATTCCAGCATCCAGAACGGATCGGCCGTGCTGGACGACGCGCGGGCTGAGACCTATCGCAGCGTCTGGCAGAAGGCGGTGATCTTCGACGAGGTCTGTTACGAGGGCGCGCTGAGCGAACGGTGGGGCAACCTGACCGGACCGCAGATGGTGCGGGCCTTCTGGCACGGCCTGATCGCCGGGACCTATGTCGGCCATTCGGAGTGCTTCCCCGTCGACGGCGGCGAGTTCTGGCTGGGCGAGGGCGGCGAACTGCGCGGCGAGAGCGCGCCGCGGCTGGCCTTCCTGAAGACGATCATGGAGGCGGGGCCGCGTCCTGGGATCGAGCCGATCGACAAGTGGTGGGAGCAGCACCTCGGCGGCGTGCCGGGGCAGTACTACCTGCGCTATTTCGGCGACGACGCCCCGACCGAATGGGCCGTGGACGTGCCGCGCGACGAGATCACCGGCGGCGAACGCTTCCGCGCCGACGTCATCGACACCTGGAACATGACGGTCGAGGCCGTGCCCGGCGTGTTCACTCTGGCGCAGAAGGACACGAAGTACTTCTTCCACGATCCGGCGCGGCCGACGCTGGCCCTGCCGGGACGGCAGTGGATGGCGGTGCGCCTGACGCGGGTGACCTGAGGCTAAAGCTCGGCCAGGAGGGCTTCCAGCCGCCGCATGTCTTCGGGCGGGGCGGTTTCGAAGCGCAGGGCCTGGCCGGTCACCGGGTGGACGAAGCCGAGGACGGCGGCGTGGAGGGCCTGACGCGTCAGGCCGACCTGGGCGACGGCGGCGCGGACCGGGGCGGCGGGGCTGCCCGAGCCATAGACCGGGTCGCCGAGCAGGGGCGCGCCTTTCGACGCCAGGTGGACGCGGATCTGGTGCGTGCGGCCGGTGTGCAGGGTGCAGGCGACGCGGGCGGCCATGGGGGCGCCGGAGGCCTTGGCCGGCTGGCCGAAGGTGCGCTGCACCACATAGTCGGTGATGGCCTCGCGCCCGCCGCCCTTGAGCACGGCCATCTTCTTGCGGTCGTGGGGGGAACGGCCGATCAGGGTCTGGATGCGGCCCTTTTCCGGCGAGGGGGCGCCGCGCGTCAGGGCGATGTAGGTGCGCTCGATGTCGTGGGTCGCGAACAGGGCGGACAGGCCCTGGTGGGCGCGGTCGGTCTTGGCGGCGACCATGACGCCCGAGGTGTCCTTGTCCAGGCGATGGACGATGCCGGGGCGGGCCACGCCGCCGATGCCCGACAGGCTGTCGCCGCAGTGGGCCAGAAGGGCGTTGACCAGGGTGCCGGTCTCGCAGCCGGGGGCCGGATGAGCGGCCATGCCGGGCGCCTTGTCGATGACGATCAGGTCGGCGTCCTCGAACAGGACGGTCAGGGGGATGGCCTCGGGCTGGGGCGTGGCGGCGACGACCGGGGGCATGATGACGGCGTAGAGACCGGCTTGCGCCTTGGCCGAGCCGCTGGTGACCGGTTGGCCGTCGCGGGTGACGGCGCCCTCGGCCAGCAGGGCCTGAAGCCGGGCGCGCGACAGGGACGGGAAGGCGGAGGCCAGGGCCTTGTCCAGACGGACGCCGGGCGCATCGATGCGCGCCTCGAGAATTTCCGCGTCGTCGTCTTCCGTCAGCAAAGGTTCATCGGCCATAGGGCGAAATAGCATGGCTTGCGGGTCGGGTCGTCATGTCGTCCTTTGCCGCAGTTCAGCTTTGGGGAGAGGGACATGAGGTTTGTGATCGCCGCCGCCGTCGCCGCAACGGGCGTTGTGCTTCTGGCCGGCTGCACCACCATGACCAAGGAGCAGTGCCTCGCGGGGGCCTGGGGCGAGAAGGGCTACCACGATGGGTTGTCGGGCTATCGGCCCAGCCGGCTGGACGATCATGCCCAGGCCTGCGCCAAGTATGGGGCGGCGCCGAATCCCAGCGCCTATCTGTCGGCGCGCGAGGATGGGCTTCGGACCTACTGCACCTGGGAGAGCGGCTTCCGGCAGGGGCGGCAGGGGAACAGCTACGGCGGGGTCTGTTCGCCGGCCGAGGAGCGCGACTTCCTGCCCGCCTATGAGGACGGGCGGCGAATCTACGTCGTCGAGCAGGCGGTGTCCTCGGCGGAAAGCGCCCTGAACTCGGCCATCAGCCGCATCGAAAGCCGTGAAGACAAGCTGGAGGCCAAGCAGCGCGAACTGCGCCAGGAAGGTTTGACCGATGAGGAGCGGGACCGCATCCGCGACCGTATCCGCGAGG
Source organism: Brevundimonas sp. NPDC046655 (assembly GCF_044901625.1). Classification (NCBI taxonomy): domain Bacteria; kingdom Pseudomonadati; phylum Pseudomonadota; class Alphaproteobacteria; order Caulobacterales; family Caulobacteraceae; genus Brevundimonas; species Brevundimonas sp. NPDC046655. The sequence goes on from NZ_JBJDPV010000002.1 coordinate 134,670, forward strand.
TGCGCGGCGAGCTTCAGGAGGCGCGCCGCGATGCGCGGCGGGCTGAGGAAGAGCTGCGCTATGCTGAGATCGAGGCGCGGGCCGTGATCGGCGCGATCGGCGGGCGCTACGGGGTCTGGTGAAAACGACGACGCCCGCCTTCGGAACGAAGGCGGGCGATTCAGTCAGTCTAGCGCTGGCGGAGCGGATCAGCCGATGCGCGGGTCCAGCTCGCCGGCGGCGTAGCGCTTGGCCATCTGTGCGGTGGACAGGGGCTTGATCTTGGACGCCTGGCCTTCGCAGCCGAACTGCTGGTAGCGCTCGATGCACAGCTTGCGCATGGCTTCCTTGGCGGGCTTCAGATAGGCGCGAGGGTCGAACTCGCTGGGCTTCTCGGCCAGGACCTTGCGGATGGCGCCGGTGATGGCCATCCGGTTGTCGGTGTCGATGTTGATCTTGCGCACGCCGTGCTTGATGCCGCGCTGGATCTCCTCGACCGGCACGCCCCAGGTCTGGGGCATCTGGCCGCCGTAGGCGTTGATGATGTCCTGCAGGTCCTGCGGCACCGAGGACGAGCCGTGCATCACCAGGTGGGTGTTGGGCAGGCGGCGGTGGATTTCCTCGATCACGTTCATGGCCAGGACGTCGCCGTCCGGCTGGCGCGTGAACTTGTAGGCGCCGTGCGAGGTGCCCATCGCAATCGCCAGAGCGTCGACCTTGGTGGCCTTGACGAAGTCGACGGCCTGATCCGGGTCGGTCAGCAGTTGCGAGTGGTCCAGCTTGCCTTCGAAGCCGTGGCCGTCTTCGGCCTCGCCCATGCCGGTCTCCAGTGAGCCGAGCACGCCCAGTTCACCCTCGACCGAGACGCCGCAGGAGTGGGCCATTTCGGTGACGCGACGGGTGACGTCGACATTGTATTCGTAGGAGGCGGGGGTCTTGGCGTCTTCTTCCAGCGAGCCGTCCATCATCACCGAGGTGAAGCCGTACTGGATGGCGGTGGCGCAGGTGGCCGGGCCGTTGCCGTGGTCCTGGTGCATGCAGACCGGGATGTGCGGATAGAGCTCGGCCAGGCCGTCGATCAGCTTGGCCAGGATGATGTCGTTGGCGTAGGAGCGGGCGCCGCGCGAGGCCTGGATGATGACCGGGGCGTTGACCTCATGGGCCGCCTCCATGATCGCCAGACCCTGCTCCATGTTGTTGATGTTATAGGCCGGCAGGCCGTAGTCGTGCTCCGCCGCGTGGTCGAGCAGTTGTCGCAGCGTGATGCGCGCCATGGGTATTCTCCTGAGCCGGTATTGTTTTGCCGAGGCTTTAGCCCGAAGGGGCGGGGAAGTCACGCCGGGTCACCAGACCAACCCGGCGTTCGCTGAAGCGGAAGGTACGGAAAACCCCGCCTCTGCAAGGAGGCGGGGTCCAGAAGTCTGACAAAAGGTCAGGTCAGGCGCGCAGGGCCTCGACGCCGGGAAGCACCTTGCCTTCCATCCATTCCAGGAAGGCGCCGCCGGCGGTGGAGACGAAGGTCATGTCGTCGGCTGTGCCCGCATGGTTGAGGGCCGCGACGGTGTCGCCGCCGCCGGCCACGGCGACCAGCTTGCCGGCCTTGGCTAGTTCGGCGGCGTGCTTGGCCGCGGCGACCGTGGCCTTGTCGAAGGGTGGGACCTCGAACACGCCCAGCGGGCCGTTCCAGATCAGGGTCTTCGACAGGTCCATGGCGCGGACCAGACGGGCGACGGTCTCAGGCCCGGCGTCCAGGATCAGGTCGTCGGCGGCGATGCGGTCCAGGGCGCGGACGCCCGATTCGATGCCCGGTTTGACGCCCTTGGCGACCACGACGTCGACCGGCAGCAGCAGCTCGCAGCCCTTCTGACGGGCTTCCTCGATGATTTCGAGCGCGGTCTCGGCCAGGTCCTTCTCGCATAGCGAACCGCCGACATCGACGCCTTGCGCGTGCAGGAAGGTGTTGGCCATGCCGCCGCCGATGGCCAGGTAGTCCAGCTTGGCGACCAGGTTCTTCAGCAGGTCCAGCTTGGTCGAGACCTTGGCGCCGCCGACGATGCCGATGACGGGCTTCTGCGGATTGCCGAGCGCCGCGTCCAGGGCCGACAGCTCACGGGCCATGGCGCAGCCGGCATAGGCGGGCTTGAGGCGGGCCAGCCCTTCCGTCGAGGCGTGGGCGCGGTGGGCGGCCGAGAAGGCGTCGTTGACGTAGAGGTCGCCCAGTTCCGCCAGTTGCGCGGCGAAGGCCGGGTCGTTCTTTTCCTCGCCCTTGTGGAAACGGACGTTCTCCAGCAGCAGCACGCCGCCGGCGTCGAGGTCGGCCACGGCGGCCTTGGCCTCATCGCCCACGCAGTCGTCGGCGAAACGGACGGGGCCGTGCAGCAGCAGCTCCAGCGGCTCGACCACGGGGCGCAGGCTCATCGAGGCCACGCGCTCGCCCTTGGGCCGGTCGAAGTGGGCCAGCAGCACCACCTTTGCGCCGGCTTCGCGCAGACGGTGGATGGTCGGCAGGGCGGCCTTCAGGCGGGTGTCGTCGGCGACCTTGCCGCCCTCCATCGGCACGTTGAAGTCCACGCGGACCAGAGCGGTCTGGCCGGACAGGTCAGCGGCGTCGTCGAGGGTGCGGAAGGTCATGGGGAGAATCCGTCTGGGAATGTGGGCCATAAGCCCGTCGTCTTGAAACAAGGGGCCCTCAGCCGATCGGCGAGAGCCCCTTGATAGGTCAGCAGTCTGTCAGGCGCGAGGCCGGATCAGAGGAACTTGGCCATCACCAGGGCGGTGTCGGCCATGCGGGTCGCGAAGCCCCACTCGTTGTCGTACCAGCTGAGGACGCGGGCCAGCTTGCCGTCGATGACTTGCGTCTGCGGCAGGGCGGCGGTCGACGAGGCGGCGATGTGGTTCAGGTCCGACGAGACCAGCGGGTCGGTCGTGGTGAACAGGACGCCGTTCATCGGGCCGTCGGCGGCGGCTTGCAGGGCGGCGTTGATTTCCTCGACCGTCACGTCGCGGGCGGCGACGACCTTCAGGTCCACGACCGAGACGTTCGGGGTCGGGACGCGGATCGACGAGCCGTCCAGCTTGCCCTTCAGTTCCGGCAGGACCAGGCCCAGGGCCTTGGCGGCGCCGGTCGAGGTCGGGATCATGGACAGGGCTGCGGCGCGGCCGCGGTACAGGTCCTTGTGCATCGTATCCAGCGTCGGCTGGTCGCCGGTGTAGGCGTGGATGGTGGTCATGTAGCCGCGCTCGATGCCGAACAGGTCGTTCAGCACCTTGGCGACGGGCGCCAGGGCGTTGGTGGTGCACGAACCGTTCGAGACGACGATGTCATCGGCGGTCAGGGTCTCATGGTTGACCTTGAAGACGATGGTCTTGTCGGCGTTGTCGGCGGGGGCCGAGACCAGGACGCGCTTGGCGCCGGCCTTCAGGTGAGCCGAGGCCTTGTCCTTGGAGGTGAAGATCCCGGTGCACTCGAAGGCGATGTCGACCTTCAGCTCGGCGTGGGGCAGGTTGGCCGGGTCGCGTTCGGCCGTGACCTTGATCTTGCCCGTGCCGACGTCGATCCAGTCCTCGCCCGAGGTCACGGTGCCGGGGAAGCGGCCGTGCACCGAGTCGTAGCGCAGCAGGTGGGCGTTGGTCTCGACCGGACCCAGGTCGTTGATCGCCACGACCTCGATGTCCTTGCGGCCATGCTCGACGATCGAGCGAAGCACGAGGCGGCCGATGCGGCCGAAGCCGTTGATGGCGACGCGAACGGTCATGGGGAGGTCTCCTGAGCAAGGACGGTTTTTAGTTGGATGCCTTCTCGGACTATCGGCGTCACGATTCAACCCCGCGCCCGTAACAAGGTGTGATCGGGTGTAACCGAACCCAAACCTAGGCGGAGCGGCGCAGCAGGCGAGTGACGCCGGTCTGGCTGTCGAGAACCTCCAGCGCGGTGACGCGGCCGGTCTCGTCGCGCACGAAGCGGATGCGGCGATAGGGCTCGTCCACGTCGAAGAAGAGGTCGGGCGACAGGAGGCGCAGACGCCAGGCCGGGCGGCGCTCGTTCTTCCAGGTCAGGCCCTCCGCGCTGGCCTGAACCACGGAGCCGCCATAGGCGCCGAGGTAGGCGGCGGTGTCGAACGCGGCGGGCTTGGCGTCCAGGGCTTCTCGCACCCATACAGCCTCTGTCGCGGCGGCGGGCGCGGCGCCGGACTGGCCGGCCAGCGCGCTCTTCCAGGCCGCATCCAGCGCCTCCTCGGCAGGCACGGCCACGTCGGGGCGGACGCCGATCTTCTCCCAGTTGCCGCCGGTCAGGGGATTGGTCGGCGAGCCGGTCGAGATGAAGATGCGATAGCCCGAGGGCGTGAAGACGGGACCGCCGGGATTGGCCGCGCCGCCCGAGGTCTCGCCGACGATGACGGCGCGCCTGGCCGCTTGCATTGTGTAGGCGAAGGCCTCGGCCGCCGAGCCGGTGCGGCCGCGGATCAGGACATAGACCGGCACGTCCAGGCGCGGGGCGGCATAGGGCTGGGCCGGGGCCTCGCGGCTTTCGCCCTCGCGGGAATGGAAGCGGTTATAGACGTCGGCGTCCGGCCCGACGAAGGCGCTGACCAGATAGCCGACCATGGCGGGCGAACCGCCGCCGTTGTTGCGCAGATCGATGATGACGGCGTCGGCTCCCGAGATCAGTTGAAGCGCGGCGTCGACCTGTTTGCGAGCCGGATCCTCGGCCCCCTGGAAGTGGGAGAACATCCGCATGTCGATCAGGCCGACATTGCCGGGCAGGATCTGGACCGCGCGGAAGCCCTGGCCGCCACGGGCGGCGACGAGGGGAAAGGGCACCGGGGAGAGGATCGACGACGCCGTCGCCGAGGGTGCGGGAGCAGGGCCCGACGGCGCCGGTTTGCCGACGCTGAAATGCTGGTCGTAGGGTTCCAGCCGCGCGGTCAGGGCTGTTTCCAGATCGCGGGGATCGGTCAGGCTGTCGTACCGGCCCTGGGCGGCTTCAGCTTCCAGCGCCGCGGCGATGACCTCGGCCTTGGCGGGATCGAAATAGGCGTCGCGAATGGCGGCCGCGATCTGGCCCACGACGATGCGGGGCGCGGCGGGAGCCTCGGTCTGTCGCGCCAGGGCGGGCGAGGCGGCGAGGAGCAGGGCGACTACTAGGGCGGGCGTTTTCATGCCCCTCAGCTTATGCCGCCGCCCCGTCTTGGCGAGTGAACTCGCGGTAAGGTCTCAGCAGCAGCGGAAGGCGCCGCCCGCCCCGAACCTGCGCGCTTCGTGCAGGCGGAAGAAGGCCGTGCGGTCCAGCGGCGGCTGGTCGGGATGGGTGGTCTCGGCGTGGGCTACATAGACCTCATAGTCGGGCTGGCCGACCATGAGGCTGGCGGTGCGGCGGGCGTCCTTGCCCCACCGCACCAGGGCAGCGCGGCAGACGCAGAGCAGGTCTGCGCCGCCAGCCGGTTCTTCCACCTGGGGGGAGGGCCTAGGCACGGGCCGCGTCCATGGCTTCGTCCTCCAGCGTCAACTCATGGGTGGCGGGTTGCTCGACCACGGTCGGGTGGTTGATCTTCCGGGCCTTGAGGCAGGCGCGCACCCCATAGACCACCATGGTCAGGACCACGAACAGGAAGCCCGCCGTCAGGGCCGAGTTGACATAGTCGTTGATGATGATGCGGTGCATGTCGCCCGCCGTCTTGGCGGGGGCCAGGATGTCGCCGGCGGTCAGGGCGTCCTGATACTTCCGCGCATGGGCCAGGAAGCCGATCTTGACGTCGGGATGCAGCAGTTTCTGGAAGCCCGCCGTCAGGGTGCAGATCAGCAGCCAGACCGCCGGGACCGCCGTGGCCCAGGCGAAGCGCTCGCGCTTCATCTTGAACAGGACGACGGTGCCCAGGATCAGGGCGACGGCGGCCAGCATCTGGTTGGCGATGCCGAACAGCGGCCACAGGCTGTTGATGCCGCCGAGCGGATCGACCACGCCGGTGTAGAGGAAGTAGCCCCACAGGCTGACCGTCAGGGCCGTGGCCACGACGTTGGCGGTCCAGGACTTGGTCTCGCGCATCTTGGGCACGGCCACGCCCAGCAGGTCCTGGATCATGAAGCGGCAGACGCGGGTGCCGGCGTCGACCGTGGTCAGGATGAACAGGGCCTCGAACAGGATGGCGAAGTGGTACCAGAAGGCCATCATGGCCTTGCCGCCGATGACGCCCGACAGGATGTGGGCCATGCCGACGGCCAGGGTCGGGGCGCCGCCCGCACGCGACAGGATGGAGTGCTCGCCCACGTCGCGGGCCAGCTGCTCCAGCTCAGCCGGAGTGATGTGGAAGCCCCACTGGGCCACGGCGGCGGCGGCGGAGGCGGCGTTGTCGCCGATCACCGCGACCGGGCTGTTCATGGCGAAGTAGACGGCCGGATCCAGCACGGTGGCGGCGATCAGTGCCATGATGGCCACGAAGCTCTCGCACAGCATGGCGCCATAGCCGATCAGCGGGATCTGGTTCTCGTTCTCCAGCAGCTTGGGCGTGGTGCCCGAGGAGATCAGGGCGTGGAAGCCGGAGACGGCGCCGCAGGCGATGGTGATGAACAGGAAGGGGAAGAGGGCGCCGGAGAAGACCGGGCCGGTGCCGTCGATGAAGGGGGTGATGGCGGGCATCTGCACGTGCGGGCGCACGATCAGGATGCCGACGGCCAGGGCGACGATGGCGCCGATCTTCAGGAAGGTGGACAGGTAGTCGCGCGGGGCCAGCAGCAGCCAGACCGGAATGACCGAGGCGACGAAGCCATAGACCATCATGGCGATGGCCAGGGTGGTGCCCGACAGGGTGAAGGCCGGACCCCAGAAGGGATCAGCCGCGATATGACCGCCGCCGATGATGGCCAGGATCAGCAGGACGACGCCGATGACCGAGACCTCGCCCACGCGGCCGGGCCGAAGGTAGCGGGTGTAGAGGCCCATGAAGACGGCGATGGGGATGGTGGCGGCCACCGTGAAGGTGCCCCACGGGCTTTCAGCCAGCGCCTTGACCACGACCAGGGCCAGAACCGCCAGGATGATGACCATGATCATCAGCACGCCGACCTGGGCGATGATGCCGGGAATGGGGCCCATTTCGGTGCGGACCATGTCGCCCAGCGAGCGACCGTCGCGGCGGGTGGACATGAACAGGACCATCATGTCCTGCACCGCGCCGGCCAGAACCGCGCCGACCAGGATCCACAGCACGCCGGGCAGATAGCCCATCTGCGCCGCCAGCACCGGCCCGACCAGAGGCCCCGCGCCTGCGATGGCCGCGAAATGGTGACCGAACAGGACGTTGCGGGGCGTCGGCACATAGTCCAGCCCGTCGTTATGGCGCACCGCCGGCGTGGGCCGTTTCGCGTTCAGCCCCATGACCTTTCCGGCCAGATAGCGGGCGTAGAAGCGGTAGGCGATGGCGTAGACGCAGAGCGCCGCGACCACGATCCAGACGGCGCTGATGCTCTCGCCCTGGTGCAGGGCGATGACGGCGAGGGCGATCGCCCCCAGTATGGCTATGGCGCCAAAAATTAGCGCGGTCTTGAGCTTGCCCATGACGAACGGTCCTCCGGGTCGGCTTGGGTGCGACCTTTCGGCATTTCTGAACCCTTTATGGGGCCGGCGCCAACCGACTAAAGTCGAAGGTCGGCGCCTTTATTTTACAGTCAGGGCAAGCTTTGCCGCGTTTTTTCAGGGTTTGACCACCCGCACCTTGCCCGCCGCCTCGGTCGCCCGCTCGCGCGCCTGATCCGTGTCGGCGCCGCGGGCCAGGGCCACGCCCATGCGGCGACGCTCGAAGGCCTCGGGCTTGCCGAACAGGCGCAGGTCGGCGGTCGGCACCGACAGGGCCTCGGCCACGCCCTCATAGACCACGCCCTCGGCCTCCAGACCGCCATAGATGACGGCGCTGGCGCCGGGCTCGCGCAGGGTGACGTCCACGGGCAGGCCGAGGATGGCGCGGGCGTGCAGGGCGAACTCGCTCATGGTCTGGGTCGCCAGGGTCACCAGCCCGGTGTCGTGCGGGCGCGGCGAGACCTCGGAGAACCAGACCTGATCGCCGGTGACGAACAGTTCGACGCCGAAGACGCCGAGACCGCCCAGGGCGTCCGTGACCTTGCCCGCAATGTCCTGCGCCGCCGTCAACGCGGCCTCGCTCATGATCTGCGGCTGCCAGCTTTCGACATAGTCGCCCTTCTGCTGGCGATGGCCGATGGGAGCGCAGAAGTCGGTGCGCACGGCGCCGTCGCGCAAAGACCGCACGGTCAGCAGGGTGATCTCATAGTCGAAGGCGATGCGGCCCTCGACGATGACCCGGCCGCCCGCGACCCGGCCCGAGCCTTCCGCATAGGCCCAGGCGTCGGCGACTTGATCGGCGCGTTCGACATAGGACTGGCCCTTGCCCGAGGACGACATCACCGGCTTGACGAAGCAGGGGAAGCCCACGGCCTCAGCCCCCGCCGCCAGTTCTTCGGCGGAGCCCGCAAAGGCGTAGGGGCTGGTCGGCAGGCCCAGCTCCTCGGCGGCCAGACGGCGGATGCCCTCGCGGTTCATGGTCAGCTGGGTGGCGCGGGCGGTGGGGATGACGCGCGCCAGACCCGCCGCCTCGATGGCCGCCAGGGCGTCGGTGGCGATGGCCTCGATCTCCGGCACGATGATGTGCGGGGCCTCGGCCATGATCAGGCCGTTCAGCACCTGAGGATCGGTCATGGGGATGACGTGGCTGCGGTGCGCCACCTGCATGGCCGGGGCGTTGGCGTAGCGGTCCACCGCGATCACCTCGGCGCCCAGACGCTGCAGCTCGATGGCCACCTCCTTGCCCAGCTCGCCCGAGCCGAGCAGCATGACGCGCGTGGCGTGGTCGGTAAGCGGGGTGCCGATCTTCATGGCGTCAGGCTCCGGTAGCAGCAGGTTCGATCAGGTCCCAGGCGTTGCCGTAGAGGTCTTCGAAGACCACCACCTTGCCATAGGTCTCGTGACGGGGCGTTTCGCGGAAGACGACGCCGGCTTCCAGCCAGGCGGCGTGATCGCGCATCAGGTCGTCGGTGTAGAGGAACAGCCAGACGCGCCCGCCCGCCTGATCGCCGATCCGGGCCAGTTGTTCCGGCGTCGTCGCCTTGGCTAGCAGCAGGGAGGTCTGCCCGCCTTTGGGCGTGACCCGCACCCAGCGCTTGGCTCCGCCCATGTCGGTGTCTTCGGAAAGCTCGAAGCCCAGCTTGCCGACGAAGAAGGCGATGGCCTCGTCATAATCGCGGACCAACAGGCTGACAGCGCCGAGATGGCTCATGGGGCGATCTCGAGGGCAGGAACCGCATAGAGGCGGCGGAAGGCGTCCAGGGCGGCGCCGTGATAAATGCTGGCGTGGCTCTCGCTCGGGCGCGGGGTGAAGTCCCAGGTGACGCCGGGCAGGGCGTGGTCGCGCAGATTGGCGGTCAGGACGTCCATCGGCGCCTGCATCTCCTCGCCCTCGTCGCCCAGCGTCAGGATCAGGGTGCGCGGGTCGTTGGAATGGTCGCGCAGATGCGCCCCCGACTGCCGGGCCAGCCGCCCGCCGTCCCACCACAGGCTGGGGCTGACGGCGACATAGGCGTCGAACATCTGCGGTTCCTTCAGGAAGGTCTCAACCACGAACAGGCCCGCCAGCGATTCGCCCATCAGGGCCGTCTCGCCATTGGTGCGGAAGCGCCCGGCGATGAAGGGCTGGACCTCTTCGCCGATGAAACGGCGGAAGCGTTCGGACTGGCCCTGCGTCGGATAGCGGGCGATCAGCTCGGCGTTTTCAGTCGGCAGGGCCAGTTCGTTGCGGCGGTCGACCGAGGCGATGCCGACGACGATAACGTCGCGGGTGGTGCCGACGATGGTCCCCAGCTGGGCGATGCCCGAGATGTGGTGGAAGTCCTGATCCTGACCGCCGTCCAGCACATAGAGGACCGGATAGGTCTGGCCGCTGCGCTCATAGCCGGGCGGCAGCCAGACGTTGATCTCGCGCGCCTGGCCCATGACGGCCGAGGGCAGGGCGTAGGACTGGCCGATGACGATCGGCGTTTCGACCGCCACGGGGACGGTGGTCTGGGCCTCGGCAGTCTGGGCCAGGGCGGTAGCGCCGCTCGCCATCGACAAGCCGAAGCTGAGGACGAGGGCGAGACGGCGCATCTGGCTTACAGTCGGGCCTTGGCGGCTGCGACCACGGCCTCGGCGGTGATGCCGAACTCGCGGTAGAGGACTTCGGCCGGGGCGGAGGCGCCGAAGCCGGTCATGCCGACAAAGCCGCCGTCTTCGCCGATGAAGCGTTCCCAGCCCTGCTTGATGGCGGCTTCCACGGCGACGCGGACGGTGCCGCGGCCGATGACGGCGTCCTGATAGGCCTTGGGCTGCTGCTCGAACAGTTCGAAGCAGGGGACCGAGACGACGCGGGTCGGCACGCCTTCGGCCTCCAGCGTCTCGGCGGCCTTCAGCGCCAGGGCGACTTCGGTGCCGGTGCCGAACAGGGTGACTTTCGCCACGCCGTTGGCGGCCTTCAGCTCATAGGCGCCCTTGCGCGACAGGTTCTCGCCCGCGTCGGTCAGACGGACAGCCGGGGTCTTCTGACGCGACAGGCACATGCCCGACGGCGTCTTCTTGTGCTGCAGGGCGACCTGCCAGCACTCCAGCGCCTCGACCGTGTCGGCGGGACGGAAGACCATCAGGTTGGGGATGGCGCGCAGGGCCGCCAGGTGCTCGACCGGCTGGTGCGTCGGGCCGTCTTCGCCCAGACCGATCGAGTCATGGGTCAGGACGTGAACCACGCGCACGCCCATCAGGGCGCCCAGGCGGATGGCCGGGCGGCTGTAGTCCGCGAACGCCATGAAGGTGCCGGCATAGGGGATGACCCCGCCATGCAGGGCCAGGCCGTTCATCGCCGCGGCCATGCCGAATTCGCGGATGCCGTAGTTCAGGTAGCGACCGGCGTAGTCGGGAGCGTCGAGGATCTGGGTATCCTTGACGAAGGTGTTGTTCGAGCCGGTCAGGTCGGCCGAGCCGCCGATCAGCTCGGGGATGGCGGCGAACACCGTCTCCAGCGCTTCGCCCGACGACTGGCGCGTGGCCATGGCAGGCTGGGTCGAGACCAGTTCCTTCAGCTTGGCTTCAAGCGTCTCGAAGGCGCCGTTGGGCAGGTCGCCGGCCATGGCGCGGGTGAAGTCGTCGCGCTGGGCGTGGTTCAGCAGGCGGGCTTCCCAGCCCTTGCGGGTCTTGGCGCCCTGCTTGCCGACCTTGGCCCAGGCCTTCTGGACGCCTTCCGGCAGTTCGAACGGGGCGAAGGGCCAGTGCAGGGCCTGACGCGTGGCGGCGATCTCGGTGGCGCCCAGGGCGGCGCCGTGGGTCTTGTGGCTGCCCTCCATGGTGGCGGCGCCCTTGCCGATCTTGGTCTTGCAGGCGATCAGCGTCGGCTTGTCCTGCTTGGTCGCCCAGGCCAGGGCCTTCTGGATCTGCTTGTAGTCATGGCCGTCGATGGCCTTGACCGCCCAGCCCGAGGCCTTGAAGCGGGCCAACTGGTCGGTGGCGTCCGACAGGGACACCTTGCCGTCGATGGTGATTTCGTTGTCGTCCCACAGGACGCAGAGCTTGTTCAGCTTCAGGCGACCGGCAAGCGCAATGGCCTCCTGCGACACGCCTTCCATCAGGCATCCGTCGCCGGCGACGACCCAGGTGCGGTGGTCCACCAGATCCTTGCCGAAGCGGGCGGCCAGATGGCGCTCAGCGAGGGCGAAGCCGACCGAGGTGGCCAGGCCCTGACCCAGCGGGCCGGTGGTCGTCTCGATCCCGGCCATGTGGCCGTACTCGGGGTGACCGGCGGTCTTGAAGCCCCATTGGCGGAAGTTTTCCAGCTGTTCCCGGGTCGCGTCCTTGTAGCCCGTGAGGTGCAGCAGGCTGTAGATCAGCATGGAGCCGTGGCCCGCCGACAGGATGAAGCGGTCGCGGTCGGCCCAGTCGGGGCGGCTGGCGTCGAACTTCAGGAATTTCGAGTAGAGGACGGTGGCGACGTCGGCCATGCCCATGGGCATGCCGGGGTGGCCGCTCTTGGCCTTTTCAACGCCGTCCATGGACAGGACGCGGATGGCGTCCGCCATCTGCTTGGGCGAAGGCTTGGCGAATGCGGCTTGGGCGTCGGTCACGGCGAGACCTTTCCTCAGGAACAGGATAAAGCGGGGGCGCGCCGCCTTTACCCTGACGCGCGCACAGGTTCTATACGGAATCTGGACGAAAGGACCCCAATGGACGCCGTTACGGCCGCAAAGACACGCATCGACAAGGCCCTGGCCCTGCTGGAACGCAGAGTGCTGGAGCTGAAGGCGCGTCCGGCCACCGCCCCCGCCATCACCGACGACGACCTGTTCGCGCCGCGCCCGTCGAACGCCGCCGACCTGGTGCGGATCACCGAACTGGAAGCCGCAAGCCGCGACGCCGCCGAGGCCCTGGGCCGCGCCGCCGAGGCCGTGCGCGAGGTTCTGGCCGAGCAGGAGGCGCGCTGATGGCGACCGTCACGGTAGAGGTCAACGGCCGTTCCTATGCGGTGGGCTGCGCCGACGGCCAGGAAGAGCGCGTCGGCATCCTGGCCCGCCAGTTCGACACCCATGTGCGTCAGATCGCCGGCGACGTCGGCCATGTCGGCGACCTGCGTTTGTTCCTCATGGCTTCGCTGATGCTGGCCGACGAACTGCACGAGGCGCGTCAGCGTCTGGAAAACGGCCAGGGCCCAGCGGTCGAGGACGGCCCGAAAAAGGCCCCGCCGCCCCCGCCCGGCGACGGCGTGGCCGAGGCCCTGAACGCGGTCGCGGCCCGCATCGAGAAGATCTGCCAGACGATCTGAGGCAATTCTCCCTCCCCTTCATGGGGAGGGTGGCTGGCGCGAAGCGACAGACGGGTGGGGGCGGCAAGGCAAATCAACCGCTCCGCCCAGCATCGCCACCTCCTCCCCACCCGGTCGCTGCGCGACCACCCTCCCCAAAATGGGGAGGGAGAGGCCATTGTTGAATCCCACCGGACCGCCTATCTTGCTCGACGGCGGGTCCTGCTGCGGCTCACGTCGAAGACAACATATCCTTCTGACCTTAATTCACTCATAGGGATCTGTCCCTGTCCGGGCTCGAGGGCCTGGGCATACGGAGCCCACCTGGCTACCCAGGTCGAGAGGATTTAAACCGTCCTCACGGTTCACGCGGCGCCGCCACCCCATCTCATTTTGTGCGCTATGCTTGCGACGCGGTCGCTCGCGGCTTGAGCGCGCTTTCATTCACACTCGCGTTTAGCCGTCATCCTCGGGCTTGACCCGAGGATCGGGTTGCGCGACGCGCTCAACCTGTCCGGTCTTCAGCGCGCCGGTTGGCTCGATCCTCGGGTCAAGCCCGAGGATGACGGCGGAAGGCAGGTTGCCATGACCTCCAAACACGAACTCCGCGCCTCCATGCGCGCCCTGCGCAAGCGCCTGGCCGAGATCGACAACGAAGCCGCCGAGCGCGCCGCCGGTCATGCCGAGGCTTTGCCGTCGGGCGACACGGTGGCCCTCTATCGCGCCATGGGGTCGGAGCTGGACACGGACGCCCTGGCCGTCGCCCTGAATCAGGCGGGGCGTCGCCTGTGTCTGCCGGTGGTGATCGAGCGCGACGCCGCCATGATCTTCCGCGCCTGGGCGCCGGGCGAGCCGCTTGAGCTGGACGCCGCCGGCTGCCCCGCGCCCCTACCATTGAGCGAGGTCGTGACGCCCGACCTGATCCTGACGCCGCTGCTGGCCTTTGACGCTCACGGCGGGCGGCTGGGGCAGGGGGGCGGCTATTACGACCGGACCTTCGTGGTCCTGCCGGACGCCGTGCGCGTCGGCTTCGCCTATGCCGGACAGGCGGTCGAGCGCCTGGCGCTGGAGCCGCACGACATGCGTCTGCATGGCGTTTTGACCGAGACCGGCTATAGAGCCGCCGTATGAGATTGGCATTTTTCGGTGACGTGGTCGGCAAGTCCGGGCGCGATGGTTTGACGGATCATCTTCCGGGGCTGAGGCGCGACCTCAAGCTCGACTTCGTGGTGGTCAACGCCGAGAACGCCGCGGGCGGCTTCGGCATCACCGAGAACACGGCGCGCGAGATCTTCGCCGCCGGGGCCGATGTCCTGACGCTAGGCAATCACAGCTGGGACCAGCGCGAGGCCCTGACCTATATCGTGCGCGAGCCGCGCCTGATCCGTCCGGCCAACTATCCCCGCCTGATGGATGCGCCGGGTCGCGGCGCCGATGTCTTCGTCACCGCCGACGGTCGTCGGGTTCTGGTCATCAACGTCCTGGGCCGCGTCCATATGGACCCGATGGACGACCCCTTCAGCGCCGTTGAGCGCGAGCTGGAGGCTGCGCCCCTGGGCGTCGTCGCCGACGCCGTCATCGTCGATATGCACGCCGAGGCCACCAGCGAGAAGATGGGCATGGGCCATTTCTGCGACGGCCGCGCCAGCCTGGTTGTCGGCACCCACACCCACGTCCCGACCGCCGACGCCCAGATCCTGCCCCACGGCACGGCCTATCAGACCGACGCTGGCGGCTGCTGCGACTATGACTCGGTCATCGGCAATGACAAGGAAGAGCCGCTGCGCCGCTTCACCACGCGGCTGTCCGGCGGGCGCTACATCCCCGCCAGCGGCCCGGCCACCATCTGCGGCGTCTTCGTCGAGACGGACGACCGCACCGGACTGGCCAAGCGGGTCGAGCCCATCCGCGTCGGCGGACGGTTGAGCCAAGCCATCCCGCAGGTCTGATACACGGCCTGGCCGTTGCGCTGACAAAACGATTGACAGGAAAGATTACACTTGTAGCTTTTGATGGCTACAAACGTAATCAGGAGGGTCCCGTGCTTCGTATCCTGCGTTTTGTTCCGCTTTCCCTAGCGTTCCTCGCAAGTCCGGCCTTCGCCGCCGAACGCTTCGGCATGGGGCAGGTCTTCGTCGACGCCAATGTCTTCATGAAGCTGATCATGGTGCTGTTGATCGCGGCGACCATCGCGGCTGTCGTGGTGGCTGCGGTCAAGTTGGCGTCCGGCTCAAGGCTGACCGGCGGCTCGGCCTTCCTGTCGGCCCTGCGGCTGGGCGGACCGCTGATCAGCCTGCTGGGGGCGGCCTATATCGCCCTGACGGGCTTTATGGCCGTGGCCGAGATAGGCCAGACCAATCTGGTGATCTGGGCGCCGGCCATCGCAGAGGCGTCACTGCTTCTGGTGCTGGGTCTGCTGTCGGGCGTGGTGGCGGTGATCGCCCACTGGGCGGTGGAGGCGCGGATCGACCGCGCCGTGCTGCGGGTCTGATGAGCCGAATTCCGATCACCGAAGCCGAAAGCGAGGTTCTGGCCGCCCTGTGGCGACGCGGCCCGCTTTCGGCCAAGGCTCTGCTGGCCGAGGTCAAGGCGGCTCAGGCCTGGGGAGACGCCACGATCAAGACCTTGTTGCACCGCCTGATGCGTAAGGGGGCGGTGCTGTCCGAACGGGACGACGGGCGGCAGCAGTATCGCGCCCTGGTCAGCCGTCAGGCCTATGTCGAGGGCGAGGTGCAGGCGCTGGCGGACCGTCTATTCAAGGGCGATCGGCAAGCCCTGCTCAATGCCCTGCGGTCGGACTGAGTTAGTTCGGTTTCGGCGTCGCCAGTCGCGTTTCCAAGGCGCGCAGGCGGCCCTCCTCGGCCTTGAGATCGCCGGTCAACTGGCCCTTGAGCGCCGGGTCGGTGGTGGCGGCCAGAAGGGCGCGGGTGTCAGCGACGGCCTGACGGCGTGCGGCGATCAGGCGCGACAGCTCATCGCCCTCGGCGGACACAGGCGCAGCCCGCTTGGCCGCCGCAGCCTGTTCTTCCTCGGTGGTCTTCAGCGCGGCGGCTTGCCGGGCGGCGGCCGCGTCGCGCAGGGCGTGCTGGACCGGGTCGCCGCCCTCGAAGTCGCAGGCGGCCAGAAGGGCCGCGCCGGCGACGACGAAAGCGACGGCGTGCAGGCGCATCAGCCCTCGATCCAGTTCGGCATCCAGCCTTCGTGGATTTCGCGCAGGTGGGCGACGGGGATGCGATAGAGCTCGCCCTTCGGACCCGAGGAGGCGAAGTCCGCGCCCTTGGCGACGCCGACGACCGAGGCGTGCAGACCGGCTTCCTGGGCCTTGGCGATCAGGGCCTCGGCGTCCGAGACGGCGACCAGATAGCGGGCCTGGTCCTCGCCGAACAGGAAGCCGTGGGCATGGGCGGCGCTGGAGGCGTTCAGCTCGATGCCGACGTCAGAGGCCAAAGCCAGGTCGGCGGCGGCGCCGACCAGACCGCCGTCCGACAGGTCGTGAACGACCGTCAGTTCGCCGGTCTCGATCAGACCGCGCACGAAGTCGCCGGTCTTGCGTTCCAGCTTCAGGTCCACCGGCGGCGGGGCGCCGTCTTCGCGGTTCAGAACCTCGCGCAGATAGATGGAGGCGCCCAGTTCGCCGTGCGTCTGACCGATCAGGACGAGGACATCGCCCTCGACCACGCCGCCGAAGCCGGTCACCACGTCGTAGTTGGTCAGCAGGCCGACCGCGCCGACCGTCGGGGTCGGCGGAATGGCGATGCCGTTGGTCTCGTTGTAGAGCGAGACGTTGCCCGAGACGACGGGGAAGTCCAGCTCGCGGCAGGCCTCGGCCATGCCGTCGGTGGCGCGCACGATCTGGCCCATGATCTCGGGGCGCTGCGGGTTGCCGAAGTTGAGGTTGTCGGTGATGGCGATGGGACGCGAGCCCACGGCGGTCAGGTTGCGCCAGGCCTCGGCCACAGCCTGCTTGCCGCCCTCATAGGGGTCGGCCTGGACATAGCGCGGGGTGCAGTCGCTGGTCACGGCCAGGCCCTTGTCGGTGCCGTGGACGCGGACCACGCCGGCGTCGGCGCCGGTCGAGGAGTCCTGCAGGGTGTCGGCCATGACGTGACGGTCGTACTGTTCCCAGATCCAGCGCTTGGACGCCATGTCGGGGCAGGCGATCACCTTGATCACCGCGTCATTCCAGCTCTCGGGGGCCGGAACCTCGGCCGGGTCGAGGCGCGGCTGCAGTTCCGGCTGGACCCAGGGACGGTCGTAGAGGGGGGCGTCGTCGAACAGCGGGGCCAGCGGCACGTCGCAGACCACCTCGCCGTGATGCTTCAGCACCAGATGGCCGGTGTTGGTGGTCTTGCCGATGATGGCGAAGTCCAGACCCCACTTCTGGAAGATGCGATAGCCGACGTCCTCGAAGCCCGGCTTCAGGACCGCGAGCATGCGCTCCTGGCTTTCCGACAGCATCATCTCATAGGCGGTCATGCCCTCTTCGCGTTGGGGCACCTTGTCGAGGTCCAGCTCGACGCCGACGCCGCCCTTGCCGGCCATTTCGACCGAGGAAGAGGTCAGGCCCGCCGCGCCCATGTCCTGGATGGCGGCCACGGCGCCCGAGGCCATCAGCTCCAGCGTGGCCTCGATCAGCAGCTTCTCGGCGAAGGGGTCGCCGACCTGGACGGTGGGGCGCTTGGCCTCCGACTCGTCGTCGAACTCGGTCGAGGACATGGTGGCGCCGTGGATGCCGTCGCGGCCCGTCTTGGAGCCGAAATAGACCACGTCATGGCCGGCTTCCGGCGCGGCCGAATAGTAGATTTCATCGGCGCGGGCCAGGCCGACGCACATGGCGTTGACCAGGATGTTGCCGTTGTAGCCCTTGTGGAAGTTGGTCTCGCCCGCGACCGTCGGCACGCCGACGCAGTTGCCGTAGCCGCCGATGCCGGCGACCACGCCCTTGACCAGGCGCTTGGACTTCTCGTGCGACGGGTCGCCAAAGCGCAGGGCGTTCAGCAAGGCCACCGGGCGGGCGCCCATGGTGAAGACGTCGCGCATGATGCCGCCTACGCCCGTCGCCGCGCCCTGATAGGGCTCGATATAGGAGGGGTGGTTGTGGCTCTCCATCTTGAAGATGCAGGCGTCGCCGTCGTCGATGTCGATGACCCCGGCGTTCTCGCCCGGGCCGCAGATGACGCGCGGTCCCGTGACCGGGAACTTCATCAGCTGCTTCTTGGAGGATTTGTAGGAGCAGTGCTCGGACCACATGACCGAGAAGACGCCCAGCTCGACCTGGTTGGGCTCTCGGCCCAGCCGGTCCAGCAGGACCTCATACTCGTTCGGAGCCAGACCGTATTCAGCGGCCAATTCTGCGGTGGTCTTTTGCGGAGCGCTCATGGGCGGGGCTTCTAGCCGGGTCTGAGCCTCCTGTCAGCCCGTCCGTTCAGCGGGCGCGCTCGATCCCGCGTTTCAGACCGAAGACCAGGATCACGGCGGCGACCACCAGCAGGAAGGCGGCGCCCAGGGCGGTGAAGCCAAGCAACGGATTCCGCTCCTGTTCCGCCACGAAGGCCCCGACCAGACCCCAGGCGATGGGAAGAGAGTAGGCCATGGTGCGCAGGTAAAGCGTGACCTCGATCCCCACCAGAACCACGACCACGATCGCCGCCATGGCCCAAGCCGTGGGCGAGGCGAAGGCGGGCAGGGCGTCGAAGGCTGTCGCCGTGGTGATCAGGTTCAGCGGCGCGGCGATGGTCAGCCAGCCCGCCAGCGCCGCCAGCGGCCAGATCAGCAACCAACGGTCCCGCTCCATGACGCCGGTGGTGCGAATGGTCCTGGCTGTCGCCAGCAGGAGCACCAGCAGGGCCAGCAGGGAGGCGAAGATGATGACCACGCTGGCCGCCTTCAGGTTCAGGGCGGCGGCGATGATCCACATGCCGATGCCGAACATCGCCACCGCCGAGGGCCAGCCCAGGCGGTTGATCAGCAGGCTCTCGCCCGTCTGCGGCAGGGCCTGTCGCCCGGCGTAGGCCAGCAGGCCGAGATAGAGCAGGCCCCAGATCGAAAAGGCGTAGCCCGCCACCTGCAGGGTCTGATTGCCGTCCGCCGCGAACTCGGCCTGTGACAGGCCGAACCCGCCCAGGTTCTGCACAATGGGAACCACCACGGCGAAGACGACGGCGGCCAGCACGGCCAGACGGCGGGTCTGCTGGGCAGGCGTAGGGCGTTCGATGGCGGACATGCGGGCGTCTCCGGCTCAGCTTCGCCGTATGTACGCGTCAGCGGCGCGATTGGTTCACCGGAACCGTGAAGGCGGAACGTCGCTTAGCTCAGGAAAGGCTCAACAAGGAGACCGCCATGGCCGACCCTGACGACCTGCCGGAGGACCCGGCCCTCGACACCGACGAGGTGGAGACCAATCGCGCCCTGGAGCAGGGACTGGGCGTCGGCGCCCGCGAACTGGCGGCGATCGGCGAGTCGGGCGCGGTGGGCACGCTGGAGCGCCCGCTGGATGAAGACGGCGAACCGATCGAGCCGGAGATCGAGGTCGACGAACTGGGCCGCAGCGCCAGCGTGCTGGACCGTAGGAAGCCGCTTCAGGATGACGACAAGGAGCAGCTGGACAAGGAGTCCGACGCCTAGACCGATCAGGCGGCGGCGTAGATGCTCTGGAACAGGACGGCGCCGTCGGCGCTGCCCAGCTCGGCTTCGAAGGCGCGGTCGGGGTGGGGCATCATGCCCAGCACATTGCCGCGTTCGTTCTGGATGCCGGCGATGTCGGCGACCGAGCCGTTGGGGTTGTCGACATAGCGGAACACCACCTGACCCTCGCCCTCGAGACGCGCCAGGGTCTCGGCGTCGGCGAAGTAGTTCCCGTCGCCGTTGCCCTGGGTCATGACGACTTCGCGCTGGCCCTGATAGCCCGAGGTGAAGCGGGTCTGGCCATTGGCGACCGTCAGGCTGATCGGCTTGCAGACGTATTTCAGACCGGCGTTGCGCAGCAGGGCGCCCGGCAGCATGCCGGCTTCGCACAGGACCTGGAAGCCGTTGCAGATGCCGACCACGGTGACGCCGTCGTCGGCGGCCTTCTTGACGGCCTGCATGATCGGGGCCTGGGCCGCCATCGCGCCGCAGCGCAGATAGTCGCCGTAGGAGAAGCCGCCCGGCAGGACGATCAGATCGAGGCCTTTCGGCAGCTCGGTCTCGGCGTGCCAGACCATTTGGACCTGTTCGCCAGTGGAACGTTCGACGGCGACCTTGCAGTCGCGGTCGCAGTTGGAACCCGGGAAGACGATGACGGCTGCGCTCATGGGCGGGCCTCCTAGCACCCTTCGCGAGGAATGTCAGGCGGGACCGCAAAATGAAGAGGCCGCCCACGGCGGGGCGGCCCTTCCTGTCGCTTGGATGTCCAACTCAGGCTGTTTGGCGACGGCGCTGCAGGGTCAGGACCGCAAAGCCCGCCAGGACCATGGTCAACAGGATCATGGCCCACTCCGTCAGCGTGGGAACGGCGGCGGGGGACGACGTCGTCGTGGGGCCCACCGCGATGCTGGAAGGATTGACGCCGACCGTAACGGTGTCGACCACGGTGTTCGTCGCCGTGTCGATGACCGAGATCGTTCCTGCAACGCCGCCCGCATGGACGCCGTAGTTGGCGACGTAGAGGCGCGATCCGTCGCCTGAGAAGGCGAGCGAGTGAGGGTTCGACCCTACGTTGGTGGCGGATGTCTGGGCATGAGTGGTCGTGTCATAGCCGTAAACAACGCCGCTGGAGCTGTAGCTGGCGACATGGACGGAATTGCCGTTCGGATGCACCGCCGAGGCGTGAGGGGTGGAGCCGACGGGGTAGTTGCCGATCACAGTGTGGTCGCTTGTCCTGATCTTCGTCAGGGAGCCGCCGTTGCCGTTGGCGACATAGGCGAAGCTTCCGTCGCTCGAGAACGCGACATTGTAGGCGGAGGCCTGCGCCGGAACACTGGCGACGACGGTGTTGTTGCTCGTCTGGATGACAGAGACGGTGCTGCTGTTGAAGTTGACGGCGTAAACAAAGGCGTTGTCGGGCGAGACGGCCACGCTGATGGGGCCGCCGCCGACATTCACCGTGGCGATGACCGCATTGCTGGACGTGTCGATGACCGAGACGGTGTCCGAGCCGAAGTTGGCGCTGTAGGCGCGGGCGCCGTTGGGCGATACCGCCACGCTATAGGGCGTGTTTCCAACGGGAATGGCGGTCAACTGGGTGTGGTTGGCGGTGTCGATGACCGAAACGGAGCCGCCGCCGGCGTTGGCGGCATAGGCGCGGGCGCTGTTGGGCGAGATCGCAATGCCCTGAGGGTTGGTTCCGACGGCGACGTTATGGATCGAGTTCCCCTCGTTGGGGCGAACGATCGACACCGTGTTTGAGCCGGCGTTTGCGACGTACAAGGTCTGGGCGAACGCAGGGCTGGCCAGGCCCATTGAAAGGACGACGCCGAGAAGCGCGCGTCGGGCTCGTCTGGAAACGGGCGTGATCAAGAGCGTGTCTCCCCTTTTTCGTAAGAAACCCAGTTTCTGGCCGTGGAGGGAAAAGCATTCTTCGTTGTTTATGGCAACGCTTTAGCCGCGCATGTGATCACGACGTTCAGCCGCGTCCGGTCAGCCAGGCCACCACCCAGACCGCGAAACCGCCCAGCGACAGGGCCACGCCGACCCAGCCGGTCGAGGTCCAGCCCCAGCCCGCCGCCACGGCCATGCCGCCCAGCAGGGGGCCGATGGCGTTGGCGGTGTTGAAGGCCGAGTGGTTCAGGGCGGCGGCCAGGGTCTGGGCGTCGCCGGCCACGTCCATCAGGCGGGTCTGCAGGATGGAACCCAGCCCGCCGCCGCCGCCGATCAGGAAGACCACGATCAGCATGGCCCACAGGTGCGGGGCCGCGAAGGGATAGAGGGCCAGCGCCGCCGCGCTCCACAGCAGCAGTCCGCCCGCCGCCTTCATGCCGTATCGGTCGGCGGCCCAGGCCCCCAGCAGGTTGCCGCTCATCATGCCCAGACCGAAAATGGCGAAGACCCAGGGCAGGACCTCGGGCTCGACGCCGGTCACGGCGGTCAGGGTCGAGGCCAGATAGGCGTAGACCGCGAACATGCCGCCGAAGCCAATGGCCCCGACACCCAGGGTCAGCCAGACCTGCCCGCGCTTCAGAGCGCCCAATTCGCGCAGGGGGCTGGCGTCGGCGTGGGCTGGATCGCGTGGGGCGAACAGGGCGACCAGGGCCATGGTGACGACGGCCAGGACGCTGACGATGGCGAAGGTCCAGCGCCAGCCGAAACTGTGGCTGACGGCGGTGGCGACCGGCACGCCGATGACGGTGGCGACGGTCAGGCCCAGCAAGATGGTGGACACCGCGCGGGTGCGCAGCCTCAGCGGCACCAGCGAGGCCGCGACCAGGGCCGCCACGCCGAAATAGGCGCCGTGGGGAATGCCGCTGAGGAAGCGGAAGGCCAGCATCCACTCATAGGTGGGGGCGATGGCGCTCAACGCATTGCCGACCGCGAACAGGGCCATGAAGCCGATCAGCAGCAGCCAGCGCGGCAGACGCGCGCCCAGTACGGCCAGGATGGGCGCTCCGACCACGACGCCGGCGGCGTAGGCGCTGATGACGTGCCCAGCGGTCGGCTCGTCGACGCCCAGACCCGCCGCGAAGTCAGGCAGGACGCTCATGGCCGCGAACTCGGTCACCCCGATGGCGAAGCCGCCCATGGCCAGGGCCAGCAGGACCAGGGCCACCTTGCCGGGGGCGGCCACCGTCTCCATCGCGGGCGACGGCGCGCAAACGTGCTCGTCGATACAGGCGGCGGTGTCGGTGGGGAGCATGAACTATCGCAATGCAACAAACTTTACGCTGCGTCGCAAAATAGGGGCCGCCGCCGAAGGCGCAACCTTGGCGGGGCGATCATGTCATCACGCTTTGTATGCGCTGCGGCTCAGGCCGCAGTCAGTTCTGCGCGGACCTTGGGGTGCGACACCGACAGGCCCAGGGTCTGGGCGGCGTAAAGTTCCAGGAGCAACCGGTCGTGACCATCGGACACGGCCAGCCAGCGCGCCTTGATCGGTTTGCGGCGACCGGGTCGAGGCGGGGGCTCGCTGACGCTGATCCGGGCGGCGCCGTGGCTGGGCTTGTGCACCTGGGCGGCCAGCGCCAGGCGCAGCGAGGGCGCCAGCATTCGCTCCTCCAGATGGGGCGGGCTGCCCACATGGATCGGCTCGTCCTCCTGATAGAAGACGTAGACCGCCCCCGACGCCGGCAGCCGCGCTCGCGTCAGGGCCTTGAGCGGTTGGGCCATCAGGCGGCGGTACAGTTCGGGAACCGCCGCCAGCCTCTGGTCATGATCGCGCGTCGCCGCCGTCACCCGCCGGTGTTTTCGTAGGTGGCGGTGATCGAGGCCTTGGCCAGGGTATGGAAGTGCAGGTTGAAGCCGAAGACGGCGCCGGAGTTGTCGGCGCTCACCGGCAGATGGTCCACGTCCACGGCGAAGACGGTGAAGATATAGCGGTGCGGGCCGTGGCCTGGGGGCGGGGCGGCGCCGCCGAAACCGGCCTCACCATAGTCGGTGCGCCCCTGAACCGCGCCCCTGGGCAGGTTCGCGCCGCCGACGGCACCTGCGCCCGTCGCCAGTTCGGCGACATCGGCGGGAATATTGGCCACGGTCCAGTGCCAGAAGCCCGAGCCGGTCGGCGCGTCAGGATCATAGCAGGTGACGGCGTAGCTTTTCGTGCCCTCCGGCGCGCCGGACCACGACAGTTGGGGCGAGGTGTCGCCCAGGGCCTTCACCTGGGCGTCGGGCAGGACGCCGCCGTCGCGGATATCGGCGGAGATAAGGGTGAAGGTCATCGGCGGCGCTCCCTTGTATCTGGTTCGTCAACGGAACGGTCGGGCTTCCACACCGTTGCGCTGCGACAGTCTGTTCCTAGCCAAGCTTGATCCAGGTTCAAAGCGCGGAGCGCCGGATGCTGCAAGCCCTTCTTGATCAGACCTTCGTGACGCGGTCCGTACGGGTGCGTCTGCCGGACGGGCGCGAGCTGACGGCGGGGCCGGGAACGCCCGAGCTGACGGCCGAGATCGCGGATACGAAAACCGCCCTGGCCATCGCCGCCAATCCGGAACTGGCCTTGGGCGAGGCCTTCATGGACGGAACCTTCCGGGTCGAAGGCGGCGATATCTACGACTTTCTGCAACTGACGACCTCGCAACTGGCGATCCGCCCGCGCACGGGGAAGCTGACCCTGCTGCAACGCATCCGGCGCGGCGCGGAACAGGCCAATGACCGGTTGCACGCGCGCAGCAATGTCCACCACCACTACGACCTGACGGTCGACTTCTATCGGCTGTTTCTGGACGAGGACCTGCAATATTCCTGCGCCTTCTTCGAGACGCCGCAGGCCTCGCTGGAACAGGCCCAGGTCGCCAAGAAGCGGCGGCTGATCGACAAGCTGCTGCTGACGCCGGGGCAGAGCGCGCTGGACATCGGTTGCGGCTGGGGCGGCCTGGGCCTGTCGATGGCCGAACGCGGCGCGCGGGTCACCGGCGTCACCTTGTCGACCGAACAGCACCGCACGGCCAATGAGCGCGCGGCGGCGCGCGGCCTGGCCGACCGGGCGGAGTTCCGGCTGCAGGACTATCGCGACCTGCAACAGACCTTCGACCGGATCATCTCGGTCGGCATGTTCGAACACGTCGGGGCGCCGAACTATCAGGAATTTTTCGACGGCGTGGCGCGCCTGCTCGCGGACGACGGGGTGGCGGTGATCCATTCCATCGGCCGCAAGACCCCGCCTAGCCGCACCCAGCCCTTCATCCGCAAATACATCTTCCCCGGCGGCTATATCCCGGCCCTGTCCGAGGTCCTGCCCGCCATCGAACGGGCGGGCCTGTGGGTCACGGACATGGAGGTGCTGCGCCTGCACTACGCCGAGACGCTGAAGGCGTGGCGGACGCGCTTTCTGGCCCGGCGCGACGAGGCGTTGACGATGTACGACGAGCGGTTCTGCCGGATGTGGGAGTTCTATCTGGCCGCCAGCGAGGTCGCCTTCCGCGAACTGGGCCACATGGTCTTCCAGCTGCAGTTGGCGAAGCATCAGGCCGCCGTGCCGCTGAGCCGGGACTATCTGTGCGAATGATATGAAAAAGGCCGCTCTTTCGAGCGGCCTTGAACGTCAAACCGTATTCGGCCTCAGGCGACTTCGATGCGGTAGCTTTCGATGACCGTGTTGGCCAGCAGGGTGTCGCACATGCGCTTCACCTCGGCTTCCTTGTCGGAAACGCTGTCGTCGAGGTCGAACTCGATCAGCTTGCCGACGCGGGCGTTGGCGACGCCGGCCCAGCCCAGACCCTGCAGGGCGCCTTCAACGGCCTTGCCCTGAACGTCCAGGACGCCGGGCTTCAGGAAGACGTGAACTTTCACCTTGGCCATTAGTGCAGTCCTCCTTGGATCACGGTCGGCATGTCTTTCATGATGCCGAGGCGGCGGGCCACCTCGGTGTAGCTTTCGATCACGTCGCCCATGTCGCGACGGAAGCGGTCCTTGTCCAGCTTCTCGCCGGTGGTCGAGTCCCACAGACGGCAGCTGTCCGGGCTGATCTCGTCGGCCAGGATGACGCGGGCGAAGTCGTTTTCCCACACGCGGCCGAACTCAATCTTGAAGTCGACCAGGGTGATGCCGACCGCGCCGAACATGCCGCACAGGTAGTCGTTGACGCGGACCGTCATCGCCAGGATGTCGTCGAGTTCCTGGGTTGTGGCCCAGTTGAAGGCGGTGATGTGCTCTTCCGTCACCATCGGGTCGTTCAGCTCATCCTTCTTGTAGTAGAATTCGATGATCGAACGGGGCAGGGGCGTACCCTCTTCCTGACCCAGGCGCGTGGCCAGCGAACCGGCGACGACGTTGCGGCAGACGACTTCCAGCGGAATGATCTCGACTTCGCGGATCAGCTGCTCGCGCAGGTTCAGGCGCTTGATGAAGTGGTTGGTCACGCCGATCGAGTTCAGGCGCGACATGATGAATTCGCTGATGCGGTTGTTGATGACGCCCTTGCCTTCCAGGGTCGCCTTCTTCTGCGCGTTGAAGGCGGTCGCGTCGTCCTTGAAATACTGGATCAGCGTGCCCGGCTCGGGACCCTCATACAGGATCTTGGCCTTGCCCTCATAGAGCTTCTTGCGCTTGGTGTTCATCACTCGGGTCCCGGACGGGGAGGAAACGGACGGCCTCAAAACGAAAAGCGCGCGGCCCTGCGATTGTGGGCGGCGCGATCCTGAATCGACGGCGGCTATATAAGACCGCACGCCCTTTAGCCGAACGGGGCCTGTGACACAAATATCCTCCTGTAACCTAGCGTCAGTACCGCGACCGCGAGTCCGGTTGCGTTCGCGCGCGAGGGGGCTATAGACGGCGTTGCGGACCCTAATTCCGTCCGCCACTGGAGTGACTACGCGCATGACGACCTTCGACGATCGGGAAAAGGGCTACGAGTCCAAATACGCCCTCGATCAGGAACAAGAGTTCAAGGCCATCGCGCGTCGTAACAAGATGCTGGGCCTGTGGGCGGCCGAGAAGATGGAACTGTCGGCCGATAGCGCGGAGCAATACGCCGCCGCCGTGGTTCGCGCCGATTTCGAGCAGCCGGGCGAGGAAGACGTGTTCCGTAAGATCGCCGGCGACTTCAAGGCTTCGGGCCTGACGGTGTCCGAGGGCGAATTGCGCTCCAAGATGGACGAACTGGCCTCGATCGCCCGCGAACAGATTCGCGCCGGCGAGTAAGCTCAGCTCCTCCGACCGAAATCAGAAGGGCCGCTGCCGGCGACGGCAGCGGCCCTTCTTCATTCAAGGTCGTTACTTCGGCATCAGCACCGTGTCGATGACGTGGACCACGCCGTTCGACTGGCCGACGTCGGCCTGGGTGATGGTCGAGGTTCCGCCCTTGGCGTCGGTGATGGTCCACTTGCCGCCGCCGGCGTCCTTGACCGTCAGCTTCTCGCCCTGGACCGTGGTCAGGGTGGCGGTTCCGCCGCCCTTCTGGGCCTCGGCGGCGATGTCGGCGGCGGTCAGTCGACCGGGCACGACGTGATAGGTCAGGATCTTGGTCAAGGCCGCCTTCTGGGCCGGTTGCATCAGGCCTTCACGCGTGGCCGCCGGGATCTTTTCAAAAGCGGCGTTGTCCGGGGCGAAAACGGTGAAGGGCCCGGCCCCTTGCAGGGTCGTGGCCAGTCCGGCGGCCTGCACCGCGGCGACCAAGGTGGTCAGGTTCGGCGCCTTGGAGGCGTTGGCGACGATGTTGTCGGCGGGGTTCATGGCCACGCCGCCGACCATGGGCTCGGTCGCCATGGGGGTCATGGCGGCGGGCTCGGCGGGCATGGCGTCTGCCGGCGCCTTTTCGACCTTGGTTTCGTTGTTGCCGCAGGCGGCCAGCGCCAGCAGGGCGGCGACGGATACGGTGGCGAAGGTGGCGGTTCGGGTGATTTTCATGGCGTTTCTCCATCGACGTCCGCTCGGTTTGGGGCGCGGCGTCGGGGAGAACTACGGTCGAGGGCCGCAAAAGGATGCGGCCTCCTTCAAATTATCCGGCGCGACCTGTGATCGCCGCGCGGCCTCAATCGGCGAAAACGATCGTCTTTCCGTCGTGCATCAGGACGCGGTCGTGCAGGTGATGGGAGACGGCGCGGGCCAGGACGCGGCGCTCGATGTCGCGGCCCTTGCGGATCAGGTCGGCGGGGGCGTCGCGGTGGCTGATGCGCTCCACGTCCTGCTCGATGATGGGGCCTTCGTCGAGGTCGGCGGTGACGTAGTGGGCTGTGGCACCGATCACCTTCACGCCGCGCGCATGGGCCTGATGATAGGGCTTGGCCCCCTTGAACCCCGGCAGGAAGGAATGGTGGATGTTGATGCAGCGCCCCGCCAGCCGCCCGGCCAGCTCGTCTGACAGGACCTGCATGTAGCGCGCCAGCACCACCAGCTCCGTCCCGGTTTCTTCGATCAGGGCCAGCAGCCGCGCCTCCTGCGCCGCCTTGTCGCCGCTCATCGGCAGGTAGTGGAAGGGCAGGTCGCCCAGATCGACGTGGCCGATCATGTCGCGCGGATGGTTGGAGACCACGGCCGTCACCTGCATCGGCAGTTCGTCGATACGCCAGCGGTACAGCAGGTCGGCCAGGCAATGATCGAACCGCGAGGTCAGGATCACCACCTTGCGCGGCTCGGGCCCGCGCAGGGTCCAGTCCATCTCGAAGCGCTGGGCCAGCGGTGCGAAGCCGTTTCGAAGGGCGGCCTCGGCGTCTCCCTCGGCCGGCTCGAACACCACCCGCATGAAGAAGTAGCCGATCAGGGCGTCGCCGAACTGCTGGGCGTCCGAGATGTTGGCGTCCCGCTCCAGCAGGAAGGCGGAGACGGCCGCCACGATGCCGTGGCGGTCGGGGCAGGACAGGGTCAGGATCATCGGGCGGTCGACTTAATCGGGAAGGAAGTTGTTTAGTATGGCCCAGCTTTCCGCCTTTGCCGACAAGGATATTGCGTGCGCCGGACTGGACGACGGCAGATCGATCAGGGTGACGCCGTGCAGATCGCCCAGGATGCGCCGGCCCAGCTTCGCCGCCAGCCCGCCGTTGAAGGCGACGGCGCGCAACTTCGGCAGACTCGTCGCCAGACCGCGCAGGTCAGCGGCCTCGGGCGAGCGGATGGTGGCGTCCAGACTACCTGAACGCTCCGCCGAGGCGATGACGTCCCACAGGCCGTCGCCGCGCGCTTTCAGACGATCCAGCCGATCCTCATAGGGCAGGGCGGGCAGGCCCTCGCCCAGCAGCCCGCCGATCAGCGGCCAGAAGGCGTTGCGCGGATGGGCGTAGTACTGGGCCGCCTTCAGCGAGGCGTCGCCGGGCAGGCTGCCCAGGATCAGGACGCGGGTGCGAGCGTCGACGACAGGCTCGAAGCCGACGTACCGCCCAACCGCAGACAAGGGTCTCAGCCCTCGCCGAACACCCGCTTGAAGATCACGTCGACGTTCTTGGTGTGATAGCTGAGGTCGAACAGGGCCTCGAGCTGGTCGTGGGGCAGGGTGACGCGGGCGTCGGCCTTGAGGAAGTCGATGAAGCGGCCTTCGCCGCGCCAGACCTTCATGGCGTTCTCCTGAACCGCGGCATAGGCGTCCTCGCGCGAGACGCCTTCCTGGGTCAGGGCCAGCATGACCCGTTGCGAGAAGACCAGGCCGCCCAGGCGGTCGAGGTTCTTCTGCATGTTCTCGGGATAGACGTTCAGGCGCTCGATCACGCCCGCCAGACGGTGCAGGGCGAAGTCCAGATGGACCGTGGCGTCGGGGCCGATGCCGCGCTCGACCGAGGAGTGGCTGATGTCGCGCTCGTGCCACAGGGCGACGTTCTCCATCGCCGGGGTCACGGCCGAGCGGACCAGACGGGCCAGACCGGTCAGGTTCTCGGTCAGGATCGGGTTGCGCTTGTGCGGCATGGCCGACGAGCCCTTCTGACCCTTGTCGAAGAACTCCTCGGCTTCGAGGACTTCCGTGCGCTGCAGGTGGCGGATCTCGACGGCCAGACGCTCGACCGAGGAGGCGACGACGCCCAGGGCGGCGAAGTAGGCGGCGTGACGGTCGCGCGGGATGACCTGGGTCGAGACGGGCTCGACAGCCAGGCCCATCTGGTCGGCGACATATTGCTCAACCGCCGGATCGACGTTGGCGAAGGTGCCGACGGCGCCCGAGATGGCGCAGGTGGCGATCTCCTCGCGCGCCGTGATCAGGCGGCGTTTCGCCCGCTGGAACTCGGCGTGATAGCCGGCCAGCTTCAGGCCGAAGGTCACCGGCTCGGCGTGGATGCCGTGCGAACGGCCCACGGTCGGGGTGTATTTGTGCTCCTTGGCGCGGACTTCCAGCGCGGCCAGAACCCGGTCGACGCCGCCCAGCAGCAGGTCGGTCGAGCGGGCCAGTTGCACCGCGAAGCAGGTGTCCAGCACGTCGGACGACGTCATGCCCTGGTGCAGGAAGCGGGCTTCCTCGCCGACGATTTCCGACACATGGGTCAGGAAAGCGATGACGTCGTGCTTGGTGGTGCGTTCGATCTCGTCGATGCGGTCGGCGTCGAAGGTCGCGTCCTTGCCCTTGGCCCAGATGGCCTCGGCCGATTCCTTCGGGATCACGCCCAGTTCCGCCATCTTGGTGGCGGCGTGGGCCTCGATCTCGAACCAGATCTTGTACTTGGTCTCTTGCGACCAGATGGCGACGGCTTCGGGGCGGGTATAGCGCGTGATCATGGACGCGTCGTGTCGGTCCAGAGGGGCGGGGAGTCAAGGTTTGCGACGCGCGTCATCGCTTAAAGATCGCGCCTACCCCGCCGGGACGGCCCCGAAGCGGGCGGATGAAGGGGCTGCAGGCATCAAAAAGGGCTGCAGGACGTCGTGTCCCGCAGCCCTTCGTGAACCGTGGATACGAGCGCCTTAGCCCGCGATCTGGCCGAAGTCGGCGACCCGGCCCATGACGTCGCGCACCTGGCCCAGCAGCTTCAGGCGGTTGTCACGCTCCTCGGCCACGTCGGAGTTGACCATGACGGCGGTGAAGAAGGCGTCCACCGGACCGCGCAAGGCGGCCAGGGCCGTCATGGCGGCGGCGAAGTCTTCGGTCTCCAGGGCGGCGTCCACCGCCGTTGCGGCGGCGGCGGCGGCGAAGGCCAGGGCGGTTTCTTCCGCCGGCTGGTTCGGCAGGCCGGTGGCGACAGCGCCCTCGGGCAGCGGTCCCTTCTTCTCCTCGGCCTTGAGGATGTTGGAGGCCCGCTTGTAGCCGGCCAGCAGGTTGGCCCCGTCGTCCGTGGCGAGGAAGGCGGCCAGCGCCTCCACCCGACGCACGATCCGCACCAGATCGTCGTCGCCCAGAGCGAAGACGGCGGCCACGAGGTCGTGGCGTTGGCCCTGATCGCGCAACAGGACGGTCAGGCGGTCGGCGAAGAAGGCGCTGAGTTCAGTTTCGACCGCGAGCTTGTCGACGGCGCGCTGAACATTGCCCTTCTCCAGAGCCGCCATGGCCGCCGCGAAGGCGTCGCGGCGCAGACCGATGCGGGCGTCATTTTCCAGCACCAACCGGATCACGCCCAGCGCGGCGCGGCGCAGGGCGTAAGGGTCGCGCGAGCCCGTGGGCTTTTCGTCGATGGCGAAGAAGCCGACCAGGGTGTCCAGCTTCTCGGCGATGGCGACTGCGACCGTGACCGGGGCGGTCGGGACGCTGTCGCCCGGACCTTGCGGCTTGTAGTGGTCGCGCACGGCGTCGGCGACGGCGTCGGGGTAGCCGGCCAGACGGGCGTAGTAGCCGCCCATGATCCCCTGCAGTTCCGGGAACTCGCTGACCATGCCGCTGGCCAGATCGGCCTTGGACAGGCGAGCGGCCTGTTCGGCCTGATCGGCGTCGGCGCCGACCAGAGGGGCGATTTCACGAGCCAGGGCGGCGATGCGATCGACGCGCTCGGCCAGGGTGCCCAGCTTGGCGTGGAAGGTGACGCCCGCCAACTTGTCGTTCCAGGCGTCGAAGCCGACCTTCTGGTCCTCGTCCCAGAAGAAGCGGGCGTCGTTCAGGCGGGCCGACAGGACGCGGCTGTTGCCGGCGGCCAGAGCCTGACCGCCGTCGGTCGCCTCGACGTTGGCGACGACGAGGAAGTTGGGCGCCAGGCCGTCTTTCGACGGATCGCGCACGGCGAAATACTTCTGGTGCACCTTCATCGACAGGCGGACCACTTCGGGCGGCAGGGACAGGAACTGCGGGTCCATGTCGCCCAGGATCGGCGTCGGCCATTCGGCCAGACCGGCCACCTCGTCCAGCAGGCCGTCGTCATCGACCAGCACCAGACCGCGCGCGGCGCAGGCGGCCTTGGCGGCTTCCAGAATGCGCAGCTTGCGGTCGGCCACGTCGATCAGGACGAAGTCGCGTTCCAGCTTGGCGCGGTAGTCGGCGAAGTCCTTGACCGCGAACGGCTTGCCGCTGCCGAGGAAGCGATGGCCCTCGGTCACGTCGCCCGATTGGATGCCGTCGATCTCGAACGGAACCAACGCCCCGTCGAACAGGGCGATGATGCGCTTGATCGGGCGCACCCAGCGCAGGCTGCCCGTGCCCCAGCGCATCGACTTGGGCCAGGGGAAGCTGCGGACGATCTGATCGACGGCTTCAGCGAAGACCTCGGTCGTCTGACGGCCCTTGCTGCTGATCTCGGCGAACCAGATCCCGTCGCGCTCGACCAGTTGGTCCTGCGTCAGGCCGGTCTTGCGCAGGAAGCCTTCCAGCGCCTGGGCCGGAGCCGAGGTCTTGGGTCCCTTGACCTCTTCGTTGCGGTCGGGCGTGGCGGCGGGCAGGCCGTCGATCACCAGGGTCAGGCGGCGCGGACCGGCGAAAACGTTCAGCGCCTCCCAGGTCAGGCCGGCCGCTTTCAGGCGCTCTGAGACCATGCGTTCCAGGTCGCGCGCGGCGCCCTGCTGCATGCGGGCGGGGATTTCTTCGGAGAAGATTTCGAGGAGAAGCTGGGGCATTCGATTAAATTCCGTCATCCCCGGACAAGTCGCGGAGCGACGCCGATCCGGGGACCCAGACGGCGGAGTTCAAAGCGGAAAGGGCCGTGCTGAGCGCCGGCGCCTGGGTTCCGGGTTCGGCTGCGCCGCCCCGGAATGACGGCAGGGATAGGCTCACGACGTCGCCTTCTCGTGTTCGACTTGAGCGAGGGCGCAGGCTTTGCACAGGTCGCGGATGCGGCCGATGTAGCTCTGGCGTTCGGCGACGGCGATGGCGCCGCGGGCGTCCATCAGGTTGAACAGGTGCGAGGCCTTCAGCACCTGGTCATAGGCGGGCAGGACCAGAGGCTGGCCCTGCGGTCCCTTCAGCGTCAGGAAGTGGGCGGCCTCGCGCTCCATGTCCTCGAAGCGGCGCTTCAGCGCGGCGACGTCATAGCCGTGGAAGTTTGCTTCGGACTGCTGCCGCTCGTTCTCGAGGAAGACCTCGCCGTAGGTCAGCCCCTCCTTGTTGAACTTCAGGTCATAGACGTTGTCGACGCCCTGAACATACATGGCCAGACGCTCCAGCCCGTAGGTCAGCTCGCCCGAGACCACGTCGACCTCGATGCCGCCGACGCCCTGGAAATAGGTGAACTGCGTCACCTCCATGCCGTCGCACCAGACCTCCCAGCCCAGACCCCAGGCGCCGACGGTGGGGTTTTCCCAGTCGTCCTCGACGAAGCGGATGTCGTGCAGCTTGGGGTCGATGCCGATAGCGGCCAGCGAGCCGAGATACAGCTCCTGCAGGTTGTCCGGGTTCGGCTTCAGGATGACCTGATACTGGTAATAGTGCTGCAGCCGGTTGGGGTTCTCGCCATAGCGGCCGTCGCCGGGACGGCGCGAGGGCTGGACGTAGGCGGCCTTCCACGGCTTGGGACCGAGCGCGCGCAGCACCGTGGCCGGGTGCAGGGTGCCGGCGCCGACCTCGATGTCATAGGGCTGCAGAATGGCGCAGCCCTGGTCGCCCCAGTATTTGTGCAGGGTCAGGATCAGGTCCTGGAAGGATAGGGGTTCGGTCGTCACGACGGCTCGTTTTCGCAGCGCAAAATTTGAGCGCGGACCCTAGGGCGCGCGAGCCGGAAACTCAACCGGACGCGGGATTTCCTAACAGGCAGGATCGCACCCACCAGCCGGGGCGTTGCAGCACGACCGCCGCGTTTTCCGCCGCCGCCGCGTCGTCAAACAGCCCAAAGACCGTCGCGCCCGAGCCAGACATCCGCGTCAGGCGGCAGCCCGGCGCGGCGCGCATGGCGCTCAACGCCTCGGCTATGCCGGGGGTCACGCGCAGGGCAGGGGCTTCCAGATCGTTGCGCTGGCCCTTCAGCCAGTCGATCACGGCGGCGGGCGACCAGTCGCCGGGCGCGTTCGGGTAGTCGGCGCCGCCCGCGGGCGCGTCGTCATAGGCGCGGTAGACCGCCCCGGTCGGCGACGGCAGGCCGGGGTTGAGCAGGACCGCGTGCAGCGGCGGCAGGCGCGGCTCATCGTTCAGATCATCGCCTCGGCCGGTCGCCCAGGCCGGACGGGCGCGCAGGCACATGGGGCCGTCCGCCCCGACCACGCCCGCGACGGCCTCAAGCGCCGCCTCGTCCAGATTCAGGTTCAGAAGTCGCGCCGCCAGCCGGATGGCGGTCCCCGCGTCGGCCGAGCCGCCGCCCAGCCCGGCCGCAATGGGCAACTTCTTTTCCAGGCTGACAGCCACCGGCGGCGCGCCGATCCCGGCGGCCTCGCCCAGCGCGCGCAAGCCACGCAAGATCAGGTTGTCGCCTTCGCCCGCCAACGCCGCGCCGAACGGGCCGGTCACGCTCAGGGACAGGGCCTCGGCCCGCGCGACCGTCACCACGTCGCCGACATCGGCGAAGGCCACCAGACTGGCCAGGGGGTGATAGCCGTCAGCCGCCACCGGCCCGACGTGCAGGAACAGATTGATCTTGGCCGGAGCCAGGCCGCTGAGGATCACGCCGTCAGCTCTCGGCGCCCAGGCCCGCGCCCTTGTCGCCGGTGGGATCCTGACCCAGCTTGTCGCGCAGCTTGGCCTCGACCTCGGCCTTGCGCTCGGCGTCGACCTCCAGGGTCAGCACCCGGTTCCACTGAAAGCCTGCCTCGCGCTGGCGACCCACGGCCCAGTAGGCGTCGCCCAGGTGGTCGTTGATCTCGGCGTTGGCGGGCTCCTTGGCCACGGCCTGTTCCAGGGTCTCGACCGCGACCTCGAACTGCCCCCGACGATATTGCGCCCAGCCGAGCGAGTCCTGGATGTTGCCGTCCGACGGATCGGCGGCGAAGGCGCGGGCGATCATTTCGGCCCCTTGCTCCACCCGGGTTCCGCCGTCGACCCATAGATAGCCGAGGTAGTTCAGCACGGTCGGATTGTTGGGCTGCTTCTGCAAGGCGGCCCACAGTTCGGCCTCAGCCTCCGGCTTGCGGTTCAGCGCTTCATAGGCAGCGCCCCGCAGGAAGTTGACCTCGAAACCCTGCTGCGCCGTGTTCAGAAGAGGGCCGTTCAGCACTGTCAGGGCTTCTTCAAAGCGCTTCATCTGGATCAGTTGGCCCGCCAGCAGGTAGGCGACCGCGGCATCCGCCGGGCGGGCGGCGACGGCGCGATTCAACTCCGCCAGCGCCGCTTCGGACTGGCCGTCCTTTTCAAAGCTGAGCGCGCTCTGCACCCGCGCGGCGGCGAAGATTTCAGGATCACGCTCACTGACCTGGGCAAGGGCGACGCGCGCTGCGGGCTCCAGTTCGGCCTGTTGCAGGGTCTGACCGATCATGAAGCGCGTCGGGTCGTCGGGCGACAGGTTCAGGGCCAGGCGCAAATAGACGGCGCCGAACTCCAGGGCGCGCTGGGCGATGGCCTGATCCGCCGCCGTCTTCAGCGCCAGGGCGGCGCCCTGACGATAGGTCAGAAGGGCCGGGGCTCGGCCCCTGGCCGTCACGCGGGCCTGGGCCTGACGCGTGGCCCGGTCGCTGGCCCCGCCGGCGATGGCGGCGTCGTATTGAGCCAGGGCCTCGTCGCGCTTGCCGCGCCGCTCCAGGAACTCGCCATAGGGCAGACGGAACAGGGACGAAGCGACGGCGTGGTTGGTCAGGTCGCGCCATTCGGCGTCGGCCTGGTCATATTGGCGACGAATCTCCAGCAGCCGGGCGCGGTTGCCGCGCGCCACCAGGATGCTGACCGGATCCCAGCTCGTCGGCGGCGCGGCCAGGGCTCGGTCCCAGTCGCCTGCGGCGGCGGCGATCCAGGCCTGGACATAGAATCCGGCGCGATCATGCGGCGAACCGATCGGTGCGGCCTTGAAGAGGGCGTCGGCGCGACGAACATCGCCTGCCACGAAGGCCTGAACGCCCGAGACCAGTCGTCCGGCCTCAACGATGACGGGGGAAACCCCTTCGCCGTTGGGGGAGATCCGCCCCGCCACATCGAGGTCGCCGGCGAGCAGGGCGGCGGTGAAGGCCTGTTCGCGCACGCGCGGCTGTTCGGGGGTCAGGGCCTCGACCCGGGCCAGGTAGTCGGCGCCGGCCGCGCTTTCGCCGCTGACCAGGGCGTTGCGACCGGCCAGATAGAGGCCATAGGCGCTGTGCTGTTCCGCATCTGTGGGAACCGGCGCCCAGATCGCCGGAATCGGGACGATCTCGGGCGCGGCGGGCGCTTCGTCGGCGGGCGCCGTGGCGTCGGGCGTCTCGGCGGGCTCGGCGTCAGGCTCAGGCTGGGCGGGCGCGTCCTGAGCGGGCGGCGTCTGCGGGGCGTCCTGAGCCAGAGACGGCGCGGCCAGACCCAGCGCGATCAGCGAGGCGGCGGCGAACAGGGCGGAGCGGCGGAAAGCGAAGCGCATGGGCGGACCCTTCACGCTTTCCCTTCCGCCTGCAAGAGGCTGAAACCTCTGGGCCTTACATGTTCGGGTAGTTGGGGCCGCCGCCGCCTTCGGGCGTGGTCCAGACGATGTTCTGCGACGGGTCCTTGATGTCGCAGGTTTTGCAGTGGACGCAGTTCTGGGCGTTGATCTGGAAGCGCGGATTCTGGCCCTGCTCGTCGGTCAGCACCTCATAGACGCCCGCGGGGCAATAGAGCCGGGCCGGTTCGCCGTACCTGGGCAGGTTGACGTTGATCGGCACGCTGGGGTCCAGCAGCTTCAGGTGGGCCGGCTGGTCCTCGGCGTGGTTGGTGTTGGAGATGAAGACGCTGGACAGTTTGTCGAACGACAGCTTGCCGTCCGGCTTGGGATAGGTGATTGGCTTGAAGTCCTTGGCCAGACCGGTCGAGGCCGCGTCCGTCTTGGTGTGCTTCATCGTGCCGAAGAAGGAGAAGCCGCCCGTCAGGTGGTTGACCCACATGTCGAACATGCTGACCGCCCCGCCCATCATGGTGCCCAGCTTGGACAGCATGGGCTTGGCGTTGCGGACGACCTTCAGCTCCTTGTAGACCCAGGACGTCTTGTAGGCGGCCTCGTAGGCGTCCAGCACGTCGCCCTCGCGGCCCGCGATCACGGCTTCATAGGCGGCGTCGGCGGCCAGCATGCCGGTCTTCATGGCGTTGTGGCTGCCCTTGATGCGCGGCACGTTCACGAAGCCCGCCGAGCAGCCGATCAGGGCGCCCCCGGGGAAGGCCAGCCTGGGCACCGACTGGAAGCCGCCCTCGGTGATGGCGCGGGCGCCGTAGGAGATGCGCGTGCCGCCCTCCAGATGCTCGGCGATAGCCGGGTGGTGCTTGAACTGCTGGAACTCGTCGAACGGCGACAGGAAGGGGTTCTGATAGTTCAGGTGCACGACGAAGCCGACCGACACGTAGCGGTCGCCGAAGTGGTACAGGAAGGATCCGCCGCCCGTCTTGTCGTCCAGCGGCCAGCCGGTCGTGTGCTGAACCAGACCGGGCTGGTGCTTGTCCGCCGGGATCTGCCACAGCTCCTTCAGGCCGATTCCGAACTTCTGCGGGTCCGAGTTCGCGGTGAGGTCGTGGCGGGCCATGATGGTCTTGGCCAGCGAGCCGCGCACGCCCTCGGCGATGAAGACATACTTGCCGTGCAGTTCCAGACCGGGCTGGAAGTCGCCGGTCGGCTTGCCCTCGCGGTCGATGCCGAAAACGCCGGCGACGACGCCCTTCACCCGGCCCGACGGCTCATCCCAGACGACATGGCTGGCGGCCATGCCGGGATAGACCTCGACGCCCAGGGCCTCGGCCTGTTCGCCCAGCCAGCGCGCCACATTGCCCAACGAAGCGATGTAGCAGCCGTGATTGTGCATGAAGGGCGGCATGGCGAACATCGGCAGCGAGGCCTGGCCCTGCGGACCCAGCACAAGGAACTTGTCCTTGGTCACCGGGGTCTCCAGCGGCGCGCCGCGCTCCTTCCAGTCGGGGAAGAGCTCGTTCAGGGCCTTGGGATCGATCACGGCGCCCGACAGGATGTGGCCGCCGATCTCGGCGGATTTCTCCAGCACGGCGACGGAAATCTCTTTTCCGTCCTTTTCGGCTCGCTGCTTCAGGCGAATGGCGGCGGACAGGCCGGCGGGGCCGCCGCCGACGATGACGACGTCATATTCCATGACCTCGCGCTCGACGCCTTCCAACGCTTCCGCCGGCGGCAGCTTGTCGATGACGGCTTCCTGCCAGGCGTTGATTGCGCCGCCTTCGATCGCTTGCTCGCCCATGGTCCCCTGAATCCTCGTTATCGTCGTGGTTATCCGCCTTATCATGAGGTGACGCAGCGGCGGTCAAGGCTTATCCCTGTCAGCGAATGACGCCGCAGCCCCTCGACACCGCCGCAACCGAAGCCCTGTTCGCCTTCTGGCGCGATGCGGGGGTGGACGCCTGCTACCTGAACGAGCCGGTCGACCGCACGGTCTTCGTCGCCCCGCCTGCGCCGCAGGTGATGCAGAAGGCCGCCGCCACGGTCACGGCCCTGCATGGGGGAATGTCAGGAGCTGACGCCTTGGCCGAGGCGCGCCGTGTCGCCGCCGCCGCCATGACGATGGAGGCGCTGGCCGACGCGGTCGCTGACTTCCAGGGTTGCCCCCTGCGGGCCATGGGCGCCAAGCAGGCCGTGTTCGCACGCGGCAATCCCAAGGGCTCGATCCTGCTGATCGGCGAGGCGCCCGGCGAAACCGAGGACCTGCGCGGCGAACCTTTTGTCGGGCAGGCCGGACAACTGCTGGACCGGATGCTGGCGGCGGCGGGTCTGGCCGATCAGGTCCTCATGACCAACACCGTCTTCTGGAAGCCGCCCGGTAACCGTCCCCCATCGCCGCAGGAGCAGGCCGCCTGCGCCCCCTTCGTGGAGCGCACCTTCGCCCTGATGCAGCCGAAGGCCGTGCTTCTGGTCGGGGCGGCGGCGGCGAAATCGGTGCTGAACACCGAGGAAGGCCTGATGAAAATTCGCGGCCAGTGGCGCGAATGGCGGCTCGACGACGGGGCGGCTGCGGCCCCCGCCATAACCACCCTGCACCCCGCCTTCCTGCTGCGTCAGCCGCAGGCCAAGCGGGTCGCCTGGGCTGACATCCTGTCGCTGGCGGCGCGTCTGGATACGGCCCAGGTTGAGCCTGACGACTGAGTCAGGCATGTTAGGCGGCTGACGACCAGTCCACAGAGCGCTGAGAATCCCGACGTCGAGAAGGGAGCAGCGCCGACGAAGGGGGCCGCCGCGTATGTACCTTTTCCACCGCGCGGCGCTCGCGCCTCTGCTCGCCGCTGCGCTCTGCGCCATTGTCGCTCCCGCCGCGCTGGCCTCTGAAAACAGCGCTGAAGACGGAACGGTCTATGTCGCGAACGACTCTGACAGAACCCCCACGGCCCTGAGCAGTTCCGATCGGCTCAGCTACACCACCGCCTTCGATGCCCTGCGACGCGGCGATCTGGAGCTGGCCCGCGCCTCGGCCCGCCAGGCCCAGGACCGCATCCTGCTGGGTCAGGTCGAGTTCGAGCGCCTGTTCCACCCCACCCACGTCGCCACCTATGACGAACTGGCGGCCTGGCTGGAGACCTATTCCGACCTGCCCATGGCTCAGCGGGTCTATACCCTGGCCATGCGTCGCATTCCCGACGGCGCCCCCGAACCGAAGCGTCCCGGCAATCTGCTGGAGCGCACCTGGGCCAGCGTCACCGGCGCCAACGACGGCGGCGTCACCGATCCGGCCAAGGCCGCGCGCGTGGCCCTGAACAACGACGATCTGGCGGGGGCCTATCGCACCGGCGCCGAGATCGGTGACTGGTGGAGCGCAGGGCTTGCCGCCTGGCGCATGAACGAGTTTTCCGACGCCTTCCGCGCCTTCGAGCGCGTGGCCCAGGACCCGACCGAGGATCCCTGGGTCCGCGCCGGGGCCGCCTTCTGGACGGCCCGCGCCGCCGGTCGTTCAGGCCGTCAGGATCGGGTGGTGGAGAACCTGCGCCTGGCCGCGCGCTGGCCCGCCACCTTCTACGGCCAGGTCGCCCTGCGCCAGTTGGGCGAAGAACCCGTTATCGAGAACCTGGGTCCGCGCGCCTATGAGGCGACGTTGCAGCGCGCCAGCTTCACGCCCGAACCGACCGGCGTCGACGCGCGCGAACTGAACGCCTTCATCCGCTCGGACGAAACCGCCCGGCGCACCGTGGCTCTTTATGAAGTCGGTCGGCGCAATGACGCCGAGGAAGCCGCCCGCACCGGGATGCGCTCGGCGAGCGACGATGGCGCACGGCGCCTGTGGGCAGGCCTCTATCGCACCGTGGCCCCGAACCGGGCCGCCCAGGCTGACGCGGCCCGCATCGACGCCACCCGCTATCCGATGCCCGACCTCCAGCCCGAGGGCGGCTTCACCATAGAGAAGGCGCTGGTCTATGCGATCGCGCGCAAGGAAACCGACTTCAACGCCAACGCCCGCTCGGGAGCCGGCGCCTATGGCATGATGCAGGTCATGCCCGCGACCGCCGCCTATATGACCGGGGATCAGGGCTATGTCCGCAGCCCCGAACGGCTCTATGTCCCGGCCACCAATCTGAAGCTGGGTCAGGACTATGTGAACCGCCTGTTCCAGATCGAGTCCTTCCAGGGCGATATTCTGAAAGCCGTCGCTTCCTACAACGCCGGTCCTGGGCCGATGCTGGCGGCGATCCGCAAGCTGGGGCCAGACGCTGATCCCCTGCTGCTGATCGAGACCATCGACGTGCCGCAGGCCCGCGAATACGTGGAGAAGGTCGTGGCGGCCTACTGGATCTATCAGCGGATGCTGGGCGCGCCGTTGAACACCCTGGACGCCGTGGCGTCAGGCGCCAAGGCCGTGCCGATCCGTCTGGACTATGTGGCTCC
The DNA here is from genome assembly GCF_044901625.1 of Brevundimonas sp. NPDC046655. Classification (NCBI taxonomy): domain Bacteria; kingdom Pseudomonadati; phylum Pseudomonadota; class Alphaproteobacteria; order Caulobacterales; family Caulobacteraceae; genus Brevundimonas; species Brevundimonas sp. NPDC046655. Next base: position 175,264 of record NZ_JBJDPV010000002.1, read on the forward strand.
GCCGCCGGTCGCGCCCCTGCAGGTGGCCGAGGCCGCCCCGGTCGCCGGAACGCGTTAGAGAGCCAAATCGGTTCTGGCCGACGCGATCAGTCAGAGCCCAGATCTTTTGCGCCAGTTTAAAGCCCCGTTCAGACCACGCTGGACAGCAGCATGGCCCAGACGAAGGCGAAGGCCAGAGCCGCCAGGAAGTAACCTCGGGCGACCTTGGCCCAATTGGTGTTGCGACTGATCGTCCGCATCGCCTGTCCCCCACGGCCCGACGCCGCGAGGACAGAATGTAACATCACTCGTTAATCGCCGGTTTGCGGCTAGGCTTAAGCCGCGTTAGCCAGGGCGTCCTCGCCCCAGGCGACGAAATCCGGCTGAGCCAGCAGGGCGTCGACATAGGCGCGCGCTACGCCGTCCACGTCGCCGTGCGCGGCGAGGTCGATCTGGAAATGACGGAAGCGCGCCGCCACCGGGGTGAAGAAGGCGTCGGCGATCGACCATTCGCCATAGAGATAGGGACCGCCTGCGCCGAAGCGGGCGCGCGCCTCGCGGAAGATCTGCACCAGACGGCGGATGTCGGCGGCCACCGCCTCGCTCGTCGGAGCCGGGCTGCGGTCAGGGCCGACCATGGAGTGATCCGGGGCCATGCCGCATTCGGTGCGCAGCGCCATGAACCCCGAATGCATTTCACAGACCACCGACCGCGCCTGCCAACGCGCATGGGCGTCGGCGGGCCACAGCCCGGCCTCGGGATAGCGCTCGGCGCACCAGACCGAGATGGCGAGGCTGTCCCATACGGTCTCGCCGTCGACCTTGAGCACCGGAACCCGCCCGGCGGGCGAATGAAGCGCGATCTGTTCGGCGGTGTCGGGCTGGTTCAAGCGGATGACCGTCTCGGTGAAGTCCGCGCCGCAGCGCTTCAGCACCAGCCAGGGGCGCAACGACCAGGTGGAATAGAGCTTGTCGCCGATCACCAGTTCCATGGCCGTCGCTCCCTCGAGGCTATCGTCTATCAATGGCTGCTGCCCATCAATGGCTGGACGAGAGCTTCAGCACAACCAGGCCCGAGACGATCAGCACCACCCCGCCAATCCGCATCGGCGTCAGGGCCTCGCCCAGCACCATGACGCCGACGACGAAGGCGCCGACCGCGCCGATGCCGGTCCAGATGGCGTAGGCCGTGCCCAGCGGCAGGGTTTTCATCGCCATCGACAACAGGCCGAAGCTCAGGATCATGAAGGCGATCATGCCTAGGGTCGGCCAAGGCTTGCTGAAGCCGTCCGAGGCCTTCAGCAAGAAGGCCCAGACGACCTCGAGGACGCCGGCGAGAAGAAGGAAAATCCAGGCCATGACGCTACTCCCTTGCATGGCGAGCCGGGTCGTCCCGGCGGTCATGCCCAAGAAGGGAGAGGTCGTCCTCTGAGATGTCTATCTGGGACAAGGCGGGCCGAAGTCAAGGTCGAGCCCGCCTGGCGCGCCAGGAGAGGGGGGCGGCCTACTTCAGGATGAAGTCCGCCACCGTCTCGACCACGCCGGGGGCCAGCGGCAGGGCCGGGTCCATGTAGGTGGCGATATTGGCGGTGCGCTCGGCTGGCGCGATCTTCAGCACATGGTTCACGCCGTCCCAGATCGTCAGCGCGGCGCGCGGCTGGGCGGCCTTGATCGCCTCGGCGTCGGCGACGCTGACCTGAAGGTCGGTCGCGCCCTGACCGATGAAGATGGGACCGTCGTAGGCAGCGGCCAGTTGGGCCGGGTCCAGCGCCAGCCATGAGATCATGTAGGGCTGGACCGAGGGGCGGAATACGGCGGCCAGTTCGGCGGGCGGGTCGGCGACCGTGCGTCCGGCTTCCAGTTCGGACAGGGCGTCATAGGCCTGGATCTTCAGCGGCTCGGGCAGGGGGGCCAGCTGTTCACGCAGCACGGTGGCGGCCGGCCTACCGGCGCCGGACAGCAGCACCAGGCCGCAGATCTTGTCGTTATGGTCGGCGACGGCGGCCAGGGCGACCAGCGCGCCCTCGCTATGGCCGATCAGCCAAGCGCAGGGCTGGCCCGTCTTCGCCGCCGCTTCGGCCGCCCAGGCGCGGGCGTCGTCGACGTATGTGTTGAAACGCAGGTCCGCTTCCGAGGTCGCGGCCGCCGCGCTGCCGGCGATGCCGCGCTTGTCGATGCGCAGGGTGGCGACGCCCCGCTCGGCCAGGCCCTCGGCCAGCAGACGATAGGTCGAGGCGCGGATGCCGAATTGACCGCTGTTTCCGTCCCGGTCGGTGGGGCCGGAGCCGGGCAGGATGACGGCGGCGGCGCGCGTCTGGGCTTCTGGCGTCAACAGGGTTCCGTGCAGGGCGGCGGGGGTCGAGGCCAGTTCGACCGGAGTCGCAACCGGCGAGAGCAGCAGGGCGGCGGCGAGGGTCAGCATGCTTGTCTCCGTCTTGTGGGGTGAGAAGTCAGAAAGGCTGGCGCTCAGGGTCGGCGCGCCAGACGCGCCAGCTTTCGAACACGGACCAGAGGGCGGCGATCAGGACGCCGACGATCAGGGCGATCATTCCGGCGGGTTGGATGACGAAGGGACTGGCGATCAGGCCGATCGCGCCCAGCCAGAACATCAGCCGACCGGCCAGCCGGTTGGAACGGTCCCAGGCCAGTCGTGACTTGTAGGCCCAGGGCGTCTTGACCCCGATGAAGGGATTGGGGCTGACCCGGCCAAGGATCGCGCCTGTGGCTAGCAGGATGAAGGCGGTAAAGGCCATGGCGACGCCCGGAGGGCTCACCCCGGTCGCGGCGGCGGGGCCGAGGCTGGCCCAGGCGACGAAGACAGCGACCGCCCCCATGATGAGGATCGACAGCCATTGCCCGCGTTGGAGCCCCTTGCGGCGGACCGGGTCGGCGACGGAGGCGGCCTGACGACCAGTCATCCAGGCGACCAGCAAATTCAGCAAGGCCAGTCCCGCCAGAACAGCCGCGAGCTCGTAGCGGCTGCCGTAACGATTGGCCTGCCCGGCGGCGTCGAAATGCACCGGGATCGGGGTTTCGGGGCCATAGACCGCGATCCATGCCGACCCGGTCAGGATCAGGAGCGAGGCGATGGCGGCGACTGTGTCGGCCAGGGTGAGGTTTTTCATCACGGTTCTTGCTCCTCCTCGTCCGTTTTGCCCGTTCCGCTCAGATCCATCAGGAAGGCCAGGGCCTCCTCGACGGCCGAGATCTCCAGCCGATAGCGGATCGACTGGCCTTCGCGCTCGGTGCTGACCAGTTCGGCCTCCTTGAGCGCGTTCAGATGCCCGGTGACCGTCGGCCAGCTCATGTCGAAGGCGGCGGCGATCTCGCCCGAGGACAGGGGGCCGGAGCGCAGCATGGCGATGATGCGTCGCCGCACCGGGTGCGACAGGGCTTTGAACAGACTGTTCATAGGGAAAAGACTAATTAGGAAAAGCCCTAAATGCAACCCGTGTTCGCTGAGGTGCGGCTGGCCTTCGGCGGGCGCCCGGCCTATGGCTGAGGTCGTTTCTCTTGCTGCGAGTCGTTCTCATGGAAATCCGCGATCAGATCGTTCTCATCACCGGCGGCGCGCGCGGCGTGGGCGCGGCGGCGGCGCGGGCCTTTGCAGGGCAGGGCGCGCGGGTGGTGATCAACTGGCGCGCCAGCGGCGAGCAGGCGCAGGCTCTGGCGACCGAACTGGGCGAGCGGGCTGTCGCCATTCAGGCCGACGTGACGGACCGGGCGGCCGTCGAGGCCATGGTCGCTCAGGCCGAGGCCCATTTCGGCGGGGCGATCAGCACCGTGGTCAACAACGCCCTGGACTACAGCTTCAACGGCGACGCGCGGGCACAGATGGCCGACATTCCTTGGGCGGACATGGAACGTCAGTTCTCGACCGTGATCCTCGGCGCGCTGAACGTCATCCAGGCCACGGCGCCGGGCATGAGCGCGCAGGGGTTCGGCCGGGTGGTCAACATCGGCACCAACCTGTTCCAGAATCCGGTCGTGCCCTATCACGACTACACCGCCGCCAAGGCGGCTCTGCTCAGCCTGACGCGGACGGCGGCGGGCGACCTGGGACCCTCGGGGATCACGGTCAACATGGTCTCGGGCGGCCTGCTGCGGACCACGGACGCCAGTGCGGCGACGCCGGACGCGGTGTTCGACCTGATCGCGGGGATGACGCCGCTGCGCTCGGTGACCACGCCGCAGGAGTTCGCCGACGCGGTCCTGTTCTTCGCCTCGCCGTGGAGCCGGGCGGTGACGGGTCAGAACCTGGTGGTCGACGGCGGTCTGGTCCGCGACTAGGCGGTTTGGCCGCACGTCGGTCGCGTTTTGGGCCGGTTCGCCCTATAGGAGCGGCCAACGCCCGAACGCTCTCGCCCCTTGAGGTCATGACGCCACATCCGCCGCACAGACTGTCCGTCGCCCCAATGATGGATCGCCTTGATTTCTGATTGTATTCAAATAGTTCCGAAGTAGCGTGTGCAAAATTTGCTCACGTAGTTCCTGTTTTCTTTCCTTTTCGTTCCTACTTTTGAACCCGATTTTGCCCTACGCCCGGATCGCATCGCTGGGAATTGCGCCTCGTCTGGGTTGCAATCGCGCGTCCGGATCTAACGTCCAAGACCAACTCGATCCGAAAGTTCGAATCCTCTGCGGGGCACCGCCGCCGTTCCTACGAAAGGCCGCGATGGTGTTCGCCTCAGGCGCCGGTCTCACGCCCTTAAGCGGACCTTCCGAAAGTCTGGGAAGGGTCAATCGGGCTCTTCCAGCGATATCATCTGCGACTGAGATCTGGTCAGCGCTGACCTTGGCGGTATTGGGCGGCGGGATCGCCGTGCTCTCTGCAATGATAGCGACCAGCATTGCGGTCACTTCCGCCAAGCTGATGCTGGCCGAGAGTTAAGTGTCAGCAGTCGACGCCTATGGCCGAGGTTTGCTTGCTGCCCCGGTCGCACAGCGCATCCGCAAGAGCCTCCGCGGTGAATGGCTTGGTGAGGACGGCGTGAGCGCCGAGGCCGGAAGCCATCTGCAGAATGGGACCGGGGCCGAGCCGACCCCCGCCGGTCATGGCGACGACCCGCATTGTCTCCCTGAGATGACGCGTATCCATAATGAAGTTCAGCCCGTCCCGGTCGGGCATCAAAATGTCCAGCAGAACGGCGTCGGGCGACCATTTTCGCACGATGTCCAACCCTTGATCGACAGTTTCGGCGGTCATGACCTGGTAATCCATACGCTCCAGCATGTCCTCCAGATGACGCAACAAAAGGGGATCGTCCTCGATGACGCAGACTTTCACGGCGGAGCTCCTGATTGATCGTTCGTATCTGTCTAGCCGATGACGATCATGGTTCGTCAACCAGGGCGGCGTCGCTTTCGCTTTGCCCTGGGACTTGCTTCGGTGTTCTTCGCCGTGACTCTGATCGTCATCGGGGTGGAGCTTCGGCGTGAATTCGCCGGGGCCGCAGCCCTACGTGCGGCCGTAGACCGGTCCTACGATACTCGATTGCAGATCCAGTCCGTCTTCTCTCTGCTCCAGGACGCCGAGACCGGACAGCGCGGCTACATTATCACCGGCGATAATCGGTTTCTGGAGCCTTATGATCTGGCTCTGACGCGGATCAGCGCGCAGATGGACGCCCTCGGCGTCCTGTTCAATGCCGACGAGGCGCAGACCGCTCACCACCAGCGCCTGTCACAGGAAATCGCGCGTAAGCGCTGGATCATGGAGCGCAGCGTCAATCTGCGCCAGGCAGGACAGGCCGAAGCCGCCGTGGCGTCGGTGTCGAGCGGCGAGGGCAAGGCGACAATGGACGAGATCCGCCAGGTGGTGGATCAGATGACGCAGCGCGAGGCCGAGCATCTGGCCGCCCTGTCCGCCAAGGCGGCAAAGCGGACCGCGCGCACGGAGCTTATGGTCCTGTTGTTGTTCCTCTGCCTGGTCGTCATCGCGGCGGCGACGGTGTTTATGGTCTGGAGATATCTGGCGACCCGAAGCCTTCTTCTGGAGCGGCTGCAGGCCGCCGCCGCGCGACACAGCGCCACCCTGGACAGCGCCTTCGACGCCATCGTCACCCTGAACCCGAGCGGCAGCATCGAGACCATGAACCCGGCTGCAGAGCGCATGTTCGGCTGGCGCGCGGAGGAAATCGGTCGGCGGGACGTCGGAATCCTGATCAACCTGGCGGAAAACGGCGAGGGCGCGTTCCTGGATCGGCTCGGCGCCAGTCAGGGGGCTTGGGAGGACGGCCTTCTACGCGAGCTGACCGGGAAACGTCGGACGGGGGAGAGCTTCCCCGCCGACGTGGCCCTCGGCGCGATGGACTTGCCCGCCGGCCGCCATGTGGTGGCCGTGATCCGGGACATCACCGAACGCCGCCGGGTGGCCGAGATGAAGGATGCCTTCGTCTCGACGGTCAGCCATGAGCTGCGCACGCCCCTGACCTCCATCGCCGGCTCCCTCGGCCTGCTGGCCGGCGGCGCCGCCGGCGACCTGCCCGAGAGAGCCGCCCGTCTGATCGGCATCGCCCATTCAAACAGCCAGCGGCTGGTCCGGCTGATCAACGACATCCTCGACGTCGAGAAGCTTGACGCCGGCAAGCTGGTCCTGACCATGTCGCCGCTCGATCTCCGAGACATCGCGGCACGGGCGATCGACGGCGTCAGGGGTTACGTCCATCAGCTGGGCGTGAATCTGCGTCTTGAGGACGGCGCTTCCGCGCCGGTGCGCGGCGACGCCGACCGGCTGATCCAGGTGGTGACCAATCTGCTGTCCAATGCCGCCAAGTTCTCTCCGGTCGGCGGCGAGGTGACGGTCACCGTCAATCCGGAAACCCGGATCGCCCGGCTTAGCGTCGCCGACCACGGCCCCGGCATTTCGGAGGAATTCCGCTCGCGCATCTTCGGCAAGTTCGCCCAGGCGGATTCGACCGACACGCGCGCCAAGGGGGGCACGGGTCTGGGTCTGGCCATCGCGCGGGACATCGCCGAACGCCATGGCGGACGGCTGTGGTTTGAATCCGCCGAGGGCGAAGGCGCCACCTTCCATCTCGACCTGCCGCTGGACCTGCCGGACGCAGATCAGGGCGAGGGGCCGGGACGTTTGCTCATCTGCGAGGACGACCCCGATTCCGCACGGGTTCTGGTCGAGATGCTGTCCCTTGAAGGCTATCAGGCCGACGTGGCCGTCACCGCCCGGGACGCCCTGGCGATGGCGCGCAAGGGGGTCTATGCGGCGGCGCTTGTCGATCTGCAGTTGCCGGATGCCGACGGCGTCAGCCTGATCCGCGCGCTGAAGGCCGGCGGCGATACGCGCGCCATGCCGGTGATCGTCGTCTCGGGGGACGCGGCCCGAGGCCAGGCGCGCGGACGCTCGCTGGAGGTAGCGGACTGGATGGAGAAGCCGGTGGATCAGGCCCGCTTGCGCCTTGCCGTGCAATCTCTTGTCCGGTCAGACGCAAAGCCGCTGGTCCTGCATGTGGACGATGACCGGGACATTCTGGAGGTGACGCGCCACGGGCTTGAAACGGTGGAAGTCGTCGGCGCGGAGAGCCTGGCCGACGCGCGCGCCGCACTGGCTCGCCGACGGCCCGACCTGGTGATCCTGGACCTTGGCCTTCCGGACGGAAACGGCCTCGACCTTCTGCCGGAACTGACGGACGAGGAGGGGCGCACCATCCCGGTCGTCATCTATTCCGCGCAGGATCTGGATCGCCAGGCCGCGCCAGCGGTCCAGGCCGTGCTTACCAAGTCCCGCATGTCCCTGACCCAGCTGGCGCGCACTGTGCGCCGCCTGACACGTCGCGCCGGAGGCCAAAAATGACAGCCCTGAACATACTGCACGTCGACGACGAGGACGACATCCGTGAGGTCGCAGCCTACGCGCTCGCTCTCGATCCCGACATCGTCCTGACCTCGGTCGCCTCGGGCCAGGCGGCGCTCGCCGCGCTGGACGAGGGACTTCGGCCTGACGTCGTCCTGCTCGACGTGATGATGCCGAACCTGGATGGACCCGGGACCCTTGTGAGGATTCGCGAACAGCCGGCGCTTGAAAACACGCCCGTAATTTTCATGACGGCGCGAGCGCGATCCGGAGAAATCGATCAGTATCGCGCTTTGGGCGCGCTGGACGTCGTCATCAAGCCTTTCGATCCCATGACCCTTGCCGCAGACGTCCGGGCCATCCTTGCGGCTGGCCAATGAACGACCTGTTGGCTAGCCTCAGGGCGCGGTTTCTGGACCGCTGCGTAAGCGATCTCGAACGCATCGAAAAGCTGCGCGAGCGCGACGCCCTGAATTCGGAGGAATTGCAGGCTCTGGTGCATAGGCTCGCGGGCGCCGCCGGCACTTTCGGATTTCTTGTCATCAGCGACGCGGCGGCCGACTGTGACGACGCCTTGGTTCAAGGACAGGCGCCCGATCGCTCTAAAGTCGAGCGCCTGACGGCCGCCCTCGAGGAGGCCTTGGCTAGGCGGGCGGACTGAAACCCTTACGCGTCATTGCGCCCCAAGACTGGCTTCGACGGAGATATTGCCACAAGCCGCGCAGTCGCCAGAGGTTGTTGAGTTGTCGATAGCCGAAGTTTTCCAGCACCGCCGCAGCGGTCAGCAACAGGAGGTGGCGCGCACGTGGAAAGCGTCTGAGCTCTGACTCCTCCAATGCCAGCGCTCCCACTGAAATCACGACTCCGAAGGTGAAGGTGATGGCCAGGAAGGCCAGCAGATAGTCCAGAGATAGCAGTCCCAGCGCCCAGAAGGCCGGGATGAGGAGATAGCCCAGCAGCTCCACCACCGGTCCCAGGACATCCACGAGGAAGATGTAGCCGAAGCCGACGGGACCGAGGCGGCCATAGCGAGGGCGGAACATCACGTCCCAGTGGCGTTCGAAGGTCTCAAGAGCTCCGCGATGCCAGCGCGCCCTTTGGCGCCCCAGGACCCGGATGTCTTCCGGAGCCTCGGTCCAGCATACAGGCTCAGGAACGAAACCTATGCGATACGGCCGGTCTTGATCGCGCATGAGGCGGTGAAGCTTGACGACCAACTCCATGTCTTCGCCGACCGTCCCCCGGGTGTAGCCGCCGGCTTCGATCACGCGTGCTCGCCGGAAGAGGCCAAAGGCGCCCGAAATGATCGTGAGAGTGTTGATCCGGCTCCAGGCAAGCCGGGCCATGAGGAAGGCGCGCAGATATTCGACGGTCTGCAGCAGCGCGAGCAGATTGCGTGGAGGGCGGACTTCCAGCACCTGGCCGTCTCTGATGAGACAGCCGTTGGCGATACGCACGGTGCCTCCGACCGCCACGGTGCGCTCAGGTTCTTCGACAAAGGGCTGGACTGCGCGCAGCAAGGCGTCGGGCTCCAGCAAGGAGTCAGCGTCCATCGAGCAGAAGATCGGCGCCCGGGATATGTTGATGCCGGCGTTGAGCGCGTCGGCTTTGCCGCCGTTCTCCTTGTCCACGACGATTAGGCGTGGCTGGTGCGCGGCCGTGTAGACGCCTCTTATCGGTTGATGATCCAGGGCCTGCTCATAATGTCGCTGCGCAGGCTTCAATTCGTAGGCGTCGATCAGCACCTGCAAGGTGGCGTCCCTGGACCCGTCATTGATGACGATCACCTCGAAACTGGGGTAACGCAGGGACAGCAGTGACCTGACGCTTTGAACAATCGTGAACGCCTCGTTGTAGGCCGGAGCCAGCAGGGCGATAGGCGGCGAAGCCTCGGCGTAGCGGCGCCACAGGGCGGCGGATTCCGGGATCGCCGGTCGGGCGGCGAGCGCGCCGGCCGCCAGCAACAACTGGATCAGGTAGACGAGATTCTGGGCGAGACCCATGCCGATCACGAACATGGCGATCGACTGGGCGAATCCCACCAGGATGAGGGCTATCTCCTCGGTCACGCCGCAGCCTTCATCAGCCCGCGCTCGGCCAGCGCGAGCGAAGCGGCGCGGCGCACCACGTCATGCTCATCTTCGATCGCTGCGCGCAGGATGGCGACCCCCGGATCGCCGAGGATGGCCAGCGCCTCGCCAGCGCGGAAACGAACCCACCAGGCCGGGTCTCCCAGCGCCTGTCGCAACCGCGGCGCGGCCTGGACCAGCCTGATCCGACCGACAGCCTCGCAGGCGGCGGAGCGAACCTGCCAGGCCGCGTCGGTCAGCGCCGCCGTCACGGCCGCCTCACCAGCCGGATGAGCGAGAAGCCCAAGGGCGCGCACCGAGGCGATACGCAGTTCCAAGTCCGAGTCGGCCGCGGTTCGCACCAGAGGCTCCACGGCACGATAGTCTCCTGACGCGCCTAAAGCGTCCGCCAACATCGCGCGGGTGGCGGAAGGAGCGAGAGGAAGAATAAAGACGTCCAGAGCCTCCGTCGGCGTCGCCTTAGCGGCACGTCTGATGACGGGTTCGTACAGCGAGGAGTCCTGCAGGCCGCGTCTGGCTATGTCCGTCAGCATGTCCTGCAACGGCGGAGCGGCGTCCATGTCCAGAAGAGCGGTGAGGACCGCTACGCGAAAATCCCCGTCGCGTGATCGGGCCAGGGCCGACCGCAAGGCGTCTACGGTCGCCACATCTGGAAAGGCGGCCAGCGCCTCAACCGCCGCTATTCGGTCGGCCTTGCTCCCCCTGTCGAGTCGGAGGCGCAGACGGTCGGGAAGCCCCAACCGAGCGAGGCTTTCGATCAGGCGATCCCGCTGCGCGCCACGTACAAGCCCCAACACCTCCACCAGAGCTTCGGCCATCAGACGGGCTCGGATCTGATAGGGCTTCAGTTGTGGCTCTACCCCGACGTCGCCGTTCAGGATCGCCAGGAACAACCTGCGGATCTGGGCCTCATCCCCAGCCCGTTTGCCGTCGAACCGTTCCCGCAGAAGGCGGGCGAGAATCAGACCCGTCATCCAGACCACGGCCGCTGCGATGAGCATCAGCGAACTCCACCACAATGCGGTTAGAAAGCTCACCAGAATCGCCAGCCCAGACCGAGGGTGATCGCCTTTCGATCATAACGACCCCGATCTTCTTGCAGGGCGCCCACCCGCAAGCTGATCTGGTCTGTCAGACCGATCTCGACGCCGGCGCTGAGAGCGCGCACATCTGTTGTCAGACCTTCACTGCTTTCGGGAGCGTCAGCGTAGTCCGCCCGGAAACGCAGACGATCGGTCGGGGTCCAGTTGACACTGACGGCGTAGCCGGCGCGGTGCTGGTCGGTCTCGTCCCAGACGTTGATCCAGCGCGCGGCCAGCCGCACCCGCCCTTGTGCGAGGTCGGCGACCAGCCCGGGCTGCAGACTGCTCACGGTCCCGCTTGCGAAGCGCGCGGCGGAAGCGTCCAGCGTTCCGTTGATGCTCGGCAGAAGATGGACTTCCGCCCCAACGCGCACCGAGGCTGTCGGACGGTAGTCCGCCTCCACGGCGCCGCCTAGCGCGCCGTAAGCTTCGCCCCAGGGGAAGAGACGGTCCAGCCGTCCCTCGACGAACAGGTCCCGTTTGTCGAACCGTTCCGTCCATTCGCCTACGCCCGTGATTGTCGAGCGCTCATCCATGGCATGGGCGGCGGCGACACGCACTTCGTTCCAGTCGGACAATCCCGCGCCAAGGCGGCTCCTTGAGCCGTCCAGATCAAAGCGCCAAGCGGGTTGCGGCCGCAAGGCGCGGGCCAGGGCTTTCAGATCAGCCCGTTCAGGCGCCTCAAGGAGCGCCTTATTGGTTTCCATTATAGCGCGCCTGGCGTCGCCGCGCCTGCGCGCGACGAGCGCCAGCCCGAGACGGGCGTCCACATAATTCGGAGCCCGGACCAGGACGGCCTCGAAGTCCGCCTCGGCCTCGTCCAGCCGGTCAAGCGCCACGAGGGAGAGGCCGCGATTCAAAAGGGCGTCCGTATTTTCGGGCCGAATCCGAAGAACCGTATCCAGCTTGGCAAGCGCCGCCTCGCTGCGCCCCGCGCGTCGGTCGCGGACGGCCTCCTCATAAAGCACGGTCGGATCCTGGCGGACCTCAGCCGGAACGTCTTGAACGAGCATCGTCGCGCTCCATGCTCGAGTCCGCGATGATCCGGCTGATGCGCTGGACGAGTTCTTCGGGAATGAAGGGTTTGGCCAGATAGTCGGCGGCGCCCAGCTGAAGGCCGCCTACGATGTCTTTTTCATGTTTTAGCGCTGTCAGCATAATCACAGGGACAGCCCGCGTGGTTTCGTCGCTTTTCAGGCGACGCAACACCTCGAAACCGTCCATGACCGGCATCATGGCGTCCAGAACGATAAGGTCCGGTTTGTGAACCTGCACGAGGTCCACAACCTCCCCGCCGTGCTCGGCCGCGATGACCTGATGCTCCGCCGCCGCAAGCTTGTGTTGCAGCAAAGCTCGCAGCAAAGGATCGTCGTCCGCGATCAGAATCCGGGCCATATTCTTACTCCACTACCCGGCGCCCTTCACCTCTATGGGAGGAGAGTATGAACCAAGCCCTAGCAAGCGACCGCTCTGGTCCCGGTCTTGGCGGCCATCGAACGTGAAGGGGAGCGCGGCGGCCGGAAGGCGGGGCATTGAACAGATGCGGGGTGAAGGCCTGTTCGACGCCCCCAGATGCATGACGCCGCGCCGTCGCTTTCGTCTCTTATCGATCGCCGACAGGCGTCGAGCGGGACGTGCGAGGGAGCCATGAACAGCGTCAGGCCTTCGGCTTCTGCCGAAGGCCTTCAGCCTTGAGCGCCCACGGTGGGCTTCAGACCTGCACGCCTTGGCTGTGCGACAGGGGCTCCTAACCTTGGCGATGCTTCAGGCTGCTGATCACGTCGTGGTCGGCCTTGATGGCCGCATAGGCCGCAGCAATGCGTTGTCGCAGGGCGTCGGGAAGAACAGCGTCTTCCGCAGCTTTTTCAAAACGCGCCTTGATGACGTCTTCTCCGCGTTCAACCTCATCGATCACACCGCTGTCATCACGCCCCATGAGCTCGCCTCTCAGTTCGGCGAACTTGTTATGGACGCGGCCGAGCAGCGACTGGTCGTCTTCCGGTTCACCCCCCAGGTTAAGCACTTCGGACTGGAGTTGACGGCTCAGCTCTTCGCGTCTGTCCGCACGATCCTTGAACATGGTCTTGAGTTCGGGGTTGCTCGCGCCGTCTGCGGCGTGTCGATAACCATGAACACTGTCCAGGGTCGTTTCGATCAGATCATTCAAGGTTTTGACGGCTTGTCCATTGTCGACGTGCATTGAGGCGATATCCTTTGCGTCACGGCCAGATAGAACCTTCCATGTCGCGTCATGTTCCGTGATTTCTTCTGAAGCGGCGCCTGGAATGCGGTCTGGCGCGGAAACGACCGGCAAGGTTTGCCTTGCTCGTGGGCGGAGGTCCGTCCCGCCTTGGCCCAGCTTGGCGGCGGACGCCGGACTCGCTGCGGGAGCGGACCGGACAGGCAGCTCGCATCTTCGTGCATTCCTGTTCACAAGGAACCCAAGGTAAAGCCTGTGGTTCTCTCTGTCGGGTTGGCGAAGGGGCGGTCATGCGAAGACGCTTGACGATATTGGTGTTGAGCGTGGCCGTCCCCGCGGCTGCGGCCCTCGGTCTCCTGGTCGGCCTCAATGTGCTCGAGGCGCGTCGCGCTCATGAACGCGCGCTTCTGGCGACGGCTCGATCAGTATCGACCGCCATAGATATAGATGTGGTGCGAAAGCTTGACGCCGTCGACGCCATCGCGAGTTCGGACGCCTTGGCCGCCGGGGACTGGAGGCGCCTCGGAGAGCGGACGAGTCGGCTCGGGTTGGGGGAGGGCATAGAGCTGTCCGTGGTCGATCCGGAGGGGGCCCGCGCCCTCCATATGCCGGTCGGCGAGACGCCGGCCGAGCAAGCGGTCCCGATGACGATCCGCCCGGAAAATGAAATCCGGTTCGCGGCGCAAGGACGGGCCAGAGTGTCCGATCTTCATGGGGCTTTCCGATCCGAGGCCCCTGGCATTGCGATCGGGGCCGCCCCGCAAGCCCCGGAGACCAAACCGACAGTTGTCCTGATCGTCCCTCCAACCCGGTTTCTGGACGTGATCACTCGCCAACCGGTTTCAAAATCCGCCCTGGTCACCCTCGTCGACGCCCGGCGCCGCGTGATTGCACGGTCTCGAGACCACGCCGTTCATCTGGGGGCGTCCGCCACGCCGGCGATGGTCGCTGCAATGGCGGCCGCGCCGGAAGGCGTGGTGGCCAGTCGTTCGCTGGACGGCGATCCGACTGTCGTGGCCTACACCCGATCAGAGCTGTCCGGTTGGACAACCATGGTCGTGGTGCCGCGCTGGTCGTTGGAAGCGCCCATCTGGACCAACGTCCTGGGAGTCGGCGCGGTGTTTCTCCTTCTCGGCGGGTTGAGCCTGGTGGCGGTGCATAACCAGTCCAACGCCATTTCGCGTGAACTGGAAGCTCTGGAAAAGGACGCGGCTGCGCTGGGAGGCGGAGGGATCGTGCCGCCTCGCCGAGGGCGCATAGCGACCATGGCCAAGGTTCAGAAGGCGCTCAGCTGCGCCTCGGTCGAATTGAGCCGACGTGACGAAAGGCAGACCCTCCTGATCAACGAGCTCAATCATCGCGTCAAGAACACCTTGGCGACCGTCCAGGCGCTTGCGGCGCAGACCTTTAGAGGGGCGGAGCACGAAGCTTGCCGCACGTTCGAGCGAAGGCTCTCCGCACTGGGTCGGGCTCATGATCTGCTGACGCAGGCGGCCTGGACGGAAGTCGAGATGCAGGATGTCTTCGCGCGTTGCGGGGAAAACCATGAGGGACGAATTCGAGCCCGCGGCCCTTCCGTCATGTTGCGGCCCGAGGCGGCGCTGGCCCTTTACATGTGCGCCCACGAGCTCACCACCAACAGCCTCAAGTACGGCGCGCTGGGCTCGGAAACCGGCAGCGTAGAGATTGGGTGGTCGCGTGAGGAGGATGGGGTCGTCCAGCTTGTCTGGCGCGAACGCGGAGGGCCTGTCGTGAGCCCGCCTACGCGCGAAGGGTTCGGCACGAAGCTGATGGACAGATTGGCGCGCCATGAACTGAACGGCAGGCTGGAAAGAGAATACCGACCGGCTGGCCTGGTGGCGCGTGGACGATTCCGCCTGTCCTCGGACAGCCGGTTTCGTTCCGACCTCTGACCGCCAGGGCTTCAACGCGCGCAATGACGCCCATCTTCCTAACCTATGTTGTGGACGCGCGGTCCTTTACGTGATCATGAAGACCGATCCCTCCCCGGGTCTTGCGTCGAACGTATTGCAGCGACGTTCGATGATCTGTTGGTGGAGAGGCGATCAAGTGGCTACGGCGATCATTCTTCGCTGCCGACGCAAGCAGCCCGGCTGTGGCCTTCGCATCTGGTACGAGTACGCGCCGATCGTCGACGGCAGCGCTAGGAGACGGCCCAATCACATGATGGCGTCAGCGGAGAGCGCCGCAGATCTGGCTCGACGTTCCGGGTTCAGCGTCGACGGCGATGTCATGGATATTCAGGTCTGAGCTGGGGCGCTGATGGAACGCTTGCGACGCGGTCTGCTGATCTTCGTGGTTCTGGCGACCACATTCTTCATTGGCGTGAGCATCAGCGTTCTCATCTGGAGCTTGCAGGCGATCTGATGAGGCGGCCCAGGCCATAGCTTGACTGTTTTGGCCGTTCGACCGACGGCGCGATGCAGTAGCGAAGGTTGGTGTCATTCTGTGGTGAGGATGAGGCTGAAAGTCGCGAGAATCTGGAGCGATCCGGCGGCCCACAAAATTCCAGGCAGGCGCGCGGCGTCGGCCTCACCTTCTGATCCGTCTGTTCTCCGGCACGCGGGAGATCGAATTGCTATAGGTGCGCGGAGGAGCCGCGCGCCGCCTCGGCCCGCAGTATCGAGTGCGCCCATGACCATTCCGACAGATCTGACAGACGCCCAGCCGGCCCCCAATATGGCGACCTCGCCGCGGTTTCTGATCCGGATCGTCGGCGCCGTGGCCTTCGCCCACCTCCTCAACGACCTCATTCAAGCGGTCCTGCCGGCCATCTATCCGATGCTGAAGACGAAGTTCGCCCTGAGCTTCACCCAGATCGGCCTTGTCGCCCTGGTCTACCAATTCACGGCTTCGCTGCTTCAGCCCTGGATCGGCTTCTATACGGACAAGCATCCCAAGCCCTATCTGCTGCCCTGCGGGATGTTCGCCACCCTGATCGGGATCGGCCTGCTGGCGACCGCCGGCGGCTTCACCATGCTCCTGGTCGCCTCGGCGGTGATCGGGGTGGGGTCCGCCACCTTCCACCCGGAAGCCTCGCGTGTCGCCCGTCTCGCCTCCGGCGGACGGTTCGGCACAGCGCAATCGACCTTCCAGGTCGGCGGCAACACCGGTTCCGCCATCGGGCCTCTGGCGGCCTCGCTGATTATCCTGCCCCTGGGCCTCACCGCGGTGGGGTGGCTGGCGGTCGCTGCGGTGACGGCGATCTGGGTGCTCTTCGGCGTGACGCGCTGGCGTATCCGCAATCCCCACGCGATGGTCGCGGTCAGGACCGTGAGCCACGGCCCGCAGCTGAGCCGGGGTCGGATCATCAGCGCCCTTGCGATCATCGCCGTGCTGATGTTCGCCAAATTCATCTACATCGGGGCCTTCACCAACTACTTCACCTTCTACCTCATCGAGCGGTTCGCTCTCTCGGTTCAGGATTCCCAGTTCCACCTGTTCGCCTTCCTCGCGGCCGTGGCGGCGGGGACCTTCGCCGGCGGCCCGATCGGCGACCGGATAGGCCGCAAGGCCGTGATCTGGCTGTCCTTCCTCGGCGCGGCGCCCTTCGCCCTGCTGTTGCCCTACGTCGACCTGGGGTGGACGACCGTCTTCTCGATCGCCATCGGCTTCATCATGTCCTCCGCCTTCGCCGCCCTGGTCGTCTATGCGCAGGAACTCGTGCCGGGCCGTGTGGGCCTGGTGTCGGGCCTGATGTTCGGTCTCATGTTCGGCATCGGCGGGATCGGCGCGGCGGGCCTCGGCCTGCTCGCGGACGCCAACGGCATCGTCTGGGTCTACAAGCTTTGCGCCGTGCTGCCGCTTCTGGGCCTGGTCACCGCCCTGCTTCCTGACATGAAGACGTCGGGGGCGGTGGGTTAGGCCTTGCCCGTCATTCTCAGAGGCGGCCGGGCGGGAACTGGAAGTCATAGGTCCAGGGGGACGCGTCTTTCCCTCTATCGTGTCCGATGCCGTGCGCCCCGCGCTTCCACCCATGGCGTTCAGGGCCCCCTGCGCCTCGGCGCAGCGAGGAGGGCCTCGCTTGTTAAGGGCGGTCGCCGGGCTGGGGCGTGGTGGTCGTGACGACGGCCGTGCTGCTGGACGGGGGCGTCAGCACCGTCTGACGCTCGACGACGACCGGCTCGGAAGCCCGCGCTTCGGCTGCGCGCGCCTCAGCCTGGGCGCGGATCGCTTCAGCGCGAGCCGTCGCGCTTTGGGCCTGTGCGATCGCCACGCTGTCCCGAGTGCTGCTGAGCTGGTTCTGAGCCAGAGCGGCCTCTGCCGTTTGCCTCGCATTGTCCGCCGCTGCTTCTGCCTGGATGACGCGCAATTCGGCGTCAGTGGGCGCAGTTGCTGGACGCGTCAGGAAATAGATAAGGCCGAAGACGACTGCGGCGAGAAGAATGCCGACAACCCACCACAGAGCTATATTGGTTTCACGTTCGACGATGATGGTCTCCGGCGCGCGGCGGATCGTGCTGCCGATAGGCGCGATTACATTCGGGTCGTCACGTTTGAAATCGTCCACGGCTTTCCTCCTGATTGCTGCGATCAAATGGCGCCGCGGGACCTATGGTTCCGCTTGTTTTCCAAAACTCCCAACGACCGGCCTCTGTCCTGAGAGCATCCCGGTCGGCACGCCGTATCATGGTCGGGCCAGTGTCCGCGATTTTTTGTGAGAAAACTCGCCCAGCCTGTGATGAGTTCGCTTCCGAACTCTGGAACCTCAGGCGTTCACGAGCCGTTCGAGCCAGACAGCGCCGGCTGTTCGAGCGGCCTGCCGGCGATAAGCGCCGCTCGTCCCCTATCGAGTTGAACCCATCCTTCCCCCTCGCCCTGATCGGCGAGGGGCTTTGTTGTCAGTTCGCGCCAGTCAAAATCCATGAGGACCTTGGGCTTAGGGAGGCGGCGACTTCCCGTGCAAAGGCCCGGTGGGCCTCATTCTCGTCGAGTATAACCCGACCGGACCTGTTCCGACCGCTGGTCAGCCGGTAGCAGGTTTGTCTCCTATGGCCGTCAGCCATGCGCTTGACACGCGTCAGCTTCACACCGGCCTGGGCGCGGATCAGTTTTTTCATAGGAACCTCCTCTCCCTGGAGTCAGGCCAGGGCGGCGGCTTTGGTTCCCGCCCTGGCGGACGAGCAATCCTGACATCAATCGGGCCTGAAGGGCGCGTGGCGAGCGCCAAGGGAAGACATCTGGACGGTTGCGGCGCTTCGTAAGGGAACAAGCCTTCCATCCTGCGGTTACCCCTTCGCACTTCCCCAGAGGAATGCAGGTCGGTCCGGCGTCGTGCTCAGCCAAACCCCGTACGCACCGGACCGACTAATTCTTCTTCACCGGCCTCATTGTCCGACCGAATATTCGATCACACCCATTGAAGAAGACAGGCACGATCCGATACGGGCGCCGGAAGGAGCCGGTCGCCCGCGCTCCCCAGCCGACCCCCGATCTGGATCACGTCGCCGCCCGGTTCCGCACTCGGGCGGAGGGCAAGTTGATCCCGCTCGCCAGCCTCCAACATCGAACAGACATTCACCGGGTTCTGCAGAGGACGGGAGGCCTGCCCCCAAGAGAGGCGCTAATGAAACGGATGTGACGACGTGATCGCCCGGCCGAGCGGTTTCGTGTCAAACAGACCGGAACGGTTACAGCGAGACAATCCGTAACCCCCCATGAAACCACCCCTGCCTCCCCCTGACATGACGCGGGAGAACGCATGGTCCGCGAACGCATCAGTGAACTCAAAGAGGAGCGCGATGCATGGCGAAATCAAGCCGAACGTCTGTTGCTGGCTGAGCCCGCTGAGAGGCGGGTTTCTGGAACCTATTCCGCCGTTAACCGGACGTCCCGATTCAGCTACGATCAGCCTCGGTCCAACAAGATTCAAGCGCTCGATCCGCCGCCTTGACCCAGTCAGCGGAAGTTCCCGTCGTAGCGTCTACACGAAACTGGGCGATTCCATCTCCCTGAATGGAACTCCCCCACAGGCTATATCCGTCAGCTTCAGTAGGGGGGGCAGACAGTTGTGGAAAAACAAACATGCGTGGTTGATCTGGGATCTCAGGCATCCAAACGGATCCTAAAGCTACCCGATTGAGGCTGATAGCGACTTCCGAAGCAATAGGGCAAGAAGAACTTGTTATCCAAGAAACTTGCTCACGCCCTGATGGGGTAACTAGTCCTTTCCGAATGACCCATTCACTCGAATGGCTATCATCCTGCCTTATATAAAATTCTGTAGCCCAAATTCCATTGCCGTGTGTGGCATACCCAGCTTGAAACGAAAGACCATCGGGTGCTTGCGATCGGCTAGAATTGTAGCCAAGATCATCAGACACAACGGCAAAAGCGGCGCCAACAACTGCGAAAATCATTGTTCCGGACATGGCGATCCCGATGGATTCACTTCTGGACCTGTGTAGTTACCCGTGACAGCCTCATCAATGTTCCTGTAATCATAGATATTTATTTGCGGAATTACAGTTTGTCCAACTTGGGCAAGGGGGTATGCGGCAATATAGAGGCGGGCTGCATTCTTAGTAGACGCTGCACCATAATACGCTCGCATATCTTGGGTATAAGTAAGCACGCCGAAATCATCATATCCTGGTTGATTTGGACGCCCCGACGGAATGTGACCACCTGAAGGATGCGTGTGGATGGTTCCGATGGGTACCGCACCCGGCGCTGGTGGCGTCCAATCGAGCTCAACACCAGAACGCCCTTCTGGTCCCGCGCTAGCTTGTCGGAAAGTATGCTCCCCCCAAGTCATAGGGCCGCGGACGACCATCCCATTGGGAAGCTCCCACAAGACAGTTCCATATTCCCGAGCCCAAAACCCTCGATCGCTTATAGGTGAATCGGGAGGATTATTGGCTGCGAACTGCTCCAATTCTTGGACTGCTGACGCAGCAGCAGCATCACGGTTCCATTCACGTCGCATTTGGGACGCCATGCAGGGATTGAACGCCCCCGGTTCATGCTCGCCCCTCTCGACTACCCAAGCTGGCCAAACCAGGTCGCCAAGTGCAGGAAACGGGTCCGGCACGCCCGCTGGTCGCCTCTGGCCTCTCACCACTACATCATCAACTACATGCACGTCGGTCATCGATGCCCCCGCAGCACCGCCTACTTGTTACAAGGCACTAATCCAGAAACACATGGAGCAGTCCACATGAACGAAGCCAACTTCACCTTCCGGGTCGATGAGGCCCTGAAAAGCGAGTTCACGACGGCGGCGAAGTCCAGTGATCGGAACGCCGCCCAGGTGCTGCGCGGCTTCATGGGGGACTACGTGCGCCAGCAGCAGGAAGCCGCCGACCATGACGCCATGTTCCGTCGCCAGGTGCAGATTGGAATCGACGCCGCCAACGCCGGTGATCTGATCTCGGCCGAGGAGGTCGGGGCCGAGGCGGCGGCATGGCGCGAGGTGACGCGACAGCGGTTGGCGTCGCACTCGTGAGGCTGGTCTGGACCCGGCTTGCGAGCATCGACCGGAAAGACATTCGCGAATACATCTCGGCGGACAGTCCAACCGCCGCCCTGGCGTCGGACGAACTGATTTCCGAAAAGGCCGCTCGCCTCGCTGATGATTCCGGCCTTGGTCGGACAGGGCGCATCCCTGGAACACGCGAGTTGGCGGCGCACCGGAATTACGTCCCGGCCTATGACATGGCCGCCGACCAAATCCGCATTCTCCGCGTGCTGCACGCCGCCCGTCAGTGGCCGGCGCCTCAGGGGTTCGGGGGGCGCGCGCCTGACGGCCTAAAGGAACGCCTCTCCCCGTAGGGGCTGGGGCGCAGCTCCCGCGCCGATCCGTCGTGCAGTGAAGGCCGAAGCGGCTTTTGTGCAACCGCCTCGGCCATGACCGCAAAAGACCGGTCCTTTCGGATTAGGCTCGGCGTTCAGGACGGACTCTGCTGGCCCTTGCCGCGCTGTTGTTCCTGAAGATCGCCTTCCGGCACGGCGCCGGCCGGTATCTTCGTCAGGTTTCCGTTTTCGTCCGAAAGACAGTCGGCGGCCCTCTTGTCGCCGCTCTGATCCAAGGTGGTTTCGCGAGCCGCCTGTTTCTGAAGGCTGTCTTCACCTAGGCCGAGGCCGCTGTCGTCGGCTTTCCCGGGCTGGGGACGGGTCGGGTCGCGGTCGGGATCGGGCTTGGATTCAGTCACCTTCCATCTCCTCAGTCCGGGTTTGCAATGGGCGGGGTCATGGGCGATCGACGATCCCCATCGGGGTCTTCGCCCGCCGCCTTGGACGTCTCCCGCCGCGCCTGAGATTGAAGGCTGTCGTGATCCTGAGGGTCGTCGTTCGGACCAGCGTCGGCCGGCGCGCTTTCATTGGGTCGGGTATCGGTCACAAGGGCTCTCCCTTCAGCTTCCAGAGCCAAAGCCGTCAGGGCCGCCCGCGCCGGCGGCGCCTTCGCCGCCCGATGCGGGCGCCGGGTCGTCCTTGCCCGGCTGGCGCTGGGCCTGATCGCGGAGATGCTCGCGCTGTTGCGGGTTTTCATCCGGCTGGGG
The DNA here is from genome assembly GCF_044901625.1 of Brevundimonas sp. NPDC046655. Classification (NCBI taxonomy): domain Bacteria; kingdom Pseudomonadati; phylum Pseudomonadota; class Alphaproteobacteria; order Caulobacterales; family Caulobacteraceae; genus Brevundimonas; species Brevundimonas sp. NPDC046655. The sequence goes on from NZ_JBJDPV010000002.1 coordinate 196,947, forward strand.
CGTATTGGTTTCCGGATCCTGTTCGCGGTCGGGGTTCGGTTGGACGTCGGTCATGTCGTTTCTCCTTCTGGGTTGCAGGAAGGGAAGCGGCTGCGGAAACGAGCGTTCCTGCATTGGCGTTTCACGATAAGTTTGGACGCGGCCGGGAACCTGGCGAAGCGGAGGTCTGCGCGGCTAGGCGGCGGACAGGAAAAAGGCCCCGGCGATGACCGGGGCCTTTTAGGCGGCGCGACTGAAGCGCGTCAGAGTCGCGGACCGCGACCACGCATGCCTCCGACGACCAGCGAGACCACGAACAGGATGACGGCGATGACGGCGATGAATTTGGCGATCTCGAACGACATGCCCGAGATGCCGCCGAAGCCGAGCACGGCCGCGACCAGGGCGATGATGAAGAAGATGATGGCCCAGCGAAGCATGGAACGGTCCTCCGGAGTCTGTTGATGGAGGTTAAGCTCGACACCTCCCTGCCGATCATTCGACGTGCGACCAACGCGCCCTGGATTTGACTGTTCCATCCTGGCGGATGCGCCGGCCCGCCGCGCAAGCCTGCGCAAATGCGACGCGGGCTTGACGCATGGCCGCGGGCAGGGACCTATGGGTCCCCATCGCGGCGAGCTCCATGCGTCACGGAATTCGTCTACGAGCGAGGAGGACCGACCCTCATGGCCGTCCCCTGTCCTCGGAGGATGGAGTGGCTCCAATGGAGAAGCGCCCGGCCCCGGAGTACTCGGCCCATGTAGACGACTGGGTGGTGCGGCGGATTCGACCCGCAAGGATTGAGGAGAGCCCGAAGTCGATTGATCGACGGGCGGCCGCCTATCTCAGGGTCTCGACGCTGCGACAGCCTACGTCTCTGGCGCTCCAACGGCGGGAGCTCCAAGGCTACGCCCGGAGCGAGGGCTTCGACATCGTCGCGGCGTACGAAGATGTCGGGAAGAGCGGCATGACCTTGGAGAAACGGTCAGGCTTGAGCCGTCTTCTCTTCGACGTGGTCACGAAAAGGGCGAACTATGCCCACGTTCTGGTCCTCGACATCAGCCGATGGGGCCGCTTTCAGGACCCTGACGAGGCGGCGCACTACGAGTTCGTCTGCCGAAGTCACGGCGTCTCTGTAACCTACTGTCGCGACCTGGTGGGGGTCGGCCCTCCGGCCCAACTCGCCAAGCAGGTCAGGCGCGTGATGGCGGCGGACTATGTCCGGCAGATTTCGGACAGGACGCGCAGAGGAAAGCGGGGGGCTGCGGAGGCGGGCCGCGCGCCGGGCGCGTGGCCCCGGTACCTTGTGGACCGGCAGATTATCGAAGCTGACGGGACGTGCGGACCTGTTCTGAGGTGCGGCGGCTTTCGCTCTCATCCGCTTCAGTCCTTGCGCCTGGTTCCCGCGACCGGGGAGCGGTCCCAGACTGTACGGTGCATTTTCCAGATGTTCGTCGAAGGCGGCAGGTCGATGGCGGATATCGCATCGATCCTGTCGGAAGAAGGGATCTTCTGGACGGACGGATCGCGTTGGACGCGTCGCCGGGTCGCCAGAATCCTTCGCGACCCGCTGTCGAAGGGACTGCAACACTATGGCCGTTCCCGAACCGTACTGGGCGTCCGCGGACCGGAGTTGGACAGCGGCCGTTGGGGAGAAATCCAGGTCTTCGAGGGGATCGTGTCGGAGGAGATGTTCGAGGCGGCGCAGGCGCGATTTAGAGCGCTCGACGGCCGATATGCCCATACCCGGGAGGAACTGGTTTCCGGGCTGAAAGCGCTCCTTGACAAGGAAGGAAGACTTACCGCCGCCCTGATCGACGCCTGCCCCGAAATTCCAAGTGCGAGACGCTACATGTCGCGTTTCGGCACCCTTGCGGAGGCGGAACGATTGGCAGGCTACGTCAAGCCGCGCGTTTCGCGAGGCGCGGCGCCGGATGGAAAGCCCCTTTCGCGGGCGGCCATCCTCGAGGGGCTGCGTCGACTGCATCAAGACAGGGGGAGGGTGAATGTCTCCCTGATACAGGCGGATCGTCGTCTTCCATCAATCGGTTTGATCCGAAAGACGTTCGGCACGGTTACGGCCGCCTATCGCGCGGCAGGCTTGTGATGGAGGAAGAACCGCCTTTCGGCATGGATGATCTTCCGGCCAGGCTGAGACGCCATTTCGGGCGGGACGCCGACGGCGCCGTCGTCCTGTCTCCGGATCTGCCCCGTGTTGAGCGAAAACCGGCTCTCGCTGCGCAATACCTGCGTATGTCCACAGATCATCAGCGCTACTCCCTGGGAAGTCAGCGCGCCTATATCGCGGGCTTCGCGGAAAGCCGTGGGATCGAGATCGTCCGCACCTATGAGGATGCAGGAAGAAGCGGCGTGACCGTCGACAAACGCCCCGGCCTTCAGCGCCTCCTGTCGGAGGTTCTGTCAGGGAAGGCTCCGTTCTCGACCATTCTCGTTTTCGACGTCAGTCGTTGGGGCCGGTTTCAGGACGCCGACGAGGCGGCGCACTATGAGTTCCTGTGCCGAGAGGCCGGGCTCTCCGTCATCTACTGTGCCGAGCTCTTCGCTGACGACAGCTTTGGCTCGGTCTTCAAGCAACTCAAACGGGTCATGGCCGGAGAGTACAGTCGGGACCTGTCCGTCAAGGTTCGCGCCGGGCGCCGGGCGAAGGCGGCCCGAGGCCGCGCCCTGGGCGGCGGCGCCGTGTACGGCTTTCGGCGGCAGGTGGTGAACGCGGACGGGAGCGCGGGACCCATCCTTCAGGACGGACAATGGAAGTCGCGGCCCGACCAGGAGGTCCGCTACATCTGGGGGCCGCCGGAAGAACTTGCAGTCATACAGCGAATTTTTGAGTGGTTCGTGCATGAGGCCCGCAGTCAGGCGGGGATCGCGAGACTTCTCACACGGCAGGGCGTCATGTGGCGTGACGGAACCCCCTGGAACGGTGATCGCGTACAGAAGATACTCAGACGGGAACTGGTTGTCGGCTTCCAGGCCTACGGGAAGTCCAGGGTTGAGCTGGGAAAGCGCACGATTGCTGTCGATCGCTCGCAATGGACCTACGTCCGGGTTCTTGAACCCATTGTGGACGTGGATACCTTTGTCGCGGCCCAGGAGCGGATGGGCGCGCTGAAGCGAGGTCACGGCAAGACTGAAGAAGAGATGATCCGCGAACTGGCTTGTCTTCTGGCGCGTCAGCGACCCACGCTTGAGGCGATAGCCAAGGCTGAGAACATGGCCTCGCCCACGGTCTACCGCAGCCGCTTCGGCTCCATGAAAGCAGCCTATGAGCGCGTCGGCTTTCGCTACACGGGGTATCGTCGCGGGCTGAACCCGGACGGGACGCCGCTTGATCGCGACCAGACCATCGAGGCCCTGCGCGCTCTCCACAAGCAGCACGGGCGCATCTCTCTCAAGCTGATCAAGGCGTCGCCGGGGATTCCAGGCGATAACCGGATAAGGACGATATTCGGGTCCATCGCCGAAGCCTATGAAGCGGCAGGTCTCCCGGTGGGGCCTCGTGTAGGACGCCGCCGCGTCCCCAAGTGAGCGATGGGAAGGCGATCCGCACAGGGCGAGGCTTGACGGGTGAGATCTCCTCGCCGCATCCCGTGTGCAGTCCGAGGTGTGCGGCGAGCCTTCCCGTCAATGACGGCGCAACAGGGATCGACCTGACCCTGCAGACATGTTTCGCCAGGCCGGTCGCGCCTCGTCTTCGGGAAATTCCGTGACCAGAGGCGACCATGCTCCGCCTCGGCCCGACTGGCAGGGCGACCGCGGAACCGACGGAACGCCCGCCCGAAGAGGCGAAGGGCCCTAAGGGCTCCGCCCTCGCGCGGGCCAGGGTGAAGCGGCTGCGCCGCCGGATCGGCCGGTCTCCCCAGCCTTCCGCGCGGCCAGCGTCGCCAGGGATGTCACACCTGTGAGCTTGTGCAGGCCGGGTGATCCCCCTCCGCCCGATCCGCCCTGGCCCTTGCTACCCCGGTCTCGCCGACGGGCAGGGTTTCAGGCGCGCCTTTCGCGTGCCTGCAACCCTCGCCCAGAGGAGGCAGACATGACTGCTCATTCCATCCAGACGCTCGCCATGGCGGCGACTGACGTCGCCGCCCCGGACCTGCGCGATCCGGCGGTTCAGGAACCGGCGCACGGCGCGGAGATCGTGGTTCCGCTGAACCGGTTGAAGGCCTCGCCGAGGAACGCCCGGAAGGTGAAGCATTCCGAAGCGGCGATTGAGGCGCTGGCGGCGTCGATCAGGGCCAAGGGGGTGTTGCAGCCGCCCGTGGTCGAGATCGAACGCTCGGCGAACGGCGCCGGGACAGGAAACTATCTCGTGACCATCGGGGAGGGGCGGCGGCAGGCTCTGCGGCTTCTGTCCAGGAGAAAGGCGATCAAGCGCACCCATCCGGTCAGGGTGACGGTCGATTCCGACAATGACGCCCACGAGATCAGCCTCGATGAAAACATCACGCGCGAAGCCATGCACCCGGCCGATCAGTTCGAAGCCTTCCGCAAGCTGGCGGAAGACAGGGGTTACGGCCCGGAGGAGATCGGCGCGCGTTTCGGGGTCTCCGCTCAGGTGGTGCGACAGCGCCTGCGGCTGGGCGCGGCGGCGCCGGAACTGATGGACGCCTATCGCGAGGGAAGGATCACCCTCGACATTCTCACCGCCTTCTGCGTCAGCGAGGATCAGGACCGCCAGCGTCAGGTGATGGCGCAGATGGGACCCTATCCCTCCATCTACGCCATTCGTCGCGCCATGACCGAGGCCAAGGTCCGCGCCGACGACCGGCGCGTCGGTTTCGTGGGGCTCGAGGCCTATGAGGCCGAAGGCGGCGCTGTGCTGCGCGACCTCTTCACTGAGGACGGAGGCGGCTGGCTGGAAGACCCGGTCCTGCTGGATCGGCTGGTCGGCGAGAAGCTGACGGCGCTCGTCGAGGACGCTCGCCAGCGCGAAGGCTGGAAATGGGGCGGGGTCTGCGCCGAGTTTTCGGAAGCGGCGGGCTTCGGGCGGGTCTATCCGGCGGCGGTGGTCAGGTCCGAGACGGAGCTCGCGGAGATGGCGGCGCTGTCGCAGGAGTATGACCGGCTCATCTCGCAGGCCGATGCGGTGGAGCTTCTGCCGCCCGAGACGGACGCCCGACTGGAGGTCATCGACAGGGCCTTGCAGGCCGATGGTCCCGACTACGACTATACGCCCGAGGCCAGGGCGCGGTCCGGGATCATGGTCATGCTCGGCCATGACGGTCTCGCCCGCTTCGAGCGCGGTCTGGTTCGGGCCGAGGACGCTGTTTCGGCGCCGCCTCCGCCGTGGGAAGAAGAGGCCGGGAAAAGCGAGGGCGAGACCGGCGACGCCTGCGGCGATCCCGAGAACGACCGCCCGGGTTCCAGAACCGACGGGGTGGAACGGGACCCAGAACGGGCGCCCCTTTCCGATCGCCTGCTCATGGACCTGACGGCCCACAAGACCATGGGTCTCAGGGATGCGGTTCAGGCCGATGTCGCCGCCGCCCTGGCGACGGTAGTTCACGCCATGGCCTTGCAGGTCTTCTATCCCGGTTACGGCGACTTCACGCCCCTGCAGTTGCGCCTGTCCGTCGGAGGGCTGGAGCGCTATGCGCCGGGGGTGGGCGACGGTCCGGCGGGGCGGCGCGTGGCCGACCGTCTCGAGGCTTGGGGCGCGCGGCTGCCGGAAGGGGCCGCTGACCTGTGGGCCGTGATGGCGCCGATGGACCGCTCCGAGCTTCTCGACCTTCTCGCCTGCTGTGCGGGCGCCGGTCTCCACGCGGTGCGCGATCCGCATGATCGTCGACCCGGCGCATGGGCTCAGGCCGAGACGCTGACGACGGCGGTCGGATTGGACATGACGGCGACATGGTCGGCCACCGCCGCCAGCTATTTCTCCCGAGTCAGCAAGTCACGGGTGGTGGAAGCCGTTTCGGAGGCGGCAGGTGCGGAAGAGGCCGGGCGTATCGTCGGCCTCAAGAAGGCCGACATGGCCGACGCCGCCGAACGACTGGTGGAAGGACGCGGCTGGTTGCCCGTCGTCCTGCGCGCTTCCCCGCCCGCCGTCCCTGCGGCTGAGGTCGAAGCAAAGGAGCCGGCCCCGGTCGATACCCGTACCTCGGATTTCGAGGAGAAGCAGGACGGCTACGCCTTCGCAGCGGAATAGGCGACGACGAAAACGGCCGCGCGTCGGATGGGCGCGCGGCCGACCGCCGGAGGCGAGCGACTGCGCTCGGCGGCCGCCGGGACCGCGAGTTCACGCCGCGAGACGGTTCGCTGGCAAAAGCGCGGCCTTGCCCCGCCATCGAAACAGCCGCGCCGGGACCGAAAGCCGGTCCGGGGTGACGGGGCGGCGGATTAGTTCGCCGCCGGGACCGCCGACTGAGCCGCCTCGCCGACGTTCTCCGCAGCGGCGCCAACGCTCTCGGCAGCGCCCGCGATAGCGTTGGATTCAACCCTCTCGCTCTGGCTCATATTGAGCAGGAAGTAGGCGATGACGCCGACCACCAGCAGGCCGAGAATGAGAGCGACGACCGCGCCCATGCCGCCGCCCCTTCTTTCCGAGACGACGGTCGGGCCGTCGGTCGTCGTGGTCCGTTCGACGGAGCCGTCCGGGTGTTGAACAGTGCGTTCGGTAGGCATGCTTCTGTCTCCTCCGTGAACCTGTTCAAGCGGAGCAAGACCTGACGAGTTCCTTAAAGCCAAGCCGCCGAGGATCATGAAGGGCGCTCCGACGTCAGGTGAAAGCCGACGGGACATGCCTGGCGGCGGTGGACGGTCGCGGCGTCGCTCCTCGACGAGGCGGCCGCCCGGCCCTCGCTCCGGGTGATTGGAAAGCGACGTATCGAAAGTCCGTCTCGGCCGACCGCCGCGCCGGGTGTGTCGGGAACCGAACACTGGGGGTGGGGTTAGTTCAACACCCTGTGAATCCAACCCCTGTTCGGAGGCGCCCGTTCCGAGGGATACGGCCAACCCGCTGCTTGAAAAGATCGATGCCTTCCTGACAGAGGCCCTGGCGGAGCGCGACCCAGGCGCGCGCGCGCGGCTGTTGGGCAAGGCCGTCTACTGGAACGAGATCCTGGCCAAGGCTGAAGGGCGACCCTGCCGCAGTCGTCCCTGAGCGCGCCCGCTTCAAGCGGTCGCCGGAGCCCGCCCGCCGCCACGCGTGCTTGCCGGTTCGGAGACGGGACGCCTTCATCCGGGTCCGCGGTCTTGTCGCGACGTCTCTGATCAGGCCTGAAAACGCCTTGCCGAGAAGGGACCTCGTCTGCGTCCATGCAGGTTGAGCCGTCGGCTAGACGAGACGTCCTGACGCCTTGTCTTTGCGATCCACGCGCGGCCGCGGCGCCCCGATGTTCGACCGCATTGCGATGGCCCCCCCGTCAGGCGGCCTGATCAAGATCGCACGGGAGGGCCAGACCATCCCGGGGAAAGCCGAGCGCCGGATTGCTGAGCACCTTGATGAAGCGCTCGCCTTGGTAAAGACAGATGGTGTCAAAGCCGATCCAGAGGGCTTCGACCGCATCCAGGGCCTTGATCGCAGAAGCATCGTCTGCGGCGTCCAGGACGCAAATCTCCCGCGCCGGGACCCCGGGCATGTTAACGATGCAGAAGTATGAATTCACGCCACTTTCCTCGAACTGGCGCATCAAACGAGACAGGGGCTCCGCGGTTCCGGCCGATTCTTCTGATCTCTCGTTTTTCGCTGCGGACCGTCGGCCGTTCGACGGGGCCGGGGGCGAACGGCGTCGGATAGGGGCGAACCTTCCCTTTTGATCGTCCCGCCTCGATCATCTCGGTCACCTTGACCGCGACTTCACCTTGACGGCGTCCAGGGACAGGTCGGGAATGTAGATGTCCCGGGCCCTGGGCCTGCGCGCATCCGGGGCGCCGCCGCGGCGGACTTCGTCGCCGCGTCCATGGGGCAGGGGGAAGGCGTCGCCGTGATCGCCGACCGAGGCCAGGAGGTCGGCGCCGTCGTAAAGCCTCGTGGCGACGATGTGGACCACCTCTCCCTCCTTCTGCACCTTGCCGTCGACGATCAGCAGGCTGGAGCCGAGGACGATCCGCCTCTGTTCTTCATAGAGACGGGGCCAGATCACCAGGTTGGCGACGCCGGTCTCGTCCTCGATGGTGATGAACATCACCCCTTTGGCGCTGCCCGGCTTCTGACGGACCAGGACCAGGCCCGCGACGCGGGTCAGACGCCGGTCCCGCATGGCAGCGCCGTCCGCGCAGGTCATGACGTGACGCCTCTCCAGCGCGTGGCGCAGGAAGGTCAGCGGGTGGTCACGCAAGGTCAGGCCGATATGGTTGTAATCCTCCACGACATCCCGGCCGGGCGTCATGGCGCGAAGCGAAGGGGGCGGCTCGGGGACCTCGGGCCGATGGGTCTGGTCTCTTTCATCGGCGGCGGCGAACAGGGGCAAGGGGTTGTCGCGCAGGGCCTTCAGCGCCCACAGGGCCTCGCGGCGCTCCAGGGCGAGCGACGGCCGAAAGGCGTCGGCCTCGGCCAGTTTCACCAGGCTCGAGACCGGGACGCCGGCGCGACGCCAGAGATCGTCAGGCGAGGTGAAGGCGCGATCCTCCCGTGCGGCGACGAGCCGGGCGGCCTCGCCATTGGAGAGGCCTCGGACCATCCGCAGGCCGAGCCGAACGGCGAAGCCCTCGCGGGTCGGCTCCAGGCTGCAATCCCAGCGACTGGCGTTGACGCAGACCGGTCGGACCTCCACACCGTGCTCGCGCGCGTCGCGGACGATCTGGGCCGGGGCGTAGAAGCCCATCGGCTGTGCGTTGAGCAGGGCGGCGCAGAAGACGTCCGGGTGGTGGCATTTGAGCCAGGAGGAGGCGTAGGCGATCAGGGCGAAGGAGGCCGCATGGCTCTCGGGGAAGCCATAGGAGCCGAAGCCCTCCAGCTGGCGGAAGGTCCTGTCGGCGAAGTCGGGGGCGTAGCCGCGCTCGACCATGCCCCTGATCAGCTTGTCCTTGAAATGGCTGACCCCGCCGGTGAACTTGAAGGTGGCCATGGCGCGCCGCAGCTGGTCAGCCTCCGAGGCGGTGAAGCCGGCGCATTCTATGGCGACCCGCATGGCCTGTTCCTGAAACAGGGGAACGCCCAGGGTCTTGCCCAGAACCTTCTCGAGCTCCGGCCTGGGATAGACGACCGGCTCCCGACCCTCCCTGCGGCGCAGATAGGGATGGACCATGTCGCCCTGGATGGGACCGGGGCGGACGATGGCCACCTCGATGACCAGGTCATAGAAGGTGCGCGGCTTGATGCGGGGCAGCATGGCCATCTGGGCCCGGCTCTCGATCTGGAAGACCCCCAGGGTGTCCGCCTTGCGGATCATGGCGTAGGTGCGGGGGTCCTCGGCCGGGATGGACGCCAGATCGAGATGGACGCCCTTGTGCTCGGCCAGGAGGTCGAAGCCGCGCTTCATGCAGCTGAGCATGCCCAGAGCCAGGACATCGACCTTCATGAACTTCAGGGCGTCGATGTCGTCCTTGTCCCATTCGATCACCTGGCGATCCTTCATCGCCGCCGGTTCGATGGGAACCAGGTCGTCCAGGCGGTCATGGGTGAGGACGAAGCCTCCCGGGTGCTGGCTCAGGTGACGGGGGAAGCCGATCAGCTGTCGCGACAGGTCGAGGGCGAGGCGCAGCCGACGGTCCTGAAGGTTGAGGTTGAGTTCCTCCGCGTGCCGATCCTCGACGCCGTCGCTTGAATAGCTCCAGACCTGGGAGGACAGGGACCTGATCAGGTCTTCGCTCAGGCCGAGGGCCTTGCCCACGTCGCGCAGGGCGCCGCGCGAGCGGTAGCGGATCACGGTCGAGCACAGGGCGGCGTGGTCGCGGCCATAGGTCTCGAAGATCCACTGCATGACGATCTCGCGCCGCTCGTGCTCGAAATCGACATCGATGTCCGGCGGCTCCTTGCGCTCCTGACTGATGAAACGCTCGAACAGCAGGTCGCTGCGCTCCGGGTCGATGGAGGTGACGCCCAGGACAAAGCAGACGGCGGAGTTGGCGGCCGATCCCCGGCCCTGACACAGTATCTCCCGGCTGCGCGCGAAGCGGACAATGGAATGAACCGTCAGGAAGTAGGGCGCATAACCCAGGTCGGCGATCAGTCGGAGCTCATGCTCCAGGAGCTTGCGGACCTTGTCCGGGAGGCCTTCGGGGTAGCGGCCCGCGGCCCCTTGCCAGGTCAGACGCTCCAGGGCCTGTTGCGGCGTCAGACCGGGCAGGCCGGCCTCATGCGGATACTGATAGGCCAGTTCGTCCAGGGAGAAACGGCAGCGATCGGCGATCTCGAGGCTTCTGGCCAGGGCTTCGGGGTGGCGATGAAACAGGCGGTGCATCTCCCGGGCCGGTTTCAGATGCCGGTCCGCGGATCGCTCTCGGCGGAACCCGAGGCTGTCGATCGTGCAGCCTTCCCGAATGCAGGTGAGCACGTCCTGGAGGATGCGCCGGTCCGGATGATGAAACAGGACGTCATTGGTGACGACCGTCTTCACCCCCGCATCCGCCGCCATCATCGACAGCTCATGCAGCCGCATCTGGTCCCGGGGACGGCGTTGCAGGGTCAGGGCGAGATGGGCCTCCGCCGCGAAGACGGCCCGCAGCCGCTCTAGTCGGCGCCGTGTGACGTCGTCCGCATGGTCGGGGACCAGGATGGCGATCAGGCCCTCGGCATAGGCCTCCAGGTCCTCCCAGCCCAGAAGGCACCGGGCCTTGCCCCCGCGCCGCTTCCCCAGCGACAGCAGGCGGCAGAGGCGGGCATAGGCCGGTCGATCCATGGGATAGACGAGGATGGCGCTTCCGTCGGTCAGCTCCAGTCGGCAGCCGACGATGAGCCGGACTCCCGCAGCCTTGGCGGCCTCGTGGGCGCGGACCATCCCGGCCAGGCTGTTGCGGTCAGTGACGGCCAGGGCCTCGATGCCGCAGACCGCCGCCTGATGGAACAGCTCCTCACAGGCGCTGGCGCCGCGAAGAAAGGAGAAGTGCGAGGCGCACTGGAGCTCGACGTAGCGGGGGTCGGTCATGCCCGATCGCGCCGAGCCGGAGGAAGGCGGACGGTTCTCGCTGCTGCGCGGGGAGGAGCGAGTCGCGTTGCAACATCCGCCGGCCGGGGGCGTTGGCCACAGGCATGCGGATCGCGACCTATAATGTGAACGGCGTCCGGGGACGGCTCGAGGTCCTGCTGCGCTGGCTCGCCCTGCGCCAGCCGGACATTGTCTGTCTGCAGGAGCTCAAGGCTCCGCAGGAGGCCTTTCCGATCGCCGCCCTGGAGGAGGCGGGCTATGGCGCCGTCTGGCAGGGACAGAAGAGCTGGAACGGCGTGGCCATCCTCTCGCGGGGCGACACCCCGGTCGAGACCCGACGCGGCCTGGCCGGAGAGGCCGACGACCTGCAGAGCCGCTATATCGAGGCGGCGGTGAAGGGGGTGATCGTGGGCTGCCTCTACCTGCCTAACGGCAATCCCGCGCCCGGTCCCAGATTCGACTACAAGCTGCGCTGGTTTGAACGACTTGCAGCGCGGGCGGAGGCCTTGATGGACAGCGGCGCGCCCGTGGTTCTGGCCGGCGACTATAACGTCATGCCGACCGATCTGGACGTCTACGCCCCCGAACGTTGGCGCGACGACGCCCTGTTCAGGATCGAGGTGCGCGAGGCCTATGCCCGCCTGCTGGATCAGGGCTGGTGCGACGCCTTGCGCGCCCTGCATCCGGATGAGGTCGTCTACACCTTCTGGGACTATCTGCGAAACCGGTTCGCCCGCAACAGCGGCCTGCGTATCGACCACCTCCTGCTGAGCCCGGCGCTCCAGCCTCGTCTGCGCCGCGCCGAGGTTGATCGGGAGGTGCGCGGCTGGGAGAAGACGAGCGATCATGCGCCCGTTTGGATCGAGGTCGCCGACGAGACTGTCCGGCCCAGGGCGAAACCCTGACGCTGCTGCGGGGTTGGTCGGGAGGCCTTCTTCTTGCGGAACCCCCATATGAACATTTCCGACTTCACGGGCACGACCCCCGAATACCGCCCCGAGACCTTTCTCAGCGCCCGCCTCGAGGGCTGGGGCGTGCTGGAGCGCATGACCGGCGGTCTGCAGCAGCGCTTCACCGTGGCGGCGCGCGGACACTTCGATGGAAGCGAACTGGTCTTCACCGAGACCTGGACCTTCTATGACGGTCATGTCGATACGCTGAACTGGTGCATCCGGCCGCTCGGCGATGGTCGCTACAGCGGGCGCGAGGATCGCGTCGACGGCGAAGCCGAAGGCGACCAGGCCGGCTGCGCCTTTCATTGGCGCTACAGTCGCGACGTGCCTCAGAAGGACGGGACCTCGACCAGACTGAATTTCGACGACTGGTTCTATCGCATCGACGAAACCGCGGTGATGGTGAAAGGCGTCGCGGGCCGCATGGGCCTGCCGTTCGCCACCGCCCATGTCCTCTATCGTCGCCTGGAGGGCTGAAGGATTCATCCGAACTTCCCGTGGATGAACCAGGTCTGGGGACCGGTCCGGGCGTCCTCGCCGTCGCCCGCGCGGAACAGCCAGAACCGGTCGCCTCCGTCGTCCTCCACCTGGAAATAGTCGCGCACGGCCCACATCTCGGCGTCGCTGCGGCCCCATTCCCCATGGATGCGTTCGGGACCGTCCGCACGGCGGATGCGGCGGCGGACGCCGCGCCAGGTGAACCAGGCCGGGGGATTGTCCGGGAGCAGGGCCAGGGTCTCGACCGGTTCAGGGGTGGGGAACAACCGGATCGGGCGAGGCCAGTCCGTGCGCCAGCTGGACGCCTCTGTCCCGCCGAGCGGCGCGGCGCGGCGCACCGAGCGCTCGGGGACGTCGCTCTCGACCGACGCCACGCTGTAGAGGCGGCGGGCGCCGACGCGGTTGGCCAGGACATCGACCAGACCCGCCACGTCAGGGCTCTCGCTGTCGCTCAGGCCGGTTGAGCCGGGTCGCCAGTCCAGCGGCAGGGTGATGGAAGCCGCGAGCGTCATGCGCTCGATGCCGAATCCCGGGTTTATGGTCTCTATCTTGTCTCGCAGCAGGCGTGACAGCCGATCCCGGTCACGCACCGGGCGGGCCAGCCCCACCCGCACCGCCTCGACGCGATGGTCGACCCTGTGGCACAGCCAGTCGAGTCGGCGGGCGCCCAGACCGCACCGCTCGAGTTGGAGACAGAGATCCTCGACCATCAGGCCGACTTGATGTGAGAGGGTTTCGGCCGCCCCGATGGGCTCGGCGAAGCGGCGCTCGGCGCGCGGCTGCTCCGCTTCGATCACGGGGATGATCGGCTCGAAGACCCGGCCCAGGGCCTGGTCGAGCCTTAGCCCGGCCTCGGGTCCGAACCGCAGGGTCAAGGGGCCGCGGGGCTGCCGCTCCAGATCCAGAACGGTCTCGAAGCCCATGCGGCGCAGTCCATCGACCAGGTCCGAATCCAGACGCAGGCAGGCCAGGGGCAGGGGGCCGAGCCTTCGACCGACCTGGCCTTCGGCCACGACGGCGGGTCCGGAGGAATAGCGGGCGACCGCCCAGGCCGCCCCGTAGGCGGGGGCGATCACGCCCCGGGCCTGTACGCCTGCCGCCGCCAGTCGCGCCTCCATGTCGGCGATGAGCTCGGCCTCCCCGCCCTTGAGATGGGCCGCCCCCGTGGCGTCGATCGCCAGACCGTCGGGGCCGTCCGCGGCGCAGACCGGGGCGTAGAGGCGAAGCGCCCAACAGGCGAGGCGTTCAAGGGCTGAGGCGTCGCCCAGGGGATCGGCTGCGAAGGACGAAAGTCCGGGCGCGAGCGCGTGAGCCTGGGTCGCCGCCATGCCGGGCCGCAGGCCCAGGGCTCGCGCGATAGGGTTGCAGGCGGTGAGAAGGCGTCGGCGCCGATCCCGTCCGATCAGAACGATCGGCGCCTCAGGCGGCGGCGCGGCCTCGCCCAGCCGCCGGCGCAACCGATCGATGGGCCAGTTCGGCAGGTAGAGAGAGACGACCCTTTTCATCACAGGCTTCCAGAGAGAAATCGGCGCAGCCGCCTGACCGGCAGCGGAGCAGTTCCACGAGCCAGCGCGGCCGACCGACGCCGGGCGCAGGCAGGGGCGAGGAGGGTTGGGGCGTGATCCGCCAGCGGGTCGCAGCCGCCGTAGGCTGGCCGAAATCCGCCGCTTCGGCGGCCCGTCGCCATCGACGAACGGCCAGGCCCGTCACCCCCGAAATCTCGGCGGCCAGTTGCAGACGCCGCGATGCGGTCATTGACAGCCTGGCCGTCTCGGCGACCACGGCGGCGAGCCCCCCGTGGCGCAGTCCTTCCTCGAAACAGGCCAGCAGACTCGTCTCGTCCGCGGCCTCAAGACAGATCAGGCGCCCCGGGTCGAGGCCGGCTTGTTGAAGGGCCGGGGCGAAGAGGTCGGCCCGGGTGACGCACCACAGGACCGGACCTGACAGGCGGGCCGCGATTCCCGCAGCGAAAAGGGCCGCGGCCGCGCCGTCGACCGCCCCGTCTCCGCCCCCGGCCACCTCGTGAAGGGCCCCCAGGATCAGCCCGCCCTGGGGCAGGGCGGCGTCGAGAGGGGCGACCCCGAAAGGCAGGACGCCGGCGGATCGGCGATACCCGGTTTCAAGATTCTGGATACGGGCGCGCAGTTCGGCGAGCTCGGCTGCAGGCCGGATTGACATGAGGGCCTCCTTTCCGAGGTCTGAAGTTCCTGTTTTGTTCTGGTTCTCAATTCGGTCCGGAGTCAACGGTCCCTTGCGGCGCCGCTTTGCGAATCCCTGTGAATCCTTTGCGGCTCTCCCGCGCCGCCGGGCGGAACAGGGCGTCAAACCGGGTGAGAGGAAGCCGACCGGGGTTTGGGGCGTTGGAACGGGACCATGTGCAACAACTATCGCCTGCATGTTCCCGTCAACCAGTTGGCAGCGCCCTTCAGCGATAGCGGCCGGACGCTCGCCATGCCCGAGGGTTCGCCGAACCTTGAGCCGAAAGACTACCGGATCGGCGATCGCGCGCCCGTCGTCCTCGCCGGGGAGGGCGGCCTTCGGCAGGTGACGACGCCCTGGGCCTGGAAGGGGCCGACCGGAAAGCCGGTCTTCAACTTCCGGTCCGAGGGCCGGTCCTTCGCCGGATCGACCCGCTGCCTCATCCCCGCCGACGGCTTCTACGAATTCACCGAGCCGAAGGTGGCGGGCAAGAAGACCAGGTGGTGTTTCACCCTGATCGACCAGCCCTGGTTCTGGATCGCCGGGGTAATGAAAGACGGCGCCTTCGCCATGCTGACGACAGAGCCCGGCCCGGACGTGGCCCATTATCACGACCGTCAGATCGTCGTCCTGCCGCCAGGGGCCGGCTTGCCCTGGCTCGACCTTTCCGCGCCGGACGAACTGATCCTCAGACCAGGTCCCGCGGGCTCGCTCTTCGTCGAGCGGGTTTATCCATAGGAGCAAGGCTTGGCGGCGACCCGACTCAGATTAACCGCTGCACATGACCCCTGATCAGCTGACCGCCGCCCTCGACGCCATGCAGCAGGCCGCCGGGGACGACGCCCAACGGATGCCTGGATTGATCGCCGTGAACAGCGCGGAATGGTGCGACAGCCTCCATGCGGTTGAGCACGTCGCCAGGACCCTGGACGAAGGCATTCGGCATCGAGGGATCAAGATCGTGGTCTCATCCCTGTTCGAAACCAAGGTCCTGACCCGCGCCGAAGCCGCTGATCGCGGCGAGCCCTATTTTGACCTGACCTCCGCGGACTGAGGCTCGACGACCGGCCAGGCCTGGCCGGGTCCCGCGGTCAGGTCAGTTCAAGAGCGATCAGGTCATCGCCGCGGACCTGCACGCAGACTGACTGGCTGCACCTTTGAAGGATGGAGTGAAGGGATGCGGCGGCGAGGCGGCGTCGCCATGCGCTGGACGGCTCCGCAGTTCAGCCGTCGCTGAGTCCTTCTCGCTTCTGCAGCCATAGCCGGGAGCGAAGAGGACCGCCGCAAATTCGATGGGTCCTGACGTTGCCGAGGGCGCCCGCGTCGGGCTCAGCGGGCCGCCATTCCGAGCTTTCGCCTGAACGGCGCCCGCATCTGAAGTCCGGCAGGATTGGAAGTCGATTCTCAAAACGGCCAGGTCGGAGCCTTGCTTCCGAGGGGCAGGGAAAGACTGAAACCTGCTGGGCGCCTGGCCAGGTGCTTCCGTCCAGCGGCCGGTCTTCCGTCCTTCGCGCCATCCGGCGCGGCCTCTCCATGAGGCGGATCTGACCGGGACCGGTCGGCTGGCGCAACCGTCAGGACGACTTTCTTCCCCGGCCTGCGGCCTTCCTCGCGAAGCAAGAAAGACGGTCCCTCCGGTCCTCCGCTGCGCTGCGGGGTCTCGCTGCGCTCGCCCTGCGCGCCTTCCGGCCCCGGCCTCCCGATCGCCATCGAGGCCGCGACAGGCGTGGCCCGAAGCAAAGGAGAGACTGACATGGCCGCTATCGGATCCTTCATCGCCCAGGGCGACGGCTACACCGGTTCGATCAAGACCCTGACGCTCAACGTGAAATCGGCAGCCTTCAGGCCGAATGAGAAGAGCGACGACAAGGCCCCGGATTACCGGATCTTCGCGGGGACGACGGAGTTCGGCGCGGCCTGGAAAAAGACCAGCCAGCAGAACCGCGAATACCTCTCGGTCAAGCTGGACGATCCGAGCTTCCCGGCGCCGATCTACGCCTCCCTGGTCGAGAGCGACGAGGGGCACAGCCTCATCTGGTCGCGCAACTGAGAACCCCGCGGCGGCGCCAGGGGCGCCGCCGCCATCCCTTCAGACCCTGTTCGAGGAGGCCGCCATGTCGCGCCCCGCCGCTTCCGTTCGCCCCGATCCCCATGCCGAAATCACCGCTCTCATTCTCGCCGACCTCGAAGCCGGCGTCCGACCCTGGAGCCGTCCGTGGACGACCCAGGGCGCAGTCTCCCGGCCCTTGCGTCATGACGGAGAGCCCTATCACGGGGTCAACGTCCTGACCCTCTGGGTCCGGGCCGCCCGCTGCGGCTACGGCCGTCCTGTCTGGATGACCTTTCGTCAGGCCCTCGCCCTCGGCGGTGCGGTGCGAAAGGGCGAAAAAGGCGTCCCCGTCGTCTACGCCGCGCCGGCGGCGGGCGATGACAGGGATGATCAGCCGGAGGCGCGGCGCTCTGGCCGTTTCCTCAAGCGGTACATCGTCTTCAACCTGGACCAGATCGAGGGGCTCGGTGATCGATATCCCCCGCCGGACCGTCCCAACGCCGCGGACCGGATTCACCATGCGGAACGCTATTTCGCCGCGAGCGGCGCCGATATCCGGGAGGGCGGCGACACAGCCTGCTACCGTCCGGACGCTGATGCCGTTCACATGCCGGCCTTCGAGGCCTTCCGGGATCGGGAAGCCTACTACGCCGTCCTGGCCCACGAACTGGTTCATTGGACGGGTCATTCCTCCCGTCTGGACCGTGATCTCAAGCTCGGCCGCTTCGGCGACGAGGCCTATGCCCGCGAGGAACTGGTGGCGGAACTCGGCGCCGCCTTCGTCTGCGCGGACCTCGGCCTGACCCTCGAACCCCGGCCCGACCACGCCGCCTACATCGCCTCCTGGCTGCGGGTCCTGCGCAATGACACCCGCTTTATCGTCGCCGCCGCCGCCCATGCGGAACGCGCCGCGAGGTTCCTGGCTGAAAGGCAGCCGCCGCCCTGATGCGAACGGGCGTGATGACGCGCGGGCATCGCCTGATGCCCGCGCGCCGACTGCCGCAAACGCCGGATTGCCGAAATCCTTGGCCTGTCCCGCCGCCGACATTCGACGGCGTTCCAGCCCTGCAAGGATTGCCGTCATGCACGACGCCCAGACCCCGATGCCGCCGCGCTACCTCCGCACCGCCGAAGCGGCGCGGCATCTCGGCCTGTCCGGACGAACGCTCGAGAAACACCGCTGCTACGGCACCGGTCCTCTCTATCGGAAGATCGGCGGACGGGTCGTCTATGCCGTCGGCGACCTTCAGGCCTGGGCGGATCGCGGCGTCAAATCCTCCACCACGGACCCGGGCCACGACCGAATCTCCCCTGCGCGCCGCTCGCATGGGGGCTCGGGGCTATGACCGGCCGGGATGAGGAGGGCCCTCCGCCGCCCTATCTGGCCTATCACCGCGAACCTGTCGTGATGGCGGGCGCGTCGTCCCATTCCGCCGACCTCCTGACCTGGGTCGAACTCGTCTTCGACCCGGGACGTGCAGAACGCTGGATTCGTTTCGGTCAGGCGGTCGACCAGCGCATCGTCTCGCGCCGGAACCGTTTCGTCGCCTTCCCCCCCGGCGCCGTCTTCGCCTATGTCCGCTGGACCGCCGACGCCTGTGGCGCCGTCGTGTCGCGCCTCGACATTCTCCAGGCGGCCGATCCGACCCGCGACCGGGTCGCTATCCCCGGCGTGGTTCCGGGCGCGGTCAGCCTGCTTCGATTGAACGGCTGGCCGCGGGTTCGCCGAGCCCTCGATCTGATTGACGCCGTAGAGGCCGGCGGCTTCGAACCGGGCGAGGTCGCGCCCGACTACTGGCGCCACGTCCACGCCCGGATGACGGTCAGCCTGCCGCCTCTGGCCTATACGGCAGAGCGTCACCGGGCCTTTCGTCTACGCCAGCAGGTCTCGTCATGAGGCCGGTCGCGCTAGCATGGGCCGGGCTGGCGCTTGTCCTTCTCGCGCTCGGCCCGATTGCCGCCCGCACGCCGCGCCTGATCTGGAACGTTTCCGGAAGCCTTCCGGTCGGCCTCTACCGGCTGGAGCCGACACGCGCGGTCGCCGCAGGCGACCTTGGCGCCTACCGCCCCAAGCCGGAATGGTCGCGGGCCTTCGCCGCGCGCGGCTATCTGCCGGACGGCGTCCCGCTCCTGAAACCGATCGCGGCGACCGCGCCTTCCGTGGTCTGTCGCGAGGGACTTCTGATCACCATCGACGGCGCTGCGGCCGCCATGGCGCTGGAAAAGGACCGCGCCGGACGCCCGCTGCCGCGCTGGAGGGGATGCAGAGTCCTCGCTCCCCAGGCCGTCTTCCTGCTCGCGCCTGATGTTCCGGACGCGCTGGACAGCCGGTATTTCGGTCCGGTCGACCGCAGGGATCTGATCGGCCGCATCGCGCCGATCCGCACCAGGGAGGATCGCCGATGAGCGCCCGGTCCTTGCCTGGCAGGGGCGTAGTGCGCGCGGCGGCGGTGGGCCTGGCCCTGGCGACGACTGGTTTTCCGGGCGTCCCGATAGCCTTCCCGGCGGTTCCGGAGCCGCGCCGGCAAGCCCCTGCCGGACGCGCGGTCGATGACCTGATCATCCAGGCGGCGAGCCGTTTCGGATTGCCTCCACACTGGATCCGGGCGGTCATGAAGCAGGAGAGCGGCTTCAATCCGCGCGCCACATCGCGCGCGGGGGCCATGGGTCTGATGCAGATCATGCCCGCCACCTATGAGGAGCTGCGGCGACGGCACGGCCTCGGGGCGGACCCTTACGATCCTCGCGACAACATCATGGCCGGCGCCGCCTATCTGCGCGAACTGCACGACCGGTTCGGCCTGCAGGGCATGTTGCCCGCCTACAACGCCGGGCCGCGGCGTTACCTCGAGCATCGGGACAAGGGTCGCCCACTGCCTCTGGAAACCCGCGACTATGTCGCCCGAATAGGGTTCCTGGACAGGATGGCGGCGTCGCCCGCCGCGCCTCGGATCATGGATGTCCCCGCAGCGGATCCGCACCAGGCGCCGCTCTTCCCGGACATGCCTCAGTCTTCCGGTCATGAAGGGGCCGGGCTCTTCCCCGTGTCGGCGCCCGCCGCCGGCTCAGATCCGGTTTTGCCGCGATGAGGCTCCCTGGAAAGGTGAAAAAGGGAGGGCGAGATAAAAGCCGCAAGGCGCGGCGAGGGTGGGGGAGGGTTTTTGCCTTTTGTATCAAGGCCTTGAATCAAGGTCTGTTAAGGCTTCGAGCCTTGCCCGACTGGCCATGTCACGGGAAGGACGCATGTTTTTGCGCCTTTTGCCTGCCGTCATGACCCGAGACGACGACTTCCAGGTGCGGCCCGGACGCATCCGCGGGGCGTCAGGATCGCGGATCGATACGGCGCTGCGCCAGGTTCTGGTCGCCGTCGCCCGCGCCGGCGGTCGCCCGCGCGGACCGCGCGTAGGCAAGGGAGGCGGTTCAGGCGGAAGCACCTTTGGGCGGGGGCGCGCGGCCGTGGTTCGCAGCCTCCACGCAGGGACGTCCCGGAGGCGGGTGGTCGTCAAGGCGCGGGTGGCGCGGCGAAGCTCAGGAGGGCTCGCCGCGCACATCGGCTATCTCCAGCGCGACGGCGTGACTCGGGACGGCGAAGCGGGGCGGCTCTTCGGCGCCGAAAGCGACATGATCGACGCCTCTGCCTTTGCGGAGCGGTCAAAGGACGATCGTCATCATTTTCGCTTCATCGTCTCGCCGGAGGACGCGGCCGAACTCGCCGACCTTCGCGCCTATGCCCGCGATCTCATGGCCGAGGTTCAGCGGGATCTCAGCGCGCCGCTCGACTGGGTCGCGGTCGATCACTTGAACACCGTCCATCCCCATATCCATATAGTGCTGCGCGGAAGGCTGGATGACGGCTCCGACCTGGTCATCAGCCGGGACTATATCAGCCGGGGCTTTCGCGCGCGCCGAGGCCCTGGCGGAGCTTGAACTGGGGCCGCCGAGTCCGCGTGAACGCGTCGTCGCGCTGATGCGGGACGCCGAGGCCCAGGGCTGGACCCGCCTCGATCGCGCGCTCGAGCGCCTGGCCGACGGCGAAGGCGGTGTAGACCTGATCCCGGCGAAGTCGCTCGGCGATCCGGTCGGCGTCCGGGCCCTGGTTCATCGGCTCAGGACGCTCGAAGGGTTCGGCCTGGCGGTCCCGGCAAGCCCGGGCCGATGGCGGCTGGAGAAGGGGATCGGGGAGCGGCTGCGCGCGATCGCCCGCGAGACTGAAACGGCCGCTCGTCTGGCGGCGGCGTTGGAGGCGCGCGCGCTCGTTCGGGCTCCGGAACAGTGGGCGACCTCGGCCCTGTCCGACGTCGTCGTCGGACGGGTTCTTGCGCGCGGCCGGGACGACGAACTGCGCGGCACGGGTTTCGCCGTCATCGACGGCTTGGACGGTCGGGTTCATCACATCACCTTGGCGGACGCCGGCGCGCCCGATCCCAGGGTCGACGCCATCGTGCGCGCCAGCCCGCCGTCGCGCGGCGCCCATCCGATGACGGTGACGCTGTCCGACCTGGACCTGACCGGCCAGATCACCGCCAGGGGCGCGACATGGCTGGACAGGCGAGCGCTGGATCCCAACCCCTTGCCCGAGGCCGGCGGCTTCGCGGACGAAGTCGCCGCCGCCCGCGAAGCGCGCATTGATCATCTGGTCGCCGAGGGGCTGGCCGAACGGCGCGGGGCCGGCGTGCGCTTCGCGCCCGGCCTGCTGGAAATCCTGAAGGCGCGGGAGATGGCTCTCGTCTCGGAACGGGTTCGGAATGAGACCGGCCTGGTCTTCCGTCCGACAGCCGAGGGGGATGAGGTTTCGGGCGTCTACCGCAAACGCGTGGACCTGGCCTCGGGACGGTTCGCCATGATCGACGACGGGGCGGGCTTCACCCTCGTGCCCTGGCGGCCTCCGCTCGAGCGAAATCTCGGCCGATCGGTCACCGGATTTGCGGGCGGCCGAGGCGAGATCCAATGGCGCCCGCCGCGCACCCTGGGCCGCTAGGCCTGGACCCCAAGACCTCAACCTCGGAAGGAGGGAGCATGTCCGCTGGAAAGATCCTCTGGGGCCAGATCAGCCTGGTCCTCGGTCTCATCCTCGCCGGCGTCTGGGGGGCGACCCAGTGGACGGCCTGGCGCCTGGCCTATCAGCCGGCGCTCGGCGCGCCCTGGTTCGAGCTCATGGGGCATTCGATCTACGCCCCGCCGAGCCTCTTCTTCTGGTGGTTCATCTATGAGGCTTATGCGCCGCGGCTCTTCCTGGAGGGCGGGGCGATCGCGGCGGGTTCTGCGCTCGTCGCCATCGGGGTCTCGATCGCCATGGCGGTCTGGCGTTCGCGAGAGGCGGCGTCGGCGACGACCTACGGCACCGCGCGATGGGGCGACGTCCGGGACGCCCGCGCCGCCGGCTTGATGGGTGATGACGGCGTGCTGCTGGGCGAGATGGACGGCCGGTATCTGCGCCACCACGGACCCGAGCATGTGCTGTGCTTCGCGCCGACCCGCTCGGGCAAGGGGGTCGGTCTGGTGGTGCCGACCCTCCTGACCTGGGGCGGCTCGGCCCTCGTCCATGACATCAAGGGCGAGAACTGGTCCCTGACCGCGGGATGGCGCGCTCGCTTCGGGCCGGTCCTGATGTTCAATCCGACCGATGCGGGGAGCGCCGCCTACAACCCCCTGATGGAGGTGCGGCCGGGACCGCTCGAGGTGCGCGACGTCCAGAACATCGCCGACATTCTCGTCGACCCCGAAGGCGCGCTCGAACGTCGGAACCACTGGGAGAAGACAAGCCATGCTCTCTTGGTCGGGGCCATCCTCCATGTCCTGCACGCCGAGCCCGACAAGACCCTGGCCGGAGTGGCCGCCTTCCTGTCGGATCCGGAACGGCCGATCGAAGCCACCCTTCGGCGCATGATGACGACGCCTCATCGCGACGGACGGCCTCACCCTGTGATCGCAGCCGCCGCCCGCGAACTGCTGAACAAGAGCGAGAACGAGCGGTCGGGCGTCCTCTCCACCGCGATGAGCTTCCTCGGCCTCTATCGCGATCCGATCGTCGCGGCGGTGACCGGACGCTGCGACTGGCGCATCGCCGACCTGGTCGACGGCGAACGGCCGGTCTCCCTCTATCTCGTCGTGCCGCCTTCGGACATCAGCCGCACCAAGCCTTTGATCCGCCTGATCCTGAACCAGATCGGCAGACGCCTGACCGAGGATCTGCAGGCGCGGGCAGGGCGTCGCCGCCTTCTCCTGCTGCTCGACGAGTTCCCGGCGCTCGGTCGTCTCGACTTCTTCGAAACCGCCCTGGCCTTCATGGCGGGCTATGGGCTGAAGGCCTTCCTGATCGCCCAGAGCCTCAACCAGATCGAGAAGGCCTACGGGCCCAATAACGCCATCCTCGACAACTGCCACGTCCGGGTCGCCTTCGCGACCAATGACGAGCGCACGGCCAAGCGAATTTCCGAGACCCTGGGAACGGCGACCGAGCTGAGGGCGATGCGGAACTACGCCGGGCATCGGTTGTCGCCCTGGCTGGGTCATCTCATGGTGTCGCGCCAGGAGACGGCCCGTCCCCTCCTGACCCCGGGCGAGGTGATGCAACTGCCCTCGACGGACGCCCTGGTGCTGGCGTCGGGATGCGCGCCGCTGCGGGTGAAGAAGGTCCGCTACTATGCGGACCGTCAGCTCAAGGCGCGCGTGCTTCCGCCTCCGGCGTCGCGAGGCGCGATTGCGGGCGGAGCCTATGTGCCCTGGCCGACTCCCTCGGTTCCAGTCGCTGCATGGCGATCAAAGCCGGGGGAGGCCGATGACGGAGTCCTGAGACAGGCACAGGATCTCGAAGCGCCGGACGTCCTGGGGCCGGCGCTCGTCGTCGACGACCCGTCATGCGATCCGCTCGGTTCCGACCGCGAGGATGACGAGGGCTTCGCGGTTCTTCCGGACGACCTCGAAGCCCGGATGCGGCGCGTCGCGCGCCAGGTCGCGCTCGATCCTGACGACGGCATCGCTCTTTAGGCCGGTGCAATGAAGAAGCCCTTCCTCACCGTCTACCTGACGCCCGAGCTGCTCGACCGCCTGGTCGCGCAGGCGAAGCGAAGGGGCGTGCCCAAGTCGACCGTCGCCGAGGCGGCCATCGCCAGCTTTCTCACCCCGGACGCCGCCCAGCAGCAGGAGGCCGCGCTCGGCCGGCGGCTGGATCGGCTCAATCGTCACGCGGACCGGTTGGAACGGGACCTCGAAATCGCGGTCGAGATGATGGCGCTTTTCGTCCGGACCTGGATGGCCGCGACGCCCTCGCTGCCGGACGCCGCCCAGGCGGCGGCGCGTGCGAGGGGGCGCGATCGTTACGAACGTTTCGTTGAGCACCTGGGCCGCCGGCTGGCGTCGGGGCGGTCGTTCACGCGCGAGCTGGCGTTCGAACTTGAGGCGGCGACCCGAGATGCGCCAGCCGAGTCATTCGAGGATGGGGCTGGGGAAAAGCGCGCGGCCGGCCCAGGGGAGTGAAAGCCCTGGCGTGCGGGCTGTTAGGGACGGCTCGCGGCGCCTGGGCCGTGGCTGTTTTTACGCGTCCAGCCAGACCTGGCCGCCCTCGTCGGCAGGAAGCGATGGGCGCGACACGTCCAGTCGCGCTTCGAAGACGGGCTCTCCATCGGAAGTCATCACTTTCACGGTGAGACGGCTGAAGGTCGTCCCGCGCAATGCGTGATCTCTCACAATATCCGCCGTCGCGAGCAACGCCTGCGCCGCAGCTGCATTGTGATCTGGAACTTCAAGCTCCACGGTTGTCAGACGTTCGTCAGACCTGAGGAGGAAGATATAGTTCGGATCCATTTTCCGGAAACCGCCACGCAGGAAGGAGGTCTCAAAGGTTGTCTAATGAACTCTTCCATCTCCTGAAGGCGAAGCTGACTCGCCGAAGACCACTGTCTCTCGCGACGGTGAAGAATGTCGCCGACGCTTTCGAACCGCTGGATCGAACGCCCGCGGCCGAGGACTTGATCGTCCAGGGCGTCCGAGCGTCATCCTGCCTCCTGCTTCTGGATGGCTTCGCCGCCCGGTACCGCCTGCTGGAGAGCGGTCGGCGCCAGTTCACGGACATTGTGGTGCCGGGAGACTTCATCAATCTGGGGACCGTGCTGAAGAAACGACAACCCCAAAGCGTCTTGGCCTTGACCGACTGCAAGACGGTTTCGCTCGCCCATCCGCGCCTGGAGCTGTTGATCGACGGCGACCCCGATCTCACCAAGGTCCTTTGGCTGGAGACCCTCGTGGACGGCGCCATAGGCCGGGAATGGATCTTCTCACTGGGCGCGCAGAGCGCCAAGGCGCGACTGGCCCGCTTCCTGTGCGAGATCTACTGTCGGCTGGAGGCTGTCGACCGCGCGGCGGACAACAGCTTTCGTCTCCCCCTCACTCAGGCCCAGGTGGGCGATGCGCTGGGGTTGTCGGCGGTCCACGTCAATCGCGTGGTCTCGGAGATGCGCCATGAGGGTCTGATCGCCTGGAGCGGGCATGCAGTCCGGCTCCGACAATGGCGGGAAGTGGCCAGGCTGGCGGAATTCGACGGCGCTTATCTGGAGCTTCCGCCTCGCTCCACTTAGCGGGAGTCCGAGCGGCTGCTTCAGCGGGGGCTCCCCCCATCGCCAGGGCCCGACGGCTCTCTTTCAAGCTTTAGGACAAAGCGAGTCCGGACGGCCTTCAATGGATCGGCGGCGCTTGACGCCTGAAGTCAAGGGGGCGGTAATGCCCGGTGACGGGCTTCAGGAGGGTGGGGGATGCAGCGGAAAACGACCAGTGAGCTCTGCGATCTCGCGCGAAGCGGCGGCAGTATCGTGGTTTATGCCGACACCCGCTCGGTCGAGGATTTGATCCAGATCGCAGGCGAGTTGCGACACGGCGCCACGCTTACGCTGACGGGCATGGCCATGCGCCCGACCCGAGACCTATGCCGGATAGCCGAGGCGGCTCCCGGTCGGGTCTCGTTTGCGGGTTAGGGTAGCCTGTGATCTGTACTGACAAAGCCAAAGGCCCGCCTCCTCGTTTAAAGGCGGCGGGCCTCGAGGCGGAGCCCGAGGGCTCGACGCACGACCAACTTCTACCGGCAAGAGCGAAATTGATCACCAGCCCGGAATAACCGTGAAGTCGGGAAAGGGTTGCTCCTGAGCTGGACAGCCGGCGTTGCGTGTCGACGCCATCCGGCATGATCCGCAAGGGGCACGCGATGAAGCTGCGCGGGCGTTCCTGGCCGGACCCTGGCTATATCGGCGCTTCAGTCGTCGCGGTCGCCCGAAGAGATTTTCTTGGGGCGCATGCCCGTCGCACCATCGGCGGCTGAGCGGCGGCCGTTCTTTCGGGAGGCCGACGCGGTCAAACCCTCCGGGCGGACCCGCCCGTCAGCGGCGCGTCTTCGTCTTTCATCTCGAGAGCATCGGCATCCTTGCGATAGCGCTCCGCCATGCCGGCGAACCGGTCGCGATCGGCCTCGAACGGCGAAAGACGGGCCATGCGTTCGGCGTTGAGCTGCAGCTGGCGAAGTTCGGAAATGCGGGAGGAACGGGTCATAATGAAGCGGAACTCGACAAGGGTGTTCGTGCAGCAGGCCTGGAGCAAGTCCCGGGCCTGAGCGCGATACGATTCGCTCCGCCGGTCGGATGACCTCGTCCTTTCAGTCAGTGACCCGGAATCCTGATATCGCGAGCCTCAGAACAGAGGTCCCGTTCTCGGGTGCGGGCGGCCGCGCCGCCGATCGCCTGTCTTTCTGCGCCAAGGCCCTACTACGCCGTCAGGGGTGTTGAACCCTGGTGATTTGAGGCCTTCTTGTCGCCCCCGTCCGGATCGGTCGTCGATCCGCTCTCGCAGACGGGACGCCATGACCATTCCGGCGCGCAGCCTCAAAATGCTTCGCACAGCTTTAGGGCCGGCGCTGCTGGACGCCCTCTCCGAGCCGGACGTGGCGGAGGTCATGCTCAATCCCGATGGCAGGATCTGGCTGGATCGGTTGACGAGCGGCCTGGAGGCCACCGGCCAGAGGCTGGAGCCTTCGGAGGGGGAGCGGATCGTGAGGCTGGTCGCGCACCACGTCGGACTGGGGGTGGACGAGAGCCGTCCCCGCATCTCCGCTGAGTTGCCCGAAACGGGGGAGCGCTTCGAGGGCCTGCTGCCGCCGATCGTGCGCGGCCCGGCCTTCGCCATCCGCAAGCCCGCCGTCGCGGTCTTCACCCTGGACGACTACGTCGCCGCCGGCGTCATGACCGCGAGCCAGGCCCGGAGCTTGCGGGACGCTGTCGCAGGACGACGCAATATTCTGGTCGCAGGCGGCACGTCCAGCGGAAAGACCACCCTGGTCAACGCCCTGCTGGCGGAGATGGCCGACAGCGACGACCGGATCATCCTGCTCGAGGACATCCGCGAGCTGCAATGCGCGGCGGTCAATACCGTGGCCCTGCGCACCCTCGATGGAGCCGTGACTCTGTCCGACCTGGTGCGTTCCGCCCTGCGCCTGCGGCCGGACCGTATTCCGGTCGGCGAAGTTCGCGGCGCGGAGGCTCTGGATCTGGTGAAGGCCTGGGGCACAGGACATCCGGGCGGGGTCGGCACCCTGCACGCCGACTCGGGGCGCGGGGCCCTCCACCGGCTCGAACAACTCATCCAGGAAGCCGTCGTCACCCCGCCTCGCGCCCTGATCGCCGACACCATCCATCTCATCGCCGTCCTCGCCGGTCGCGGCGCTGAAAGACGCCTGGTCGAACTCGCCGCCGTCGACGGCCTGGACCCCCACGGGGCTTACCGGCTGTCGCCCATCGCCTGCTGAACTGTCGTCATCTGCCCAGGAGCATCTCCATGATCGCCTGTCGTCGTCTTCACGCCGCCCTTGCGCTGGTCGCAGCCGCAGCCTCGGTTTCACCCGCCCTGGCCGGCGGTTCCTCCATGCCCTGGGAGGCCCCGCTTCAGTCCATCCTCGAGTCGATCGAGGGGCCGGTCGCCAAGATCATCGCCGTGATGATCATCATCGTCACCGGCCTGACCCTGGCCTTCGGGGACACTTCAGGCGGAGCCCGTCGCCTGATCCAGATCGTCTTCGGCCTCTCCATCGCCTTTGCGGCCAGTTCCTTCTTCCTCAGCTTCTTTTCCTTCGGCGGCGGCGCCCTGGTCTGATGTCCGATCCAATCCCCGAAGACTTCGTCGCCCCGGTCCACAGAGCCCTGGTCGAGCCGATCCTTCTGGGCGGCGCGCCGCGCGACCTGGCCCTCGTCAACGGCACCGTCGCCGCCGCCCTGGGGCTGGGCTTGCGGCTGTGGGCCGTCGGCGTGGCCCTCTGGATCATCGGGCATGCGCTCGGGGTCCTCGCCGCCCGACACGACCCGGATTTCGTCGAGGCGGCGCGTCGCCACCTGCGGCTCCCCGCCTATCTGGATGTCTGACCATGTTCTCGCTTCAGGAATACCGCTCCCGGCCGCGACGACTCGCAGACGTCCTGCCCTGGGCGGCGCTGATCGCCCCGGGCGTGGTCCTCAACAAGGACGGCGGCCTGCAGCGCACCGCGCGCTTTCGCGGGCCGGATCTGGACTCCGCCACCAATGCCGAATTGGCCGGGGCGGCGGGGCGATTGAACAACGCCCTGCGTCGGCTCGGCTCCGGCTGGGCCCTCTTCGTGGAAGCGCAGCGTCATCCGGCCGCCGCCTATCCCGAGAGCGTTTTTCCCGACCCTGTGTCCGGTCTGGTCGACGAGGAGCGCAAGGCCGCCTTTCGGACGCGCGGGGCGCATTTCGAGAGCGCCTTCTATCTCACCCTGGTCTGGTTGCCGCCGACCGAGGATCGGGGACGGGCGGCGCGCTGGCTGTACGAGGGGGAGGCGGAAAAGGGCGTGGACTGGCCCGGGCATATCAAGGGCTTCGTCGATCGCACGGACCGCCTCCTCGCCCTGATCGAGGGGCTCATGCCCCAGGCGGACTGGCTCGACGATGAGGCCACCTTGACCTATCTGCACGCCACGGTCTCGACCGCGCCCCAGGCTGTGCGCCTGCCGGAAACCCCCATGCATCTCGACGCCCTCCTGGCGGACCAGCCCCTGGTCGGCGGGCTGGCGCCGCGACTGGGCCGGTCGCACCTGCGGGTCCTCACGATCATCGGTTTTCCCACCGCCACCTGGCCGGGGCTGCTCGACGAACTCAATCGCCTGGCCTTCGACTACCGATGGACCACCCGGGCTCTGTGCCTGGACAAGACGGACGCCGCTCGCCTGCTGGGCCGCATCCGTCGCCAGTGGTTCGCCAAGCGCAAGTCGGTCGCCGCCCTTCTCAAGGAGGTGATGACCAATGAGGCGTCCGTCCTCATGGACACGGACGCCGGCAACAAGGCGGCGGAGGCCGATCTGGCGCTTCAGGATCTCGGCGCCGACGGCGTGGGCTACGCGCTCGTCACCGCGACCCTGACGGTCTGGGACGAGGACCCGGCGGTCGCCGACGCCAAGCTGCGACAGGCGGAGAAGACGGTGCAGGAACGCGACTTCACCTGCATCGCCGAGAGCCTCAACGCCGTCGAGGCCTGGCTCGGCGGCCTGCCGGGGCAGGTCTACGCCAATGTGCGGACGCCGCCGATCTCGACGCTGAACCTGGCTCACATCATGCCGATGTCGGCCGTGTGGGCCGGGCCGGACTGGAACCCCCACCTGGACGGGCCGCCCCTCTTCCACGCCCGCACGGACGGCGCCACGCCCTTCCGCTTCTCCCATCATGTCGGGGATGTCGGCCACACCCTGATGGTCGGGCCGACAGGGGCGGGGAAGAGCGTTCTACTGGCGCTTATGGCGCTGCAGTTCCGCCGCTATCCGGCCGCCCAGGTCTTCGCCTTCGACTTCGGCGGATCGATCCGGGCGGCGGCGCTCGGCATGGGCGGCGATTTCCACGACCTCGGAGAGGCCATGCAGAACCGCGAAGGCGGTCTAACCCTCCAGCCGCTCGAGGGGATCGACGATCCCGGCGAGCGCGCCTGGGCCCAGGCCTGGCTGAGGGATCTTCTCGCGCGAGAAGGCGTGACGGTCGATCCCGAGACCAAGGATCGGATCTGGTCCGCCCTCACCAGTCTGGCGGGGGCGCCGGCGAGCGAGCGCACCCTGTCCGGTTTTGCGGCCCTGGTTCAGAACATCGCCGTGAAGCAGGCGATTGCGCCCTTCACCTTGGCCGGGCCGTGGGGACGCCTGCTCGACGGGGATCATGAACACCTCGGGACGGGGGCGGTCCAGGTCTTTGAAACGGAAGGCCTCATGGGTTCGGCCGCCGCGCCCGCCGTTCTGGATCACCTCTTTCATCGGGTCGAGGCGCGGCTGGACGGCAGCCCGACCCTGATCCTCATCGACGAAGGATGGATCGCTTTGGATGCGTCCGGTTTCGGCGCCCGGCTGCGGGCATGGCTCAAGACCCTGCGCAAGAAGAACGCCTCGGTGGTCTTCGCCACCCAGTCGCTCGCCGATATCGACGGCAGTCCCCTCGCCGCCGCCATTGTCGAAAGCTGCCATACCCGACTCTTCCTGCCCAACGCCCGCGCGCGCGAGCCGCAGATCAGCGCTGTCTATCGTCGTTTCGGCCTCAACGACCGGCAGATCGACATCCTGACCCGGGCGACGCCCAAACGCGACTATTACTGCCAGTCACGTGCAGGGAACCGGCTGTTCGAACTCGGCCTCGGCCCGGTCGCCCTGGCCTTCTGCGCCGCCTCCTCGACGGAGGATCAGGCCGCCGTCCGCGCTGTTCTCGCCCAGGCCGGCCGAACCGGCTTCGGAGCCGCCTGGCTGCGTCGTCGCGGCCTGCCGTGGGCGGCCGATCTGCTTGAAACCCCGAACATTCCCCAAGCCGGAGATTGACCATGAAGCGCCCGCGCTCGCCTTTCGCCGTGTCCGCCGCAGCCATTGTCGTCCTTCTGTGCGGAGGTCCGGCGACGGGCCAGGTCGTGGTCCATGATCCGACCAATCACGTTCAGAACGTCATCCAGGCCGCCCGCGCCCTCGAGCAGATCAACAACCAAATCCAGTCGCTGCAGAACGAGGCGACCGCCCTGATGAACCAGGCGAGGAATCTGACAAGCCTGCCCTATTCCTCGCTCCGGACCCTGCAGGGCCAGGTGGAGCGCACGCGCGGTCTTCTGTCGCAGGCCCAAACCCTGGCCTTTGACGTGGGGGAGATCGAGGCGGCGTTCGACGCCCGCTACGGCGCCGTGGCCCTGTCGACTTCCGAGAAAGACCTGGTGGCGCGGGCGCGTCAGCGCTGGCTTTCCTCCGTGGCCGGTTTCGAGGACGCCATGCGCGTCCAGGCCGGCGTGGTCCAGGGACTGGGCGCGACCCGGGAAGAGCTGGAAAGTTTGGTGAGCGCCAGTCAGGGCGCAGCGGGCGCGCTCCAGGCCGCCCAGGCCGGGAATCAGCTGCTGGCCCTGCAGTCCAGCCAACTGGTCGAGCTTGCCGCCCTGCTCGCCGCACAAGGAAGGGCGGAGGCCCTGGACGCCGCCGACCGCGCCGCCGCGCGTGCGGACGCCCAGGCGCGCTTTCGGCGCTTCATGGGAGAGCCGGAACAGTGAGAAGCCTGATCCGTAAGGATCCTCTGGCGGCGGCCGCCGTCATGATCGCGATCTGCGCCCTCGTCGCGGCGGCGCTGGCGAGCCCGCGGGAGCTCCGGTCAGGACGATCCGTGGGGCCGACCGCGGCCGGGCCTTCAGCAGAACTGGTCCGCTGCCGCGCGCTTGGGGAGGCGGGCGGCGCCGATCCGGCCTGTCATGCGGCCTGGGCGGAAAGCCGACGACGCTTTTTCGCCGGAGGGCGCCATGACTGACTCCGGCGTCATCGACCGGTTCTTCGAGGTCTTCAGCCGCTACATCGACAGCGGCTTCGGGCTTCTGGGAGGGGAGGTCGCCTTCATCGCGACCAGCCTGATCGTCATCGACGTGACGCTCGCCGCCCTGTTCTGGGCCTGGGGGCCGTCCGACGACATTCTCGCCCGACTGGTCAAGAAGACCCTCTTCGTCGGTTTCTTCGCCTTCCTGATCGGCAATTTCCAACAGCTGTCCGAGATCGTTTTCGCCAGTTTCGCCGGCCTAGGCCTCAAAGGTTCCGGCACGACACTCTCGACCGAAGATTTTCTCAGGCCCGGCAAACTCGCCGAGGCGGGGATTGATGCGGGGCGACCGATGCTCATGGCCGCCGCCGAAATGTCCGGCTTTCCCGGCTTCTTCGAGAACTTCGTCCAGATCGCGATCCTCATGGTCGCCTTTCTGATCGTCCTGATCGCCTTCTTCATCATGGCGATCCAGCTCTTCGTCACCCTCATCGAGTTCAAGCTGACGAGCCTGGCGGGCTTCGTCATCATTCCCTTCGGTCTGTTTGGAAAGACGGCTTTTCTGGCGGAGCGTGTTCTCGGCAATGTGGTGGCCTCCGGCGTCAAGGTCCTGGTTCTGGCCGTCATCGTCGGCATCGGATCCAGCCTGTTCGACGCCTTCGTCACGGATTTCGGCGGCCAGCCGCCGGCGCTTGAGGACGTTCTCGCCGTCACCCTGGCGGCTCTCAGTCTGGCCGGCCTCGCCATCTTCGGCCCCGGCATCGCCACAGGCCTGGTGTCCGGCGGGCCTCAACTGGGGGCAGGCGCCGCGATCGGAACCGGTCTGGCGGTCGGGGGCGTCGCGGCGGTCGGCGTGGCCGGCGCCCGACTGGCCGCCGGTGCGGGGGCCGGTCTGGCGGGACGGGCCGGGACGGCCGCGACCGCGTCGCGCGCCGGGGCTCCGGCCTCCGGCGGGAGTTCAGGCCCGGGTTCAGGCCCGCGTTCAGGCCGCGGATCTCGAGACGGGAAGGGGACGGGAGGCGGCGAAGGCGGGCGCGGGTCTGGCCGCGGCGGCGGTCGAGGAGGCGCAGGCGCTGATCCGGCGACCCAACCGTCAGGAAGGACGCAGCAGAAGTCTGCCGCCCCGCCCGAAGCCGCCTCGGCGGGCTCGGAGACGGGCGCCGGTCGGCGGGACGGGGCGCCGTCGGCCGAGGCCGGGACCCAACGGGCGGCGACCCCGGCCGACGCCGGATCGACCGCATCAAGCCCGAAGGACAAGCCGCAGTGGGCCAGGGAGATGGAGCGCCGTCAGGCTCTCGCCCATGGCGTGGCCGGCGCGCTTCACGCGGTTCGGTCCGGTGATCGCCCTGGGGGCTCCGCATCCGTTTCCGTCAGCGAGGACCGCTCATGAATCCGTTCAAACGCTCCAGCGGCCATTACGGGCGCACCCCCGCGCCGGAGACGCCCTATCAGCGGGCGGCGCAGGCGTGGGACGACCGGATCGGGTCGGCCAGGGTCCAGGCGCGCAGCTGGCGCCTCGCCGCCCTGATGGCGCTCGGCCTTTCCGGGGGGCTGGCCTCCGCCCTCGTGGTCCAGTCCGCTCGGGGCGTCGTCACCCCCTGGATCGTCGAGGTGGACGCGCATGGCGAGGCGATCGCGGTCGCCCCGGCCCAGGCCGGATACTCGCCCAGCGACGCCCAGATCGCCTGGCATCTCGGTCGGTTCGTCGAGCAGGTCCGCAGCATCCCGGCGGATCCGGTCGTGGTCCGGAACAACTGGCTGCGCGCCTACGACTATACGACCGACCAAGGCGCCGCTGCTCTGTCCGACTTCGCCCGCACCCATGATCCCTTCGCTGATGTGGGCCGAATTCAGGTCGGGGTCGAGGTTTCCAGCATCATCCGCGCCTCGCCGTCCTCGTTCAGGGTCGCCTGGACGGAGCGGCGTTTCATCGACGGCCGCCTTTCGGCCAGCGAGCGATGGACGGCGATCCTGACGGTGACGATCCAGCCGCCGAGGACGGCCGACGACCTGCGGAAGAACCCTCTCGGCGTGCTCGTTCACGCCTTCAACTGGTCGAAGGAGATCAACTGATGCGCCGCAGCCACCTGTCGTCCGCGGCCCTGGTCGCGCTCTGCCTTGCTGTTCCCTGGGTGACAGAAGCGGCGACATTCCAGTCCGCGCGGAGAAGCGTCTCCTCTCCCGGAGCGGACGTCGCCGCGGCCAACGCCGCCGCGCGTGTGCAACCGTCCAGCGAGAACTATCTGAATGCGACCCAGGTCTTCGCCTATGAGGCGGGCGCGCTGTTTCAGGTCTACGCCGCGCCCGGACATGTCACCGACATCGCCTTGCAGCCGGGAGAGGCCCTGGCGGCGCAGGGGCCGGTGGCGGCCGGCGACACGGTTCGCTGGATCATCGGCCAGACGGAGAGCGGCGCCGGCGACGCCCGTCGGACCCATATTCTGGTCAAGCCCACGCGCGGTGATCTGAAAACCAACCTCGTCATCAACACCCACCGGCGGACCTATCATATCGAGCTCAATGCCCGACCCGCCGCCTATATGGCCGGCGTGTCCTGGCGCTATCCGCTCGACGACCTCGTCGCCCTTGAGGCTCGGGCCACGCGGCAGGCCGAGCGCGACGCCGAGCCCCGGATGAGGTTGGAGGATCTCGACTTCGGCTATCGCGTATCGGGTCCGCGACTGGCCTGGCGGCCTGTGCGAGTGTTTGACGACGGTCGGCAGGTCGTTCTCGAGTTCGACGCCGCGATCGATCAGGCAAGGCTGCCGCCGCTCTTTATCATCGAAGCCGACGGCGAGGCGGCGCTGGTGAACTACCGCGTGCTCGGCCGTCGGGTCGTCGTCGACCGTCTGTTCGACAAGGCGGAGCTTCGTCTGGTTTCCGGCCGGCGAACCCAGACCGTGGCGATCGAAAAGAGGAGGGACGGACGATGAAGGGCGCGTCCGCCGACCTCGATCCCGCCGTCAGGGCCATGAGGCTCAGGGCTGATCCTCCAAAACCTCTCCGGCTTTCGCGCAAGGCGGCGATGGCGGGGGCCGCCGGCCTGGTGGCGGCCATTTCGACCGCAGCGGGTTTCGGCCTGTTGAACTCTCCGAAGGAAACGCCGCCAGTGGAACTCGCCCCGTCCAGGGCTCCGCCGCCCGAAGCGGTGCGCGCCCTGCCAGGGGATTATGCGGCGCCGCGGCTGGGGCCGCCGTTGCCCGGTGACCTGGGCAAGCCTGTCCTGAACGCACGGAACGCCGTCGAGGCGAGCCCGGGCGCGACGGCTTCTGCCGATCGCGACGAGCATCGGGCGGAGGCCCGCCGCGCTGAACGTGAACGCCGCCGCGCGGAGGCCGAAGCGGCGCTCGGCTCGCCACTGCTTCTGATCCAGAACGGCTCGATCCGGGCCGGCGGCGCACGAGGCTCGCCGGGCGACCCGTCCGAGGTCAAGGTCGACAGGTCGCCGGACGTTGAGGCGGACGCAACCCTGCTGGCGGGAGCGGTCCTGGAGGCCAGCCTGGTGACGGGTGTTCGGTCAGACCTGGCGGGACCGGTGCTTGGTCAGATCACGGCGGATGTGCATGACACCCTGACCGGTCGGGACCTTCTGATCCCCAAGGGTTCGCGGCTCATCGGATCGCAGGCCGCGGATGTAAGCCAGGGGCAGTCTCGCCTCATGGTGCGCTGGACCCGGATCATCCTGCCGAACGGCCGCTCTATCGCTCTCGAGGGTGAGGCGGCGTCCGACGCCCGGGGCTATGCGGGACTTGAGGACCGCACAGACCCGCGCTGGGGCGAACGACTGAGGGCCGCAGCCCTGACGACCTTGCTCGCCGTCGGCGGCGCGGCCGTTGAAGGGGATGATGCAGACCGCGTGGCGCGCGCCCTCCGCGACGGGACAGGGCGAGGGATGAACGTTCTGGGGCGAGGTCTGGTCGAGCGCGGTCTGTCGATCCCGCCCCGCATCACCGTCCGCGCGGGGTTCGCCTTTCGCATCATCCTGACCCGGGACCTGAACCTTCAACCCTACGGAGGCTGATTCATGAGCGCCCTTAAGCTCGCCGGATTGCAGGACGACACCCCGGTGAAGATGACGATTGAAATGCCCGCAGACATCCACCGTGACCTGGTCCTGTACGCCGAGGTGCTTTCGGCCCACGGGGAAAGATCCTACACGGCCGTCCAGCTCATCGCTCCCATGCTGAGCCGCTTCATGGCGTCCGATCGATCCTTCATCACAGCCAAGACGCGTCATGGCGTCGACCGATAGCTTCAGAGGCGCGGGATACTGCGGCGTCAGAAGGCCCGGGCTGAACTGACGAACCGACGGAGCGCCGGATTGTCGTTCTGGTGATACCAGGCCGCGGCGAAGCTCACGCTCAAACCATCCCTGGCGCTGAGCGGCCGGTGGGTCAGTCCGGCCGGCAGACGGGCGTGCGCAAGCGCGCTGGAGGCGATGATCGCCAGCCCGAGGCCGAGCTCGACCTGTGACAACAGGATCGGCAGTCCGGCCCGGACGATCCTGACGGTCACGGAGGGGGGCAGGCCGATATGGGCGAGCACATCGGCGCCCAGGTCGCCTTCGCTGATCAGCAACGGACCCTGTTCAAGGGCCAGGAGATCGACCGTGGAGCCCTGGGCCAGGACGTGGCGCGCGGGGAGAACGAGGTGAAGGCTTTCCCGCCACAGCTCCGACATGTCCAGGCCGGTCACCGTCATGCCTCCGGGCAGGACGGCGACGTCAAGCCGCCGATCAGCGACGGCGGCGAGATGATCCTCGGCAGCGCCGCAGACCATCTCGATCTGGACATGGGGATGGGCTCCGCGAAATCGATCGAGGAGGCCGAACAGGGCGTCCGACAGGAAGGAGGGGGTCAGCCCGATCTTCAGCCTGCCCAGTCGCCCCTGGCCCGCCTCCTGCGCCTCCGTTACGCAGTCGGTCAGCAGATCAAGCGCGTGTTCCACGCCCCGGATGAAGGATGTCCCGGCGAAGGTCGGGGAGGCGCCTCCGGGGTTGCGGTGGAACAGGGAGACGCCGATTTCGTCTTCAAGGCCCCGAATCCGCCGGCTGAGCGCCGACTGTTCGACGCCGAGGGTCTGGGCGGCTTTTCGGAACCCGCCGGCGCTGGCGACGGCGATGCTCCACCTCAGGGATGTCAGGTCCAGCCGCGAGGCAGGTCCTGCCCTCACACCGCGCCCGCCTCGGGCATTTCGCTCTCCGCCAGAAGGGCGGCGGCGTTGATGCGTCGATGGTGGAAGGCGCGAAGCTCGGCGTCGGCCGCCTCGGTATCGCCCCGGGCCAGATGGCCCGTCACCCTCTCCAGGGCGAGCGGCATATCCCCCAGCAGCTTGGCTTCGGCGCCGGCGAACCTCTGGAGCACGTTCTGGGTGCGGTCATACAACCCCATCAAGGCGGGATCGGCGGCCCCCGCCACGATATGTCTGAAAAGCCGGGCCGGTTCGGCGTCCGGCTGAAATGTGTTGAGGGTCGCGGCGCTGGAGAGACCCGTTTCCAGGCAGTGGAGACGGAGCCTGTAGCGACCGACCAGCCCCATGGGGTCGAGGCTGAGACCGGCATAGCCTCCAGCGGGGGCGCGGCTGATGAGACCTTCGCCGCCGAGCCAGGCGAGAGCTTCGCGGACGGGGGTGGTGGACAGGCCCAGAGCCTGGGCTTCGTCCAGAATAATGATGGGCTTGCCGGGGGAGAAGACGCCGGCGATCGCGCGCTCGCGGAGCGTACGTAAGGCGTTGGCGAAAGGGTCGCGATTACGCGCCATCCGACGACTCCGGGCTTCGAATCGCCAGAGTCGGGCCATCTCGCACGAGGGGGAAGCTGCGGATGGTCCGGGCGCGGCATATCCTCGCCGGGAGATGAAAAGCTCGCATTTACACGCGGTATATTCGCGCAAACGGTGAATTCTGAGCACAGAAACGCTGACTTCTGTTGCCTGAAACGCTCTCCCCGCCCACACCTGTCGCGGGGAGGTTGTGAAATGAAGCCGCCGGACCAATCAGAGCTTGAAAGCGACAGCGCAGTGCTTTCCGCCGCGATCCGGGGTCTTAGACGCCTGCGCGGCTTCTCGTCGGCGGAAGTCGCTCAAGGAATGAACCTGGCTCTCCGAACCTATCAAGATTTCGAAGCGGGGCGAGGACGTCTCAACGTCGATTACATCTACCGCTTCTGCCATTTCGTGGACGCCGATCCGGACGCCATCTTCGCCTCTCTTTCGATCGGATCTCCGGATTTCGCGATCCGATGCCGTTCGAACAAGTTGATGAGCATCGTGATGATCGGCGTGCAGCAGCTCAATCATCAGCTCGGCGACCGGTTGGCGGCCCTGGAGGCGCGCACCATAGTCGCGGCTGTCAATGCGAGCGTGCGCGATCTCGTGGAAAAATCGGCGGGCGGCGATGAGGCCGACTGGCTGAAGGCGGGCGAGGAGGCCCTGCGTCGGGCCAGGCCGAAGCCGGGCCGTTGAATATATCGAGATATAGTTTGTCACCGCCTTGAGACGGGCAGCCCATGGAGGCGCCGCAATCCTGCGGCTGATCAAGGAGACTGTGATGCAAAACTCAACCCGTGTTCGCCTGGTTCGTCTGGGCAAGGCCCGCGACCTCACTCGCGGCGGATGGCACGTCGGCGTCTTGGAACTGGACGGCTCCTACATCCGCATGGCCTGACGGACCCGCAGGCGCCGGAATGACGCCGGCGCCTGCACCGGCCATGGAATATATGGCAATATAGCTTGCCGGTTCCGCTCCTCGGTCGCCTCCTGAAGAAGCCGCACTTCCGCGGCATACCAGAGGAGAGACTGAGATGACCCGACCGATCCGCCTCATCCGCCTCGGCGAAGCGCGCGCCCTGACCCGCGGCGGCGAACTCGAGGGCGTCCTTGAGATCGACTTCACCCGCATCAAGCCGCAGGGCTGAGGACGCAGGCCGTCGGCTTCGGCCGGCGGCCGACCGTCCTGCGCGTCATGATCTCGCCAGCGCCCTCCATCCATATCGCCGTCGTCGAAGACGACCTGGTCGCGCTGGATCTCGAGACAGACGCCTATTTCTGCCTCCCTGGTGTGGGCCGCTATCTGAAATGCGAAGGCGACGGCCGGTGGATAGCCGCAAGCGCCGCGGTCGCGCAGGGCCTTGTTGAAACAGGGCTGTTCCAGACCGGCTGTTCAGACCACCCGCCTATCATGCCTGCGCCTGCCGTCCGGACCTCCAGGCGCTATGAAGGTCCCGAAGGCGGCTTCTTTTCCCATTTGGCCTTGGCGAGGGTCATGGCGTCCGAGGCCTGGCGCATCCCTGGCCGTCCTCTGCGAGCCCTGATCGGACGGTCGCCCGGCCTGCCCTTGCGGTATGATCGGGCTGACGACGCCATGGCCGAGGCCCGCCTGTTTGATCGCTGGACGCCATGGGCGCCGGGGCAGGGGCAGTGTCTTTACAGGGCCTGTCTTCTGCGGGCCCACCTGGCGTCGCGCGGCCTCGGCTCGACCTGGATTTTCGGGGTCCGGACATGGCCCTTTTCCGCCCACTGCTGGCTCCAGGTCGGGGATGTGCTTCTCGACGATGATCTCGATCGGGTGGCGCTGTACACTCCTATCCTGGTGATCGGGGCGTGACGCGCTTCGTCGCCGTGCTGGGTCCGGAGGCGGACGAAGGCGCCTTCCAGGCAATGAAGGAAGCGGCTCGCCGTGAAGCCTGGCGGATCACGGAGATCGGTTCTCGGTTGTGGGTCGCGACGGACCGGGCGGTCGTCGCCCGCCTTCCTCACGCCTCCGGCGAACTTCTGATCATAGGCGAGGTCGTAACGTCTTCGCCGCTCCTGATCTCGGGGAAGACGGTCGACGCCCTGTGTCGGGATCTGAGCGAGAGCCTCTGGGGCCGTTACATTGCCCTCTTACTAGGCCCGGATCAGGTCTTGAGCGGGGTGTTCAGGGATCCGTCGGGAGCCGTCGACTGCGCCGTATCGCGAAGCGGATCGACCTGGCTGGTCGCAAGCGATGCTTCGGCCTGGATGATCGAGGCGACGAACGATCGTCCGGCGCTCTCCTGGCGAACGGTGGCGGAGGTGCTTCGCGACCCCATCACCCTGTCCTCCGCCGATCTGGTCGCCGGGTGGAAGACGGTGCCGCCAGGAGGGCTCCACCTTCCTGACGGACGAAATCGCCAGATATGGTCGCCGGCTCAGGCCGCGCGTCATTCATCGCCGACCGATGCGGCCGGGTTGCGAGCGACGGTCGATGCTGCGGTGACCGGCCTGGTCGGGAGGCGGACCTCTGTCCTGGCCGAGGTTTCCGGCGGCCTGGATTCGGCGATCATGGCCTCCAGCCTCCTCGCGGGCGGTTTCCGCGGCAGGGCCGTGTGGCTCAACACCTGCGGGCCCTATGCCGAGTCGGATGAGCGGGCCTACGCCCGGGCGGTGGCCGAGACCCTCGGCGTTGAACTGACGATCATGTCCCGGTCCGCCCGGGATCTGGTCGATGGCTTGGCGCTGGACCATCCCCGGTCGCTCAGGCCCAGCCTCAACAAGCTCGATGCAGCCTACGACGCCCTGCAGGCGGACCTGTGCGAGCGGCATGGCGTCGAAGGGGTTCTGACCGGCAAGGGCGGGGATGTCGCCTTCATGCAGACGGCGAGTTCCAGCATTCTCGCCGACCAGATTCGAGATTGCGGGCTGGGGGCTTTGTTGACCCCGACGGCGCCGGTGCTGGCCCGCCGCATGAGGCGCTCCGCCTGGCGGACCATGAGGGCGGCGCTGGTTTCGGCGCGACGCCCGCACGACTACGCCCCGTCGGCGAACGGACTTCTTCATCCGGATATCCGCCAAATGGAAGGCGCGTCTCATCCCTGGCTGCAGGACGTGGCTGACCTGGGGCCCGCCAAACGTCAGCAGGTCGTCGGCTTCACCAGCAATCTCGGGCTTCACAGCGGATCACTGCGAAATGCGAGGGCGGATCTGCTTCATCCGGCACTCAGCCAACCCGTCATGGAAGCCGTCCTCGCCACACCCGCCTATGAACTGACAAGGGGCGGGCATGATCGACTCCTGGCTCGGGAGGCGTTCGCCGACAGGCTGCCCGCCGCCCTGATCCAGCGGCGCTCGAAGGCGGAACTCGGCGGCTATTACGGTCGCGTGCTGGCCGCCAACATCGACCGTCTCCGACCGCATCTGCTGGAGGGACATCTTGCTCGCCAGGGCCTGATCGATCGGGGGCAGGTCGAAGCCGCGCTGCAGGTTGAACAC
Source organism: Brevundimonas sp. NPDC046655 (assembly GCF_044901625.1). Lineage (NCBI taxonomy): Bacteria > Pseudomonadati > Pseudomonadota > Alphaproteobacteria > Caulobacterales > Caulobacteraceae > Brevundimonas > Brevundimonas sp. NPDC046655. Next base: position 237,690 of record NZ_JBJDPV010000002.1, read on the forward strand.
CTGATCTGGCAAGGCGGCTATTTGGAACTGATGATGCTGAGCCTTGTCGAAAGCTGGGTGAGCGCCTGGCTTGGCTAGCAACGTGTCGGCCGCCCCTCGAACTGGCGAGCCCTATTCGACCTGTCCGATGACGGCGTGACAGGATATCCAGGAAGCCCCGTTTTTTACTGGAGCCGTACCTTGGAAGACGCGATGACGCCTGACCGGGACCTTCTCGACATGACCGCCGACATCGTCGCAGCCTATGTGACGAACAACATGATTGAGGCCGGCGCGCTGCCCGGCCTGATCACCTCAGTCCATGCCGCGCTCGGTTCCACCGGTTCGGAGCGCGTCGAGGAGGTTGAACCGGTACGAAAGCTCACGGCGGCCCAGGCTCGCAAGCTGATCACCCCCGCGGGCATTATCAGCCTGATCACGCAGAAGCCCTTCAAGTCGATGAAACGTCACCTGGCGATCCACGGGCACACCCCGCAGTCCTATCGCGAGGCCTTCGGCCTTCCAGCGGATTTCCCAATGGTCCACCCCGACTATGCCAAAGCGCGGTCCGATCTGGCCAAGCGGATGGGGCTGGGGGCCGGTGGTCGCAGGGCGGCGAAGGCGGCTCCAAAGGCCAGGTCGGGCGGCAGGTCGAAGGCGGGCTGATGACGCAGCGGCGCAGGGCTGTGCCTTGGCGCCGCGTTCGGCTGCTATCGGCAACAGCCGGACCGGCTGATCAAGGAGATCAGCCGTCCGGATCGAGCGCCGCAGGGCGATCGGCGTCGAGCCGCGCGGACTGATTTTGGCGCGAGACCGAGCCGACGCTGATCGGACCTCAGAGACTGACGATCGCTCAGATCCAGTGCCTGGGGCGCCGGACCTGAGCGCGTCAGGCCTATGAAGGAAGGCTACTCATTCTGGCGACCGGACCTGACGGGCGAAGATTGCAGCACCTCATCCAGCCAGGCCCAAACGGTTTCGTAGAAGTCGCGGATGTTCGCCGGGCTGGAGAGGACATGGCCCTCGCCCATGTAGGTCAGGAGGACGACGTCCTTCTGCTGCCGGTAGAGGGCTGAGAAAAGCTCCTGGGCCTGGCCGGGCGGAACATAGTCCCGATCGGCTGTGACAACCAGAACCGGCGCCGAGATCCGGTCGGCGGCCAGGGCCGGACTGTTGCGCACATAACGGTCCGTGTCCGCATAGGGAGGAGACCCGAGCCCTCCCTGACCGGTCTCGACCCAACCGGCTCTCGATCTCACCGGCAGCCCGTCTGCCGGCGAAAGCGCGGCGGGCAGGGAGAACTGGCCCCAGGCGCTGAGCAGATCATAGGGGCCGTTCGCCGCGATCACGGCTGAGAAGCGGTCTGACTGGGTCGCCGCGGCCACGGCCGCAAAGGCGCCGAAGCTGTGCCCCCAGAGAATGACCCGGTCCCGGTCGAAGGCGTCCAGAGACTCTGCGGCGTCAACAGCAGCCAGGATGTCGTCCGCCATGCCGAGGGCGGGCTCGCCCCGCCGGTCCGGTCTAGGGAGACTCGGGATCAGCACCGCATAGCCGGCCGCCGTCATCAGCTGGACATTGGAGGTCACGCCGTCTTCCGGCGAGGCTGGCTGATATGCCGGCTCGCCGGGATAGGGAACGACGATCAGTGGGGGCTTGCGAGCGCCTGTTTTGAGCGGACGGTAGAGCCAACTCGTGAGCGGCGCGCCGTCCCGACCCGTATGGATCACCGTTTCCGCAGGAGCATAGCTCACCTCGGCGAGCCGATCGTTCAATCGCATCAAGGGAGGCGCGCCGTCCACGGCGAGCGCTTCCCGGTTGCGGTCATCCCTGATCGCGACGACGGTGCGCCGTTCCCCCGCTGCGACGATCCGGGATGAGACTTCCGATCGCGAGCCTGTCGCAGCGCCCGTGGTCATATCCACGCGCCACATCTCCTGGCCATCACCGGTCAATGTCCAGTCCCGTCGCGCCGGGCTGTTGAACGAGAAGCGCTGACCCCGGCTGAAGAGGGCGGATGTCGCGCTCGGCCTGGCGCGGATCGCCCTTCCCAGGCGTGTCGCCTGGCCGTTCTGATCGACGGACCAGGCCTCGGTTCCGGATTGCACCACAAGGCGGTCAGCGGAAACCGCGATCAGCGAGAAGGAGGGCGAGGTCAGCGCGGTCGTCAGGACCCGTGGGCCGGTATCCGTGAGGGAGATCCAGTCGCGTCGGTCGCCGTTCTGGACATAGAGGATCGGGTTTTCGCCAAGCCAGTCCGCGCTGATGAATTCCGTGCGAAGTCCGGTCTCGAGCCGCGCCGGCTTGAAGCCGCCCAGGTCCGCAGCACTGACGGTTTTCCGTCGGGGGTCGATCTGCATCAGTCGACCGCTCGACCAGGGCTCGCCGTCCTGCCTTGCCCAGACCAGCAGACGATCGCCAGAGGGCGACCATGACATCAGGAGCGGGGAGATGTCCTGTCCCGGGAGCGGTTCCCAGACCTCGCCGCTTTCGAGGTTGGCCAGGGTGAGCTCGCGCCTTTCTGAAAAATCGCCCTGAAGGAAGGGGGCGTCTGGATCGAACGCGCGGTCCCCGGAGAACCGCACCGCAGCGGCGAAGGCTCCGCCCGGGGCGATTTCCAGGTCGTGGAAACGGCCCGTCGCCAGGCTCTGCTGTCGTCCGGTCGCGGCGGACACAAGAACCAGACGGGACTCCGCCGGCCTGGGGTTCCTGTCCAGAAAGGCGCCCCCGCCGATCAGGGTGCGGCCGGGTTGCAGCCCCTCGCGGGTGGACCGCCACAACTCGCTCATCCGATCCTGGACATGAAAGCCCTGGCGCACCATGGGCGGGAGGTCGCCCTCGACGCGCTGGATCATGACCAGCTCAGCGTCGTTGCGCCATTGGGCCGCCCGACCCCACATGGAGGTGTCGGGCGTGCCGGGCAGCCACAGGACGTCTTCTGTGGCCGTGTCCACGATCCCCGCCGCAAAAGAGCGTTCTGCGAGCCGATAGATGAGCAGACGTCGATCATTCGGAGACCAGGCGCCGATGACATGGCCCTCGCCCTTCGCCCTCGGGAGGAGGCGGCGAGGGGCGGCGCTTCCGTTGGCCGGAGCGATCATGATGCTCGAGCGCAGCACCAGATCCAGGGCGTCATATTCGTAGGGTCCGGCCTCGATCATGGGGCCGATGTGTTCGAAGGCGAGGGTGGTTTCATGAGGGGAAAGGGCGACCTGGCCGAAGCGTTCGACACAAAGGAGGTCGTCCAGGGTGATAGGCGCGGCGAGAGCGGGTCCGGATCCGCAGATCAGGACCGCGCCCGCGGCGGCGAGCACAGTGCGAAACATGGGAGACCTACCAGCGCTTGGTCAGTTGCAGCGCGAAGGTCCGACCCAGGGGGTCGGCCTGCCCGGCGTCGAAGCCGATGCCGGTGACGGCGTCATAGAAGGGCGGGTCCGCATCGAAGACATTCCGCACCGAGGCGGTCAGACTGAGGCCTTCGCCCCATGCGCCCGAGGGCGTCCATCCCGCCTGCAGGTCCGTCGTCGTCCAGGAGCCGATCCGGGACTCCAGGAGGTCGCGGTAGCCGCCGACATGGTTCACCGCCACCCGGAGCGAAACATCGTCCCGGACCCAGCGACCGGATAGGGCGCCGCGCAGATCGACCGGGAAGCCGTAGGTGTCGACAAGGTCGACGGTCGGCGCGGCGGAAGTAATGCGGCGCTTGTAGTCGGTCATGTGGGAGGCCGTGGCTTCCAGGGTGAGCTCGCCGCCAGCCAGGTCCAGATCATAGGCGGCGTAACCATCGAGGCCCCGCACCTCTACCGCCGCCGTGTTCAGCCAACGCCCATCGACGATGACACCGAAGGCGTCTGCGGGAAGCACGCCCGGCAGCAGGAAGTCGGGACTGTTGATCAGCGCCTCTACAGCCGCCCGGTCGGCGGCCGAGTTGCGATCGACCCGATGGACGAAGGGCGCCAGGGTGGGATCCAGCAGGACCTGGGTGAGATTGTCGAGCGCCGGACGCCCGATCCGATCTGAGAAGACTATGTCAAACCAGGTGGCGCCGAAACGCCATGACCTGTCCCCGGGGCGGTAGTCGAAACCGAGGGTGAAGGTGTCCGCGGTCTCGGGCTTGAGGTCGGGATTGCCGCCCCCTTCAAACAGGGCGACCTGTTGGCCGACGGTATCAGCGACGAAGGTCGCGGAAATGTAGCGTCGTTGCGCCAGCTCGGTCATGGCCGGCGCGCGAAAGGACGTCCCCCAGTTGGCGCGGACCTTGAAATCCTCGACGGGGGTCCACATCAGACCGATCTTGGGATTGGCGGTGGAGCCTATGTCGTCATAGTCCTCCAACCGTCCCGCCAGAGAAAGCTCGAGCTTCTGGATTCCCGGGATTGCATTGGCGGGACCGACGAGCGGTGCGCGAACCTCGATGAAGGCGGCGGCGACCTTGCGGTCCTTGTCAGGGGAGCGCGTCGACAGGCGGCTGAGACCGGAGGTGAAGGTGACGCCGCTGTTCTTCAGCACCTCCGTTCGGAACTGGGCGCCGACCGCGACCTTCAGATCTCCCGCGGGCAGGCTGAACGCCGTGCCCTGGGCCATGAGGTTGGCGGAGGCCACCTCGTTCTCGTCGGTATAACGACTCCAGCCGCTGGAAATGAAGTCCAGGACAGCGCGAGAGTTGGCCGCGCCGGAGCCGAAGAGGTTGAGGTAGCCGTCACGCGGCGCCGAGAAGGCGGTCGCCGGATCGTCCGCGGTGTTTCCCAGAGCTTCTTGCAGGAAGGTGGACTGAATCATGCCGCGACGGCCGTCGTCGGCCCGCTCCGCCCCATAGGTCAGAAAGACCTCGGCCTCCCAGTCCGAGGGCAGAAAGACCCGCGCGCCCAGGGTCGCGCCGAGACTGCGTGCTCGACCCGAACGTTGCGAGACCCCAAGGTCTTCACCGAAGGAATAGGCGATGCTGTGCGATGTCGCGCCGGTCGGCGACACGAAGTGCGGGTTCGCCGTCGTGACCGTCGCGATGACGGTCGGGGTGGTGCTTTCGGTTTCGAACGCGCGCTGGCTAAAGCGAAGATCGCCTGTGAACTCGAGATGCGCGCCGACCTGCTGCCTGACGTAGAGATAGGCCGCGTGGCGGTCGAACTCCGGGACGAGGGAGGCGCCTGTTCGGGTGTTGCCGTAGTTCTGCTGGCCAGCCGCGAAATCCGCCGCCGAAACCGCGACGCCGCCGGCCCCCGGGCGGATGGCGTGGGTGACGACGTAGCTGCTGCTGGCGTTGTCGAAGCGGACGATATTCCCCGGGACTGCGTAATAGGTCCGATGGTCAGTGCCGCCGAAGGGCCTCAGGTCGCCCGTGGCCGTATAGACGCGGTCCGTGGTGCTCAACGCATTCTGCCGCTCGAACTCGTACGAAAGGAGCGCCTGACCGGTCGACCAGGTCCGGCCGAACGTATGGGCGGCGATGACGGACTCGCCGCCGCCTTTCGAGGCGCCTAGGCGCAGGCGGCTTTCCTGGCCGTCGAAATCCCGCCGAAGAATGATGTTGACCACGCCCCCGACGGCGTCGGCGCCATAGAGGGCGGAGGCCCCGTCGAGCAGGACGTCCACACGTTCGACGGCGGCGGTCGGAACCGCCGACACGTCCGCGAAGTCACCCCTGCCGCCGGCGCCGGCCATGCGACGGCCATTGACCAGCACCAGGGTTGAGTCCGGTCCGAGACCGCGCAGGTTCACCCCGGTCGCCAGCCCGGAATTGCTCTGCATCGGATCCGATCCGACCAGGGCCGCCGTCGGCGTGCCGCTGCCGGCGTAGTTCTGGGGCAGGGCGGCCAAGGCTTCCGCGATAGTGGCGCGGCCGGTGCGGTCGAGATCGTCGCGCCGGATCACCGTGACCGGGGAGGGGGTGTCGCTCGGACCGCGCAACAGGGTGCCGGTGACGTGGACGTCGTCGACGATCAAGGCGTCCGTGAATTCATCTCGGGGCGCGCGCTGAAGAACCCAGGCCCCGCTGGAGGACTGAACCGCGACGAGGCCGGACCCGGCCAGCAGCTGGTCGAGGGCGGCGTCGGCGCTCATTCGGGCGTTCAGGCCAGGCGTCCGACGGCCCGCGACCTGGTCCGAGGTGAACATCAACTGCCGGCCGGCCTGGCGAGCATAGGCGTTGAGGGCCGCGCCCAGAGGTCCGGCGGGAATCGCGAAAACGGTCTGGGCCGGCGCCTGGGCTAATGTCGAAGGCGGGGCCGAAGACTGGGCGTGCGCGGCGCCGGATACGGCGGCTAGGGCCACGCCCGCGAAAAGGCTGAAACGGTGGGCGGTCATCTTGTCTCTCCCCCTCGACGCAGGAGCGCGTCGGGGTAGAGACGGTTGAGCTAGGGTCTGACCCTCACCCCTTTTCATTATTCCTTGGGCTGACGAGTCGAACCGTGCCGTCAGGCTCCCGGATCACCTTCAGGTCGAGCAGGTGGGCGGCCGCGGAGACGAAGGCCGACCGTTCGCCGCTGCGGAAGACGCCGTTGATCGGGGTGTTCGCCGACGAGGGCGCGTCCAGAATGATCGGAGTCGTCAGATAGCGGTTCATCTCGGCCACGGCGTCGGCGAGCGGGGTATCCACAAAGGTGAGCTGGCCGTCGGTCCAACTGGTCGCGACATCAGCGTTCACGGCCGAGATTCTGGCGGCGCCAGCGCGGATCGCCGATTGCTGGTTGGGCTTCAGCCTCTGAGGCGCGGCCGGTGCAGCGGCCTGAGCGACGTCAACGGCGCCCGACACCAGGACGACGCGGGTTTCCGAACCGACGCGACGAACTTCGAAAACGGTCCCGACCGCGGTGACGGAGGCGTCGGCGGTTGACACCACGAAGGGACGGGCGGCGTTGTGCGCCACCTCGAACAGGGCCTGTCCCTCCGTCAGCTCAATGCGACGTTCACCGGCGGTGAAGCGGACCCGCATCCTGGAGGCCGTGTCCAGACGGACCCGTGACCCATCGGCCAGTTGCAACGTTCTCTGTTCCCCAACCCCGGTGGAGTAGGTGTTGCGCCCCTCCCAGAAGACGAACCCGGCGGCCAGCGTCGCGGCCAAGGCCGCTGTCAGGCCGATTGCGCGCACTTCGCGCGAGCCGAAACGACGCGGCCTGCGCTTCTGGGCCTGCTGAAGGGCTGCCTGGATGTCCGGGTCGCCCGCGAGCGCGCCGCTCTGAGCCCAGAGCTGTTCTGCGCGACGGTAGGCCTCCGCGTTTTCAGGGATCTCCCGCCATTTGGCGAAGGCCTGGACGGTGTCGAGCGAAATGGTGCGCGTGCCGAGCCGCGCTATCCAGTTGGCGGCCTGATCGTCGGCGGCCGTTCGTGTCTTCACCTCAGTCGGCATTGCAGCCCCTGGACTAGCGTCGGAGTTGAGCATCGACCTGTTTTAGCGCCCGCGTGATGCGACGCTCCACGGTCTTTACCGACAACTCTAGTCGCGCTGCGATCTCCTCGTTTGTCAAACTTCCGAAGCGGCTGAGCATGAAAATATCTCGCTCGGGTTGTGGAAGCTTGAGGATGAGCTGTTTCAGCAGGACGGCTTCGGTCTGGGAGGCGGCGTCGCTGCAAGCGGTGGTGGTGGCGGCGTGCAGGCGCTGTCGTTGGACGCGACGGCCTTCCTCGGCCACGAGGTTGGTGGCGATCCGGAGCAGGAGAGACTTCGGGTGACGGACCTCGCCTCGGGCCTGGTAGGGCGCGATGCGGAGGTAGGTCTCCTGGACGACGTCGTCGACGCCCGTGACGCCTAGACCGCGGAGACGGGATGAGAGCCAGTCTGAGTGGCAGCGATAGAGCTCACCAAGGCTGACCTCCTTGAGCCGTGAAGCGTCTGACAATGACAAATCAGCCCTCCTGTGAGCGGGCAATATATTGCTAGCAACTTATCACCTTTCATAGGTGCTCGCAAACGGCGACATCATCTCAGATGGATGGGCGAGTTATTCTCGGGCGCAACGTCTTCCGCTTTCAATCTCTTCGGAAGTGGACCCAGCAAGACTTGGCTGGCGAAGCAGAGCTTTCTCTCCGCTACCTCGCTGGTATAGAGCGCGGGGAGGAGAATCCTTCTTTGGCTACAATGACCGCGATTTCTCTAGCTCTCGGTGTTCCGACTTGGGCTTTGCTTCGTCCGGAAGAAGGGGAGACGTGTTGCTGTGGCTAGCAATATATTGCTAGCACTTCAGAACCTTTCATTGTGGCTCTTTCAAATGTTCTCATCTGCTGATGGATTGGAAGATTTGCTTGGGTCAGAACATCCGGCGCTATCGCGCCGACAAGACTTGGTCGCAACAGACGCTTGCGGGTGAAGCAAACTTGTCTTTGCGGTTCCTCGCTGGGATCGAAAGAGGTGAAGAAAATCCAAGCCTCGAGACGATTGTGGCTATCGCTGAGGCCTTGGACGTGGGGCCGGCCCGTCTTTTAGAGGCAAGGCGATAGTGCGATCGCAGGGCTCGCGACGTTTACGCTTGCTCGCCGAACCGCTTTGGCGCCGCTTCGCGTCATCACGACAACGCGAGACTTGTCTCAAACTAGATTGATGGGGCACGATGCGGGTGGGTGCAACTGACTTTGGCGGCGACCTCGTATATCGCTAGTTGCTCGCGTCTTGTTGTCCGCGCCGGGTAGGCGGGTGACGTCAGGGCGCTGGGACGCATTGCTGCTGCGCTAGAAGTGCCCCTTAGCCGCTCTCGAAATAGCGTTACCGGGGCCGTGGCCCTCTACCCGTGTCTCAGAAAGTCTTTTAGCCGGTGCTGTGGCCGCTTTTGACTCATAGCGGCGATTCGGCACGTCTTCTTTCGGGGAGCGAGGTGGATCCATTGCGCGGCTATCCGTCGGACCAGCCGTCCCTCCAGGCTTTTGACCGACGGTGCGCCGGTCAGCCACTCCCAGAGCCGATAGGTCGCGAGGGTCAGGTGCGATCCTCCTCCGGAATGTTCAGAGATCAGCGGCGGACATGCCGCCGATCCTGAGCCAATTCGTCCGGAGGCGCGCGGCCCTCATTCATCGAGCGTCTCCATCTCCTGCAGGATGAGATGGGTTTCGACACGGTCGTAGACCTGACGATAGGTCCCCTCATTCGACAGGGCTGCGAGCACGGGATCGGCGCCGAAAGCCTGGTGAGCGCCGACGCGGGTCCGGATGTCGGTCTGGAGGTGATGGAAGGCGGCCGCGGCGGGTGTGTCATAGCCCGACCGCAGGGCGTAGGGCAGGATCTCCAGCACGGCCGGCACATTCGGCGTGGCGCCGTCCGCGCCCGGTGGCAGTCTTCGTTTCGCAAGCTCGGCCGCGGCGGTAGCCACCATATAGAGATTGCGATTGATCACCTTGAGCACGAGGTCGCGGGCTCGGCCGCAGGCCCGCACCCTGTCGGGCACCACGCCCAAAGCCAGCTCAATGTCAGAAAAGGTCTGGCCGCCGATCCAGGCCAGCAGCGCCGCGTCGAGGCGCGCCCATTCGTCGTCGGTGATGGCCGGCCCTGTCTTTCGACCGCGGACGACCGATTTGATTGTCTCCAGATCGCCCACCATTTCGCCGGCCAGCGCCGGTTCGGCGCGGAAGAAGGCCACGATCCAGGCGACCCATGCCGGAATGGTTTGCGGAAAGGCGGCCGGATCGTCTCCCAGCCGAGCCGCGAGCGCCGCCACCGACGCCCGGGGCAGGCCGGTCAAGGCGGCGACGCGGGCCCCGGTCGCGTCGTCCTCGGCCGGGGTGTCCGCGAGCACCGCTTCGAGCGCCGTCACGGCGGCGTCGATCGTCTCGCCTCGGGCCCGGGCTTGCCAGGCGCCGAACGAACGTCCTGCCAGGGCCACGGCGGCCGCATCCGCCTCGCCGGGCTCGCCGAACCGCATCCGGTTGACGAAATAGTCGATCTCCGCGCCTCTGACGCCGTTCTGGATGCGATCCAGGACGGCCTCGACCGGGTCCTCCATGACCACGCAGCGGTCGTCGAGCGGCAGAATGGACCGCAGCTTGCCGTAGGCGCCGATCGCCGCCACGCCTGGCGTGAAGCCGATCACCGGTTCGGGCACCAGCAAGACTGTCCCATTGGCGAGGAAGCCGGCGCGGCCGGCCCGGCCCGCGGCGTTGAGGAGTTCGTGCTGCTCCAGCGGCTCTCGGCCGCCGTTGATCTGGACGCGCTTGTCGCCCGCGAGCAGGGCGACCTGGGCCGGCAGATTGATGCCCTGGGCGAGGGTGGGGGTGGCGACGATGATCGACGGGCCATCGGGGCGTCTGAACAGGGACTCGGCCAAGCGTCGCTCGAGTGGAATCATGTCACCGTTGTGAGGCACTGCGCCAGCCTGGGCGTTTACGAGGGAGTCGCCCGTCCCCAGCTCGACGGCGATGTCGGCGATCAGCCCCTGTTCGAGCGGGGTCAGCTTCCACGGCCCAACGTAGCGCTCGGAGATCGTCCTCGCCGTGGACGGCGCATAGTCGGCCTGCTGGACGAATATGATCGTCTTGAGGCCCGCGCGGGCGGCGCGCTCGGCCAGAACGCCGGCGACGGCGTTGGCGTTCGGCGTGGCCTGCCAGGCGTTTGCGGTCAGGGGTACGGTCCGGTCCGTCAGCCTTACGACCGCTGTGTCCGCTCCGGCTCCCGCGACCCAATTCTGCTGCAGGCCGAACAGGGCGTTGGGCGACGCCGGAAAGGTCCGGTCCTTCGATCCGGCGAGGACGGCGGCGCGCACGGCGTCCAGCTCGTCCTGCGGATAGATGACCACGCCCCGGGCCTGCCGGCTGGGTTTCCAGGGGTCATGGAAGAATTCCGTCGGACGACCGGTCAGATCGGCGATCCAGCGGGCGAATTCCTCGCCGTTGGTCAGCATTGCCGAAAGGAACAGGAAGTCGGCGTCCGGAGCCCGGCGCGCCGCGTGCAGCAGGCAAAGCATGGCGTCCAAGCTTCGGCTGCCGCCCCCTTGCGGCGCCAGCAGATGGCACTCGTCGAAGACCACCAGCCCGACGTCGGACAGGTCGGCGTCGGCGAAGCTGAGCATGGCCAGCAACCGTTCCGGCGTCATCACCTCGATGGCGCTGAGGCTGGGGCCGTTGGCGATAAGGCTCAGGTCTCCGTCGGCTGAGACCACGATGTCGCCCATGCCGTCCTTGAAGCTCTTCGAAAAATCATCCTTGAGCTGGTCGACCAGGGCCAGTGTCGGCGCCAGGAAGATCACCGTCTTGCCGCTGGCGATGGTCGCGGCGATCTTGAGCTCCGACAGGGTCGTCTTGCCGGCTCCCGTGGGCAGGACCAGCACGGCGGACCGGCCGGGTTCGAGCACGCCTTTGGCGATGGCCTGACGGTGGTTAGGCCAGATCATCGGCTTGTCGAGGGCGCGCCGGTACAGCCACGGCCGCCACACCGCCTCGTCGGCCCCCGCAGGCGCGGCGAGGCCGGCCAGACCGTGTCCCATGAATTCGCCGGCCGCATGCCGCAGCAGCCGGGCCAGATGGCGAGGCCCCGCATAGGCATTGACGGAGACGCCGGGGCCGCCGTCTCCGTCGGGATCCGACGCCGCGAGGGTCTCGACGCGACGGAAGGTCTCGGCCGGCGTGTCGCCGAGGCGAAACACCGAACGCGGCGTCTCCCGATCGAGCACGGCGGCGGCAAGCTGCACGAGGCCCGCCCAGCACAGGCCATAGAGAGTCTGCTCGACCTGATCGACCACCCCGGCCCTGGCGGACGGCCGACTTTCGGCGAGACGGGCGGCGCGTGACAGGATGCCGTCCAGATTCTCCCGCGCTAGATCGATGACGGATTCGACCAGGGCGCGCACCAGCACGGAAGCGTCGCGCGGGGCGATGAGGCGGGTCCCGGCCTCGCGGGCGTCGGGGGCCTGGCCCGCGATCATGAACAGGAGGGGCGCGGCGACCTGCGGGTGGATAGCGTCGGGGCTCAGGACCGGCAGATCGACGGCGTCCGGCCCCGCCACCCGACCGAGAATCTGATAGGCGGTGGCGGCCACGAAGGCCGCGCCGCGGCGGTGGTTCTTATCGGCGAGCGTATCGACCAGACCTTCATAGACCGCCGCCATCTTCATCAATCGATCATGGCGGAGCTCGGCCTGGGCTTCCGCGTCCGGTTCATCGGTGCGCAAACGCAGCGCCACAAGCTGCGCATACGCCCGGGTCAGGTCCTGGGGCAGGGTCTGGGGATTGTTATCGCCGATCGCGGGCGCCATCCGGATCAGGCGTGCGGAATCGGCGTCAAACATCGATCTTGGCCCAGACGAGCGCGGAGAACTGCTCGAACCATGCCCGAACGTCGGCCAGCGGCATGGTGGATCCGAGCCGCTGGTCCCGCACGCCGAGGGTCGCGTAGCGGTCGAAAAGGTCGACGCAGGCGGCGGCGCCGAACGGCGACGGCTGGACGGTCAGGGCCGCGTCGAACACCAGCGGCCGGTCATAGACGATCCGGGACCAAGTCTGGATCTGCTCCTGATCCGTAAGTTGGAAGACGTCGAGCAGGGCGATCGCCTGCTGAACCAGCTGAGGGTCCCGATTGCCGTCGAAATAGTCCCGGAAGGCGCCGACGACCTGGCTTCGGAACACCGCCCGGGCGCCGGTCGTGCATTTGTACTCGTAGATGGTCGCCGAGATCAGGGACCGGTCGGCCTCGTTCCAGGTGACCTTGAAGGTGTCGACGCCCTGTTGTGTGGCCCGAGTATGCGGTTCGGAGATGACGTCGCCCGGCAAGGCGGTTTCTCGTGAGACCATCCAGCAGATGATTTCGAACAACAGGCCGTCGCGGTGGAAGACATTGGCCGGATTGTGCGGAAACAGGTCCGCGCGAATCTGCGCCTTCATCCCTTCGGGCGAGGTCGCCGGAAGGTGGGTGGCACCGGCCAGGACGTTGGCGGCGTGCCGCGCGCGGCCCTGCAGGACCGTGGCCACCAGTTGGGCGAGGAGGTCGATGTCGTCGACGGTCCACTGCAGTCCGCCGCAATGTCGGCCGGATGATCGATAATAGCGAGCGGCATGAGTCCAGCTTGACGGTTAGACGGATCGGATACCATCCCGTGGCGGTCGCTCATAGGTTGTTGCCGGGGGCTATTCCGCGGAATACTGCGGCAAGGCCAAGCTGGATCGTTCTTCCAGCGGGCCATGGTCGGCACGTCTCACTGAGAGAGAGGCGTCAGGCCAGAACTTCCTCACTCGACGCCTCTGCATCGGCGAAGATGCCGCCTGAGCAGCCGCGAAAAGCATGAAAATGCTGGGCTTCAGCCCATTCGGGACAAAGCTGCGTGTGTCCCTCGCGGGAAAGTCCACGGTGCCCAACCTAGTAAGTTACTGATTTTACCGGTGCTGGCTGAAGGAATCGAACCCGCGACATTCAGTTTGCAGACCCGAAGGTCGCGTGACTGGCCGGGTGCCAATGTCCGCTGATGGCGCTTGTCTGACGTCAGGGTGCCTGCTCAAACGCGAGCAAGCAGGCACCGTCCCAAGCTGATAATGCTGTCTGCCGCATCAAACGACGGGGTGATGAGTCGTGCCTATTTAGAGAAGATCGCTGGTCTTTGGGGATGGTGCGAGATTCAGATCAGCCCCATCCTGGGGATGATCTCTCAAGCCGTCTTCGTCCAGTTCATCGAGTTCAGCAGCTTCAACGAAAATGATGGTCTCGCCTGGACGAAGGTGGCTCTGAACGGCGTCTCGTGCGTCATCGGCGCTGAGGGCTTCTGTCCGGATCAGCCGCGAGGAGCCGTCCTCCGCGCCGAGGGTCACTTCAAAAACCGCCGCCATGATGACTCCGTATCTTAGTGGTCTTGATCTGCAACGCTTCTGAGATGGCCGGCGTTGCGCTCGTGACGATCTGTCGCCCTATTCCGGCGGTGCAGCCTTAACGCCCTCGACGCGGTCGCGATAGACGGCGGCGCGGGCCAGCAGGATCAGGGTCACGGGCGTCGTGACGGTCAGGAAGACCCCGATGAGCAGGTCGCGGAGCGCAAGCCGCCCCTCGGTCAGTGACCAGAAGGCGACCGAGGCCACGACGATCAGCGCCATGCCCAGGGTGGCTCCCAGAGTGGGCGCATGAACCCGCTCATAGAAGCGTTTCAGAACCACAAGGCCGACGGAGCCGATCAGCGCCAGCAGGCTGCCGAAAACCGTGACGGCGACGATGGTCCAGGCCGCCCACAGCGGTAGGTCGGAAGGGGTCATTCGATCACCTCGCCACGCATCAGGAACTTGGCCAGGGCGACGGTGGCGGTGAAGCCCAGCATGCCGATGATCAGGGCCGCCTCGAAGTAGAGGCTGACCCCGCTGCGCATTCCCTGAACCAGGATCAGCAGCATGGCGTTCAGATAGAGGGTGTCGAGACCCAGGACGCGGTCCTGCGCGCGCGGCCCGCGCATCATGCGCAAGGCGGCCAGCAGCATGGCCAGCAAAAGCATGGCCTGGGCCGCGCCCAACCCCCAATAGAGAACGGCGGAGGCGGTCATGGGAAGATCTCCAACAGCAGGCGCTCATAACGACCCTTGATCAGGTCGATCCAGTCTTGCTCCTCGACCAGGTCGAGGACGTGCAGCAGCAGGCGCCCCGACGGCCGGTCATATTGGACCCACAGGGTGCCGGGCGTGCTGGTCACGATGATGGCGAGCACCGCCAGGCCGTAACGGTTGCGCAGGTCCAGCGGCACATGGATGAAGCCGGAAACACGCTGACGTCTGCGCCGCCCCATGATGATGATGGCCACGGCGTAGTTGGAGCGCACGACATCGACGGCGACATAGCCGGCCAACCGCAGGATGGCGCCCGGCGAGCGGACTCCGGATCGGTCGGGCTCCAGCCGTCGCATGACCTGGGGGATGGCCAGAGCGGCGATCAGGGCGACAAGGACGTCGCCCGCCGAAATGGGCCCGCTCAGCACAAGCCAGCTGGCAAACAGCCCCAGGGCCAACAGGGGGTGGGGCAGGAGGGCGCGGATCATGCGGCGTCTCCCAACACGGCGCTGATATAGGCCGTGGGCGAAGCCAGCCATTCGCCGGTCTTCTCGGCATAGGTCAGTCCGGCGGCGGCCCCGGCGCTCAACCACAGACAGCACAGGACCAGGCCGCCGATGGCCAGGAACTCGGGACTGCGGACCTTCGGCGCCACGGCGTCCTCGCGCCAGAAGCCCGCAACGCCGAACCGCGTCAGGGCGATCAGGGCGGCGAAACTGGATAGGGTCAGCACCCCGACCAGGGCCCAGCTGGCGGGCGACAGGGCGCCGTCGCCGGACAAGAGGGCGACGAAGATGCCCAGCTTGCCCGCGAAACCGGCAAGGGGCGGCAGGCTGACGGTCACCAGGGCGGCTAGGATGAAGGCCCCGCCGAGGAAGGCGGTCGAGGCCGGCAGGACACGCCCGACCTCTTGCACGTCGTCGGCGGCGAAGGGGTCGTCATATTCGTCGTCGAAGACCGCATCCTGGGGCGACGCCGCCACGTCCTCGCCGCGCGCAAGAATCTCGGCGATCAGGAACAGGGTCCCAGCCGCCAGGGTGGAGGCCGCCATGTAGAAGAGCGCGCCGCCGACCGCGTCAGGCACAGCCGTCCCCGCTATGGCCAGGACCGTGCCGGAGGAGACCATGACGGCATAACCAGCCGCCCCTTCAAGGCGTCGCGCCGCCACCATGCCGGCGGCGCCGAAGACGACCGTGGCCGCGCCCGCCGCCAGTAGCCAGATATTGCCGAACCCGGCCGAGGCGCCGGCGTCGGCGCCGAACAGCAGGGCGGCCAGGCGCAGGATGACATAGACCCCGACCTTGCTGAGGATGGCGAAGACCGCTGCGACCGGGGCGCTGGCGGCGGCATAGGCTCCCGGGAGCCAGAAGCCGAGCGGCCAGGCCGCCGCCTTGACCAGGAAGGCCACGCCCAGGATGGCGCAGCCGATATGGAACAGGGCGCGGTCATGGTCCGGGATGGCGGCGACCTTGCTGGCGATGTCCGCCATGTTGAGCGCACCGGTCACGCCGTAGATCAGGCTGACCCCGATCAGGAAGAACAGCGACGCCGTCAGGTTGATGGCGACATAGCCCAGTCCGGCCCGCACCCGCTTTTCGCCCGACCCATGCAGCAGCAGGCCGTAGGAGGCGGCCAGCATGACCTCGAAGAAGACGAACAGGTTGAACAGGTCCCCTGTCAGAACGGCTCCGTTCACCCCCATGACCAGCAGCAGGTACAGGGCGTGGAAGCGTGGTCCGGCCCGGTCCCAGCGGGCGTAGGAGAACAGCAAGCCGCCGGCCGCCAGCGTGGCTGTCAGCGCCAGCATCAGGGTCGAAAGCCGATCCGCCACCAAGGTGATGCCGAAGGGAGCGGCCCAGGCGCCGAGGTTGTAGATGCGGGCCGTGTCGTCGCCCGCGGGACCGCCGACGGCTGCTTCGTGCAGCAGGGCATAGGCCACGCCGACCAGAGCGACCAAGCACAGCAGGCTGATCAAGGCCTTCAACCCATAGCGTTGCTCCTTGAGCAGCAGCATGGCCGCCGCCGCGATCAGCGGCAGGACGACGGGCGCGACGATGAGGTGGTCCTGCCAGTCGGTCATTCGCCCGGCTCCCGTCCGTCGATGTGATCGCTTCCGGTGATGCCCCGGCTGGTCAGCAGCACCACCAGGAACAGGGCGGTCAGGGCGAAGCTGATGACGATGGCGGTCAGGACCAGGGCCTGGGGTACGGGGTCGGCATACGCGGCGGGATCAACCGGCCCTTCGCCCTTCAGCACAGGCGGCGCGCCCGCGCGCAGGCGACCCATGGCGAAGATGAACAGATTGACCGCATAGCCGAGCAGGGACAGGCCGATGATGACCTGGAAGGTGCGCGGGCGCAGCAGCAGCCAGACGCCGGCGGCGGTCAGCACGCCTATGCCGAGAGCGAGGACCAGTTCCATCAGACGCTCTCCTCATCAGTGGTCGCGGGCGCGACGGCGCGCGGTTTGCGGAGGGACTGGTGAGCGATGGCGACCAGCATAAGGACCGTCGCCCCCACCACCAGCAGGGCCACGCCTGCGTCGAACACGACCGCGGACGCCAGCGGCGTCTTGCCGATCAGCGGCAGGTCGACATAGGTGAACCAGGAGGTCAGCAGCGGATAGCCGAACAGCCAGGACGCGACCCCCGACAGGGCCGCGATCAGCAGCCCCCCGCCGATCCAGACCAGGGGCCGAATCTCCAGCCGTTCCTCAACCCAGCGGGCGCCCGAGGCCATGTATTGCAGGATGAAGGCGATCGACAGCGCCACCCCCGCCGCGAAGCCGCCGCCGGGCAGGTCATGCCCGCGCAGGAAGAGATGCAGCGCCAGCAGGATGATGAAGGGGAAGAGCCAGCGCATCACCACGCGCGGGATCAGCATGGTCTCGGATAGGGTGTCCCCCAGCTCGCGATCCTCGCGGCGATCATCGCTGTGGTCCTGGTGCTGCTTCTGCTCGGTATGGCCGAGACTGTCCGACGCCGGACGGAAACGCCGCAGCAGGGCCCAGATCGTCAGTCCGACGATGCCCAGGACCGTGATCTCACCCAGGGTGTCGAAGGCTCGGAAGTCGACCAGCAGCACGTTCACCACATTGCGCCCGCCGCCTTCGGAATAGGCGTGATCCAGGAAGTAGCGAGCCAGCGGCGACGCCGACGGCCGGGTCATGACGGCGAAGGCGACCAGGGCCACGCCGGCGCCGGCGATGATCGCGATGACGAGGTCCGTCACACGCCGCCAGCGGGCCTTGGCTTCCTGTTTGGGCGAAGCGAGGTCGGGTAGGCGTTTGGGCAGCCAGCGCAGGCCGAGCAACAGCAGGACGGTAGTGACGATCTCGACCAGCATCTGGGTCGTGGCCAGGTCGGGGGCCGAGAACCAGACGAAGGTCAGGCAACTGACCAGGCCGGCCCCTCCGACCAGGACCACGGCGGCCAGACGGTGATACTTGGCCTGCCAAGCGGCGGCGATCGCGCAGGCGCCGCCGATGATCCACAACAGGGTGAAGCCCAAGCCGGGACGATGAACCGTCAGCCCGGCCTCATCAAAGCCGAGGCCCGCCACGCCGCTGGCCAGCGCCGCCGCCAGCATACAGGTCAGGATGATGGCCCGCAGGCGCGCCTGCTGTCGTGTGGCGCCGAGGCGACGCACGATCCACTCGGCGCCGCCCTTGAAGGCGCGCATGACCCGGTCATAGGCGCGGGCGCCGTTGAAACGTCCGACCACCCAGGGGCGCTCGCTGGCGTTGATGCGCGGACCCAGCAGCCTGTAGGCCACGACGCCGCCGATCAAGGCGATGGCGCTCATCACCAGCGGCAGGTTGAAGCCGTGCCAGACCGCCAGACTGTAATAGGGGACGTTTTCGCCCAGCACCGAACGGACGGCGACGGCCAGAACCGGGCCGATGGTGATAGCCGGAAGAACGCCGACGATGATGCACAGGCCCACCAGAACCTCGATCGGGAAGCGCATCCAGCGCGGCGGCTCATGCGGGGTCTCGGGCAGATCGACGGGCGGCGGGCCAAAGAAGGTCTGGTGAATGAAGCGCACCGAATAGAGCACGCTCAGAAGGCTTGCGACCGTGGCCAGAACCGGCAAGGCCAGGTTCAGGTGGCGCCCGCCGGTATGGGCGATCGCCTCGGCCAAGAACATCTCCTTGGACAGAAAGCCGTTCAGCAGGGGCACCCCGGCCATCGCGGCGGCGGCGACGATGGCCAGGGCCGCCGTGACCGGCATGGACCGCCTGAGACCGCTGAGCTTGCGCATGTCGCGCGTGCCGGTCTCGTGGTCGATGACCCCTGCGGCCATGAACAGGGAGGCCTTGAAAGTGGCGTGGTTGACCGTGTGGAAGATGGCCGCCACGGCCGCCAGCGGACTGCCCAGCCCCAGCAACAGGGTGATCAGCCCGAGATGGCTTATGGTGGAATAGGCCAGCAGGCCCTTGAGGTCGTTCTGGAAGACGGCGTTCCAGGCCCCGAACAACAGGGTCGCAATCCCCGCAGTGCTGACGATGACATACCAGGCGTCGGTTCCCGCCAGCACCGGCCACAGGCGGATCATCAGAAAGACGCCCGCCTTCACCATGGTCGCCGAATGCAGATAGGCGCTGACCGGGGTCGGAGCGGCCATGGCGCGGGGCAGCCAGAAGTGGAACGGGAATTGCGCGCTCTTGGTCAGGGCGCCCGCCAGGATCAGAAGCAGGGCGGTCAGATACCAGGGGCTGTTCTTGATGATCTCGCCCGACGCCAGCACCGCGTCCAGATCGAAACTGCCGACGATGCGGCCCAGCACAACGACCCCGGCCAGCAGGCACAAACCGCCCGCCGCCGTAACGGTCAGCGCCATCCGCGCCCCGTCGCGGGCCGACGCGCTATGGTGCCAATAGCCGATCAGCAGGAAGGAAAAGAGGCTGGTTAGCTCCCAGAAGACGGCCAACTGGATCAGGTCGCCGGCCATGACCATGCCGGTCATCGCGCCCATGAAGGCCAGCAGGAAGGCGAAGAAGCGCGGGACCGGATCGTCGGCCGACATGTAGTAGCGGGCGTAGAGCACCACGAGGGCGCCGATGCCCTGCACCATGACTGCGAACAGCCATGCCAGACCATCCATCCGCAGGGTGAAGTGGACGCCGAACGTGGGCATCCAGGGCGTGGACCAGCGCACAGACTCTCCGCTGGCGACGGCGGGGAAAAGGGCCACCAGGCAGAGCAGGCCCGCCAGAGACGTCAGCCAGGCCAGTGCTGCTGCGGCGTTCCGGGCGCGTGACGGCAGAAAGATCGCCATCATTGCCGCCACAAAGGGCGCCCCGAACGGAATGAGCAGCAGCAGGGTATGGGGCATGCGTGACGGAGTTCCTGTTGCGGGGCGTTGCTAGCCTAGAGAACGGACCGCATTAGAACTATAGGCTGATCTGCGGCGATCTGACCCGCAAATATCGTGAATTCACAGGTCGCTAGCGCGCCTTCATTCATGACTTATCTATAGAGTCCGAGGTGGTGCGACTCTCAGACTGTTTTTCATGCGGCTGCCAAGAGTCCTCATTTTGGGCCGCGCGCCAATGATGGCTCAAGGCGCATCCGGAACTCAATCGAATGTGCTTTTAGGCGAAACCTGCCTTCCGATTCAGAAAGATCACGCAACCGATCAGTGCGAGCAGCGGGCTGAGGCCGATCAACACCAGAAAGGCGGCTCGCCGGCCGATCACGCCGCTGACCATCGTGCCGACGGGAATGCCGATCGAAAGAGCCAGTGGCGTGCCGACAATGGCCACGGCGATGGCGCGGCCCTTGAGGTGTTTGGGCGCCTGCTCCGATTCATGGCGCCGGTGATCGGACGACTGACACGCCGGATCGAGGACGTCCGACATCGGCAGACCATGAGAGGGCGGCCCTCAGGCCGCCAGGGCTTCGTCGGCAGGGCCGAAGAACTCATAGTGGATGCGATCGGCGGGCACCCCGATGGCGACCAGCTCGGAGACCAGAGCCCGCAAGAAGGGGCGGGGGCCGCACAGGTAATAGTCGGCCTCGTTCACCGGGGTCTCCGAGGCCAGCCAGGCGCCTGAGATCCGACCCGTCCGTTCGTGAGCGGCCAGGTTCGCGGCCTCCGGTACGCTTTCGTAGAAGACAGTGTTGCGGCTGGCGGGAATGGCTGCGGCGAGCCGGCGAACATGATCGCCCATGGCGTGGGAGGCGACATCGCGCGCGCCGTGAACATAGTGAACCCCGGCTTGCGGTTGTCGGGCCGCCAGCGTCTCCAGCATCGAAACCATGGGGGTCAGGCCGACGCCGCCAGACAGGAGCACGATGGGTCGTTGCGGATCCTCCGGCAAGAAGAAGTCGCCCGCCGGCGCGCCGACCTTGAGAATTTTGCCGGGCCGGGCGTGTTCGTGGAGCCAGGTCGAGGCGAGACCATGCGGCTCCCGCTTCACTGAGATCCTATAGGTCTCCCCGTTCGGCGCGGAGGAGATCGAATAGTTGCGCTTGATCGGCGAGTGCCCGGGCAGGTCAAGCCAGAAGGTGAGGTACTGCCCAGGCTTGTGAGCCAGCACCGGTCCGCGATCGACCGGCCGCAGGATGATGGAGGTGATGACCGAACTCTCGGGTTGGACTTCCGCCACCTCGAAGGCGCGCCAGCCGTTCCATCCGCCTTCGGCGGCGGCGAGGTTCTCGTAGAGGGCCGCCTCGCGTGTGATGAGGATGTTCGCGAGGAACCAGTAGGCCTCGCCCCAGGCAGCGAGAACGTCTTCGGTCGCAGCCTCGCCCAGGACATGGCCGATGGCGCCAAGCAAGGCGCTTGCGACATGAGGGTAATGGTCCGGCATGATCTGCAGCCCGACGTGTTTCTGCGCAATGCGTTCAACTGCGGCCGTCAGCGCGCCGAGATTGTCGATATTGGCGGCATAGGCGAGGATGGCGCCTGTGAGCGCCCGGGGCTGGGAGCCAGTATCGCCATGGTGGGATTGATTGAAGAGATCGCGGATTTCCGGATTTTGGAACATCCGGGCGTACATCTCCCGGACAATGTCCAGGCCATGGGCCTCAAGGGCTGGAACTGTGGCTTTGACGATCGTGACCGTCCGCTCGCTGAGGGCTTGCGACATCAGTAGGTGTCCTCGGTAAACTGGAAACTGGAAACTGGAAAACGCGGTCGTTCAGGCCGCAGGATTGTCGGCGGCGTGCCCAAGCCGGGTCAGGTCGGCAGGACACGCGCGGCGCTTCATAGATGTCCGCGCATGTGAGGGGGCAGACGGCTCGACGGAGAGGCGAGGCTTCAGGCCGCAGTCTTCCAGGTCGGCTCCAGAGCAGCGTGAGGCGGGCAGGGCGCCACGGCCTGGACGGGCAATCCCCCGAGCTCGTTGGCGTAGCCGTGGTTGACGTCCCGGTGGTGGGCCTCGTCCGCGCGAACGACGAGGACGACGTCGCGCAGGGTCGCAGTGTCAGGAAGGTTCCAGTAGCGTTTGGCGATCTCTGGGGCCGGTACATTGGGCGAGCGCCCTTCGTCGATTTCGGCGAGGTAGTGGGTGTAGCTGATCACCGCTTCTTCCTCGAAATAGCCGACCACCCGGTGGGCAGTCTTGTTGGACACGAGATAGAGACCAAAGAAGAAAAGGTAGAAGACCCACTGGACCGAGACGATGACGAACCGCTCGAACAGCGTCGGCTTCGAGATCTCGATAAAGGTCATCAGGTGCATGCGTTCATTTTCGGCCTCGTCCATCAGGGTCTTGATCCAGCCCCGGTCGTCGCACATCCGACGCAGACAGCTCAGATGGTTGATGGTGGCGCCGACCATGCCGGGCACGGCCGCGACCGTTTCCAGCACGACAGCGCGATGTCCGTATCGCTTGGCGAAGAAGGTATCGGCGCAGAAGCGCAGCAGCTTGGTGAAGCCGAAGGCGACGCGGTCCGACAGTCCCTTGGGCTGGTGGTGGACGGAGAGATCGACGAGTGGGGCGCTCATGGCCTTGGTCCTTGAAACCGGGGTGTCCCGGGCCGGTTCGTCCGGCGAAAGAGGATGAGGCCGATGTAGAAGGGGCGGCCTGAACGCGGTATCCGGGTCTTGACCCTAGGGGAAATTCCGGAGGCGCGGCCCATTGGTGAACAAGGATAGAAATCGGACGATGCGCGTCTTTCATTCGTCTTCTCCCCTTGTGAGGCCGTCTTCGCCTTGGCTCGCGGTCGCCACGGTTCTCATACTGATCCTCATGGGCGCGTGGGCGCGAGCAAGTCTGCCGTCCCTCTTCGACGTCCGGTTGTCCTTTCTGGTCTTTGTGCCCGCCGTGGTGGCGGGCTCAGCCTTGGGCGGCGTCTGGCCCGGCGCCTTGGCCGCCAGCTTGGGCGTCGCGACGGGACTGCTTCTGGGGGACGGTCAGCCGCATCTTGCGGAAGCCGTGCTCTTCCTCGTCGTCGCGGGCGCCGTGACCTGGGGAGGCGAGTGGTTCCAACGGGTTCTGAAGGAGCTTTCCTCGCGCGAGACCCATCTACGGTTGATTCTGGATACCGTGCCTGACGCTATGATCCTTATCGACGAGAAGGGGGCCATGCGAGCCTTCAGCCCCACTGCAGAACGGCTGTTCGGCTGGACTGCGGCTGAAGCCATCGGGCAGAATGTCAGCCTGTTGATGCCCGCCCCTCATCGCGAAGCGCACGATAGCTATCTTGAACGCTATTACCGGACCGGAGAGCGCCGGATCGTCGGCGTAGGGCGCGTCGTGGTCGGGCGTCGCAAGGACGGGTCCGACTTTCCTCTGGAACTCGCCGTCGGGGAGATGCGGACCAAGGAGGGACGTTTCTTCACCGGGTTTGTGCGGGATCTGACGGAACGCCAACAGGCTGAGGCCAGGATGCAGGAGCTTCAGGCAGACCTGATCCGGGTCTCGCGTCTGACGGCGCTGGGCGAAATGGCGTCAGCGCTCGCTCATGAGCTGAACCAGCCGCTGACCGCCATCACCAACTATCTGAAGGGCGCGGGGCGACTGCTTCGAGCGGAGAATGCGCCGGCCGATCGCATTTCCGACGCCGTGGACCGGGCGGCTGACCAGGCGCTGCGCGCCGGCGTGATCATCCGGCGCCTGCGAGAGTTCGTCGCCCGGGGAGAGACTGAAAGGCGGATCGAGAACCTGCATTCGCTCATCGAGGAGGCCAGCGCACTGGCGCTGGTCGGGGCGCGCGAGCACGGCGTTCAGGTGCGGTTCGCCCTCGATCCGTCCGCTGACCTCGTCATCGCCGACAGGGTTCAAATCCAGCAGGTACTGCTCAATCTGATCCGAAACGCTATGGACGCCATGCAGGACGGCGGGACACGAGACCTGGCCATATCCGCCTCGGCGCTGGATGAGGATCATGTTCAGGTCACGGTTTCCGACACGGGGGCGGGGATTGATCCCGATGTGGCGGCCCAGTTGTTCGAGCCCTTCATTACGACGAAGCGGACCGGCATGGGGGTTGGGCTTTCGATATCGCGGACCATAATGGAAGCCCATGGCGGGCGCCTGTGGTTCGAGGCCAACGCCGCTGGAGGCGCGGATTTTCACTTCACGCTTCATCGCGCCCGACTTGAGGAAGAGCTCGCATGACAAACGCTCCGATCATGCACGTCATCGACGACGACGCCGCTGTGAGGGATTCGATCGCCTTCCTCCTGAGTACAGCCGGACTATGCGTGCAAACCCACGAGTCCGCCGTCGCCTTTCTCGCCGTGAAAGACCGACAGCCCGGGTGCATTATCACGGATGTCCGCATGCCTGACATGACCGGGATAGAGCTAGCGCGCCGATTACAGGCGGACGGTTCCGGGGAACCTGTAATCGTCATCACTGGCCATGCCGACATGCCTCTGGCCGTGGAGGCGTTGCGCGCAGGCGTGGTGGATTTCATTGAAAAGCCGTTCGACGACGAGGTCCTGCTGGCCTCGATCCAGCGTGCGGCGGATCGAGCGGGCGAGACGGCGTCGGCCGAAGCCGAGAAGCGGATGCTGGCGGCGCGTCTCGACGCCCTGTCAGGACGGGAACGCGACGTGCTCGCAGGATTGGTTCAGGGCCACGCCAACAAGGTCATCGCCTATGATCTCGAGATCAGCGCGCGGACCGTGGAAGTCTATCGCGCCAACCTCATGGCCAAGATGCAGGCCGGAAGCCTGTCCGAACTCGTCCGGATGTACCTCACGGTTCATCCCTGACCGGATGCCAAACTAAAGCGGCTTCAACGCTGTTGATGGGTTTTTGGATATCTCTAGCGCGGGCAGGACGGGGCCAAGGCTGAATGTCTCCTCTGGGGCAAGTGGTCCTGAGGTCGCCGACGGGCCGGACGTCCTTTCATGACGCGTTCTAGTCAGTGAGCAATGCCGACAGGCAGGTGCGCTTTGTCGTGCTTGCCGACACGCTGGATCAGCGACTGCGCAGCCTCGTTCATGCCGATGAGACGCACCTCCGCGCCCTGACGGCGATAGCGGAACACCACCTTGTCCACGGCGACGACGGCCGTGAGGTCCCACAGATGCACGTCGCTCATGTCGATCTCGACGCGAGTCGGCTGGCCATGATGCTCGAACGAGGCGGCGAAGACGTCGGCCGAGCCGAAGAACAACTGGCCGCTGACGTGATAGCGCAGCACGCCGGGCTCTGGAGTCTCGATTTCCTGCACGACGATGGTCTTGCCCAGCTTCCGCATGAAGAAGATAGCCGACAGGATCACGCCCAGCACCACGCCCTTGGACAGGTCATGCGTGACGACCACCGTGATCGTGGTGGCCAGCATGACGATGGAGGACTGGACTGGGGTTGAACGCAGGGTCAGCACTGATTTCCAGTCGAAGGTTCCGACCGAGACCATGATCATCACCGCCACCAGCGCGGCCATCGGAATGCGCGCCACCCAGTCCTGAAGCACTAGGATCAGGAACAGCAGGAACAGGCCCGCCCACAGGGTCGACAAGCGCCCGCGCGCGCCGGAGGTCACATTGATGATCGATTGGCCGATCATGGCGCAGCCCGCCATGCCGCCGAACAGGGAGGCGGCGATGTTGGCGATGCCCTGCCCGCGGGTCTCGCGGTCCTTGTCCGACGGCGTGTCGGTAATGTCATCCAGAAGGTTGGCGGTCAGCAGGGATTCCAGCAGGCCCACGAAGGCCAGGGTCGCCGCGACCGGGGCGATGATGGTGAAGGTTTCCCACGTCAGTGGGACGGTCGGGAGGTGGAACATCGGCAGCGTCGAGGGCATCTGCCCCATGTCGCCAACGGTGCGGACATCCAGTCCGGACCAGATGACGAAGGCGCTGATGACCACAATAGCGATGAGGGGCGACGGGATCGCCTTCGTGATCCGCGGTACGCCGTAGATGATCGCCAGGGATGCCGCGACGAGGGCGAAGGTCTGCCAGTTGGCGCCGATCAACTCGGGCATCTGCGCAAGGAAGATCAGGATGGCTAGCGAGTTCACGAAACCGGTCATCACGCTGCGGCTGACGAAGCGGATGTAGCGGCCCAGCTTCAGCAGCCCGACGATGATCTGGAATACCCCGGTCAGCAGGGAGGCGGCGAACAGGTACTCAAGCCCATGGTCCCGAACGAGCGTGACCATGACCAGAGCCATGGCGCCGGTCGCAGCTGAAATCATCGCCGGGCGACCGCCGACGATGGAGATGGTCACTGCGATGATGAAGCTGGCGTAGAGGCCTACCGCCGGATCGACTCCGGCGATGATGGAGAAGGCGATCGCCTCGGGGATCAGGGCGAGGGCGACGACCGTACCAGCGAGCAGTTCGCGGCGCGGGTTAGCGAGCCATTGCTGGCGCGTGGAAGCGATTAGAGACATGGAGGTTCAACTGGATGAGCCGCATTCGCAGCTCGGTTTCCTGACGGATGGGCGGTCAGGATAGCCACCGTTCGCTCCACGAAGTGGGGGACGGTCCGAGGTTGGGCGGACTCATGCCCCGCCGCAGCAGACGACGCAAGAAATATCAAACGTGAGACGGCCTTGGTGAGTGCGGCCTGCAGGCCGCCGTCCGGTCGAACGTCCGCTTTCTGGCAACAGAGCAACGCCCGCTGTTGACACTAACAAGGCTGGATAGTCTCGGGATCATCCACGGCGGCCACCGCCAGTGGGGCGAAATGAGAGGCCAGCACTGGACTTAGCCGCCAATCTCGCGCCCCCAGGCGGACCATTCGAGGGTCTGAGGGTGGAAGCGGATGTCAGAGAGCAGGAGTGAGGAGGCCGTGTCCTCCTGCCGGCTCCGTCTCGGCCACCCTCGACATGTTCGCGATCATCGGACGCCCTTTTGAGATCGCATCCCGGACAGACGGGAGCGTGAGTGAAGCACCGTGCGCCTGCTTGCTCTGCCACGCTTCTGTAATCCAGATCACCTCCGGCTCCTGAGGGTCGGCAGCAACAATGTAGCTCAAACAGCCTGGCAGACCGCTGACTCCCTCGATGAGGATGCTTATCAGCTCGTCGCGACGACTTGGCTGCGCTGTCATTTTCCCGATCAAGCCGTACATCGGCGCGCTGCTCGTGCTCGCAGCAGAGGCGTGGAGGGGTGAAGTGACGGTCAAACCCACTCCAGCAACGACGATTCTGCGGTTGATTTCCATAGCTCTACGTTAGCTGGACGATTGACCAAGGCAATCGGATAGGTCCGCAACGGGTCGATAGCGGATCCGAAGACTCCAACCGGTATGACGTCCGCTCGGCCAGCCGACCAATGTCCGCCGCTGGCGCAAACGTGACGGAGCGGCCGTCGCTAAGCAGTCCCCGCGCGTGCCTTCGCGGGCGCTAGAGCCGGCTAGCCAGTCGCGGAACGCTCTGACCTCTCCGCGCTGCGCTGCCCGCCGGAAAGCCACGACGTAGTAGGCCCATCGAACCAGCCAGCGCACATGGGGCGGAAAATGGACCAAACGGCCGCGTTCCAGTTCTTGCTCGACCACGGCGCGCCGAACAAGCGCGACCCTTGACTGGCGATCGCTGCGTTAATCACGGCCGCAGTTTTGCTGTCCGGCGTCCATCGAAACTCGGCGCTGAACCTTCTGTGTCGGGCAAGCGATACAGCAACTTTTTGCAGCTCCGACGTCTTCTTGGCTCGTGCCGCGACATTCTGTTCGCCACGAACAGGAAGATCCCCATGCCTCTGATTCCTTTCACCCGCATCCTGGCTTCATGGCTTGGATGGCTGCTCCTTGTCGTTGCCGGCTATCTGTTGTGGACGTGGTGGTCTGGCCAGATTGTTATTCAGATGCAGGGAACCGAATACCGGGCTCGTGAGGATTGGCGTGCCTGGACGGCGGCCGGGCTCCTGGCTTGGAGTATCCTCGGCCGCTGGCCCACGACCCTCCTTTTAGCCAGAAAAGACATCGACGCGACGGCGCCCCGGCGGGCCGATGGCGTCATGATCGATAGTCCGACCGGCTCAAAACTCTATGTCGAGACACGTGGTCCAACTGACGGACCGGTGGTCATTGCCGTCCATGGTTGGGGCCTGGACAGCACGATCTGGCATTATCTGAACCGCGACCTGGCTACCCACCGCAGCCAAGTCCCCCATCAACAGGTCAATTGGGACCTTCCCGGCCTGGGGCGCTCAAAGCCCCCAGCTGACGGTAAGATCTCGTTGGAGCTCTTCGCCAATGACCTCGCGTACCTGATCGCTCAAGTCTCGCCCCGACCCGTCGTTCTCATCGGGCACAGCATCGGCGGGATGACAATCCAGACACTGGCGCGTGACCGTCCTGAACTGTTCAGCGCACGTGTCACCGGCGTCGTCTTAATCGACACGACCTATACCAGTCCCCTGCGCACCATGATCCTGAGCAGACTGGCTCTGGCCCTGCGTCGCCCGGTGCTTGAGCCCGTTTTCAAGATGGCCGTTCTGTTCAAACCGCTTGCTTGGTTCGGCGCCTGGCAGGGCTACTTGAACGGCACGGCCCACATGGCGAACAGGCTTCAGTTCGGCAGATACGTGACCCGCAGCCAGCTTGAGCACACGACCCTGCTGGGGACCCGCAACTCTCCCGCTATTCTGGCCAAGGGCAATCTCGCCATGTTCGATTGGGACGGCTCCCGCGCAGTGGCAAAGATGAAATGTCCCCTCCTGATCCTCGGCGGCGACCTCGATATAGTGACCAAGCTGGAGGCCAGCGAAGCAATCCACGAGATGGCGTCGGATGCCACTTTGGAGCCCATCTCCGGCGTCAATCACATGGGCTTCTTGGAGCGCTCGGCGCGGTATAACAGTCGAGCTATCGACTTTATCGCCGCCCGCTGCATCGAAGCGCAGCGCGGGTCGGTAGGCACGGTTCACTCGCCGATCACCGATTAGGCTCAGGGATGGCGCATTCATAATCTTGAAGGCCAACCCGCCAGATCATCGGCGGATCGGGCAGCATTGGTCTCCTGACGGCAAGGCAGTTTCATGAGCACGGCGCGCGCGTAGAGATCGTAGGTCGAGACGATGAGGACCTGGACGAGGTGAAGGCTGACATCGGCCCGGACGTCTTCACCATTTAGGGCGATGTCGCGAGGCTCGCCGACCTGGTTCGAGCCCGCGTGAGCCCATGCTATTTTCGGTCGGGAGTAGGTTCTGTTCTCAAATGGCGCGTGGGGCTGGAAACGCCCGTCGCGGCGACCGACGAAACGGCCTTCGACGGGATCATCGACGCCAATGCGAAAAGCGCTCACGCTGTCAGTGCGATGCTCACAAATCCGGCAGCGCCTGATCAGCCCGCCCCCATGAAGAAAGGGCTTTCGATCCCGCGCGTTTGAGGAGCTCAAGCTGATCGCCGACATGAAACAGCGCAGGGCTCGCGATTGTCTCCATTTCCTTCCAAGTGACCGGCGCCGCTACGGGCGCGCCCTCTTTTGAGCGCACGCTGTAAGGCATGACGGCCGTAGCGCCGCGCTGATTGCGGAGATAATCGACAAAGATGCGACCCTTGCGTTGGGCCTTCGGCAGAGCGGCCGTGAACTTGGCCGGCTCTGCCTGAGCGACCGCAATAGCCAGACGCCGGGCGAAATCTTTCACTTCAGGCCATTCGGCCTCGGGGGTCAGCGGCGCGATGACGTGAACGCCCTTGCCCCCGGTGACCATTGGAAATGTCTCCAGTCCGATAGTCGCGAGTATATCGCGAAATCGAAAAGCGGCGGAACGCACGGCCTCGAAATCGAGCCCGACGTCCGGGTCGAGATCGAAGACCAGGCGGTCGGCCTTTTCGACGTCTTCGATCCGTGCGCCCCAGCCGTGGAACTCTATGGTTCCCATCTGGACACAAGTCATCAGACCTTCCGGCGTATCTATATAGAGGTAGGGTTCAGTCTCGCCGTCCTTCTCCTCGATCGCCACATGGCGCACGGCCTCGCCGAAGCTTCCGGCGTCGTGCTTCTGGAAGAAGCACTTTTTCGATCGGCCCTGGGGACATCGCACGAGGCTGATCGGACGAGATGCGACCCAGGGCAGCATGATAGGCGCAACGGCGGCGTAGTAGTCCGCCAGCTGACCCTTGGTGATCTGACACTCCGGAAAGAGGATCCGTTGAGCGTTGCTGATTGGCACGGTCTCACCAGCCGGCGCCGGTGTCTCCAACGCTGGCTTCTCGACAACGACCGCCTCGGGCCTCTTGTCATCCCGCAGGCCGAGATAGCTCGGGTGGCGCAACGTGCCTTCGTTGGTCATTTCAGTGAAAGCGATTTCCGCCACCAGCCGGGGGCGGAGCCAATGGGCGTCCCGAACCTCGGCGCGGGGGGCCTTGACGGTGGGACTGTCCTGTTCGAGCGGTCTCATGACCTCCAGGAGCCGCTGCAACTCCATCGTATCGAAGCCTGTGCCGACCTTGCCTGCATAACGGAGGGCGCCATTCTCATTTACGGCGAGGATCAAGGAGCGGAAGGCGCGTGACTTGTCTGAAGGAAGCCATCCCGCCACGACAAACTCCTGACGCTGGATACACTTGGTTTTCACCCAAGCCGCCGAGCGTGCGCCGACGTATCGGCTATCGGCCAGCTTCGACACCACCCCCTCCAGGCCGTTTGCGCAAAAGCTGTTCAACAGCTTTTCGCCATTGCCTCGAATATGATCGGAGTAACGGAGCCGTCCCGGCCTCTTTGGAAGCAGGTCACGCAGGAGAGCCTTGCGCTCAAGCAGCGGGCGAGACGTCAGATCTTCGCCATTCAGCGCGAGAAGGTCGAAAGCGACATAGGCGATCCTGCCTGGTTCGCCCTTCAGAGCGCCTTGCAACGTCTGGAAGCTGGAGCGCCCTTCGGCGTCGAACACGACAGCCTCGCCGTCGAGCACGGCGGAATCCACCTTCAGGGACGCAGCGGCGTCGACGATCCCCGAAAACTTCTCCGACCAGTCAAGTCCGGAGCGCGTAAAGGCTCGAGCGCGACTTCCGCCGACGACGACCTCCAGCCGGTAGCCATCGTACTTCATCTCATGCAGCCAGCGATTTCCTCCTGGCACGGCGTCGACGAGCGTGGCGAGCTGCACGGGACGAAAAGCGGGCAGGGCGGTCGTGGTTTTCGGTCTGGACCACACGGAGCGTTCCGCGGTCATGGCTTGTGCCCGCCTCGGGCGGGTCTGGTTTCCTGGCTGCCCGTCTGATCAGGGATGTTCGCAAACGAATGGAATGGGCGTCTAGGCGATCTCGCAGCGATCAAGTTGCGTCTGGGCATGGAAGCTCCTTTCCATGACGCAACGCACCTCCCGAAGGAATGGCGCCAACGGCCTTGCTATGGACGCTGTTCGTGGTGCGCAGAAGCCGGATAGCTGACCGTCCCGTCGGGATGAAGGATAGCACCTGCCGTCAATCGAGCCTTCTCCAGCCTGCCGTGTCCCATGATGTGAATGACGGTCTCGCCCCGAGCGAGAAGATTGTCGGCGATGAGCCGTCGATGACACCGCCACCAGACCGCTTCAGAGCACATGATCGCACTAGGCTGGCGCCGCCCCGTTTCGATCAACAGCTCTAACCCGGCGCGGAACGGGGCGGAGAGAGCGTAATCGGCGTAGTTGTGGAAGCTCTTGTTCTCCCAGTAGCCATTTATGCCGTCGGCCACATCTCCGATCCGACCCCGTCTTCCTCCGAGTTTGACATTGTGGGCGTAGGATATCTGGCGCTCCGCCAGTCTGTGGGGAAGCGTTTCCTGGTTGAACTGAGGGTTGGCTCTGGACCTCGGAATCTTCCGGACATCTACGACCTGCAGAACCTGTGTTCCCTGCAACAGGGCGACGAATTCCTCCAGGCTGCGGTTCGAGTGCCCGATTGTGTAGAACGGCAGCGTCATTCTCGACGTCGCACATAATCCAGCGCGGTCCCCTTGTGAGCGGCGATGTGATCAGTCCTGTCGCTCCTGATCTCATATTGAGGTTCTGCTCTGGAAGCGCGGTGAGTGTGACCCTTGTATTCGAAGTCGCGTGTATGAACTCGAGTGATCCGGCCAGTTACTCGCCCTGCCTCGGAATTCCAGATCACATGATCTCCGACATCGAACGTCTTGGGCATTTTGATCTCCGTCAGGAGACAATCTGACCTGGTCGATTTCGTTCCGGCACATGAGGGAACGTCGGAGCGCCGGCGGCGTGAGCCATCATGCTGATGAGCAAAACGGTTTTGATCGCGCCGTGTCGAACCAGGCGACACGATCGCGGGAAGCCTCCATCAGGTTTTTCCAACCTTCGGATGACGGCGGTCGGGGCGACTGAGCGATGCTAAAGAAAGCGGATCATGCGATAGTTGCGGAAGATCTGGCCGCGGAGTTCAACGTCCTGTTCCTGGACCACCTCGAATCCGCTGCGTTCAAAGAACGGCTTTGCCGTGATGCTCGCGTCCGTACATAAAGACGACAGCTTTTGTTCGCGAGCCTTGAGCAGGATGTGGTCCATCAGGCTCTTGGCGACGCCTCGGCCCTGATGTTGGCAATGGACGAAAAGCATATCGATATGGCCTGTCGGTCCGAGGTCGCTGAAACCTGCAATTCGATTCATGTGTTCGGCGATGAACGTCGGCTTACGCTCAAGACGTTCGGACCACTGGACCAGGTTAACCGCTACCGGCGCCCAGGCCTCGATTTGAGCCGGGCTGTAGTCACGATTGGCGACCTTTCTGACCGAGCCATTGAACAGCTCGACGACAGCGGTCAAATCAGCCGGATCATACGGACGAATTCGGATCGAGTTCATGCGACTGCATTTGGCATGGTGAGGGTTTCCACCCAAGCTTTACGCCGCCCCAGCTTCCGTGACCGGCGTGCCGCTCATGTCGCCAGACCCGCTGCAATGAGATGAAGGGATTCCGGACGAAGGTGCGTATACCGTCGGAGCATCTTCCAGTCTTTGTGGCCGGTAACAAGCGCGACCTGGTGGATCTGGAAGCCCGCCTCGAACAGGCGACTTGTCCCTTCATGGCGAAGGTCGTGAAAATGGAGATCGATGATGCAGAGCGCTTTGCAGGCTCTCGTGAACGCGGTGCCGGCTGACCGGTGATTGAAAGGGAAGATGCGGGCGTCCGCATTTGTCTGCGAGGAACGCCGCTCTTCAATGAGCGCCACGGGGTCAAAGCCGCTGACTGAAAGAAGTGGAATACGCTGGTCGTTGCCCGATTTCTCGCGAGGGTCCTTGCGATCGCGGATGGTCAGCATCTTGGTCCGCGCTGCATAGTCGTCCCAGACGACCTTGAAAATCTCTTCTTGGCGCATCGCCGTCGCGACTGCGAAGCGAATGACGGCGCCCATGGGAATGGTTTGACGAGGCTTGTCCTCGAAGTGGCGGATCAAGCGCTCCAGTTCTTCATCGCTGGGGCGGCGATCTCGCTCGACGCCCTTGCCAATCAAGCCAAGGCGCTTGAGGGCGAGGCGGGCCATATCAATAGCCTCAACCGAGACAGTCAGGCCGTGAACCGCTGCGGCATGGGAGAGGATGAGCTTGATCGCGCCGATGTCGATGCTCAGCGTCATGGGGCCGGCGCCTTCGGTGGCGCGTCTCCGACCGAAGTCGATGAACAGTTGTCGATCCAGTTGGGCGATCTTCTTCCCGCCCAAGCGCGTCTTCAGCATCTTGAGCGTCGCCGCTTTCGATCGCCTGGGCGCCTTCCCGACGGACTTCATGTCGTGGATGTGCAGGTCGATGAGCTCGCCAAATGTGCGCAGCTTGGCCGAACGAGACGGAGTGGGAACTTCTCCGCGATCGATCCGTCCCTCGGCTTCGGTCGCCCACCGCCGGGCGTCATCGCGTTTGAGGAAGGTCTCGCTTATATAGCGACCCTTCCGTCTTACCTGGACCCGCCACGTTCCTGACGGGAGTTTCGAGTAGGTCGCCATTTCGTGTGCGCTCTGTGTGCACTGAGGTGTCGAAAACCCGGAAAAAACGTCGCATCACGTCGCAAATTCGAGTGCACACGCCGCCTTCCAACTTTTTGATCTTACTGAAAAAATGCCGATAAATCAAGCTCATAGGCTGTCCGTGGCGCCCATGATGGACTGGACCGACCGCAACTGCCGGGCGTTTCACCGCGCCCTGAGCGGCCGGGCGCTGCTCTATACCGAGATGGTCACGGCGCCGGCGGTGATCCACGGCGATCGCGAGCGGCTGCTGGGCTTTGACGCGGTCGAGCATCCGGTGGCGCTGCAACTGGGCGGCTCCGACCCGGCGCAACTGGCCGAGGCGGCGCGGATCGGCGCGGCCTATGGCTATGACGAGATCAATCTGAACGTCGGCTGTCCCTCGGACCGGGTGCAGTCGGGCAAGTTCGGCGCCTGCCTGATGCGCGAGCCGGAACTGGTGGCCGACTGCATGGCGGCGATCAAGGACGCGGTCAGCGTCCCGGCCACGGTCAAATGCCGCATCGGCGTCGACGATCAGGACCCGGAAGTCAGCCTGTTCGCCACGGTCGACGCCTCGGCGGCGGTGGGCGTCACCAGCTTCGTCGTCCACGCGCGCAAGGCCTGGCTGAAGGGCTTGTCGCCCAAGGAAAA
This sequence comes from Brevundimonas sp. NPDC046655, assembly GCF_044901625.1. Classification (NCBI taxonomy): domain Bacteria; kingdom Pseudomonadati; phylum Pseudomonadota; class Alphaproteobacteria; order Caulobacterales; family Caulobacteraceae; genus Brevundimonas; species Brevundimonas sp. NPDC046655. The sequence continues at coordinate 272,040 of NZ_JBJDPV010000002.1, forward strand.
CCGCGACGTGCCGCCGCTGGACTATGATCTGGTGCGGCGTCTGAAGCGCGAGCGGCCGCATCTGACCATCTGCATCAACGGCGGGATCGGCGATCTGGATCAGGCCGAGGCGCATCTGGATGATGCTGACGGCGTGCAGCTGGACGGCGTCATGCTGGGCCGCGCCGCCTATCACGAACCGGCCCTGCTAGGGCAGGTGGACCGGCGACTGTTTGGGATGGATGTCGAGGACGTCGACCCCTTCGCCGCCATCGAACGCTATCGCCCCTATATGGCCGGGCGGCTAGCCGAAGGGGCGCATCTGGCGAGCATGGCGCGACATATGCTGGGTCTGATGCACGGTCGGGCGGGGGCGCGCGCCTTCCGCCGCATCCTGACGGTCGAGGGCGTGAAGGCCGGGGCCGGGCTGGAGGTCGTCGACCGCGCGGTCGAGGCCGTGCGTGAGGCCGAGGCGCGGCAGGCGCGGCTGGGCGAGAACGAAGAAGCGGCCTGATCCCCTTTCCGGGATGACGCTGGCGAACGGCAAGGCTATGCCCAAGCCATGAGCGCCTTGCCCCTGTTCGAATTTCTGATGATGGCCGCCGCCCTGGTCGCGGCGGGGGCGGTGGCCGGGGTGATCGGCGGCCTGTTCGGGGTCGGGGGCGGGACGGTGCTGGTGCCGGCGCTGTTCTACGCCTTTTCGGTGCTGGGCGTGGGCGGGCAGAGCAATCTGCACGTCGCCATCGGCACCTCCTTGCTGACCATCGTGGCGACGTCCTTGCGGTCCCTGGCGACCCACCGGGCGCATGGGGCGGTGGACGAGGTGGTGTTGAAGACCTGGACGCCCTGGGTGGCGTTCGGCGGCCTGGTCGGGGCGGCGATTGCGGGCTTTACCTCGATGGAGGGACTGGCCGTCGTCTATGGCGTCTGCCTGCTGCTGATCGCCATGCAGATGGGGTTGCTGCCCGAGCATATGACCCTGCGCAAGGACCTGCCGACCGGCTGGGGGCGGCGTGGCGTGGGGACGGGCATCGGCCTGTTGTCGGCCATGATGGGCGTCGGCGGCGGCAGTTTCGGCGGCATGATGATGACCCTGTGCGGGCGGCCCATCCATCAAGCCGTAGCGACGGCCAGCGGCTTCGGTCTGGCCATCGGGGCGACGGCGGCGCTGGGGTTCGCGGTCTTCGGCTGGGACGCGCCGGGACGGCCGCCGCTGTCTCTGGGCTACGTCAACGTGCCGGCGGCGGTGATCATGGGGCTGCTGACCGCCCTGACCGCCCCCTATGGCGCGCGATTGGCGCACCGGCTCAACCGCAAGGTGCTGAGGAGGGCCTTTGCGGTCTACCTGCTGCTGACCGCCCTGTCGGTGGTGTGGAAGGCGCTTTGGGAAACGCCCATTTCGCCTACGTAAATTTCCGGGGTGCCACGCTAAGGCTTTGGCGAACAGCACGCGGTTAGGGAGAGGCTGTAGTCTTCCCCCGAGCGTAGAAAATGCTGCAGAACCTGTCCGTACCCAAGAAGCTGATGCTGTCCTTCGCCGCCGTCATCGCGGCCTGCGGGACGGCGACCATGGTGGTCCTCTGGGCCGTGACGGTGCTGCAGCGCGCCGACGCCGCCAATGCCGCCTCCGCCGAGATGTTCAAGGCCTCGGACCTGGTGCTGGCCGCCGCGGTCGAGCAGCAGAACGCCATGCGCGCCTTTGTGGCGACGCGCGACGCCGACTTCATTCCCAAATACGAGGAGCCGGGCAAGGTTCTGGTGTCGCGGCTGGCCGATCTCGCCGCCGCCGACGTCAACGCCGCCTATGGCCAGGAGCAGGCGGCGCTGAAGGGGGCGGTGGACGCCTTCCACCAGAGCGCCGACGGCCTGATCGCCTTGGCACGCGACCCCGCCACCCAGCCGCAGGCCGTGGCTGGTCTGGAAGCCGGCGCCCGCTTGTCGGATATCCGCGCCGCCATCACCTCGATTCAGGACAAGGAGGCGGTGGTCGCCGCCGAAAACGCAGAGGCCAAGGCTGTCGCCTACAATGGGGCATACTGGAGCTTCGCCATCGGCGGGGTCGTGGCCCTGGTCGTCGCCCTGGGCGCCATCGCCTGGCTGATCGGGGCGCTGAGCCGTCCGGTCGAGGCCATGACGCGCGCCATGGTCCGTCTGGCGGGCGGGGATCTGAACGTCGCCATTCCCGCTGTCGGCCGTCGCGACGAGATCGGCCACATGGCCGACGCCGTCCTGACCTTCAAACAGAACGCCGAGGAGAAGGTGCGTCTGGAGGCCGAGGCCGAGGTGCAGCGCGCCGCCGCCGAACAGGCCCGCATCGCCCAGGCCGAACGTGACGCCGAGGCGGCCCGTCAGCAGTCCCAGGTCGTGGAAGGCATCGCTTCAGGCCTCGACCGTCTGTCGAACGGTCAACTGGCCTATCGCCTGAACACCGTCTTCGCGCCCGAGTACGAAAAGCTGCGCGCTGACTTCAACGGGGCCATGGCCAAGCTGCAGGAGACGATGCGCGTCATCGTCGACCGCTCCAGCGCCATCGGCGCCAGCGCCCATGAGATCAGCCAGGCCTCCGATGACCTGTCGCGCCGCACCGAGCAGCAGGCCGCTTCGCTGGAAGAAACCGCCGCCGCTCTGGAACAGATCACCGCCACCGTGGCCCGTTCCGCCGAAGGTGCGGTCGAGGCCGGCGGCGTCGTCGACGGCGCGCGTCACGAAGCGCTTGAAGGTCAGGCCGTCGTTGGTCGCGCCATCGTCGCCATGGGCGAGATCGAGCAGTCCTCGAACGAGATCGGCAACATCATCGGCGTGATCGATGAGATCGCCTTCCAGACCAACCTGCTGGCCCTGAACGCGGGCGTCGAGGCGGCGCGTGCGGGCGAGGCCGGTCGCGGCTTCGCCGTGGTGGCTTCGGAAGTGCGGGCTCTGGCCCAGCGCTCGGCCGAGGCGGCGAAAGAGATCAAGACCCTGATCTCGGCGTCCAGCCGTCAGGTCGGCGAGGGCGTGGCCCTGGTCGGCGACACCGGCCATGCGCTGGAACGCATCGCCGAACAGATCACGCGCCTGACCTCTATAGCCCGCGAGATCTCGGCCTCGTCGCAGGAGCAGTCCAGCGGCCTGCAGCAGGTCAATATCGCCGTGGCCCAGATGGATCAGGTCACCCAGCAGAATGCCGCCATGGTCGAGGAATCGACCGCCGCCAGCCACTCGCTGGCGCAGGACGCGCGTGAGCTGGACCGGATGATGGGTCAGTTCTCGCTGGAAGAGGCGGCGATGGACGCGCGCGGTCAGCAGCGGATGCTGGCGCGGGCGGTGGCCTGAGGCCTGCAGCGCGAGTGAAAACGAGGGCCTCTCCGGCGCACCGGAGAGGCCCTTTTCGCATCAGGCCGCCTGTTGCAGCACCAGGGCGTCGAGGGCCTGAACCAGGTCGGCCAGGATGTCGTCCTGATGCTCCAGCCCGACCGACAGGCGGATCAGGCCGTCGGTGATGCCGGCGGTGACGCGGGCGTCCGGCGTCATGGCGGCGTGGGTCATGGTGGCCGGGTGGGCGATCAGGCTTTCGACCCCGCCCAGCGACTCCGCCAGGGTGAAGATGTCGAGGGCTTCGATCAGACCGCGCACGGCGTCGGTTCCGCCGTTCAGTTCGAAGCTGAGCATGGCGCCGGGGCCGGACTGCTGGCGCGCGGCCAGGGCATGGCCGGGGTGGGACTTCAGACCCGGATAATGGACGGCCTTGACCGTCGGGTGCTGTTCCAGGGCGGCGGCGACCAGACCGGCGGTGGCCTGCTGGCGCTCGATGCGGGTGAACAGGGTGCGCAGCCCGCGCAGGGTCTGGTAGGCGTCGAACGGCGAGCCGGTGACGCCCAGGCAGTTGGCCCACCAGGCCAGTTGCTCATGGTCCGCCGGATCCGCCGCGATCACGGCGCCGCCGACCACGTCGGAGTGGCCGTTGATGTATTTGGTGGTCGAGTGGACGACGATGTCGGCGCCAAGCTCCAGCGGGCGTTGCAGGGCGGGCGACAGGAAGGTGTTGTCGGCCACGACCTTGGCGCCGACGGCATGGGCGCGACGACAGACGTCGGCCACGTCCACGACGCGCAGCAGGGGGTTGGAGGGGGTCTCGATCAGCACCAGCTTGCAGCAGTCAGCGAGCGCGGCGTCGAGCGCTTCGCCGTCGTTCTGATCGACGAAGGCGACGCGGAAGTGGCCTTTCTTCGCGCGAGCGCACAACAGGCGGTGGGTGCCGCCATAGCAGTCGTGCGGCGCGATCAGCAGCTCGCCGGGGTTGAGCAGGCTCAGCGGCAAGTCGACCGCGGCCATGCCGGTGGCGGTGACGACGGCGCCGGCGCCGCCTTCCAACTCGGCCAGGGTGTCGGCCAGGACGTCGCGGGTCGGATTGCCCGAGCGCGAGTAGTCATACTTCCGCTTCTGGTCGAACCCGGCGAAGGAATAGTTGGACGACAGGTACAGCGGCGGCATGACCGCGCCGTGGGCCGTGTCCGTATCCACGCCCGAGCGGGCGGCGATGGTGCGAGGATCGGCGGGACGGGCGCGGCTCATTGGTCAATGTCCTTCAGTACGGAAGTCAGGATGTCGGCGACCAGGGCGTCTTCCTTCAGGAAGGCGTCGTGGCCGTAGAGGGAGGGGTGTTGTTCGAAGCGCCAGAGGTTGGGCAGGCGCGCGGCCAGTTCCCTCATGTCGTCGATGGGGCAGAGGCGGTCGGTGGTGAAGCCGATCAAGGTGACCGGGGCGGTGATGGCCTCGGGCTCGACCCGGTGGCGGTCGATGGAATCCGACAGGCTCAGCCAGCGCGAGGGGGTGGTGCGGTCGCGGTAGGCCCTGCCACGCGCCGTCAGATAGTCGCAGACGGGATAGGCCTGCCCTGCGTGGCTGGGGGCCTCGGAATCGAAGCGCTCGCCGAACTCGTCGGGTGTGCGATAGGTGGTCATGGCCAGTTCGCGGGCCAGGCCCACGGCTTGATCCACTCGGCCGGTTTCAAGGCCCAGTTGCAGGATGCGGCGCTGGATGCCGCGCCAGGCGGTGGCCAGGGGGTGAGGGCGATGGGCGGCGGACACCACGACAAGTTGCTCGGCCCAGTCGGGGAAAAGCTCGCCAAAGGCCAGGGCGATCATGCCGCCGTAGGAACAGCCGATGAAGGCTGCGACCTTCTCGACGCCCAGGTGGTCCAGCAGCAGGGCCAGCAGCCGCGCCTGATCCTGGGTGGTGATCGTCAGCGGAGTCTTGGCGTCCTTGACGCCGTCGCCGAATTCCGGCGCGAAATCAAAGGCCAGGACGCGGAAGCGGGTCAGGTCGATAGGGGCGCGCACGCCCACGGCGCCCGACCACCAGCCCAGGCCCTTGGTCTCGGTGCGATGGACGTAGCGGTCGGCCGAGATGCCGCCGGCCACGACGATCAGGGGGGCGCCGGCCTTGCCGTGCAGGCGGCCGACGACCTGCTTCTGGTTCAGGGTTCCGCCGAAATCGAGCGGGAAGCCGTCGGGGATGGGGACGAAGACGTCATGGGCCCCGTCGCGCGACAGCAGCTCGGACGGACGGCGTGCGGACGCAGGCCGACAGGCGGGCTCTTCGGCGGGGACGATGGGGTCGATCAGGGCCAGGGTCATGGGTCTCGGTCACTCAGCAAAACGGCTCGCCAAGGAACCCATGCAGTGACAGACCGTGGAGCGTCGCCTCGTCGATGCTCCACCCATCTCTCGCGGTTTTCAGGTCGCCCCGAAAACCCCGCAGGAGTTGGCACCGTTTCGGGCGGAACCCGATGGTTGCCCCGGCGTCAAAGGGCCTAATCCCTCAGCCGGTCTTGATGAGTGACTTTACGTTGCGGTTGCGAAGGGCGCCGGTCAAGCGAAAAAATTCACCCCATTTTGGCTTGATGCGCGATGAGGGTGGTGAAAACGCGCTTTTTGCGCTCGTTCGGGAAAAAATTGTTCTTTCGGGGCTTGACGCGACGCGGGGTCGTGCACCACCCTTCGGCTCAGGATTTTCAACCGGACGCCGCCTGTGCTTGACCGCCTCGCCAGCATGATGACGACCCTGATCGCCGCTTCGGCGACGGGCCTTGTCGCGTCCACGATTACCACCGGTACCACCACCACCATGCCCTTGCGGGCGGGGACCGGATGATGCGCGCCGACTAGGCGAAAAACGCAAAAACCGAACACCCCGCCCGGACCCCCGGGCGGGTTTTTTTATGGCCCGAGCCGACCTCGACCTTCTCCCCAGACCCCGCCTCCAGGATCACTCCGATGCCCGCTTCCGCCCTCGCTCTCGTCGCCGATCAACAGAAACCTCAGCCCGTCCCCAAGGCCGAGGTCGTGGTGCTGAAGTTCGGCTCGTCCGTCCTGCGCAACGCCGCCGAAGCCCCCGCCGTGGCCTCGGAAATCTACGGTCACGTCCGCGCCGGGCGGAAGGTGGTGGCGGTGGTCTCGGCCCTGTCGGGTCACACCGACCGGCTGCTGGCCGACGCCCGCGCCCTGGGTCTGGATCACGAGAACGAACTTCTGCCCGCCTATGTGGTGCTGGGCGAGGAGAAGGCGGCGGCCCTGGTCGCCATCGCCTGCGACCGGGTGGGGCTGGACGCGGTGGGTCTGTCGGTACGGGAGTTGGGCATCGTGGTCGAGGGTCCGGCGCAGCACGCCCGCCCGGTCAGCCTGAAGGGCGAGCGTCTGCAACAGGCCCTGGCCGAACATGAGGTGGTGGTGGTGCCGGGCTTCGGCGGGGTGCGCGCGAACGGGCGCGTGGCACTGCTGGGACGTGGCGGATCGGACCTGACGGCGGTGGTTCTGGCCGCCGAGCTTGGGCTGGACCGAGTGCGTCTGGTGAAGGACGTGGACGGCCTCTACGACCGCGATCCGGCCTGCGAGACGGGCACGCCGCTGCGCTATCGTCGCGCCAGCTGGGAGACGGCGCGCCAGCTGGGCGGCGCCCTGGTCCAGCATGACGCCATCGATCTGGGGATGCAGCATGGCGTCGAGATCGAGGTCGCGGCGCTCGGCCGCGCCGAGGGCACGGTGGTCGGCGAGCGCGGGGCTCCTCCCGGCCCGGTCCAGCCGGAGGCGCCGCTACGCGTGGCTCTGGCCGGCTGCGGCGTGGTCGGCGGCGGTCTGCTGAACCGTTTGCTGCCGGACGGACGCTATGAGGTGGTGGGCGTGCTGGTTCGTAATCCGGGCAAGAAGCGCGATGTGGCGGCGCCCGCCGATCTGTTCACCAACGACGTCGAGGCCCTGCTGGCCAAGAAGCCCGATCTGGTGCTGGAAGCCCTGTCCGAAGGCGAGGCTGGGCACGCCCTGATCCGCCGCGCGCTGGAGGCTGGCTGCGACGTGGTCAGCGCCAACAAGCAGGCTGTGGCCCGCGACCCGGCGGGCTTGCAGGCCCTGGCCGCCGCCAATGGCTGTCGCGTCGCCTGGTCGGCCTCGGTCGGCGGCGGGGCGCCGATGATCGAGACCCTGCGCGCCGCCCGCGCCGCCGGTCCCGTCGCCGGGTTCGAGGCGGTGCTGAACGGCACGGTCAACTTCATGCTGCAGCGCCTGGGCGAGGGGGCGGCCTTCGCCGACGCCCTGTCCGACGCCCGTGTGGCGGGCTTCGCCGAGGAAGATCCGTCCTCGGATCTGGAGGGCCACGACGCCGCCGCCAAGGTCAAGCTGCTGTCCTTCGAGGCCTTCGGCCGCGCCCCCGCCGACCTGCCGCGCGACGAGCTGTCGGCCGAGACGCCGCTGGGCGACCGTCCGGTGCGCCAGATCGGCGCCTGTCATGACAGGGGTGGCCATCTGGACGCCTCGGTCCGGCTTGACGGCGACCTGAAAGACGCGCTGTTTCAGTCGCTGAACGGAGAGAGAAACGCCTTGAAAGTCTATGGCCAGGACGGTCGCGTCTGGACGTGCAAGGGGCGCGGCGCCGGGCGCTGGGCCACGACCGAGAGCGTGCTGGCCGATGTGGCCGACGTGGTGCGCGCCCGTCGCGCGGCGGCGGAGCTGGTCTAGACATGGCTGTCTTCACGCCCGTCACGCCGGATCAGGCTGCCGACTATCTCATGCGTTACCCCCTGGGCGATCTGGTCGCGCTGACGCCGATCGCCGAGGGGGTCGAGAACACCAACTACAAGCTGGAAACGACGTCGGGCGCCTATGTCCTGACCCTGTTCGAGGGGCGGACGGACGCGGCCTCGCTGCCCTTCTGTCTGGGTCTGACCCGGCATCTGGCGGCACGCGGGTTCCCGACGCCGTCGCCCGTCGCCGACCGCCAGGGCGAAATCATCGGCCACCTGAACGGCCGGGCCGCCGCCATTCTGCACTGGGCGCCCGGCGCCTGGAAGCGCCAGCCGTCCGACAAGGAACAGTATCGCGCCGGTCAGGTGCTGGCCCTTCTGCACCTCGATGCCGCCGACTATGCCGTCGAGCGCCAGAACCCGGTCGGACCCGAGGCCTGGTCGGCGCTGGCCGCGCGCTGCGAGCCAGCGGCGAAAGGCGTCGACCGCAAGATGCTGGATCAGATCAAGGCCCTGTTGCCGCGTCTGGCCGAGCCGTGGAGCGATCCCGCCCTGCCGCGCGGACCGATCCACGCCGACTACTTCCCCGACAATGTCCTGTTCGCGACCAACGAGCATGGAAAGTGCGATGTTGGCGGGGTGATCGACTTCTATTTCGGCTGCACCGACGTCCTGGCCTATGACCTGGCCATCGCGCTCAGCGCCTGGGGCTTCGACGCTGAGGGCCGCCCCATGCACTCGGCCCTGCGCGCCTTTCAGAAGGGCTATGAATCCGTGCGTCCCCTGACGCCCGCCGAGGCTGAAGCCCTGCCGGGGCTGGGCGCGGCGGCGGCGGTGCGCTTCACCCTGACCCGCCTGCACGACCGCCTGTTCCACGACCCCGCCAACCTGGTCACCCCCAAGGACCCGGCCCCCTTCTTCCGACGGCTGGACTATTGGAAGGCGGCGGAGACGGTTTAGAGATGGAGGAGGCGAGCACCTCGTCTGGACAGACTCGGTTCGCGCAGGCGTAGTGCAGTCTTCACGTCGTGAGGTTGCGCCGATGATCTGCCTGCGCTTGTGTCTTGTCTTCGGGGCCCTGGGTTTTGTTTCGGCTGCTCCGGCCGTCGCGCAATCTGATGCGGCCATGGTGACGATCACTGTGGACGGCGACCGCTATTACACGCTGCCGCATTCGATCATGATCGAACCGGACGTCAGGCGGCTCGCGCAAACCCGGCAGGAGGTCGAGGCCCGGAGGTGGAGAGCGACGCGGACCTCGGATGGGCGCATCGATCGGATTTCGTCGGATGAATGCCCCGCGCTTCGCACGGTCGCCCTGTCCTTCGGCGACTTGCCCGCCGTGCCGATCTCGCCCCCGGCGCTAAGGGCGGCCTCCCAGCCCATGACTCTGGCGCCGACGATGAAGGATGGGTTCGCCACCCGTCTTGAGTTTCGGACAGAGGGCGCGAGCGGGGCCTGGGTGCTTGTTCAGATCAAGCAGGGCTGGCCCTATAATGTCTGGGGCCATGAGGCCGTTTCGTCGCTGCTGCCCTGTTGGGGACCTTTGATTCCGCCGCCGTCGCCGGACTTGTCGGCGGCCGATATCTTGCCGCGTCTGGACCTGACCTCGTTCCGAAACTCGACAGGGCCGGCGCGCGCGGCCGGACTTAAGCGCCCGGGGGACTGGGGCTTTACGGAACTCGAGACGGCTGACGGCGTGGCGACGCTGGTACGGCCGGGGGACTGGGCTATCAGCCTGAGCCTTATCCGATGGACGCCAGAGGGCGTCATCGCCTGCTTCACCGACCGTGCCAGAAACGGCGGCTCATACGCCGCACAGTCTGCACTTCGCATCATCGGCGACGGCCTCGCCGGCTATCGCGTTGCTGACGAAGCCTTGAACGAAGCCGGTTGCCCGGCGCTTTCCCCTCAAGGCTAGGCCTCGAAACCCTTCACCGTCGTTCGCCTTCTCGTGCAACGATTTCGCCGGGCGGGGTTTTGAGGCGGGGGGCGAGGAGGTTTCGGATGACGGCGCGCGCGCAGGCATGGCCCGAACTTTCGGCTGCATCGCTCTGGCCGACGATGGAGACGCTGCAGCTGTGGGCGCAGATCGTCGGCAAGACCCGGCTATCGCAGACGCCCTGGCTGAACCACGGCTGGCACGTGACGCTGCGGGTCTCGGCGCGGGGGCTGACGACGGGCTTGATCCCGCACGGCGCGGTGGGGTTTTCGATGGAGTTCGACCTTGTCGCCGGGGCCCTGATCATCCGAGTCAGCGACGGGGGCGAGCGCCGGATCGTGCTGAAATCCGGGACCGTGGCCGACTTCTACGCCGAGGTGCAGGCCGCCCTGACCGCCCTGGGCGTGGCCTGCCGCATCGACCTGACGCCCGACGAAATGGCCGAGGCGACGCCCTTTCCGCTGGATGAGCGGTTTCGCACCTATGACCCCGAGGTGGCGCGCGACTATTGGCGGGCGCTGGTGCAGGTGGATCGCGTCTTCAACCTGTTCCGCACCGGGTTTTTGGGCAAGTGCAGCCCGGTTCAGCTGTTCTGGGGCGCGTTCGATCTGGCGGTGACGCGGTTCTCGGGGCGGCGGGCGCCCCTGCACCCGGGCGGGGCGCCGAACCTGCCGGACGCGGTGACACGCGAAGCCTATTCACACGAGGTAGCCAGCGCGGGCTTCTGGCCCGGCGATCCGGGGCGCGAGCCGGCCTTTTATGCCTATGCCTATCCCGCCCCGCCGGGGTTTGAGGCGGCGACCGTTTCTCCGGTGGCGGCCCATTGGGACGCGGCTCTGGGCGAGTTCATCCTGCCCTATGCGGCGGTCAGGGCCGAGGACGACCCCGACGCCGCCCTCTGCTCCTTCCTGCAATCCACCTATGAGGCGGCGGCCGATCTGGGCAGTTGGGACCGGGCGTTGCTGGACTGCCCGCAAGGGCTTCCGCGCCACCCGCGCCAGGTGGGCTAGGGCTTACCCCGCGAAACCCTTCACCGCCGCCAGGGCGGCCTCGGCCGTGTTGTCGATAATGGTCAGGCGCTCGGGCTGGTCGCCGAGGGCGCGGATGACGGGGGCGGCTTCCGGCTCGAAGCCCAGGACGTCCGAGACAAAGGCGCCGAACTTGGACGGGTGGGCGGTCGACAGGGCGACGACCGGGCCGTCAGCACGGTCCAGACGGCGCGCTGCGGCCAGGGCCACGGCGGTGTGCGGGCAGACGACGCGGCCCCAGACGGCGTGGGCGTGGGCGATCTCGGCCTTGGTCGTCGCCTCGTCGATGGAGACGCCCGACACCTCGGCGCGCAGGGCCGCCAGCAGGTCAGGGGACAGGGTGACGGAACCGTCGCGGGCGAAGGTCTCGAACACCGCGCGGGTGGCCTCGGCGTCGCGACCGGAGGCCTCATAGACCAGGCGTTCGAAGTTCGACGGCGCCTGGACGTCCATCGACACGCTGCCGCTCTCGACGGCGGGGCGGCGGGCGTAGACGCCCTCGTTGATGGCCCGGGCCAGGGCGTCGTTCTGGTTGACGGCGGCGACGAAGCCTTTGACCGGCAAGCCCATCTTTCTGGCGGCGACGCCGGCGAAGGCGTCGCCGAAATTGCCGGTCGGAACGACGAAGGTCGCCGCCTGACCCAGCTGGGCCGTGGCCGAGACATAGTAGGGGATCTGGCCCGCCAGCCGGCCCCAGTTGATCGAGTTGACCGAGGACAGGCGACGGCCTTCGCGCAGGGATTCCTCGGCCAGCAGGCCCTTCACCAGACGCTGGCAGTCGTCGAAGTCGCCGCGCACGGCCAGGTTCAGGACGTTGTCGGCCTGCACCGTCGTCATCTGCTTGCGTTGCACCGGCGAGACGCGGTCCAGCGGGTGCAGAACGACCAGATTAATGCGCTCGGCCCCGGCAAAGGCGCGCACGGCGGCGGCGCCGGTGTCCCCGCTGGTGGCGGTCAGCAGGGTCAGCTTCTGGCCCGTCGCGGCCAGTGCCTCGTCCGACAGGGCGGCGACCAGCTGCATCGCCAGATCCTTGAAGGCGGCGGTCGGGCCGTGGAACAGCTCCAGCACGAACAGGCCCGGCTCCAGCTCGACCAGGGGCGTCACCGCCGGATGGTCGAAGCCGCGCGTCAGGCGGTCCAGGGCGCGGTCGAGCGCGCCGGCGGGCAGGGCGTCGCCGATGAAGGGCGAAATCGCTTCTTTCGCCATCTCCGCATAGGTCCGGCCCGGACGCGCCGCGTCGGCGGCAAGGGTCGGCCAGGCCTGCGGCATGTAGAGGCCGCCGTCGGGCGCAATGCCGCGCAGCAGGGCGTCGGCGAAACGGGTCGGGGCGGCGTCGCCGCGCGTCGAAAGATAGCGGTCAGGGGAGGCGGTCATGTCGGGTCGTTTCTAGCCGTCGTTCGGCGCTTCGTCATGATTATTTTGCGCCTGCGAAGGCGATTTCGCGATTTCGCGCAACAAGATGGCGATGCGGGACGTGCGGCGACGGCGGGGCTGGCGTCTCGTCGCGGTCCGGTCCATGTCAGGGATCATGAGACGCCGTTCCTTCCTGATCCGCGCGGGCGCCGCCGCGGCCGCCGTGGGCGGCGGCCTGTGGCTGAAGGACCATGTGATCTGGCGCCGGCCCCGTCTGAGCTTCCCCGAGGGCGGGACCAGCGGCTGGTCGCCTTTCGTCGTCGCGGGCGCCGCCACGCCGACCGTGCGGGTGCGGATTGCCGGGCGCGAGGTCACCGCCCTGATCGACAGCGGCGCCCAGTATTCGGTGATCGACCGGGCCCTGGTCGAGGCCCTGGGCCTGACGACCTTCTTCGACATGCCGTTGGTGGCCTATGGCGTCGGCGGTCAGCCGCAGGTGGGGCGCGGCGTGACGCTGGACCTGAGCATTGGGTCGCTGGGCGTCGGCGCGCTGCGGGCGGCCATCCTCGATCTGGGGCCTATCGCCTCTTCAGAGGGGCTCGGCGCGCCTTTGGTGCTGGGGCAGGATCTACTGGGCGAGGCGGTGCTGGGACTGGACATGAAGCGCCGTCGGGCACGGTTTGCCGATCCGGGCGGCCATGTCGTCTCGCCCGCTCTGCGTCAGGTTCCGGTCAGACGCAGCGGTACGGCACTGACTGCCGAGGTCACGGTCGAGAGCGCGGTTTTGCAGGCGGTGGTCGATACGGGCTTTTCGTCCCTGATCGCCCTCAGTCAGGGCGCGGCCGAGGCGGCGGGCCTGCTGGACGGTCGGCCCGAGACCGCCGGGTCCAGCATCGTTCTGGGCGGTGTGGCGCGGGCGCGGGTGATCGAGGCGCGGACCGTCACCTTCGGCGACGACCTGTGGCGCGGGGTCGCGACGCCGGTCTTCGCCGACTCGCCATTGCCCAACTATCCCGACGCCCTGCTGGGCATGGCGGCGTTTGACGACCGCGACGTGAGCCTGGACCTGGGGCGAGGGCGTTTGCACGTCTCGCCCCAGATGGACTTGACGGTGGGCCAGGGCGTCACAGCCCCTTGAAGGTGTCGCACGACGCCGGATCGCCGGTCTGATAGCCGCGTTGCAGCCACTCGACCCGTTGCGCCGAGGAGCCGTGGGTGAAGCTTTCGGGCGAGACGCGGCCGCCGCCGCGGCGTTGCAGTGTGTCGTCGCCGATGGCCTGGGCGGTCTTCATGCCTTCTTCCAGATCGCCGGGCTCCAACGCCACCTGACCGCCGGACACGGCGGCGGCGTTCCTGGCCCACACCCCGGCGTAGCAGTCGGCCTGAAGCTCCAGCGCGACGGAATACTTGTTGCCCTCGGCCTGTGACCGGGCCGACTGCTGGGCGCGCTGCACCTGATCGCTGGCGCCGGTCAGGTTCTGGACGTGGTGGCCGAACTCATGGGCGATGACATAGGCCTTGGCGAAGTCGGCGCCCGAGGCCCCGAGCTTGGTCTCCATCTCGCGCCAGAAGCCGAGGTCGAGATAAACCTTCTGATCGGCCGGGCAGTAGAAGGGGCCCATGGCCGACTGGCCGAAGCCGCAGCCGGTCGAGGTGCCTTGTTCATAGAGGACGGTGGTCGGCGGGGTGTAGCCGCGCAGCTTGGTCTTCCAGACGTCGTTGATGTTGGAGCCGATAACCTCGACGAACTGGCCCGCCTGATCCTCGGGCGAGCCCATCTTGCCGGCCTGTTCGGACTGGCTGGCGCCGCCGAATTGGCTGGCGACCTGCTGGGTGGTGTTGGGGTCGATGCCGAAGACGAAATAGCCGATGGCCGCCAGCACCAGAACCCCGATGCCGCCACCGGCGACTGCGCCGCCGCCCATGCCGCGCCGGTCTTCGATGCCGCCGCCGCGCCGTCCGCCCTGCCAACGCATGATGTCGTCTCCGCCCTGAAGTCTCGCCCGAAGCTAGGCGAAAACGCGGGCGGCGGGGAAGGGATGCAATTGTAACGAAGGCTCAGTGCGGGCGGCGGTCCAGCCAGGCGTCGATCTCGGTGACGCCGCGCACCATCTCCTCGCGCCGGGCGGTCTGGGCCTCGCGGGCCTGCCGCGCTTCTTCGGGCGATAGGACATAGGCGGTCGGCGGGGGCATGGGCGGCGTCGGCTGGCGTGCGGCCTGAAGCTGCAGGATGGTCAGTTGCGTCTGCAACCGCTGCTGCTGGACCAGAGCCTCGCGCTCGGCGGCCTGGTTGCGCAGGCGGTCCATCTCGATCCGGTGCTGGTCGGCGATGGCCGAGCCGGGGTCGTACCCGAGCGGCGGCGGACCGGGCCAGCCGGGCCAGGTCTGGGCGGTCGCGGCCACCGGTGCGGCGACCAGAAGCAGGGTCATGAGGATCAGGCGGCGCATGAGGCGAACATGGGCGCTGGTCACCCTCGCGCCAAGCGTGGCCCTAGATGGCGAAGCTGACCCCGCAGCCGCAGCTGGATGAGGCGTTGGGGTTGCGCACCACGAACTGCGCGCCCGCCAGTTCGTCGACGAAGGCGATCTCGGACCCCTTGAGGAAGGGGATGGACACCGGGTCGATCACCGCCGCCTGACCGTCGCGGCGGATGACCAGGTCATCGGCCTCGGCCGCGTCGACCAGTTCCAGCCGGTACTGGAAGCCCGAGCAGCCGCCGCCGTCGACGGCGACGCGCAGCATTATCGGCCTGCCCTCGATCTCGGCCAGCCTGGCCAGACGTTTCGCCGCGCTTTCGGCCAGAAGGATGCCTTCCGGGGCGCGGGGGGAAACCGAAAGCGACAGGTCGCGGACTGATTCTGTGGATTGGACGGTGCTCACGGCTCTCTATATGAGGAGCTGACAGGCGTTCGCAAAGGCCTGTGTCGCAATAGAAGTGCTGTCCGCCTTGAGCCAGACCCGCGCGTCCTTCGCCGAAGACCCCGCCGCCAGCCGTGGCCGCCATGTTTTCGAGCCCGCCAGCCGCACCCGCACCCCCTTCGCCCGCGACCGCGACCGCATCATTCACGCCACGGCGTTTCGTCGCCTTAAGGAGAAGACCCAGGTCTTCGTGGCGCACGAGGGCGATCACTATCGCACCCGCCTGACCCACAGTCTGGAGGTGGCCCAGATCGCCCGGTCGCTGGCCCACGCCCTGCGGCTGGACGATGATCTGGCCGAGACCATCGCCCTGGCCCACGACCTGGGCCACCCGCCGTTTGCTCATGCCGGCGAGGACGAACTTCAGGCCCAGATGGCGAACTACGGCGGCTTTGATCACAACGTCCAGAGCTTCCGCGTCATCACCGAGCTGGAAGTCCGCTATCCGAAATTCCCTGGTCTGAACCTGAGCTGGGAGACGGTCGAGGGCGTCATCAAGCACAA
Source organism: Brevundimonas sp. NPDC046655 (assembly GCF_044901625.1). NCBI lineage: Bacteria > Pseudomonadati > Pseudomonadota > Alphaproteobacteria > Caulobacterales > Caulobacteraceae > Brevundimonas > Brevundimonas sp. NPDC046655. The sequence continues at coordinate 287,759 of NZ_JBJDPV010000002.1, forward strand.
CGGCCCGGTGATGCATCACCTGGACGACCCGGCGTGGAAGACGGTGGCGGCCTATGCGCCGGGCGGGGCGGCGAACTGGGATCTGCGGCTGGACACCTTCGCCTCGCTGGAGGCCCAATGCGCGGCCATCGCCGACGACATCGCCTATAACAACCACGACGTGGACGACGGGGTGCAGGCGGGGCTTTTCACCCTGGCCGATCTGGCCGAGGTGCCGCTGATCGGGCCCTGCCTGGCCGAGGTCCGTCGCGACTGGCCCGCCCTGGACGACCGCATGGTGCGGCTGGAGGCCGTGCGCCGCATGATCGGCATCATGGTCGACGACGTCCTGGCCGAGACCGGGCGTCGCCTGGCCGAGCATCGCATCGTCACCGTCGAGGACGTGCGTCTGGCCCCGCAGATGATGGTGCAGTTCTCAGCCGGCATGATGGCCGATCTGGGCGTGCTGCGCCGCTTCCTGTTCGAGCGGATGTATCGCCACTATCGGGTCAACCGCACCCGCAGTCAGGCGCGCCGCGTCCTGTCGCAGCTGTTCCACCTCTTCATGGAAGAGCCCGAGGTCATGCCGCCCGAATGGTCGGCCCCGGCGATGTCGGAGGATCCGGTCAAGCGGGCGCGGGCGGTGTGCGACTATATCGCCGGCATGACCGACCGCTACGCCATCGAGGTGCATGGCAAGCTGTTCAGCCTCGACCTGGCGCTTGATCTGTGATTCGAAAGCGGCCACGGGCGGGCTAGAATGATACATCCCGGCGCCGATTCGCGCGGGGCCGATCCAGAAAGCGCGACCCATGTCCTACGACGACGATCACCGAGGCAACCCCAACGCCGGCCGCGAGCGGGGCGCCTATACGCCGCCCACCGACGACGACCTGCCGTTCGAGCGCCGCAGCTATGATCCGCGTCGGGCGCCGGCCGCCAAGTCGCCGCCGATCACCCTGATCATCAGCGCCATCGTCCTGCTGCTGCTGATCGTGGCCGTGGTGGTCTTCTATCGTTCGGGCGTGCGCTCATCGACCGACGCCCCGCCCGCCGTCGGCACGCCGGTCGAAAGCATGAAGGTCGAGGCGCCGCTGGACGCCCAGCCGATCGACCCGGAAGCGGGCGTGCGCGTCTATCGCGACGGCGGCGAGGCGGCGGACGCCGTCCCCACCTTCACCCCCGAGCCGGAAGCCGTCGCTCCGCGCCCCGCGCCCCAGCCTCTGCCCGCCGCTCCGGTCGCCACCGGCGCCCTGCCGCCTGCCGCCCCCGCCGTGACTGCCCCGGCCAGGCCGGCGCCCGTGACCCCGGCGCCCGTCGCCAAGGCGCCAGTTGCGCCTGCTCTGGCCGCACCGGCTGTTCCGGCGGCCGCCGGCGGTTCGTCTGGCGTGCAGATCGGCGCCTTCTCCTCGACCGCCATCGCCGACCGTGAATACGCCGCCGTGGCCTCGCGCTTCGGTCAGTACGCCTCGGGCGCCGAGAAGCGCGTGCAGGAAGTCACCGCCGCCAACGGCTCGACCGTCTATCGCACCACCTTCACCGGCATGAGCCGTGAGCGCGCCGTCGCCTTCTGCAACGCGCTGAAGGCCGCTGGCCGCGACTGCATCGTCCGCTAAGACGAGCGGGAAAGAAGACGCATGACCTCCGCCGCCATCTACGGCTGTTCCGGCCACAAGCTGACGGCGGAGGAGCGCGACTTCTTCGCCGAGACCAGGCCCTGGGGCTTCATCCTGTTCCGTCGCAACGTGGACAGCCCCGCCCAGGTCAAGGCTCTGGTCGACGACCTGCGCGACAGCGTGGGCCGCGCCGACGCTCCCGTCCTGATCGATCAGGAGGGCGGCCGGGTGCAGCGCCTCGGCCCGCCGCACTGGCCCAAGTATCCGCCCGGTTCGGCCTATCTGAAGGCCGTCAACGATCCGATGGCGGCGCGCGAGCTGGTGCGTCTGGGGGCGCGTCTGATCGCCCACGACCTGCGTGCGCTGGGCATCACCGTGGACTGCGTGCCGGTGCTGGACGTGCCGGTGCCGGGCGCCCACGACATCATCGGCGACCGCGCCTATGCCCAGGACCCCGTAACCGTGACCCAACTGGGCCGGGCGGCCGCGGAAGGTCTGCTGGCCGGCGGCGTCCTGCCCATCATCAAGCACATCCCCGGCCACGGCCGCGCCTTCGCCGACAGCCACCATCACCTGCCGGTGGTCGAGACGGATCTGGCGACGCTGGACGCCTGGGACTTCGCCCCGTTCAAGGCTCTGTCGGACATGCCGATGGCCATGACGGCCCACGTCGTCTTCACCGCCGTCGACGCCAAGCGCCCGGCTACCACGTCCAAGAAGGGCATCCGCCTGATGCGCGAGCATCTGGGGTTCTCGGGCCTGATCATGTCCGACGACCTGTCGATGAAGGCCCTGTCGGGGACCCTGACCGTGCGGGCCGAACAGTCGCTGAAGGCGGGCTGCGACGTCATCCTGCACTGCAACGGCGACCTCGACGAAATGCGTCAGGTGGCCGAGGGGACCGGCAAGCTGAAAGGCGAGGCCAGGCGCCGCGCCGAGGCTGCGCTGAAGCGCATCGTCCATACCCCCGAACCGCTCGACGTGGCCGAGGCCCGCGCCCGACTGGAGGCGGCCCTGAGCGGTCGTTTCGACGCCGCCAAGGGGCCGGACGTCGGCGAGGCGCAAGCCCCGGATCTGGCCTGACATGATGGACCAGGCGTTCCGGCCCAATCTGGACTTCGCCGCCGTCGATGATGCTGACGCCGCCGAGGCCTTCGTCGTCGATCTGGAAGGCTATGAAGGACCGCTTCATGTCCTGCTGGCGCTGGCGCGCACGCAGAAGGTGGACCTGCTGAAGCTGTCGATCACCAAGCTGGCGGAACAGTATCTGGCTTTCGTTCACGAGGCGCGGCGGCGCAACTTCGCCATGGCGGCCGACTACCTGGTGATGGCCTCCTGGCTGGCCTATCTGAAGTCGCGTCTGCTGCTCCCCCGCAACGAAAAGGGCAAGGCCGAGGAGCCGCCGGCCGAGGAAATGGCCGCCGCCCTGGCGTTTCGCCTGCAAAAGCTGGAGGCCATGCGCCGCTCGGTCGAGGCCATTACCAGCCGCCCGCAGCTGAAGCGCGACGTCTTCACCCGTGGCGATCCCGAAGCCACCGTCATCATCCCATCCGACCGCGTGGACGCCAGCCTCTATGAGCTGATGGCCGCCTATGTGGCCCAGCGTCGGCGCGAGGAACGTCGCAACTATGCCCCCGGCCAGCGGGTCGAGGCCTTCCAGCTGGAAGCCGCGCGCGACTGGCTGCGCTCCATGATGCCGCGCCTGGCCGATTGGACGCCGCTGGATCAGGTGGCGCCCGCACGTGAGAACGAAGACGGGGAGGGGCCCAGCCAGGCCAGCTATACCGCCTCCACCCTGTCGGCCAGTCTTGAGCTGGTGAAGGAGGGGGCCATGGACGTGCGCCAGGCCGAGGCCTTCGCCGACCTCTTCCTCAAACGCCGGGGCTTCGGCCAACCGCTGGAGCTGACGCCGTGAGTCCCCACCATTCGCTCATCCCGGCGAAGGCCGGGATCCAGATGCAAGAACTCTCGTGCTCGTTTTTCGCAGACCCGTCCCGCAAGCCTTCACGCCCTATAATCTGGATCCCGGCCTTCGCCGGAATGAGCGGGATTGGGTGTGCTGATGTCTGACCTCAGCTTCAAACCCGACGACACCGAGATCGAGCGCCGGGTCGAGGCCCTGCTGTTCGCCGCAGCCGCGCCTCTGTCTGCCGCCGAGATCGCGCGCCGTTTGCCCGAGGGCGCCGACGCGGGCCGGGCCATCGCTTCACTGCGCCAACGCTATCAGGGCAGGGGTGTCGAGCTGGAATGCGTGGCCGACCGTTGGCGCTTCCGCACCGCCGTCGACCTGGGCTTCCTGATGACCGAGGAGCGCGAGGAGCCGCGCCGCCTGTCCAAGGCCGCGCTCGAGACCCTGGCCATCATCGCCTACCACCAGCCCTGCACTCGCGCCGAGATCGAGAGCGTGCGCGGCGTCTCCCTGTCCAAGGGGACGCTGGACCTGCTGCTGGAGATGGACTTCGTGCGCCTGCGCGGGCGTCGGCGCACGCCGGGTCGGCCTGTCACCTACGCCACGACCGATCGCTTCCTGGAGCATTTCAGCCTGGCCAGTCTCTACGACCTGCCGGGCGTGCAGGAGATGAAGGCGGCGGGCCTGCTGGACCTGTCGATCCCGGTGGGCTTCGAAGTCCCGGATCCGACCCGCAGCGGCGACAGCGAGGGTGAGGATCTGCTGACCGCGCTGGACGAGGCGTCGCCCGAGTTCGCCCAGGATTTCGTCAGCGAGGACTGAGAGTCGCACTACAGGCAGCGACGCATCGCCACGGCCGAGACGGAACCAGCAATAAATGCTGAATTTTCAGGTTCTTGGCGGTGGGTTTCCGCGTCTTGACCTTCCGCCCCTCGGTCTATAGGTTCCGCGCCGAATTCAGACCTTCTCGGCGTTCTCGCCGGGCGCTGGGCGAAGCAACCATGTCTCCTACGAAGGAATCGCGCGAAGAGGTGATCGCACGCCTCGCCAAGAGCGCATCCGAACTTGAGGCGCGGACGGCCAACGCCCGGTCGGCGGAAATCTCGGCGCATGCCGTGACGAGCCAGGCCTACAAGATCATCGCCGAATTGCTCGGCGGCGTGATCGTAGGGATTGCTATTGGTTTCGGCGTCGACCGTGTGTTCGGCACGGCGCCTTGGGGTTTGATCGGCGGGGTCCTGTTGGGCTTCGCCTTGTCGTTGTGGATGGCGCGCCGGACGGCCAATCGGCTGATGGCGCAGGCTAAGGCGGCGGGGATACAGGCTGAGGCCATCCCCTTCGAGGAAGCCGGCGAGAAAGACTAAGGAGCGAAAGGCCCCATGGCCGATCCGATTCACCAGTTCCAGATCCAGAAGGTCGTGGACCTTCCTGACGTCACGCTGCCCGGCGTGGGCGTGGTTGATCTCGCCATCACCAATTCGCACATCGCCATGACCCTGGGTTTCATCCTGGTGGTCGGCTTCCTGGCCATGGTCACCTCGGGCGCCAAGGTCGTGCCGGGGCGCCTGCAGGCGGCGGGCGAGAGCCTGTTCGGCATGATCGACAACCTGACCGACTCGATCATCGGTCACGAGGGGCGCAAGTATTTCCCCTTCATCTTCACCCTGTTCACCCTGATCCTGATCATGAACATCCTCGGCATGTTCATGACCTTCACCGCCACCTCGCAACTGGCCGTGACGGTGACCTTCGCGGTCCTGACCTTCGGTCTGGTGGTCGTGGTCGGTTTCGCCAAGAACGGTCTGGGCTTCTTCAAGCTGTTCTGGCCCATGGGCGCGCCGCTGGCGCTGCGCCCTGTGGTCGGCCTGATCGAGTTCGTCTCCTTCCTGCTGCGTCCGGTCACCCTGGCCCTTCGTCTGTTCGGCAACATGCTGGGCGGTCACGTGGCGCTGAAGATCTTCGCCGGTTTCGTCGTCTCCCTGGGCGCTCTGGCCATGGGCGGCGGTCTGAACCTGCTGGCCTTCCCGGTCGCCGCCCTGTCGCTGGGCATGGTCGTCGCGCTGACGGCTCTGGAATTCCTCGTGGCCTTCCTTCAGGCTTTCGTTTTCGCCGTTCTGGCCTGCATCTATCTCAATGATGTGGTCAACCTGGACCACGCCCACTAAGGGCTGGACCAGTCTCTAAACCCCAACCTCCAAACTCCAACTCTAGGATACACATCATGGACGCTGAAGCCGCCAAGTACATCGGCGCCGGTCTGGCTACCCTCGGCATGATCGGCTCGGCCGTCGGCGTGGGCAACATCTTCGGCCAATTCCTGTCGGGCGCCCTGCGCAACCCGTCGGCCGCCGCCGGCCAAGTCGGCAACCTGTTCGTCGGCGCCGCCCTGGCGGAAGCCCTGGGCATCCTGGCCTTCGTGCTGGGCGTCCTGATGATCTTCGGCTGATCGGTTCACCCGAACGCCTTTTCGAGTCGGCGCCGCTGGGCCTGGGGTCCGCGGCGCCGCCTTCATTCTGATTTTCGACAGCACGGTTATGGCCACGACACCTACCCCTATTGCTGCGATCCCGCCTTCGGTTGAGGCGGATCTGCACACCGAGACGGCGGTTCCGGAAGCCCATCACGAATCGGGCGGCCTGCCGCAGTTCGACTTCGCCCACTGGGGCGGGCAGATCGTCTACCTGCTGTTCCTGTTCGTCATTCTCTACATCCTGATCGCCAAGGTCTTCGCGCCGCGTCTGCGTCGCGTGCTTGACGAACGGGCCGAGACCATTTCGTCGGCGGTCGCCACCGCGCGTTCGGTTCAGGCCGAAGCCGCCGGTCAGGCCGAAGCCGCCAAGGCCGAGGTCGAAAAGGCCCGGGCCGAGGCTCGCGCCACCGCCGTCGCCGCCAAGGCCCGCGTCGCCGAGGAAGCTCAGGCGCGTCAGGCCCAGGAAGAAGCCGTCGTTTCGGCGCGCATCGCCGAAGCCGAGGCCGCCATCGCCAAGACTCGCGACGCCGCCATGGTTCATGTCTCGACCGTCGCCGCCGACACGGCTCACGCCATGATCGAGCGTCTGACGGGCAAGGCCCCGACCGCCGCTGAAGTCGCCGCCGCCGTCAAGGGAGCCGCCTGATATGAACATGTTCATGGAGCCGGGCTTCTGGAGCCTCGGCAGCGCTGAACTGTGGGTCCTGGTCGGCCTGCTGATCTTTGTGGCCATCGTCATCGCCGCCGGCGTGCCGAAAATGGTCGCCAAGGCCCTGGACGACAAGGGCGCCAAGATTCAGTCGGAACTGGACGAAGCCGCTCGCCTGCGCGCCGAAGCCGAAGCCATGCTGGCCCAAATCCGTCAGGAGAAGGCCGAAGCCGAAGCCCAGGCCGCTGACATGCTGGCCGCCGCCGAAGCTGACGCTCGTCGCATCGAGGCCGAAGCCAAGGCCAAGCTGGAAGAGGCCCTGACCCGTCGTCAGGCCCTGGCCGAGCGTCGCATCGCCCAAGCCGAGGCCCAGGCCACGACCGAGGTCAAGGCTGTGGCCGCCGACCTGGCCGCCAAGGCTGCTCAGGACATCCTGACCGACCGTCTGGCCGCCGCCAAGTCGGACCCGCTGATCGACGCCGCCATCGCCCAGATCGGCGACAAGCTGAACTGATCGCGGTTACAGTGACAAACACATCAGGCCCCGCCGGCGACGGCGGGGCCTTTTGCATTTCAGACGCGCGCCCTTCTTAGTGGGCGGGGGCGCCGTGGATGAAGCCAGCGGCGCGTTTCTCGCGAGCCAGCAGGCGGGCGAAGACATTGCCCATCACCCCGCCGAAGATCATGTGGGTGATCAGCATCCAGCCGAAGGTGCCGAAGCCGGCGCTGCCCGAGAAGGTGCGCGGATCGCCCATCATGCTGATGATCAGCATCATGCCTACCCAGGCCGCCACCGCGAACAGGATGCCCTTGGTTTCGGGCGTATTGGTCGGCAGACGGGGATAGAGAAGCGCGAACAGCGGTCCCATGACCAGGGACCCGATCACGAAGTGGATGGCCCACCCCGCCATCAGGTTGTCGCCCAACTGGAACATACGGGCGACGATTTCGGGGAAGGGATCGAAGATCTTGGCGAACAGCAGGTTCGCCGCTTCAAGAATGGAGACCGCGACGGTGGCTGCAAAGCCGGCGGCGATTCCCTGTTTTACGCGTGACATCATGAGAAAAGCGCCTCCCAACGCCATCTGCTTTTTGACTACGCGGGGATGAGCATACGCCGTTCGGCGCAAACGCGATCGCACCGCCGTTCACGTTACCGTGTGCGGCGAAGCGTCGCTGTTCAGCGGAAGGCGCGGCGCAGGACGCGGCGAGCGCGCTTGCGAACCCGGATCAGTTGCCGCGAGGGGCGTTTGCGAAACACCACCTTCTCGGCGCGAAGGGCCTGCTGCCAGAAGACCGGCGCGATCTCCGGCTTCTTCCGCATCAGGCGGCGGAAGGGATAGACCCACTTGGGCCGCGCGTGCTGGGCGCGGATGAACTGGCGCTTGGCCCACCAGGAATTGCGCAGCAGCAGCACCAGGCCCAGGGCGATGACCGGGACGCCGCCGGGGCCGGGCAGGGGGGCGATCAGGATGCCCAGGCCGATGATCAGGAAGCCCAGGGCCATCATCCCCAGTCGCTTCGCACGGCGCAGCAGTCCGGGCCTCGGACGAGGCCGACCGTCTGCACGGAAGGGGATCAGGGCGAGGGTCACAGGCGTCACAGGCGGGAGGGAGGAGGCAGGGGGACAACGCTTCCTCGTGCGGTGCGATCCTTCCTCGCGGAAGTTCACGCCGACCGTGGCGACGCCGTCACAGTCATCTTAGACACGAACGACAAGGCCGAACCGTGGCGTGCCCATGAAGCTTTCGTAAGAGGGGCCTGAATAGCAAAACGCCGTGTCTCGAAAGACACGGCGCTTCACTTCAGGTCTGGCTTTCAGGGCTACTCGGCGGCGATGTTGGAGCCTTCCGGAGCCGACCAGCGCAGACGCGGCGAGCGCGCGGCGCGGGTCTCGTCCAGACGCCGCAGGGGCGCATGGAAGGGCGCGCCCTTGAAGCGATCGACGTCGCCGGCTTTCGCCGCTTCGGCCAGCAGGCGCATGGCATGGATGAAGCGATCCAACTCGGCCTTGGATTCCGTCTCGGTCGGCTCGATCAGCATGGCCCCGTGGACGACCAGCGGGAAATACATGGTCATCGGGTGGAAGCCCTCGTCGATCATCGCCTTGGCGAAGTCGAGCGTGGTGATGTCCGTGCCCTTCAGCCATTCATCGTCGAACAGGGCTTCGTGCATGCACGGCCCCTCGGGGAAGGCCGGGCTCATCAAGTCCTGCAGTCGGGCCTTGATGTAGTTGGCGTTCAGGACGGCGTCCTCGGCGACCTGCCGCAGGCCGTCCGAGCCGTGAGACATCATGTAGGACAGGGCGCGCACATACATGCCCATCTGGCCCTGGAAGGCGCAGAGACGGCCGAAGGCGTCCTTGGCCTCGTCTTCCTCACGCTCGACCAGCTTGTAGCCGTCGCCGGTGTTCACGACCCACGGAGCGGGGGCGAAGGGGGCCAGGGCTTCGGACAGCACCACCGGACCCGCGCCGGGACCGCCGCCGCCGTGCGGCGTCGAGAAGGTCTTGTGCAGGTTGATGTGCATGGCGTCGACGCCCAAATCGCCCGGGCGCACCCGGCCGACGATGGCGTTGAAGTTGGCGCCGTCGCAGTAGAAGTAGGCGCCTGCTTCGTGGGTCAGGCGGCTGATTTCCAGGATGTCGCGCTCGAACAGGCCGCAGGTGTTCGGGTTGGTGACCATGATGGCGGCCACGTCCGGCCCCAGCTTGGCGGCCAGGTCGGCCACGTCCACGCGACCGTCGTCAGTCTGGGCGACCTCGACGACCGAATAGCCGACGAAGGCGGCGGTGGCCGGGTTGGTGCCGTGCGCCGAGGTCGGGACCAGCACCTTGCGGCGCTGCTCATGCTCGCCCTTGGCTTCGTGGGCGGCGCGGATGGCCATCAGGCCGCACAGCTCGCCGTGCGCGCCCGCCTTGGGCGACAGGGCGACCGCGGGCATGCCCGTCAGCGTCGTCAGCCAGTGGGCCAGGTGGTCCATCAGCTCCAGCGCGCCCTGCACCGTCGACTGCGGCTGCAGCGGGTGGATGTCCGAGAAGCCCGGCAGACGCGCCATCTTCTCGTTCAGGCGCGGGTTGTGCTTCATCGTGCACGAACCCAGCGGATAGATGGCCAGGTCGATGGCGTGGTTCTTCTGGCTCAGGCGCACATAGTGGCGCATGGCCTCGGGTTCCGACAGGCCGGGCAGGCCGATCGGGTCCTTGCGGACCAGGTCGCCCAGGTCCGAACCGTCCGTAGCGGGCTTGGGCAGGTCGACGCCGGTCTTGTTCCAGCCGTCGCCTTCGAAGATCAGGGCCTCGTCCTGCAGCAGGCCGCGCGCGCCCGTCAGGGTCGGGTGCTTGTAGTCGTTGTCCGGCAGGGCGTTCGGGGTGGTCGGACGGCCGACAGTGTTCATCGTGCTCATGGTTCTATCTCCCCTCAGGCCGCCAGGACCTTGGCGAGCGCGCTCGCCATGATCTTGATATCGGCGTCCAGCGTGGTCTCGGTGGCGGCGACCAGCAGGACGTCGTCGAGGCCTGCTTCCGGATTCAGACGGCTGTAGGGCACGCCGGCCAGGATATGGTGATCGGCCAGGGTCTGGACGACATCGGCGGCGTTCTTGGGCAGCTTGACCGCGAACTCGTTGAAGAAGCGCGGGGTCAGGATCTCGACGCCGGGAATGGCGGCCAGGGCGTCGCGGGTGGCGAGCGCCTTCTCGTGGTTGAGCAGGGCCATCTGGCGCAGGCCCGTCTCGCCCAGCAGGCTCATGTGGATGGTGAAGGCCAGGCAGCACAGGCCCGAGTTGGTGCAGATGTTCGACGTGGCCTTGTCGCGGCGGATGTGCTGCTCGCGCGTCGACAGGGTCAGGACGAAGCCGCGACGGCCGTCGGCGTCGACCGTCTCACCGCAATAGCGGCCGGGCGTCTGGCGCAGCAGCTTCTCGCGGGTGGCGAACAGGCCGATGTAGGGGCCGCCGAAGTTCAGGGCGTTGCCGATCGACTGGCCTTCGGCCGCGACGATGTCGGCGCCCATTTCGCCGGGCGACTTCAGCAGGCCCATCGACACGGCTTCGGTGACGACGACGATCAGCAGGGCGCCGGCGGCGTGAGCGGCCTCGGCGATCCGGGTCACGTCGGTGGCGGTGCCGAAGACGTTGGGGGTCTGGACGACGACGCAGGCCGTGTCCTTGTCGATGGCCGCGATGACGGCGTCTTCGGCGTCAACGGCGGCGGTCAGGGCTTCAGTCTCGACGCCGACGGCGTGGACCACGGTCTCGGTGGCCTTGACGTAGTGCGGGTGCACGCCGCCTGAGATGACGGCCTTGTTGCGGCGGGTCACGCGGGTGGCCATCAGCACGCCCTCGGCCATGGCGGTCGAACCGTCATAGAGGGAGGCGTTGGCGACTTCCATGCCGGTCAGGTTCGCGACCTGGGTCTGGAACTCGTAAAGATACTGCAGGGTGCCCTGGGCGATTTCCGGCTGATAGGGGGTGTAGCTGGTCAGGAACTCCGACCGCTGGATCACGTGATCGACCGTGGCCGGGACGTGGTGCTTGTAGGCGCCGGCGCCGCAGAAGAAGGGCACGGTCGAGGCCGTGGCGTTCTTGCCCGCCATGGCCGAGAGGGCGCGTTCGACCTCCAGTTCGCCCGCCACGCGGGGCAGGTCGACAAAGCCGTCACGGCGCGCGGCCTGCGGCACGTCGACAAACAGGTCGTCGATGGATTTGGCGCCGATGGCGGCCAGCATGGCCTCACGGTCGTCGGGCGTCAGGGGGAGGTAGCGCATTACAGGTCCTCGGCGGCATCCCGGAGTGTCGCTGTCGCGACGCTCCGGGAGCGCTTCAAGCGGCGGGAAATCCGGCGATCCCGGATCGGCGCGCCGCGCCGCCCGGGGACGACGTCGGGTCTTAGAGGGTGGTCAGGTAGGCGTCGTAGGCGGCCTGGTCCATCAGGGCTTCGACGGCCGAGGCGTCGGCGACCTTGATCTTGGCGAACCAGCCTTCGCCTTCGGGATCGGCATTGACGGTTTCCGGGGCCGAGGCCAGGGCGTCGTTGCCCTCGATGACCTCGCCGGCGACCGGGGCATAGACGTCCGAGGCGGCCTTGACCGATTCCACGACGGCGAAGCTGTCGCCGACCGAGACGGTCTTGCCGGCTTCCGGCGTCTCGACGAACACCACGTCGCCCAGGGCGTCAGCAGCGTGCTTGGAGATGCCGACCGTGGCGACGTCGCCCTCGAGGCGAACCCACTCGTGATCTTTGGTGAAGCGCATGTGTCTGATCTCTCAGGCTTTAGGTTTGCGATAGTAGCGGGTGGCCACGAAGGGGGTGGCGACGACTTCGGCGGCGGCAGGTTTGCCGCGCACGATGACTTTCAGGTCCGAGCCCAGTTCGGCGAAGGCCGGCGGGACGTAGCCCATGGCGATGTTGTGACCCAGGGTCGGCGACGGGCCGCCCGAGGTGATCTTGCCGATGACATTACCGTCCATGTCGGCGATCTCGGCGCCTTCGCGGGCCGGCGCGCCTTCCTTGACGTGCAGACCGATGCGGACGCGCGAGGGGCTATCGGCCAGTTGCTTCAGGATGGTCTCGGCGCCGTTGAAGTCGGCGGCTTCCTTGCGCGACTTCGACAGGGCGAAGGTCAGCGCGCCCTCGACCGGGCTGGTCGAGGCGTCGATGTCGTGGCCGTGCAGCGGCAGACCGGCTTCGAGGCGCAAGGAGTCGCGGGCCCCCAGACCGATCGGCTTCACCCGGGCGTCGGACAGCAGCAGGTTCCACACCCGTTCGGCGTCGGCGTTCGGCACCGAAATCTCATAGCCGTCCTCGCCGGTGTAGCCCGAGCGCGAGACATAGCAGTCGACGCCGAACAGCATCAGGCGCGCCGAATCCATGAAGCCCATGTCGGCCAGCACCGGTTCGTGCTTGGCCATGACCTCAGCGGCTTCCGGTCCCTGGATGGCCAGCAGGGCGCGGTCGTCCAGCACGGTCAGCTTGGCGTCGCCGGCCAGGTTGGCGTTCAGGAAGGCGAAGTCGGCGTCCTTGTTGCCCGCGTTGACTACGACATAGAGGCCGTCATGGTCCGGCTTTCCGGCCATCAGGTCGTCCATGATTCCGCCCTCGGCGTTCAGCAGCAGCGAGTACTTCTGCTTGCCGGCCTTGAGGATCTCGTAGTCGCCCGGGACGAAGCGCTGGAATTGCTGGATGGCGTCGGCGCCGGTGATCTTGGCCTGACCCATGTGCGAGACGTCGAACAGGCCGGCGTGTTCGCGGGTCCAGCGGTGCTCGGTCAGGACGCCTTCGTACTGGACCGGCATGTCATAGCCGCCGAACCCGACCATGCGGGCGCCGAGCGCGCGATGCGCCGCGTTGAGGGGGGTGGTCTTCAGGGCCTGGTCGCTCATCGAGCATCCTCCGGTCGCGGGTTGCGGCGATAGCTTCGCCGTCGTCGCGCCCCCGCTGTCCTGAAGCCTGAGAGATTCCGACCATCCCCGGAAACGGGGGCGGCCTTGCTCCGTCGGCGCGCCCATGAATCCCGGGAAGGGGGGCGACTTTCCAGCGTCCGTGCGCTTTCGCGGTCCTTTTGCCTGAGCGTTTCCGGGGCGGTTGCGCCTTCGGCCCCGACGGCCGCTGCGCGACCGCCGATCTCTCCCGCGAGAGCGTGCGACCTAAGGCCCCGACTCCGAGCCGAAGTCAAGCGGCGCCGGGCTTGCCGTGCACGATCCGAAGGGCCATGAGGGGCGCGACCTCCCTCGCCACAGGATTGAAGGCCGCCATGACCGCCCGCACCGACCTCGCCGCCCACCTGGCCTCTCTCGATCTGCCGCAGGGCCTGACCCAGACCCTGACGGTCGCCGCCGCCGCCTGCGTCGAAATCCGCAAGATCGTCTCGGGCGGGGCCCTGGTCGGGGCCCTGGGCGCGTCGGGCGCCGTCAACGTCCAGGACGAGGAGCAGAAGAAGCTCGACGTCATCTCCAACGACGTCCTGACCGACATGCTGCTGGCCTGCCCGGCTGTGGCGGGCGTGGCGTCGGAAGAAATGGACACGGTCCAGCCGGCGACCAACCCGGCGGGCGAATACCTGGTCCTGTTCGATCCGCTGGACGGTTCGTCCAACATCGACATCAACGCCCCGGTGGGCACCATCGTCTCGGTGCTGAAGTCGCCGACGGCGACGCCGACCCAGGCCGACTTCCTGCAGTCGGGCCGTCAGCAGGTCGCGGCCCTCTATTGCCTCTACGGCGGCCAGACCATGCTGGTGCTGACCACGGGTCAGGGGGTGGCGGGCTTCACCCTGTCGCACGACGGCCAGTGGCTGATGACGCACGAGAAGATCACCGTCCCGGCGGACACCAAGGAGTTCGCCATCAACATGTCGAACCAGCGCCACTGGGCCGAGAGCGTCCAGCGCTATGTCGACGGCTGCCTGCAGGGCGCGGACGGTCCGCGCGGCAAGAATTTCAACATGCGCTGGGTCGCCGCCATGGTGGCCGACGTGCACCGCATCCTGATGCGCGGCGGCGTTTTCCTCTATCCGTGGGACAAGCGCGAGCCGAACAAGCCGGGCAAACTGCGGCTCATGTACGAGGGCAACCCCATGGCCTTCCTGATCGAACAGGCGGGCGGCAAGGCGACGACGGACGGCCAGCAGGCCATCCTGGACGTGATCCCGACCGAACTGCACCAGCGCATCCCGGTGGCCCTCGGCTCGGCCAGCGAGGTCGATCAGATCGCGGCGGCCTGAGCCATGAGGATCACCGCATCAGACGCGCTTCTGGTCATCGACGCCCAGAACGACTTCTGCGAGGGCGGCGCCCTGGCGGTTCAGGGCGGGGCGGGGATCATGCCCCTGATCAACCGCCTGGCAGAACGCTTCGACACGGTGATCGCCACCCAGGACTGGCACACGCCGGACCAGATCAGCTTCGCTTCCAACCACGACGGAGCAACCCCCTTCACCGAGATCGAGGTCGCTTACGGCCCGCAGATGCTGTGGCCGGACCATTGTGTGCAGGGGACGCCGGGGGCGGACTTTCACCCCGACGTCGCCCCCGCCGTGGTCAAGGCCCTGGCTGTGGTCCGCAAGGGCTACAACCCGGCGGTCGACAGTTATTCCGGCTTCTTTGAGAACGACCACAGCACGGCGACAGGCCTGGGGGGCCTGCTGCGCGACCGGGGCGTGAGCCGCATCTTCCTGTGCGGTCTGGCCTATGACTACTGCGTCCGCTTCACCGCTGAGGACGCCGTGCGCGAAGGTTTCGGGGCTGTGGTTATCGAGGACACCTGCCGGGCGATTGCCGAAGAGACGGCGGCGGCGGCCAAGGCGAGCTTTGCGGCGCTGGGAGTGGTTGAGGTCGAGGCGGCTCAGCTTCTCGGCTGATCAACGCCCCTTCCGTCATCCTCCGGCCAGCCGCGCAGCGGCGCCGACCGGGGGACCCAGCGGCGCAGAAGGCGACCTTTCCGGCGAGCGCAGCGCGTGTATGTTTCGCGCTCGCGCGCGCCGCTGGGTCCCCCGGTCTCGCTCCGCTCGCCGGAGGATGACGAAAAATAGGATCAGTGCGCCGCCGCGTAGGCGTCCACTTCGGCGATGCGGGCGGCCTTGGCGGCGTCGCTCAGGAAGCTGCCCTCGAAGCTGTTCTTCGCCAGTTGCGTCACCTGCTCGCGGGTCAGGCCGACGGCCTCAGCCAGCTGGATGTAGTTGGCGTTCACATAGCCGCCGAAATAGGAGGGGTCGTCCGAGTTCAGGGTGACGTGCAGGCCGCGGCGCAGCATTTCGGGGACCGGATGGTCTTTCAGGTCCTTGACCACGCACAGCTTCAGGTTCGACAGCGGGCAGACCGTCAGCGTCATCTGCTCGGCGGCCAGACGCGCGATCAGGCCCTCGTCCTCCATCGAGCGGTTGCCGTGGTCCATGCGGTCGATGTGCAGCAGGTCCAGGGCCTCGTGCACATAGGCGGGCGGGCCTTCCTCGCCGGCGTGGGCGCATAGCTTCAGGCCCAGCTCGCGGGCGGCGGCGAAGACGCGCTGGAACTTCGACGGCGGATGGCCGACTTCGGACGAGTCCAGCCCGACGCCGATGAAGTGGTGCAGGTAGGGCTTGGCGGCCTCCAGCGTGGCGAAGGCTTCGTCCTCGCTGAGATGGCGCAGGAAGCTGAGGATCAGGCCGCTGGTGACGCCCAGCTCCGCCTTGGCCCGGTCCATGCCCGCGATCAGACCCTCGACCACCACGCCGAAGGGCACGCCCCGGTCGGTGTGGGTCTGGGGATCGAAGAAGATCTCGGCGTGGCGGACGTTGTCGGCCGCAGCGCGCTGGAAATAGGCGAAGGCCAGGTCCTCGAAGTCCTGACGCGTCAGCAGCACGGCGGCGCCCGCGTAATAGATGTCGAGGAAGTCCTGCAGGTTCGAGAAGTCATAGGCCGCGCGCACGGCCTCGACGCTGTCGTAGGGGATGGCGACGCCGTTGCGCTGCGCCAGTTCGAACATCAGTTCGGGCTCCAGCGAGCCCTCGATGTGCAGGTGCAGTTCGGCCTTGGGCAGGCCGGCGATGTAGGCGTCGAGGGACATGAAAGGGGAGGCTCCTTGTCGAAGCCTCCCCCTATAGCCGAGAACGGCGTCGATTACATGCGCTCGGGCGTCTCGATGCCCAGCAGGTCCAGCGCCGTTTCCAGCTGGTGCAGGCTGGCGGCGGCCAGGGCCAGGCGCGAGCTCTTGGTCGCGGCGTCCGGCGCGACCAGGATCGGGCAGGCGGCGTAGAATTTGGAGAAGCTCTGCGCCAGGCGATAGGCGTGCTCGGCGATCAGGTTGGGCGAACGCTTGTCATAGGCGTCGGCCGTGGCGGCGTCGAAGGCGTCCAGCGTCAGGGCCAGGTCGCGCTCGGCGGCTTCCTTGATGACGATAGGGGCCAGGGCCACGCCCTGTTCGGCCGCCTTGCGCAGCAGGGACTTCACCCGCACGGCCTGATACAGCAGATAGGGGCCGGTCTTGCCCTCGAAGCTCATGAAGCGGTCGAGGTCGAAGACGTAGCTGGTCGTGCGGTTGTTCGACAGGTCCGAGAATTTCAGCGCGGCGACCGCCACCTTGTGGGCGATGTCCTCGAACTCCTCGGCGGGCAGGTCGTCGCCCAGCTTGGCCTCATGCAGACGCTCGCGCGCCTTGTCCGTCGCCTGATCGATCAGGTCGCGCAGCTTCAGGACGCCGCCCGCGCGGGTCTTGAAGGGCTTGCCGTCGGCGCCGTTCATGGTGCCGAAGCCGAGGTGCTCCAGCGACTTCTCGGGGGCGTAACCGGCCAGATAGGCGGCGCGGAAGACCTGCTCGAAATGTTCGGCCTGACGCTCGTCGACGACATAGAGGATCAAGTCCGGGCCGATCGACTTCTTGCGGTCGAGGATCGTCGCCAGATCGGTCGTGCCGTACATGGCCGAGCCTTCCGAGCTGATGACCAGCAGCGGCGGGGGCGACGGGGCCTCGATCACCGAGCCGTCGGCCAGCTTCTTCTTGCGGGTCTCGCCGTCGCGGGCGACGTGGACCACCTGGGCGCCGTCGTCCTCGACCAGCAGGCCCTTGGCCTTCAGATCGGCGATCATCTCGCCCATCAGGGGATCGGCGTCGCTTTCGCCGTTCCACAGGTCGAAATCGACCGACAGGTCGTCATATTCGCGCTTCAACGCCTCGCGGCTGACGGCGACGAAGTGCGACCACAGGGCGCGATAGCCGGGGCGGCCGCCCTGCAGCTCCGCCGTCGCCTTGCGGGCGCGGTCGCGGAAGGCAGGGTCTTCCTTGGCCTTGCCCGCCGCCAGTGGATAGAGGCGGTCGAGGTCGGCCAGCGTCACCGGCGTCTCGGCCGGGAAGGGGCCGTCGCCCTCGGCCATGAAGGCGTCGGCCAGACCCTCGTCGCCGCAGGCGGTGATCAGCAGGCCCATCTGGAAGCCCCAGTCGCCGAAGTGGGCGTCGCCGACGACTTCGTCGCCGCGCAGGCGGAACAGCCGCTTCAGGCTCTCGCCGATGATGGCGCTGCGCAGGTGGCCGACGTGCATGGGCTTGGCCACGTTCGGGCCGCCGTAGTCGATGACCACCTTGCGCGGCTCGACGCGCGAGGCGCCGGCCAGTTCCTCGTCCGCCGCGACCTCGGCCGCGCGCTGGGCCAGGGCGGCCTCAGACAGTTTCAGGTTGATGAAGCCGGGACCTGCGACCTCGACCGAGGACAGGCGCGGATCGTTGCTCAGGCGTTCGGCCACCTTGACGGCCAGCTCGCGCGGATTGGCCTTCAGCGCCTTGGCGGCGGCCAAGGCGCCGTTCGACTGGAAGTCGGCCAGGTCGGGGCGGTCGGACGCGGTGACGCGGGCCAGGGCCTTGTCCACGCCTTCGGCGGCGAAGGCGGACCCGACCGCTTCGCTGAGAGAGGTCTTGAGATCAGTCATGGCTTTTAGGGATTCGGTTGGGTCTGGCCGGCGGTGACGCGGAAGCGGCTGCCCGAGCGGTTGAACTCGGCCATTTCAGGCGTGACGTCGAAGCCGATCAGGACTTCGAAGTTGTTGCCGCTGGTGGTGGCGTCGGCGCGGGGGATGACGATGGACTGGGCCTGCTGGACCGAGGCGGTCTGCTGGCCCGCGAAATCGACCGGCAGGTCGAAGTATTCCTTGGCCAGGACGGCGTTGTTCCGTTCGGTCACGGCGATCCAGTAGCGATAGGTGCGGCCGTCGCCGCTGGCCTGCGGGCCCTTGCCGAGGTTGAACAGGACGTTGAAGTCCAGGCGGATGGGGTCGGATTCGCGATAGACGCAGTCAGCCGAGACGCCTTCGATCTCGCCGGTGAAGCCGACGCCCGCCGCGGAGGGGCGGCTGAAGTCGGCCATCTCGACATAGCGCGCGGCGTCGTAGAGCACCTTGACGTAGGGGCAGGGGCCGGCGTTGGCGCGGCGGTTCAGCGGCGCGATGCGCACGCGACGTGCATTCTGCGAGGTTCCCTGGTCGGGCGATTGTTCGCGGCTTTGCTGGCCGCCCTGGCGGCCGCTGGACTGGGCCTCGGCGGATTGGGGAATCAGCACGGCCGCGATGGAGAGGGCGGCAAGGGCGGTCAGGACGCGACGCATCAGGAGCTTTCCGGCAGTCGAAGGGGGCGTGGAACGATCGGACGTCCGACCAGGCCACGCTCGGTGGTGATAGCGGCTAAAGCGAGGCGCGGCAAACGCGACCACGCAGCCAGTGGCGGCAAGACGCGTGAGCGACTAGGTTCCGCCCATGAACGCGCCCGTACCGCCCTCGAGTTTTGACCGCCGCCCCCTGAACGTGCGCCTCGCCACGCCGCGCGGCTTCTGCGCTGGGGTGGACCGGGCCATCCAGATCGTCGAGCGCGCCATCGAGAAGTTCGGGGCGCCCGTCTATGTGCGCCACGAGATCGTTCACAACCGTCACGTCGTCGAACGGCTGAAGGGCATGGGGGCGGTCTTCGTCAAGGAACTGGACGAATGCCCGGACGACCGCCCCGTGGTCTTCTCGGCCCACGGCGTGCCCAAGTCGGTGCCGGCGACGGCGCGGTCGCGCGAGATGCTCTTCCTCGACGCCACCTGCCCCCTGGTGTCCAAGGTCCACGTCGAGGCCGAGCGCCATCATGCGGCGGGACGGCATATCATCCTGATCGGCCACGCCGGCCACCCCGAGGTTGTCGGCACCATGGGCCAGCTGCCGCCCGGCGCCATCAGCCTGGTCGAGACGGTGGCGGACGCCGAGGCCTTCCAGCGACCCGGCGATCAGCCCTTGGCCTATGCGACCCAGACGACGCTGTCGGTGGACGACACCGCCGACATCCTGGCGGCGCTGAAGCAGCGATTCCCGGAACTGCCGGACCCGCACAAGGAAGACATCTGCTACGCAACCACCAACCGTCAGGAAGCGGTCAAGCGTCTGGGCGAGGGCTGCCAGCTGGTGCTGGTGGTCGGGTCCAAGAACTCGTCCAACTCGGCGCGCCTGGTCGATGTGGCCCTGAAGGCCGGGGCGGGCGACGCCCGTCTGGTCGATGACGCGGGCGATGTGGAATGGTCGTGGTTCGAGGGCGTGACCACGGTGGGGGTCACCGCCGGCGCCTCGGCCCCCGAGCCTCTGATCGAGGCCCTGATCGACGCCATCCGCGCCCGTTTCGACGCGACCGTGACCGAGGACGACGGCGCGCGAGAGACTGTTTCGTTCAAGCTGCCGCGCGTCTTGACCGCCTGAGGCCGCGCAAGAAAAAGGGCGCGCCCCACATTCACGAAGCGCGCCCGTTCGGGTCTGGCTGGACCTGAAGTCTTAGAGGCCGGGCAGCTTGAAGCCGCGGTCCTGACGCGGAGCGATCGTGATGCCCTGCTGCGTGCCCGTGAGGGCTTGAAGGCGGGCGTGTTCGGTGCTGGCGTCGATGGTGCGCGCACCATCGGCCGTCTGGGTAACGGTCGCGGTCTGGGTGGCCGGATCGTTCTTGCGCCAGAACATGACGCGGTTGGCCCAGCTTTCTTCCTTGTGCGCCAGATCGCCGAACTCGTCGTCGACGACATAGCGAGCCAGGGGATCGGCGCGGTCGGCGCCGGCCTGGTTGACCAGGATCTGTTCGCCGCCGGTACGCGTCACAGCCTGGCGTTGGCCGAGAAGAATCTGACGGGCGGCGCTTTCCGGCGCCAGCTCCTGCGGGCGCGGCTGGCCTGGCGACGGCGGGGTCAGGCCGTACTCGGGCGGTACGGAGAGCGGGGCGCTGGCGACCGTGACGAACTCGTCGGGCACGACCTTGGTCAGGCCGATGCTCTGCTTCATGCTCGAGCAGGCGGTCAGGCCGAGGGCGGTGGTGGCGAGAAGGGCCACGGTGAGGGCGCTACGGATACGCATAGGGTCAGCTCGGCTCCGGGAGGCGCGTCCAATGACGCTGGCTCGGGACGGTAACGAAGAGGGGGTGATTACGACTTTTCGTGGGCCGCGCCAACCGTGGAGCGGCGTTCCGACAGGAAGCTGTCGAGGATCAGCAGGACGACGCCCACGGTGATGCCCGCGTCGGCGATGTTGAAAATCCACGGAAACAGGCCGGTTCCCGAGAAGTCGAGGAAGTCGACCACGCCGCCAAAGCGGATGCGGTCGAAGACATTGCCCAGGGCGCCGCCCATCACCAGACCGATGGCGGCGATCATCAGCTTTCGGTCCGAACGCGTCGCCCAGACGGCCAGGGCGACGGCCACCAGAACCGAAAAGGCGCTCAGGATCCAGCGCCCGGCGCCGCCGCCGAACAGGCCGAAGCTGACGCCCGTGTTCAACACATAGGTCAGGTTGAAGATCGGCGGCATGACCTCGGCGATGCGATAGCCGTCGGGGATCTGCGAGATGTGGGCCGCGTCGATGGCGCCCAGGACCATGGCCTTGGTCAGCTGGTCCAGCACGATGACGACGAGGGCGGTGCCGTAGGCGGCGAGAGCGAGGCGAGAAATTTTCATGCTGAAAGCCGGTTAGCAGGAAGCAGGGCGAGGGCGAAGAGGGAAAGCGACGGGCGCCCGATGGGGACTGGAGCCGGCTGCGGCCTTTCCCCCGGCGGCGCGGCGGCTATAAGCGCTCCATGACCCTGCCTCACGCCCTGCCCCGCCTGTCCGCCGTCGCCGACGACTATGACATCCTGCTGTGCGACGTCTGGGGGGTGATCCATAACGGCCGCGAAAGCTGGCCCGTGGCCTGCGAGGCCCTGACGAAGTTCAATGAAAAGGGCGGCCATGTCGTCCTGATCTCCAACTCGCCGCGCCCCTCGTCGGACGTGGTGGCGCAACTGGATGCGCTGGGCGTGCCGCGCAGCGCCTGGAAGGCCTTCGTCACCTCGGGCGACGCCACTCGCGCCGAGCTGGCCCGCCGCGCCCCCGGGCCAGCCTGGATCATCGGCCCCGACCGCGACTTCGTTCTCTATGAGGGGCTGAACCTGACCAGCGCCCATGACGCCTCGGACGCCGCCTTCCTGTCGGTCACTGGCCTGTTCGACGACGCGACCGAAACGCCCGAGGATTATCGCCAGCGTCTGATTCCCGCCGTCGAGCGCGGTCTGGAACTGATCTGCGCCAACCCCGACCGCATCGTGCAGAAGGGCGACAGCATCATCTATTGCGGCGGCGCCATCGCCGATCTCTACGAGGAAATGGGCGGGCGCGTGGTCATGGCCGGCAAGCCTTTCGGCCCCATCTATGAACTGGCCCTGCGCGAGGCTCAGGCCCTGATGGGCCGCCCCGTCGATCGCTCGCGCGTCCTGTGCATCGGCGACGGCGTGATCACCGACGTCCTGGGCGCCGCCGAGCAGGCGCTGGACTGCCTCTTCATCGCCCAGGGCATCCACGGCGACGCCGCCAAGGGGCCGGACGGGGCGCTGGACCCGGCGCTCGCAGCCGAATTGCTCCGGGCCGAGACGACCTTCGCCCGCTACGCCGCGCTCGAACTGGCGTGGTGAGGCTCGCCATTTCGTCGCACCTGCCGTAAAGCCCGCACATGGTCGAATACGTCACACAGCATCCGTCGGGCGGTTACATCCTCGACGAACTCCACGTCGGCATGGCCGCGCAGAAGATCGTCCACGTCACCGAGGACCGGATTCGCCTGTTCGCCGAGGCGTCGGACGACTTCAATCCGGTGCATCTGGACGAGGAGTTCGCCTCCAAGACCGCCTATCGCGGCCGCATCGCCCATGGCCTGCTCAGCGCCGCCTTCGGCTCGGCGGTGGTCGGCACCATCCTGCCGGGCGCCGGGTCGATCTATATTTCGCAGACCCTGGCCTTCCACTTCCCGGTCCGCATCGGCGATTCGGTCCGCATCGTCATCACGGTGATCGAACTGGATCAGGAGGGCGCCCGCGCCCAACTGAAGTGCGAGGGCTTCGTCGGCGACAAGCTGATCATGGACGGGGTCGCCGTCGTGCGCGTGCCGCGTCGCCGCAAGCCCTCGGCCCGCTGAGTCTCCGAGGTGGTTGAGGTCATCCGCGGCTGGCGCGATCTGCCGGCCTCGCAGCGCGGGGCGGCGGTGGCCGTCGGCGCCTTCGACGGGGTGCATCGCGGCCACCAGGCGGTCATCGCCTCGGCCCGCGAGGCGGCACAGCGTCTGGGCGTTCCGCTCGGCGTTGTCAGCTTCGACCCCCACCCGCGCCGCCTTTTCCAGCCCGAGGCCGCGCCCTTTCGCCTGATGTCGCCGGACCAGATGGCCCGAGCGCTTGCGCCGCTGGGCGTCGATCGTCTGTACCTGATCCCCTTTGACGCCGAGATGGCGGGGATGAGCGACGAGGCGTTCGCCCGTCGCGTCCTGTCGGAAGGTCTGGGCATCGTCCACGCCGCCGTCGGCTTCGACTTCACCTTCGGCAAGGGCCGCTCCGGCTCGCCCACCCTGCTGCGCACCTATGGCGAGAGCCTGGGCTTCGCCGTCTCCGTCACCGACCGCATCGACGACGCCTCGGGCCTGAAGCTGTCGTCCAGCGCCGTGCGCGAGGCCTTGAAGGCCGGCGACATGGACCGCGCCGCCGCCATCCTGGGGCGTCCCTTCGCCATCCAGGGCGAGGTGATCCACGGTGACAAGCGTGGCCGCACCATCGGCGTGCCGACCGCCAACGTGGCCATGGGCGACTATATGCGGCCCGCCTACGGCGTTTACGCCACCCGCACACGCCTGCCGGACGGACGGGTCATCAAGGGCGTCGCCAACCTTGGCGTCCGCCCCATGTTCGAGATCGCACAGCCCCTCCTGGAAGTCTGGCTGCTGGATTTCGATGAAAGCCTCTACGGCCAGACGCTTGAGACCGAGCTGGTCGCCTTCCTGCGCGGCGAGATGAAGTTCGACGGGCTGGATGCGCTGAAGGTGCAGATCGAGGCGGATGCGGCGGCGGCGCGGGCTGTGCTCGGGTCTTCCTAGTTCCCGGACATAGGCTGATCAGCCTCTGCCTTGGCGGCCAAGGCTGCTGCGGCTAGGGCTGACCGCTGGTTGCCGATCTGGATACGCGTCAAGTCAGATTGATAGAGCGCTGAGAGGTAGGCCTTGTCCCAACTTGTCAGACCGGCGGGCGTGGCTACGGTTTCATCGAACAGATTTAGAATGGTGCTGAATTCCCGAGTTTGCCCTGCGGGGTCGATCTGGGCGAAGGCGACCATCGACAAGTAGTCGCTCAGTTGGTCGAGCGAGAGGGACCCCACCTCGTCGGTATCGACGATGATGATGACCTGGGACAGAAAATCGGAAATGGCTGAGCGAATACGAGATGCGCTGGTCGTCCTTACTGATGGCGCGTAGGCGTGAACATCGCTCCCATTGGCCATCATGCCCTTCGCGTCATAAAAACCTGGCAACCGCACGGCTAGCTCGCCTGTTTCGGCATTGCCAGGGTAGCTGAGATGCCACCAGCGCACTGGGCGTTCGTCCCTTATGAAGGCGTTAAGCTTGGCGCGTCCCTGATCCGTGCCGCTGCCGCCGGTGTGAAAAGACCTGAAGGACTGACCCACGAGCGAAGCCGCTAGGCCAGAAGGGTCATCCGTAACCGAAATAATGATATTGGGGTTGCATCCTGGGTCGCCAGGCGTGAGGCCCAGGTCAATCGCGACTGCCGATATTCGATCGATAATGTGTTGCGCGGCCTCTGGCTGCAGGTTGGCGACGCTGACGCAAACCTCGCTCCGCCAACGCGCCAGGCCGCGACTACCGGCGGGATTGGCGACCGCCCCAACATACCGAGCGGCCGCTTCCTCGAATCTCCGACCGTTCACGATGATGTCCTCGACCTCAACCGGTTCGCCCAGTGAAGTCGAGGGCGTGGAATCCTGAGGCGCGACGCTGATAAGCGCGGCGGCGAAAAGGGCAGCAACGGACATGATGTCTCTTCAACGAAGGTTCAATTAGAACATGTCGCTCAAGTTGAAGTCACCGCGCATTCAAGTCAATCATGCGGGAACCCTGTTATATCAGGCAGGGAAGGTGAGCCGGTATTGTCCGTCCTTGCTGGGCAGAGGCAGGTTTGGTGACGTCGTAAAAGACCTAAGACAGCCGGTCGCGGAACTCCGACCAGTCGAACTCGCGCACCATCCGCAGCTCGTCCGTGGCGCTGTTCCACAGGGCGATGGAGGGCAGGGGGACGCCGTTGAAGGTGTTGGTCTTCACCATCGAATAGTGGGCCTGATCCAGGAAGGCGAGGCGCGTTCCGGGCACAGGGCGCTCGGCGAAGGCGTAGTCGCCGATGATGTCGCCGGCCAGGCAGGACGGGCCGCCGAGGCGCACCGTGACGCCGTCCTCGGGCTCATGCAGCATGGCGGGGCGATAGGGGGCCTCGATCACGTCCGGCATATGACAGGTAGCCGAGATGTCGGTGATGGCGATGGGCATGCCGTTGTCGAAGACGTCGAGGATTTCCCCGATCAGGATGCCGGCGTCCAGGGCCACGGCCTCGCCCGGCTCCAGATAGGCGGTGACGCCGTAGCGCGCCTGAATGTCGTTGAGGAAGGCGACCAGGTCTTCGATCTGATAGTCGGCGCGGGTGACGTGGTGGCCGCCGCCCAGGTTGATCCACTTCACGTCGCCCAGCAGCGGGGCCAGCTTGGGCTCGACCGCCGCCCAGATGCGCGACAGGGGCAGAAAGTCCTGTTCGCACAGGGCGTGGATGTGGATGCCGTCGATGCCGACCATCTTTTCCGGCGTCAGCTGCGACACCGGATAGCCCAGACGCGAGCAGGGCTGGGCGGGGTCATACTTGGCGACCTGTCCTTCCGAATGTTCGGGGTTTAGCCGCAGGCCGATCTCGAAGGTCTCGCCGGCCGCGCGGGCCTTGGCGATCAAGTCGGCGAAGCGCGTCACCTGATCCGGCGAGTTGAAGATGACGTGGTCGGACAGGCGCAGGATCTCGGGCAGATCCTCGGCCTTGTAGGCGGGCGAATAGGTGGTCAGTTCGCCCTTGTAGAACTCGCGCGCCAGCCGCGCCTCCCACAGACCGGAGGCGCAGACGCCGTCGAGGTACTCCCCGACGACGTCCGCCAATGACCACATGGAAAAGGCCTTCAGCGCCAGCAGGACCCGGGCGTTGCCCCGGTCGCGCACGTCCTTCAGCACGGCCAGATTGCGCCGCACCGCGGCCTCGTCCACCACGAAGGCGGGCGAGGCGACGCGGTTCAGATCGAAGTGCGCGAAGGCGCCCGGATCACCGGCCTGGGTCTCCATGTGTCCTGATCCCCAGTCTTAGAAGGCCAGCGGAGCGTCCAGCTCCTCGACCGTCCAGGGCAGGCCATGCTTGTTCAGCATGTCCATGAAGGGATCGGGGTCCAGCTGCTCCATGTTGAAGACGCCGTCGCCCTTCCATGCGCCCGTCAGCATCATGGCCGCGCCGATCATGGCCGGAACGCCCGTGGTGTAGCTGACGGCCTGGTTGCCGGTTTCGGCATAGGCGGCTTCGTGGTCGCAGATGTTCTTGACGTAGAAGGTCTTCTGAACGCCGTCCTTCTCGCCGGTGGCGATGGTGCCGATGTTCGTCTTGCCCTTGGTGATCGGACCCAGCGACGAAGGTTCCGGCAGCAGGGCCTTGAGGAACTCGATCGGGATGATCTCGCGGCCCTGGAACATCATCGGCTCGATCGAGGTCATGCCGATGTTTTCCAGCACTTCCAGGTGCTTCAGGTAGCTGTCGCCGAAGGTCATCCAGAAGCGGATGCGTTTGATTTCAGGGTAGTACTTGGCCAGCGACTCCAGTTCCTCATGGTACATGAGGTACATGTTCTTCTGACCCACGCCCTCGAAGTCGAAGGCCTGCTTGTGGCTCAGGGCCGGGCCTTCGACCCACTGGCCGTTTTCCCAGTGACGCGAGTTGGCGGTCACTTCGCGCAGGTTGATTTCCGGGTTGAAGTTGGTGGCGAAGGGCAGACCCGTGTCGCCGCCGTTGCAGTCCAGGATGTCGAGCGTGTCGATCCGGTCCAGCAGGTGCTTCTTGGTGTAGGTGGCGAAGACCGAGGTCACGCCGGGGTCGAAGCCCGAGCCGAGCAGCGCCATCAGGCCGGCTTCCTTGAAGCGCTCCTGATAGGCCCACTGCCACTTGTATTCGAACTTGGCTTCGTCGCGCGGCTCGTAGTTGGCCGTGTCGAGATAGTTGACGCCGGCGGCCAGGCAGGCGTCCATGATGGCCAGGTCCTGATAGGGCAGGGCCAGGTTGACCACCAGGGCCGGCTTGACCGACTGGATCAGGGCCGTGGTCGCCGCGACGTCGTCGGCGTCGATGGCCGCCGTGTCGATGGTCACGCCAAAGCGCGCCTTGACCGATTCGGCGATGGCGTCGCACTTCGACTTCGTCCGGCTCGCCAGGGTGATATGCGAGAAGATGTCCGAGTTCATCGCCATCTTGTGGACGGCGACCGAGCTGACGCCGCCTGCGCCGATAACCAGCACCTTGCTCATGTGTGGCTTCTCCTGAGAAGTCTGAAAGGCCTTGGCGACACCGCCGCCGCTATAAAGGGCGGGGCTCTTAACACGATGATGACAGGATCGCTAACGGTCGCGTGTCGCAGGAGTTGCCGGGCTCAGCCCTCGGCCTTCTCGGCGATGGCCATCAAGGCGTCGTGGAGGGACTTGCCCTTGGCGTCGATGATGTCGGCGATACGCCACATGGGGCCTTCCCTGACCAGTTTCAGCGTCTGTTGCTGCGTCTGGCCGTGGTTGGTGAAGTTCACCTCCGCCGTGGCCGCCTTGTCGCCGTCGGGCGTCATCTTCAGCGCGGTCAGGGCGAAGCCGTCGGCGTCCTGACAGGCGCAGACGGGGTCATAGTTCAGATAGGGAACCTCGTCGCGGGACTGGGCGTCGCGGAAATCGACGCCGATCAGGGCGTTGAGGGTGCGCGAGTAAAGCGGGTCGCGACCGGGCCTGACGGCCGCCGCCGCCGGGTCCGGCGAGGCGGTGGGCGGGGCGATGTAGAGGGCGCGGGCGAAGGCCTCGGCGTCCTTCTCACCGGCGGCGTAGATGGCCGCCCGTCCGGTCAGCGGGACCTCGGCCGGGGCAGGGGCTTTTTCTTCGGCGGGCGAACAGGCGGCCGCCGTCAGGGCCAGAATCGCCGCCGTCATCATCGCCTGAACGCGCATCCGCTCGCCTCCTGTCTGTTCGCATCGACTATGGCGCAGGCGCCGCCCGGTCTGCTAGACGGTTTCAACCATGACCGTTCGCGTGATCCGTCCGATTTCGATTAGCCGCCCGGCGTAGCGCCAGGGCTGGTCAGCCCCGCGCACGTCGGGATCGAATATCGCCGATGCCGTTCAACGGCCTTCACGCTAGACTGCGTCCGCGCCGCCTCCTCGGCGCCCGCGCAAAAGACAAAGATTACCCCATGGCCGACGCCACCAACGACACCGCTTCCGACGCATCGGGCCGCGACTATCGCGACACCGTCTTCCTGCCCGAGACGCCCTTCCCCATGCGGGGCGGCCTGCCGAAGAAGGAGCCGGAAATCCTGGCCCAGTGGGGCGACCTCTATGGTCATCTGCGCAGCGTCCGTCAGGCCCAGAAGGCGCCGCTCTACGTCCTGCACGACGGCCCCCCCTACGCCAACGGCGACATCCACATCGGCCACGCCCTGAACAAGACGCTGAAGGACTTCGTGGTCCGTTCGCGCTTCCTGCTGGGCTATGACGTCGACTACGTTCCCGGCTGGGACTGCCACGGCCTTCCGATCGAGTGGAAGATCGAAGAGCAGTTCCGCGCCAAGGGCCGCCGCAAGGACGAGGTCTCGAAGGAAGAGTTCCGCACCGCCTGCCGCGAATACGCCGGCAAGTACATCGACCTGCAGCGCGACCAGTTCCTGCGCCTGGGCATCACCGGCGACTTCGCCAACCGCTACGCCACCATGGACTTCACGTCCGAGGCGGCCATCGTCGCCGAATTCCACAAGTTCAAAAACTCGGGCCAGCTGTATCGTGGTTCCAAGCCGGTGATGTGGTCGCCGGTCGAGCGCACGGCCCTGGCCGACGCCGAAGTCGAGTATCACGATCACGTTTCGCCCACGATCTGGGTCAAGTTCCCGGTGGTCGGCGCGACCGACAGCCACCCCGACGACCTGCTGTCCTTCCGCGCGGCCACGCCCTCGGTGGTGATCTGGACGACCACGCCCTGGACCATCCCGGCCAACCGCGCCATCAGCTACGGCCCCGAGATCGCCTATGGCCTCTATGAGGTCACGGCGTTTGAGGAAGGCCTGGACTACGAGCCCTGGGCCAAGCCGGGCGACCGTTTCATCATCGCCGACAAGCTGGCTGAAGACGTGTTCAAGGCGGCCAAGATCAGCGGCTTCACCCGCGTCGACGCCATCAATCCCTCGGGTCTGGAATGCGCCCACCCGCTGGCGGCGCTGGACAGCGGCTACGGTTTCTCCGTGCCCCTGCTGGCCGGCGACCATGTGACCGACGACGCCGGCACCGGCTTTGTCCACACCGCGCCGGGCCACGGCGCGGACGACTACAATGTCTGGCTGGCCCACGGCCACCGTGAGGTGCCGGAAACGGTCGATCCCGACGGCGCCTATTATGAGCACGTGCCCCTGTTCGCCGGCCTCAAGGTGCTGGAGACCGAGGGCAAGAAGACCGGCAAGTTCGGTCCCGCCAACGGCGCGGTGATGGAAAAGCTGATCGAGGCGGGCAACCTGCTGGCGCGCGGCCGGATGGAGCACTCCTATCCGCACTCGTGGCGTTCCAAGGCCCCGATCATCTTCCGCAACACGCCCCAGTGGTTCATCCGCATGGATGAGACCCTGGAGGACGACAACACCCTACGCGACCGCGCCCTGAACGCCATCGACGCCACCGCCTTCCACCCGGCGGCGGGCAAGAACCGCATCCGTTCGATGGTCGAGGGCCGCCCCGACTGGCTGATCAGCCGCCAGCGCGCCTGGGGCACGCCGCTCGCCATGTTCGTGGACAAGCAGACCGGCCAGCCCCTGCACGACCCCGAGGTCGACGCCCGCATCGTCAAGGCCGTGGCCAAGGGCGGCGCCGACGTCTGGTTCTCGGCCCCAGACGCCGACTTCCTGGGCGCGCACGATCCCGAGCGGTTCGAGAAGGTGACGGACATTCTCGACGTCTGGTTCGACTCCGGCTCGACCCACGCCTTTACGCTGGACCCTCGCACGGCCGCGCACGGCTATGCCGGGGACCGCCCGTCGCACTGGCCCGCCGACCTCTATCTGGAAGGCTCGGACCAGCACCGCGGCTGGTTCCAGTCGTCCCTGCTGGAAGGCTGCGGCACGCGCGGTCGCGCCCCGTTCAAGGCCGTTCTGACCCACGGCTTCACCCTGGACGAAAACGGGGAGAAGATGTCGAAGTCGCGGGGCAACACGACCGACCCCCTGACCATCATCAAGGAGTCGGGCGCCGACATCCTGCGTCTGTGGGTGGCCCTGGTCGACTATTCGGACGACCAGCGCATCGGCAAGCAGATCCTGCAGACCACGGTCGACGCCTATCGCAAGCTGCGCAACACCGTCCGCTATCTGCTGGGCGCGCTGAACGGCTTCGACGAGGCCGAACGCCTGCCTTACGACGAGATGCCGCCGCTGGAGCAGTTCATCCTGCATCAGTTGTGGGGATTGGATGCGACGGTTCGCAAAGCCTATGAGGAATATCGCTTCCAGGACGTGATCCGTCCGGTGCTGGAGTTCTGCTCGGGCGATCTTTCCGCCCTTTACTTTGATATCCGCAAGGACAGCCTCTACTGCGACCGTCCAGACAGCGTCCGCCGTCGCGCCGTCCGCACGGTGATGGACGAGGTCTTCAGCCGCCTGACCGCCTGGCTGGCGCCGCTGACGCCCTTCACCATGGACGAGGCCTGGACCACGCGCTTCCCGGAAGCCGGCACCAACTGCGCGCGCGTCATCCCGGAAACGCCCGACCAGTGGCGCAATCCGGCCGAGGCCGAGCGTTGGGCCGGGGTCAACACGGTGCTGGAAGTGGTCAACGAAGCGCTGGAAGCGGCGCGTCGCGACAAGCTGATCGGCGGCGCCCTGGACGCCTGGCCGGTGGTCACGGCCCCGGCTGAGCTGCTGGCCCCGTTCGAAGGCCTGGACGCCGCCGAGGTCTTCCGCACCTCGGGCGCTGAACTGACGGTCGGCGGCGACGCCGTCGCCGTCGAGGTCAGGCTGGCCGACTATCCCAAGTGCGCCCGCTCCTGGCGTCGGGTGCCGGACGTCGGCTCCGACGCCGACTTCCCCGACCTGTCGGCCCGCGACGCCGACGCCGTCCGCTGGCTGGACGCTCAGAAGGCTTAAAGGAAAAGGCCCCTTCGCTCCGGCGGAGGGGCCTCTTTCTTGATCGGGTTTCAGGCGGCATCATGAAAAATCAGCCCCAGCGTCATCCGCTTGCCCGACCGCACCGCGCTGACCCCGTGACGCATCTGCACGCGATAGTCGCCGCGCATCCCGGCGACAGGACGCTCGCGCACGGCGAAGATCACCGCCTCGCCCTGTTTCAGCGGCACGACATGGGCCTGTGACTGCGATCGGGGCTTCTGCTCGACCAGCACGAACTCGCCGCCCTCGAACGCCGCCGGATCGCTCAGCAGAATGGCCGCCTGCAGCGGGAAGACCAGATCGCCATAGAGGTCCTGATGCAGCCGGTTGTAGTCGCCGGGGCCGTAGCGCAGCATCAGCGAGGTCGGCCGTGTCTGGCCCGCCGCCCGGCATTGGGCGGTCAGGTCGTCGAGACTGTCGGGAAAGCCCGGCCGATCCAGCCGCGCCGCCCAGCCGTCAGCGATGGGCGCCAGACCTTCATAGAGCCGCGCTCGCAGCCGGGGCAGGGGATCGGGCAGGGGATTGGCGAAATACTGATACTCGCCCTGACCAAAGCCGTGGCGCTGCATGACGATGCGGCTGCGGAACCGCTCGGGCCGATCGTATAGGGCCTGCAGGGCGTCGCAGGTCGCGGGCGTCAGCAACGGCCCGACCACGGCCCAGCCCCGGGCGTTCAGATCGTCGGCGATTCGGGGCCAGTCGAGGGTGTCGGTCATGGGCGTCATAGACGCCGGTCGAGACGACCTGTCTGGCGGCTTTCGGCTGCGGGATCAGAACCGGCGGCGTTGCTCGGCCGATTTGAGCGTCGAGCGGACGAACTCGGTGGGCGGGTCGGTCTCGGCCAGGACGGCTTCCTTGATGGCGCGCGGCTCGCCGAACAGGTGGCCCTGGCCCATGCCGACGTCCAGTTCTAGGATGTCGACGACCTGTTTCTCGCTCTCGACCTTCTCGGCGATCAGTTCCAGACCGTAGCGGCGCGTCAGGGGGGCGAAGTCGGCGGCCTGGATGTCGGGCTGCGTCGGCAGGGGCGCGGCGCCGTCCAGATCCAGCAGTTGCTCGATCAGCAGGTCGGCGGCGATCTTGATGAAGCGCACGTCCGAGCGTTGCAGGTCGGCGAAGTCCAGATCGAGGGTCTGCACCTTGTCGATGGAGAAGCGGAAGCCCAGGTCGGCCAGCTTGGCCATGTTGCGGGCCTCGGACGCGCCGCGTGCGTCGAAGGTGGCCTGACCCAGTTCGAAGATCAGGGCGTCCTTCAGATCGCGGTTCTGGCTGAGGAAGTCGAGGAACTGCGGGAAGAAGGTCTCGTCGCCCAGCGAAGTCAGGGAGATGTTGCAGAAGACCCCGACCTTGCGGTCCTGACGCGCCAGACGGCGCACGATCTGGGCGCAGCGGAACAGCAGCAGGTTGTCGATGGCGGGCAGCAGGCCCTCGCCCTCGGCCACCGACAGGTATTCGGCCGGCATCATGACCCGGTTGGACGGATCGCGCAGACGGGTGAAGCTCTCGTAGAAGACGGTCCGGCGC
This sequence comes from Brevundimonas sp. NPDC046655, assembly GCF_044901625.1. Lineage (NCBI taxonomy): Bacteria > Pseudomonadati > Pseudomonadota > Alphaproteobacteria > Caulobacterales > Caulobacteraceae > Brevundimonas > Brevundimonas sp. NPDC046655. Next base: position 320,138 of record NZ_JBJDPV010000002.1, read on the forward strand.
TGAGGCAGGGTGACGACCGGCTGCAGATAGAGGTCGATACGGTTTTCCGTCAGGGCGTCGTGGACGGTTTTCAGCAGGGTGTTGGACTGGACCTGACGGCGACCCTCATAGGTGTCGGCGGTGATCGGCGACGAGGCCAGACGCTCGTCGATCGACTCGCTCATCTGCTGGACCAGACCTTCCAGCATCCGCACCTCGCCGGTCAGGGCCTCGGTCCTGGACAGGGCGCCGCTCTCGATGGCCTCGGCCAGCTCTGTCAGCGCGCCCTGGGTCGACTCCATGGCGTCGGCCAGCAGACGGTGCGCCTCGCGGACCTTGGCGACCTCCTTGCGCAGGGCGCGACGGTCCAGGGTGCCGGCGATCACGGCGTGCAGCCCGATCAGGACCCCTAGGGCGCCCAGCACCCCGGCCGCGCCAGCGCCGGCGCCCATACCCGCGCGCCAGATCGCCGCCCCGATGGTCAGGGACAGGAACAGGTAGCCGAAGAACAGAAAACCGCCGGTGATCTTGCGCATGGGGCCGGTATCGAGCCGCCTTTCCCTTATGGAATCGGCCGAGTATCGGTCTAACTAGAGATAACGGCTAGGGTTGGGGCGCAGAAAACCCGACCAAAGGGAGGTTAACGCATGGAATTGTTCGATCTGAGCGGCAAGGTCGCCATCATCACCGGCTCCTCCAAGGGCATAGGCAAGGCCATCGCCGAGCGCCTGGCCGAGCACGGCGCCCGCGTCGTCATCTCCTCGCGCAAGGCCGGGCCCTGCGAAGAGGTCGCCGCCGCCATCAATGAAAAGCACGGCGCGGGCCGCGCCATCGCCATCCCCGCCAACATCGCCTCCAAGGAAGACCTGCAACGGCTGGTGGACGAGACCAACGCCGCCTTCGGCCAGATCGACATCCTGGTCTGCAACGCCGCGACCAACCCCTACGCTGGGCCGATGGCCGGCATCGCCGACGACCAGTTCGAGAAGATCCTTCAGAACAACGTCATCTCCAACCACTGGCTGATCCAGATGATCGCGCCGCAGATGCTGGAGCGCAAGGACGGGGCCATCCTTATCATCTCGTCCATCGGCGGGCTGCGCGGGAACGCCCTGATCGGCGCCTACAACATCTCCAAGGCCGCCGACATGCAGCTGGCGCGCAATCTGGCGGTCGAATACGGCCCGTCGAACGTGCGCGTGAACTGCATCGCGCCGGGCCTGGTCCAGACCGACTTCGCCAAATACCTGTGGGAGAACCCAGAGCTGTTGAAGACGGTGACCGAACCCGCACCGCTGAAAAGGATCGGCCAGCCTGATGAAATCGCAGGCACGGCGGTCTATCTGTGCAGCCCTGCCTCGGCCTATGTGACCGGACAGACCCTGGTTGTGGACGGCGGACTGACGATTGCCTGGTGATAAAGACAACAAGGTCGGCTTTTTCCAGGACCTGAACTGGCGGTTGGAGGCGGTGGCGTTCAAGGCGCTGTTCGCCTTCCTGCGCGCGCTGGGCGTCGAAGGGGCCTCCGGCTTCGGGGGCAAGCTGCTGCGCGGACTGGGGCCGCTGACCGGGACGCACAAGACGGTGACGCGCAACCTGCGCATCGCCTTCCCGGACATGGACCCCGCCGAGCGCGACCGTTTGGCCGTGGATCAGTGGGAACAGACGGGACGGACCTTCGCCGAGTTGGCCGTCATGGACCGTCTGACGCCCGAAAGCGGCCGAATCGACATCGTCGGACTGGAGCGGCTGCACGCCGTGCGCGACGGCGGCAAACCGGTGGTCCTGATCTCGGGTCACCTGGCCAATTTCGAGGTCATGGCGGCGGTCATCATGGCGGCGGGCGTGCCCTGCCAGGTGACCTATCGCGCCGCCAACAACCCCTATGTCGACGCCCTGATCCGCCAGAGCCGCGAACGCTATGGCATCAAGCTGTTCGCGCCCAAGGGCGACGGCACGCGCGAGCTGATGGCGGGGATGAAGCGCGGCGAGTCCATCGCCCTGCTGGTTGATCAGAAATACAACCAGGGCCCGGAGGTCGAGTTCTTCGGCCAGCCGGTCAACGCCTCGCCCGGCGCCGCCCGTCTGGCGCTGAAGTTCGGCACGGTGATGCAGCCCCTGTCGGTGACCCGCCTGCCCGGCGTGCGCTTCCGCGTCACGGCGCACGAGCCGATCGCCGTGCCCGACACCGGAGACAAGGCCGCCGACGTCCTGGCGGGCATTCAGGCGGTCAACCGCTTCGTCGAGGATCGGGTGCGAGAACATCCCGTGGACTGGTTCTGGGTCCACAAGCGCTGGCCGACCGCGGTCTATGCCGAACTGAGGGCTTCGGACGCCTAGTCGATCACGGCGTCGCCGACGCGGCGGAACGGGCCGTCATAGTTGTCCGGCTGGGTCCGGCGACGGTCGGGGCCGAAATAGTCGCCGCCCCGGATGAAGGGACGCGGGCGCATGATCACCGCCTCGATCCGCGCCAGAAGCGCGGGGGCGTTGACCGGCTTGGCCACGAACTCCGTCACGCCCGCATCACGCGCCTCTGTGACGCGGCGCTTCTCCGAATGACCCGTCATCATGATGATCGGCAGATAGGGATTGGGGCTGTCCTCAGCCGTGCGGATCAGCTGGGTGAAGGTCACGCCGTCCACCGGCAGCATCCGGAAGTCGACGATGGCCATGTCGGCCGGTCGCTTTCTCAGGGCTTCCAGGGCGGCGGCCCCGTCCTCGACTTCGCGCACCCGGCCCACGCCGACTGACTTCAACATAGCCGAGACGATGGCCCGCATGTTGGGGTTGTCGTCGGCGAGCAGGATGTCGAGCGACTGCAGGGCGGACATGGGACACGACACGATCTGACGGCCGCCCGAAGCGCGCCGCGCAGGAAAAAGCGGATGGCGAGGGTCAGGCGTCGCGCGCGGCGGCCATGAATTCCAGCGGACTGGCGTAGGCTTCCTGCCGCTCGGCCGACCAGTAGCGCAGGGCGGGCAGTGGAATAGGCACGCCGCTGACGGCGCAGGTCACATAGGCGCCGGGGCGCAGCACGGCGAACTCGCCGTCGCCGTAGTGGAGCGTGGCGGGCGAGGGCGAAACAGGAGGAGAAGCAGGCGTCGTCATGTAGCGATGATTGGCATGGCTTGTCGCAAGAGACGAGAGGCGAATCGATGTCATTTGAAAACTGGTCGATGACAGGAACCGCCGATGATCCGTTCGCCTCTCATGTGGTCCGCTTTCGCCCTGGCGACGGTGCTGGCGACGTCGCCGGTCGTCGCGCAAACGGGCGGGGCGCGACCGACGATTCGTGATCTGGGCCGGACGCCGGGCGTCCTGTCGCCCGGACCGCTGAACGCCATCACCGACGTGGCGGGCGTGCGCGTGGGCCAGGTGACGCTGCGGCGCGGCGACAGTATCCGCACCGGGGTGACGGCCATCCTGCCGCACGGCGGCGACCTGTTCCGCGACAAGGTTCCGGCGGGGCTGTCGGTGGCCAACGGCTTTGGCAAGCTGGCGGGCGCCACCCAAGTCAAGGAACTGGGCGAGATCGAGACGCCTATCGTCCTGACCAACACCCTGTCGGTGGCGCGCGGCATTGAGGGAATCCTGGACTGGACGTTGAAACAGCCCGGGCACGAGGACATCCGCTCGGTCAACGCCGTGGTGGGCGAGACCAACGACGGCGGCTTGAACGACATTCGCGCGCGCGTGGTGACCGCCGCCGACGTGGTGCGGGCGATCGAGACGGCCAGCGGCGGCCCGGTCGAGCAGGGCGCGGTCGGGGCCGGGACCGGCACCATCGCCTTCGGCTTCAAGGGCGGGATCGGGACCAGCTCGCGCAAGCTGCCGATCAGTCTGGGCGGTTTCACCGTGGGGGTGCTGGTCCAGTCGAACTTCGGCGGGGTGCTGAGCATGGACGGCATGCCCGTCGGCGTGCCGCTGGGCCGTTACTTCCTGCGTCAGGAGGTCGAGGCCGAGCGTGCGGACGGCTCGATTATGATCGTGGTGGCGACCGACGCCCCCCTGTCGGACCGCAATCTGGAGCGGCTGGCCGACCGCGCCTTCGCCGGTCTGGCGAGGACGGGGGCGGCCTTCTCGAACGGATCGGGCGACTACGCCATCGCCTTCTCTACGGCCGAGGGCGTCCGCCGAACGCTCGAGCGACGCGGCGGGCAGGCGACGGTGGCCGACTGGCCCAACGACCGCATGTCGCCCCTGTTCGTCGCCGTGGCCGAGGCGACCGAGGAGGCCATCCTCAACTCCCTGCTGAAGGCCGAAACCACCACCTCGATCATCGACGGCAAGCCGGTGACGGTCGAGGCATTGGATGTCGAGACGGTGAGCGGGCTGCTGAGCCGCTAGATTTCTCCATCCGCTCATCCCCGCGGAGGCGGGGACCCAGTAAGAACCTCGCGCTCTGCCATCGGAAAATTTTTCTGAAGATCCAAAGCGTAGCGGTTCTAGCCAAACCACTGGGTCCCCGCCTCCGCGGGGATGAGCGGATTTGGGCTAGAATAGATCGCCCTGGTCCACCGCCGGCGCCTTCGGGCGCGGCGCCGGTTTGGGCGCGAGCGGCGTGACTGGGGCCGGACGCGGCGTAGCGCCTTCGCCATCGATGGTCGCGCCCCTGGCGCCGTCGCCGAAGACGATGCGCACGGCCTGGCCCGGCGACAGGGCGGCGGCCGAGGCGATCATGGCCCCTGCCGCGTCCTCGATGCGGGCGAAGCCGGGCTTGGGCCGCTTGGGATCGAGCGTCGCCAACGCCCGCGACAGGGCGGCCAGCCGGGTCTCGTCGCGGTCCAGCCGCCGCTTCATCGCCGGGCCGAAGCGGTCGGCATAGGCGGCCAGCCGGTCGCCGCGCCGTTCGATGGCGCGGTCCAGCAGACCCTTGGACAGGCGTCCGCCGACCACGGCCAGCTGGCGCTCATGCACAGCCACGTTGCGGTGCAGGCCCGAGCCTAGACGGCTGGCGGCGTGGTCGAGCCTTTGCTGCGGCAGGGCCAGCAGATCTTCAGGCCGGGCGGGCAGGCCGCGGGCGGCGGCCCGCAGGCGGGTGCGGCGGTCTTCCAGCAGGCGCGACCCGGCCCGCGCCAGACGCGCCTCCAGATCGCTCAGCGCCCAGCGCAGGTCGGCCAGAACCGGGGTGGCGATCTCGGCGGCCCCGGTCGGCGTCGGCGCGCGACGGTCGGAGACGAAGTCGATCAGGGTGGTGTCGGTCTCGTGTCCCACGGCCGAGATGATGGGGATGCGGGCCTCGGCCACGGTGCGGGCCAGGGCTTCGTCGTTGAAGCACCACAGGTCCTCGACCGAGCCGCCGCCGCGCGCCACGATCAGCAGGTCGGGGCGGGGGATAGGGCCGTCCGGCGTCATCTGATCGAAGCCGCGAATGGCGTTCGACACCTGACCGCTGGCGGCGTCGCCCTGAACCACGACCGGCCAGACGATGACGCGGCAGGGCCAGCGCTCGGCGATGCGGTGCAGGATGTCGCGGATCACGGCCCCGGTGGGGCTGGTGATGACGCCGATGGTCGCGGGGAAGGTCGGCAGGGGTTTCTTGCGCGACGGCTCGAACAGGCCCTCGTCGCGCAGACGCGCCTTCAGCCGTTCCAGCTGGGCCAGCAGGGCGCCCGCGCCGGCCGGCTCCATGCTCTCGATCACGATCTGATAGGAGGAGCGCGCCGGATAGGAGGTGATCTTGCCGGTGACAATGACTTCCAGCCCGCTTTCCGGCTGGGCGCCCAGACCCTTGACCATGCCCTTCCAGATCACCCCGTCGATGGCGGCCTTGTCGTCCTTCAGCGTCAGATAGACGTGGCCCGAGGCGTGGCGGTTGACCTTGGAGATCTCGCCGCGCAGCCGCACGTGACCGAAGCGGTCCTCCAGCGTGCGCTTCAGCGCGAAGCTGAGCTCCGAGATCGACAGGGGCGGATTGTTGTCGCGCGCGGCGGCGGGCGCCTCGGCGGGGCCTTCGAAAGCATAGTCGTCGTCGGAAATCATGGCGCGACCTTAGCCCGTCTTGTCGCAGGCGGGAACGGGGCGGGGCCGCGTCCGTTAGCTTGACCATGGAGCCCGCCGACCCGCCCGGAACCGATCCCGCCGAACGCGCACCGCGTGAGCGGCAGATGTCGCGCCGTAGTCATGCGCCCTCGGTCAGCCCGTGGCTAGTGATCGGCGCCATCCTGTTGCTGGGGGCGGTGATCTATGTCGCCTCCGCATTGTTTTAAAGCCAAGGAAGCCTGATGAAGATCCATGCCCTGACCGCCGCCTCCGTCGCCGCTCTCATGCTGGCCGCCTGCGGTGATAACCGTACCGACGACGTGGTTCAGTCGCCCGCACCCGGCGCGCAACCAGCCCCGGTGACCGAGACGCGCGCCGACGCGGCGACGGCTGACGCAGCCCTGGCCTTCGGCATGTCGCGCTCTCAGTTGGAAGACGCAAATCTTCTGTCCGCCGACAACACCGACCTCGGGGATGTCGAAACCCTTGTCCTGGATGCGTCCGGCAAGTTGACCCACGTGGTGGTCGAACTTGAAGGGCCGGACGACGTGAAGGTGCAGGTTCCCGTCGATCAGGTTCGCGGTCTTGCGCGCAACAACGCCGCCGACAAGGATCTGACCACTGACCTGACGGCGCAGCAGTTGGCGGCCCTGCCGCGCTGGACGCCCCCGGCGAAGTAACCCTTTCTCCCGCTTGACCCGGACGGCGCGGGCGGTCATTGCGCAGACATGAACATTCTGCTCGTCGGATCCGGAGGGCGTGAGCACGCCCTGGCCTGGAAGATCGCCCAGTCGCCGCTGGTCACGCGGCTCGTCGCCGCGCCCGGCAATCCCGGCATGGCGAAGCACGCCGAGCTCAAGCCCGAGGTCAAGGCGACCGACGCCGACGCCCTGACCGCCCTGGCGCGCGGGATGAAGGCGGACCTGGTCGTGGTCGGCCCGGAATCGGCCCTGGCCGAGGGGCTGGCCGACCGCCTCAACAGCGTGGGCATCCCCTGCTTCGGCCCGACAGCCAAGGCGGCGCAGCTGGAGACCTCGAAGGCGTTTTCGAAGGCCTTCCTGCAGCGTCACGGCATCCCGACGGCGGGCTACGGCGTCTATGAGAACGTGGCCGAGGCCAAGGCGGCGCTGAACAACTATGCCGCCCCCTATGTCATCAAGGCCGACGGTCTGGCGGCGGGCAAGGGCGTGGCCATCAGCCCTGACAAGAAGGACGCCGAGGCCGAGATCGAGCGGATGCTGGGCGGGCGTTTCGGCTCGGCCGGGTCGCGCGTCGTGATCGAAGAGTTCATGGACGGCGAGGAAGGCTCGCTGTTCGCCTTGTGCGACGGGAAACAGGCCGTCCTGTTCGGTGGGGCGCAAGACCACAAGCGCGCCTTTGACGGCGACATGGGGCCGAACACGGGCGGCATGGGCGCCTATTCGCCGGCGCCGGTCTTTACGCCCGAACTGGTGCAGCAGGCTGACGAGCGCGTGGTTCAGCCGACGATCCGCATGATGGCCGCCGAGGGCGCGCCCTATCGCGGCGTCCTCTACGCCGGTCTGATGGCGACCAGGGAAGGCCCCAAGGTGGTCGAGTTCAACGCCCGCTTCGGCGACCCCGAATGCCAGGTGCTGATGATGCGCTTCGACGGCGACATCGTGCCCCTGCTGCTGGCCTGCGCGCGCGGCGACCTGTCGAAGGCGCCGGCGCCCCGGTTCAAGGACGGGGTGGTCATCACCGTGGTTCTGGCGGCCAAGGGCTATCCCGACAGCCCGCTGGAGGGCTCGGTCATCCGCGGCGCCGATCAGGACTTCGGCCCCCACGTCCAGGTCTTCCATGCGGGGACCAGAAAGCGCGACGACGGCGCTCTGGTCGCGGCGGGCGGTCGGGTGCTGAACGTCTGCGCCCATGGCGCCGATATCGCCGAGGCGCGTGCGCGCGCCTATGAGGCGGTCGCCAAGATCGACTGGCCCGGCGGTTTCCACCGCAGCGACATCGGCTGGCGGGCGCTGGAGCCGCGTTAAGCGGATCATGGAAGAATGGAGCTGCGTCAAGCGGCTCCAAAACACCTAGGTCATGGCGAACAGCAGCCGGCCTTCGCCCATGCGCTCGCGCAGGGGGACCAGATCGGCGTGGGACACGGAGAAGCAGCCGTAGGACCGGCCCAGCTTGCCTTCGCGGGCCAGGAAGGCCGGGTCGGCGTAATCGGCGCCGTGGATGATGATGGCCCGTTCGCGCGCCCGATCGTTGGAATACTCCAGCCCGTCCAGCAGGACGTTCGGCCCCTGCTGAGAGCCCCAGCTGGCGCCGGCCGTGGCGAAGGCGCCGATCGACGACATGTGGCTGTTCATCTCGTTCGAGAAGCGCTGGGCGAAGCCCGAGTGCGCCGGGTCCGAGCCGCGCCCGTGGCTGGTGCGGTAGGCCGTGACCCAGCCGCCTTCCAGATCGACTTCGTAGAAGCGGTCCTCGCCCGAGAACTTCTGGAAATCGACCAGATACATCCGGTCGCGTTTGCTGATCTTGCGACCGTGGGTGTCCAGCGCGGCGCGGGCGTGCTCCATCAGGTCCTTGCGGACGACGCCGTGCGGATCGATGACGGGGCCGGACGCCTTGGCCTTAAGCACAGGCTGGGCCACAACGGTCGGGACCGGAACGACAGGAAGGCTGGCAGGCGCGGCGCCGGCGAGCTGAACGGTAGAGGCGGCGGATGAGCACCCCGCCAACAGGGCCGAACCGCCCAAGATCAAGCCACGTCTGGAAAGCCGCATGCGACGCCCCTCGCACGATTTAAACAACTGTATCGGCTTGTTTCACAAAGCCCCGTAACGACGCAACCTGAGCCTTGGCGAAAGCCGCCGACCCGGTAAGGTGACGCCCATAGTTTTGGGAGGGACCGATGAAGAAACTGGCTCTGATTGTGACCGTCGCCGTTCTGGCCGCCACCTCGGCGCAGGCGCAACAAGCCCCTGCGGTCGCTGCCGTTTCGGCGGAACAGCCGACCACGTTCGTCCAAGTGGGGCGACTTCTGGCCGATCCGGCCAGCGGCCGGGTGCTGCGTGATAAAACTCTCGTGATCAGAGGGAACCAAGTCGTCGAAATCCGCGACGGCTTCGTAGGCGACGGAAAAGTCGTCGATCTGCGCGGCGCCTTCGTCCTGCCCGGCCTGATCGACAGCCACGTCCACCTGACCAGCCAGCAGAACCCCAACGGGCGTCTTGAGAACGTCACCGAGTCGAACGCGACCCAGGCCATGATCGGTGCGCGCTACGCCCGTCGCACCCTGAACGCCGGCTTCACCACGGTCGCCGATCTGGGGGCCAGCAACGAATCCATCTTCGCCCTGCGGGACGCCGTGAAGCGCGGCGACGTGCCGGGGCCGCGCATCATCGCGGCGGGCTCGGCCGTGTCGGTTCACGGAGGTCACGGCGACATCAACGGCTATCGCGAGGACATCATGCATGTCCTGTCGCCGGAAAGCGTCTGCTCGGGCGTCGAGGACTGCATGCGGGCGGTGCGCCTTCAGGTCCGCAGCGGCGCCGACATCATCAAGATCACCGCTACGGGCGGCGTCCTGTCCAATACGGCGGCGGGTCTGGCCCAGCAGTTCAGCGAGGACGAACTGGCCGCCATCGTCGCCTCGGCCCACCGCATGGGGCGCCAGGTCACGGCCCATGCCCACGGCGTTGACGGCATCAACGCCTTCCTCAAGGCGGGCGGCGACTCCATCGAGCACGGCACCTATCTGGACGACGAATCCATGCGGTTGTTCAGGTCGCACGACGCCTGGCTGGTGCCGACCCTGATGGCCGGGGACTATGTGGCCCGCATGGCGTCCGGCCCGGACAACTTCTTCACCCCGGCCCAGACCGCCAAGGCGCTGGAGGCCGGGCCCAAGATGCTGGACATGGCGCGTCGGGCGCACGCGGGCGGCGTCCGTATCGCCTTCGGCACCGACTCGGGCGTTTCGGCCCACGGCGACAACGCCCAGGAGTTCGCCCTGCTGGTCCGCGCGGGTCTGACCCCGCTGGAGGCCATTCAGGCCGCCACCGTCGGCGCCGCCGAGCACCTGAAGATCTCGAACGAAGCGGGCCGTTTGGCGCCGGGCATGCCCGCCGACCTGATCGCGGTCTCGGGCGATCCGCTGAGCGACGTGACCGAACTGGAACGCGTCCGCTTCGTGATGAAGGGCGGTCAGGTCTTCCGTCAGGACTGACGGTTCAGCCGACCCAGCAGGAAGTCGGCGAAGGCCGCTTCCTGCTCCAGCCGAGCGACGACCGGCCAGGCGACGATCCGGTCGCGCCACGCGGGCGGCAGGCGCACCCAGTCCTTCTCCGTCGTGACCAAACCGGCGTCGAACAGGGTCGCGCGGTCGTTCAGGAATGCGAAGTCGCGCTCCGAGAGTTCGGCGTGGTCTGGGAAGGGGACGAAGTCCTTCAGGTCGCAACCGGCGGCGATCAGCGAGCGCTCGACCTTCCACGGCTTGGCGATGCCGGCGAAGCCGACCTGCGGTCCTGACGGCGGCGCGGCGGCGGGCTCCAGACGGGCGATGAAGACGTGCAGGGCACCGAAGGTCTCGACCAGTTCTGGATCGGCTTCTGGCAGGTCAGCGGGCAGGAGGATGACGACCGCATCGGTGCGCGCCAGCCCGGCCTGCAGCGGCTCCCGCATGGGGCCCGACGGAAACACGGAGCCATCGCCGAAGGGCCATTCGTCGCCGCGCGTCTCGCCATCGACGACGATCAGGCTGAGGGTCTTTTGCAGCGCCGGGTTCTGATGGGCGTCGTCCAGCACCAGGGCCTCGGCCCCGGCGGCGACGGCGGCGCGGGCTCCGGCCACGCGATCACGGGCGATCCAGGCGGGGGCGTCGCCCGCCAGCATCAGAGGCTCGTCGCCGACCTCGGCGGCGGTGTGGGCGGCCAGATCGACCTGAACCGGGCCTTCCAGCGATCCGCCGTAGCCGCGCGACAGGGCGGCGGCCCTGATCCCTTGCGCGTGCAGCAGGCGCAGGACCTCGCGCGCGATCGGGGTCTTGCCTGACCCGCCTACCGTCAGATTGCCGATGGAGATGACCGGCGCGCCGGGATCGACCGGCGTGGCGCGAGCGATGCGGCGGGCGGTGACGCCGGCCCAGATCCACGAGGCGGGCTTGAGCAGCATGCGCGCGACCGGGGCGTGGCGGCGGTCGCGGCTGTACCACCAGCGGGGGGTGTTCAGCTTCATCGGCGGCCTCGCGAGGGGGCGGCGGGCAGATGAGCCTGCAGCGCCAGCCACAGGCGGTCCAGCCCGGCGGCGGCCTCGGCGGCGGCGCGACGGCCACGCTCGCCCATGTCGCGCGCCGCCTCGGGATGGGCCAGCAGCGGGCCGACGATGCCCGGAAGTTCAGAAGGTGACAGGACCGAGACCAGGCCGCCGGAGTTTTTCAACATCCGCGTCACCGCGTTCCAGTTGCTGGCGTCGGGGCCGGTGACGACCGGCTTGCCCAGACGTGCGGGCTCCAGCGGATTGTGCCCGCCGACGGCGCCGCCGCCCAGAGCGGGCGCGAAAGATCCGCCCATCACCACCACGTCGGCCAGCCGCATGAATAGGCCCAGTTCGCCGAGGGTATCGGCCAGATAGATGTCGGTGTCGTCGGTGATCGGCTGACGCAGGCTGCGCCGCGCGAAGCTGTAACCGTCCTGGGCCAGCGACCGGGCGATCTCGTCGGCGCGGTCGGGGTGGCGCGGCACGACGATCAGGAAGAGGCGCTCGGCCAGATGATCCAGCGCCCCGACGATGGCCATTTCCTCGTGCTCGTGGGTGCTGGCTGCGACGACGACGGGGCGGTCGTCGATCAGGGCCGACAGACGGCCGAACTCGCCCTTGTCATAGGGCAGGGGCTCGCCCGACAGCTTCAGATTGACCTGACCGTCGACGCGGGCGCCGAGCGCCGTCAGCCGGTCGGCGCTGGCCTGATCCTGGGGCCAGACATGGGCGAAACAGGCCATTAAGGCGCGGGCCATGCCGGGCGCCTTCTTCCAACCCTCGGCGGTCTTGTTGGTGATGCGGGCGCTGACCAGGGCCAGGGCGACGCCGCGCTTCTTCGCCGCCGTCAGCAGGTTGGGCCACAGCTCGCTTTCGACGAAGACGCCGATGGTGGGGCACCAGTGGTCGAGGAAGGCGGCGACGGCGCCGGGGCTGTCCACCGGGGCGAACTGGTGGATGACGCCGTGCGGCAGGCGCTGGGCCAGGATCTGCGCCGAGGTCAGGGTCCCGGTGGTGACCAGGACAGTCACGTCGGGGCGGTCCTTACGGATGCGCTCGGCCAGGGGCAGGATGGACAGGGCCTCGCCGACGCTGACGCCATGAATCCAGATCAGCGGCCCGGCGGGGCGGACCACGCCTGCCAACCCCAACCGTTCATCGACGCGCTGCGGGTCTTCCTTGCCCTGCTTGACGCGGCCGTCGAGTAGGCGCGGGACCAGGGGTTCGATCAGCCGGGTCAGCAGGCGATAGGCGATCAGGGCGGGGCTGAAGATCACGGCCTAGACCCGCTCGAGCCCGACGATGGCGTCGGCGCGGGCTTCCACCGCGGTCAGGCGCTCGGTCCAGTCTGCGGCGACCGCGGACATCTCGGCGCCTTCAGGATACCAGGCCTTGTCCCAGACCACGGCGCCCTTGCCAAAGGGAAGCGGCAGGACGGCCCGGTCCCAGCTGTTCAGCCGAACCGCAGGCTTGCATGAAATGCCGATGAACAGGACCGGCGCGCCCGAAATCTTTGCCATCAGGGGCAGGCCCTCGGCCATCTGCCGCGCCGGGCCGCGCGGACCGTCCGGGGTGACCGCCAGTCCGCCGACCTTCAACTGCTTCAGACCGTCGCGTAGGGCCTGGGTGCCGCCCTTGGACTGCTTGGCCTTGTCCTTGTTGCTGGAGGAACCGCGCACGGCGGGGATGCCGAGTCGACCCACAGCGCGCGCGAAGAACTCGCCGTCGGCGCTCAACGACACCAGCCCCTTGACCGGCTGGGCCCGCTTCATCGGCCAACTGGCCGGGGCCAGGGCCAGCCGCGAGTGCCAGAAGGCGCACAGGACGCCGCCGCCCTCGGCCCAGACCTCCTCGGCGACCTGTTCGTTCTCATATTCCCAACGGATGGTGGCGTAGCAGAACCGCATCCATTCCGAGAGGATCCAGGCCATGGAGGTCTGGATGAGCGGATTACGCAGGGGCCTCATGCGCCGGTCTCGTCGGGCAAGGCGGACGCGCCGACAGGCGCGGGGCCGTCCAGCGACTGCTGCCTGGCCAGGCGGGCGTAGAGCCCGCCCTTCCAGACCAGGGCGCTATGCGTGCCCTGTTCGACCACGCGACCCGCCTCGATGACATAGATGCGGTCGGCGTTCTGAACCGTCGACAGACGGTGGGCGATCATCAGGGTGGCGCGGCCTTGCATCAGCCGCTCCAGGGCGGCCTGAACCAGGGCCTCGCTTTCGGTGTCGAGGGCGCTGGTGGCCTCGTCCAGCAGCAGGATGGGCGCGTTCTTCAGGAAGGCGCGGGCGATGGCGATGCGCTGGCGCTGGCCGCCCGACAACCGCATCCCGGCCTCCCCGACGCGGGTGGCGTAGCCTTCGGGCAGGGCGGTGATGAAGTCATGAGCGGCGGCGGATCGCGCAGCCTCGATGATGTCTTCGGCTGTCGCGCCCTTGCGACCATAGGCGATGTTGGCGGCCACGGTGTCGTCGAACAGGAAGGGCTCCTGCGTCACCAGGGCGATGTGATCGCGCAGGGACTGCAGCTTCAGTTCGCGGATGTCGCGACCATTGATGGTCACGGCGCCGGCGGTGACGTCATAGAAGCGCGGCAGCAGCGACAGGATGGTGGACTTGCCGCCGCCGGAGGGGCCGACCAGGGCGATGGTCTCGCCCGGCGCGACATGCAGGCTGACGTCCGACAGGGTCGGCGCGCCGCCTTCTTCATTGGCGGCATAGGTGAAGGAGACATGATCGAAGGCGACCGTGACCGGCCCGGTCTCCAGCTCCACGGCGTCGGTCGCCTCGCGGATCTCTGGCTCGATATCCAGGGCGGTGAACAGGCGACGCGCGGCGGTCATGCCTTCGCTGAGGACGGTGGTCAGATTGGTCACCTGACGCAGGGCCTGTCCCGCCAGCAGCAACATGCCGATAAAGGAGGCGAAGGCGCCGACCGTCATCTGGCCCTGACTGGCGCTCCAGCCCGCATAGGCCATGACAGCGGCGACGATGGCGTAGGCGACGATGTCGCTGGCGGGGCCGGCGAAGGCGCGGCTGTCGGCGCCCTTGATGATGTGACGCTGGCGGCGGTCGATGACGGTGGAGACGCGGGCCTCCTCGGCGGCTTCGCGGTTCTCGATCTTGATGACGCGGACGCCGTCCAGGTTCTCCATCAGGGCGCTGGACAGGGCCTCGGTCTCGACCATGGCGCCCCGGGCGGCCTTGCGCGACTTCTGGCCGAAGCGGCGGATGATCCAGCTGACTACCGGCACGCCCAGCAGGACGATCAGGGTCAGCGGCAGGTCGATGAAGCCCATGGCGACGATGACGCCCAGCAGCATCAGGGCGTTCTGGGTGTAGTTGACCACGCCCGAGGTGAAGGCTTCGCGCACCAGGTTGGCGTCGAACAATACGGAAGAGACGAAGGTCCCCGAATGCTGGCCGCGCAACCTCGACAGGTCGGCCCGGATCATGCCCGCGAACAGTTGCTTCTGGATGTCGCCGACGATGCCGTGACCCAACCGGTTCACCAGCGCCGCCTGAGCCGCCATGGCCAGCGACCGGATGATCGCCACCATGATGATGAACAGCGGGATGAGGATCAGCACCCTGTCCGACGGGATGCTGACCAGGCCCCAGATCTGAACCGGCCCTTGGTGCTGGGTGAACAGCAGGTCGATGGCCGGTTCCAGGAACTTCAGCAGCAGGGCGGTCAGGCCGCCCGAGATCGCGGCGCAGAGCATGGAGGCGAAGAAGGCGCCCTTGTGCCGGGACAGGTAGTCGCGCCAGATCCGGCCCAGAAGCGGCCGCAGCGGTTCGCGGGTGTCGGATGCGGGCGCGGGAACAGTCATCGGCTCTCGGTCGAACGGGACGGGCGCCAAGTCAAGCCGCACGGCGAAGGCTGTGGGTGACGCGCTGCGGTTTCATCGCTATCTGCGGCCTATGGCGCACTATGATCTGACAACGCTGATGGGCCGGTTCAAGGCGCATTGGTCCTATTTCTGGGCCGATCACGCCTTCCTGCGCACAGCCTTCACCAACGCCCATTGGCTGGGGCCGGACCTGGTGCGCACCAACCAACCGTCGTCGGGGCAACTGGCCTATTGGCAAAGGCGCGGGATCAGGACCGTCATCAACCTGCGCGGGCAGCGCGACGAAGCCTATTACTGGCTGGAGAAGGACGCCTGCAAGCGGCTGGGCCTGACTCTGATCGACGCCCCGCTGGACTCGCGCGATCCGCCGGGGCGCGACCGCATCGACCGGGCGCGCGACCTGTTCAAGACCATCGAGTATCCGGCCCTGATCCATTGCAAGTCGGGTGCGGACCGAGCGGGGATGATGGCGGTGCTTTATCGCCACTTCCGTCTGGGCGAGCCGATCTCGGCGGCCATGACGGAACTGGGCAAGCGTACGCTGCACAGCCGCGAGGGGCTGACCGGGGTGCTGGATTATACGCTGGAGAAGTATGTCGCCGAGGTCGAGCCGACCGGGGTCAGCTTCGAGGACTGGGTCGACAGCGACGCCTACGACCCCAAGGCGATACGCGCCGAGTTCAAGGCCGGCTGGTGGGGCAAGCTGGTCGTGGACCGCTTGCTGAAGCGCGAATAGGACTTAGCCCCAGGGGCCGCGCTTCGGGCCGTGCTGGGCCGTTTCCGCGTCGCGACGCGCCTTGCGGTCGGCTTCCCACTGGCGAAACCAACGAGCATAATTGCGTTCGCGCCCGAGAACGATCAGCCACAGAGCCAGAACGCTGATCAGGGAGATGATCCCGAACAGCTGTTGCCCGTCGAGGGTCTGGCCAAACAGGGTCACGGTCGCGGCTCCGGCTTGCGGGACGGATGATGATGCCCGGATTCGGCCGGGGTGATGGGGTCGTTCCAGGCGGTGTCCTGATCCTCGCCGGGACGGGGCGTGTGCGCGGGGCCCTTCTTCACGACCCAGACGACGGCGACCACGGCCAGGATCACCAGCAGCAGGACGATCAGGGTGGGCGTCATGACGGAAACCTCTCCAGAAACGCCAAAGGCGGCTGACACGAAAGCGCGTCAGCCGCCTGTGCGGTTCCGTAAACCTCGCCGTGAGGCGAGGGCGGCGGATCAGACGTCCGAGCGCGGGTCGATCAGCTTGTGCGCGTGCAGGATGAAGTAGCGCATGTGGGCGTTGTCGACGGTGGCCTGGGCGCGGGCCTTCCAAGCTTGCTTGGCTTCGTCATAGCTGCCGTAGGCGCCGACGAACTCAACCTTGTCCAAGTCGCGGAAAACCGGCTCGGACGGGTGGCGCATCTCGCCGCCGATGACGAGGTGAAGCAGTTGGGGGTCGTGGGCGTCGGCCATGGAGAGGGGGTCCATTGCGAGAGGGGATGATCAGATGGCGAGCGGGATAGGCGCTGTGCGCCTCACGATCAACGGGTGAAGGGCCGGCGCGGCGCAGATCAGGCTGGTTTGTCGCGGATCGGGACGATTAAAGCACCATGCGTGGCCCATATGATCGCTGACGCGGGCGCCCGCCTCCTCGGCGATCAGGGCGCCGGCGCAGACGTCCCAGTCCCATTTGGGGCCGATGGCGATGGCCGCGTCAAAGGCCCCGGCGGCGACCAGAGCCATGCGATAGGCCAGGGCGTTGCGCTTGGTGAAGCGCATTTCCGGCCAGGGCTCGGTCCATTCGCGCGCCTCCATCAGCCGGGCGTCGGCCAGAAGCTCGGCGTCTTCCAGGGTGTCGGTGTCCGAGGCGCTGATCGGGCGGCCCTGCAGCCGCGCGCCGCCGCCGAGGGTGGCCTCGAACATCTCGCCCAGCATGGGGGCGTGGATGACGGCGGCGACGGGGCGGCCGTCCTCGACCACGGCGATGGGCACGCACCACCACGGCTTGTTCTTCATATAGGCGACGGTGCCGTCGATCGGATCGACGACGAAGATGCGCTTTTTCGTCAGCCGCTCAGGGCTGTCCGCCGTCTCTTCTGACAACCAGCCGTAGTCGGGGCGGGCGCTCAAAAGCGTGTCGCGCAGCAGTTGATCCACCGCCAGGTCGGCGCTGGTGACGGGCGAGCCGCCCTCCTTGGACCAGACCTTCAGTCCTGCCTCGCGATGCTCGAGCGCCAGCTTGCCCGCCGCCGAAGCCGCGTCGCGGATCAGTTCGAGGTCGGACAGAAGCTCGGTCATTTTCCGGCGATGGCCACCGCGTCGAACATCAGGGAGGGGCCGTTGAAGGAACCCCGGAATTCCAGATCTGATCCCCGCACCAGACGGGCGTAGAGGTCGATCAGATTGCCCGCCACGGTCACTTCGCTGACCGGATAGGCCAACTCGCCGTCCTCGAACCAGAAGCCGGACACCCCGGCCGACCAGTCGCCGTTGTTGGCGTTCAGCGAGGGGCCGAACATGGAGGTGATCAGCAGCCCCGACCCGGCCTCGGCCATCAGGCCCGCCTTGTCGCGCTCGCCCGGCGCCAGATGCAGGTTGTGGGTCGAGACGCCCGACGGTCCCGCCAGGCCGCGCGAGGCGTGGCCGGTCGAGGCCATGCCCAGCTGGGCGGCGGCGGCGGTGTTCAGCAGCCAGGTGGTGATGACGCCGTCCTCGACGATGTTGCGCCGCTCGACCGCCACGCCCTCGTCGTCAAAGGGGGTCGAGCCCAGGCCGCGCAGGCGGAACGGATCGTCGATCATGTCCACGCCCGCCGGCAGGACCCGTTGACCGAGCTTGTCCTTCAGGAAGGAGCTGCCACGCGCGATGGCCGGGCCGGAAATGGCGCCCAGCAGGGGCGACAGGACCTGGGTGGCGATGCGGTTCTCGAAGATGACCGGGGCGGTGGTCGAGGCGATCTTGCGCGAGCCGACGCGGGCTACGGCGCGCTCGCCCGCCTTCAGGCCTATCTCGGCGGCGCCGGGCAGGTCGGACAGGTAGCGGGTGGCGCGGCTTTCGCCGCCGCGCTCCATGGCCCCGTTCTTCTCGGCGATGACGCCGACGCCCAGTGAGAAGGCGCTGCCCTTGTGGCGACCGTCAAAGCCGTGCGAGGTGACCAGGCGCCATTCGCTGGCCGACCAGGAGGCGTGCCCGCCCTCGGACTTGGACACGCCCTCGACGGCGAGCGCAGCGGCCTCGGCCTCAGCGGCGGCGGCTTCCAGCGCCTCGGCGGTGCGCTCGGACGGATCGAACAGGTCGAGATCGGCGTGGGGCCCCTGGGCCAGCCGGTCCTGCGGCGCCAGACCGGCATAGGGGTCCTCGGGGGCCAGTTTGGCCATGGCCACGGCGCGCTCGACCAGACGGGCGCGGGTGGCGTCGGACAGGTCGGAGGCGGACACCGTCGCCTGACGCCGGCCGACGAAGACGCGCAGGCCCAGATCGCGGGCCTCTTCGCGCTCGACCTCTTCCAGTTCGGCGTTGCGCACGCCGACGGACAGGGAGGCGCGGTGGGCGGATACCGCCTCGGCGGCGTCGGCGCCGGCCTTCAGCGCGGCGGCGACCAGATCATGCAGGATGTCGGGGGAGGGCGTCTGTGCGGACATGCCCCGATATGGCGGACCCGCCGCTGTATCGCAACCGGCCTGCCGCGCTTCAGAGGATCGACCAGCCGATCAGGCTGACCGCCGCCACCAGCAGGGCCAGCCAGGTCAGGATCATGCCGACCGAGCGGCCCAGCGACGGCCCTTGCTGGAACAGCAGGCCCAGGGCGTGGATCACCCGGCCCGCGAACAGGGTCCCACCGACCGCATGAATCAGCAGGGCCGGCGCGCCCAGGAAGGCCAGCAGGATCAGGCCGCACATCCCCGCGGGGATGTACTCGGCCGCGTTGGCGAAGGCGCGGGTGGCGCAGACCAGTTCACGCTCGCCGCCGTCGCCGAACTCGACCATGTGCTTGCGGCGCCGGTTCACCACCACGCCCGACAGGCCGAACATCAGCAGGATCAGCAGCCCGCCCCACAGGGCCGCCGCCTGAATGGTCGGGATCAGGCTCAATGTTCGCGCCCCACAGGATAGAGGCGGAAGCGCTGATCATAGAAGGGCGTGCGCTCGTAGAACCAGGCCAGACGCGCGTCGCCGTCGGCGGCGAAGGCGGGCTCGGCCGCCAGCTTGGCCTCGAACTCGGCCTTGAGCGCCGGATCGACCGCCAGCATCTTCTCCGCCAGGGGCGCGATGGCGTAGGCCTCGATGTATTCGACGCGGTTCAGCACCTCGGGGAACATGCCCCAGGCGAAGAAGCTCTCGGACGACTGCGGCTCGAGCAGCAGGATGGCGACATCGCCCATCGGCTGATCGGTCGGCACGCGCACCGAGCCGACGGGGAAGGTCCAGTCTTTGGCCTCAGGGCGGACCTCGCCGACCGTGATCGGCACGTGACCTTCATTGGTGCGGGCCGAGACCTTGGGGTCGACCAGACGCAGCATGTCGACGGCGACCGTGCGCGGGGCGGACAGGGTCTCCATCTGCACGCCGTGCGTCTTCAGCCGCTCGATGATGTCGGCGCGATAGGACGGCACCCAGTAGGCGGTCGGGCGCTTCAGCGTCAGCGTCGGGCGCGATCCGAAGTAGGGCACCTGCCACAGCTCCGGGTCCGGCTGGCCCAGCCAGCGCAGTTCGGGACGGCCCGAGGCGACGCTGTCATAGGTGTCGTAGAGGATGCCCTTGAACGGACGGGTGCGGATCGGCTGCTCGTCGCCGACGAAGTTGGCGGGCAGTTCGGCGGGACGCAGGGCGCGGTCGGCGCTGATGGCGGCGCGCAGGGTCTGCGACTTGTCGGCCAGCAGCTTCAGCGCTTCTTCCAGGAAGACATAGGTGCCCAGCACCCGCTGCTCGTGCGGTTTCAGGCTGTGATTCTCGATCAGGATGGTCGGGACGTGGGCCGCCGAGCCCCAGCCGTTGGAGTAGCGTTCGCCCAGACCGCCGTCGTTCATGCCCTTCTTCGGGTCGCGGTCGTCGATGGCGAAGACCAGTTCGCCGGGGATGTGGCCCTGGGCTTCCAGAGCGGCGTTCATCTCGGGCTTGAAGGCGTCGTCCAGCCATTTGGCGATGGCGGGGCTGCGGCTCCAGACGCCGTCCTCGCCGTTGTAGCCGTAGGTGACGTCGTACTGATAATCGATGCCGTCGGTTACGTGGATGTCGACGTAGAGGTCGGGCTGATACTTGTGGATCAGGCCCATGACGGCCTGCATCTCGGCCTGATCCAGCTTCATGAAGTCGCGGTTCAGGTTCTGGTTGGTCGCCGTGTGGCGCCAGCCCTGATTGCGCGGCCCGCGCTGGTTGGGCCGCGAATAGGGGCCGGTGCGCTCATGCCCGTCCACGCTCAGGATCGGGATCAGGATCAGGTTGGCGCGGTCCAGCAGGCCGTCCTTGCCGTAAAAGGCCATGTCGCGCAGCAGCATCATGCCCGCGTCCTTGCCGTCGATCTCGCCCGGATGGATGCTGGCCTGGGCCAGCAGGACGGGCTTGGACGGGTCCAGCGTGGCGCCGTCCTTGGACGCGATCACCGCATAGAGGGGGCGGCCCTCAGGCGATGTGCCGAACTGCTCGATGCGGATCAGGTCGCTGGCCGCATCCAGCCGGTCGAACCAGGCGCGGGTGTCGGCGTAGGAGGGCGAGAAGTCATGCGCCGCGTCGGCCTCGAAGGCCGTGACCCAGGGATCCGAGGCGTCGCGCAGCAGGGCCCTGGAGGCGCCGTTCCAAGCGGGGGCGGGCGGCAGGAAGGCCTGATCCCAGGGGGCGACGTTGGGAACGGAAGTCGGGGTCTGGGACATGGCGGGGCTCACGCAGGCGACAAGGGCGGCTACGGCCGCCGCAACGAAGTAATCAGGGCGCATGGCTCTTCGTGGGCTGATCGTCATCGTCTGGCAAGTCTCCGGCAATGTTCTCAGCCTGCGCCGAAGACGGGGCCCCAGGCCGCCAGCGCCGCCGCCGACCGGGCCATCTGCCACAGGCTGTAGAGAAGGACGACGGCTAGAGCCCCGATCGCCACGCACCGCCAGGGCGCGAAGGCCGCCGTCGCCGTCCCCACCACGAAGACGGTCACACCGGCCCACAGGGAAAACGAACTGGCCACCTTGGCGAAGCCGGGATCAACCTGACCCAAGACGATGACCATGACCGCAACGATCAGATTGGCGCCCATGATGCAACCGAACGCCAGCTTGCGATGGGCCCAGAAGTGGGCGTCCAGATCGACCCGCTCATGCGCGCCCTCGGCCGAGACGCGGGGGAAGGTGACGCTGGCCGCCACATAGAAGGTCGCGGCGATGCTCAGGCTGACCAGCAGCAGGAAGGTGTTGAACGGCGCCCCGCGAAAGATCACCCAGGCCTGGTTCCAGAAGGTGGCGATGTCGATGGCCACGAACAGGGCAAGCGCCGGAGTCAGCCAGCCGAAGCGAATGCGTTCGCGTTCGTGCAGCACTCGCGCGAAGCCGCCGACCAGTTCGGCCACCGACAGACCCAGCAACAGGCCGTAGAAGCTGAAGAAGAACTCGAACGCGCTCAAGACGGCCCCCCGACAATGGCGGCGATCAAGCTAGACGGTTCCCCGCCGCAGCGCCAGACGGCGCCAGTCGGCGGCGGGGATGGCCGGGTGTCAGAACTCTTCCCAGTTGTCGGTCGAGGCCGCGGGAACGGCCGACAGGCCGCGTCCTCCCACGGTTTTCAGGGCGGTGACAGTGCGGGGCGCGGACGCCGGACGCGCCGCCGGGGCGGTTTCAGCGCGGATGCGGAAGCGGCCCATCAGGTCGGCCAGGCTGGTGGTTTCCTGCGCCAGCGAATGCGAGGCGGCGGTGGATTCCTCGACCATGGCGGCGTTTTGCTGGGTCATCTGATCCATCTGGTTCACCGCCACATTGATCTCGCCCAAGCCGGTCGCCTGTTCCCGCGCGGAGGCGGCGATATCGGCGACCAGACCGCTGATCTGGGCCACCTCGTCGATGATGCGGGTCAGGGCCTGACCGGTGTCGTCGACCAGCCGGACGCCCTGGTTGACCCGCTCGGTGCTGGAGCCGATCAAGGCCTTGATCTCCTTGGCGGCCTCGGCCGAGCGCTGGGCCAGAGCCCGGACCTCCGAGGCCACCACGGCGAAGCCGCGACCCGCGTCGCCGGCGCGGGCGGCCTCGACCCCGGCGTTCAGGGCCAGAAGATTGGTCTGGAAGGCGATCTCGTCGATGACGCCGGTGATCTGGGCGATCTGCTGGGCCGAGGACTCAATCTCGCGCATGGCCGTGACCGTCTGATCGACCACGTCGCCGCTGCGACGGGCGTTCTGGCGGGTCGTCTCAACGATGTCGCGGGCGCGATCGGCGCCGTCCGACGCATGGCGGATGGTGGTCGTGACCTCTTCCAGAGCGGCGGCGGTCTCTTCCAGGCTGGCCGCCTGTTGCTCGGTGCGGCGCGACAGGTCGTCGGAGGCCTGGCTGATTTCGGTGGTGGTCGAGCGGATGCCGGCGGCGCTGCCGATGATGACCGTCATCGTCTCTTCCAGCCGGCCCATGGCCAGGTTGAAGTCGTCGCGCAGTTTGCGATAGTCCTCGGGGAAGGCGGCCTCCAGACGATAGGTCAGGTTGCCGTCCGACAGTTGCGACAGGCCCTCGCCCACCGAGGCGACGACGAGGCGCTGCTCCTCTTCGGCCGCCCGGCGGACGGCGTCGTTGCGCCGGCGTTCGGCCTCGGCGGCGATGCGGCTCTGTTCCTGCTCGGCCCTCAGGCGCTCGGTGTCGGCCAGCTGATGGCGGAAGCCCTCCAGGGCGCGGGCGATGCCGCCGACCTCGTCGGCGCTTTCGGTGCCGCGCACCGGCTCTTCATAGCGGCCGGCGTTCAGCGCCTTGACCGAGGCCGTCAGCCGCGCCAGCGGCTGGCGCACCACCTTGTCGGTGACGAAGAACAGGCTGGCCAGAACCAGGGCCAGGATGACCAGACCCCCGATCATCATGGCGACGGCCAGGCGGTCAGACGGGCCGTTGATGGCCTTGGTGGGGATGTCGGTCACCAGACCCCAGGTGGCGTTCAGGCCGGGCAGGGGGGCGGGGCTGACGCGGCGCTCGATGCGTTCGCCGGTCAGGCTGCGCATGCCGCTCAGCAGGGTCGCCTCGTTGCGGCTCAGGACGGCGCGCACGGCCTCGGCCTGATCCTCGGCATAGGGTTTGGTGCGCAGGGCGGCGTTGGGGTGCGACACCCAGGCGCCCGAGCTGGACAGCAGCATGACCTGTCCCGAACCGAGCGGCTTCATCTCGCCCAGCAGGGTCGAGAGATCATCCAGCGCCAGGTCCAGACCGGCCACGCCGATCACCTTGCCGCCCGAGACGACCGGATAGGCCACCGAGGTCATGAGCACCGACTTGCCGCCGACGTCATAGGCGTAGGGCTCGACAATGGCCGGCTTGCCGCTGTTGAAGGGCAGGGTGAAGTAGGGCTGCTCGTAGTCGTTGCCGGCGTTCAGCGGCTGCATGGTGATCACGCCGCCGTCGTTGACCCAGTAGGGCAGGAAGTTACCGGCGGCGTTCGAGCCCAGGTCGACCCGGCCCGCCAGAGAGGCGTCGCGGCCGTCAAAAGCGCCGGGCGCGGCGATGAACCAGCTGCCCAGCACCAGCGGCGTCGCGGTGGCGGCGGGCTTCATCATGGCCATGACCGTGGTGCGGTCGCGCACGCCGGATTCATGGGCCTTGCCGATCATCTCGGCCATCGATCGGGCGGTGGAGGAGGCTTCGCCGATCTTGCCGCTAACGTTGGCCACGGCGCCGTCGCTCAGAGCCTGAGCGTAGTCGTGCGACAGACCACGCGCAACGGTTCGCGTGTTGTGCGAGACGGCGAAGGCCGCGCAAAGCAGCAGGACGCCCGTGACGGCGCCGCCCGCCGTCAGCATTTTACCAGCGACAGTCAGTTTCTTGAAAGCAAGCATGGTCTCTCCCCGATCCTCACCGGCTTAACGGCGAGAGGATTAAGGAGAGCCTATCGCGACTGGAGTTCGGCGATCGCTGTCGGCGCTATTTCCAGATCGGCGTCTTGTCGCCCGGCAATCCGAGGCTGTCCCAGATGTCGTTGACCCGCTCGATCACGGTCGCGTCCATGCGGATTTCCTCGCCCCATTCGCGCTTGGTCTCGGGCTCCCACTTGTCGGTGGCGTCCAGACCGATCTTGGAGCCCAGGCCACTCTCGGGGCTGGCGAAGTCCAGATAGTCGATCGGGGTGTTCTCGATGACGGTGATGTCGCGCGCCGGGTCCATCTTGGTCGAGACGGCCCACATGACGTCCTTCCAGTCGCGGGCGTTGATGTCGTCGTCCACGACGATGATCCACTTGGTGTACATGAACTGCCGCAGATAGCTCCAGCAGCCCATCATCACCCGCTTGGCGTGGCCGGGATAGGCCTTCTTCATCGACACCACGGCGATGCGATAGCTGCACCCCTCGGGCGGCAGCCAGAAGTCGGTGATCTCGGGAAACTGCTGGCGGATCAGGGGGATGAAGACCTCGTTCAGGGCCTCGCCCAGCACGGACGGCTCATCCGGCGGGCGCCCGGTGAAGGTGGTCAGATAGATCGGGTCTTTGCGCATGGTGATCGCCGTCACCTGGAAGACCGGGAACTTCTCGACCGAGTTGTAGTAGCCGGTGTGGTCGCCGTAGGGGCCTTCGTCCTCGAACTCGTCAAGCAGGACATGGCCTTCCAGCACGATCTCGGCCTGGGCCGGCACCATCAGCGGCACGGTCTTGCAGGCGACCAGCTCGGCCTTTGAGCCGCGCATCAGGCCCGCGAACTGATACTCCGACAGGGTCTCCGGCACCGGGGTCACGGCGGCCAGGATGGTGCCGGGATCGGCGCCGAGCACCACGGCGCAGGGCAGGGGCTCGCGCTTGCCCGCCTTCTTGTGCCGGGCATAGTGCTGGGCCCCGCCGCGATGGGCCAGCCAGCGCATGATGGCCTTGTCCTTGCCCAGGACCTGCATCCGATAGATGCCCAGGTTGAAGTCGTCCTCGCGGTCGTCCGACGGCCCCTTGGTCACGACCAGACCCCAGGTGATGAGCGGCGCCGGCTCGCCGGGCCAGCAGCCCTGGATCGGCAGGCTGGTCAGGTCGATCTGATCGCCCTTCAGCACCACCTCCTGCACCGGGGCCCTCTTCACCGTCTTGGGCCGCATGGACATGACGGTCTGCGCCAAGGGCAGCATCTCCATGGCGTCCGAGAAGCCGCGCGGCGGCGTCGGATTGCGAAGGAAGGCCAGCAGTTCGCCGACCTCGCGCAGTTCGCCCGCCGTGGTGCGTTGCTTGCCCTCCAGCGTCACGCCCATGGCGACCCGCTTCACCGTGCCGAACAGGTTGGCCAGGCAGGGAATAGGGCTGATCGAGCCGTCCGGCATGACCGGCTTTTCAAACAGGACCGCCGGGCCGCCGTTCCTCAGCAGCCGGGTCTGGATCTCGGTCATCTCCAGATGGGTGGAGACGGGCTCCGACACGCGAACCAGTTCGCCATCGGCTTCTAGGGTCGCGATGAAATCGCGCAGGGACTTGTAGGCCATGCGCTGAGGCTTAGGCGGACGCGAGCCGTCTGTCACGCCGTCCGAAGGTGCGATCGATCGCCACGACGATCAGGCCCACGATCAGGAAGAAGACCAGCAGGCCCGCGAAATAGACTGCGGTCCTGCCCAGCCCCAGTCGATCCACGTCCACGAACCAGTAGGGCCACCAGCCGCTCAGCTTGCCGTGAAGCAGGGTCCAGCCGCCATAGATCAGCACCACGACCAGCCACCGGGCCGGATCGACCCAGCGCAGCCGTCCCTTGGGCGTGAAGACCAGCCAGTCGACGGCGAAGGCGATCGGCATGACGTAATGCAGCAGGTTGTTGGCGACCAGCGACCACCCCTGCGGGTTCCAGATCGGGGCCAGCAGGAAGTGATAAACCACCCCGACCACGACGATATACATGGTCACGGCGGCCCGGACGCTCTCGCTGAGCGACCAGCGTCCCAGCCGGCTGTTCGGCGCCACGGCCGGCGCCGTCAGGGCCAGGGCCACCAGAATGTTCGACAGGATGGTGAAGTAGCTGAAGAAGTTGAGCGTCAGCTCGCCCGCGCCGGTCTGCGGATTGCCCTTCAGCATCAGCCCGTATTGCAGGCCCAGGGCGAACCAGCCGAGAGCGGCGAAGATCGCGCGGTAAAGGCGGGCCATCAGTAGCCCGGCACGTCTGACACCAGTGCCCACACCGGCAGGCGAAGGGCGCGGGTGGCGGCGTCGATGCCGGCGGAATCCAGATGTTCGCGCCCCGCTTCGATGCGGCGCAGGGCCTCGGGCGTCAGGTCGAGGGCGGCGGCCAGATCGTCCGGCGACACCCCCCTCTGGTCGCGCCAGCGCCGGATGCGGGCGCCGACGACGGCGTCCATCGGATCAATCCCCGGAAAGCCCAGAACCGAACCCATGGCGTCCTCCCGACGCGCGCGTCCTGCGACGCTGCTTATTCAGGCATCCTGATCCCATTGGAAGGCCGCGTCCAGCCAGTCACCCAGACGGCCATCGGGACGGGCCAGGGCGCTGATGCGCGCCATCTCGTCCGCCGACAGTTCGAAGTCGAAGATGTCGAAGCTCTCGCGGGCGCGTTCGACCTTGGTGGTGCGCGGAATGGCGATCACGCCCTGCTGGATGAGCCAGCGCAGCGTGACCTGGCCGTTGGTCTTGCCGTGAGCCTTGGCGATCTCGCCGATCACGGCGTCGTCGGCAATCTTGCCCTGGGCCAGCGGCGACCATGCTGTGATGGACGAGCCCAGTTCGCGCGCGGTCTCGATCAGGGTCTTTTGCGACAGGTAGGGGTGATACTCGACCTGATCGGTCACCAGCGGCGCCTTCGACAGGGCCGCCGCTTCGCGGAACTGGGCCGAGGGGAAGTTCGACAGACCGATATGCCTGGTGAAACCCTTTTCCTGGGCCTCGTTCAGGGCGTCGATCGTCTCCTTGAGCGAGGGCGTCGGCTTGGGCCAGTGCAGCAGCAGCAGGTCGGGCGTCAGGCCCAGGCTGATCGCAGACTCTTCGGCCTGACGCAGCAGGGCGTCGCGATGGAAGTGCTCGACCCAGATCTTGGTGGTGACGAAGATGTCGTCCCGGGCCACGATCCCCTCGGTCACGGCGTCGGCGATGCCGTCGCCCACCGCCTTCTCGTTCTTGTAGATCCAGGCCGTGTCGATGTGGCGATAGCCGATGCGCAGGGCCTCCAGCACCATGCGCCGGGCGTCGTCGGCTTCCAGCTGCCAGGTGCCGAAACCGAGAAGCGGAATCTCCACGCCCGAGGCGATGACGGTCGGCTGATCGGAATAGGGCATGGGAGGCTCCGGCATTAAGGAGCGCTCGATATAGGCGCTCGATCAGGCCTCGCCATTGTCCAGCCAGTGGAAAATCTGATCCCACAAGGGCTCCATCCCTTTGCGGAAGGCCCCTTCATGGCCGATGCGCCGCGCGCCGAAGTCGTCGGGGGCGTGGACACTGATCTCGGACGGGGCCTTGGGGTAAACCGTCAGCAGGTCGCGCGCGGTGTTCGGCGTGGCGATGGGGTCGTCGGTGAAGATCCAGGATCGGATGGGCGCGGTCACCGCCTCGTAATGATGGGGCCGCAAGCTCGTTTCCAGCTCGCGCGAGAAGTATGCCCGCTTCAGGCACCAGCGCCGCCAGGTGGTGAAGACGCCGCGCGGCAGGTCGGTCCCGCCCCACAGGCCGCCGCCCTTGATATAGCCGTGCCGCATCAGGCTGAACGGGCCGAAGCCCAGCCAGAAGAAGAGCTCCAGCGGATTGTAGCTGCGGTGGTGCCCGCCCCACCATCCGGTGCCGACCGAGACGAAGGCGTGGCGGTCGATCCGGTCCTGATTGGCCATGAAGCCCAGGAAATGCCCGCCGACGCTGTGGCCGACATGGACGACGCGCAGGCCCGGCGCCGCCGCGATCAGGGCGTCCAGGGCGGCGGGCATGTCCAGCCGGCCCCAGTCGGGGTAGTCCATCGCCATCGCCTTCAGGTCATCGGGCCGCGACCCGGCTATGCCCCGAAAATCATAGGTCAGCACCGCCGCGCCGCGCTCGGCCAGATGCCGCGCGAACCGCTCATAGAAGCCCTTGGGAAAGCCCGTCCCCGACGACACCAGCACGGCGATGCGCGGCTCCGCCGCCGACACCAGTCGCATCGACAGCGGATAACCGTCGGGGGCCGGGGCGGTGAAGTCGCGGGTCACGAGCTCGGTCATAGGGTCCGTCCTGTTTGGAAACGAACTCTAGGCGATTGACGTGGCGTCAGGTCAAGGCTTGGCGGGTTCGGATGCGGTGGTCGGGCCGAGCGCCAGGACGCCGTCGAAGGCGCCGTTGCCATAGGGCTGGATGACGACGCCCCGCGCGGCGGCGTCGTAGGTCTCCGGCAAGGGATTGGCGCCGCAGGCTTCACCTCCGCAGTTCCAGGCGCTTCCGCCCTGCGGAACGACATAGAGGCTGACGACCTCGGCCGACGGCAGGTGCATCACCGCGGGGGTCAGGTTGAAGCTATCGATTGTCTTTTTCTGCGCATGGATGTTGCCGACCAGGACCAGCATCCGGCTGTCCGGCGCCTTGCGCGCGGCGGTCGCCAGTCGATGACCCATGTCCAGGTCGTAGTAGGACTGACTGAAGCCCCCAACGCGCGGGCTGTCGGGGGCGAAGGCGACGATCTTGAGGCCTGGCGTCTCGCGCTTCATCGCCCGCAGACGCAGCAGCATGTCCAGAATGGCCACGCTGCCGCGCCCGTCGTGGTGGACGAAGGGGCCGTGCGGATAGGCGGCCAGGATCGCGCGGGCGGCCTCGTCGCTTTCGGCCGCCATGAAGGCGTCCATCATGGGCTGCATGCCTTCCGAGAATTCGAGCGCGACCGTCACCGGTCCCTTGTCCCGCGCGGCGCAGACCATGTCAGCGAAAGCGGCGGGGGTCTCGGCCGTGCCGTGCATCTCGCCGACGACGACGTAGCGGATCTCGTTCTTCCAAAGCGCTTCGACGCCGGGAACGGGCGTGCAGGCGGCGGGCGCAGCGAGGGCGGCGGCGGCCAGAAGGGCGGCGATCATGGCGTTCTCCTCAATAGGCCAGGGCGTTGCCGTCCTTGCGCATCTCGGTGGCCGCGCCGTAGGTCCAGCGGCCCTGTGCGTTTATCTGCTTCATGACGTTCTGATAGCCGCCGAAGCCGCCGTCGGGCGGGCCGAGGTCCCAGCCCATGGCGGTCAGCTGCTGCCTGGTGGCTTCGGGCACGCCGGTTTCCAGGTGCAGCTTGCCGACGCCCTCGGCGGGCTGGCCGGTCGGCTCGGACGAGCCGTAGTGCTGCCAGCGCGGGCTGTCCCCGGCCTGCTGCGGGTCGAGGCCATAGTCGACCATGTTGATGATGATCTGGGCCTGCCCCTGGGGCTGCATCCCGCCGCCCATGACGCCATAGGCCAGCCAGGGCTCCCCGTCCTTGCAGGCGAAGCCGGGAATGATGGTGTGGAAGGGTCGCTTGCCCGGCGCATAGACATTGGGATGGCCGTCGGTCAGGGCGAACAGCTCGCCCCGGTCCTGGAACATGAAGCCCAGGGTCCCGCCGTCGGGACCATCCGGCGTCAGGCCCGAACCCATGCCGCGATAGTTGGACTGGATCCAGCTGACCATCATCCCGTCCTTGTCGGCCACGCTGAAATAGGTGGTGTCGCCCTGGGTCGGGGCGTCGCCGGGGAAGACCCGATCCATGACGCGATCCGGGTTGATCAGCCTGGCGCGCTCGGCGGCGTAGGCCTTGGAGTTCAGCCAGGCGGTCGGGGCCTTGGCGAAGCGCTCGTCGGCGAAGTAGCGGGCGCGATCCTCGAAGGCCAACCGCTTGGCCTCGGCCTGGACGTGGATCGAGGCGGCGGACTGGAAGCCCATGGCCTTGAGGTCGAACTGCTCGCAGATGTTCAGGATCTGGTTGGTCGACAGGCCCTGGGTGTTCGGCCCCAGGCTATAGACCTCGACCCCGCGATAGGTGGTCATCAGCGGCTCGACCCATTCGGTGCGGTGGGCGGCCAGGTCGGCGCGGGTCATCCAGCCGCCTATGCGCTTGAAATAGCGCTCGATGTGGTCGGCGATGGCACCGTCGTAGAAGGCGTCACGCCCGCCCTCGGCGATCATGCGGTAGGTGCGGCCCAGGTCCGGGTTGGCGAAAATCTCGCCCGTCTTCAGCGTGCGGCCGTCGGGGCGGTACACCTTCTTGCGGTTGTCGTTCTCCTCGATCTGGGCGCTGGCGCGGTCGAAGCCGGCCATGTTGCGTTCCAGATACCAGGCGATGACCTCAGGCACGGGCACGCCCTGTTCGCACAGTTCGGCAACGGGAATCAGGACGTCCTTCCAAGGCAGCTTGCCGTAGCGCTGGTGCGCGCTCCACCAGGCGTCGACCGTGCCGGGCACGTTGACGGTCACGGCGCCGTACTTGGGCAGATAGCCGTCCACGGCCTTCGAGCGGGCGGTCGCCAGCGACAACGCGAGAGGACTATTCCCCGAACCGTTGAAGCCGACGACCTTCTTCTGGGCCGGGTCCCACATCAGGCCAAAGGCGTCGCCGCCGATGCCGTTGGCGGTCGGCTCCAGGAAGCCCAAGGCGGCGTTGATGGCGATGGCGGCGTCGATGGCCGAGCCGCCGCGCCTCAGGGTGTCCAGTCCGATCAGGGTGGCGGCGGGGTGGGCCGTGGCGGCGGCGCCGTTGGCGCCCCAGACGGTCGAGCGGCCGACGAATTTCGGCCCTGTCACCCGGTCGCCGATGCCGACGCCGGCGTAGGGATCGGCGGGGCGAGACGAGGCGGGGGCTGCGGTGGCGGGCGCCGGCGTCGTCTGGGCGGCGACCGAGCCGGCTCCGGCCAGAAGGGCGCCCGCAGGCAAACTGGACAGGAAGGTGCGGCGACGCATGGCGGATTCCCCCGAAAACTGACGGTCTGCATCAAGGACCGGCATTGTCTCGGGGGCAAGCGGGGATGGCGTTCAGGCCAAGAAAAAGGGCCGCTCCCGGAGGAGCGGCCCTGATTCATTGAGAGCGGAGCTAAGTCCTACTCGATGTCTTCGTTCAGCAGACCGACCTTGTAGAAGCCGTTTTCCTGAAGCTTGTTCATGACTTCCATGAACTGGTTGTACTTCACTTCCGGCTGGGCGCGGACGAAGACGCGCTCTTCGCGGCAGTCCGTCGTGACGTTCTGCGCGGCGCAGACGTCGGCCGGGAGGGTGGCGACCGAGGTTTCTTTCTCGGCGATGTAGATGCTGCCCGACTCCTGGATCGTGACGTACACGGGTTCCTTGGGCTTTTCATTGGTTTCGCTGGGGACCGCCGGCGGCAGGTCCAGCTTGATCGACACGGTGGCCAGCGGCGCGGCGACCATGAAGATGATCAGCAGCACCAGCATGATGTCGACGAACGGCGTGACGTTGATGTCAGCGTTCTGTTCGATCGTTTTGCCACCCTGGCCCGCGGGACCGGAAAGTTTAGAGCCCATACGCCGTCGTCTCCATCACAGCTCGCATTCTCCGGCGAGCAGCACTCAAAGGTATGGATCGTCTCTTGGCGTCCCGCGCCGGGCTTGTAAAGCCGTCTTGCGTGACGAATTCGCGTCAAAGGGCAATAAGATTGCCAAATCGGTCGTTTCGCAGGTGCGAGACGACCGGATCAAACCCCTTGCGACTCAGCCTCTTGTCCTCAGCCCCTGGCCAGCTTGAGGAAGCGGTCGGCCAGGGCCGGGTCGTCCTTGAAAGCGCCGGTGAAGCGGGTGGTGATGGTGGTGACGTGGCGGTGATGAACGCCGCGCGTGGTCATGCACTGGTGCGCCGCATCGACCAGGACGGCCACGCCGCGCGGCTGCAGGTGCGATTCGATGGCCTCGATGATGTCGTTGGTCAGGGTCTCCTGGTTCTGCAGGCGACGGGCGAAGATCTCGACCACGCGCGCCAGCTTGGAGATGCCCACGACCTTCTCGCCCGGCAGGTAGGCGACATAGGCCTTGCCGAGGAAGGGGGCCATGTGGTGCTCGCAGTGGCTCTCGATCTCGATGTCGCGCAGGATGACCATGTCGTCATAGCCGGTCACGTCCTCGAAGGTGCGCGACAACTCCTTGCCCGCATCGGCGTCGTAACCGTCGAACCATTCGCCATAGGCGTCGACCACCCGCTTGGGCGTGTCGATCAGGCCGGGGCGCGAGGGATCGTCGCCCGCCCAGGCGATCAGGGTGCGCACGGCCTCCAGCGCCTGTTCGCGGCTGGGGCGCACGACGGCGGTCTCTTCGGTGACGAGGACGGGCTTGGCGGGCGAAGTGCTCATGAACTGATCCAGAGGGGCGGGGAGACCGCCAAGGCTACCTTTTACCAATCAAGTATGACTGTGTATCAGGCCGCTATATGGGACACGTCGTCCGTCCCGCAAGAAAACTCGCAAAAGACTGTCACCCATGCCGTTGCACATCCACGACACCCTTCGCCGTGAAAAGCGCGCCTTCACGCCGCGCGATCCGAACCGGGTGACGCTCTATGTCTGCGGCCCGACGGTCTATGACTACGCCCACATCGGCAATGCGCGTCCGCCGGTGGTGTTCGACGTCCTGGTGCGACTGCTGCGCCGGACCTATGGCCCGGACAAGGTCATCTACGCCCGCAACGTCACCGACGTGGATGACAAGATCAACGCCAAGGCCGCCCGCGAAGGCGTGGCCATAGGCGAGATCACGGCGCGGTACGAGGCGGCCTACCTGGCCGACATGGGCCTGCTGAACGTCAGCCCGCCGGACATCGCCCCCCACGTCACCGACTATATCGGCGCCATCACGGCCCAGATTCAGGCCATTATCGACGCCGGCAACGCCTATGCCGCCGAGGGTCATGTCCTGTTCGATGTCTCCAGCTATCCGTCCTACGGCGCGCTGTCGGGCCGCAACCTGGACGACATGATCGCCGGCGCCCGCGTCGAGGTTGCGCCTTATAAAAAGAACCCGCACGACTTCGTCCTGTGGAAGCCGTCCAAGGCGGACGAGCCGTCCTGGCCGAGCCCGTGGGGCGAAGGGCGTCCCGGCTGGCACATCGAGTGCTCGGCCATGATCGAGCAGACCCTCGGCCTGCCCATCGACATCCACGGCGGCGGCATCGACCTGGTCTTCCCGCACCACGAGAACGAGATCGCCCAGGGCGTCTGCGCCCATGGTCACGCCCACGGCGACCAGGCCCATGACGAATACGCCCGCTACTGGATGCACAACGGTTTCCTGACGGTGGACGCCGAGAAGATGTCCAAGTCGATCGGCAACGTCCTTCTGCTGCATGATCTGGTGAAGGCCATGCCGGGCGAGGTGGTGCGCTGGGCCTTGCTGAGCGCCCACTATCGTCAGCCGCTGGACTGGAACCAGACCCTGCTGGATCAGTCGCGCAAGAACCTGGACCGCCTCTACGGCGTCCTGCGCGACGCCGACGCCAGACTAGCCGATTTCGACCTCTCCGTCCTGGAAGAGGCCGAGATGGAGCTGGCCGAGAACGCCCTCGACCCGGTGCTGGACGCGCTGGAGGACGACCTCAACACGCCGGGCGCCATCGCCCAACTGTTCGGGCTGGGCAACGCCCTGCGCGACTTGCTGAACGATGCTGAGGCCGACATCAACGACGTGGCCATGGCCCGCTGGAGCCTGGTCGAAGCCGCCGGCTTGCTGGGCGTGCTGGCCCTGACGCCGGACGAATGGTTCGAGGGCGGCGATCCGGCCCTGAAGGCCGAGGTCGAGGCCCTGCTGGAGCAGCGCGCTGTCGCCCGCGCCCAAAAGAACTGGGGCGAGGCCGACCGCATCCGCGACCGGCTGAACGAACTGAACGTCGTCGTCATGGACGGCCCGCAAGGCGCGACCTGGCGGGTGAAGGGGTAGGGGAGGCGGACGACGCGCGAGGCGCAATCGCGGACCGGTGAATTCCGCATCCGCCCCGCTATCGTTTCCAACCGGTTAACCGTATTCAGGGCATAGGGGCGGGCTAGTAGTCGGATCGTCCCATGCGCGCGCCCCTGAACACTCTTCACGTCGCTGTCCTGATGGGCGGCCTGTCGTCGGAACGCGAGGTTTCGCTGTCCTCGGGGCGAGGCTGCGCCGACGCCCTGGAGGGGCAGGTCGCCAAGGTCACGCGTGTCGACGCGGGTCGCGATCTGGCCCAGGTGCTGACGGCCCTGAAACCCGACGTCGTCTTCAACGCCCTGCATGGCGAATGGGGCGAGGACGGCTGCGTCCAGGGCATCCTTGAGACCCTGCGCATTCCCTACACCCACTCAGGCGTCCTGGCCTCGGCCCTGGCCATGGACAAGGACAAGTCCAAGGCCGTGCTGCGCGCGGCGGGCGTTGTCGTCCCCGGCGGCGGCCTGTTCGACCGCAAGGCGGTGGCGGCGGACCACGTCATTCAGCCCCCCTATGTCATCAAGCCGAACGCTGAGGGCTCCTCGGTCGGCGTCTATGTCATCCAGCCGGGCGACGCGCCCTGCGCCATCGTCGGCGACGACAGCTGGACCTATGGCGACCTGGTTATGGTCGAGCCCTTCATCGCGGGCAAGGAACTGGCCGTCACGGTCCTGGGCGAGACCAGCGGCCCGCGCGCCCTGACCGTCACCGACATCACCCCGACCAAGGGTTTCTACGACTACGAGGCTAAATACGCTCCGGGCGGCTCCAAGCATGTCCTGCCCGCTGAGCTGCCGGCCCACGTCTTTGACAAGGCTTTACGTCAGTCGGAACTCGCTCATACGGCCATGGGCTGCCGCGGCGTGTCCCGGGCCGATTTTCGTTATGACGATGTTAACGACGTTCTCGTTCTTCTGGAGGTCAACACCCAGCCCGGCATGACGCCGACCTCGCTCAGTCCCGAGCAGGCGGCCTATGTCGGGATGGCGTATCGTGATCTGGTTCGGTGGATGGTGGAGGACGCCTCATGCCCGCGGTAGTGCGCGGCGGTCGGCGACAGGGTTCGACGAAGGGCAGGGGGCAGGGCTCCCGCAACGCTCCGGCCACGCCGGGCAAGGTCGCCGCCATCGGTCGGCTGGACCTGTCGCCGCGCGCCGTTCTGATCTCCATCGTGGCGGGCGTCGTGGTGCTGGGCGGGGTCCTGGCCACCGGGGCGCGGGCCGAGCGCATTTCCAACTCGGTCTCCAACCGCTTCGACAGCGTCACCTCGGGCATGGGCCTGAAGGTGAAGAAGTTGCACGTCACCGGCGCCTCGCCCGAGGCCCGCGCCGCTATCCAGCAGGCAGTCGGCGTCAGCGCCGACCAGCCCATCGTCAGCCTCGACCTCAACGCCGTGCGCGACCGGGTGCAGGCCGTGGGCTGGGTCAAGGAGGCGCGCGTGGTGCGCCTGCTGCCCGACACCCTGATCGTCGACGTCAAGGAACATGACCGTCTGGCCGTTTGGCAGACCGGCGGCCACGCCTACGTCATCGACAGCCGGGGCCAGGTCATCCAGGGCGCTGACGCCGGCCGCTATCCCAAGCTTCCGCTGGTCGTCGGCAAGGGCGCCGATCAGACCGCCGCCGAGATCCTTCCGCTGTTGGCCCAGCGCCCGCGCCTGATGGCGCGCGTTGAAGCCCTCGTCCGGGTGGACGAGCGCCGCTGGGATCTCCGCCTCAAGGACGGCGCTCTGATCCAGCTGCCTGCCGTGGATCAGGACAGCGCGCTGATCCGTCTCGACGCGCTGGACCAGCGCGAACGCCTTCTCGATCTGGGCTTCGCCCGGGTCGATCTCCGCACGCCCGAGGAGGTCGCCGTCCGGCCCTCCGAAGGCGCTGTCTGACACGACTATTCAGGATACGAGCATCATGGCCGGACGCAGCCGAGACACGAACACGGATCAAGCCAAGGGCGCCCCGCGCGCTCCGGCCGTGGCCGCGCTCGACCTGGGCCAGTCCAAGGTCGCCTGCTTCATCATGAAGCCCGAGGGCGTGCGCCACGCCGACCGCACCATCCGCGTCGCGGGCGCCAGCCACGTCCAGTCGCGCGGCGTGCGCGGCGGGGCCATTGTCAACATGGACGAGGCGGCCCAGGCCATCGGCCACGCCGTCGAGCGCGCCGAGCGCGCCGCCGGCTCGCCCGTTTCCGGCGTCATCGTCACCACGGCCATCGGCCAGATGGCCAGCCACCGGGTCCAGGCCCGCGTCTCCCTGGGCGCCCATCCGATCAGCGACGGCGATCTGGCCCGCGCCATCGGCATGGCCCTGGCCCAGATCCGCCTGCCCAACCGTCGCCCGATCCACGTCCTGCCCATCGCCTGGTCGGTGGACGGGGCGCGCGGCGTCCATGATCCGCGCTCGATGCGCGGGGGCTCGCTGGGGCTGGACCTGCTGGTCGTCTCCATGTCTGAAGGCTCCTTCGGCGCCCTCAGCCACTGCCTCGAACTGGCTCACCTTGACCTGCAAGGCGTGGCCGCCGCCCCGGTCGTCTCCTCGCTCGCCGCGCTGGAAGAGGACGAGATGGAGCTGGGCAGCGTCTGCATCGACATGGGCGGCGGCTCGACCTCGGCGGCCGTCTGGGGCGGGCGCTCCCTGCTGCATATCGAAAGCCTCAACGTCGGCGGTGATCACGTCACCGCCGACATCGCGCGCGGCCTGTCGACTTCCAAGGTCGGCGCCGAGCGCCTGAAGACCCTGCACGGCTCGGCCATGGCCAGCGCCAACGAGGACCGCGAGATGCTGGAGGCCCCGCCGCGCGGCGAGGACCCGTCCGCCGGCCCCGTCATCGTCCCGCGCGCCATGCTGAAGACCGTCATCGCCCCGCGCGTCGAGGAAACCCTCGAACTGCTGCGCGACCGGCTCAAGCACGCCGGCGTCGGCATGGACCCGGGCGCGGGCATCGTCCTGACCGGCGGGGCCAGCCAGTTGAACGGCGTGCGTGAACTGGCGGTGCGCGTCTTCGACCGCCCCGTCCGCCTGGGCAAGCCGCAACGCGCGCCTCACCTGGCCGACGCCGCCTCCGGCCCGGCCTTCTGCTCGGCCTCGGGCGTCCTGCTGCGCGCCGCCTACGGCCCGCGCGAGGCCGTCTCGGCCCGCAAGCTGATGTCCCGTCAGATCACCGCCGCCGACGCCCCCAAGGTGCACCGCGGCGGCATGGTGGCCCGCGCCGCCGGCTGGCTGCGCGACAACCTGTAGGGCCTGATTGGCTTGCAACAGCTCGGGGTTGCGGCTTTTCGGCGCAAATCGGCCGGTTGCAGTTCGCGTTGATCGCGTGAGCGACGATTAAATTGCGTCGCTCAAGGTGACCGACGGCCAGAATCCGAAAAATTTTTCCACCTCGGGCGCGTTCATTGCAAATGTTCACGCTCATCGAACGTTTTTCGGCGGTCTGTGACCTTAGTGTGTTCTGATTGTAACAGTTCTGGCGCGCAATCGCCTGATTTGGGTCGCAATCATTGTTCGCCGGGCGATTTCGATTAAACGGAGCAGTTAGGCACGTGGTCGTTCGGCGATCGCGGTGTTGTGTCATTTTCCATTTGGGGGTCCCGACTAATGCATCTGAAGCGCAATTTCCTGTTTGGGACGACTGTCCTTGCGGGTCTGATGGCGGCGTCGGCTCCGGCGTTCGCTCAATCGGCCCAGCCGGCGCAGTCGGAACAGGCTACGACGGTTGAGGAAATCGTCGTCACCGGTTCGCGTATCCGTCGCGACCCGACGACCGCTCCGACCCCGCTGATCCAGGTCAGCCGCGAGACCCTGCTGACCACGGGTCAGAACACGGTCATCGACTATCTGGCCACCATTCCGGCCCTGATGAACTCGCAGGTTCCGTCCGACACCACGGCGGGCGTCCTGAACGCCGGCGGCCTGTCGCTGCCGAACCTTCGCTCGCTGGGCTCGGGCCGCACCTTGACCCTGGTTGACGGTCGTCGCCACGTGGGTTCGCCGCAGGGCACTCTGGCTGTCGACGTCGACACCATCCCGCGCCTGCTTATCGAAAGCGTGGAAATCGTCACGGGCGGCGCCTCGTCGGTTTACGGCGCCGACGCCGTTTCCGGCGTGCTGAACTTCAAGCTGCGCAAGGACTTTGAAGGTCTGGAACTCGACGCGCGTTGGGCTCAGCTCAACGACGGCGGGCAGGACTCGGAACGCGTTTCGGTTCTGGCGGGCAAGAATTTCTTTGATGATCGTCTGAATGTCTACGGCTTCGCCGAATATGAGCGCCTGGACGAAGTCCTGGCCTCGGACATTGATTGGCTGGGAGAAGCCTGGGGCCTGGTCACGCGCGACACCGACACGGCTGCGCAGCCCTATGACGGCATCATGGATACGCAACTGTATCGTGATCGTCGCAGCCTGCAGATCATGAAGTGGGGTCAGGTTACCCTGGCTAACAACTACCAGCCCAGCGCCCTGAACAACCCGAACGTCATTCCGACCCGTCAGTGCACCACCACCTCGATCACCTCTGCTTCGTGCTTTGGCGTTGCTCCGGGCAAGACCTACGTCTTCAACGGCACCAGCGCGCGCTTGGCCGACTTCGGTAACTGGGTTCAGGTGAACGGCGTCAACCGCGTGACGAATGTCGGCGGCGACGGCGAGAACCCCAACACGACCTTCAACGTCGATTCCACCCTGCCGCAGTCCGAGAACGCTCGCTTCCAGGTCGGTGCGAACTTCAAGATCACGCCCAACATCAACCTGTATGCTGAGGCCAAGTACGTCGACGAGACGACGAACCTGGCCACGGGCAACTCGTTCGGCGACATCTATATTTCGGACACGCTGAACGCCAACAACTCGATGCAGATCCTCAGCACGTCGGCCTATACGACGCGCACGGACAACGCCTTCCTGCCGGCTGAACTGGCCGCCGCCATCCGCAACAACCGCGCGACCACCTACGGCGCCGCCAGCGCGACGGCTCCTGGTGCGGTCACCGGCGATACGGCTGCTCCGTTCGCTCGTTACTCCGCCTGGCTGCTGGACCGCCCGCAGACCAACGAGAAGCAACTGCAGCGCTACGTTCTGGGTCTGAACGGCAACGCCGGCGATGTCAGCTTCGTCAAGAACCTGGACTGGGACATCGGCTACACCTACGGCCGTATGGACAACCTGAACGTCGAGCGCGGTCTGGACATCGAGCGCTTCTCGTACGCCATGGACGCCGTGCGCGACACGGCGGGCGTGCTCGGCCAAGCCGGCGCCATCGTCTGCCGCGTGCAGCTGCTGACTGCAAACGGCGGCACTGTGACCAACCGCAACCCGAACATCGGCGGCACGCTGAACGCCAACTCGGACGTGGTGAAGAACTGTAAGCCGCTGAACGTCTTCGGCGCCGGCAACCAGAGCGCTGAAGGCCTTAACTACGTCCGCGCTCAACTGCAGATCGAGCAGGTCAACGAGCAGCACGACGCCGTGGCTTCGGTCTCGGGTCAGCTGTGGGACTTCTGGGGCGCCGGCCGTATCGGCCTGGCCCTGGGTGCCGAGTACCGCAAGGAGTACACGGAAGGACTGGGCCGTAGCCGCTCGTTGGGCACCACCTACGCCCAGCTGAACGGCGGCGCCGACTTCATGCCGGCCGAGTATGAGACGAAGGAAGCCTTCGCGGAGCTCTCGATCCCGCTGATGCGCGACTCCTTCCTGGGCGACTATGCTGAACTGAGCGCCAGCTATCGCTACAGCGACTTCTCGACCTTCGGCGAAAGCGACGTCTATGGCGTGAACCTGGTCTATCGTCCGATCCCGGACATCGCCTTCAAGACCAGCTTCAACACCTCGGTTCGTGCGCCGACCCTGTCGGAAACGAACTCGCCGTTCACGCAGACCTTCCTGAACTTCAACGATCCCTGCGCCACCCTGGCTATCCAGAACATGGCGGACCGTGAGAAGGCGGCCAACCGCGTCGTCAACTGCGCGGCCCTGGCGCAGCAGTTCGGCCTGACGTTCAACTTCACGGACCCGACGGCGGCCAACGCCTATCGTCCGGACTATGGTTCGAGCGTCGCGGGCAAGAACGGCGGCAACCCGTTCCTGAAGCCGGAAGAGTCGGAATCCTTCACCTTCTCGACGGTTCTGAAGCCGCGCTTCATCCCGAACTTCTCGCTGGTGCTCGACTACTACGAGATCCAGATCGACAATGTGATCGCCGCTGTGACCGCCCAGGTCGCCGCCGAAAACTGCGTCAGCGGCCCGGGCCTGAACGCCAGCGCCTGCGCCACCCTGACCCGCACCGGCGTCAACGATCCGAACACGCCGCGCGACGACCGCTTCCTGCTGATCGACTTCATCCAGAGCTCGATCAACTACGCCAAGCGTAACGTTCGTGGTCTGGACTTCACGACGAACTACACGTTCGACACGGAAGAAATGATCGGTCGCAACTGGGGTCGTTTCACCCACAGCCTGAACGGTTCGTGGCTGATCGAGCAGAAGAACTTCAACAACATCGAGAACCCGTACGACTACACGGAACTCTCGAGCAACCTGTTCTATCCGCGCGTTCGCTTCTCCTCGACCCTGACCTGGCAGACGCCGATCGAGCCCCTGCGCATCAGCTGGGTGGCCGACTGGCAAACCGCCCAGGACATCGTGCGTGAACGTGACTTCGTGCAGAACGCCGACCAGCGTGAGACGAAGTACATGGACAGCGAGAACTTCCTGCGGAACGACTTCTCGGTCCGTTACCAACTGCGCGAAGACCTGACCGTGACGGGTACGGTCCAGAACGCCTTCGACGCCGAACAGGCGCGTTGGCTGGGCGCGACCCTGTACTCGAACTTCGACCCCTATGGTCGTCGCTACTCGATCAGCCTGAACTACCGTCCCTGGTAAGTTCGGTCTGAACTGAAACGGAAGGGCGGCTCGAAAGAGCCGCCCTTTTTGTTTGCGGGTTAAACGCCGTCGCTGAAAAATGAAGGAAATCTGCGGCCAAGCTGAGGATGCGGGCTTTCAAACCTTCCGACTCATATTACCGGAGTAACACTCCGTTAACTCAAAAGGGGTTTTCCTTAACACGCTCATAACCAATGCGATTCGGCGGGGATTTCGCATTGGGGTTAACGGGCAGGGTCGGAAAGTCGGAACAAGAACATGTCTCTCTCGCTGGTGAAGCCGCAACACACGGAACTGAAGCCCCGGATCGTCGTCTTCGGCGTCGGCGGCGCGGGCGGAAACGCCGTGAACAACATGATCGACGCCGGCCTTGAAGGGGTCGAGTTCGTCGTCGCCAACACCGACGCCCAGCACCTCAGCTTCGCCAAGACCGACCGCCGCATTCAACTGGGCGAGACCATCACCCAGGGTCTCGGCGCCGGCGCCCACCCCGAAGTCGGCATGAACGCCGCCGAGGAGAGCGCTGACGAGATCCACGCGCACCTGGACGGCGCGCACATGGTCTTCATCACCTGCGGCATGGGCGGCGGCACCGGCACCGGCGCGGCCCCCGTCATCGCCAAGTGCGCCCGCGACCGGGGCATCCTGACTGTCGGCGTCGTCACCAAGCCCTTCACCTTCGAAGGCCGTCACCGCATGCGTCTGGCGGACTCGGGCGTCGCCGAGCTGCAGCGCTACGTCGACACCCTGATCGTCATCCCGAACCAGAACCTGTTCCGCGTCGCCAACGAGCGCACGACCTTCGCCGACGCCTTCGGCATGGCCGACCAGGTCCTGCACTCGGGCGTGCGCTCGATCACCGACCTGATGATTCTGCCGGGCCTGATCAACCTCGACTTCGCCGACGTCCGCGCCGTCATGTCCGAAATGGGCAAGGCGATGATGGGCACGGGCGAGGCCACGGGTGACGACCGCGCCCTGCTGGCGGCCCAGAACGCCATCGCCAACCCGCTGCTGGACGAGACCAGCCTCAAGGGCGCCAAGGCCGTGCTGGTGAACATCACCGGCGGTCTGGACATGACCCTGCTGGAAGTGGACGAGGCCGCCAACGCCATCGCCGCCGAAGTGGACGGTGACGCCAACATCATCTTCGGCGCCGCCTTCGATCCGGCCCTGGACGGCAAGATCCGCGTCTCGGTCGTCGCCACCGGCATGGACGAAGCCGTGATCCAGAAGATCGAGCCCCAGGGTTCGGCCTTCTCGGACCGCCGTCCGACCGCTGCCGCGCCGCGTCAGCCGGAAGTCCGCATCGACCCGGTTCGTGAGCCGGTTCGCGCGCCCGAGCCCGCTCCGGTCTATGAGGCCCCGGCCGCCCGCGCAGCGCCCGAGCCGCGCCCGGAGCCCGTCATCCACGACGCGCCCCGCAACCTGGAGCCGATCGTCGATCCCTGGGTCGAGGAGTACGAATCCGGCGCCGTTCGCGCGGAACCCGCCGCCGCCTCGCAGGGCGATCTCTACTTCGACCGTGGTCAGCAACAGCAGCCGCAAGCCCGTCCGGCCCCGCGCCGCGAAGAGCCGGTCGCTGAAGAAGAATATTACGACGACCGTGATCACCGGCGCAGCGGCTGGAGCCTGTTCGGCAAGAAGCGCCAGCAGCCGCAACAGCAGCAGTCGCAGCCGTCCTATGCGCCGTCGCCGTCGTCCAACCGCACGACCCAGCAGCTGCGCCAGTCCCAGTCGGTCCAGCCGACCCTGGACTATCAGGCCGGCCAGGCTGAGGACGACGACCTGGAAATCCCGTCCTTCCTTCGCCGCCTCGCGAACTGATCGGACGAAACCCTGATTGAAACGCCCCGGAGCCTGGCTCCGGGGCGTTTTCGTTGTTAGGGCCTGTCGTCAGACCGAAACATTTCGAAACCCATCTTTCATTTCGCGCTTGAGCCGTCGTGGTTAAACGACAGGCGAGGCGAACTCCGCACGACTGCGCGGAGCCGTGCAACACAGAGAGTTTCAGCTTGTCGGTCCGTAACGACCATCACGAACAGACCATCGTCGCTCCGGCCATCACGGCCGGCGTGGGCGTCCATACCGGCCAGCGCGTCAAGCTGGTCGTGCGTCCGGCTGCGCCCGGCGCGGGCATCGTCTTCGTGCGCACCGACATCACGGATCGCGACAACCGGATCCCCGTCTCGGGCGAGGCTGTCGTCGACGCCCGCCTGAACACCATGATCGAGAACGCGGCGGGCGTGCGCCTGTCGACCATCGAGCACCTGATGGCCGCCCTGTGCGCGCTCGGCGTCTCCAACGCCGTGATCGAGGTCGACGGCCCCGAGCTGCCGATTCTGGACGGTTCGGCACTGCAATTCGTGCAACTGCTCGACCGCGCCGGCTTCCGCCGTCAGGAAGCCCCGATCCGCTACATCGAAATCCTCAAGCCGATCCGGGTGGAGGAGGGCGACAAGTCCGCCGTCCTCAAGCCCTGCGACCGTTACGAGATGCGCTTCGAGATTGACTTCCCCACGCCGGTCATCGGCAATCAGGTGGTGGACTTCGTCGTGGACGAGGCGACCTTCCGCTCGGACATCATGGCCGCCCGCACCTTCGGCTTCGCCCATGAGGTCGAGGCTCTGCGTCAGGCCGGCCTGGCGCGCGGCGGCAGCCTGGAAAACGCCGTGGTCATCGACGGCGACGAAATCCTGAACCCTGGCGGCCTGCGCATGGAACGCGAGTTCGTGCGCCACAAGGCCCTGGACGCCATCGGCGACCTCTACGTCCTCGGCGCGCCCCTGCTGGGCCGTTACGAAGGCGTCAAGGCGGGCC
Organism: Brevundimonas sp. NPDC046655; assembly: GCF_044901625.1. Lineage (NCBI taxonomy): Bacteria > Pseudomonadati > Pseudomonadota > Alphaproteobacteria > Caulobacterales > Caulobacteraceae > Brevundimonas > Brevundimonas sp. NPDC046655. The sequence goes on from NZ_JBJDPV010000002.1 coordinate 363,841, forward strand.
ACGCCCTGAACAACAAGCTGGTCCGCGCCCTGCTGGCCCAGCCCGACGCCTGGCGCGAAATCACCCGCGTCCCCGACATGGCGATGGCGGGCTAATCAGCCCAGGCTGATCGTCGAGATCAACCGCCCGAAATCCGGCTCTTCCGCCAAGAAGGCGCGACGGTTCGAGTAGAAGCGGCCTGCGTCCGCGCGCGTGTCGTCGCCGGTCCAGGCGGCGTCGCCGACCCCGGACTGCTCCAGCCGCCACAGGACAAAGCCCGGCAGATCGAACAGGCGTTTGTCCTCGGCGGGGCCGGGGGCGAAGAAGCGTTCGCTACCGGGGTCATGGCGGGCGAAGCGCTCTTGATAGTCAGCGCCGACTTCATAGCTGGCCTGGGCGATGCAGGGGCCGACGATGGCGACCATGCGCTCAGGCCGGGCGCCGAGGGCCTCCATGGCGGCCACCGTCGAGTGGATGATCCCGCCCAGCGCGCCCTTCCAGCCCGCGTGGGCCGCGCCGACCACGCCCGCCTCGGCGTCGGCGAACAGTACGGGTGCGCAGTCGGCGGTCAGGACGGAGGCGATCGGGCCGCGCACGGCGCTGACCACGGCGTCGCCCTCGGGCCGTTCGCCCTTCCAGCCGGCCTCGGCCACGCGGGCCACGGCGGAGTGGATCTGATAGCAGCCGCACAGGTCGTCATTCACCCCGCCCATCCACTCGGCCACGCGGCGGCGGTTCTCGGCCACGGCTGTGGGATCATCCTTGGACCCCACGCCTGCGTTCAGGCCCGCGTAGATCCCCTCGGACACGCCGCCTTGGCGGGTGAAGAAGCCGTGACGCACTCCGGCCTTGTCGAGCAGCGGGTGGGTGATGGGGTTCAGGCTCATGCGGCCTCCAGCGAGTTACGGGCGGCGTTGACGGCGGCCTCGACGGCCTTGCGGGCCTGAGGGCTGTTCTTCCAGCAGGTCGAGCCCAGGCTGACGGCGGCCCCGGCGCAGACCACGGCGGGATCGGCCTGGGCCAAACGTTCAAAGGCGCCCAGACCCTGCTCCTCGAGCCGCTCGACGACCTTGGGGCCGACGCCCTTCACGGCCAGAAGCACGGCCCGTTCCCGGTCGGAAAAACGCATCGTCACACTCCCTGCGGAAACAGACCGCAGACCTCAGAAGCCGGGCAGGGCCAGCGCGCGGGGCGAGAAGATCGCCGCCGCCTTGAACAGTTCGCCCATCTGGTCCGGCGCGGTCAGGCGGTCCAGCTGGCGCTGGATGACAGGGGCGGCGTCGGGGCGGGCCTGCATCAACCGCTGGGCGCGGGCTTCGATCCCCAGAGCCTTGAGGAAGGCGCCCTGACTGACGCAGCCGGTGACATCCGCCCCCGTCCGCACGGCGGCCTCCAGCACCAGAGGATAGTCCGCCCACTGCGTCAGGTCGGCCTCGCCCGGCGTCGATAGCGGATCGACCTTCTGGTGCCGTCGCAGGCCCTGCAGGGTGTCGCCTGCGCCCGGTTGGCTGCGGCCATAGTCGATCAGCAGGGCCGCGCCCGAGGCGGCCTTGATCAGGCTGGCCAGATCGCGAGCGAAGGCGGCCTGCTGCTCCGAAATCTCGACCACCTGGCCCGGTTCGACGTCATATTCGGGCCGGTCAAAGCCGCCGGAAATGGCGAGCAGGCCGAAGGTCAGTTCATTGTCGTCGGTGACGCCGACGCGGCGCTCGGCCCAGCCGCCTTCGGTCTTCATGAACTGCCGCGCGGGCATGCAGTCCAGCACCTCGTTGCCGATCAGGATGACCGGAGCGTCGGTCTCTATCTGATGCAGGGCGCTGAGCCAGCGCGGGTGGACGTCGGCGTCGGCGAGCCGCCGCGCCTGCTCGGCCCGCAGTGGTGCGCTGGGCTCGATCAGGATCAGGTCCACGGCCTCGAGGAAGCCGGGGGCCAGCCGCGCGGCCCGCAGGGCGTCGGACATCAGCGTCCCGTCGCCCGGCCCGACCTCGACCAGCCGAACCCGCTCGGGCGCGCCCAGACGGCTCCAGGTCTCGACGGCCCACAGGCCGATCAGTTCGCCGAACATCTGGCTGACCAGGGGGGCGGTGATGAAGTCGCCGCCTTCGCCCAGGGCCGGTCGGGTCGCGTAATAACCGCTCTTGGGGTCGTGCAGGCAACGCGTGACATAGTCCGCCACCGTCATCGGCCCGGTCAGCACGATCTCGCGGACCAGACGGTCCTTGAGGGTCTCGGTCATGACGCCTTACGCCTCCGTGACGGCCGGCTTCTTCAGCGCCCGCCAGATCAGCCAGGCGCCGACCAGCATCATCGGGATCGACAGGATCATGCCCATGGTCAGGCCCAGCGGCAGGTGCTCGAACCCGGCGTCCGGCTGGCGCACGTTCTCCAGCGCGGCGCGGCAGATGCCGTAGCCCAGCAGGAACAGGCCGGTGACGAAGCCCGGACGCTTCAGCATCCGCCATTTCCAGATGGCCAGGGACAGGATGGCGAACAGCAGCAGGCCTTCGAGGCCCGCTTCATACAGTTGGCTGGGGTGGCGCGGCTCGTTGCCGGCGGGGCAGAAGCCGTACATCTGTTCGATGCGGGCGTTGCAGAAGCGGATGGCCCAGGGAACCGTCGTCTCGCGGCCCCACAGCTCGCCGTTGATGAAGTTGGCGATGCGGCCGAAGAACAGGCCCAGCGGCGCGACCGGCGCGATCAGGTCGCCCAGGCTCAGCGGATTGATCTTCTGGCGGTTGGCGTAGATCGCAATGGCGATGACGACGCCGAGGAAGCCGCCGTGGAAGCTCATCCCGCCGGTCCACAGTTGCAGCAGCTCCAGCCGCTCGCCCCAGCTGTCGCTGGTGAACAACTGGGCGAACATGGCCGGCTTGTAGAAGAGGGCGTAACCGAACCGGCCGCCCAGGATGACGCCCAGGGTGATCCACAGCACCAGGTCGTCCAGTTGCGGTCCCGTCACCGGCGGCTTGCCCGGCGCCCACAGGCGCTCCGTCTTGGCCAGACGCGAGGCGTACCACCAGCCCAGCACGATCCCGGCGACATAGGCCAGGGCGTACCAGCGGATGGGCAGGGGGCCGAGATGGATCAGGACAGGGTCGAATTCGGGGAAGGGCACAGGGCCTCCGTCAGCGCCGTTTGGGACCCGAAATCATCTAGCAAGCGAGACTGCATTCGTCGCGCGCTTTTCCCGCGAAGCAGTTTATAGCCGGTTCGGACGGCAAGGTTTCGTTCACCCAATTTACGGCGCCATTAACCATATACTGGTGTGGCAAAGACGCGAGAGTTCATCATGCAGACGCGCAATCCGATCCTCGACGAGTTCGCCAAGCTGACGACGGGCGCCATGGGTCTGGCCCAGGCTGCGGGCGACGAGGCCAAGGCCGCCTGGCGCGCCCAGACTGATCGTTTCGTCGCCGAGATGGACCTGGTCCGTCGCGACGAGTTCGACGTGCTGAAGGACGAGATCGCCGCCCTGCGCGCCGAGATCGCCGAGCTTAAGACTCAGAAATCGCCCGCGAAAAAGACGCCGAGCGGAACGTCCACAGCCGCGAAGCCTGACGCTGACGCCGCCGGTTGAGCCGAATCTGCGAACACGTTTACCGTTCGTTTGCAGGTCGTGAGTCGCGACCCTCGAGTTAAGATTGTGAACCCCTGATGGATGCAGCCCGACCCGAAGAGGTCGACGTTCCCTACGACCCCCTGGATGTCGTGGAGCACGTCCTCAACGCGGAGAACCTGCCGTTTGACCGCACGGACGACGGCGACCTCGCCTTCGCCCTCGCCGGCGACTGGAAGGACTATGAGCTGTGGTTCGCCTGGCGGCCCGAGGGCGACTGCCTTCAACTGTGCTGCGCCCTGGACCTGCGGGTCATGAAGACGCGCCGCGCCGCCGCCTATGAACTGGTGTCGATGATCAACCAGCGCACCTGGCTGGGGCATTTCGAGGTCTGGCCGGATGAGGGCGAGATCGTCTTCCGTCATTCGCTGGCCCTGCCGCACAGCGAACGCCCGACCCTGGCCCAGGCGGCCTCCATGATCGACGCCGCCATCGAGGCCGCCGATCGCTACTACCCCGCCTTCGACTTCATGGTGCGCGGTTCCAAGAAGGCGCAGGAAGCCATCGACGCCTGCCTGTTCGAAACCGTGGGCACAGCCTAATGAGCCGCGCGGTCGTTCTGCAAGGCGTAGGGCGGCTAGGCTCGGCCATCCTGGAAGGCTGGCTGAAGACCGGCGCGGTCGATCCCGCCGATCTGATCATCCTGACCCCGTCCGAGAAGCCCGCCGCCGAGGCGGCGCGGGCCCTGGGCGCGCGGATCAATCCGCCGCTGGAAACCCTGGCGGACGCCCGCGCCTTCGTCGTCGGGGTCAAGCCGGCCAAGTGGTTCGAGGCCTCTCGCCCGATCCTGCCGCACCTGTCGCCCGACGCCGTGATCGTCTCGGTCATGGCCGGGGTGACGGGGCAGACGATTTCCGAGGGCTTCGACGGTCGTGCCGTCGTCCGCATCATGCCGACGACCGGTGTGGCCCAGGCCCAAGGCGTGGCGACCATCTGGGCCGCTGACGCCGCCGCCCGCGCCGTAGGCGAGGCCCTGTTCGCCCCCATCGCCGAGACGGTTCATCTGGACGAGGAAGCCGCCATGCACGCCGCAACGGCTGTGTCCGGCTGCGGCCCGGCCTACTTCTTCGCCTTCACCCGCGCCCTGGCCCAGGCCGGGGTCGAGGAAGGTCTGACGCCCGAGGCCGCCGTGCGGCTGGCCCGCGCCACCCTGCGATCCGCCGCGGCGGGGGTTGAGGGAACCGAGGCTCTGGACGCCCTGATCGACCGCGTGGCCTCGCCCGGCGGCGTGACCCAGACCGGCCTTGTGGCCCTGAATGCAAACGGCGCCCTCGACCGGGCGGTCGAGAGCGCCGTTCAGGCGGCTGTGGCCAAGTCGACCGAACTCAGCGGCTGATCGTTAGCGTTTGACGTAGCGGCCGTCGGCCAGGTTGCGGGCCAGACGGTCATAGGCGGTGCCAGCGTCCTGCCAGGTGCTGTAACCGCGCACATCCGCCAGACTGGTTGAATAATAGTCGTATTTCACCGGTTGTACGTCACCGTTGGCCATGGTCACCGTGCCTTCAATGGCGGCGCCGCCGATCGAGATGCTGCGGATGGGGTCCAGGCCCGGCTTGTCGCTGATCTGCTGCATCGTCGGCCGGTTGGGCTTCAGGTCGGTGATCGTCAGCTCAATCCGCGCCCCGTCCAGGGCATGGCGCTGCGTCAGGACGCGCGTGACCTTGGCCGTCAGGTCATCGACCTGTTGTTGAACATCGCGCTGTCCCAGTTCTTCAGCGGTCTTGGCGAAGTCGGGACTGACGGTGACGACCACGGCTGAAGGCTGGGCCGAGGCGGCGCCGGCCAGCAAGAGGGCGACGGTCATTGGTGCAAGAAAGGCGAAGTTACGCATCATACGGACTCCTGATCCAGGCCCCCCTGGAACAGGTGCAAGATGGCGATGATTTTACAGCCACGCCAGAGGGAGGCGCGATTTATCCCGGCAGGCGGATCGAAGCCTTCAGTCCGCCCAGGTCGCTGCGGCTCAGGGTGATGTCGCCGCCGTGGCCGCGCGCCACGTCGCGGGCGATGGCCAGGCCGAGACCGACGCCCTTGCTGTTCTGATTGCGCGAGGCGTCCAGTCGGGAGAAGGGCCGGAAGGCCTCCTCGTGCATGTCTTCCGGGATGCCGGGACCGTCGTCCTCGACCGCGATCTCGATCCCCCCCGAGGGAAGGGGGCGGGCCGACAACCGCACGTGTTCGCCGTGAGAGGCGGCGTTGCCGGCCAGATTGTTCAGGGCGCGACGGAAGGCGAGGGGACGCAACTGGGCGTCCAGTTCGTCAGGCGTCTCAAGCGTGACCTCGGCGCCGGCGCGGCGGGCGTCGTCGGCGGCGCGGCGCAGCATTTCGGGGATCGAGACCATTTGCATCGCTTCTCCGGCCTCGCCGCGCGCGAAGGCCAGGTACTCGTCGATCATGTGCTCCATCTCGTCCAGGTCGCCCTTCATCGCCTCGGCGCGCTTGAAGGGCGGGGCCAGGGCCAACTCCAGCCGTAGACGGGTCAGGGGCGTGCGCAGGTCGTGGCTGACCGAGGCCAGCAGGGCGGTGCGCTGGTCGATATGACGCTGGATGCGGGCGCGCATGTCGAGGAAGGCCGAGGCGGCCGCGCGGACCTCGCGCGCGCCGTGCGGCTTGAAGCGCGGCACGCTCTCGCCCCGGCCAAAGGCCTCGGCCGCGTCGGCCAGGCGCTCGATGGCGCGCACCTGGTTGCGGATGAACAGCACCGCCACGCCCAGCAACAGGATGGTGGCGATCATCAGCCACAGGACGAAGATGTGCGCCTGGGTCGCCACGGCCCGTTCGCGCGGGGCGATGACGCGCAGCACGCCGTCGGGCTCCTGCACGCGGATGTCGACATAGGCGGGGTAGCGGGTCGTATCGAACCAGAAGGGCTGGTCCAAGCGCGAGGCCAGGGCCTTTTCCATCGTGCGATCGACCACGCCGATGGCGCCGCGCCTCTGTTCCCGTGGCAGGCTGGCGCCTTCCTGGAAGGCGACCGACAACTGCATGGAGCGCTCGGCCCGGTCGGCGATGACGGCCAGGTTCTGCGCAGTGGGCTCGTCGCGATAGCTCTCGGCGGCCCAGGCCACGTCTCCGGCCAAGCCCTCGGACAGGCGCGCGGTCACGGCCTGCCAGTGGGCGTCGAAGAAGGCCCAGGTCACGGCCCCCTGCATGATCAGCACCGGCAGGACGATGATCAGCAGCGACCGGCCCCACAGCGAGGTCGGCAGGCGGCGCTTGATCACTCGCGCCCAGACGTTGAACGGCAGCAGCCGCATGACGCGATCAGTCCGGCGCCAGCATGTAGCCGACGCCGCGCACGGTCTGCAGATAGCGCGGGTTCTTGGGATCGGCTTCCAGCTTGCGGCGCAGGCGCGTCACCTGCACGTCGACGGCGCGGCCGGTGATGTCGGCGGTGTCGGGCGAGAGGTTCATCCGCTCGACCGGCGAATGCGCGTGGATGGCCAGGGTCTTCAGCAACTGCGCCTCGGCCTCGGTCAGGCGCTGCAACTCGCCGTCGCGGGTCAGCTCCAGCCGCTCCATGTCGAAGACCGCCGGTCCCATGTGGATCTCGCGGGGGGTCATCGGCTTGCCGCCGGTGCGGCGCAGGATGGCCTCGACCCGCAGCGCCAGTTCGCGCGGATCAAAGGGCTTGGACATATAGTCGTCGGCCCCGCGCGACAGGCCCTCGATGCGATCATTCGGATCGCCCTTGGCGGTCAGCAGCAGGACCGGGGTCTTGGACAGCGAGGCCTGGCTACGGATCCAGCTGGTCAGGTCAAAACCGCTCTCGCCCGGCATCATGACGTCCAGCACGATCAGGTCGAACTCGATCAGCTCGACCAGACGCCGCGCCGCGCCCGCGTGGGCGGCGCCGGTGACGCGATAGCCCTCGCGCGTCAGGAACTCTTTGAGCAACTCGCGGATTCTGTCGTCGTCATCGACGACCAGCAGGTGGCGGCCGGCGCCGGGAGCAGCGATAGGGCCGGAGCGGCCGTTCGAGCGCGTATCAGTCATGTCTTAGGCGATCCTGCCGAACGCAAAGGCGTTGACGGCGGCGGGAGAGAAGAGTGTAACCGGACCACATCCCGAGGAGACGTTATTCAATGGCCTTCGTTCCTTTCGACGATCGTGACGGCTGGATCTGGTTTGACGGCGCGTTCGTGCCCTGGAGGGACGCGAAAACGCACGTTCTGACCCATGGCCTTCACTACGGCTCGTCGGTGTTCGAGGGTGAGCGTATGTATGGCGGCGAAATCTTCAAGCTGACGGCGCACAGCCAACGGCTGAAGCGCTCGGCCGAGCTGCTGGACTTCGACATTCCATACAGCGTGGCCGAGATCGACGCCGCCTGCAAGGAAACCTGTGAAAAGAACGGTCTGACCGACTGCTACATTCGTCCGGTGGCCTATCTGGGCGCCGAGCAACTGAGCGTCTCCTCGCTGAACAGCAAGGTCCACCTGGCCATCGCGGCCTGGGAATGGCCCAGCTATTTCGACCCCGAGGTCAAGAAGAAGGGCATCCGTCTGGAGTGGGCCAAGTGGCGTCGTCCTGACCCCGCAACCGCGCCTTCCACCGCCAAAGCCGGCGGCCTCTACATGATCTGCACCATGTCCAAGACGGCGGCCGAGAAGCGCGGCTTCGCCGACGCCATGATGCTGGACTGGCGCGGCTATGTCGCCGAGGCCACCGGCGCCAACGTCTTCTTCGTCCAGAACGGCGCCCTGCACACGCCGCGCGTGGACCACATCCTGGACGGCATCACCCGCCAGACCGTGATCGAGATGGCCCAGGCCAAGGGCATCGAGGTGGTGATCCGCGACATCCTGCCGGAAGAGCTGTCGAGCTTCTCGGAGTGCTTCCTCACCGGCTCGGCCGCCGAGGTCACCCCGGTCAGCGAAATCGGCGACTATCGCTTCACGCCGGGCGAACTGTCGCTGACCTTGATGGACGACTACGGCAAGCTGGTCCGCGGCCAGCTCTGATCGGAACAGGCGGAGGGCTCACCCTCCGCCTTTTTCTTGCGCGCCTTCAGCGCGGGAGCCGAGGCCGGGCGCGGCAGGACGCCGCATGCGCTCTTGACCAGAGGGCGCGCGGTAGCGTTCAAGCAGATTTCAAGGGCGGCTGCTGGCCGTCGGCCGGTCGCGGAGCCGCCTTTTCCATGTTCAGCCTTCTGAACCTGCAGAGCCTGTTCGGCCTGATCGTCATCATCGCCGTCTGCTGGGCCCTGTCCGAGAACCGCAAGCTCTTCCCGTGGCGTCTGGCCATCGGGGCGGTGCTGGTGCAGGCGGCCCTGATCCTGGCGACCTTCGCCATTCCCGGCTCGCAGGTGGTGCTGGACGGCATCAACAACGCCGTGAAGGGGCTGGAACTGGCGACCGAGGAGGGGACCAAGTTCGTCTTCGGCTATCTGGCGGGCGGGGATCAGCCCTACGCCGTGGCCAACGAAGGCGCCCTGTTCACCTTCGCCTTCAAGGTTCTGCCGCTGATTCTGGTGATCTCGGCCCTGTCGGCTCTCCTGTGGCACTGGAAGATCCTGAAGTGGATCACCCTGGGCTTCGGCTTCCTGTTCCAGCGCACCATGGGTCTGGGCGGCGCCTCGGCCCTGGCGGTCGCGGCCAACGTCTTCCTCGGCATGATCGAGAGCCCCATCGTCATCCGGGCCTATCTGGACAAGCTGACCCGCTCGGAACTGTTCCTGATGATGGTGGTGGGTCTGGCCACCGTCGCCGGCTCGACCATGGTGGCCTACGCCACCATTCTGGCGCCGGTGCTGACCAACGCGGCGGGCCACGTCCTGGTCGCCTCCATCGTCTCGGCCCCGGCGGGCGTCCTTCTGGCCCGCGTCATGATCCCCGAGAAGCCGGGTGAGGGCGGGGCGGTCGCCGACTACAACTCGGCGCTCAAGTACGACAGCTCCATCGACGCCATCGTCAAGGGCACGTCCGACGGCCTGATGGTGGTGCTGAACATCTCGGCCGTGCTGATCGTTTTTGTGGCCCTGGTGGCCCTGGCCAACGTCATGCTCGGCGCCTTCTGGATCGGCGGGGAACCGTTGAGCGTCGAGCGCATCCTCGGCGTGGTCTTCGCCCCCGTCGCCTGGCTGACCGGGGTGGAATGGGCGGACGCCCACACCGCCGGCTGGCTGCTGGGCGTCAAGCTGACCCTGACCGAGTTCGTCGCCTTCATCAAACTGGGCGCGGTGCCGGACGGCGAGATGAGCGAGCGCACCCGGATGCTGATGACCTACGCCCTGTGCGGCTTCGCCAACATCGGCTCTGTGGGCATCACCGTCACCGGACTGTCGGTGCTGATGCCCGAGCGCCGCGAAGAAGTCCTGGGTCTGGTGTGGAAGGCTCTGTTCGCCGGCTTCCTGGCCACCCTGATGACCGCCTGCATCGTCGGGGCCTTGCCCGCCTCCGTCTTCGGACAGTAGCCTTTCTGCCGATCACCCGAGGGGCGTTTCATGAAGCTTTACGAAAGCCGCCGTGCCCCCAATCCGCGCCGGGTCCGCTGGGTCATGGCGGAAAAGGGCGTATCCGACGTCGAAGGGGTCGAGATCGATCTGCTGGCGGGCGAGCACCGCACCGCTGCCTATCGTGACAAGTTCGGCGTGCCGCACGTCCCGGCGCTGGAACTGGACGACGGGACCTGCATCTCCGAATCCATCGCCATCTGCCGGTATCTGGAGGCCCTTTATCCAGAGCCCAACCTGTTTGGGCGCGATCCCAGGGAACAGGCGATCATCGAGATGTGGACGCGCCGGTGCGAAATGTATCTGGCCAACCCCATGATGCTGAACGTGCGCTTCAGCCACCCTGCGCTCGCCGCGCTCGAAGCGCCCCAGCCCCAGGTGGCGGAATACAGTCGCCTCGGGGCAGAGAAGTTTATGCGTCTGCTGGATCGCCAACTGGCCGAGCACGAATTCATCGCCGCCGACCGTTTCACCATCGCCGATATCGTCGCCGCCGTGGGGCTGGATTTCGCCCGCCTAGTCAAGTACCGCCCGCCGGAAGAGTTCACCCATCTGGCCCGCTGGCTGGAGGCTTGCCGCGCGCGTCCGGCGGCGAAAGCGGGCGTCTAAAGGCTTTTCGACCCCTGTCCGTCATGCCAAGCTGTGCGGCATGAACAGAGCAGTTACGATCGCCCTCGTCCTCGGTCTTGCCGTATCCGCCGCCGCCTGTACGGAAAGCCGACGCGCGCGCAATGATGCGACCTTCAGCGACCGCCCGGCGGACATCACCTGCTGGAGTTATGGCGTCGAGATCTTCAAGGGCCGTTCGACCGGCAAGGTCGAATACAGCGACGGGGGCCGCGTGGCTTTCGTGGACGCCGCGAACAGTCGTTACACCACGGTCGATGGCGATTGCCGCGTCGTTTACGCCGCTACCAGATAGGTCAGGCCCGAGGCGTGAACTTCCGGATCACGCCCGAGAAGGTCATCAGCAGCCGCTCGCCCGTATTGATCTGGCCGCGCACGAAGATCAGACTCTTGCCCGCCTTGGTGACCTGACCGGTCGCCTCGATCAGTTCGCCGACATAGGCGCCGTCGATGAAGGTCGAATCCAGCTGCACCGTCACGCCCGACGCCCCCTCCATCTCCTGATAGGCGATCTGGAACATGGCGATGTCGGCGAAGGTCATCAGGCAGCCGCCGTGCATCCGGCCGCCGGCGTTCATGTGCTTCTGTTCGGCGCGGAAGGCGCAGCGCATATGACCGTCGGGGTCCAGCTTGCCGTAGAAGGGGCCGACCACCACGTCGAAGGTGTCGTGCAGGTCATAGGTCTGCCAGCCGGCGAACTCGCCTTCCGTGATGGTGATTTTCGCGACCATGCCGATTACGCCTTCTTTCCGATCTTGCGGTGCAGCATATAGACCCGATGAGCGATCCAATCGAAGCGGCCATTTTCGAAAAACTGGCCAAGGCCGACCCCAAGAACGTCGGCGGCAAGAGCATTGAACCCGCGGACGTGGCGAAGGAGCTGCAGCCCGAGCAGTGGCAGCGCATGCTGCCCAAGGTGCGCGCCACGGCCCTGGGCCTGATGCGTCAGGGCAAGCTGACCATCACCAAGAAGGGCAAGGCGGTCGATCCGAACGCCTTCAAGGGCGTGATCCGTCTGCGCCTGCCGACCGAGGCCGAGACGGCCGCGGCCTTGGCGGCTCTGCCGCCCGTCGAAAAATCGGATGACGACTTCGACTGAGCCGGAAACCGGCCTGGACGACGTCCTGGCCGATATCCGCGCCTGCCGGGCGTGCCTGGGGCAGTTGCCTCACACGCCGCGCCCGGTGGTCATGGTCACGCCCGAAACGCGCCTGCTGATCTGCGGCCAGGCGCCGGGACGGCGGGTGCATGAGAGCGGTCTGCCCTTCACAGACCCGTCCGGGGTTCGACTACGCGACTGGATGGGCGTGGACGAGGCGACCTTCTACGGCGAACCGCGTCTGGGCGTCGCGGCTCAGGCCTTCTGTTTTCCCGGCACAGACCCAAAAGGCGGCGACTATCCGCCGCCGCGCCGCTGCGCCGAGCTGTGGCGACCCCGGCTGCTGGCCGAACTGCCCAAGGTCGAGCTGACCCTGCTGGTCGGCGGCTACGCCCAGACCTGGGCCTTGGGCGACCGGGCCCGATCCAACATGACCGAAACCGTCCGCGCCTGGCGCGACTATGCCCCCGCCATCCTGCCCTTGCCGCACCCGTCCTGGCGCAATACCGCCTGGCTGAAGAAAAACCCGTGGTTCGAGGCCGAGGTTCAGCCCTACCTTCGCCAGAGGACAGCGGAGATTCTGGCGTGAGCATCGGACGAAGCGGATTGACTGGGGGCCTTTTCGCCCTTTCGCTCGCCCTGTCCGCCTGCGCCACGCCGCACCTGCAAGGACCGCAGGCGCTGCCCAACGGCTTCCACGGCCCGCGTATCGAGGCGGGGACCGAAGGGCGGGGCGCCTTCGTGGTCCAGGACGGTGCCCGTCTGCCCTATCTGCGCTGGAGTCCGCAGGACCAGCAGCCCTGGGCCGTCATCGTCGCCCTGCACGGCTTCAACGACCATTACGCCTCATTCCGGCTGGCCGGGCCGTGGTGGGCGACGCGCGGCATCGAGACCTGGGCCTATGATCAGCGCGGCTTCGGCCTGTCGCCCCATCGTGGCGAGTTCGCGCCCGAAAGCCTGACCAGCGCCGACCTGCGCACCATCGTCTCACTGGTGCGCGCCGAACGGCCCAACGCCCTGATCGTGGTGGCGGGTGAAAGCATGGGCGGCTCCTCGACCATCGCCGCCTTTGGAGGGGAGGCTCCGCCCGATGCCGACCGGGTGATCCTGCTGGCCCCCGGGGTCTGGGGCTGGTCCAGCCAGAGTCCGTTCAACCGCGCGGGGCTCTGGGCCGCCGCCCGCCTGATGGGCGACAAGGCGGTCGAACCGCCGGCCTTCGCCGTTCGCAACATTCGCGCCTCGGACAATACCCTGGAGCTGATCCGTAATGGCCGCGATCCGCAAAGCATCATCTCGACCCGCTTCGATTCCATGCATGGTCTGGTCGATTTGATGGAGGCGGCGTCGCTGCGCCTCGGCGCAGTCCAGAAGCCGACCCTGCTGCTCTACGGCGCCCACGACCAGATCGTGCGCAAGGGGCCGATGCGACTGGCGCTGGAACGGGCGGGCGAGCGGCCCGATTTGCGCACGGCCTATTATCCGGACGGCTGGCACATTCTGAACCGCGACCTTCAGGGCGAGGTCGTCTATCGCGATGTCGAGGCCTGGTTGCGCGACGCCGCCGCCCCCTTGCCGTCAGGCGCCGGACCGGTGCTTCCGGCCCTGCGGGCTGACCCGAAAGCGCGCTGAACGCGCCTTTTCCTGACGCGAAACCGACACGCTTGCCCTGTAGGCGGGCGCGGCGTATCTCCACGCGCATAAAAAATACCCCAGGAAAGGCCTGTCATGGGCAAGACGCTGTTTGATTCCCCCTCTTTCGCGAACCATGAGGGCGTTCACGCCTTCCACGACGAGAAAACCGGCCTGAAGGCCATCGTCGCGGTTCACTCCACCGCGCGCGGCCCCGCCGTCGGCGGCACTCGCATGTGGAACTACGCCACCGCCGCCGAGGCGCTGGAGGACGTCCTGCGTCTGTCCAAGGGCATGAGCTACAAGAACGCCGTGGCGGACCTGGAAATGGGCGGCGGCAAGTCGGTCATCATCGGCGACAGCCGCACCCAGAAATCGCCGGAACTGTTCCGCGCCTTCGGTCGCGCCCTGAACGGCCTGGGCGGTAACTATTACGCTGCCGAAGACGTCGGCACCTCGGTCGAGGACATCGCCGAAGCCCGCAAGGTCACCGAATACGTGCTCGGCCTGAAGGACGGCCCGGAAGCCTCGGGCGACCCCAGCCCTGTCACCGCCGAGGGCGTGTTCCGCTCGAACCTGGTCGTCGCCCGTCGCCTGTTCAATCAGAACGACATGACCGGCCTGACCGTCGCCCTGCAGGGCGTGGGTCACGTCGGCGCCTATCTGGCCGAGATGCTGCACAAGGCCGGCGCCAGGCTGATCATAACCGACGTCAACCAGGCCAATCTGGAAGCCGTCGCCGCCGCGACCGGCGCCGAGATCGTCGCCCCGGACGCCATCTATGACGTCGCCGCCGACATCTATGCGCCCTGCGCCCTCGGCGCGACGCTTAACCTGCAGACCCTGGACCGCCTCAAGGTCAAGGCCGTCTGCGGCGCCGCCAACAACCAACTGGCCACCGCCGACATCGGCGACGAGCTGTTCCGTCGCGGCGTGCTCTACGCCCCTGACTACGTCGTTAACGGCGGCGGCATCATCAACGTCGCATCGGAAATGAACGCCCGCCAGTCGGGCGGCGCCTATGACGCCTCGTGGGTCGAGGGCAAGCTGTCGCGCCTGATGGAGACCTTCGAGGAAATCCTCGAGCGTTCGGTCGTCGAGAACAAGCCGACCCACCTGATCGCCGACTCCATCGCCGAAGCCCGCATCAAGGCGGCTGGCGATCTGAAGGCCGAGCTGCTGAAGGCGGCCTAAGCTTTCATCGGCTGAAACTCAGGGAAGGCGGCGCGTCGAAGGGCGCGCCGCCTTCTGCTTGTCCGGCGAGAGCCGCTCGGATTCTCCCAATCTTTAACGCATCTTAACGCGGCGTTTACCATCCACGCGGCACTTTCTGCCTAGCGGGATCAGTTCATCCCGTTAGTGGATGGGCGGGGACGCGTGGGCGGCTTCACGGCGGCGTTGCAGAAGTTCGGTATCGGCCGTCTGGCCGCAGTGCTCGGCGTCGCCGCCGGCGTGGCTGCGGTGCTGGTCGCCGTCATGCTGCGTGTGGGCCAGGCGCCGGACGCCTTGCTCTATTCCAACCTCGACCTGCGCGAAGCCTCCGAGATCAGCGCCGCCCTGGATCAGGCGGGCATCAAGTACAGCTCCAAGGGCGACGGCTCGACCATCTTCGTCAGCCGTGACGAGGTCGGTACGGCGCGCCTGATGCTGGCGGGCAAGGGGCTCGTGACCTCGGGCAGCGTCGGCTACGAGATCTTCGACAACCAGTCGGTTCTGGGCCAGACCGAGTTCCAGCAAAACCTGAACGAGCAGCGCGCCCTGCAAGGCGAGCTGTCGCGCACCATCATGTCTATGCGCGGCATCACCTCGGCCCGCGTTCACATCACCATGCCGCGCCGCGAGATGTTCCAGGCCGCCGCCACCGACCCCACCGCGGCCGTGGTCGTCGGCGTCGGCGGTCGCGACCTCAGCGCCGACCAGGTCCGCGCCATCCGCAACGTCGTCGCCTCCTCGGTGCCGAACTTGAAGCCGGACAAGGTCACGGTGACGGATCAGTCCAACCGCACGCTCGCAGCCGGTTCTGAAGACACCGGCTTCACCTCGGCCAACGCCGAGGCGGCCAAGGCCACGACCGAGGCCCAGCTCCAGACCCGCATCAAGGATATCGTCGAGGGCGTGGTCGGCGCCGGCGCGGCCCGCGTCCAGGTGACGGCCGACATCGACCACAGCCGCTCGACCACCCAGGAACAGAAGTTCGATCCCGACGGTCAGGTCGTCCGCTCGACCTCGACCAATGGCTCCCAGTCGCAGGACACGACGGGTCAGGCCGACGGCGGCGTCACCGCCACCAACAACATCCCCGGCGGTCAGGCCCCGAACACGACGCCGATCGGCTCGACCAACTCGGAAAACACCGAGACGACCAACTACGAGATCTCCAACACCACGACGACGACGGTGAAGGAGCCTGGCGAGGTCAAGAAGCTGTCGGTCTCGGTCGCCGTGGACGGTAAGTACACCCCCGCCGCCGATGGCAAGGGCGAGCCGACCTACGCCCCGCGCACCGCCGAGGAAGTTCAGCAGATCAAGACCCTGGTCGCCGCCGCCGTGGGCATCGATGAGACGCGGGGCGACAAGATCGAGGTGGTCAACGTCCGCTTCAACCGCGAACCCTCGGCGGCGCCGGGCGCGGACGAAGGCTCGTCGATGTTCAACTTCGACAAGAACGACATCATGCGCGGCGTCGAGCTGCTGGTCCTGCTGGTGACCGGGCTGCTGCTGATCTTCTTCGTCGTGCGTCCGCTGCTGAAGACGGCCACCGGCGGCGCCGGTGCGCCCGCCCTGGTCGGCGCCGACGGCGTTCCCGTGACCCCGCTGGACGCCCAGATCGTCGGCGGCGTCCTGCCGGGCCAGCCCCAGATGCTGGCGGGGCCGACCGACATGGAGCAGCGGCTCGACATCGCCCGCATCGAGGGCCAGGTGAAGGCCTCCTCGATCAAGAAGGTCGCGGACTTCGTCGACTCCCACCCGGAGGAATCCACCGCCATCCTTCGTTCCTGGGTGCATGAAAGCTAATGACCCGTCTCGTGAGCAAAAAGGGTCCGATCGACGACATCCGCAAACTGACGGGGCCTGAGAAGGCGGCCGTCGTCCTGCTGTCTCTGGGCGAAGAGCACACCATCCTCTGGCAGCAGCTGGACGAGGAGGAGATCAAGGAGGTCTCCCAGGCCATGGCCGGTCTCGGCACCGTGGCCGCCCAGGTGGTAGAGGAAGTCCTGGTCGAGTTCGTCTCGGGCATCGGCGGCGCCGGCGCCCTGATGGGCAGCTACGAGCAGACCCAGCGCCTGCTGGCCTCCTTCATGCCGGGCGACCGCGTGGACGCCCTGATGGAGGAAATCCGCGGCCCGGCCGGGCGGACCATGTGGGACAAGCTCGGCAATGTGAACGAGGCCGTCCTCGCCAACTATCTGAAGAACGAATACCCGCAGACGGTCGCCGTCATCCTGTCCAAGGTGAAGCCCGACCACGCCTCGCGCGTGCTGACGGCCCTGCCTGAAGATTTCGCCCTGGAATGCGTCCAGCGGATGCTGCGCATGGAGCCGGTGCAGCGCGACATCCTGGACAAGATCGAGCAGACCCTGCGCACCGAGTTCATGTCCAACCTGGCCCGCACCTCCAAGCGCGACAGCCACGAACTGATGGCCGACATCTTCAACAGCTTCGACCGCCAGACCGAGGCCCGCTTCATCGGCGCCCTGGAGGAACGCAGCCGCGACTCGGCCGAGCGCATCCGCTCGCTGATGTTCGTCTTTGAGGACCTGTCGAAGCTGGATCCCGGCGGCGTGCAGACCCTGCTGCGGGCGGTCGAGAAGGACCAACTGGGCCTGGCGCTGAAGGGGGCTTCGGATTCCCTGCGCGAAATGTTCTTCTCCAACATGTCCGAGCGCGCCTCGAAGATCATGCGGGAGGACATGGAGTCGATGGGCCCTGTCCGCCTCAAGGACGTCGACGCCGCCCAGATGACCATGGTCCAGGTGGCCAAGGACCTGGCCGCGCGCGGCGACATCATGCTGGCCGGCCAGGGCGCTGACGACGAGTTGATCTACTGACATGACCGGCATCCCCTCCACCGCGCGCCCCTTCATCTTCGACACCGAGTTCGACGCCTCGGGCGACGTCGTGCGTCCCTCGGCCTGGCAGCCGGTCAAGCGATCCTTCGCCCCCGCAGAGGTCGACGCCCTGATCGCTCAGGCGCGACTGGAGGCCCGTCAGCAGGCTCTTGCCGAGGTCGAGGCCCTGCGCGCCGACGCCCTGTCGACCCTGGCCCAGCAGGCGGCTCATGCCGCCGGCGCCCTCAGCACCATCGCCGAGGCCCATCGTCGCCAGTCGGCCGAGCTGGCGGTCGCCGCTGCTCGCGTCCTGGCCTCCGCCGCCTTCGACCGTTTCCCGCGCCGCCCGCTGGAAGCCGCCATCGAGCAGCTGGCTCAGGAGATCGACGCCTCGCCGCGCCTTCTGGTGCGGGCCGCCGGTCTGGACGAGACGACCCGCGCCCACATCGAGGCCCTGTGCGCCGACGCCGGTTTCACCGGTCTGATGGCCTTCCGCGAGGATGTCGGCGCGCCCGCCGCCGCCTTCGCCCTGGAATGGGCCGACGGCCGCGCCGAGTTCGATCCCGAGGGCGTCGCCGCCCGCGTTTCCGCCGCGCTGGAGGCCGCGCTCGCGGCCGAGGCCGGCCATGCTGAATCCCTCGACAGGAGCGCCTTCTGATGGCCACCGACGATCTCTCGCTGGAAGAGTTCGGCGACTCCACCGCCCTGACCCTCGCCGACGAGGGGGGGGACAAGTCCGCCGCCGACCTGGCCACCGTCTTCGACGTGCCGGTCAACATCTCCGCCGTCCTGGGCAAGGCCCATATGTCGGTCGCCCAGCTGTTGAAGCTGAACCGCGGCAGCGTGCTGGAGCTGGACCGCAAGGTCGGCGAGGCCATCGACATCTTCGTCAACAACCGCCTGGTCGCCCGCGGGGAGGTCGTCGTCGTCGAGGACCGTCTGGGCGTGACCATGACGGAAATCATCAAGACCGAGGATTCTGGCGCCTGATCGGCCGCCGGATCCTGATGTAGATTTAGAGGAGAAGACCCATGCGGCTTCTGGTGGTTGGCAGGCTCAGCGGACAGCTGGCGACGGCGGTGAAGATGGCCATGGCGCACGGCGCCAAGGTGCAGCACGTCGAGCGCGCCGATCAGGCGACCGAGCAACTGCGGCGCGGGCAGGGGGCCGACCTGATGATGGTCGACTACCGCATCGACATCGCCGCCCTGATCGCCGCCAACGACGCCGAGCGCATCCACGTCCCGGTCGTGGCCTGCGGCGTGGACGCCGACGCTCGTGAAGCCGCCGACGCCATCCGCGCCGGGGCCAAGGAGTTCATTCCCCTGCCGCCCGAGGCGGACCTGATCGCCGCCGTCCTGTCCGCCGTGGCCGACGACGAGCGCCCGATGATCTCGGCCGATCCGGCCATGAAGGCCGTCATCAGCCTGGCCGACCAGGTGGCGCGTTCGGAAGCCTCCATTCTGATCACCGGTGAAAGCGGTGTCGGTAAGGAGGTGATGGCCCGTCACCTGCACACAGGGTCCAAGCGCGCTGACAAACCCTTCATCAGCGTGAACTGCGCCGCCATTCCCGACAACCTGCTGGAATCCGAGCTGTTCGGCCACGAGAAGGGCGCCTTCACCGGCGCCGTGGCCCGCCGCATCGGCAAGTTCGAGGAGGCCGACGGCGGCACCCTGCTGCTGGACGAAATCAGCGAGATGGACGCCCGCCTGCAGGCCAAGCTGCTGCGCGCCATTCAGGAGCGGGTCATCGACCGGGTCGGCGGCTCCAAGCCCGTGCCGGTCAACATCCGCATCATCGCCACCTCGAACCGCGATCTGGCCAAGGCCGTGGCCGAGGGGACCTTCCGCGAAGACCTGCTGTACCGCCTGAACGTGGTGAACCTGCGCCTGCCGTCCTTGCGCGAGCGTCCGGGCGACATCGCCGTCCTGTGCGACCACTTCATCCGCAAGTACGCCGCCGCCAACGGCGTGCCGCCGCGCCCGATTTCGGTCGAGGCCCGCCGCGCCCTCGTGGGCCACCGCTGGCCCGGCAACGTGCGTGAGCTGGAAAACGCCATGCACCGCGCCGTTCTGCTGGCGACGGGGGCCGAGATCGACGTCGACGCCATCCGCCTGCCGGACGGCCGTCCTCTGCTGGAAGGCGGCGCGGCGGCCCCGTCGCCCATCGCCTCGACCTATGACGCCGGCGTCGCCGGTCATGCGGCCCAGATGGCCGACGCCATGACCCGCAGCTTCGTCGGTCAGACCGTGGCCGAGATGGAAAAGACCCTGATCCTCGACACCCTGAACCACTGCCTGGGCAACCGCACCCATGCGGCGACCATCCTGGGCATCTCGATCCGCACCCTGCGCAACAAGCTGAACGAATACGCAGACGAGGGCACGGCCATCCCGGCGCCCCAGTCGGGCGTCGCGGCCGCCTACGGCGCGGCGGGCTAGGGCCATGCGGGCCGACCGCCGGACGATTCTGCTGGGCGCCGGGGCGCTTGGCCTGACGGCGGGGTGCGCCGCCGAAGTCCCGTCCAAGGTCGATCAGGCGCTGGACCTTTCAGGGCTGGAGGCTCGACACGGCGGGCGCCTCGGCTTCGTCTTGCAAGGGCCGCACGGCCGTCTGCTGTGGCGCGCTGACGAACGCTTCACCTATTGCTCGACCTTCAAGCTGTTCCTGGCGGCGGCCACCCTGCAACGCGTGGCGCGGGGCGAGGAGCGGCTGGATCGCGCCATCCCGATCACCGCCGCCGACATGATCAGTCACGCTCCGGTGACGGAACCGGCGGTCGGCTCCAGCCTGACCATTCAGAAGCTGTGCGAGGCGGCTGTGACGGTCAGCGACAATCCGGCCGCCAACATCCTGATCCGCGAGATGGGCGGTCTGGACGCCTGGCGGATGTGGTATCGCGCGATAGGCGATCAGGTCACGCGGGTCGATCGCTGGGAGCCGCAACTCAATATCGTCGGTGACGATATGGACACGACGACGCCGGCGCAGGCGGCGCATAATCTAGCTTGGCTGATTCCCGAGATGGTCGAAGCGGCGGGGCCACCTCGTCTGATGGCGTGGCTGACTGCGACCAAGACGGGCGCCGAGCGGATAAAGGCCGCTGCGCCGGCGGGTTGGCACGTGATGCATAAGACAGGGACAGGCGGTTCTGGCCCTACAAACGACATCGGTTATCTCCGGCCGCCAGGTGGAGCTGATCCGATGCCCATCGCCGTCTATTACGAGGCGACGTCGGAATCGACGCCGGAACAACGGGACGCCGTCATCGCCGACGCCACCCGTCTGGCGCTCAAGGCGCTGGGGCATGGCTGAGACCGCGCGAATCCTGTCATCAGGCGGGATGACCTTCGTCCGCCGCCATGGCTGATGCGCCGATCCTGATGAAGGACGGCTACGCGCGCCCCACCGGGCGCGACGCGCTCGGCTGGCTGCTGCGCGGCGACGTGGGGCTGGCGGTTGGCGTGATCGCGGTCATCATGCTGCTGATCCTGCCGATCCCGAAGATGCTTCTGGATCTGCTGCTGGCCATCTCGCTGGTGTCCAGCGTGCTGATCCTGATGACGGCCGTGATGATGAAGCGGCCGCTGGACTTCGCCATCTTCCCCACGGTCCTGCTGGTCTCGACCCTGTTCCGTCTGGGGCTCAACCTGGCCTCGACGCGCCTGATCCTGACACACGGCCAGGAAGGCCACGACAGCGCCGGTCAGGTCATCAACGCCTTCGGCGAACTGATGATGGGCGGCAACTTCATCATCGGGGTGATCATCTTCGCCATCATCCTGGTGGTGAACTTCGTCGTCATCACCAAGGGATCGACCCGCATCGCCGAGGTCTCGGCCCGCTTCACCCTGGACTCCATGCCGGGCAAGCAGATGGCCATCGACGCCGACCTGTCGTCGGGCCTGATCACCGAGGACCAGGCCAAGCTGCGCCGCAAGGAGCTGGAGCAGGAATCCACCTTCTTCGGGGCCATGGACGGTGCGTCCAAGTTCGTGCGCGGCGACGCCGTGGCGGGCCTGATCATCACCTTCATCAACGCCATCGGCGGCCTGCTGATCGGGGTGACGCAGCACGGCATGCCGGTGGGCGAGGCGGCCAACACCTATGTCCAGCTGACGGTCGGCGACGGTCTGGTGACCCAGATTCCGGCGATCATCGTTTCGGTCGCCGCCGGCTTCCTGGTGTCGAAGGCGGGCGTGGAGGGCTCGGCGGACAAGGCCCTGGTCAGCCAGCTGGCCAGCAACCCGGTGTCGCTGGGCGTGGTGTCCGGCGCGGCGGGCCTGATCGGCCTGATCCCCGGCATGCCGCTGATCCCCTTCGCCGCCCTGGCTCTGGGCTCGGGCTTCATGGCGTGGAAGCTGGGCCGTGATCGGCTGAAGCCCGCCCCGGTCGAGGGGGCCGTGGACCTGGGCAAGCCCAAGGAGGACGTCGAGGAGCCGATCTCGACCGCCCTGACCATCGACGAGGTCAAGATCGAGCTGGGCTACGCCCTGCTGTCGCTGATCAACGACCTGGAAGGCCGCCGCCTGACCGATCAGATCCGCGCCCTGCGCCGTTCGCTGGCCCAGGAATACGGCTTCGTCATGCCCAGCGTGCGCATTCTCGACAACATGCGCCTGCCCAATCAGGGCTACGCCATCCGCATCAAGGAGATGGAGGCCGGGGCCGGCGAGGTGCGCCTGTCGTCGCTGATGGCCATGGACCCGGCTGGCCGTCAGGTCGAGCTGCCGGGCGAGCATACGCGCGAGCCCGCCTTTGGCCTGCCCGCCACCTGGATCGACGAGAGCCTGCGCGAAGAGGCTACGTTCCGTGGCTACACCCTGGTCGATCCCTCGACGGTGCTGACCACGCACCTGACCGAGATCCTCAAGGAGAACATGGCCGAGCTTTTGTCCTACGCCGAGGTGCAGAAGCTGCTCAACGAACTGAACGGCGAAGAGAAGAAGCTGGTCGAGGAACTGATCCCGACCGTCGTCACCGTCACCACCCTGCAGCGCGTGCTGCAGAGCCTACTGCGCGAAAAGGTCTCCATCCGCGACCTGCCGGCCATCCTCGAAGGTCTGGCCGAAGCCGCGCCCCACACCACCAGCGTCACCACCCTGGTCGAGCACGTCCGCACCCGCCTGGCGCGTCAGCTGTGCTGGGCCAACCGCGGCGACGACGGCGCCCTGCCCATCGTCACCCTGTCGCCCGACTGGGAGCAGGCCTTCGCCGAGAGCTTGATCGGCCCCGGCGAGGACAAGCAACTGGCCATGGCCCCCAGCCGCCTGCAGGACTTCATCCGCAACGTCCGCGACGTCTTCGAGCGCGCCGCCATGGCGGGCGAGAACCCGGTCCTGCTGACCGGCCCCCAGGTCCGCCCCTACGTCCGTTCGATCATCGAGCGCTTCCGCGGCCAGACGGTCGTGATGAGCCAGAACGAGGTTCATCCGAAGGCCCGTCTGCGGACCGTCGGCTCGGTCTGATCAGGATCGAGGTTAACGACTGGACTCAAGGGGTTCGGGCGATAAGCTGGCCCTTATGAAACGCATCCGGCCGGCCCTTCGGACCTTTGGCGCCTTCCTGCGCACGCCGACCCTCAGTCGTTCGATCATCGCCCTGCTGGCCCTGGCCATCCTGCTGCTGCTGGCGGTAAACGCGGCCACCTTCGTGATGATCCGGCGGACGTCGGCCTATAATGACACGGTCGATCACAGCCAGCAGGTGCGTCTGGCCTCCAAGGACGTGCTCAGCCTTCTGGCCGACGCCGAGACGGGACAGCGCGGCTTCATGCTGACGGCCCGGGCTGAGTATCTGGGCGTCCACAATCGCGCCGTGGCCGAGCTTCCCGCTGTGCTGGCGCGGCTGGAGGACCTGATCGGCGACGACGAGGAGTTGAAGCCCCGCATCGCGCGGGTCGAGACCCTCTATCACCAGCGCATGACCCTGATGGACCATACCATCGCCCTGACCCGCACGGGTCGGATCGGCGAGGCGGTGTCCCAGATCCGCAGCGGCCAGGGCAAGGCCCTGATGGACGCCATGCGAGTCGAGCTGACCGCCATCGACGCGGTCGAGGCCCGGCGTCTGGTCGAGCGCACCCGTCAGTCCGAGCGCGCCTCGGCTGTGACGGTGTCGGTCAACGCCCTGGCCGCTTTGCTGATCCTGATCCTGGCCGGGATCAGCGTCTGGCTGGTGCGGCGGTATGTCGAGGAGATCGAGAGCGCCCGCATGGAGCTGGATCGGCTCAACGCCGGTCTGGAAAACCAGGTCCGCGACCGCACCGCCGAACTGACCCGCGCCAACGAGGAAATCCAGCGCTTCGCCTATATCGTCAGTCATGACCTGCGCGCGCCCCTGGTCAACGTCATGGGCTACACCTCCGAGCTGGAGCAGGTCGGCAAGATCTTCGACCATCAACTGACCACCCTGGCCCAGCGCCATCCCGAGGATATCGAGCCCGAGGCCATCCGCGCCGTGCGCGAGGATGTGCCCGAGGCGGTCGGCTTCATCCGCGCCTCGACCGCCAAGATGGACGGCCTGATCAACGCCATCCTGAAGCTGTCGCGCGAAGGCCGCCGGGCCCTGGTCCCTGAGGTTCTGCCGATGACGGCCGTGGTCCAGTCCATCGCCGACAGCCTGCACCATCAAGTCGCGGAGAGCGGGGGCGAGATCATCGTGCGCGACCTGCCGCCGCTGGAGAGCGACCGTTTGTCGATTGAGCAGATCTTCGGCAACCTGCTGGACAACGCGGTCAAGTACAGGCAGCCGGATCGGCCGGTCCGCATCGTCGTCGAGGGCGACATGACCGACGACGGCCGCGTCCACTACCGCATCACGGACAACGGACGGGGCGTCTCGGCGCGCGACCATGAACGAATCTTCGAACTGTTCCGTCGGGCCGGAAAGCAGGACCAGCCGGGCGAGGGTCTGGGCCTGGCCTTCGTGCGCAATAGCGTGCGCCGCCTCGGCGGGATCATGGAGCTGGAGTCCGAGCTGGGACAAGGCTCGACATTCCATTTGAAATTCCCCACACGCTTGATCGTGTCGGGGGATGCAGGAGACCGTCTATGAGCCACTCGGTGAAGATCGTCATGGTCGAGGACGACCACGGCCACGCCAAGCTCATCGAAAAAAACATCCGCCGCGCCAATATCGCCAATGACATCGTTCACTTCGATCACGGCGACGCGGCGCTGGACTATCTGTTCAGCGATGAAGTGCGCGCTCACGGTCCGCTGCTGATCCTGCTGGATCTCAACCTGCCGGACATGTCGGGCACCGACATTCTGGAGAAGGTGAAGTCGGACGAACGTCTGCGCCGCGCGCCCGTCGTCATCCTGACCACGACCGACGACAAGATCGAAATCCAGCGCTGCTACGACCTGGGCTGCAACGTCTACATCACCAAGCCGGTCGATTACGAAGCCTTCGCCGGCGCCATCCAGCAGTTGGGCCTCTTCCTGTCCGTCATGCAGGCGCCCGAGGTTTGAGCGAGGCGAGCGACATGGGGGCCGCCATCCGCCTGCTCTACATCGACGACGACCGCGGCCTTTCGCGGCTGGTCCAGAAAGAGCTCGGCCGCCACGGCTATGAGGTGACCTGTGCGCCCGACGCCGACGCGGGCTATGAGGCCCTGCAGGCGGGCGAGTTCGACGTCTGCGCCCTGGACCACTACATGCCGGGCCGCGAGGGGCTGGACGTCCTGCCCGACATCCTGGCTCTGCCCAGCCCCCCGCCGGTGGTCTATGTCACGGGCGCCCAGGACGGGCGGATCGCCGTGGCCGCCCTGCGCGCCGGCGCTGCCGACTATGTCATCAAGGACGTGTCCGAGGACTTCACCGCCCTGCTGCGCTCGGCGGTCGAGGACGCCCTGCTGCGCCGCCGTCTGGAGCGCGAGAACGAAGCCGCCCAGGAAGAGGTCCGCCTGGCCCGCGACCGCGCCGAGGCCATGCTGCGCGAGGTCAATCACCGCGTCGGCAACTCCCTGCAACTGGTGTCCAGCTTCATCTCCCTGCAACTGCGCCAGCTGGCCGACGAGGGGGCCCGCTCGGCCCTGCGCGAGGCCCAGGTGCGGATCGAGGCCGTGGCCCATGTCCACCGCCGTCTCTATACCTCCTCGGACATGGCCACGGTGGCCATGGACGAATACCTGACCGGCCTGGTCGAGGAACTGGGCAAGTCGGTTGGCCCGAGCGAGACCTCGCCGCACCTGACCCTGCGCGCCGAGCCGATGCGGGTGACGACGGATCAGGCTGTGTCGCTGGGTGTCATCGTCACCGAACTGGTCACGAACGCCGTCAAATACGCCTATGCGCCTGGCGAGGGCGGCGAGATCCGTGTGGTGCTGGAAGCCGCCGCCGATGGGCGGGCCATCCTGACCGTTGAGGACGACGGCCCCGGCTTGGGCGATGGAACCCCCAAGGGAACTGGTCTGGGCGGCAAGATCGTCTCGGCCATGGCCGGCGGCCTGCGCTCGGCGGTTGAATTCGACGCCGATCACCCCGGCGTTCGGGCGAAGCTGGTCTTCGATCTTTAGGTCTATCGCTGGGACTTCGGCGCGCGTTAGTCTGCCTTGATGAAGCTTCAGTTTGGAACGGCCCGTCCCGGCCTCGATTACCTCCACCGCGCCGCGACCTTCGGTCTGGTCGAACGAGACGGCAAGCTGGCCTGCGTGCGCGTGGATCGCGGCGAGGGCAGCTATTTCGACCTGCCCGGCGGCGCTGTCGACGGCGAGGAAAGCGAACAGCAAGCCCTGGTGCGCGAGTTCGCCGAGGAGACCGGGCTGATCGTCGAACCCGAGGACCGCCTGACCGAGGCCGCCCAGTATTTCCGCAAGACGGACGGCTCGCCGGTCAACAACGCCGGCGGCTTCTGGACCGTGCGGATCACCGGCTTCGACGCCTCGACCCAGTGCGAGCCCGATCACGAACTGGTCTGGCTGGACCCGCTGGACGCCGTCTCCCGTCTGCGCCACGAAGCCCACGCCTGGGCCGTGGTGAAATGGTTGCGGTCACGAATTCAGGGAACCTGAACCAACGGGAACGGTTGTTTCTGTTGAAGCGCCGTCAGTCCGGCGGCGTCAGCACAGAGAGTTCCCATGCCTGATCATGACCGTATCGAAGGCGCCGCCAAGAACATCGGCGGCAAGATCAAGGAAGCCGCCGGCAAGGTGACCGGCGACGAAAAGCTGAAAGCCGAGGGCCGCGCCGATCAGGTGGCCGGCAAGGTTCAGAACGCCGTCGGCGGCCTCAAGGACACCTTGCGCGACACGCGCAACTAACCGCTCCCGTTTGCACCGATCAGGCCGCCGTTCCCGAAAAGGAGCGGCGGCTTCTTCATGCGCTCAATCGCCGCCCATCCGGATGCGCAGGCCTCCTCGTGCCAGCATCGGTCGCGGCCGAAAACTTGAGGGCGCTTATTATTGCCAAGTTTACTGAACCCTCTAGGCTGACCGTCAGGTGAAGTGTCGGGAGAGGCCGCGCGATGGTGCCGCGTCGTACTGTGTTGCTGGCGGCCGCAGGTATGGGGCTCGCCTGTGGGGCGCCGGCGATCGCGCAGGAATCCCTGTCGAATAGTGATCGCTTCTACTCCGAGGGGCGATACCTGCCGACCTATCTGGACCTGAAGGCCAAGTCGGAAGCGGGGGATGAGGCGGCGCGCCAGATGCTGAGTCAGTTCGCGTCTTTTTTGGGCGACGAAGCCACAGCCGTGGGGACGATGGAACGTCCCCCGCATCCTTCGCTCGCTCGCCCCGATCTCGATGACGCCGCGGCGCGCGATGCGATTGAGGCCATTGTGGAGGCCGCGCGCGACACGCGCATCGTCATTCTCAACGAGGCGCACAATGTTTCGGGACACCGGGCCTTCGCCGCTCAGGTGATCCGGGCTCTGCGTCCGCTCGGCTATGATTGGTTCGCGGCCGAGACCTTCACCTCGCCGCAGCCCGAGCCCTATGTGCGGATCTCCAGCTACGCCGAGGGCGCGCCCTTCCTGGCGAGCTATGGCTACTACACCCACGATCCGGTCTTTGCCGAGACGGTGAGAGAGGCGGCGCGGCTCGGCTATCGTTTCGCGGACTATGAACAACGCTTCGATCAGAACGCGCCCGATGACGCTGACGGCGCATCGCGGATCGCCGCGCGGGAAGAGGCCCAGGCCGACAACCTGATCGAGAACATCCTGTCCAGCCACCCCGAGGCGCGCGTTTTTGTGTTTGTCGGCTACAGCCACGCCATGGAGAAGCCGGGCCGGGGCGGTACCTGGTTCGCCGCGCGTCTCAAGGCCAAGACCGGCATTGATCCGCTGACGATCGAGCAGTCGATGAATTGGCCGGCGATCACCCCCGAAAATGATGCGCCGCATGTGGCGGCGGTTCTCGACCGGTTCGCGCCCGAGAAGCCTATCGTGGTGTCCAGCGGAGCCGAGAGCGTGGCTTCGCCCGCCTATGTCGGCAAGATGGACCTGTCGGTCTTCCATCCCCGCGTGGCGCCCGTCGCGGGGCGCCCGGGCTGGCTGGCGGCGGACCCCGAACGCCGCCGCGTCGAGATTTCGGTGCCCCCGCTGGACGAACTGGTGCTTGTCCAGGCTCTGTCGCTGTCCGAGGGGACGGCAGGGCCCCCGTCGGACCATTATCTGCTGCCGCCGGGCGCGACAGAGGCGACGTTCTTCCTCCGCCCCGGTCGCTACTTCTTCCGGCAGGAGACGGTAGGGGGCATCCGGCCAGCCTTCGGCGTTCTGAGCGTCGACTAGCCGGCAGGCGACACGGTCCGCGAACCTTCAATCGCCGCCCAGGCGTATGCGTAGGCCGTCCTGCGCGCGCGCGTCTCCCGGCGCCGGGCGGCATTCGCTGTTGAAGGCTATGGCGCCGCTGGGCGTACGCTGGGGGCGGCTGTCGCAGACCTTTTCCTGGGGCGGCGGCGCGCCCAGGGCCGCCACCGGGCGTGGCCCGCACTGCATGGCGTAGCCGTTGACCGCGTTGCCGGGCGTGCAGTTCTCGAGGGCCTTGGACGGGCGCAGGCCGTCAGGAAGGCGGTCGCCCATGACGGCGGCCAGCGTCACCCGCACCCTGGCCTGGCAATGCTCCAGCGGCTCGTCCTTGCGGATGAAGGGGCTGCACTGCGACCGCTCCCAGCCATAGGGATCGGCCAGAGCGTGGGCGGGCAGGACGGGAACGGGCGCGGCGACGGCGACGGCTTCGACCGGAGCGGGCGGATCGTCCGACCAGACCACGCCGGGCGCGGCCTGTTGCAGAACCAGAGCGAAAAGCAGAGCCGTCGTCATCGCGTCCCTCCTTGATCGGGATCACCCGGACCAGACCTCTACCGTGTCAGCGCGCGCATGGCCTTGTCCAGCCCGTCCAGCGTCAGGGGATACATCCTCTGGTCCATGACCTCGCGTATCAGGCTGACCGACTGGGTGTAGCTCCAGTAGCGTTCGGTCACGGGGTTCAGCCAGACCGACTTGTCCCACTGCTGGCGAGCGCGTTTCAGCCAGACGGCGCCGGCCTCCTCGTTCCAGTGCTCGACCGAGCCGCCCGGCATACTCACTTCATACGGAGACATGGTGGCGTCGCCGACGAAGATGGCGCGCCAGTCGCCAGGGTATTTGTTCAGCACGTCCCAGGTCGGGATCTTTTCATTGTGACGCCGCCGGTTGTCCTTCCACACGCCTTCGTAGAGGCAGTTGTGGAAGTAGAAGAACTCCAGGTTCTTGAACTCGGTCTTCGCCGCCGAGAACAGCTCTTCGCACAGCTTGATATGCCCATCCATCGACCCGCCGATGTCGAGGAAGAGCAGGACCTTGATCGTGTTGCGCCGTTCCGGCCGCATCTGGATGTCCAGCCAGCCCTGGCGCGCCGTGCCGTCGATGGTGCCGTCCAGATCTAGCTCTTCGGCCGCGCCCTCGCGCGCGAACCGGCGCAGACGACGCAGGGCCACCTTGATGTTGCGGGTGCCCAGTTCGACCGTGTCGTCCAGGTTCCTGTATTCGCGCTTTTCCCAGACCTTGACCGCGCGGCCATGCTTGCCCGGTCCGCCGATACGCACGCCCTCTGGATTATAGCCGCCGTGACCAAAGGGGCTGGTGCCGCCGGTGCCGATCCAGCGGTTGCCGCCCTCATGCCGCCCCTTCTGCTCCTCCAGCCGCTGCTTCAGCGTCTCCATCAGCTTGTTGAACCCGCCGAGGGCCTCGATCTGGGCCTTCTCCTCGTCGGTCAGGAACTTCTCGGTCAGCAGCCGCAGCCAGTCCTCGGGAATGTCGGTGGTCAGGTCCTCGCCCGCGCCGACCGTCTCCAGCCCCTTGAACACCTTGGCGAAGACCTGATCGAACCGGTCATAGTGCTTCTCGTCCTTGACCAGCACCGCCCGCGACAGGTGGTAGAAGGCCTCGACGTCGCGCCCGGCCACATCCTTGTCCATGGCCTCCATCAGATGGAGCCATTCCTTCAGCGAAACCGGAACACGGGCTTCGCGCAGGGCGGTGAAGAAGGGCAGGAGCATGGGATCAGACTGAGCCGGGATCAGCCCCGCCGCAAGATGAACTCGTGGTCGTTCCAGGCCCCCACCGGATAGTCGTACTCGCCGGCCTTCTCGAAGCCGTAGGCGGCGTACAGCTTCTGGGCCTTTTCATTGCCACTCCAGACGCCGACCCACAGGGGGCCGTCGGTGTTGGCCTCCATCCATTCCAGAGCCAGTGTCAGCAGCCGGGTGCCCAGACCCAGGCCTTGCGCGTCGCGGCTGATGTAGAGGCGGCGCAGCTCGGCGTGGCCGGGCTGAGCGTCGGGATGGGGCAGGGTGTTGGGCCCGGTGTTGGCGAAGCCCAGGATCTCGCCGTCGCGGTCGGCCACCCACCAGGCGGCGCCGGGTTCGGTCAGCTTGGTTTGGATGGTCTCGACGCTGAAGCTCTTGTCGAGGAAGGCGGCCAGGTCGGCGGCGGGGTAGGGGATGCCAAAACCCTCGACGAAGGTGTCCACGAAGGTCTGTCGGCCCAGCGCGGCCAGGGCGGCGGCGTCGTCGGGTCGGGCGGGGCGGATCAGGGCTTCGGTCATGGTCTCGGCCATACCGCCGCGCGTCCCTGCGGTCGAGGCCGCACAGGCCGCTCGCGAGGCTGTCATCGCTTGGTGGTTGCAGGGGCGCGCGGCGAGAGCTACCACCATCTTCCAAGGGGCCGACGAAGCGCTGGCCCCGTCAACCGCAATCGGGGGGATTGAGGGGCGCCAAAGCCTTGATTTCAAAGGCTGCTCCCCGTGCTATGACGTCTCCCGCACTCATGACTCACACCGAATCCGCCGCATCGACGCCCAGTGAGGCGCCTCGCGCCGTCCAGGCGGCGCCGGCCTTCGGCGCCATCATTCTGGCTCGCCATGGCGAGCCGGCCCTGTCGCGCAAATGTCTGATCACCTCGGACGAATATCGTGACTGGTGGGGCCGCTACGAGGTCGGCGGTCTGCGCGCCGGCCAGACTCCGCCGCAGACCCTTCTGAGCGCCGCCGAGGGTGCGGGGGCCATCTACGCCTCTTCGCGCCGTCGCGCCCAGGAAACGGCCCAGGCCGTGGCCCGCGACCGCGAGGTTCTGGTCGACGCCCTGTTCATCGAGGCGCCCCTGCCGCCGCCGCACTTCCCCGCGTGGATCAGGCTGTCGCCGCGCTACTGGGGCGTGATCTCGCGTTTCTGGTGGCACGTCTTCAACCACCACGAAGGCCAGGAAACCCGCGCCGAGGCCGAGGTCCGCGCCGACCAGGCCGCCCGAATCCTGATCGCCCGCGCCGGCGAAGGTCAGGACGTTCTGGTCCTGGCCCACGGCTACTTCAACCACATGGTCGGCCAGCGCCTGAAGGTCCACGGCTGGCGTCTGGCCCACAACCAGGGCTTCAAATACTGGTCGCAACGCCGCTACGAGAAACGCTGATAGGCAAGGTCGCCGCATCGTGCGGAGATGCAGAGGTTCCTCTGGAGGGCTTTGATGTTCGGCGTGATTCCTGACCTCGTCATGATCACTGTCTTGGCTACTGTGGCCCTGTTGCTAGCGCGCGCCATATCTCGACGCGCGCAGAAGTAGCTTCTGGGCTGCCTCCACGCCTTTCATCGTTGATGCGCCGCGCGGGCGTCTCTAGGTTGCCCGCATCATGACCGACGCCTCCGCTTCCCCCGCCGTTTCCGCCGATCTCAGCTTCGAGGACGCCCTGTCGCGTCTGGAGGGCATCGTCTCGCGACTGGAGTCGGGCCAGGCTCCGCTGGAGGAGTCCATCGCCCTGTACGAAGAGGGCGCGCGCCTGAAGGCCCACTGCGAGGCCCGGCTCAAGGCCGCCCAGCTGCGGGTCGAGAAGATCGTCGTCGGCGCCGACGGCCAGGCCAAGGGCGTCGAACCCGCCGAGTTCGGCTGATGTCGGACGCCGACCTCGCGCCGCCCATCGGCTTCGATGACTTTCTGAAGGTTGATGTCCGCATCGGCCAGATCGTCAAGGCCGAGCCTTTTCCCGAGGCGCGCAAGCCCGCCTACAAGCTGACCATCGACTTCGGCCCCGCCATCGGGATCAAGAAGTCCTCGGCGCAGATCACCCATCACTACACCCTGGACCAGCTGCAGGACCGCAAGGTCGCCGCGGTGGTCAACTTTCCGCCGCGCCAGATCGGGCCGATGAAGTCCGAGGTGCTGACCCTGGGCTTCCCCGATGCCGAGGGCGAAGTCGTTCTGGTCGGCGTTGATCGCGACCTGCCGCTGGGCGGGAGGCTGTTTTGACCATGCTCGCCGCCAATTCCCCGGAACAGGCCGTCATCGACCGGGTGGCCGAGATCGCCGATCTGGTCACCGTCGCCCTCGACGAGCTCCTGCCCCGCGCCGACGGCCCGGAGTCGCGTCTGACCGAAGCCATGCGTTACGCCGCGCTGGGCCCCGGCAAGCGTCTGCGCCCCTTCTTCGCCATTGAGGCGGGCCGGATGCTGGAGGTCGATGAACAGGCCGTTCTGCGCGCCGCCTGCGCCCTGGAATGCGTCCACGCCTATTCCCTGGTGCATGACGATCTGCCGGCCATGGACGACGACGACGTGCGTCGCGGCCGTCCGACCTTGCACATCGCCTATGACGAAGCCACCGCCATCCTGGCCGGCGACGCGCTCCAGACCGCCGCCTTCGACATCATCCTGGACGAGGACACCCACGACGACGCAGGCGTGCGCTGCGAACTGGCGCGGCGCCTGTCCTTTGCGTCCGGCGCACGCGGCATGGCCGGCGGCCAGATGATCGACCTGCTGGGCGTCCGCGACGACCTCGGCGGCGTCGCCCGGATGCAGCGTCTGAAGACCGGCGCCCTGTTCGCCTACGCCTTCGAGATCCCGCTGATCATCTCGCGCGGCAGCGAAGACGCCTGGCACGCCCTGACGAGCTTCGCCCACGACGTGGGTCTGGCCTATCAGATCATCGACGATGTTCTGGACGCGGAGGGTTCGGCCGAGGAGATGGGCAAGGCCGCCGGCGGCAAGGACGCGGCCCTCGGCAAGACCAATTTCGTCACCCTGCTGGGCGTCGAGGCGGCGCGACAGAGGGTCGCGCACCTGGCCGATCAGGCCCGCTCGCACCTTGACCTGTTCGGCCACGAGGCCGAAATCCTCAAGGCCAGCGTGGACTTTGTGCTTAAACGCCGGTCCTGATAGGAAACGCGCCCGCCTCCTGCGGGTTAGAATATGACGTCCTGCGTCAAAGGCCTCCGATACCCATGCCCCACACCCCGCTTCTCGACACCGTCAAGTTTCCCGCCGACACGCGGGGCTTGGACGTTCACCAGCTGAAGCAGCTGGCGGACGAGGTGCGGGCCGAGACCATCGACGCGGTCTCGGTCACCGGCGGCCACCTGGGCTCGGCGCTGGGCGTGGTCGAGCTGACCGTGGCCCTGCACCATGTGTTCGAGACGCCGAAGGACATCCTGATCTGGGACGTCGGCCATCAGTGCTATCCGCACAAGATCCTGACCGGGCGACGCGACCGCATCCGCACCCTGCGTCAGGGCGGCGGCCTGTCAGGCTTCACCAAGCGTTCGGAAAGCGAATACGACCCCTTCGGCGCGGCCCACGCCTCGACCTCGATCAGCGCGGCGCTCGGCTTTGCCGCCGCCCGCGACGCCAAGGGCGAGAAGAACCGCGTCGTGGCCGTCATCGGCGACGGCTCCATGTCGGCGGGCATGGCCTATGAGGCGATGAACAACGCCGCCGAGGCCACCCACGGCCAGCTGATGGTGGTGCTGAACGACAACGACATGTCGATCGCCCCGCCCGTCGGCGGCATGAGCGCCTATCTGGCCAAGCAGGTCTCGGGCGGCGCCTATCAGAACATCCGTAAGGTCGGGAAGAAGTTCGTTGACCACATGCCGCGCCCCTTCCGCGACGCGGCGCGCAAGGCCGAGGAATACGCCCGCGGTATGATCGTCGGCGGCACCTTCTTCGAGGAGCTGGGCTTCTACTACATCGGGCCGATCGACGGTCACGACATGGAAAATCTGGTCCCCATCCTGAAGAACGCGGCCGCCATCACCGACCGTCCGGTGCTGGTCCACGTCGTGACGCAAAAGGGCAAGGGCTACGCCCCGGCCGAGAACAGCGCCGACAAGTATCACGGCGTGGTCAAGTTCGACGTGGTCTCGGGCAAGCAGGCCAAGGCCGTCTCCAACGCCCCCAGCTACACCAAGGTTTTCGGCACAGAGCTGATCAAGCACGCCCGCAACGACCCCAGCATCGTGGCCATCACCGCCGCCATGCCGACGGGCACGGGTCTGGACCTGTTCGGTCAGGCCTTCCCTGACCGCACCTTTGATGTCGGCATCGCCGAGCAGCACGCCGTCACCTTCGCCGCCGGTCTGGCCGCGGACGGGATCAAGCCGGTCTGCGCCATCTATTCGACCTTCCTTCAGCGCGGCTACGACCAGGTCGTCCACGATGTGGCCATCCAGTCCCTGCCGGTGCGCTTCGCCATGGACCGCGCCGGTCTGGTCGGCGCCGACGGCGCGACCCACGCGGGCAGCTTCGACATCGGCTTCATGGGGGCACTGCCCGGCATGGTGCTGATGGCCGCCGCCGACGAGGCGGAACTGGCCGCCATGATCTCGACCTCCCTGGCCATCGACGACCGCCCCAGCGCCTTCCGCTATCCGCGCGGCGACGGCGTCGGCGTGGAAATCCCCGAACTGGCCGCCCCGCTGGAGATCGGCAAGGGCCGCATCGTCCGCGAAGGCGCCTCGGTCGCCATTCTGTCGCTGGGCACCCGCCTGCAGGAATCGCTGAAGGCCGCCGACCTGCTGGCCGCGCGCGGCGTCTCGGCCACGGTCGCCGACGCCCGCTTCGCCAAGCCGCTGGACGCCGACATGATCCTGCGTCTGGCGCGCGAGCATGAATGCCTGATCACAGTGGAAGAGGGCGCCATGGGCGGCTTCGGCGCCTTCGTCCTGCAACTGCTGGCCGAGAAGGGCGCGCTGGACGGCGGTCTGAAGATCCGCACCCTGACCCTGCCCGACGTCTTCCAGGACCAGGACAAGCCCGAGATCATGTACGCTCAGGCCGGCCTCGACGCCGACCACATCGCGGCGACGGCGCTGACCGCCCTCGGCGTCGACGCCAGCCGGGCTGTTCGGGCGTAATTCCACCGTCGTCGCTCGGGAGGGCGGCGGCCGACGCCTAGGCTGCGGGCTCTTGCGAGCGTGCTGTGGCGCGACTCGTCGTCGCGCACGCAACTTTGACGGTTCCAAATCGGTTTCATCCCGGTAAAACTAGGGCGAAAGCCTTGCCGTGGCGGCCTCGCGCCCCCAGATGAAGGCTTCCAGCCCCAAGGAAACCCTTCACCGACGCAGGAGCGCCGATGCCGCATGCCGACAGCCTGATTATCACCCTGGTCGGAGGTTTCGTCCTCGCCTTCGTGTTCGGCATGTTGGCCAATCGGCTGAAGCTGTCGCCTTTGGTCGGTTATCTGGTGGCGGGGGTCGTGGTCGGCCCCTACACGGGCGGCTTCGTCGCCGACACCGAGCTGGCGCCCCAGTTGGCCGAGATCGGCGTCATCCTGCTGATGTTCGGTGTCGGGCTGCACTTCTCGCTGGCGGACCTGATGAGGGTGCGCAAGGTCGCCATCCCCGGCGCCCTGGTCCAGATCGCCGCCGCCACCGCCCTGGGCTGGGTTCTGGGCCGGTTCCTGCTGGGGCTCGGCGACGTCGAGGCCCTGTTGCTGGGCTTCTCTCTGTCGGTGGCCTCGACCGTGGTGCTGCTGCGGGCGCTGGAAGAGCGCAAGCAGCTCAAGACCGACGCCGGCCGCATCGCCATGGGCTGGCTGATCGTCGAGGATCTGGTGATTGTCATCGCCCTGGTCATGCTGCCGTTGCTGATCATCGCGCCGGGCGAAACGCTGAGCGGCGCTGAACTGGCCAAGTCCATCGGCTGGACCCTGGTCAAGGTTGCCGGTTTCGTCAGCGTCATGCTGGTCGTCGGCGCCAAGGTCCTCCCCTGGGTTCTGGTGCGGATCGCCCACACCAAGTCGCGTGAACTCTTTACGCTTGGCGTTCTGGCCATCGCACTGGGCATCGCCTGGGTCGCCTATTACCTGTTCCACTCCTTCGCCCTGGGCGCCTTCCTGGCCGGTCTGGTGCTGAACAGCTCGCCGCTGGGCCACAATGCCGCCGAGCGCTCGCTTCCGCTGCGCGACGCCTTCGCCGTGCTCTTCTTCGTCTCGGTCGGCATGCTGTTCGATCCGATGATCCTGGTGCGCGAGCCTCTCGCCGTTTTGGGCGTCCTGGGCATCGTCATCATCGGCAAGTCCCTGGCGGCGCTGGCCATCACCACGGCCTTCAAGCTGGACCGCCCGACCAGCCTGACAGTCGCGGCCAGCCTGGCCCAGATCGGCGAGTTCTCCTTCATCCTGGCCGCCATCTCGGTGTCCCTGGGCGCCATGAGCCGCGAAACCCACGACCTGATCCTGGCGGCGGCCCTGCTGTCGATCTCGCTCAATCCCTTCGTCTTCGCCCTGATCGACCGGATGGGCGGGCGGATCGTGACGCCGCCCAAGAAGGAAGAACCCAAGGCCGCCCTGGCCGACGTCATGTAAATGAAAAGAGGCCCGGAGATCGCTCTCCGGGCCTCTTCCGAATCGGCCGCCTGACAGGGGGCTTACAGGACGCCGATCATGCTGGCGACCAGAGGGTGGCGCACGATGTCGCGTTCGGCCAGGCGGACCACGGCGATCTCGGGCACGGCCTCCAGCCGCTCGGCGATGTCCGACAGGCCCGACACGCCGGGCAGCAGGTCCGACTGTTGCGGGTCGCCCGTCACCACCATGGTCGAGTGCCAGCCCAGCCGGGTCAGCAGCATCTTGAGTTGGACGTAGGTGCAGTTCTGGGCCTCATCCACCACGATGAAGGCGTTGTTCAGCGTGCGGCCGCGCATGTATCCGATGGGGGCGATCTCGATCAGACCCTCGGCCATCAGGGCCTTGACCCGCTTCATGCTGAGCCGGTCCGACAGGGCGTCGTAGAGGGGGCGCAGATAGGGGGCCAGCTTGTCCTCCATGTCGCCGGGCAGGAAGCCGATCGACTCGCCGGCCTCGACCGCCGGGCGCGACAGGACGATGCGGCCGACCTTGCCGGCCTCCAGCGCTTCGACCGCCTTGGCCACGGCCAGATAGGTCTTGCCGGTCCCGGCCGGGCCCAGGGCCAAGACCAGGTTGGCGTGGTCGATGGCGGCCATCAGTTCGGCCTGACCGTCCGACTTGGGCTTCAGCGTCTTGAGGTAGCCCTGGTCGCGTTCGTCGTTGGAGGGATAGGGCGACCAGCCGTTGCGCGGCGGCAATCGCCGGACCTTGGCGTCTTGCAGGAACTCCCGCGAGTCCAGCACGCCTTCGCGGACCTGATGCTTGATGGCCGAACGCTTCGTCATGAACGCCTCCAGGGCATGAAAAAAGGCGCGTCCGGCAGGGACACGCCTTGGTCGTCGGTGGGGGAGGAGGGGACCGGAGCCACGCAGCAGCCGCCCGGATCAGCTGCAGGATCGTCGCCGCAGCAGAGGCGTCGTCCCGGAACCGGTCGCGAACACGCCATGCGCATTCTCCAGCATCTGACCGGACCGGGCTTGATCCGGCTTCGGATCCGGGGCCGAAATGGCGACCTCGAATCGCATCAACAGAATGATGCTAACGTAGTTTATGAGGGCTTAAAGCCATCATTTTCTGAAACATAAGGCGTGTTCGGATGAGTGTTTACAGTCTTGGCGACAGCAAGCCCCAGCTTCCGCCGGAGGGCGAATACTGGATCGCGCCGAATGCAACGGTTCTAGGGAATGTGATTCTGCATCCCGGCGCCAGCATCTGGTTCAACACGGTTTTGCGAGGCGACAATGATCCCATCGTGGTCGGCGGCGACAGCAATATCCAGGACGGCAGCATCCTGCACACGGACGTCGGCTCGCCCCTGACGATCGGCGCGGGCGTCACCGTGGGGCACAAGGCCATGCTGCACGGCTGCACCATCGGCGACAACAGCCTGGTCGGCATCGGGGCGGTGATCCTGAACGGCGCGCGCATCGGTAAGAACTGCCTGATCGGCGCCAACGCCCTGATCACCGAGGGCAAGGTCATTCCCGACAACAGCCTGGTCATGGGCCAGCCCGGAAAGGTGGTGCGAGAACTGGACGAGGGGCAGATCGAGGCCCTGCGCATCTCCGCGCAGCACTATGTTCAGAACTGGCAACGCTATGTGCGGGATTTGCAGCCTTTGACCTAGCTTCGAGCCTGACGCGTCAGGATGGCACAGCTTGTCGGTCGTCGGCGCGTAATCGGGCAACGGAAACGCAAGGCTTTTGCGCTTTCATGCAGCATTGAACCGGCCCGCGACTTGCAAGGCGCGGGGCAAGAACAATGCAGGAGCCCAGCCGATGCGGGTGCGGATCAAGACTTTGCTGGCGGCCGCCGGCGCCCTTATCGGCGCCATGGCGATCGCTGACGCGGCGGCGGCGCAATGCGGAGGCAACACCTGCCAGCCGCCTCCGCCGCCCCCTCCGCCGCCGATCCCCGGCGGGCCTTGCGGCGGCGGCGGATGCCAGCCGCCCTCGCCGCCGCCGACCTATCCAGGCTGTGGTCCGCGCGGCTGCCAGCCGCCGGTCGCGCCGCCGTGCTGCGGCTCGGGCGGCAATGTGAACGTGAACGTCAATGTGAACGCCAACGCTTCGGCCACGGCGCGCGCCTTCGCCGGCTCGCGCAGCGGCGCGACGGTGATCGTCGGCAGGAGCGGCGGCGCCTACTTCAACGTTGACCAGCCCTATCCGACGACGATCCAGGGCCTGACAGTCGAGGGCAAGACGATGGAGATGATCCGCGTTCCCTATACGGCCTCGCGCCGGATGGAGAGGCGGGTGGTCATCCAGGCCGTCTGCATCGACGACCGCGCCGTGCCGCATCCGGCCTCGCAGGTTCGTCCTGGCCGCGACGTGGCCATGGACTATGAAGGCGAGCTGTACCGCTGCATCGCCGGCACCAAGCTGCAATGGACCATCGCTGATGAAGCCGGCGGTCCGGGCGAAACCATCAACTGCAACAAGCGCGACGCTCTGTGGTACGGCCGCGGCGGCCAGTTGGAGTGCCGTCCGGAGAAGCAGGAGCGCGACTGCAACGAGCGTTCGCTGCTGCGCCGCTACGGCGCGGGCGTGAAGGTGCTGACCATGATCCGCGAAGAGACCTACACCGAATACCGCGAGGAGATGGTCGAGAGCGCCGGGGCCGTGGCTTCGGGGGCGGTGATCATGCTGGACGGCGGTGTCGGCGGCCGCGTCTTCTGAACAGGCCGTTCAGCCTGGCGTCAGCCGGGTTGAGCTAGAGTTGGATCATCGACTCTCCGTCGATTAGGCCAAAAGGCTTGGGGCCCCGATCCGCTGGATCGGGGCCCCTTTTTCGTCGACGTCAACCAAGCCTTACTGCGTCGCAGCCTTGTCCGACACGACCTCGGCCTTCCATGCCGTGTCCGCCTTCAGGTACTGCCGTGCGGCGGCCTGAATATCGGCGGCGGTGAAGGATTCCAGATCGCTGATGTGCGTCTGGATCTGCTCCAGCGAGGCCGGTTTGGCGGCCAGGTCTTCCAGTTGGCCGAGCCAGTACTCGTTGCCGGCTTGGCTGCGACGCAGGGACTCGATGACCGGCAGACGGGCGCGGTTCAGTTCGTCCTCCGTCACAGGGGTGTCGCGCAGGGAGGCGGTGATCGCGTCCACGGCGGCGTAGAAGGCCGGGATCTTGTCTGCCGCCGTCTCCGCCATGACGAAGATGGAGCCGTAACCCTTGAACACGTCCGAGGACGAGGAGGAGACGCGCGGAGAATAGGCCAGGGCCTGCTTCTCGCGGATTTCCTCCAGCACGCGCAGCTTGAAGACCTCGGCCAGGATGTTGACCTTGCGCGCCTCGGTGCGGTCATCGACGGAGTCCGTCGTCGGCCAGGCGATGTAGCCCAGGGCCTGCTCGGCCGGACCCGAGTGGGTCAGGCGCACCGGCTGGGCGGTCGGCGCCGGGAAGCGACGCTGGTCCGAACCGGGCAGGGGCTGGGCGGCCGGGGCGCGGGCGGGCAGGGCGGCGAAGGTCGAAGCCACGGCCTTGATCGCATCATCGACCGTGACGTCGCCGACCATGACGATGTCGATCGGGCCCGACGCCATGCCCTGGATGACGCCTTGCTTCAGCTCGTCCAGGGTGAAGGCGGCGATGTCCGAAGCAGCCGGCACCGTCTCACGCTTGTCGCCGCTGGCCAGCAGACCGGCGGCCTGGATGCCGAAGGCGCCGCCGGGCGTCGCGCGCTGCTGGGTCAGGATCTGCGGGAAGAAGGCCTTGATCTGCTCGAACGGCGCCGGGCGCAGGCCCGGATCGGTCAGATAGGCGGCCAGCACCTGCATCTGCAGTTGCAGATCGGCGGGGCGGGTCGCGCCCGACAGCTGATAGGCATCGCCGTCGATCGAGAAGCCGGCGCTGTAGATCTTGCCCGTCAGAACGCGGCTCAACTCATCGGCCGTCAGCTTGCCGAGGCCGCCCTGGGTGAAGACCATCGGAGCCAGCATCTGGGAGGTGAAGCGGTCGGTCGGCAGGCCTTCTTCGCCGATGCCGGTGCGAACCGTCATCAGGATCTGCTCATCCTTGAAGTCG
Organism: Brevundimonas sp. NPDC046655; assembly: GCF_044901625.1. Taxonomy (NCBI): domain Bacteria; kingdom Pseudomonadati; phylum Pseudomonadota; class Alphaproteobacteria; order Caulobacterales; family Caulobacteraceae; genus Brevundimonas; species Brevundimonas sp. NPDC046655. The sequence continues at coordinate 404,418 of NZ_JBJDPV010000002.1, forward strand.
GTCGGCTTGACCGTCAGGCGCACGCCGTTGGGGAAGGTCACGACCGTGGCGCCGACAGCGGCGACTTCCGTGCGGCTGCTCGGAACTGCAGCGGCGCCGAAGTTCGCATAGGGCCATTCCAGTTGAGCCTGCTCGGCGCGAGCCGTGACCGGGACGGTGCGGCTGGCTTCAAGGGCGGCGGTGACGCCGGCTTCGCCGCCTTCGATTGCTTCAGGCGTGATGACCAGAGCCAGAGGGCCGTAGCCTTCGAACACGGCCTTGACCGCCGTGCTGACCTGCTCGGCCTTCAGATCCTTCACGCTGGCCTCGAACCGGGCGAGGTTGTCAGCGGGGGAGGAGAAGACCTTGTCGTCATTGGCCGAGCCCAGCAGGGCGTTGGCCAGGGCCGGGGTGCTGCGCGTTGCGGCGGCCTGAACGGCGTTCTCCAACGCGGTGCGGGTGTTGGCGATCTCGCGGTCGAGTTCGGTCTGGGTCACGCCGAACTGCACCAGGCGGCGCTGCTCCTGCTCGATGGTTTCCAGCGCGCGCTTCAGGCCGCCGGGGTTGAAGCTGGCCGAGACGCTGCCGAGGTCGACGGTGTCGAACAGGCTGCCCTTGCTGGCGCTGGCGCCGATGAAGGGCGGATTGTCGGCGCGGGCGATCTCGCCCAGACGACGGTTCAGAACCGCGAGACCCAGGTTCTGCACCAGGGCTTCACGACGTTCGGCGACGGTGTCGGGATCGAGGTCTGGATTGCGGATCCAGTTCAACTGGATCGAGGACTGGATGCCCGGCTCGACCAGGATGCGGGTTTCGGCCGAACGTGGCGCGACGGTTCCCAGATCGGGATTCGGGCTGTCAGCGGCCTTGGGCGTCCAGTCGCCGAAGGTCGCCTTGATCTTGGCTTCCATCTGATCGACGTCGAAGTCGCCGACCGCGATCATGGTGGCGCGTTCGGGGCGGTAATAGGCGTTGTAGAACTCGACGAAGCGTTCGCGCGGAGCCGAGCGAATAATGCTGAGGTCGCCGATCGGCAGGCGGTTGGCCAGGCGCTGACCGGGCGCCAGCAGGGCGATCTGGGCCTTGAGCGAGCGCAGGCCGGGGGTGTTGCGCAGGCGCTCTTCGCCCTCGATGACGCCGCGCTCCTCGTCGATGGCCTCAGCCTTCATCAGGGCTTCGGAAACCTGTTCGCGCATGATGCGCAGCGAGGTGTCGACGGTCTCGTCGTTGGTCCGCGGCAACTCCAGGGTATAGGCAGTCTGGTCGAAGCTGGTGAAGGCGTTGGTGTCGGCGCCGAAGGCCAGGCCGAGACGTTCCAGGATTCGCAGCAGGTCGTTCTCGGGCACATTGGTCGTGCCGTTGAAAGCCATGTGCTCCATGAAGTGGGCCAGACCCAGCTGGTCGTCGTTCTCCATCAGCGAACCGGCCGCGATCCGCAGGCGCAGCGAGGCCTGCCCCGGGGGCGTGGCGTTCTTCATGATGGCGTAGCGCATGCCGTTCGGCAGGGTGCCGAAGCGGACGGCGGGATCGGCCGGGATGTCGCTGGCGGCCTGGGCCCAGGCGCTGGAGGGCTGGGCGTTCTGCGCGACCGCGGCGGGCGCCGTCGAGCTGACGGGCATGGCGACGGCGGGCAGGGCAGCCGCGCCAAGAAGGGCGAGGCTTGAGGCGGCAAGCAGCAGATGGCGAGCGGATCGCATTCAGTAGTCTCCGGACCGTGCGATCAGGCTGCCCCCGGGACTGACTGCGGCCCTGCACGTTGGTCGCGTGCAATGACCTATGCACGTTCGCTCAAAATGACAAACGTGCTTGACTACCTCAAGTTACCGAAAGTTAATTTCCTCCGGTCCGCGTGACGTAGAAGGTCGCGGAGTTGCCGACCGCGTTGGCGCCGGCGATGACGTTGCGGCCATTGCCGTTGATGGTGGAGTTGACGATCGCGCTGACGTTGCCGCTGTTGCTCTGAACATTGCGAACCTGGAGGTCGCCGCCGCACTCGGCGCAGGCGTAGCCGGTGACCGAGTTGCCCGCGGCGTTGGCGCCGACGTAGGCGTCGTATCCTTTCTGGCCGACAAAGGAGGCAGTGGCTTCGACCCCACCCGAGTTCATCTGCGTGTTGTCGATGTCGACATAGATGTCGTTGTTGCCGACCGTGACCTCGTTGGCCACGGCGCTTGCGGTCGCCGTCCCCTTGCCGAAGTCGTAGGAGTTCAACTGAACCGCGCCGCGAATCTGGGCGGTGTTCTCTTGGTCCGTGGTGGGGACCAGGGATCCGCCCTGGTTGTAGAAGGTGGCCTGGTTGCCGCCGGCGTGGGCGCGCGCGGCCAGGTTCCAGCCGTTGCCGGCCCATACGCCTGTGCCAGCCTCGACCATGGCGCCGGACGAGCGTTGCCGCACCTCCAGTTCCTGGTTGGCCGAAGGACCCGACGTCGCCTGAACAGTGTTGGCCACGGCCTGGCTGGAGAACTCGGCCGGGTCGCGCACAAAGCGAGGGGAAGCCTGATTGGTGGCGCGGACGTCGCCGGTCACTGTCTGATTGATCGAGCCGACCAAGGATGCACGGTCGCCGCCGGATCCGCTTCCGGCCAGTGCGGCTGTATTGCCCATAGCGGCGGCGGCGATGGTCCCACCGCCGACCAGCCGCGCGTCCTGTCCGGTGATGACGGTTGTCGCCGTGACGTCGCCGCTGACCATCTGGGTCGCGTCGATCGCCATCTGCGCACTCGCCGCCGTGCCCGCCAGATAGTTGCCGCTCGCCTGGGTGACGCTGGTCACCAGGCCGTTGGTGTCGCCATCCAGGGTGAGCGTGGTCGAAGCCGAAGTCTCGCCGCGCATGTTCTGAGACGAGCGGACGTCGAGGTCCTGGCCATCTGCGCCGCCGGTCAGGCTATTGCCCTGGGCGGCGTTGGACACAGTGACCTGATCGCTGACGTCGACGACGTTCAGCGTCTGGCCCGCAACGACGTCGCCCAGCTGAAGCTGTTCGTTCAGGACCAGACCGCGGTCCTGAGCGACGACCTCAGTAGCGGCCGCGGCGCACATCGCCGTCGCGGCGATCGTGCCAGCGAGACGGATCCGCGCGAGTCTGACCATTGTTCGTGTCCGTGTTTGCATAGGCGGGGTAATAGCCCCCGGTCGGGCCGACGGGAGAGTCGCCCAGAGGATCGTTGGCGGGGTTGAGGCAGACCTCGGGCCCCGGGGCGCCGTAGAGATTGGCCATGAACTCGACCGTGGCGCGCTCCACCAGGGCGCGGACGGCCAGTTGCACGGGCTCAAGGCCGCTGGTCCCGGCCGAAATGTCGAAGACGTTGCCGTTCAGGAAGTCGAAGACGCCCGCCGACACCTCGCGGCCGACGATCTGCTTCTGATAGGAGACGACATCGACGACCTCGAGCGTGGTGGTTTGAACCAGACGCAGGTCGATGGCCACGTTCATGACGAAGACCTTGCCGGTCAGCATGCCCGAGCCGCCGTTGTCCTGAACCTCGCCGCCGGCGATGTCGAACCCGCCCGAGCGGATGTTATAGTTCACCTCGGTGATGCCGCCGACGACATAGAAGTCGGAGCCGGGCACCTGGCCGGCGAGAATGCGACGGTAGGCGGCGTCCTGCGGCCCTCCGTTCGGCTGGTCGTCGCTGATCAGCTTGTTGTTGGCGTAGCGCAGTTCAAGCTCGGACACCGAGGTGTCGTAGCGTTCAACGATGCGCGCGCCGGCCTTGGCCAGGGCGGTGTTCGCCATCAGGGACGCGCCCTGGGTGATCTGGCGCCCGCCGTCCGAGGAGATCGAGCCCGTGTAGTCGCTGATCCGGCCCACCGCCATGCGCGGCGACGGCAGATTGTAGCGGCGGGCGTAGTCGGCCAGGCAGTAGAGAGCGGTCGAATAGGGCGTCGGGTTGGACGTCACCGGGGCATTACCGATCGGCGCGGCGTACTGGCCCGACGGTCCGGCGCTGGTGCTGACGCAGCCGGCCAGAACGCTGGAGACGGCGGCCACGACGGCGGCGGCCCGCAGCGGGCGATTGAAGCGTTGTGCGGTCATCAGAAGTTCAAGGTCCCGTTCAGGGCGGTTCCGGCGGTGATATTGCCGGTATTGGTCTGCTTGGAGTTGACGATCACCGTGTTCCGGTTGCCCTGAACCACGACGTTGAGGCTGTTGCCTATGGCCGTCGCGCCGCCGATGGCCGTGCCGTTGCCGGAGGAGCCGGCCCCGACGTGGCCGCTCGACACCCCTGCGGTTGAACTGGAATAGCTGCTGGCGCCCGACTGGATGATGCCGTTGACGATCAGGCGATTGCCGTTGGCGTCGCGGGTCGAGCCGCTCGAGGGCTGGGCGGTGGTGTAGCGCGAGGCGCCGTAGCCCGCCTGAAACTGGGCGGCGCCCGCCGAACCGGTCGACTGGGCGGCCGCTGCGCCGGCCGCCGTGAGGGGCAGGGCCAGGACCGCGACGGTCAGGATCAGTTTTTGAAACGGCATGAAGCACTCCGCAGGTCGATGCGGGTCGCCAAGCAACCCGCGTGCCAGTCTGGAACGCGGGTCTTAAGATCGGCTTGAGATTGCGCCGGTCTTTGTCCATCAAGGGCTTATGCAGACTTTCACCGACGGCCCGAGCGATCCCCAGCGTGAGCGGATATTCAACGCGCCTTTTCTGCCGATATTGATCGCCGCCTCGATGCCCGTCCTCTTCTGGTTTCAGGAACGGTTGCCCGATCAGGGCATGTCCATGGCTTTTCGGGCTGTGGATCTGTGGCAGGGACGGTGGAGCGGACTGTTCACCTCCATGCTGCTGCACGGGGGATGGGCCCATGTCGCCATGAACGCGGTCGGGGCCCTGGCCTTCGGCACGCCGGTGGCCCGCTTGCTCTCGCGGGGGCTGGGCCCTTTGATCTTTGTCGCCCTTTATATCGTGAGCGGAGCCGTGGCGGCTCTGGGCTATGGGCTGTGCCATCCGGGGAGCGAGAGCCATCTGGTCGGAGCTTCCGGCGCGGTGTTCGGCCTGATTGGCGCATCGACCCGTCTCATGGGGGGACACGGTCGGGTGATGCCCTTGTTCCATTCGGCCGTTCTGAAGCAGGCCGGAGCCTGGATGGCGGCCAATCTGCTCGTCGGCCTGATCGGTCTGGCGCCGGGCGCGGGCGGCGCCAGCATCGCCTGGGAAGCCCATGCTTTCGGCTTCATGGTCGGCATAATCCTGATCGGCCCGCTAGGGCGGTGGTTCGGGCCGGGACCCGATTTGCGTCCTGCCCGCGTCTGAGCGATCCTGCCGTTAGTAGCGGCCGGTCCGCGGTCGCCTCTCTGTCAGACGAGAAGGAGCCGCCATGCTGGTCGCCGAGATTCTGAAGGGGAAGGGGCAGGCGGTCTTCACCCTGTCGCCGGATACGCCTCTGATCGAGGCCTGCGCCGAGTTGGATCGCAAACGGGTCGGCGCTCTAGTTGTCTGTCAAGGAGACGATGTCGTCGGCGTTCTCTCGGAACGGGACGTCGTTCGGGCGATATCGCAGGACGGCGCAGCGGCGCTGTCGCAACCGGCGTCCCGCTATATGACGGCGGACGTGATCTTCGCGGAGCCGACCGAGACCGTGGCGATCCTGATGGGAAGGATGACGGATCGGCGCGTGCGCCATCTGCCCGTCCTTCGAGGGCGCGAACTGGCCGGCGTCATCTCGATCGGCGATGTCGTCAAATGTCAGATCGCGGAAGCCACACAGGAGGCTGAGAGTCTGAGGACCTATATCGCGGCGGGCTGATCGACGTTGCGAGTGATGAAAGACTCTCGTTCGTTGAGATAGTTCGTGAAACTGTCATTCAGGGCTTGTGGACTCGGGGTGGTGTCCGTATATCCGCCGCTCGCTCGGAGACGGGC
>NZ_JBJDPV010000003.1:0-386869 GCF_044901625.1 Brevundimonas sp. NPDC046655
GTGGTCGGCAACTCCGTCGCCGCCGCCGTGGTCGCCAAGTGGGAAGGCGAGCTGGACGACATCCCTGAAGGGGACGCGCCCAAGCCCGCCGCCGCTTAAGGCGTCAGACGCACCTAATGAAAAGGCCGCCCCATCGCTGGGGCGGCCTTTTTGCTGGGCGATGATGTGCGCTCGGCTACTGGCCGCGCCCGCTGTCGATATAGGCCTTGATGGAGCTTGCGTTGGGGCCGTCCGCGCGGGCGCCCTCGCAGACGATGGGCTGGATATAGGCGCTCAGGCTGGTGGGGCGAATGTCGTCCCAGGCGGGGTCGGCCTCGGGATAGCGCTCGACTTCGGCGCCGTCGGGTCCGTACTCGATTTCGGCCAGGATGCGCGCCTGCTTGGCGGCGCAACGGATCTCGTATTCATCGATCTTGTGGCTGTAGTCCCCGGCGGGAGACTGCAGCGAGACGCGGGCCACGCGGATGCTGGACGCGTCGCCGACCGTGGCGATTCCCCCGACATCGGCGAGATAGACCAGTCGGGCGTTGCGCGAAAAGGCGTTCCATTCTTCGGCGGACGCTGCGCCCGCAGATACGGCGGCGGCGGCGAGAATGGCGGTCAATAGGATGGGCTTCATAGGATCCTCCCCAGGATGAGACGATTTCACACCCGAAACGGCGAAAATTCAACTAGCTCCCTCTGCCGACTCTTCGCCGTGATCCAAGGCTAGGTTTTTCTGATGACGCGCTTTCTTTTGAGTCTTCTGGTCCTGTTGTGGAGCCCTGCGTTGGCTCTGGCGGCGGCTCCCGGCGCCTTCCAGTCTGACCGGATCGTGGTCGAGACGCGCGGTTCCGGTCCGGACGTCATCCTGATCCCTGGCCTGGCTTCGACATCGGCCGTCTGGACGCGCACGGCCAGCGCTCTGGAGGGGCGATACCGGGTCCATCTGGTGACGGTGCGCGGTTTCGGCGACGTGCCGGCCCTGGCCAATGATGCGGGTTTGATCGGCGCTCCGGCTGCAGCCGAGATTCGGCGCTACATCGCCGAGCGGGAACTGACCCGGCCTGCCGTGATCGGTCACTCTATGGGCGGCCAAATCGCCCTGCGGGTCGCCGCCGACGCCGGGCCGCGGGTGGGCCGGGTCATGGTGGTGGACGCCTCGCCCTTTTTTCCGTCGCTGATCAGCGCGGACGCCACGACGGGGGATGTGGAGCCTCTGGCGCGGCTGGCCTATCAGGGCCTGCTGCTGTTCGGCGACGAAGCGTTGAAGACCCAGGCCCAAGGGATGGGGGCCGATATGGGCGGCGCGGCGGACAGTCTGTTCGGCACGCTCGGCTGGCAGGGCGGCGACCGACGCACCCTGGCGCAGGGCCTTTACGAGGTGATGACGGTGGACCTGCGTTCGCGCCTGCCTTTGATCACCGCCCCTGTCACCGTCGTCTATGGCTGGAGCGCCGACGACCGCAGCCCCCGCAGCCATATCGACGGCCTGTTCCGCGCCGGTTATCGCAGCCTGCCGCGCCCCGCCGCCTTCGAGCGGATCGAAGGGGCCGAGCACATGGTCATGATCGACCAGCCGCGCCGTTTCCAGGCGGCGGTCGAACGCTTCCTGCGCTGAGGCTTCAGTCCGGCTGAAGCCTGCGGATCGCGGCCAGCAGGGCCGCGTCGTCGCTCATGTCGCCTGCGATGATATACTGGGGGCGTTGCGGCTCGTTGTTGCCGCGCGCGCGGCCGCGATAGACCTTCATCGGCACGGCGATCTGGGCCAGGCCGCTGGGCAGGACGGGTTCGCGGATCTCCATGTAGACGGTGTCGGCCGAGGTCTCGCGCCCGACCTGGAGGGCGCCTGCGGTCTTCCACAGATCCACGGCGTCGAGGCAGGCGGAACCGCAGCTGGAATCGGTCAGGACATAGACCCGGCCGGCCATCAGCTGCGGCGCGGGCGGCGGGGGGGCGGCGTCGGCCGGCTTCTCGTCATTGGCGCTGCGCCAGTAGACCTGACCCGCGGCGTGGGCGGCCTTCATGCCGTTGATGGCGTCTTCGGCCCAGGCGATCAGCTCGGGTTGCCCGTTCGTGGCGCGCAGCTTGTCGAGGAAGGCGGAGATTTCGGCGATATTGCCGTCCGAGGCGCGCCACTCGACGGCCTCTATCGCCGGCTCGGGATGGGCGGCCATCCAGGCGTCGCCCCACAGAACCTGGGCCATCAGCTGGCTCCAGTGCGAGGAGCCGCCGCCGTTGCCGCGCAGGTCCAGCACCACATAGGGGGCGGCGCGCAGGGCGTCCTGTTTGGTCTTCATGTCGGCGATCAGGGCGGTCAGCTCGGCAAGGGTTTCGCTGGACGGATCGCCGTTGAACGAGGGCGTCGAGATCCAGAAGCCGCCGTCGTCGAAATGCTTCAGGCCGAAGTCGGTCGCGGCGCGCTGGGCCAGCTTGGCGCGACGGGCGTAGATGTCCTCGGGCGTGGCGCGCCAGTTCAGGGCGTAGGTCTTCGTCGCGCCGTCGGCCTCGAATCGGCACTGGCGCATCTCTCCGATCCACGGGTTTTGCGCGCTGAGGAACTGCCAGTCGCCGTAGAGGGTGCGTTGGGCTTCCAGGAACCAGCGGCCCCGGAACTGGCCGATGCGCTGTTCCGCCAGGGCCTCGGCGGCCACGCCGTCGCAGTCGATCAGTCGGGCGCCGAGGGGCGGCGTCGCGGCGTCGGCGGGTTCGCGGTCGGCCACCACCTGATCGGCGCCGCGATAGACGGTGAGGAAGCCGGGCCAGCGGGTGGGGAAGCCGTAGTTCGGCTGGGTGATGCTGATGCCGACATGGCCGTCCTCGAAGCTGGCGACATAGGCGCGCAACGCCCACCACCAGCCGCCTGCGTCGGTGGTTGTCTTGGCCCGCTCCAGGGCGACGGTCAGGCCTTCCTCCAGTCGGGGTTTGAAGGCCGGGTTGAGCGGGTCGTGCACGCCCGGGTGGCTGTCAATCATGATGTCATGCAGGCCGGTAGCGTCCTGCGTCAGGGTTGCGGACCAGTCGCGCGGCAGGTCCATAGGCTTGGGCGCGTCGGCCGGGGCGTCTTGCGCCAAGGCCTGAGTATGAACCGCGCTCGCCATCGCCAGACAGGCTGCGCCCGCCGTCAGAAACCGCTTCATGCCCAATCTCCCCTCTGAATGTAGAGGCGAGAAATGGCAGGGCGACGAGGGGTCTTCCAGTTACGCTTTGGTCATGGAACGCGGATCAGTCCGCCGCACGAAGGGCGTCCAGCACGCCCTTGCCGTAGCGTTCCAGCTTGCCGGCGCCGACGCCGGAGATGCGGCCCAGGGCGTCGAGGTTGCGCGGCTCGCTGAGGGCGATCTCGACCAGGGTCTTGTCCTGGAAGATGACATAGGGCGGAACGTGCTGCTCGGCGGCGCGGTCGCGGCGCCAGGCGCGCAGGACCTCGAAGCGGGCGCGCACGTCGGTGTCCAGCGCCTCGGCGGCCAGGTTGCGGCCGGCGTTGCGACGCGGACGTTCGGCCTCGACCACGCGGACCGGGGCCTTGCGCACCAGAACTGGGCGCTCGCCGCGATAGACGGCGCGGACGGCCTCGGGGTCGCCCAGCTGGATGATAGGCTTTCCCTCGTTCGGGTCCTCGACCAGCAGGCCCTCGAACAGCAGGTGGTCGATGACGTCGCGCCAGGCGGTCAGCGACAGGTCGGCACCGATGCCCCAGGTGGACAGGTTCGCCTCCCACGGCTGGACATCCTTGGTCTTGCCCAGCAGGTGGTCGACGATGCGGGTCCGGCCGAAGCGTTCGCCGAGGCGTTGCACCGCCGCCAGAGCCTTTTGCGCCGGGACCACGGCGTCGAAGGTGGCGGGCGGGTCGCCGCAGATGTCGCAGACGCCGCAGGGTTGGGCGTCGGTTTCGCCGAAGTAGCGGCGCACGGCCTGAGGGCGGCAGACGGCGCCGTCCAGCATGGCGAACAGCTGGCGCACCTTGCGCGTCTGGACCTGCTTGACCTCCTCGGCCATCGGCCGGCCTTCGAGGCGGCGCAGGGACCAGGCGATGTCGGACGGGCCGTAGAGGGTGATGCCCTCGGCGGGCTCGCCGTCGCGTCCGGCGCGGCCGATCTCCTGCCAGTAGGCTTCGAGGCTGCCGGGCGGATCGGCGTGGATGACGAAGCGGACGTCGGGTTTGTCCACCCCCATGCCGAAGGCGATGGTGGCGACCATGACGGCGCCGTCTTCGGCCAGGAAGCGCTCCAGCCGCTTGTCGCGTTCGCGCGCGTCGAAGCCGGCGTGATAGGCGATGGCGTTGGTCCCGGCGTCGCGCAGGGTCTGCGCCACGCGCTCGCAGCCGTCGCGGCTGCCGCAATAGACCACGCCGGACTTGCCGCGTCGCTCGCGCACCAGATCAACCACGGCGGCGTCGGTGCGCGCACGGCTGCCGTTGATCTTGCGCTCGGCGGACAGTTGCAGGTTGGGGCGGGCGAAGCTGTCGACGAAGACGCGGGCCTCGCCGAGGCGCAGCGAGGCGAGGATGTCGTCGCGGGTGCGGGCGTCGGCGGTGGCGGTGACGGCGATGCGCGGGACGCCGGGGAAGATCTCGGCCAGACGGCCCAGCGAGCGATAGTCAGGGCGGAAGTCGTGGCCCCACTGACTGACGCAGTGGGCCTCGTCGATGGCGATCAGGCTGAGGTCGATCTCGGACAGGCGCTCCAGCATGGAGCCCGCGGCCAAGCCTTCGGGCGAGACGTAGAGCAGGTCCAGTTCGCCCGAGCGGGCGGCGCGCCAGATGGCGGAGCGCTCCTCCATCGGCACGCCGGAATCGAGACGGGCGGCGGCCACGCCCTGCTGCTTCAGGGCTTCGACCTGATCGGTCATCAGGGCGATCAGCGGCGACACCACCAGGCCGACGCCGGGGTGCAGGATGGCGGGGATCTGATAGCAGACGCTCTTGCCGCCGCCGGTCGGCAGGACGGCCATGACGTCGCGCCCGGCCAGAACCTCGGCCACGACCTGGGCTTGCAGGCCGCGAAAATCGGCATGGCCCCAGACCCGGCCCAGAACCTCGCGCGCGGCGCCCAGGTCGAGCGAAGCGGGCGAAGCGGAACGGACGGGGTCTGCAAGCATCGGCGGGTTGTGCCTGATCCGTTCGGGGGTGTCACCCTCGCTCAGTCCTGCCGTCATCCCGGACGGCCGCAGGCCGATCCGGGACCCAGGCGGTGGATCATGGCGGACCCTCGCCGCAAGAGCAGGCGTCTGGTCCAGGGTTCTGCTGCGCAGCCCCGGGATGACGGAGGCGTGAGAGCTACGCGACGACGAAGAAAGCGTTTAAGGAGCGCCCCATGACCACGATCCTTTATGGCCGCCCGCCGGCGGTGTTCGACGTGCCGACCGGCGCCGTGCAGACCTCGCCCCTGATCCCCGGCGCGACGGCGCTGGAAGCCCTCGCCCCGGGTTCGGTGGACGAGGCCATGATCTACGCCCCGCCGGGCGTGGTGGAGCGGCGCTACACCTTGGCTCTGGCGCTGCGGGCGCTGAAGGTCGGCGGACGCCTGGACGTCATGGCGCCCAAGGACAAGGGCGGCTCGCGTCTGGGCAAGGAGCTGAGGGGTTTCGGCCTTGAGGTCGGGGAGACGGCCAAGGCCCACCATCGTCGCTGCGTCGTCATCCGTCCCGAGACCATCGCGGGGCTGGACGCGGCGATTGCGGCAGGCGCCCTGCAGCAGGTCGAGGGTCTGGACGCCTGGTCGCAGCCGGGCGTCTTCGCTTGGGACCGGGTTGATCCGGGCACGGCCCTGCTGGCCGGGGTCATGCCGCCGCTGAAGGGCGCGGGCGCCGACCTGGGCTGCGGTTTCGGTGCCCTGTCGCTGGTGGCGCTGCGGTCGCCGGCCGTGACGAGCCTGCGCCTGGTCGACATCGACCGGCGCGCCATCGCGGCGGCGCAGAAGAACGTCGAGGACCCGCGCGCGACCTTTGAATGGGCCGATGTGCGCACCCTGCCGACGGCGGGCGAGCTCAACTTCATCGTCAGCAATCCGCCCTTCCACGACGGCGGAACCGAGGATCGACGCCTGGGCCAGAACTTCATCCGCCAGGCGGCGGCCCTGCTGAAGACCGGCGGCGTGGCCTGGCTGGTCGCCAACAGGCACCTGCCCTACGAGGCCGAGCTGAACGCCGCCTTCAAGCGGGTGCGGATGGTCGCCGATCAGGGCGGCTACAAGATCTTCGAGGCGGTGAAGTAGGTGGCGGGCAAGGTTCCTACCTCGCGGGTGGACAAGCTGCTGGGGTCGATGGGCTACGGCTCGCGGGCCGAGATGGCGCGGCTGGGCAAGGCGGGCGGCATCGTGCTGGACGGCGCCGATCTGACCGATGTGTCGAAACGCATTCCGGTGACGCCCGACCTGCCGACGCGGATGGAGATCGACGGCGAGCCGCTGGACCCGGTGGCCGGTCTGGTCATGCTGTTGAACAAGCCGCTGGGCATGACCTGTTCGCGCAAGGAAGACGGGGCGCTGGTCTATGACATCCTGCCGGATCGGTGGAAGCGTCGCGACCCGGCCATCTCGACCGTCGGGCGGCTGGACAAGCAGACCTCGGGCCTGCTGCTGCTGACCGACGACGGCGACCTGCTGCACCGGGTGATCAGCCCCAAGCGCCACGTGGCCAAGGTCTATCGCGCGACGCTGGCGCGGCCGCTGGTCGGAACCGAGGGGGCGCTGTTCGCCTCGGGCGACCTGGTGCTGGAGGGCGAGGACAAGCCCTTGTCGCCCGCCACTCTGGAGGTGGTGTCGCCGACCGAGGCCCTTCTGACCGTGACCGAGGGGCGCTATCATCAGGTGCGCCGTATGTTCGCGGCGGCGGGCAACCACGTCGAGGCCCTGCACCGCGAGCGTCTGGGCGGACTGGTTCTGCCGGACGATCTGGGGCCGGGCGAGTGGAAGCTGCTGACGCCGGACGAGATCGAGCTGATCTTCGCCTGAAGCTCTTCCTCGCCGACATCCCGGACAAGGCTCGCTTGCGAGCCGCCGATCCGGGACCCAGGCGGCGGGTCTATCCGCCGATGTCGAACCCTGTATCTGGCGTCTGGGTCCCGGATAGCCCTGACGGGCTTCCGGGATGATGGCGTGAAAGGGAAGGGCGGCGCTTGACCTCTTCGCCCCCCTCGCGCACCTCCATCCCATGACCCAGCCGACGACCTTGGCCAAGATTTGCGGACTGACGACGCCTGAGACGCTGGACGCAGCCCTGCACGGCGGCGCGGCCTTTGTCGGGGCGGTGGTGTTCGAGAAGAGCCCGCGTCACATTCCGCCGCTGCACGCCGCGACCCTGTTCGACCGGGCGAGGAAGCGGGCCAGGATCGTCGCGGTGCTCGTCGATCCCGACGACGGCCTGCTGACCGAGGTGGGGCTGATCCTGCGGCCCGACCTGATTCAGCTGCATGGTCATGAGACGCCGCAGCGCGCCGCCGAGGTGCGGCGTCTGACGGGGGCGGGGATCATCAAGGCCCTGCCGATCCGCAGCGAGGCCGACTTCGCCTCCGTGCCGGATTGGGCGGGCGTGGCCGATCATCTTCTGTTCGACGCCAAGCCGCCCGAAGGCTCCAGCCTGCCCGGCGGCGTGGGGGCCTCGTTCGACTGGTCGCTGATGCAGAACCGGGCGCTGCCGGCACGCTGGTTCCTCGCAGGCGGCCTCGACCCGCAAAATGTCACCGAGGCGGTGCGGATTTCGGGGGCGCCCTTGGTCGATGTCTCCTCTGGCGTCGAAAGCGCGCCCGGTGTTAAGGACCCTGACCTGATCCACGCCTTCCTCAAGGCCGTATCCCGGTCCTGATTTCGTCGCCTTCCCGCGAAAGACTGCCGCTCGTGAACGCAATCCTCTCGAATTCCTACGCCTGGCCTGACGCCGAGGGCCGTTTCGGTCCCTATGGCGGCCGCTTCGTGCCCGAGACCCTGATGCCGCTCATTCATGAGCTGAATGCGGCCTATGAGGCGGCCAAGGCCGACCCCGGTTTCCAGGCCGAGCTTGACGGCTTCCTGACCCACTATGTCGGTCGCGAGAGCCCGCTCTATTTCGCCGAGCGCCTGACCGATCACTTCGGCGGGGCGAAAATCTGGCTGAAGCGCGAGGACCTGAACCACACGGGCGCGCACAAGATCAACAACTGCATGGGCCAGATTCTGCTGGCGCGGCGCATGGGCAAGACGCGGATCATCGCCGAGACCGGCGCCGGTCAGCACGGCGTGGCCTCGGCTACCGTCTGCGCCCGCTTCGGCCTGCCCTGCACCGTCTATATGGGCGCGGTGGACGTCGAGCGTCAGCAGCCCAACGTCTTCCGCATGAAGCTGCTGGGGGCCGAGGTCGCGGCGGTCACGGCGGGGGCGGCGACGCTGAAGGACGCCATGAACGAGGCGATGCGTGACTGGGTCACCAACGTCGAGGACACCTACTACATCATCGGCACGGCGGCGGGCCCGGCCCCCTATCCGGCCATGGTGCGCGACTTCCAGTCGGTCATCGGCAAGGAGATCAAGCGCCAGTCTCAGGCCCAGATCGGCCGTCTGCCCGACGCCGTGGTGGCCTGCATCGGCGGCGGCTCCAACGCCATCGGCGCCATGCACCCCTTCATCGAGGACGAGGGCGTGCGCCTGATCGGCGTCGAGGCGGCGGGCCATGGTCTGGACACCCCCGAACACGCCGCCAGCCTGAAGGGCGGCCGCCCGGGCGTGCTGCACGGCAACCGCACCTATCTGCTGCAGGACGCCGACGGTCAGATTCTGGAAGGCCACTCCATCTCGGCCGGTCTGGACTATCCGGGCATCGGGCCGGAGCACGCCTGGCTGAACGACCTGGGGCGCGGCGAATACCTGTCGGCCACCGACGACGAGGCTCTGGAGGCCTTCCAACTTCTGTCGAAACTGGAAGGCATCATCCCGGCGCTGGAGCCCTCGCACGCCCTCGCCCGCATCGGCGAAGTCGCGAACGACGTGGGCAAGGGCGGCGATGTCGTGCTGGTCCTGTCGGGCCGGGGCGACAAGGATATTTTCACTGTGGCCAAACATCTCGGCGTGGAGCTTTGAGCATGAAGACCCTTTTGATCGCGGCCCTGGTCGCCGCCGTTTCGCCGACGCTGACGATGGCCAAGACCCAGGCGGCCCCCGCCGCGCCGGCTCCGGTTCAGGCGGCGGCCACCGGACCGCAAGGCGTGCCCGCTGCCGACACCCCGCTGCTCGGAGCCGCCAAGGCCGCGCCCGACTGCGGCAACCTGCATGGACTGAACGGCCGCGCCTTCTGCGTCACCGCGCCCCTGGCTGGCGTCGGCGCCCTGGCTGAAGCCTATATCGCTCATTTCGAGAGCCAGGGCTGGTTGGCGGCGGGCGGCGACGACAACCGCGTGGTCCTGATCAAGCGCAAGGACGGCGGCGTCTGCGACGGCCTGCAGATGGTGGCCTTCTATGACACCTCGGGGCCTGCCGCGCCGGAATCGCCGGGCTATCTCGGCTTCGCCACCATCCCCGGCAATGTCTGCGCCGCCCAGCCGGCGGGAGCGACGCCCCAGTGACGACGGCCCGCATCGACGCCCGTTTCGCCGCGCTGAAGGCCGAGGGCCGGGCCGGGTTCATCCCCTATGTCATGACCGGCGATCCCAGCCGCGACGAGGCGCTGGAGATCCTGCGCGGCCTGCCCGCCGCAGGGGCGGATCTGATCGAACTGGGTCTGGCCTTCTCCGACCCTATGGCCGAGGGGCCGCCGATCCAGCGCGCCGCCCTGCGCGGGCTGGCGGCGGGGATGACCCTGCGCGGCACCCTCGATCTGGTGGCCGATTTCCGGGCGGGCGACGACGCCACCCCGGTCATCCTGATGGGCTATCTGAACCCGGTCGAGAGCTATGGCTATGAGGCCTTCGCGCACGACGCCGCTGAGGCCGGCGTGGACGGTCTGATCGTCGTCGATTGTCCGCCGGAAGAGGCTGGGCCCCTGGCGGCGGCGCTGGACGCGAAGTCCGTGTCGCTGATCCGTCTGGCCACGCCGACCTCGGACGACGACCGGCTGAAGGTCATCGCCCAGGGCACCTCGGGCTTTGTCTACTATGTCTCGGTTGCGGGCGTGACGGGCGTGAAGGAGGCGCAGGCCGCGTCCGTCGCCCCCGCCGTCGAACGGGTCCGCAAGGCTGCGAACCTGCCGGTCGCCGTCGGCTTCGGCGTCAAGACGCCCGAGCGCGCCGCCGAAATCGCCCGCGTGGCCGATGCGGTGGTGGCGGGGTCCGTCTTCGTCGATGAAGTAGCCGCCGCTTTGGCGGCGAACGAACCGACCGTCCCCCGCGTTCTGGCCAGGGTGAAGGCCCTGGCGGACGCGGTGAAAACCGCCAGAACTAGTGCTTCCGTCGCGGAAACCGTCTAAAGGCGCGCTCATGGTCGACAAGAATCCTGAGAACAAGCCGCGCGGCGGCTGGCTGTCCCGCTTCGCTCCGGGCGTGCGCAAGATCGTCAGCCGGCGCGACACGCCCGACAACCTATGGGTCAAGGACCCGGACAGCGGCGAGATGCTGTTCCGCACCGACCTGGAGGCGGCCCTGTGGGTCACGCCGTCGGGCCGTCATATGCGGATCAATGCGCCGACGCGCCTGAAGGCCACTTTCGATGACGGCGTGTTCGAGAGCATCGACACCCCGGATGTGCCGGAAGACCCGCTGAAGTTCTCGGACGGCAAGCCCTATCGCGATCGCCTGAACGCGGCGCGCAAGGCGGCGGGCCGCAAGGACACCATGGCGATCGGCTTCGGCAAGATCGACGGCGTGGCCGCGGTCGTCATCGTCCAGGACTTCACCTTCATGGGCGGGTCGCTGGGCATGGCGGCGGGCGAGGCCTTCGTCGCCGCCGCCCGTGAGGCGGTGAAGCGCGGCGTGCCCTTCGTCTGCTTCACCGCCGCCGGCGGCGCGCGGATGCAGGAAGGCGCCCTCAGCCTGATGCAGATGGCGCGCACGACCCTGGCCGTGCAGGAAGTGAAGGCGGCGCAACTGCCTTACGTCGTCGTCCTGACCGACCCGACCACGGGGGGCGTGACCGCTTCCTACGCCATGCTGGGCGACGTCCATCTGGCCGAGCCGGGCGCCCTGATCGGCTTCGCCGGTCCGCGCGTGATCGAGACCACCATCCGCGAGAAACTGCCGCCGGGCTTCCAGCGCGCCGAGTATCTTCAGGGCAAGGGCATGGTCGACAAGGTGGTGGCGCGCGGCGATTTGCCGATGACGCTGGGCCAGATCATGTCCATGCTGATGGGCGGCAAGCGCAAGGCGGCCTAAGGGCGCCTGATGGACCCGATCTCGGAACGCCTGCGCGCCCGCCATCCCCAGCGCATCGACCTGTCGCTGAACCGGATGCGGGCGCTGTGCGCGGTTCTGGGCGACCCGCAGGATCGGTTGCCGCCGGTGGTCCATGTCGCCGGCACCAACGGCAAGGGTTCGACCGTCTCCCTGATCCGGGCCATCGCCGAGGCGGCGGGCCTGCGGGTCCATGCCTACACTTCGCCGCATCTGGTGCGTTTCAACGAGCGCATCCGTCTGGCCGGGACCCTGATCAGCGACGACTATCTCAACGACGTGCTGAATCGGATCGAGGCGGTGTCGGGTGAGGCCACCGTCTTCGAAAGCACGACCGCCGCCGCTTTTGTGGCCATGAGCGAGACGCCTGCTGATCTGGCCATCATCGAGGTGGGCCTGGGCGGATCGCTGGACGCCACCAACGTCATCGACCGGCCTCTGCTGAGCGTCATCACCCCCGTCGATCTGGATCATGCGGAGTTCCTGGGCGACAGGATCGAAGGCGTCGCCGCCGAGAAGGCGGGCATTCTGAAAGCTGGGGCGCGCGGCGTCGTCGCCCGTCAGTCCGAGGCCGTCATGGCCGTGATCGAGCGACGCGCGGCCGAGGTTCGATCGCCGCTGACCGTCATGGGCGTGGATTTCGACGCCTGGGCCGAGCGCGGCGGGCTGGTCTATCAGGATCAGGAGCGTTTCCTCGACCTGCCGGCCCCGGCGCTGAGCGGCCCGCACCAGTTCGACAACGCGGGCGTGGCCGTGGCCGCCGCCCTGGAGCTGGACCTGCCCGAAGCCGCCATCGCCGAGGGGCTGAAATCCGTGCGCTGGCCCGCGCGGATGCAGCGGCTGACGGCGGGACCCTATGCCGAGAAGGCGCAAGCGGCGGACGCAGAGCTGTGGCTGGACGGCGGACATAATCCTCACGCCGGAAGGGCCTTGGCCCGGACCCTGGCCGAGCGTCAGGCGCGAGCGCCGCGGCCCACCGCCCTGATCGTGGCCATGCTGGCCAACAAGGACGCGGGCGGCTTCTTCGAGGCGCTGAAGGGCGTGGACGCCCAGGTCTTCACCGTGGCCTTCGACGGTGCGGCGGCGGACCCGGCGTCCTTGGCCGCCGTGGCGCAGGGGCGCGGCTTCGGCGCCCTGCCGACGACCTCGGTGGACGAGGCTCTGGACCGGGCCCTGGCGCTCGGCGCCGGCCGCATCGTCATCTGCGGCTCGTTGTATTTGGCCGGCGAGGTGCTGGGCGCCAGTCCCGAGACCTGGCCCGTCTAGGCGCCGGTCTGAAACGCGCATGAAAAAAGGCGGCGGGCCTTTCGGCGCCGCCGCCCGATCTCATCAACTGAGACGGACTACTCCGCCTTGACGCCGGCCTCGGCCAGCCATTCGACGATCTTGCCCTTGGGCATGGCGCCGACCTTCATCGAGGCCAGCTGGCCGTCCTTGAACAGCATCAGGGTCGGGATGCCTTTGACGCCCATCTTGGAGGGGGTCATGGGGCTGTCGTCGATGTTGACCTTTGCGATCGTCACCTGACCGGCCAGTTCGTCGGCGATCTGCTCCAGCGCGGGGCCGATCTGCTTGCAGGGGCCGCACCACTCGGCCCAGAAGTCCACCAGGACGGGGGTCGAGGATTTCAGGACGTCGGCGTCGAAGCTTTCGTCGGTGACTTTCACGGTCGCCATGAATGGCTCTCCTTAAGGGCGCTATCGCTCGGCCTGCGAGGCCTCGCTGTTTGAGCGCGTTTAGCGGCGCGCCGAATGGAAGGCTCGGCGTTCCCGGCAGATGTGGGAGCGATTTGCGCACAAATCAACGCGCATCTGAAAGCGCGGCGTCCATCAGGCCTTGTGGGATCGCCATCAGCTTCGGTCCATCGGTCCACACCAGGGCCGCCTCGACGGCGCGGTCGGGGTAGAGGCGACGCAGTACGGCCGTATAGACCGCCATCTGCAGCACATAGGCCGGGTCGGCGTCCTCGATCCTGTCTGGGGCCGGGCGGTTGGACTTGAAGTCCAC
Organism: Brevundimonas sp. NPDC046655; assembly: GCF_044901625.1. Lineage (NCBI taxonomy): Bacteria > Pseudomonadati > Pseudomonadota > Alphaproteobacteria > Caulobacterales > Caulobacteraceae > Brevundimonas > Brevundimonas sp. NPDC046655. Next base: position 13,277 of record NZ_JBJDPV010000003.1, read on the forward strand.
CACCAGCACCCGTTCGGGCGTGACCACCAGCCGGTCGATGCGGCCCGAGATGGAGACGCCGGGCGGCAGGTCGGGCGAGGAGCCGGTCACGGCCACCTCGGCGCGGGAGCCTGCGCCGAAGACGGGGTTGAAGCGGGCATCGTCCAGCACGGCGAAGGCGGCGCCGATCATTTCGGCGCGCTGCTCGTCCGACAGGTCGCGTTCGCGGGCCAGCATCCGCACGGCGGCGTCGGGCCGGTCGGACGGGGCGATGTCGGGCAGGCGTTCCAGCAGGCGGTGGATCAGGTCGCCGCGCCGGAACCGGCCCAGACCGGCGCCGGGCCCTTCGCCACGCGCGAGCGGAGAAGGCGCCGGGATGCGTTTCTGCTCCTGCATCTGCGACGGCGAGGCGAAGCGGGCGCCGGCGTCGCGGGCGGGGGTCGTGCGGGTCCAGCCGGGGGCTTCCGGGCAGGCCTCGGTCGCGGCGGTCACGGCGGGCAGGACGTCGAGATCGACGCCGTAGCGGCGGACATTGTTGTCGAGCGTGCGGACCTCGTCGCCGAGCCGGTCAAAGGTCTCTTCGATGACCGACCACCAGTCGCCGGGCTCGGGCGACCGCTTGGAGCCGCGACCCATGACGATGACGCGGTCGCGGGCGCGGGTCAGGGCGACGTAGAGCAGGCGCAGGGATTCGTCGCTGACGCGGGCGTCGCGCGCGGCGCGGGCGGCCTCGGAGGCGGAGCAGTCCTCCTTCGACGAGCCGGGGCACATCAGCCAGGCCTCGCCCTCGCCCATGCCGATGGCGTCCAGCGCGACGGGCATCAGGCTCGGCCCCTGCGCCTTCGCCTTCATGGTAGTGTCGGGCAGGATGACGACGGGCGCCTCCAGCCCCTTGGCGCCGTGGACGGTCATGACGCGAACCTCGCCGCGCGGGCCTTCCAGTTCGCGCTTCACCTCGACGTCGGCCGCTTCCAGCAGGGCGAGGCAGGTCTCCAGATCGACCCCGCCCCGGTTTTCGGCGGCCAGGACCTGATTGAGGGTCTCGTCGATGGCTTCCTCGGCCTCGCGCCCCAGACGCGTCAGCACGCGGGCGCGGCCCGAGACGCCCATGTCGTCCACCCGGTTCAGCAGGGTGGAGAAGAAGGCGAAGGGGGCGCTGTCGCGCGCGGCGCGGGCGCTCAGGCACAGCTCCAGCGCGCGGCGCCATTCGGGGCGTTCGTCGGCGCGTTGCTTCAGCTCGCGCCACAGGCCCTGACGCTTCTCAAGCCCGGCCAGATCATAGAGCGAGGCCTCGTCCACGTCGCAGAAGGGGCTGCGCAGCACCTCGGCCAGCGACAGGTCGTCGCCGGGGAAGAGGGCGAAGCGAGCCAGCGCCTTCAGGTCGTCGAAGACGATGTGGCTCGACAGCTTCAGCCGGTCGGCGCCCGCGACGGGCACGCCCGCGCTCTTCAGGGCGCGGATGATCTCTTCGAAGGTGGCGTCGCGGCGGCGCACCAGGATGAGGAAGTCGCCATAGCCGCTGGCGCGCGGCTGGCGCGTGTTGCGGTCATAGACGGTCGCCCCGGTCTCGACCTGACGCTTGATCTCCTGGGCCAGGGCGGCGGCCATGCGCTTGCGGGCGCCGGCGATGCCTTCCTGATCGACGGGATCGTCCCAGGCGTCGCGCTCGGGCGGGGCCTCGTCCATAAACAGGGGCCAGAGATCGACGCTGCCGCGCTGGTCGACGCGGGCGGGCAGGTGGCGGGGGATGTCGCCCGCTTCGCCGACCAGGGCGCGGGTGCGCGCGGGATCATTGAAGGCGTGATCGACAAAGGCCAGCACATCCTCGGTCGAGCGATAGGAGGTCTCCAGCGGGACGCCCTCGAAGGCGGAACCGGAGGCCCGGATCAGGGCGTCATAGACTTGGGATTCCTGACGCAGCCGTTCCGGCCGGGCACCCTGGAATGAGTAGATCGACTGCTTCTCGTCACCGACGGCGAAGACGGTGCGGTCGGTTTCTTCGCCAGAGAAAAACTCGCCGGTCAGGGCGCGCATGATGGCCCATTGCTCGGGCGCGGTGTCCTGGGCCTCGTCGATCAGGACGTGGTCGATGCCGCCGTCCAGCTTGTACAGCACCCAGGCGGCGGTCGAGCGCGCGGTCAGCAGGTCGACGGTCTTGGCCACCAGATCGGAGAAATCCAGCGCCCCGCGCTCGGCCTTGGCCGCCTCGTAGAAGGCGGCGTGGGCCACGGCGAGCGTCAGCAGCTTGATGGTGTCGGCGGCGACCTTGGCGGCGCGCACCACGTCCAGCGTGGCTAGATATTTGGCCTGAAGATCGGTCAGCCAGCCGCCGGCGTCGGGCGGGGCCTGCTTGGTCGCCATCGACTTGCGCGGCGATCCCGTGCCGGTGAGGAAGACGACGCCGAGGCCGTGGAAGCTCCATTCGTGATCCAGAGCGTGGATCAGTTCGGCGGCGCGATCCTTGTCGGTCTTGCCCCCGGTCGCCATCAGCTCGGCCATGCGGCGGGCTTCGCCCCGGTCCAGCCAGCGGATGAAGTCGGCCTCGATCTCGTCGTGCGACTGTTCGGGATCGGCGCCGGTCAGGGCGTGGGGACCGGGAGCCGAGCCGTCGCCGACGCGGGCGACATAGTCGGTCAGGTCGGCGCGTCTGGCCTCGATCATGGCCAGCAGGCTTTCGAAGCGGCCCCAGTCCAGCTCGACGGCGAAATGGCTGTAGGCCTGACCCACGGGGCCGTCGGGATCGCGCAGCGCGGCGCGGGCCAGTTCTTCGCGCGCGGCGTGGCTGAGGGCGATGGCGGCCTCGTTCTCCAGCACTGTGAAGCGCGGCGAGACGCCCGCCTCGATGGGGAAGCGGCGCAGCAGCTTTTCGCAGAAGGCGTGGATGGTCTGGATCTTCAGACCGCCGGGCGTCTCCAGCGCGCGGGCGAACAGACGGCGCGCCTCGGACAGGCGGGCGGGGTTGAGGCCGGCGGGATCGCTGGCGTCCAGCCGGGCCAGTTCGGCGGACAGGGCGGCGTCGTCCATGACCGCCCACTTGCCCAGGGTCTCGAACAGGCGGGCCTGCATCTCGGCGGCGGCGGCCTTGGTGTAGGTGACGCAGAGGATGGCCGAGGCCCCGGCTCCGCCCAGCAGCAGGCGGGCCACGCGGCTGACCAGGGTGGTGGTCTTGCCCGAGCCGGCGTTGGCGGTGACGAAGACCGACAGGGCAGGATCGGCAGCGCGGATCTGGGGATCGGGCCGGGCGGTCATGCTCGGAGTGGCGATGTTCATTCGCTGTCGCCTTCTTCGCCGCCGACGACGTGCCATTCCCAGACCCGGGCCAGATGGTCGTAGTTGCCGCCGTAGTTGCCCATGAACTGGGGCGCGGCCCAGGAGACATAGGGGGTGTTCGGGTCATCGAAGCGGGCCACCCGCTTCTTCAGGCCTTCGAGCGCGGCTTCGCCCAGAGCGGCGGCTTCGGCGCCGGAGGCGCGCACCGCGACCTCGCCCGCCTTCTTGCGCCCGACGACGCGGACATAGGTCAGTTCGTCGGCAGGCACGGGACCATTGGTGTCCTTGAAGCCGCCATCGGCGAGGATGGCGGCGGTCAGGGTCAGTTGGGGCGCAAAGCCCGCCTTGACCTGTTTGCCCGACGGCACGCCGCCGGTCTTGAAGTCCATGATGGCGGCCCCGCTTGCGCCCACCTCGATGCGGTCGGCATAGGCCTTCATGGTGAAGGGGCCGGCGGGAGCGTCGAAGGTCATGGTCCCCTGCTGCTCGATCAGCAGGGTGACGCCGCGCGCCCGGCGCTCGGCCTCGAACCCGGCCAGCCAGCGGGCGCAGTTCTTCGCCAGCGGCGTCTCGCGCGCCATGGCGGCGTCCTCGAAGCCGTGGGCGGTCAGCTCCTCGATCAGCAACTGTTCGATCTGGTCTTCGCAGTCGTCGGGCAGGACATGGGGCCACATCAGGGTCATGCGCTCGATGGCCTTGTGCACCGCATTGCCGCGCGCCATCGCCTCGGCCGAGGCGCCGGGGCGGTCCATGATGTTCAGGCCCAGCACCCACTGGGCGTAGATGGCGTAGGGGTCGCGCACCCAGCGTTCGATGCGGGTGACATAGAGGCTGCGCGGACGGCGCTCGACCGGGGGCTTCGGCATGGGGCGCGGCGCGAAACGGGCGGCGCCGGGCGGCGGGGCGTCCAGCGCCCGGGTCCAGTCGGCCAGACCGGCGGCCGCGGGGATGGCGACCGGGGTGGCGGGGGCGTCGGCTCCGCGCGTCAGCATTTCCAAGCGCCACAGCCAGCGTGAGCGCACGGCGGGCTGGCCGCCGCGGCGTTCGCAGTGGATCAGGATGGCCTCGTCGGCGCAGGCGGCCTGGACGAAGTCCTGCGCCGTCTGGCCCAGACGCCGCTCGGGCGTGGGCAGGCCGAGGGTCTTGCGCATGGGGCGCGACAGGAAGGGATCGACCGGGGCGGGACGGGGCCAGACGCCTTCCTCCAGCCCGGCCAGGATCATGCGGTCGGCGCGGGTCAGGCGGGCCTCGATGGCGCCCAGAATGCGCAGACGCGGGTGGGTGGCGCCGCCGGTGCGCACCGTCTCCTCGCCCAGCAGGCCGGCGATCAGGGCGGCGAAGTCGGCGCGGCTGACCGCGCCCAGCGACCCGCCGCCGTCGATCAGGGCCGACAGCAGAGAGGCGGCGGCCTCGCCGTCGGGACCGGCCCAGGCGTTCTGGCCGGCGAGCGCCTCGATCAGGGCAGTCAGGGCGCGCGCGGCGGCGTCGGGGGCGGCGGTGGGCGTGAAGACGGACAGGGCTTCGGCGGCGAGTTGCTCAAGACGCGCGGTCAAGGCGCGGGCGCCGGACAGGCGGGCGGCTTTCCACTCGGGCAGGGGCTGGCCGCCGCGACCGGGCTCGGCGGCTTTCAGCAGGCGTTTGTGCACCTCAGCCCAGTCGCGGGGACGCGGGCCGCGCAGGGCGTGTTCTTCCAGCGCCGAGGCGGCGTCGGAGAGAGACGCGCCGCCAAGATCCAGCCGGGTCAGCGGATGTTTGATCAGGGCCAGCAGGGTCTGGGGCTTCAGCGGGGTTTCGATGAAGCGGGCGGCGAGGTCGACCAGAACCCCCGCGCTCATCCGCGACAGCGGGGCGCCGGTCGAGGCGTCGGGGACGATGCCCCAGCGCGCCAGCCGGGCCTCGACCCGCCGCGACAGGTCCAGATCGGGGGTGACGAGGGCGCAGGTCTGGCCGGGCCGTTCCAGGGCCTCGCGCATCAGCAGGGCGATGGCCGTGGCGGCCTCTTCCTCGGCGCGGACACTGAGGGAAGACAGGCCCTTCAGCCCCTCGTTGATGGGGTCGGCGGCCTGCCCCGCCTCGGCGGCGTCGGCGCGCAGGCGGGCGATCTCGGCGCGCCAGTCGTCGGTGGCCTCGGCAGGGCGCAGGGCCTCGTTGATCAGGCGCTGGCGGGCCAGACCGCGCGCTTCGATGCGCGACTCGACGGCGGGCTTGAACCAGGGGCGGACCTGATCGCGCGAGATGTCGGCGCGGGTCAGCAGGGCCTTCAGCGCGGCCTGCGGGTGCTGGTCGTCGATGCGGTCCCAGACGTCGTCGGCCAGATCGAGGTCGAGACCGGGCAGGACGACCACGCCCTGAGGCGCGCGGGCCACGGCGGCCAGGACGTCGGCGGCTGCGGGGACGGTGCCGGTCGAACCGGCGGCGATGACGGGCTGTTGCGGCGGGCGCGCGTCCCAGGCCTCGGCCAGCCGGCGCAGCAGGGTGGCGCGGCGCCAGGCGGAATCGACCAGGCCGAGCGCCTCCAGCCGTTTCGGCCAGGCCTCGACGGCGAGGCCGAGGAAGCGGGCGCTGTCCTGCCAGTGGGCAGCCAGATCCTGTTCGGCCAACCCGGCGATGCGTGACAGGTCGGAGACTTCTTCAAGCTGGCAGGAATCGAGGAAGCCGCCCAGGGCATCGGCCATTTCGAGGGCGCGCAGGGGCTTCATCCCCGGCTCGAACTCTTCGACGATCATCCGCGCCATCTCGAAACGGCGGGTCAGGGGGGCGATGGCGGGGGGCAGGTCCAGGCCCAGTTCGCCGGGAGCGAAGGGCGGCTCGTCCTCTTCCAGATCGCCGAGCGGGCGCACCTGGGGCAGCAGGACGGGGCGGTCGCCGGCCTGCTTGCCCAGCGCCGAGGAGAAGGCGCGGGCGGCGCGGCGGTTGGGCAGCAGGATGGTGGCGTCGGTCAGGGTTTCGGGCGTCTGATCGCCCAGCCAGTGGAGCACGCCCGCCGCGAGGTCTTCGAGGAAGGGCCGCCAGGCGGGCACGGCGCGCCAGCGCGGCCCGGTTCCGGCGAACGGATCGAAACGGCCCCTCTCCGACATGGTCAGCCCTCGTCCTTCAGTCGGGCCTCGGCCTCGTCGCGGGCCTGAGGGTCGCCGACGTGCATCCAGTCGCCGTCCAGCACGCAGCCGTAGAGGCGGCCTTGGGCGGCGGAAGCGCGCCACAGGGGGCTGAGCGAGAAGGGGCCGTCGGGACCCTGGTCGGCATAGTCGGGGCGGGTGATGTGGACGCCCATGTAGGCGTAAGGCGCGGAGGCGGCCTCGCCCCGGAAGGTGAGTTGGCCGTCGTCGCCGAGGAAGAAGTCGCCGCCGCCCTCGAAGCCGATCGAGCCTTCGCGTTTGGCCAGCAGCAGGGCGGCGTCCATGCGCTCGGGGTCCCACAGACGGATCAGGTCAGACAGGGCGTCGCCGCGGTCTATCCAGACGCTGTCGATATTGGCCACGAAGACGGGATCGTCGCCGAGCAGGGGCTGCGCCTTTTTCAGCCCGCCGCCGGTTTCCAGCAGTTCGGCGCGCTCGTCGGAGATGACGACCGCCGGACGGGTGCGGGCGGCCAGATGGTTTTCCAGCCGGTCGGCGAACCAGTGGACATTGACCACGGCCTTTGTGACGCCTGCCTCGGCCAGCCGGTCGAGGACGTGGTCGATCAGGGCGCGGCCGCCGACCTCGACCAGGGCCTTGGGCCGGTCGTCGGTCAGGGGGCGCATCCGCGTGCCGAGCCCGGCTGCGAGGACCATGGCGGTTGTGGGGGCGGTCTTGGGAGCGGTCATCGGCGGACGTCCTCGGGCACGTGGCGGTCCATCCAGGCGGCGACGGGCTCGAGGCCGGGGGCCTTCAGGTTGGCGTTCAGGTGGGCCCACATGCGCGGCATGAAGGCGGCGTATTTCCGCTTGGCGTCGCGGGCGATCAGGCGGGCGAAGACGCCGAGGATGCGCGCCTCGTTCAGCGCCGCCAAACCGGCGTAGGCCGCCATGAAGGCCTCGCGGTCGGTGTCGGGGCGCAGGGTGAAATAGTGGTCGAGCGCCACGGCCTCCAACTCGGGCGAGACGTCGCGGCGAGCGTCCTGCAACAGGGAGTGGAGGTCCCACGACGGGTGGGCCTTCACCGCGTCCTGGAAGTCGATCAGGCCGACCGAGGCGGCGCCGGTCCGGTCGGCCAGCCGGATCAGGTTCTCGGCGTGATAGTCGCGGTGGGCCATGACGGTGGCCCCCGCCTCGCCCGCCGCCGTGATCGGGGCCCAGACGGTGCGCCATTCGGCGACGGCGTCGTCATTGAAGGCCAGCGACGGGATCAACTTCGGCAGCCATTCGACGAACAGATCGGCCCCGCCTTGCAGCGCCGTCTGGTCATAGGTCAGCAGGGGCCAGTCGCCCGCGGCTCCGCTCAGGACCTCGGGCGTCGGGGCGGCGTGCAGGACGGCCAGGGCCTCGACGGCGGCGCGATAGAGGGGGGCTTCCTCGGCGCCTTCGTTGATGACATTGGCGAACAGGGCGTCGCCGAAGTCCTCGATCACGGCCAGGCCGTTGGGGGCGTCAACGGCGACGATCTCAGGCGCGGACAGGCCGAGCGACTTCAGGTGGGCGGCGACGGCGGCGAAGGCCTCGATGCGGCCGGCGGACAGGCGGGCGACGGCGTTCCAGCCGTGGGCGTGGCGCTGTTCCGGCGTCCACGACGGATCGCAGGGCTGGCTCTCGGCGGCGGGGGCCTGATCCATCAGCATCAGGGTCGCGCCCGAGGCCGTGGTCAGGCGCTCGTAGCGGCGCGTCGAGGCGTCGCCGGGAAGGGGCGCGCGGACGGCCTCGGCCAGCCCGGCCGAGCGCAGAAAATCGAGACGGAGGGCTTCGCGGTCAGACATGGACTTCCTTCAGTTTCGCTTCCCACGACCCTGCGCCAGAAACGGTCGCAAGGCGGCCTTCGCCGTCTTCGGCGATGGTGATCGTCAGCCGGTCGGGGCCGAGCATCCGGCCCGGATCTTCGCCCAGACGCTCGGGCCATTCGATCAGGGCGCAGCCCTCGTCCAGGGCTTCGTCCAGCCCGATCTCGAAGGCCTCCTCGGGACGGGTCAGGCGATAGAGGTCGAAGTGGGCGATGGGCGGATCGCTCTCATAGAACTGGACCAGAGTGAAGGTGGGGCTGGGCACGTCCTCGTCGGGCGAGGTCAGGGCGCGGATCAGGCCGCGCGCCAGCGTCGACTTGCCCATGCCGAGCGGGCCGTAGAGCAGGACGGCTTCGCCGGGCGCCAGCAGGGGGGCGATGGCCTGGCCCAGACGGGTCGTGGCCTCGGCGTCGATCAGTTCAAAGGTCGTCATGCGAACACTGCGTCGGGGTCGGTCGAGAGGACGCGCTCGACAAAGGTTTTCAGCGCCTCGGTGGCGCGGGCGGCGTCGATGTCGAGCCGTTCGGACGGAATAGGATGGCCGACGCTGAGGTCGAAGGCGCGCCCCTGCTTGTTCAGCAGTTCGTGGAAGAGGGTGATGTCGCGCAGTTCCTGGGAGAAGCGGTCGAACAGGTGGAAGAGGCGGCTGGTCGGCCCGGCGACGTGGATCGGGACCACCGGGGCCTCGTACTTGCGGGCGAGCGAGGCGGCGGTCGTGGCCCATTCGGGATCGGTCAGGCGACCTTGCTCGTCCACGCGGGCCAGCCGCCCGGCAGGGAACATGACGACGCAGCGCTCGGCTTCGAAGGCGTCTTTCGCCGATTGAAGTGTGGCGCGGGTCTTTTCGCGGGTGCGCTTGGCCGTGACCCATTCGACCGGGACGACGGTTTCCGCCAGGCGCGGCGAGACCCGCAGGGCGTCAGCGTTGGCGAAATAGATCAGGTCGTCGCGCACGGTGCGCAGGGCGTCGTGGACGGCCAGGCCGTCGGCGATGCCGGTCGGGTGGTTGCAGATGACCAGGCAGCGGCCCGCAGCCGGCAGACGGTTCAGATTCTGCGTCTCGACCGTCAGTTCCAGCAGGTCCGAGACATAGTCCAGCGCCTGACGCCCTCCCATCGGGCCGATGGCGTCGGCCATGCGCCGGGCCTTGGCGTAGTCCAGCAGGCCGTAGAGGGCGGGGCGGACCAGCGGCCAGGCGGCGGAGCGCGTCAGGCGCGGCGCGCGCTCGGCGATCAGCACGTCGACGATATGGGACGAGGCGGGACTCATGACCCTGCTTGTCGCCGCTCCCGGCGGCGGCGGCAAGCGGCTTGGCGCGCGGGATTCGACGGCCTATCAATCCTGCGACGCTGTTTCAGGGATGGGTTGGAAGATGCAATCACGCTGGATGCTGGCCGCCGCTTTCGGCGCCTTGATGACGGCGGCTTCGCCCGCCACCGCCCTGAGTGAAGCGGTTCAGACCGCCGCTGCGCCTGTCGCCGAGGCCCCCGCCGCCCGCGCCGGGCTCGGGGTCAAGGAACTGGCGATGATGGAGCGAGTCAGCGATCCGCGCGTCTCGCCCGATGGTCGCCGCATCCTCTACGCTGTGCGCACCACCGACTGGGACGGCAACAAGGGCGTCAACGCCCTTTGGCTGGCCGACGTCGACGGAGCGACGCCGCCTCGCAAGCTGGCGGTTTCCGAGGGCGGCGTCTCGGGCGCGCGCTGGGCGCCGGACGGTCAGGCCATCTATTTCCTGTCCTCGCGCGGCGGATCGAACCAGGTCTGGCGCGCCGATCGTGAGGGCATGGCGGCGGCCCAGGTGACGACCCTGCCGATCGACGTCTCGGGCTTCCGCATCGCCGAGGACGGGCGTTCGTTGATCCTGGCGGTCTCGGTCTTCACCGACTGCGCCACCTTGCAATGCGTCAAGGATCGGCTGGCCGAGCGGGCCAAGAGCGGGCTTCAGGCCTATGACCGCCTGCCGCTGCGGGTGTTCGACCGCTGGGCCGACGGGCGCCGCACCCACCTGTTCAGCCAGCCGCTGAACGGCTCGGGCCTGGCCGGCGGCGAGGCGCGTGACCTGATGCCGGGTCTGGACGCCGACGTGGCGGCGGGCGACGGCGACTTCACCCTGTCGCGCGACGGCAAGACCCTGATCTACAGCACCCAGAAGCAGGGCGCGGGCGAGCCCTTCACCAACAACAGCGACCTCTACCGCGTGTCGCTGGACGGCGGAGCGCCAGTCAACCTGACCGAGGGCAACAAGGGCGCGGACGGCAACCCGGCCTTCTCGCCGGACGGTCGTCGCCTGGCCTGGCTGGCCTCGCCGCGCGAGAACGTCGGGGGCGATCAGGCCGTGGTCATGATTGCCGACGCCAGCGGGGACAACGCCCGGCAACTGACCCACTGGGATCGCGGGCCGTCGGGCCTGACCTGGCGCTCGGACGGTCGCGCCCTCTACGTCACCGCCGCGGACGAGGGGCAGAATCGTCTGTTCGAGATCGACGCCCGTACCGGTGCGGTGAAGGCCCTGACCGGCGACGGCGCGGTCAACGCCTTTGACGAGGCGGCGGGCGTCCTCGCTTACGCTCAGGACAGCTTCACCGCCCCGACCCAGGTCTTCGTGTCGAAGAACGGCGGCGCGGCGCGTCAGGCGACCCAGCACAACGCCGAGGTTCTGGCGCGCCTGGATCTCCCCGAGGCCGAGCCTATCAGCTTCGCTGGCTGGAACAACGAGACGGCGCACGGCTGGGTGTTCAAACCGGCTGGCTATGTTGAGGGCCGCCAGTATCCGGCGGTCTATCTGATCCACGGCGGGCCCAAGTCGCCGTGGACCGAGAGCTGGTCCTATCGCTGGAATCCGCAGGTCTATACGGCGGCGGGCTATGCGGTGGTGATGGTCAACTTCCACGGCTCGCCGGGCTATGGCCAGGCCTTCACCGACGCCATCAACGACCACTGGGGCGACCGCCCGCTGGAAGATCTGCAGAAGGGCTGGCAGGCCGCGCTGGCGGCCAATCCGTGGATCGACGGCGACCGGGCCTGCGCGCTCGGCGCCTCCTACGGCGGCTATATGGTCAACACCATCGCGGGCAAGTGGAACGGGCCGTGGCGCTGCCTGGTCAACCACGCCGGAGTGTTCGACGTTCCGCAGCTGATGAACGCCATGGACATCGGCAACTTCATCCACGAGTTCGGCGGCCCCAGCTGGACGCGCAAGGACCTGTACGACGCCTTCAACCCCGAGACCTATGTCGCGGACTGGAAAAAGCCGATGCTGGTGCTGCACGGATCCAAGGACTTCCGCGTGCCGATGGAGCAGGGTCTGGCCACCTTCTCGGCCCTGCAGCGCGAGGGCATCCCCAGCCGCTTCGTCCACGTCCCGGACGAGAACCACTGGGTGCTGAAGCCCCGGACCTGGGTCGACTGGCAGCAGGAGATTCTGGACTGGACCGCGCGCTGGACGGCGGAGGGGCGGAACTAAAACGGGACTTTGCGGGCGGCGCATGGGGGTATAGGCCTTCTGGCAGATCGAAATCCGCTTGAGGAGCGTCCATGCGCCGCCTGCCCCATCTTCTGTCTGGCCTCAGCGCCGTCGCCCTGCTGACGGCCTCGGCCCTGCCGGCCCTGGCCGAGGCGCCCGCGCCCGCCGCAGTCTCGGCGCCGGCGGCGTCGAACGCCTTCACCTATCAAGACATGATCTCGGCCAACCGGCTGGGCGATCCGCAGGTCTCGCCGGACGGCGACTGGGTGGTCTATGCCCTGACCCAGACCGACGTGGCCGCCAACCGTCGCTCCAGCGCCCTCTACATCCTGAGCCTGAAGGGCGAGGGCGAGGCGCAGAAGCTGGCCATCTCCGAAGGCGGCGCCAACACCGCGCGCTGGGGCGCCGACGGCAAGCTCTACTTCCTGTCGGGCCGTTCGGGGTCGAGCCAGGTCTGGGTGTCTAGCGACCGGGGCGCGACGGCCACGCAAGTCACCAGCCTGCCGACCGACGTCAACGCCTACCGCGTCAACGCCGCGGGCGACGCCGTGGCCGTGTCCCTAGCCGTCTATCCCGAAGCGGGCGACCTGAACGCCTCGGTCGAGCGCGCCAAGGCCGCCGCCGACGTGAAATCGACGGGTCAGGTCTATGACCGGATGTTCGTGCGCCACTGGGACACCTGGAGCGACCACACCCAGAACCACCTCTTCGTCCAGACCATCGGCGCGGACGGCAAGGCCGCCGGCGATCCGGTCTGGGTCACCAAGGGCTTTGACGGCGACACCCCCTCCAAGCCGTTTGGCGATGAGAGCGAGTTCGTCTTCGCCCCGGACGGGCAATCGCTGGTCTTCTCGGCCCGCAAGGCCGAGAACAGCGAGCCGTGGAGCACGAACTTCGACCTCTACAGCGTTGCTGTTTCCGCCCCGGGCCAACTGACCAATCTGACTGAGAGCAACCCCGCCTGGGACACCGGCCCGGTCTTCTCGCCGGACGGCCAGACCCTGGCCTATCGCGCCATGGCCCGCCCGGGCTTCGAGGCCGACAAGTATTCGATCTTCCTGCGTGACATGGCCACCGATCAGACGCGCCAGATCGCGGCCAACTGGGATCGCTCGGCCGACGGCCTGCAGTGGTCGGCGGACGGCAAGACCCTCTACACCACCGCCGGCGACGTCGGTCAGACCCGCCTGTTCGCCATCGACGCCCGCAACGGCTCGGTCATGCCCCTGACCGGCGAAGGCCACGTCGGCGCCTTCCAGCAGACGCCCTCGGGCTTCGTCATGTCGGTCGACACCCTGACCTCGCCCGCCGACCTCTATTTCAAGACCTGGCGCGGTCGCGAGATGCCGCGTCGCCTGACCAATGTGAACCCGCAGCTGGCGAACAAGGCCTTCGGCCAGTTCGAGCAGTTCAGCTTCCCCGGCTGGAACGACGAGACGGTGCACGGCTTCGTCATCAAGCCCGCCAACTATGTCGAAGGTCAGAAGTATCCGGTCGCCTTCCTGATCCACGGCGGGCCGCAGGGCTCGTTCGGCAATAGCTGGTCCTATCGCTGGAACCCCGAGACCTATGCGGGCGCGGGCTATGCGGTGGTGATGATCGATTTCCACGGCTCGACCGGTTACGGCCAGGAGTTCACCGACGCCATCAGCCAGCACTGGGGCGACCGCCCGCTGGAAGACCTGCAAAAGGGCTGGGCCGCGGCTCAGGCCAAGTACGGCTTCCTGGACGGCAATAACGCCTGCGCGCTCGGCGCCTCCTACGGCGGCTACATGATCAACTGGATCGCCGGCAACTGGTCGGACGCCTTCAAGTGCCTGGTCAACCATGACGGCGTCTTCGACACCTTTGGCATGGGCTATTCGACCGAGGAGCTGTGGTTCACCGAGTGGGAATACGGCGGCACGCCGTGGGAAAACCCGGAGGGCTATCAGAAGTTCAACCCGGCCAACCACGTCCAGAACTGGAAGACGCCGATGCTGGTGGTCCAGGGCGACCTCGACTACCGCATCCCGACGGCCCAGGGCCTGTCGACCTTCACCGCCCTGCAACGTCGCGGCATCGACAGCCGGCTCGTCTTCTTCCCCAACGAGAACCACTGGGTGCTGAAGCCGGCCAACAGCCTGCAGTGGCACAACGAGGTCTTCGGCTGGCTGGACAAGTATCTGGCCAAGTAGCCGGACATTCGGCCATGAAGAAGGGCGCGGCCAGCGATGGCCGCGCCCTTTGTCGTTCTGCAGCGGCGGCCTAGTGGGCGGCGTAGGCCTGGGTCAGCTGGACGTAACGGCCATGCTCGCGCTCGGTCATGCAGCGCGGGGTGGCCCAGCCCTGACCGGCGGCCTTGGCCTCGACGGCTTCGCGCGCGGTCAGGAAGACCGGCTCGGCGCCGTACTGCCGGTTGAAGGCGGTGCGGGTGGCGGCGTCGGTCTCGCAAATCAGCACCACGCGCTGCGGCTGGACGGCCGAGACGCGCGTCGGCTGCGTTCTCTGGCTCTGCGGACTCTGTTCGGGCGACTGGGCCAGAACAGGCGCGGCTCCGGCGAGCAGCAGGGTCGAGACGGCGACGGCGATCAGGCGCATGCGATATCCTCCCTTGGCCGAAATTCGCTCCGGCCTCAGAGCGAATTATGCGCTCAATTTTTTCAATGTAAATATTTTACGACAAAACGATGAGTGAAACGTGACATTCGACCCGAAGGCGACCGAGTGGGATTGAGCAAACGTCTCGCCTCATGCCTAAAAGGGCGAGTTTTCCTGATCGTCGGAGCGCCATGACCCGCAGAGGCCTGTTCGTCTCCCTGCTTGGCGGTCTGCTGGTCGCGCCGTTTGGCGCGACGGCCGCAAGTCGGAACAGTCGCCTGCGCTATGGCGAGGATCCGCATCAGACGATCGAGGTCCATGCGCCGCGCGGCGCGCGGGGGCTGCCGGTTCTGGTGGTGTTCGGCGGGACACGATTCGCGGCGCTTCGACTGATGAGGGGCGGTGTCGTCGTGGTGTCGGCGGGCTTGCGGATGGCGGGGACGCCACCGCGAGCCGTAATCGCAGATGCGGCCCAGGCCACGTCATGGGTCGCCGAGCGGGCGCAGACATTCGGGGGCGACGCCGCGCGATTGGGCGTGCTGGGTCTGGGGGCGAGCGCGGACGTCGCCCTGATGCTCGCCCTTGACCGACGCTACATGGCCGCGCGGGGGCGGCCCGATCTGATCCGGGCGGTGGGGGCGATGGACCGGCCGGCGGCTTCGGCGCGGGACCTGACCGCGACGCGGCCCGAGGCCTATGTCCGGTCCGGCGGCCCGCCGCTCTGGCTGGGCGGCCGGGACCCGGCCTCGGTCATGCTGGCGCGCCGGATCGAAGCGGTCGGCGGCCAGGTGCAGAGCCTCGTCCGGTCGGACGACGCTGGTTTGACGCAGGCCGCAGCGGCCTTCTTCCGCCGCGAACTGATCTAGTCGCCGGACTCGGCGCGGGTCTTCAGATTGACCAGTTGCGCCGACAGGACACCGTCAACCGGGGCGGCCCAGGCTTCAAGCCCCCCGGGCGTATAACCGCCCACGATATAGGACCAGGTCAGGACGCTGTCTTCGCCCTCGGCCTTGAGGGCGAAGGTCAGGCCGCCGGTCGCGCCCTGACCCTGAAGCGGTCCCAGCCCCCCGCGCAGCACCAGCCTGGCACCCGGCTCGACCAGGGCCGTCTCCAGATGGCGCGAGGTCCGGCCGTCCGCAGCCTTCTCGCACCAGCAGCCGCCGGGCGCCAGGTCCAGGGACAGGACCGAGTGACTGAACCAGCGATGGTCGCGGCTCCACCAGGCGTCGGGCGTGCTCAGCACGGCCCAGACGCGGGCGGGCGGGGCGCTGATCGTCACCGACCCGCCGACTTCGAATCCGCCGGGCGTCGCCGACTTCACCTCGGCGATGGCGGGCGCGGCGCTCAGCGTCAGCAGGGCGACGGCGGCCGAAATCAGGCGTCTGGACATGGGTTCCTCCCGGGTGACAGCGGAACGCCTTCCGCGCCGTCCGGTCAACAGTCGTGTCCTTGTGTTTCCCCCGTCTCGCCATGGTCACGGTTTTCCGCTAGAGGAAATCATGACAGACAAGATGACCCCCCATGCGGCGCTGGACCGCCTCGAAACCCTCTACAATCAATCCGTCGCCAACCTGCGCACCGCAGTGAAGCGCTTCCTCGAGACCGGCGAGCGCGCCGATCCCGAAGCGCGGGCCGCCGGCCTGTTCGCCTATCCGCGGCTGACCGTCAGCTGGTTCGGCGACCGCCCCCATGATCTCGAGATGCGGGCCTTCGCCCGCCTGTCGCGCCCCGGCGTCTATACGACCACCGTCACCCGTCCCGACCTGTACCGAGACTATCTGCTGGAGCAGCTGACCCTGCTGACGACCGAGTTCGGCGTCACCATCACGGTCGAGCCTTCGGATCAGGAAATCCCCTTCCCCTATGTGCTGGACGGCTCGGGCGTGGCGCTGGACAGCACCATGACGGCGGCTATCGCCCGCTGGTTCCCGACCACGGATCTGGCCCACATCGGCGACGAGATCTCGGACGGCCTGTTCGCGCCGGGCGAGGACTTCCCCCTGGCCCAGTTCGACGGTCTGCGCACCGACTTCTCGCTGGCACGCCTGCGCCACTACACCGGCACGCCGGTCGAGGACGTGCAGTCCTATGTCCTGTTCACCAACTATCATCGCTACGTCGATGAGTTCGTGCGCTGGGCCTGCGCCCAACTGGCCGATCCGACCAGCGTCTATCAGACCCTGTCGTGCGCCGGCGGCGTGGTCATCGACCGCGAGACCCCCGACCCGGAACGCGCCATCATGGACGCGGCCTGGCGCCGCCATCAGATGCCCGCCTATCACCTGACGCGGGCCGACGGTCAGGGCATCACCCTGGTCAACATCGGGGTGGGACCGTCGAACGCCAAGACCATCTGCGACCATCTGGCCGTCACCCGTCCGCACGCCTGGATGATGATCGGCCACTGCGGCGGTCTGCGCGCCAGCCAGACCATCGGCGACTACGTCCTGGCCCACGCCTATCTGCGCGACGACCACGTGCTGGACGCGGTCCTGCCCGCCGACATCCCGGTGCCGAACATCGCCGAGGTGCAGCGCGCCCTCTACGACGCGACCAAGCTGGTGTCCGGCGCGCCGGGCGAAGAGGTCAAGAAGCGACTGCGCACCGGCACCGTCGTCACCACCGACGACCGCAACTGGGAGCTGCGCTATTCCAAGTCGGCCCTGCGCTTCAACCAGAGCCGCGCGGTCGCCATCGACATGGAATCGGCCACTATCGCCGCCCAGGGCTATCGCTTCCGCGTGCCCTACGGGACCCTGCTGTGCGTCTCGGACAAGCCGCTGCACGGCGAGATCAAGCTGCCGGGGCAGGCCAACCGCTTCTATGAAGGCTCGATCTCGGAGCACCTGCAGATCGGCATCCAGGCGGTCGACCTGCTGCGGGCCGAGGGCGCCAAGCTGCACTCGCGCAAGCTGCGCGCGTTTGATGAGCCGCCATTCCGGTAAGAAGAGAAGGGCGCGCTTTCTCCCTCCCCTTCATGGGGAGGGTGGTCGCGTCAGCGACCGGGTGGGGAGGGCGTGGCGAAACGGGCGCGGCGCTTGAACGGCCGAAGCGCCCCCACCCGTCTGCCGCTTCGCGTCAGCCACCCTCCCCATGAAGGGGAGGGAGAGATGATGTGCGTCAGCCCTTACGGAACAGATAGAGGCCGAAGCCGAGGTAGTCGGCGCCGAAGTCCAGCATCATCTTGATGCGATGCGCCGTGGCCGCCACCGACGGGGCGTCGGCGTGGTCGGGGCAGGCGTCCAGCCAGTCGGCGATCGCCGTCTCCATGCCGGTGCGATAGGCGGCCCATTCGGCCTCGCCGCTGATCTCAGCGACGACGACCTCGAGCCCCGCCTCGCGCGCGGCGGCCTGCCATTCGTCATGGCTGACGTAGTAGCCGCCGGTCTCGACCAGTTGCCGCAACGGCGCGGGCGGCTCCTCCTTCCAGAACAGGTCGCCCCACAACAGGGCGCCGTCCGGCGTCAGATGCCGGCTCAGGGCGGCGAAGACGGCGGCGGGCTCGCGCAGGCCCTTGCCCGCCGGTTCGGTCGAGCCGATGGCGACGATCAGATCGAACGGGGGCAGGGCGGCCAGCGCCGCCGCAGAGGTCTCGCGCCGCACGGCGACCCGCTCGGACAGTCCCGCCGCCTGGACCCGCGCCTCTGCGCCTTCGGCCATGACAGGATCCAGTTCGACGGCCGTGACGCGCGCGTCCATGGCGCGGGCCAGATGTATCGACACCTCGCCATAGGCGCAGCCGATGTCCATGACCGCCGCGCCGGGTTTGAGCCCGGCTCGACGCACGGTTGCTTCCAGCCGGTCGATCGACAGGGCGTTGCAGACGGACAGGGGCTGATAGGCGATGTGATGAAAGGCGACGCGCATGGCCAAGGCCTGCCATGCGTCGCGCGCCTCGTCCTAGAAAAAGAACTTTACAACATAAAGTTCTTGTCGCACTATCCGTTCAACAGGCAGGGAGAAACGCCATGACCCGCGATCAAGTGCAGTCCGTCCACGACGACATCGCCTATATGAAGGCCCTGGCCCAGGAAGGGCGTCAGGCGCCGCTTCTGGGTGGTCGAATTCTGATTTCGGCGGGTCTGATCTTCGGCCTGGCCTCGGTCGTGGCCTATGGCATCGACAGCGGAATTCTCGCCGTGCCGCCCGTCGCCTACGCGGTCCTGTGGGGCGGAGCCATGCTGGCCTTCTGTGCAGTTCTGATCTGGCAGATCCGCCAGACTGACGGTAAGCCCGGTGCGCAGTCGGCGGCCAATCGCGCCTCGGGCGCCGGCTGGATGGGCGTCGGCCTGGGCGTCTTCGTCATGTCGTTGTCGATGGCCGTCATCGGCTGGAAGACGCAGAGCGCGATTCCCTCGCTGATCTTCCCATCGCTCATCTTCGCCCTCTACGGCTCGGGCTGGGCCGTGTCGGCGACCATGAGCGACCAGAAGTGGCAGTGGAAGCTGGCCATCGGCTGCTGGATCGCGGCGCCCCTGATCGCCTTCCTGACGGGCAGCCCGCTGATGTGGCTGGGCTATGCGGCGGGCCTGTTCCTGTTCGCCCTTGTCCCCGGCGTCCTGCTGGTGCGTCAGGAACCCTCGGAGGTGATCTGATGGCTTCGGATACGGTTGACGCCTTTGACATCGGCCGCATCGACGAGGTCATCCATGGGCGGGTGCGTCTGGGGATCATGGCCTATCTGTCGGGCGTCGGGACGGCGGACTTCAACGAGTTGAAGGTCCGCCTGCAGACCACGGACGGCAATCTGTCGGTGCACCTGCGCAAGCTGGAGGAGGCGGGCTTCGTCGAGGTGGCCAAGACCTTTCAGGGGCGCAAGCCGCTGACACGCGCGACCATGACCGATGCCGGGCGCGACGCCTTCGTCGCCTATCTGGACGCCATGTCCGATCTGGTCGGCGCCCGTTAGCCTTGGCGCGTGAATAGTCCTAGGAAGGCGGTCATGAGCGACCGCCTTTCGCCGTTTCAGGCCATCGACAATTTCCGCGACTATGGCGGCTACGCTGTCGGCGACGGCCGGATTGCGTCTGGGCGTCTCTATCGTTCGGCGCATCAGGCGCGGGCGACCGCGGCGGACCTGGAGGCGCTGGCGGCGCTGAATCTCGCCACGGTGGTGGACCTGCGCCGTCCCGGCGAACGCCGCGACCAGCCATCCCGCCGGCCGGCCGGCTGGGCCGGGCGGGTGATCGAGAGCGTCCACGACGACGGCGGCGAGGCCCCGCACATCACCTTTCTGAAGACCAGCGACCTGACCGAGGCTTCGGGCCGCGCCTTCATGACCGACACCTATCGCCGCCTGCCGTTCGAGGCGGCGCATGTGGACCTGTTCGCCCGCTACTTCCGCACCCTGGCCGAGGGCGAGGGGCCGGTTCTGATCCACTGCGCGGCGGGCAAGGACCGCACCGGCCTGCTGGCGGCCCTGACCCACAGTCTGCTGGGGGTTTCGCGCGACGACCTCATCAACGACTATCTTCTGACCAATGTCGCCGTCGATCTGGAGGGGCGGGCCGACGGCATCGCCAGGAAGCTGACCGAGATGACGGGCCGGCCTGCGTCGCACGGGGCCGTGGTCGCCTTCCTCGGCGTCGAGGCCGACTATCTGGACGGCGCCTTCGCCGAGATCGCGGCTCGGCATGGCGCGATCAACGGCTATCTGGAGCAGGTTCTGGGCGTGGACGCAGCTCTGGCCGAGCGCATCCGGGAACGATTGACGGCATGAGCAGCCCTGTCGTCCATGTTGAGCGATTGGACTGGCGCGAGCCGCTGGCCGCCGCCGCCGGGCTGAACCGGCGCGACGGGGCGCTGGCCTTGTTGGCCGGGGCGGGCGATCCGACGGCGCACGGCGGGCGCTGGTCCTTCGTCGCCTGCGAGCCGGACCGGGTGTTCGTGGGGGCGGTTGGCGAGTCAGCGCCGTTCGAGGCCCTGCGCGACCGCGATTTCGCGGGCGGCGGCGTCGTCGGACTGATGAGCTATGACGCGGGGGCGCGTCCGGCGACGGGGGCGCGGGCCGAAGTCTGGCCGGACCTGATGCTGGCCCGCTATCCGGCCCTGCTGGCGTTCGACCATGTGGCGGGCGAGGTCCTGGCGGTGGGCCGCGGCGCGGATGCGGCCGAGGCGGAGGCTCAAGCACGGCGAGCGGCCGACTGGCGAAGCGACGCGGTCGAACTCTCGATGCCGTCTGCGCCCGCTGCCGCCTTCGCCGGCGAGGCGTCGCCCGAAGCATATGATGCCGCCGTCGCCGACGTGGTGGGCCGCATCGCGTCGGGCGAACTGTTCCAGGCCAATATCGCTCGCGCCTGGGAGGGGCGGCTGGAGGCCGGGCGTGATCCGTTCGATGTCTTTGTGCGCCTGTCGGCCGAGCGGGGCGCGGCCTATGGCGCCTTCTGGCGGCTGGGGAGACGGGCCCTGGTGTCCAACTCGCCGGAACTGTTCCTGACCTTCGATCCCGCGTCAGGCCGGATCGAGACCCGGCCGATCAAGGGCACGCGGCCGCGCCACGCCGATCCCGCGCGCGACGCCGACCTGGCCGCCGAACTGGTCGCCAGCGCCAAGGACCGGGCCGAGAATCTGATGATCGTCGACCTGATGCGCAACGACCTGGCGCGGGCCGCGGTCCCCGGTTCTGTGCGGGTCGAGCGGCTGTTCGAGGTCGAGAGCCATCCGACCGTGCACCACCTGGTCTCCACGGTCATGGCGACTGCGCGGCCCGGCGTCGGCGCCGCCGAGGTGCTGGAGGCGACCTTTCCGCCCGGTTCGATCACCGGAGCCCCCAAGCATCAGGCCATGAAGGTGATCGCGGGACACGAGGCGCCGCGAGGGCCGTGGTGCGGCTCCCTGTTTGGTCTGGGCCTGGCGGGGGACGGCGTCCTTACCGCCTCGGTGCTGATCCGCACCGCGTCGTTCGAGCGGGAGACGGACGCTTGGCTTTTCCGCGCCCTGGCAGGCGCCGGCATCGTCGCCGATAGCGATCCTCGCGCCGAGCGCGAGGAGACCGAGGCCAAGATTAGAGCGCTCCGGGACGCCCTGATCGGCGGCTAGCAGTCAGTGCAGGCGATCCGGTCCTGGGTCCGCGGGCGCAGATAGTAGCTGCGCTTGAAATCGATCGGATGCTTGATGACCTGAGCGAAGGCCGAGGTGTACTTGAACTCGGTCTCGCCGAGGATCAGGCTTTCGCCGCGTTCGATCAGGCCGGGCGGCAGATCGCTCACCGTCGAGTTCTTGGTAAGGGCGACCAGGGCTTTGTCATTGCCCCGGCTCCAGTCGATGCGGGCCACGCCGTTGGCGTCCATGGTCACGCTGGACACGCGGATGGACAGGTCGGCGGCCGAGAAGGGGCGCATGATCATGTCACCGATGGCGAAGACGCTGGTCAGATCCTTGGTCGAGGTCTCGTCGGCCTGGGCCACCAGGTCGGCCACGATGGAGGCCGTGTGGCTGGCGCGACGATTGGCCATGTATCCCTGGCAGATCTCGATCAGGCCGAAGTAGATCACCAGCATGACCGGTGCGATCAGCGCGAACTCGATGGCCGAGACGCCGCGGCGATCGCGCCAGAAGCGCAGCAAGGCGCCGGACCGAAGGCGCGGGCTCATTGATAGGGCTCGTTGCGAAAGGCCAGGGAGGTCGTCAGATAGACCTTGTGGTCGCTGGTTCTCGACAGGGCCTGGGCGATGAAGGGGGTGGCGATCGGTTGCTGGTACCAGATGCGCACCAGGATGCGGTCGCCGGGGCCGCCGGGCTGATAGACCAGCTTGCTCTGGTCGAACACGCCTGAGGCCAGCGGGTCGGGGGCGATGGGGTCGCTGAAACTATCCACCACCTGGACGTCGATGAAGGATCGCGTCGGGCAGTCGGCGGCGAAGACGCTCATGTTTTCGCACAGCCTCCGCTTGATATCTTCGGCCGTCAGCGTCTGCTGCTGGGCCTGGCCAGTGCGCACCAGGCGGCCGGCGTCGGACACCGCGGTCTCCACAACGGCGTCCAGCAGCAGCAGCAGGCCGATCTCGAGGATGCCGAAAAGCAGGAGAAAGAAGGGCAGGGCGATCATGGCGAATTCGACCGCCGTGGAGCCCTCGCGCGCGCGCTTGCGACGTCGCAGCGGCGACAGGCGGCTCGAACGAGAAGACGGCCCTGCCATGGATCAGGGCGCCGGGGCGGCCCGGACGCTGGGCGAGCAACTGGCGCCGCAAGCCATTTCCGTCGCCTGGGCTCCGCGCCAGACGCGAACCGAGCCGGAGGAGCCGGCGCTCACCACCACCTGGCTCTGGAACAGGGGGCGGCCCAGGGCGTCGACGGCGACGATCTCGGTCACGCCGTAGCCCTTTCCGGTGATGAACAGGGTGTTGGCGTCCACCACGGTGACGTCGGCGATCTTGGGGTTGGCCACGATCACCGAACCGGCCGGCGCCCGCAGTTGCACGCGCGTGGCGTGGTCGATCTCGACGTTCAGCGGGCGCGCCTGGGCCTGAGCGGCGGTGACGGCGGCGAGCGCGAGCAGCGCGGAGGCCGAGCCGACGGCGAGCCTCTTGAAGGTGCTGGGCATGGGCGGCGGCTCCGATTGAGAAGAATGGGCGCGCGCGGGCGCTGAGCGTGAAATTTCACCTCGAAAGATCAAGAAATCCTGAATGTGAGGGTGAGGCGGGCAAACTGTTCGAAATCTATAGTAAACAGACCAGTAACCATCAAATAATCCGAGATGCCTTGGTCGTTTTACTCGGCCTTAATGATCGCCGGCGCATTGTCGTCATGCAAACGGGGGTCAAGCGGGCAAAGCCGGTGACCCTGGTGGTGGAACTGTTGCTCGCTTAGACAAAGAAGGAAGACAATCATGCGTAACTTCATCAAGAACTTCGCCAATGACGAATCCGGCGCCACGGCCATTGAATACGGCCTGATCGCTGCTCTGATCGCCGTCGCCATCATCGCCGCTGTCGGCACCCTGGGCGGCAAGCTCAAGGGCACGTTCGAAAGCGTGAACGACGAGATCACTGCCGCCGAAGGCGCTCAGTAATCGCATTGCTTCTCGCCTGGGATCAGGCTTGAAGGGCAGGGGCCGGAACGGAAACGTTCCGGCCTTTTCCTTGCCGGAATGTCGCGATCGGGCGGCAACGGGACCTTAAAGGTTCCCGGGGAGTGTAGGCGGCATGACTGAACTCTCTCTCGTTCTGCTGGGCGTCATGCCGGTGCTGGTGATCGTCGCCGGTCTCCACGACCTGACGACGATGAAGATCCCGAACTGGATCTCGGGGGTGTTGATCCTCGGCTTCTTCCCGGCGGCCCTGGTCTTGGGTCTTTCGCTGACGCAGGTGGCGACGGCTTTGGCCGTCGGGTTTGTCGCCCTGTTGATCGGCATGGGCATGTTCGCCCTGCGCTGGGTCGGCGGGGGCGACGCCAAGCTGATGGCGGCGGCCAGCCTCTGGTTCGGCTATTCGGGCGCGGGACCTTTTGTTCTTTACACCGCCCTGGTCGGCGGCGGTTTCTGTCTGATGCTGTTGCTGGCGCGCGCCCGGCTTCAGGTCTTCGCCCTGAACGGGCCTGGTTGGGTCGCCCGGCTGATGCAGCCCAAGGGCGACATCCCCTATGGCGTGGCCATAGCCGCCGGCGCCCTGATGGCCTATCCGTCCAGCCCCCTGGTGCGCGCCTTCATCGGCGGCTGATGCGGCGTCGGGCCGCTTAGGGGCGCGTTAACCGACGGGCCTCATTGTCGTTAACGGCAGAGGGCGAAGATCTGAATCAACGTCGCCGCGCCTGCCGGAGACCGTCGATGAAGCCCGCCAAAATCGCCGTCATCTGTATAGCCGCCCTCGCGGCCATCGGCCTGGCCCTGGTCGTGCGAGCCATGGGCTCGTCGGGCAAGCCGACCGCGACCGCCGTCGCTGCCGTCGAGGCCCCGCCCATGGCCAAGGTCCTGGTCGCCGCCAAGGACCTGGAGCCTGGCCGCCGCCTGACCGACGCCGACCTGGCGTGGAAGGACTGGCCCGTCGCCGAGGTCAATCCCGTCTTCATCACGGACGGCAGCGTGCCGGTTCCCGCCGCGCCGCCCGCCGAAGGCGACGCCAAGGCTCCGTCCAAGGCGGACGACGCCAAGCCCGCCAAGGCTGAAGGCGCCGCCGCCCGCGTGACCCGCGCCGCGACCGACCTGGCCACCGGCGGCGCCAAGGCCGACTTCATAGGCTCCGTCGTCCGCGAACCCATTCTGGCCGGAGAGCCCATTGTCGCCCGCAAGATCGTGCGGGCCGGCGACAGCGGCTATATGGCGGCCTATCTCGAGCCGGGCATGAGGGCCATGGCCATTCGCGTCACGGTCGAGACCGCCGCGGGCGGCTTCATCCTGCCGGGCGACCGGGCCGACGTGCTGCTGACCCGCGAGGTCAAGCTGCCGAGCGGCGCCGCCGGAGGGGAAACCTCGAAATTCGTCGCGGCCACCGTGATGCAGAACGTCAAGGTCCTGGCCATCGATCAGGCCACGCGCGCCGCCGAGGACGCGCAGGCCGTGGTCGGCGCCACCGCGACGCTCGAGGTCAGCGCGCGGGACGCCGAGGTTCTGGCCCTGGCCAAGTCCGAAGGCGAACTGTCGCTGGTGCTGCGCTCCTACGCCGACACCGCCGGACCGTCGGGCCGTGTGGCCGGCGCGGTGAACCGAGGAAACGCCGCCGCTTCGGGCGGCGTCGTGCGCGTCTATCGCGAGGGCCAGGCCGAAGCGGTCGCCGTCCCATGAGGAAACCCGGCATGAATCGTTTGATCGCGGCGGCCTGCGCCTCCCTGATCGTCCTGGGCGGGGCTGCTTCGGCGCCCCAGACCCAGGCTATGGCCCAGACCCGCGCCGCCGTCTCGACGGGGGCGGGACCGCAGATGGTGAACCTGCCGCGTGGCACCTCCTTCGCGGTGGACCTCCCGGCGGACGCGCGCGACGTGATCGTGTCGAACCCGCAGGTGGCCGAGGCCATGCTGCATTCGCCGCGCCGCATCACCGTGATCGGCGTGGCGGCGGGCGAGACCGACGCCGTCTTCCTCGATGCGACGGGGCGCACCATCCTCGCCTTGAGGGTGCGCGTCGACGCCGGGACCAGCGCGCTGCAGGACACGCTGAGCCGGGTCTCGCCGGGATCGAACGTCCGCGCTGAAGCCGTCAACGACAGCATCATCCTCACGGGCACCGCCGCCAGCCCGGCTGAAGCCCAGCGCGCCGCCCAGGTGGCCCGCGCCTTCGTCTCGGCGCCGGAGAAGGTGGTCAACATGATCAGCGTGGCCGGCTCTGACCAGGTAACGCTGAAGGTTCGCGTGGTCGAGGTGCAGCGCAGCGCGGTCAAGCAACTGGGCTTCGACACCCAGGCGGTGATCGGCCGGATCGGCGACACCCAGTGGCTGCTGGGCAACGCCGCCACCTGGGGCGTCAACGGCGAGCTGCTGGGCGGGATCACCGGCGGCGTGTCGCGGGACACCACCAAGAACTATCAGATGCAGATGCCCTGCGGCCCTGGCTGGCCGGCGGACGCCATGTGCCCCACGACGGTGAACGGCGGCGCTCCGGGCGATCCGTCGAACTGGGACACCGCCCAGCCGGGCACCGGGCCTGGCTCCGACGGGCTTAACAAGGGCAACGCCACGATCAAGGCCTTCGAGCGCGTGGGTCTGGTGCGCACCCTGGCCGAGCCGAACCTGACGTCAGTCAACGGCGAGGCCGCCAGCTTCCTGGCGGGCGGCGAGTTCCCGATCCCCGCCGGTCGGGACAAGGAAGGCCAGATCACGGTCGAGTACAAACCCTATGGCGTGGGCCTGTCGTTCCGCCCCGTGGTCCTGACCGGCGGCCGCATCTCGCTGCAGGTCAAGGTCGAGGTGTCCGAGCTGACGCCGCAGGGCGGTCTGACCATCGGCGCCGGCACGGCGTCGTCGATCAGCCTGCCGGGCCTGTCGGTCCGCCGGAGCGAGAACACCATCGAAATTCCCTCCGGCGGCTCGATGATGATCGCCGGCCTGCTGCAGGAATCGACGCGTCAGACAGTGGACTCGCTGCCGGGCATGACCAACCTGCCGGTCCTGGGCTCGCTATTCCGTTCGCGCGACTATCTGATGGGAGAGACCGAACTGGTGGTGATCGTCGAACCCTATATCGTCAGCCCCACGTCGCCGGGCCGGATGCAGACGCCGGCCGACGGCCTGCGCATCGCCCAGGACGCTGAAACCATCTTCTTTGGTCAGCTGAACCAGGCCTACGGGTCGCCGGCTCCCACCGCCCAGGCGGGGGCGGGGTGGCGGGGTCCTGTCGGCTATGTGATCGAGTGAGCGCCATGACCCGAACCGCCAAATCCCTCGTCACCCTGTCGACTACCCTGGCCTTCGGCGGCCTGTTGCTGGGGAGCTGCGCGGGCGGCCCCGCCAGCCTGGGCGGCGAGGCCCCGCTGACGCCGACCTCGCGATACAGCCTGCAGGTCGAGCCGGGCCTGGACCGTATCGCCCTGGCCGTGCACGAGACCGGGCTGTCCGGCGCCCAGCAGGCCGCGCTGGCCGATCTGGTGGCGCGCTTCGCCGTCGAAGGCGCTTCGGCTCTTGTGGTCGAAGCTCCGGCCGGAGGCGATCCCGTCGCCCAGCAAGCGGCGTGGAACGTCAAGGCGGGGCTGGTGGCCGCCGGCGCGCCGGACCACATGATCCGCGTCGTCAGCTATGCCGGACCCGATCCCCGGGCGCCGATCCTGGCCGGGTTCGAGACCGTGCGCGCCGCTGTGCCGCAATGCGGAACCCAGTGGGGCAGCCTGACCCGCACCGGCGACAATCAGTCGGCCGCGAACTTCGGGTGCGCGGTTACCGCCAATCTGGCGGCTCAGATCGCCGATCCTCGCGACATCGTTTCGCCGAGGGCCATGACCCCCGCCGACGCTCAGCGCCGCGCCGTGGTGTTCGATAAGTACGTCAAGGGCGAGCCCACTGCGGCCGGTCGCGAAGAACTGGTCATGGGAACGCGTGTTTCCCGCGCTGTGGAGTGATGCAGATGACCAAGCCCTTCGCCGCACAGGATTTCGATTCGCTGGACGCGTTCGAGATGGATGACGAGTTCGTCGATGCCGTCGCGGCGACGCCGGTCGAGTCCTTGCCGTTCGCGCCGCAGTTCGACGCGGTCGAGCCGTCTGCGGATGCAGCGGCTTCCTATAATCCCGTCGGCCAACTGGTGGCCGAGACGGAGACGGCGGCGGCCGCTGTGGTCGTGGCGTCGGCGTCGCAGGTTTCTCTGGAGGAAGCGGCCGTTCCGGTCGCGCCCTCGTCCCCCGTTCTGGCGACCTATGAGCCGTCCAGCCTGTCGATCGCATCGGGCGCCTCGGTCGAGGTGTCGATCCCGCGCATCGCCGTTCACGTCTTCGCGGAGCGTCAAGACACCCTGGCTTCGGCAGAGCGCGCGGGACAGGACCGCCGCATGTCGCGGGCCACGACCCAGATCCGGGTCGGCGGCGTGGCCGCCGCCATCGAAGCCTATCGGTCGGAGCCAACCCCGCCGCTGATCGTCGTCGAAAGCATGAAGGATGCCCAGACCCTGCTCTGGGAGATCGACCAGCTGGCCGAGGTCTGCGACGCGGGCACCAAGGTGGTGATCATCGGCGCCACCAACGACATCCTTCTGTTCCGCGAGCTGATGCGGCGCGGCGTCAGCGAGTATCTGGTCGCGCCGGTCCAGCCGCTGCAGCTGATCTCGGCCATCGGCGGCCTGTTCGCTGACCCGGCCCAGCCCTTCGTCGGGCGCTCCATCGCCTTCGTCGGCGCGCGTGGCGGGGCCGGGGCCTCGGCCGTGGCCCACAACACCGCCTACGCCATGAGCGAGCGGATCGGCGTCAACACCGTCATCGTCGACTACGACCTGCCGTTCGGCACCGCCGGTCTGGACTTCAATCAGGATCCGCTTGGCGGGGTGGCCGACGCCTTGAGCCAGCCGGACCGTCTGGACGCCACCTTGCTGGACCGGATGATGGTCCGCTGCACGGACAAGCTGAGCCTGTTCGCGGCCCCCGCCACTCTGGACGCTGACTGGGATATTCAGCCGGACGCCTTCGAGGAGGTGACCACGCGGATCCGTTCGACAGCGCCCTTCGTGGTGCTGGACCTGCCGCACCTGTGGTCGGGCTGGATGCGCAAGACCCTGATCTCGGCCGACGAGGTGGTGATCGTGGCGACGCCCGATCTGGCGAGCCTGCGCAACGCCAAGAACATGATCGACCTGATCAAGCAGGGCCGTCCCAACGACGCCCCTCCGCGTCTGGTGCTGAACCAGGTCGGCGTGCCGGGACGTCCCGAAATCCCGGCCAAGGACTTCGGCTCGGCCCTGGGCATCCATCCCAGCCTGATTATTCCCTTTGACGCCAAGGTGTTCGGCGCGGCCGCCAACAACGGTCAGATGATCGTTGAGGCCGGCGCCAAGACCAAGTCGGCGGAGGCCTTCGAAACCCTGGCTCAGATTGTGTCTCGGCGCGAACTGCCGACCTCGCCCGTCAAGGGCGGGGGGGCGCCGGCCAAGAAGGGCGGCTCTCTGCTCGCCTCTCTGTTCAGCAAGAAGCGCTGAGGCCATGTTCGGCAAGCGCACCGCCCAGCCCGGCGTCGCGGTCGCCCCGCGACCCGCGCCGGCTCCCCAGCCGGCGGCGGCGGTTACGCGCCCGCTCGAGCCGGTCGACGGATTTTCGCTTGAAGAACTGGAAGCGCCTGCGCGCGCTGCGCCTGAAAGCGGTGATCGGCTGGACGCCCTGGCCGCCCGCCCGCAGCCCGCGCCCGCCGCGCCCGCGCCGGGCGGCCCGGTCAAGGGGCCGCGCGCCACGGCCGGTCTGGAGCAACTGAAGAAGGCCCAGGCGGTCGCCGAGATCGTCCGCGAGCAGTCCGACTATTATCACGCCACGAAGACGACCATCTTCAACGCGTTGATGAACACCATCGATCTGTCCCAACTGGCCCAGCTGGACCAGAAGACGGCGTCCGAGGAAATCCGCGACATCGTCGCCGAACTGGTGGCGATCAAGAACGTCTCCATGTCGGTGGCCGAGCAGGAGCACCTGGTCCAGGACATCGTCAACGATGTCCTCGGCTACGGCCCGCTGGAGCCTTTGCTGGCGCGCGACGACATCGCCGACATCATGGTCAACGGCGCCGGGCGGGTCTTCATCGAAGTCGGCGGCAAGGTGCAACTGACCAACGTCCGCTTCCGCGACAACACCCAGCTGATGAACATCTGCCAACGGATCGTGTCGCAGGTCGGCCGTCGCGTCGATGAATCCAGCCCGATCTGCGACGCCCGCCTGCCCGACGGCTCGCGCGTCAACGTCATCGCCCCGCCGCTGGCCATCGACGGTCCTACGCTGACGATCCGTAAGTTCAAGAAAGACAAGCTGACGATGAAGAACCTGGTGGAGTACGCCTCCATCAGTCCCGAGGGCGCGCGTGTCCTGGGCGTCATCGGCGCGGCGCGATGCAACCTGGTCATCTCGGGCGGTACGGGTTCCGGCAAGACGACCTTGCTCAACACCCTGACGGCCTTCATCGACCCGACCGAGCGCGTCATCACCTGCGAGGACGCCGCCGAGCTTCAACTGCAGCAGCCGCACGTCGTGCGTCTGGAAACCCGTCCGCCCAACCTGGAGGGTCAGGGCCAGATCACCATGCGGGATCTGGTCAAGAACTGTCTGCGGATGCGTCCCGAACGCATCATCGTCGGCGAGGTCCGCGGCCCGGAGGCCTTTGACCTGCTGCAGGCCATGAACACCGGCCACGACGGCTCGATGGGCACGCTTCACGCCAACTCGCCCCGCGAAGCCATCAGCCGTATGGAGTCCATGATCACCATGGGCGGCTACGGTCTGCCGTCCAAGACCATCCGCGAGATGATCGTCGGTTCGGTCGACGTCATCATCCAGGCGGCGCGTCTGCGCGACGGCTCGCGCCGCATCACCCACATCACCGAGGTGGTGGGCCTGGAAGGCGACGTCATCGTCACCCAGGACCTGTTCGTCTATGAGATCACGGGCGAGGACGCTCACGGCAAGATCACCGGCCGTCACCGTTCGACCGGCATCGCCCGTCCGCGCTTCTGGGACCGCGCGCGCTATTACGGGCTGGAGCGCGAACTGGCCGAAGCCCTGGACGCGGCGGAGTAGGGCCTGATGCTTCCCATTCTCGCGGCGTTCCTCGCCTTCATCACCATCGGCGGCGTGGGCTGGGTTCTTGTCGGCGGGGACGATACGTCGGCCCAGGCGGTCAAGCGCGCCAAGTCCATCGGCGCGGCCAAGGCTGAACCGGCCGGCAAGCGCGCCGCCGTGGTCAACACGCCCGAGGCGCGCCGCAAGCAGATCATGCAGCAGCTGCAGGAGGTTGATCGGCGCGACCGCAAGGCGCGCATGACCCTGAGCGCCAAGCTCAAGCAGGCCGACCTGCCGATCAGCCTGCGCACCTTCATCATCATCAGCGTGGTCCTGGGCGTCATCGGCGCCGCCGCGGCCTTCGTGCTCGGCCTCAATCCCCTGCTGGCGCTGGGCGTCGGCGTGGCCATGGGGCTGGGCATGCCCCGTTGGGTCGTGAGCATGAGGGGCAAGAAGCGGATGAAGCAGTTCTCGCTCGCCTTCGCCGACGCCGTCGACATCCTGGTGCGCGGCATCAAGACCGGCCTGCCCGTCCACGACTGCTTCAAGATCATCGCGCGCGAGAGCCCGCAGCCCCTGGCTGGAGAGTTCCAGCTTCTGGTCGAAGGGCTTGGCGTCGGGATGACGCTGAGTGAGGCGCTGGACAAGATGTTCGAGCGCATGCCGGTTCCTGAACTGAAGTTCTTCGCCATCGTCATCGCCATCCAGCAGAAGAGCGGCGGCAACCTGGCCGAGGCGCTCGGCAACCTGACGTCGGTGCTTCGGGCGCGGCGGATGATGGGTGAAAAGATCAAGGCCATGTCGTCGGAAGCCATCGCCTCGGCCGGCATCATCGGCTCCCTGCCGCCGGTGGTCATGATCCTCGTGATGATCTCCAGCCCGGCCTACATGATGCTGCTGTTCACCGACATGCGCGGTCAGGCGATGCTTCTGGGGGCGGGGCTCTGGATGGGCTGCGGCATCTTCATGATGAAGCGCATGATCTCGTTCAAGTTCTGAGGGGGAGGACGCCGTGGACAGCTTTTTGCGATTTATCACCGACCCTCAGAACCTGCTGAGCATCGGCGTGGGCGTCGCCGTCTTCGCCAGCGTTCTGACGCTGCTGAGCTCCTTCACGGGGGGGGCGCGTCTCGACAAGCGCATGAAGGCGGTGGGCGAGCGCCGCGAGGAGCTGAAGCGCCGTTCGCGGCAGGCCATGAAGGGCGGCGCCGGCAGCCCGGCCACGCTGCGTCACTCGGATGAAGGCTTCAAGAAGCGCGTCGTCGACCGTCTGAACCTGACCCAGCTGCTGGAAGACCCCAAGGTCGCCGAGAACATGATCCAGGCGGGGTTCCGTGGGCCCCGTCCTCTGACCACCTTCTACTTCTTCCGCTTCGCCACGCCTTTTATCTTTATGGTGCTGACGGGCCTCTACCTGTTCGTGGTCAACGACTTCGGCATGACCCTGACGCTGAAGCTCTGCGTCCTGGTGTTCGCAGCGGCGGCGGGCTTCTACGCCCCGAACATCTATGTCCAGAACCGCATCGCTTCACGGCGTCAGTCGATTGTGGCGGCCTTCCCCGACTCCCTCGACCTGCTGCTGATCTGCGTGGAGTCGGGCATGTCCATCGAGGCGGCGATTCAGAAGGTCAGCCAGGAGGTCGGCGGCCAGTCGATCGAACTGGCCGAGGAACTCAGCCTCTTGTCGGCCGAGCTTTCCTATCTGCCCGACCGGCGCATGGCCTATGAGGGGATGGCCAAGCGGACCAATCATCCCGGCATCCGCGCCGTCGCCACGGCCATGACCCAGGCCGAGACCTATGGCACGCCGCTGGGCTCCGCCCTGCGGGTGATGGCCAAGGAAAATCGCGAACTGCGTCTGGCCGCCGCAGAGAAAAAGGCCGCCGCCCTGCCGGCCAAACTGACCGTGCCGATGATCGTCTTCTTCCTGCCCGTGCTGTTCGTGGTCATCCTGGGACCGGCGATCATCAACATTCAGGACATGATGAAGGGCGGCTGAGCCGCCCGCGTCTTCATCCCTCGGCGGCGCGCTTGAGCGCTTCGGCGATGTCCTCATAGGCGCCGCGGATCAGCTTGCGATGCTTGTCGTGGAACAGTTCGCCGCGCAGGCCCGAGAAGATCACGCCGTTGGCGACGATGCAGTTGCCGCGCTCCAACTCCTCGATCTCATAGTAGCGGATGGCGTTGAACATGAAGCCGCGCTTCTCGGCCCAGACCAGCTGGGCGTAGGGCTGCCAGTCGCCGAGGCGGGCCTGGACCTGGCGTTCCGCCATGCCGGGCAGGGCCTCGGTCAGGCTGATGCCGGCGCCAAAGGCCAGGGCGCCGGCGACCCCGGTCTCATAGGGGTTCCAGCTATGCCAGTTCTCGAGATCGCTGAGGATCTCCCAGATGCGGTCCGACGGCGCGTTCACGCCGATACGCTTCTCGATACGGGTCGTGTCCATGATCTGCCTCTGACACGGCTTTTCGACTTTAGGAAGTCGTCTCGGCGGCGGGCGCGGGCAAGGGCGGCTTGAGGCGGCGTCCGTCGTCCAGACCCAGCCGCGCCTTGACCTCGAACAGGTCGGCCCCGGCGGGCACGATCAGCAGTTCCTCGGGGCGGCGGGCGTTGACGGCCACCACGGCGTTCTTCGGGCAGACGTCGAAGCAGTCTGCGCCGACCACGGCCAGGTCGGCCTTGCGCCCCTTGCCCGCATGCAGATAGCGGCGCAGGGCCTTCTTCAAGGTCTTGTCGCCGTCGGGACCAAAGCCGCCGTCCAGCTTCTTCGAGCATTTTCGACACACCAGAACCACCTCGTTCCAGCGGGTTTTCGACACCTTGAAGGTTTTGGGCGTCTTGCTCATGGCCTGAAGATCGGCGTTCGCGACGGCTTGCACAAGCAGGGTTCGCCCGCGCAACATGATCTTCACAAAGAGGAGCCCGCCATGACCGTCCGCCCATGCTTGAGCCTGTCCGCCGTCCTGGTGCTCCTGTCGGCGGGCGCCGCCGCCGCCCAGGTCCCGCAGGCGACGGTTTCGGCGGCGGTGGATCGGGTCATGCCCGAGGTCGTGGCCTGGCGGCGCGACCTGCATCAGCATCCTGAACTGGGTTTCGCCGAGACACGCACCGCCGGCGTGGTCGCCGACCATCTGCGGTCGCTGGGGATGGAGGTCCGCACCGGGGTCGGCAAGACAGGCGTGGTCGGCGTGCTGCGCGGGGCGCGCCCCGGCCGCACGGTGGCGCTGCGCGCCGACATGGACGCCCTGCCGGTCAAGGAGGCGACGGGGCTGGCCTTCGCCTCGACCGCCACGGGAACCTACATGGGCGAAACCGTGCCGGTGGCCCATGCCTGCGGCCATGACGCCCACGTCGCCATGCTGATGGGAGCCGCCGAGGTTCTGGCCGGCATGAAGGAACAGATCAGCGGCACGGTCGTCTTCATCTTCCAGCCGGCCGAGGAAGGCGCGCCTCCGGGCGAGCCTCTGGGCGGGGCCGCCCTGATGATCCAGGAGGGCGCGCTGAAGGACCCGGCGCCCGAGGCCATTTTCGGCCTTCATGTCGTGCCCGGCGCTCCGGGCACCATCTTCTATCGACCGCAGGGCTTCATGGCGGCCTCGGATCGGGTCGACATCGTCCTGCACGGCAAGCAGACGCACGGGGCCTGGCCGTGGAAGGGCGTCGACGTGATCTCCGCCGCCGCCAATGTCGTTCAGACGGTCAACACCCTGACGGCGCGCACCATCGATCCCACCACAACGCCGACGGTCTTCACTATCGCGACGATGGACGCGGGCGTGCGCTACAACATCATTCCCGACCGCGCGACGCTGAGCGGCACCTTGCGCACCTTCGATGTCGCCCAGCGCGACACCCTGGTGGCCAGGGCCGAGGCGGCCATCGACCATGTGGCCGAAGCCTACGGCGCGACCGCCGACTTCTCCGTTCGGCAGAATGCGGCTCTGGTCTTCAACGACGAGGCGCTCTCGGCCTGGCTGGCGCCGGTGCTGGAGGAGGCTGCGGGGGTCGGCAAGGTCAATCCCGCCACGCCCGCGACCACGGTGGCCGAGGACTTCAGCTACTTCCAGCGCGCGGTTCCCGGCGTCTTCTACCACCTGGGCGGCAGCCCGGACGGCGTTGATCCGGCGACAGCGGCGCCCAATCACTCGCCGGAGTTCGACGTCAATGAGAAGGTGTTGCCGCTGGGCGTGAAGGCCCACGTCTTCAGCGCGCTCCGCTTCCTGGAGCGACAACAAAACTGATTGTTTCTGTTTATCAAGGGGTAAGCATGGGCGGCGCATCCTCGGGCGTCTGACGAGGAAAAGCCGATGTCGCGCCTGCCGGTTAAACTGCCGCCCGCCGCCAATCAGCCCGCACGCGGCCGACCGCGCGACCTCGTCTTCTTCTGCATCGCCTTTGCGGCGGTCTTCCTCGCGGCCCTTCTGGTGATGGAGATGATGCTGGGTTAAGCCGGTGGCCTGATTTCAAGAGGCCTCCCCATGATCACCCGCATCCAGCCCGGCGCCCGCATGAGCGAGGCCGTCATCCACGGAAACACCGTCTATCTGGCCGGTCAGGTCGGCGAGCCGGGCGACGACATCACGGCCCAGACGAAGACGACGCTGGCCGAGATCGACGCCCTGCTGGCCCAGGCCGGCACCGACAAGTCCAACATCCTGATGGCCACCATCTGGCTGGCCGACATCGCCGACTTCGAGGCCATGAACGCCGTCTGGGACGCCTGGGTCGACAAGGCCAATCCGCCCGCCCGCGCCACCAGCGAAGGCAAGCTGGCCTCGCCCGACTACCTGGTTGAGATCATCGTCGTGGCGGCGGTCTGATGACCCTCGACAAGGACAGCGAACTGGAGCGCTTCAAGGCGACGCGCGTCACCGCCCTGTACCGCCTCGATCTGATCGAGAAGGGCGCGCAACTGACCTATGAGGACGGCACGCCCGTCGATATGGCCTCGGAAAAGCAGCGCCTGAAGGATCAGGTCGCCGACATGGATCGCCGCATCGCCCGGCTGGAGGCGGCGGGCGAGGCCTAGTTCGCCGCTTCGCGGCCGGGCAGGTCCAGCAGGGCGGCGACGCGCGCCAGCTTGTCCGGGTTGCGGGTGATGAAGATGTCGACGATCCGCCCGTCCTCGATGGCCAGGGCGGTCGTCTGCAACACTCGGCCGCGCTCCAGGCTGACATAGCCGGGCAGGCCGTCGATCCACATGGGGCGGATCATCTCAAAGGCCTCGGCGCCGTATTTGCGGTTCAGGCCGGCAAAGAGGCGCAGCAGCTTGCGGGCGCCGTGGATCGGGTTGTGGAAGGCGATGACCTTGCCGCCGCCGTCGGCTCTCAGGGTCGCCCCTTCCGCCAGCAGGGCGCCCAGGGCCGCCAGGTCGCCGGACCGCGAGGCGTCGAAGAAGGCGCGAGCGATCCGTTCGCCCTCCTCGGGTTCGACGGCGTAGCGGGGGCGCGCCTCCTGCACATGGCGACGGGCGCGGCTGGCCAGTTGCCGCACCGAGGCGGGATCGCGGTCCAGGGTCGCCGCCACCTCGTCGAAGCCGACCTCGAACACGTCGTGCAGCAGGAAGGCGGCGCGCTCCAGCGGCGACAGCCGCTCCATGGCGGTCATCAGCGAGAGGGTCAGGTCGTCGGCGAAGGTCTCGGCGTCCGCCTCTGGCCCCGTGATCAGGGGCTCGGGCAGCCAGGAGCCGACATAGGTCTCGCGCCGCGCGCGGGCGGATTTCAGCAGGTCGAGCGCCAGCCGCGTCGTGGTCCGCGTCAGCCAGGCGGCGGGTTCGCGGATCTCGGCCGGATCGATCCGGCTCCAGCGCAGCCAGGCATCCTGCACCACGTCTTCCGCCTCGGCCAGCGAACCCAGCATGCGGTAGGCGAGGCGCGCCAGCCGGGGCCGGTGCGCCTCGAAGACCTCGGTGGCGGGATCAGGCCGCGACACGCGCCGGTTCCGCAGGATGGGCCAGGCGGAAGCCGACCGCCAGACGGTTCCACACATTGATCGCCCCGATGGCGAAGCTCAGGTTGACCTGTTCGGCCTCGCTGAACTCGGCCTTCAAGATTTCATAGTCGGCGTCCGGGGCCTGGGTCTGTTCGATCCGGGTCAGGCTCTCGGCCCAGGCCAGGGCGGCGCGCTCGCGCGGGGTATAGAGCGAGGCCTCGCGCCAGGCGGCCAGCAGATGCAGCCGGACTTCGCTCTCGCCAGCCTTGCGGGCGTCGGCGGTGTGCATGTGCAGGCAGAAGGCGCAGCCGTTGATCTGCGAGACGCGGGTCTTCAGCAGTTCCAGCAGGCTGTGTTCCAGGCCGCTGGCGCCGATGGTCTGCTCCAGCTTGATCATGGCCTGATAGGCGTCGGGGGCGACCTTGAAGGGGCTGGCGATACGCGGGGTCATGTCATCTCTCCTCAGCGCCTGATTGCGCGTCGCCTCCATGACGAGACAGGCCGCCCGCCTGTGACATGACCCGTCGAATTATTGCTCCAGCCGCTCGAACACCGTGGTGATGACGGCCTGGTAGGCGTCGGTCAGGGCGCGCAACTCGGCCTCGGGCACGCGCTCGTCGATCTGGTGCATGGTCTGGCCGACCAGGCCCAGTTCCAGCACCGGGCATAGGGCGCGGATGAAGCGGGCGTCCGAGGTGCCGCCCGTGGTCGAGGCCTCGGGGCGACGGCCCAGCGTCGCCTCCACCGCGTCCTGCACCGCCGTGACGAAGACGCCCGGCTCGGTCAGGAAGGCTTCGCCCGAACACATGTGCTCCAGTTCGATGCGCAGGCCGGTCTCGGCCTGCACGAGGCCCGCCTCGCGGTTCAGCCAGTCGATCAGCCCGTCGCCGGTGTGGGTCGGGTTGAAGCGGATGTTCAGGCGGGCCTTCGCCTCGGCGGGGATGATGTTGGTCGCCGGATTGCCCACGTCGATGGTGGTGATCTCGAGGTTCGACGGCGGAAATTCCGGGTAACCCGTGTCGAGGACGTGGGCGTCGAGGCGGGCCAGCAGCTTGGCCACGACCGGGGCCGGGTTGGCGGCGCGGTCGGGATAGGCGACGTGGCCCTGCTTGCCGTGGACGGTGATCCAGGTGTTGAGCGAGCCGCGCCGTCCGACCTTGATCATGTCGCCGAGATGGTGGGCCGAAGAGGGTTCGCCGACCACGCAGGCGTCGATCACCTCGCCCTCGGCGGCCAGGGCCTCGACCACCCGCTTGGTGCCGTGCAGGGCCGGGCCTTCCTCGTCGCCGGTGATCAGGAAGGAGAGGGAGCCGGGCACGTCGCCGTCTGTCAGCACGCGCGAGACGGCGGCGACCCAGGCGGCGATGCCGCCCTTCATGTCCACGGCGCCGCGTCCGTAGAGGATGCCGTCGCGGGTCTCGCCCTCGAAGGGGGCGGCGGTCCAGGCGGCGACGTCGCCGGTCGGCACCACGTCGGTGTGGCCCGCGAAGCAGAGATTAGGCGAGGCCGTGCCGCGTCGGGCGTAGAGGTTCTCGATGCGGGCGTCATGACCCACGCCGGTAGGGCCCTCGAACACCATGCGACGGCAGGTGAAGCCCAGGCCGGTCAGGGCGCGTTCCAGCACGTCCATCGCCCCTTCGTCGGCGGGGGTGACGGAGGGAATGCGGATCAGGTCGCGGGTCAGTTCGACAGGATCAATGACGGAATGTGATGCGGCGCTCATGGGCTCTATGCTTTAGGCATATCCCGCATCCGCGAGAAGGCCCGAAACCGTGCCGAAGATCGACATCGAAACTGCGCCGACCGGGCATGGCACCGGCTACCCGGAGGAATTCGCCGCCCCGTGCAAGTCGCGGCGGCGCTGGCGGCTGGGCGACGCGGTCGGCCTGGACCAGTTCGGGGTCAATCTGCTGCGCCTGCCCGCCGGCGCCTGGTCCAGCCAGCGCCACTGGCACAGCGCCGAGGACGAGTTCGTCTGGGTGGTCGAGGGCGAGGTGGTTCTGGTCGAGGAGGACGGCGAGACGGTGCTGCGTCCCGGCGACTGCGCCGGCTTCAAGGCGGGGGTCGCCAACGGCCACAAGATCGAGAACCGCAGCGACCGTGACGCGGTGCTGCTGGAGGTCGGTTCGCGCTGCCCGGCTGACGACGCCTGCGACTATCCCGACATCGACATGATCCTCCCCAAGGGCGCCGACCGCTACTTCCATCGCGACGGAACGCCCTATCCGAAGACGCCCCGAAGAACGTGACCACTGAATCCGTAGACACCGCCCCGACCGTTCCGCCCCAGCCGCCGTTGCCCCCTGGTTCGCACGACGGCGGCCCGTCCAGCCCCTGGGCCATTCGCGATTTCCGCCTGTTGTGGGTCGGGCGCGTGGCGGCGGTCCTGGGCATCCAGATCCAGTCCTCGGCCCTGCTGTGGCAGGTCTATGAGATCGCCCGTCGCGACCATCCTATCGCCGAAGCCAGCCTCTATCTGGGGCTGGTGGGCCTGTGTCAGTTCCTGCCGCTGCTGGCCTTCACCTTGCCGGCCGGGGCCATGGCCGACCGGCGCGACCGCAAGCACACCGTCACCCTGTCCATCGTGATCGAGAGTCTGTGCGCCCTGGCCTTTCTCGCCATGGCCCTGCACGGCGCGCCGCCGCTGTGGGGGCTGCTGGCGGTGGCCGCCGTCTTCGGCGCGGCGCGCGCCTTCCTCGCCCCGGCCAGCCAGGCCTTCCTGCCCATGGTGGTGGGGCGCAAGGCCCTGCCGCCGGCCATCGCGGCCCAGTCCATCGCCTTCCAGACAGGGGCCATTGCCGGCCCGGCGCTGGGCGGGGTCATCGTCGGGTTTGCGGTGCCCTGGGCCTACGCCTCGGCCATGGCTCTTTTCCTGGTCGCCATCGGCTGCTTCTTGCTGATCCGCACCCGGGGCAAGCCGCAGTTCGTCGAGACGGGCGTGGGGCCGCTGGATCTGGTCAAGGAAGGCCTGGCCTATGTCTGGAAGACCAAGATCGTCCTGGGCGCCATCTCGCTGGACCTGGTCGTGGTCCTGTTGGCGGGGGTGGCCCTGCTGACGCCGATCTTCGCGCGCGACATCCTGCACGTCGGGCCGCAGGGCTTCGGCCTGCTGCGCGCCGCCTTCGGAGTCGGGGCCCTGCTCATGGCCCTCTACCTCAGCCGCTTTCCCATCGTGCGGCACGGGGGGCGCTGGATGTTCGCGGCTGTGGCTGTGTTCGGGATCTGCACCCTGATCTTCGGCCTGTCCAAGAGCGTCTGGCTGTCGGGCGCGGTTCTGTTCATCGGCGGGGCCGCCGACATGATCAGCGTCAACATTCGCCAGACCCTGATCCAGCTGGCCACGCCGGATCACATGCGCGGACGGGTATCGTCGGTGTCCATGCTGTTCATCGGCGCCTCCAACGAACTGGGCGAGGCCTATTCCGGCGTCATGGTGCGCCTGCTCGGTCCCATCGGAGCGGCGGTGTTCGGCGGGGTCGGGGCTCTGGCCGCGACCGGCATCTGGGCCAAGGTCTTCCCCAGCCTGAGGAAGGCGAACCGGCTGACCTAAATCCTTCTCCCCTTGAGGGAGAAGGTGTCGTGCGAAGCATGACGGATGAGGGGTGTCGGCGCCGCCGCTCTGTGGCTAGGCAGGCAAAAGAAAAGCGCCGCGATCCTTCGACCGCGGCGCTCACACCCCTCATCCGAGCGCCTCCGGCGCCCACCTTCTCCCTCAAGGGGAGAAGGGCAGATCAGCCCCAGGGGCGGAAGTGTTTCGACAGCTTCAGGCCCTGGCTCTGATAGTGGCTGCCGCCTTCGCCATAGAGGCGGGTCGGGCGTTCCGTCAGCGGCTCATAAACCAGGCGGGCGACGATCTGGCCGTGTTCCAGCAGGAAGGGGGTGTCGTGGGTGCGAACCTCCAGCACGCCCTTGGAGCCGGCGCCGTGGGCCTCGTCCGTGCCGAAGCCGGGGTCGAAGAAGCCGGCGTAGTGGACGCGGAATTCGCCGACCGAGGGGTCGATCGGGGTCATCTCGGCGGCCTGATCAACCGGGATCTCCACATCGTCCGACGAGGCCAGGATGTAGAACTCGCCCGGATCCAGCAGCAGTTCGCCGCGACGCAGGGTCAGGGGTTCCCAGAAGTCGCGCGGGTCGTGGCCGTCGATGTGGTCCATGTTGACCACGCCTGCGTGGCGGCGGCCGCGATAGCCGACGACGCCGTTGTCGCCCGCGCGCAGGTCGACGCCGACGCTGCGGGTCTCCAGCTTGGGCGGCTCGCCGGCCTTGAGGCGCAGCTGGTTCAGACGGGTGCCCGGCTTGACCAGGATGGAGAAGGTCTGGGGCGCGATCTCCAGATAGAGCGGGCCGTCATAGCCCTCGTCCACGTCGTCGAAGCTGCCGCCCTTGTCGGTCAGCAGGCGCACGAAGACGTCGACGCGGCCGGTCGAGCTTTTCGGGTTGGCGCGGGCGTTCAGGCCCTTGGGCAGACTGAGGCGCTCCTGCAGGCGGGCGATGTAGACGCAGCCCTTTTCCAGCACGACGCCGCCCGACAGGTCGATGGCGTGCATCTCCACGTCGTTGATGCGGTCCTCGACCTTGCGCTGGCCGGGCAGGAAGGAGGCGCGCACGCGCCAGGCCTGGTTCGAAAGGCGCAGGTCCAGGCTCGCCGGCTGCACCTGGTCGTGGTCGAAGGGGGTGTCGGACTTGATCGCGCCGACAGCGATCAGGGTCTCGATGCCCTGGAAGGGCAGAATGCCGGGCTGGGCGGGAATCTCGAAGATGCTCATGCCGTCCTGTCTCACACGGATTTTTCCATCTGTCTCGCTTCGGAATGCGACATCCGCAGCGCCAGACGGGTTGAACCCCGAGGTCGGCGGGCTGCATATAGCCTATGCACGCGCCTCCTGCCTATACCGCCGAAACCGAAGGCGTCGTCGTCCGCGTCCGCCCCTCCTATCTGGCGGCCCAGTCGGATCCGGCGGCGGGACGCTGGGTCTGGGCCTATCAGATCGAGATCGTCAACCTGACCGGATCGCCGGTGCAGCTGGTGGCGCGGCGCTGGACCATCACCGACGCCTATGGCCACGTCGAGGAAGTGCGTGGTCAGGGCGTGGTCGGCGAACAGCCGGTGATCGAGGCCGGCGACAGCTATTCCTACGCCTCGGGCTGTCCGCTGGGCGCGCCGTCCGGGTCGATGGTCGGCGCCTACTACATGACCGACGTCGACGGGCGAATGTTCGAGGCGGCCATCCCGGCCTTCAGCCTGGACGTGCCGGATGCGCGGCGGACGCTGAACTAAGGAGCGGCGCGGCCCTCAAGCAGCGCGAAGCGCGGTAGGGCCAATAAAAAACCCCCGCCTTGCGGCGAGGGCGATAGGGCTGCGTCAACCCGGATGAACCGCAGCCCCCTGATTTCATCCGGCAAGCCGGACGAAATCAGTTTCTTTGCGGGCCGCGGTCAAAAGGCTCCGCCTTTTCGACCCGACGCGGCCTGGCGCTTCGCGCGCGCTCAAGCAGCGAGCCGCCGCGCGGCGAGCGATAGCGCCCTTAAGTCTTAGATATAGCGACGCAGGCTGCGGGCCAGTTCGCTGGCGCCGTCCTTGGATGCGCCCTTGCGGATCTGGGGCTGGTAGGCGACGCGGGCGTGTTCGCCGCAATAGACGCCTTCCGAGGCGCGACGGCCGCAGAAGCTGAACTCGCGCGACGACGGGTCGCCGATCGGCCATTTGCACATGTGGGCGCCGAGGGTCAGCACCGTGGCCGTGCCGGGCAGTTCCGGGGTCGGGGCCGGAGCGACCGGCTGGGCGACCATGACCGGACGCGGGGCCGCAGCCTCGATGCGGCGCGGGGCCGACGGGGCCTGGGCCGGAGCGGCCGGAGCCGCCGGGCGCGGACGGGTGGCGGCGCGGGGGAAGGTGGTGCGGGCCGGTTGCGACGGCGCGGCGCGGCCCGACAGGCCCAGGCGGTGCACCTTGCCGATCACGGCGTTGCGGGTCACGCCGCCGCCCAGGGTCTTGGCGATCTGGCTGGCCGACTGGCCTTCCAGCCAGAGCTTCTTCAACGCGCCGACGCGGTCTTCAGTCCAGCTTGCTGCGGTCATGGCCACCCTCCCGGGGATCGGATTCAATATCTTGGGTCATCGACGAATTTCCCCGCCTCGACCTGCTACTAATCGTAAAGCAGGGCTTAAAACACGCAAGATGTGGCAATTCAGCTGTCCACAGAAACCAGATGTAGTGTGGTTAACGTCCCGTTTTGAATCAGTTTTGCGTCTCTTCATCGAACGCCGGGCGCCTTGCGAAACCAGCTTTGCGGGCGCATCTGGGCGCCTATGAAGACCGATCTCGCCTCCACCGCTCCCTCGGGCCTGCCTCAACCGCGTCGCTATGACGGGATCAACTGGGTCGGCCTGCGCACCCTCTACCTGCGCGAGGTGCGCCGTTTCTGGAAGGTGGGCGCCCAGACCGTGGCGGCGCCCGTGGTGACGACCCTGCTCTACATGCTGGTCTTCGTGGTGGCCTTGAAGGGCGCGCGGCCGCCGTTGCACGGCACCCCCTTCGCCGAGTTCGTGGCGCCCGGCCTGATCATGATGGCCATTCTGCAGAACGCCTTCGCCAATGCTTCGTCCAGCCTGATCCAGGCCAAGATCATGGGTACGGCGACCGACTTCCTGACCCCGCCGCTCAGCCCGCTGGAGCTGACCATCGGCTTCACCCTGGGCGCGGCGACGCGCGGGGTGGCGGTCGGACTGGTGACGGCCCTGTGCGTCCTGCCCTTCGCCAAGCTGGGCGTGGCCAATGTCGCGCTGATCGTCTGGTTCGGCCTGATCGCCTCCCTGCTGATGGGGATGACCGGCGTGCTGGCGGGCCTGTGGTCCGAGAAGTTCGACCACCTGTCGGCGGTGCAAAACTTCGTGGTCATGCCCATGACCTTCCTGTCGGGCACCTTCTACTTGATCGACAGCCTGCCTGAGCCCTTCGCCAGCATCAGCCGTTTCAACCCCTTCTTCTACCTGATCGACGGCTTCCGGGCGGGCTTCATCGGCCACGCCGAGGGGAGTCTGATGATCGGCGTGGTCATGAGCGCTGTTCTGACGGTTCTGATGGGCGCGGCCTGCTGGCTGGTGTTCCGTTCGGGCTGGCGCCTGAAGAGCTGAGCCGTTAGGCAGGATCGAACGCCCCCGGGGAGGGGCTTGGGAGGTCCTCATGCTGTTTCGATCCGCTCTGGCGTCCGCTGTCGCCGCCGTCGCGTTCCTGTCCACGCCCGTCGTGGCGCAGGACGCCGAGGCGCTGAAGGCGCAGGTCGCC
This sequence comes from Brevundimonas sp. NPDC046655, assembly GCF_044901625.1. Taxonomy (NCBI): domain Bacteria; kingdom Pseudomonadati; phylum Pseudomonadota; class Alphaproteobacteria; order Caulobacterales; family Caulobacteraceae; genus Brevundimonas; species Brevundimonas sp. NPDC046655. The sequence goes on from NZ_JBJDPV010000003.1 coordinate 56,800, forward strand.
GCCTACGTCCAGCCGTCGAATGCCGAGCGGATGAATGTGCTGCTGACCCAGCTGCGCGCCGCGGGCTTCAACCCGACCGTCGAGACCTTCGAGGGCGGCGGGCGCGCCGGCCCGATGCAGGGCTCCAACGTCGTCGTGACGATCGGGGATGGTCCCAAGGAAATCCTGCTGACCGCCCACTATGACGCGGTGAAGCTGCGCGACGGGACCATGTCGCAAGGCGTGGTCGATAACGCCGGGTCGGTGGTGGCCCTGATCGAGGCCGCCAAGATCCTGAAGGACAAGCCGCTGTCGCACCGCGTGCGAGTCATCTTCTTCGACCAGGAGGAGCTGGGCCTGGTCGGCGCGCGCAAGTGGATCGAGGCGCACGGCGTCGCCAATGTCGCCGCCGTGGTCAACTCGGACGTCGCGGCCTATGGCGACGCCATGATGTACGGCCAGAACAACGGGGCGCAGTCGGCCTTCGTCACTCGCGCCGTTCAGGAGCTGTGCGCCGAGCGCGCCATGCAGTGCGTCGGCTTCCCCGTCTATCCGCCGTCGGACGACCGCGCCTTCTCGGCGGCGGGCGCGCCGGTGGTGTCGCTGGGCTTCCAGGACGAGATCGGCGCCCACCAGATGTGGCTGGCCTTCAACGGCGGTGAGGAGAAGGGGCTGGCCGAGGGCTTCACGCCCAAGGTCTTCCGCGTGATCCACACCAAGGATGACGCTATCGAGGCCGTCGAGGGCGCGACCATCGCCACGGCCGGCGCGACCTATGCCGCCCTGATCCAGAAGCTGGACGCGCAGCTGCGCTGAAATCGCGCCCGGCGTGGTGTTGACTAAGCCGGAATAGCGCCCGACAAGTTCGTCGCCTTTTTCAAAGCGGTCCCGCAGCCAAGGTTGCGGGACCGTCGCTCTTTATGGAGTCTGCCTGTGTCCGGTCATCTGATGGGTGTCTACAATCGCGCGCCGCTGGAAGTGGAGCGCGGCCAGGGCGTCCGACTGTGGTCGACCGACGGGACCGAATACCTGGACTGCGTCTCGGGCATCTCGACCAACGCCCTGGGCCATGCGCATCCCAGGCTGGTGCAGGCGGTCAAGGATCAGGCCGAGAAGCTGTGGCACGTCTCGAACATCTTCAAGATTCCGGGCCAGGACGCCCTGGCCGACGCCCTGTGCGAGAAGTCCTTCGCCGACGTGGTCTTCTTCACCAACTCGGGCACCGAGGCCGTCGAGTGCGCCCTGAAGACGGCGCGCAAGTTCCACTCGGCCAACGGCCAGCCGGAACGCATCGACATCTACGGCTTTGACGGCTCGTTCCACGGCCGCACCTATGGCGCCATCAACGCCGCCGCCAACCCTAGCTACACCGAGGGCTTCGGGCCCAAGATGGAAGGCTTCCATCAACTGGTCTGGGGCGACAAGGCGGCCCTGACGGCGGCTTTTGAAAACCCGAATACGGCGGCCATCATTCTGGAGCCAGTGCAGGGCGAGGGCGGCTGCCGCTCGACGCCCGAGGCCGACCTGCGCTGGATGCGCGACATGGCCGACCAGTACGGCGTCCTGATCATCTTCGACGAGGTCCAGTGCGGCATGGGCCGGACCGGCAAGCTGTGGGCGCACGAATGGGCCGGCATGACCCCGGACATCATGGCGGTGGCCAAGGCCCTGGGCGGCGGCTTCCCCATCGGCGCCTGCCTGGCGACGGCCGAAGCGGCCAAGGGCATGACGGTCGGCGCCCACGGCTCGACCTTCGGCGGCAACCCCCTGGCCATGGCCGTCGGTCAGGCCGCCTTCGCCGAGGTGTCGTCGGACGCCATCCTGGCCAACGTCAACGAGGTCGCCGGCTACCTGAAGCAGCAGCTTCACGGCCTGCAGGAACGCTTCCCCGACGTGATCGTCGAGGTCCGCGGCAAGGGTCTGCTGGTGGGCGTCAAGCTGGTTCCCAACAACCGCGACTTCATGGGCTGGGCCCGCGACGAGGCGAAGTTGCTGGTCGCCGGCGGCGGCGACAACCTGGTCCGCATCCTTCCGCCGCTGAACATCACCCTCGAAGAGGCCCGCGAGGCCGTCGAGAAGTTTGAAATCGCCTGCGAGTTCGCCCGCGGCAAGCTGACGGCCTGATCGCCCCAGCCCGGCTGACGCCCTTGACCACGGAGACCTGAGATGGTCCGTCACTTCCTCGACATTCACCGGCTGGATGCGGTCGATCTGCGCGCCATCCTGGACGACGCCCACGCTCGCAAACAGGCGCGCAAGGGCTGGCCCCAGGGGCGTCCCGACGCCGATGCGCCGGGTCAGGACCGCGTCCTGGCCATGATCTTCGAGAAGAACTCGACGCGCACCCGCTTCAGCTTCGACGCCGCCATCCGTCAGCTGGGCGGCTCGGCCATCATCGCCACCGCCTCGGACATGCAACTGGGCCGCGGCGAGCCGGTCGAGGACACGGCCAAGGTCCTGTCGCGCATGGTCGACGCCGTGATGATCCGCGCCAACAACCATGAGGACGTCGAGCGCTTCGCCCGCGTCTCAAGCGTGCCGGTGGTCAACGGCCTGACCGACCGCAGCCACCCGTGCCAGATCCTGGCCGACCTGCTGACGATCGAGGAGCACATGGGGCCGGTGACGGGCAAGACCATCGCCTGGGTCGGCGACGGCAACAACGTCTGCCACAGCTTCATGCACGCGGCGGCCAAGTTCGGCTTCCGCCTGAACGTGGCCTGCCCGGCGGAATACCACCCCGACCTGCGCGATCTGGAGAAGGGCGGCGCCCACGTCCACCTGACTAGCGACCCGCGCGAGGCCGTGGTCGGCGCCGACGTGGTGGTCACTGACACCTGGGTCTCAATGGGCGATCAGGACTATGAGGCGCGCCTGGCGGCCTTCGAGCCCTATACGGTCGACGAGGCTTTGATGGGCCTGGCCAACGGCGACGCCGTCTTCCTGCACTGCCTTCCCGCCCACCGCGGTGAAGAGGTGGCGGACGAAGTCATCGACGGCCCGCGCTCGTTGATCTGGGACGAGGCCGAGAACCGCATCCACGCTCAGAAGGCGGTGCTCGCCTGGTGTTTCGGCGGCGAGTGAACCTCGCCTTCTATTTGAAGAGGCCCTAGCGCCTCGCCCGCGGGGCGAGGCTGCTTGAGGCCCACACGCCTGCCTTCCTCCTCGTGAGGGGCGCGCCTCAGTAGGGCGTCGGGAAGGTGCGTCCGCTCAGCACCGTGGCCAGGTGGATCAGCAGCAGGAAGGTCAACGCCCCAGCGACCAGCATGATGAACCGCCACGGCATCATGCGCGGTCCTTTTGACAGGTCCGGCGGCCGTGCGCCGCGCCAGCCGGAGAAGACGGCGACAGCCGTCGAGAAGGCCAGCAGGGCCAGGGTCAGTGAAGGGCTCATGGCGAGGGCAGTTGGCGCCTGGGGCGCCGCTTCGCAAGGCGGGAATTCGCAAGGCGATGAATCTAAACGCAACGTTAACCATGTCGGCCTGAAAAGCGCTCGGTCGCGATCAAGCGTCGCCGGTGATTCCCTCGCCCAGGCGCCAGATATTGCGGTTAACGACACGTTTACACGCTTGATCTGGAGCGGTAGCGTCCCACAAAGGCTCGGGAGGCGAATCAGTGAGCGCAGCAGCGCCGTGGAGCGTGAAGGGGATCGACCCCAAGGCTCGCGAGATCGCCAAGGACCTTGCCCGCCGCTCAGGCATGACTCTGGGCGAGTGGCTGAATTCCATGATCATGGACGATCCCGACGAGGACGAGGGCGTCACGCCCTTGCCCCGCCGCACGCCTATTCCCGACCCCTATGACCGCCGCAGCCGCTCGCGTCGTCTGGACGACGTCTATGGCGTCGAGGAGGACAACCGGCGCGTCGGCGCCTCGCTTGAAATCATCGCGGGGCGGCTGGAAGCCGCCGAGCGTCGCTCGACCGTCGCCATCCAGGGCATCGACCAGGCCGTGGCCGGTCTGGTTCGCCGGATGGAAGCTCAGGACGAGATCGGGCTGGGCTATGCACGGCGCATCGACGACATCGCCGATGAACTGCGCGAAGGCCATAAGCGGCTGCGTCGCTTCGAGCAGGAAGTCGGTCCCAGGACCGAGGAGGGCCTGGCCAAGCTGGACGCCGCCCTCGGCGCCGTCTCCAGTCGTCTGTTCGATCTCGACGAGCGTCAGCGCACCACCATCGGCGACCTGCGCGCGCGCATGGAGGCGGTCGAGCAGGCCGCTGGACCCGGACCCGGCACGGACGTCCTGGCCCAGGTCGGCGCCCGTCTGGACGAGGCTCAGGCCCGGACCTCGGAGGCCCTGAAGGGGCTGGAGCGCTCCTTCGCCGCCCTGGATCTGCGCCTGCGCGAAGCCGAAAGCCGCATCGAGCCTGAACACGCCCGCGAATCCGCGCGCTTCGAAAAACTGGCCGAGACCCTGACGCGTCAGGTCGAGGGCAGCCGGGTCGAAATGATGCGTCGACTCGACGTGGCCGAAACCGAAGGCCGGGTGGACCGCATCGAGCGGGCTCTGGCCGCCGTCGGCGACCAGACGCGCGCTTCCGAGCAGCGCTCGGCTGACGCCGTCGAAGCCATGGGCCGCGAGGTCCTGCGTATCGCCCAGAACCTGAACTTGCGCGTCGAGAAGGTCGAGACCGGCGACGCGGCGGCGGCTGTGGCGACGCTCGGGCGCGAACTGAACGAGAAGCTGGATCGCGAGATGCAGCGTCACGTCCAGGCGATGGATCATCGGATGACGCGGTCCGACGATCAGCACGCCCTGGCGCTGGAGCGTCTGGGCGGTGAGATCACCCGCATCTCGGATCGCCTCAGCGAGCGCATCGCCCAGTCCGAGCGGCGTTCGGCCCAGGCTCTGGACGACATCGGTCGTCGTCTGACGGAGAGCGCCGACAAGATCGAGCAGCGCCACGACCGCGCCTCGGGCGAACTGGGCGAGCGGATGCGCCAGAGCGAGGAGCGCACGGCTCGCCTCCTGGCCGAGGCGCGTGACAGCATTGAGCAGCGCGGCGCTCGCAGCGGTCGGCGCGAGACGCCGCTGGAAAGCCCGGAGCCTACGCCCTGGAGCCCGGCGGAGAGCCCCGTAGGCGACTGGCGCGCCGCCGCTTTCGCCGATACAGCCGCTGAAATCTGGTCCGACGACACCCTGGGCGGCCTGCTGGACGCGGCCCCTTTCCCGACGCCGTCGGTTCGTGATCCCGAGCCGGTTTTCGCCGACCCGCTGGATGTCGAGCTGAACGCGCCAAGCGAGGAGATCGAGACCCCGGCGGCCCTGTTCGGCTCCAGCCCTGAGCGCGCGCGCTTCGGCATGGCGTCGCTGGATGCGATGGATGAGGTCGAGCCGGCGCTCGCTGATCCGATCTTCGCCGATACGGCCGAGGACTTCGGCGGCGCCGACGTCAGCGATATCCTGGCCGAACCCGATCAGACGGCCGTCGGCGGCTTGCCGCCCCTTGTCGATGGGCCTGAGAGCGAGGATGACGGCTTTTCGGCGGAGATAGATTTTATCGATCCCGGCGCCTTGAAGGCCGGCGCCGCTGCAGGGCGCGCCTCGACCCGCGATGCTCTGGACGCCGCGCGCGCCGCGATGTCCGGCGCCGACGAAGCCCCCCGCAAGGGTTTCGGCCTGAAGCGCGGGGGCAAGTCCAAGCTGCAGGAACGCCTGGACAAGCAGGCCAGCCGCGAAGGCTCGACCATGCGCAAGGCCCTGGGCGCCTCGGCCGTGGCGGCCCTGGTCATGGGCGGCGGCTACGCCTCGCTGCAACTGGCTGAAGGATCGGGTCTGATCCTGCCGGACCTTACGACCCTGGCGGGCGGTCAGGCGCCGGAAGCTGAAACCTCGACGGCCCCGATCGCCGCTGTCGCTCTCAGCACCACCCCGACCGAGGCCGTGCCGTCGCCCGACGTGGCGGCGACCGAGGGCGCGGCCCTTTATGAGCGTGGCGTGCAGTTGATCGACAACGGCGATGACAGTGGTCTGGAAACCCTGAAGCGGGCGGCCGACCTGGGCTATGGCCCGGCGCAACTGCGTCTGGCCGGCCTCTATCAGGACGGCGGCGCCGGCTTGGTCCCTGATCCGGTCGAGGCTCGCGCCTGGGCGCGCCGCGCGGCCGAGGGCGGGGAGCCTCGGGCCATGCACTACTACGCCATGCAGCTCTATGACGGTGAAGGCGGGGCGCGGAACCGAGTCGAGGCCCTGGCCTGGCTCAAGAAGGCCGCCGAGGCGGGCCGCGTCGACAGTCAGTACAATGTCGCCCGTCTGTACGAGAAGGGCGACGAGGGCGTGGCCCCCAATGCGACCGAAGCCTTCAAGTGGTACATGATCGCAGCCCGGCGTGGCGACCAGCAGGCTCTGGCGGCGGTGCAGCGGCTGACGCCTCTGACCCCGGCCGAGACGCGCCGCGCGGCGCGCGAGGCCGCCGACGCTTTCACGGCCGATCCGGTCGCGTAACGCGACGTATCGAAACGGCGGCGGGGGTGGCGGTTCGTCGCGGCGCTCGCTAAGACCAGAAGTCTAGTCGCCTTACCGGCGCTGTTCTGCGTTCCCTTCCAGCCGAAGGCGCGTGCCGTGGATATTTACCTGCCGATCGCCGAGGTTTCGGTGAACTGGCCGTTCCTGGTGATGCTGGGCGCGCTGGTCGGCTTTGTCTCGGGCCTGTTCGGCATCGGCGGCGGCTTCCTGATGGCGCCGGTTCTGGTCTTCATGGGCATCCCCCCGACCGTGGCCGTCGCCAGCCAGGCCAGCCACGTCGTCGCCTCCTCGACCTCGGGCGTGATCCGCTATTCGGGCATGAAGGCGGTCGATTACCGCATCGGCGGCATCATGGCCGTGGGCGGGGCCCTGGGCGCGCTCGCGGGGGTCGAGCTGTTTCGCTACCTGCGCCTGCTGGGGCAGGCCGATCTGGTCGTGGCCCTGTCCTATCTCATCTTCCTCGGCTCGATCGGCAGCATGATGCTGTACGAAAGCCTGACGCAGATCCTGCACCGGGTGCGCGGCGAGACGCCGCCGCGCAAGGAGCGCCGCCGCCCGCTGTGGCTGTACGGCCTGCCCTTCCGCATGCGCTTTCCGCGTTCGGGTCTCTATATCAGCGCCATTCCGCCCTTCGGCCTGGGCGTCTTTGCGGGCGTCCTGTCGGCCATCATGGGGGTGGGCGGCGGCTTCATCCTGGTGCCCGCCATGCTCTATGTGCTGCGGATGCGGGCCAGCGTCGTGGTGGGCACCAGCCTGTTCCAGATCATCATCACCACTGCCATCACCACCATCCTGCAGGCCGGGCGCAACCAGACGGTGGATATCGTCCTGTCGACCATCCTGCTGCTGGGCGGGGTGGTCGGCGCCCAGTTCGGGGCCAGGTTGTCGGGCCGCTTCCGCGCCGAGGAGATGCGTGCGGCGCTCGGCCTGATCGTCCTGCTGGTCGGCATTCAGATGGGGCTGGAGCTGTTCGTGCGGCCCAGCGACCTCTTCCTGCTGGCGCCGGGAGTGGGGGACTGATGTTCCAGGCCCTGCCGCCCGAACCCGCGCCCGTCGTCGCACCCGCGTCGCCCGGAATGATCGAGCGCTCGGTCGCCACCGAGGGCGAGGTGCGCGTCGCCGCCGCCCTGACCGACGCCCAGGTCAAGGTGGACTCCGGCTTCCGCGGCGCCTCCATCGTCCTCTATGGCGCGGTCTTCAATCCGACCGACAGCCCAGCCGACGTGGTGGTGGTGGTGCGCGGGCCGGATGCGCCGGTGCGTCTGGTCAAGAAGACCCGCAACATGGGCGTCTGGCTGAACAGCCGCCCGGTTCTGTTCGAGGGCGCGCCCGGCTTCTACATGACCGCCTCGACCCGGCCGCTGAGCGACATCGCAGACTTCGGCCAGCTGCGCCGTCTGGGCGTCGGCGTCGATCACCTGCGCATCGACGCCCCGCAGGAAAGCCGCACCGTCACCCGCTATGGCGTGCGCGACGTGGTGGTCAGCCGCCTGGGCGAGAACTATCTCGACTGGCGTCGGGCCGTGATCCGTCTGAAGGAGGCGGCTGCCCTCTACAACACCGATCCCGACGGGGTGCAGTTCGTCGACAAGGGCCTGTTCCGCGCCGAGGTCGAGTTGCCGGCCGTGGCCCCGACCGGCAAATACTACGCCGAGGTCTGGCTGTTTCAGGAAGGGGCGCCGGTGTCGGTGTCCAACCTGACCCTGACGGTCGAGAAGGTCGGCCTGGAGCGCGACATCTATGAGTTCGCCCACCGCCGGCCGTGGTCCTACGGCGTGCTGTGCGTCATCCTGGCGGCCCTGACGGGCTATGCGGCGTCGCGGGTGTTCAGGAGCCGGTAGAACATTTAGAGCGCTATCGCTCGCCGCGTGGCGGCTCGCTGCTTGAGCGCCTTACTTACTCCGTCATCCCGGCCGCAGCGTAGCGGAGAGCCGGGACCCAGGCGGCGGCTCTATATCCGGGCACGCTTCAAGCACTTCCAACGTCTGGGTCCCGGATAAGCGCTGCGCGCTTTCCGGGATGACGGCAGGGAGTGAGCGTGGCACCCAAAGAAAAGGGCGGCCCGCGAAGGCCGCCCTTTCCGTCTTTAGTTCGAAGTCAGCCCGATCAGGCCGCCTTCTTCGCCGGGGCGAAGCGGCCGTAGAAGGTCTCGTTCTTGGCGGCCATGTCGCGCAGCAGTTGCGGGACTTGGAAACGCTCGCCGTAGCGGGCGGCGTAGTCGTCGGCCTTGGCCACGAAGGCCTTGAGGCCGGTCTGGTCGATGAAGGTGATCGGCCCGCCGGTCCAGGGCGCGAAGCCCCAGGCCAGAATGGCGCCGACGTCGGCCTCGCGCGGGTCGTCGATGACGCCTTCTTCCCAGCAACGGGCGACCTCGATGGCCTGACGATACAGTAGGCGGTTCTTCTGATCCTCGACCAGTTCGGGCGTCGAGTCCTTGATCGTGACCGGGGCCAGATCGGACAGGCCCGCCCACAGGGTCTTGGGCTTGCTGTCGTAGTCATAGAAGCCCTTGGCGTTCTTGCGGCCGTAGCGGCCCAGGTCCTCGACCATCTTCTGCACGATATGGGCGCCGGGCAGCGGCACATAGGCGTCGCCCAGGTCGGCCTGGGTCTGCTTGGCGACCTTGACCGACAGGTCCAGCGCCACGTCGTCGTGCATTTCCAGCGGGCCGCGCGGCATGCCGGTCATGCGGCCGATGTTGTCGATCAGGGCCGGCGCATAGCCTTCTTCGAGCATGGCCAGGCCTTCGGCCACATAGGTGGCGAAGCAGCGCGAGGTGTAGAAGCCTCTGGAGTCGTTGACGACGATCGGAGTCTTCTTGATCTTCAGCACATAGTCGAGCGCCTTGGCGAGCGCCGTCTGGCCGGTCTTCTCGCCGAGGATGATCTCGACCAGCATCATCTTATCGACGGGCGAGAAGAAGTGGATGCCGATGAAGTCCTCGGGACGCACCGAGGCCTCGGCCAGGCCGGTGATCGGCAGGGTCGAGGTGTTGGAGCCGAAGACGGCGCCTTCAACCAGTTGCGCCTCGGCGCGCTTGGTCACGTCGGCCTTGATCTCGCGGTTTTCGAACACGGCCTCGATGACCAGGTCCGACCCCTTGATGTGATCATAGTCCGTCGTCGCCGTGACCAGGGCCAGGGTGGCGTCGAACTTCTCCTGGGTCATCTGACCGCGCGACAGACGCTTCTTCAGCAGTTCCTCGACGTGGGCCTTGCCCTTGTCGGCGGCTTCCTGGGTCTGGTCGATCAGGACGGTCTCGATGCCGGCCATGACCTGCACATAGGCCACGCCTGCGCCCATCATGCCGGCGCCCAGAACCGTGACCTTCTTGGCGTCCGACTTGGGCACGCCCGCCGGGCGCACGGCGCCCTTGTCCAGTTCCTGCTTGGACAGGAAGAGGCTGCGGATCATGGCCTGGGCCTGCGGCGTCATCAGGGTCTTGATGAAGTAGCGGGTCTCGATGCGCAGGGCGGCGTCCATCGGCACCTGAACGCCTTCATAGACGGCCTTCATCAGGTTGGTGGCGGCCGGATAGTTGCCGTAGGTCTGCTTGCGGATCATGGCGTTGCCGACCAGGAAGTTCTGGATGCCCGCCGGATGGTAGGGGCCGCCGCCGGGCAGTTTGAAGGACTTGTCGTCCCACGGCTGCACGGCCTTGCCGCCGGCCTTGATCCAGGTCTTGGCGGCCTCGACCGACTGACCCTTTTCTACCACCTCGTGGACGATGCCGGCGCCCTTGGCGTCGTTCGGACGGAAGGACTTGCCCTCGGTCATGGCCATCATGGCGGCCTGAACGCCGACCAGACGCGTCAGGCGCTGGGTGCCGCCGCCGCCGGGGAAGAGGCCGACCTTGATCTCGGGCAGGCCCAGCTGGATCTTGTTGTCGTTCTCGACCACGCGATAGTGGCAGGCCAGGGTGAGTTCGAGCCCGCCGCCGAGCGCCAGGCCGTTGATGGCCGCGGCCACCGGCTTGCCGCAGGTTTCCAGCGCGCGCAGGGCGCCGTTCATCTTCCAGCCGGCGTCATAGGCGTCCTGCAGGCTGGCGCCGCCGATCATGCCGCCGGCGATGTCGCCCAGGTCGGCGCCGGCGCAGAAGCCCGACGTCTTGCCCGAGGTGATGACCGCGCCCTTGATGGCGTCGTCGGTCTTGATGCGTTCCACCAGCTGCGGAATCTCGGCCATGACGGACGAGGTCAGGGTGTTCATCGAGCGCCCGGGGACGTCGAAGGTGATCAGGGCGACGCCGTCGGCGTCCACATCGATCTTGAAGTTTTCCATGGTCAGTCGCTCCCGATCAGACGCGTTCGATGACGGTGGCGGTGCCCATGCCGCCGCCGATGCACAGGGTGATGAGGGCGGTTTCCTTGTCCGAGCGTTCCAGCTCGTCCAGCACCACGCCGGTGATCATGGCGCCGGTGGCGCCCAGCGGGTGGCCCATGGCGATGGCGCCGCCGCAGACGTTGATCTTGTCGTGCGGGATGTCGAGCGCCTGCATATAGCGCAGTACGACGGCGGCGAAGGCCTCGTTCAGCTCATAGAGATCGATGTCGGTGGACTTCATGCCCAGACGACCCAGCAGCTTGTTGGTCACGAACTCCGGGCCGGTCAGCATGATCGACGGCTCCGAGCCGATCGAGGCGGCGCCGCGGATCTTGGCGCGCGGTTTCAGGCCCAGGGCCTTTCCGGCTTCCAGCGACCCGATCAGGACGCCCGCCGAACCGTCGACGATGCCCGAGGAGTTGCCCGGCGTGTGGACGTGGTTGACGCGTTCGACCTCGGGGTAGCGCTGGTTGATCACGCTGTCGAAGGCCATTTCGCCCATCATGGCGAAGGAGGCGTTCAGCGCGCCGAGCGTCTGCATGTCCGTGTTCGGACGAATGGTCTCGTCATGATCCAGGCGAACCAGGCCCAGCTGGTCCAGAACCGGGATGACCGACTTCTTGAAGCGACCCTCGGCCCAGGACTTGGCCGAACGCTTGTGGCTCTCGACCGAATAGGCGTCCACGTCGGCGCGGCTGAAGCCCCACTTGGTGGCGATCATGTCAGCCGAGACGCCCTGGGGCACGAAATAGGTGGGGAAGGCGCTGGAGGGATCGACCGGCCAGGCGCCGCCGTCCGAGCCCATCGGCACGCGGCTCATGGCCTCGACGCCGCCGCCGACGGCGAAGTCGGCCTCGCCGGATTTCACCTTGGCGGCGGCCATGTTCACGGCTTCCAGACCCGAGGCGCAGAAGCGGTTGATCTGGACGCCCGCCGTGGTCTGGGCCCAGCCGGCGTTCAGCACGGCGGTGCGGGCGATGTCGGCGCCCTGCTCGCCCACCGGCGAGACGCAGCCGAGGATGACGTCGTCCACCTTGGAGGTGTCCAGGTCGTTGCGGTCGCGGATCGCCTCCAGCACCTGGCTGGCCAGCGACAGGGCGGTGATCTCGTGCAGGGACCCGTCCTTCTTGCCCTTGCCGCGCGGGGTGCGCACGGCGTCGTAGATGTAGGCGTCGGCCATGAAGCGTCTCTCTTTGTTTCTAGGGTCCCTAACGCTTGGCGCGCGGCGCCTCGCTGCTTGAGGGACGGGTCTGGAATTGAAACTTGGTGCGTAGAAACCCGACGTTTACGTCAACGTCAAGTAACAAGGCGCGTGAGGCCCTTGGCGGACGGAAGCGGGGCCTCCGTCCGCCGCTCAGTCCCTACTGTTTCGCCAGCCTGACCAGCTTGCCGTCTTCCTCGTCGGTGATGACCCAGACGGCGCCGTCGGCGGCGACGGCCACGTCGCGGATGCGGGCGTTCAGGTCGGTCAGCAGGCGCTCCTCGCCGACGACGCGGTTGTTCTCCAGCACCAGTCGCGCCAGTTGCTTGCCGCCCAGACCCGTGACCAGCAGGTTGCCCTGCCAGCCGGGGAACATGGCGCCGCTGTAGAAGGTCATGCCGCCCGGCGCGATGACCGGGTCCCAGTAATAGACCGGCTGCTCCGTGCCTTCCCTGGCCGTCACGGCCTCGGGAATGGCCTGGCCGTTGTACTCGATGCCGTAGGCGACGCCGGGCCAGCCGTAGTTCTTGCCCGCCTGATCCAGATTGATCTCGTCGCCGCCGCGCGTGCCGTGCTCGACGGTCCAGATGGCGCCCGTGCCGGGCTGGACGGCGACGCCCTGCATGTTGCGGTGGCCCAGCGACCAGATTTCGGGCTTTGCGCCCGGTTGACCGACGAAGGGGTTGTCGGACGGCACGCTGCCGTCGGCGTTGATGCGGATGGTCTTGCCCATGTGCGAGTCCAGGTCCTGGGCCTGGGGCCGTATCGGCTTGTCGGAGCGTTCGCCAAGCGTAATGAACAGCTTGCCGTCCGGGGCGAAGGCCAGGGACGAACCGAAATGCTTGTCGCCGTCATAGGTAGGCAGGGCGTGGAAGATGACCTGCACGTTCTCGACCTTCGACAGGTCTTCCGACAGGCGACCGCGCGCCACGGCGGTGCCGTTGCCGCCGTCTCGCGGTTCGGCGTAGGACCAGTAGATCAGCCGGTCCTGAGCGAAGGTCGGGCTGAGGATGACGTCCAGCAGTCCGCCCTGGCCGCGCGCGGCGACGGCGGGCAGGCCGGCGATCGGCTCGCCGACCTGACCCTGGGCCGAGACCACCCGCATCCGGCCGGGTTTCTCGGTCACCAGCCACTGACCGTCCGGCAGCAGGGCCAGGCCCCAGGGATGAACCAGGCCGGTCGCCACGACGCTGTGGCTCAGCGGCGCCTCGGTGCGCACGCCCGGCGCGCGGGTCTGGCCTTCAAAGGCCGGCTTCTGATCAGGGTTATTGGCCGGGCGGGTCTCTACCGGCGCGCCGGGGGCGGCGTCTTGGCCGTTGGCCCCGCAGGCGGCGGCGAGAACGAGGAGTGAGGCGGAAGCGGCGAGGACGATCGGGCGCATGGGGCTCTCCTGAACAGCAGATTGTGCAATCCAGAATGAAGCCTTGCCGTTCCCGGCGCGAGCCGAAACCGCCCGCGACCGATCGTCCCGTGCGATTTCCGTGCTTAAGCGGCTTGAACCCGAGGGAAGGCGGCGATATACGCACGCCTCTCGCGCCTCCCGGTCGGTCACGACCCCGCGCGAGGTCCCGTAAGGGGTTGGGTAGCTCAGATGGTTAGAGCGGTGGATTCATAACCCACAGGTCGGCGGTTCGATCCCGCCTCCAACCACCACTGGTTTCTCTGTAAAATCAGTGAGGTGCGGTTTTTCGGGGGAACTGCAGCTTTAGACTCATACAGGCCGAGCGTTTCGTTCTGTACTCGAGGCTGCGGCCACCTGCCTGGCGCCGAAAGCAGGCTCGCGAAATGTCCGCTAAGGGTGGGAAGCGGACGTTGGCGAGCGTTTCACAGAACGCTAACGTCGGGTCGGGCCGCTACCATCTCGGCCAGCCCTAAACGCGGAGACACCACGCATGTTTGGTTGGTTTGGACGAAAGCAGCCAAAGCGGCCTTTGGCGCGGACCGCCGAGTCTGAGGCCAGCCAGATGTTTAGGTTTCAGCCACGCTGGAAAGAAGAACTGATTGTCGAGGTTGTTGGCGGCACGGAGGGGTCGTTCATGCTTGAGATAGTCGGCAGCCCCGCAACGGTTTACCTCCCGACCGAACCGGTTTGGCGAGCCCGCGTGCCCCGCTGGGCGCAGGAGCTATGGCCGCAGCTTCATATGGAGCTTCTGAGTTGGTGCGCCGGGAACAGGATAACTCTGGTCGTAGAGGCAAACGCGCAGGTCTACTGAGTGTCCGCTATGGGTCGGAAGCCGACATTGGGTAATGCGCCGGAATACGCCTCAGACGGCGATCCTCACGGCATGGCCCGGTGTGGGTCCAAGGAGGTAGCTGCCTCCAACCACCACGGATATTCCTAGTTCCGCGGAATACGCGTCGGGCTGCCGATGATCTTGCAGACGTAGTCTGTCTGCGGGCGACCGGTCTGGGCTCCGGACGTGGTCAGAATGCCGCCGCCCTTCGTGCACTCGGCGCTCAGTCGGTCGTATTCCTGCTGATAGGTCGGGAAGGTCTTGTTGCTGGCGCAGGCCCCCAGAATCAGGGGGGCGACGAAGACGACCGGGATGAGGGCGGCGCGCATGACAACTTCCTTGCGACGGTGGTGAAACGACGGGGCGATAGAGAACGTTCCGCCACCTGACGCGCGGATGCAAGGCCAGGCTTCAGATCGCCAGCACGCCCAGATGCTCCATCAGGATTTTGAGCCCCAGCGCGATCAGGGCGAGCCCGCCGATCAGTTCGACGATCTTGCCCAGTTGCGCACCGGCCGCCTTGCCGATCAGCAGGCCGAGCGTCGCCAGGGCGAAGGTGGTGGCGCCGATGCAGGCGGCGATCAGCCAGATGTTCTCGCCCAGCAGGGCCAGTCCCACGCCGACCGCGCCCGCGTCGATCGAGGTGCCGACGGCGGTGGCGACCAGGGCGATCAGGCCGCGCGACGCCGCCTTCTTCGCCTCGGCCTCCTCATCGGCGCCGTCGTCGGGCTTCAGCGCCTCCCAGATCATCTTGCCGCCGACCGCGCCCAGCAAGCCGAAGGCGATCCAGTGATCGACCGCCTCGACGAAGCCGGCGGCGGCGACGCCCAGGGCGAAACCGATCAGCGGGGTGATGGCCTCGATCACGCCGAAGACCAGGCCCGAGCGCAGGGCCTGGGGCAGGGTGGGGCGATGCTGCGCTCCCCGGCCGATGGCGGCGGCGAAGGCGTCGGCGGACATGCTCAGCGACAGGATGACGATGGCGACAGGGGTCATGGACGATGGACTCAGCCGGGCGCGTGACAGCACGTCCGGGCGCAGGCCGGCGCGGCCCCCGGATCGTGCTGGTCTCGCTAGGCGGATGAGATCCGCTGATCGCGCCATGCCCCCTGCGGAGACAAGTGTGTTGACGCGATCCCGACTGGCAGACGCCGGAAGCTACTCCCCAACGCGGCCCCTCTAGCGTCTGGGGACGGCGGGTTCAACCCTGCCGGACTGGCTGGAGGCGACAAGAGGTCCCATCTGTGCTAGACGCCGCCGCTTCACCCCCGCCGCAGGATATTCAGCCTTGAGCATCACGCTCGACCTTTCGCGTGCTTCCGCCGCAGCTAAAGCCCCCGTCAACCTGTCCGGTCTGACGCGCGAGGGCCTGCGCAATGCGTTGATCGAAGCGAAGATCTGCCCGCCTGAGAAGGCCAGGATGCGCGCCTCGCAGGTCTGGCGCTGGATCCACCACTACGGCGTCACCGACTTCGCCCTGATGAGCGACATCGGCAAGGAGACCCGCGCGGCCTTAGGTGAGGCCTTCACCCTGGCCCGCCCCGAGATCGTCGAGCGTCAGATCTCCAAGGACGGCACCCGCAAGTACTTGATCCGCACTGCCCCGGGCATCGAGGTCGAGGCCGTCTATATTCCCGACGTGGGCCGGGCCGGCGCCCTGTGCGTTTCCAGCCAGGTCGGCTGCACCCTGAATTGCACCTTCTGCCACACCGGCACGCAGAAGCTGGTGCGCAACCTGACCGCCGCCGAGATCGTGGCCCAGGTCCAGGTGGCTCGCGACGACCTGGGGGAATGGCCCTCGCCCAAGGAAGACCGCCAGCTGACGAACATCGTCTTCATGGGCATGGGCGAGCCGCTCTACAATCTGGACAATGTCGCCGACGCCATCGACATCATCTCGGACAATGAGGGCATCGCCCTGTCGCGCCGCCGCATCACCGTCTCGACCTCGGGCGTGGTGCCGCAGCTTCAGGCTCTGGGCGACCGCACGGCGGCCATGCTGGCCATCAGCCTGCACGCCACCAACGACGCCCTGCGCGACGTCCTGGTGCCGCTGAACAAGAAGTATCCGCTGGACCAACTGATGGCCGCCATCCGCGCCTATCCGGGTCTGGCCAACACCCGCCGGGTGACGTTCGAATACGTCATGCTGAAGGGCGTCAACGACAGCCCCGACGAGGCCCGCGCCCTGGTCAAGCTGATCGAGGGCATCCCCTCCAAGGTCAATCTGATCCCGTTCAACCCCTGGCCCGGCACCGACTACGAATGCTCGGACTGGAAGACCATCGAACGCTTCGCCGCCATCCTGAACAAGGCCGGCTACGCCTCGCCCATCCGCACCCCGCGCGGCCGCGACATCCTGGCCGCCTGCGGCCAGCTGAAGTCCGAGAGCGAGAAGCAGCGGGCCTCGGCGCGGATCAAGGCTGAGCGCGAGGCGGGCTCGGACGACGTCGCGGCGGCATAAGGCGGAGTTTATCTTGGGCTAGCCTGCATTAGTGCCGTCGCCCTTTTGCTCATGCTCGCCGGCGTCCGTACGTTCCAGGCCAGGCCCAGCCGTTCCAGAAGCTGGATGAAGCGGAAGCCCCAGTCGCTCTGTCCGGGATAGAGGCCGATCCGCGCCGAGCCGGGCCAGGCGTGGTGGTTGTTGTGCCAGGCCTCGCCCATGGTGGGGATGGCGGCACAGCGCACGTCGTGGGCCTGGACCCCCCGCCTCGCGCACCAGCCAGGTCTGCAGCCCGCGTCGGTGGGCCAGGTGGCCGACGAACCAGTGGCCGATGACGCTGATCGACACGCGGGCGCAGACGCCCCAGACCACAAATCCCCAGCCGCCCATCAGCCACAAGACCGCCGCGACCGGCGCCTGCTGCAACATCCAGGTGCGCTCCAAAAACCGATAGAAGGGGTCGCGCCCGATGCGGCCCAGATCGAAGGTCGGCGGATGATCCAGCACCAGCCGGCCATGCATCTGCCAGACGGCGTCGACCGCCATCGGCCGCCGATGCGCCAGATAGTCGTGGCAGTCGTTCTGGCGTTGCGCCCAGTCGCGCAGGTCGTGGGTGCGGATCATCCAGAAGGGGCCGCTCATGCCCACGACCGTCCCGAACCAGACCAGCGTCCGTTCCAGCCACAGCGGGCAGTCGAAGCTGGCGTGGATCAGTCGCCGGTGAAACCCGACCGAATGGCCCAGCAGCAGGGTCGCGCCCGTGGTGACGACCAAGACGGCCAGGGCGCCGAGGCTGAAGGTCGCCGCGCCAAGGCTCAGCGTCGTCGCCAGCATGACGCTGTTCCACAGCGAGTGGACGGGGTCCCAGACGACGCGGCCGCTTACGGGGCTGCTGTGCGGCGTTTCGATCAGGCTGTTCACCGCGCAGGGATCGTGCTCGTCCATCGGGCCGCTCTGATAAGGTATTTAAGCAATAACTTAAACATTGAAGCGTCGGGCTGGCAAGCCCTTAGCAAATCACTTAAATAGCGAACCATGCAGCGCGTCTTTGAAGCCCTTTCCAGTCCTGTCCGGCGCAAGATCCTGGCCTATCTGGCCCACGCCGATCTGACGGCGGGCGAGATCGCGGCCAAGTTCGAGATTTCCAAGCCGGCGGTGTCGCAACACCTGTCGGTGCTGGAGGTCGCCGGTCTGGTGACCAGCGAGAAGAAGGGGCAGTACGTCCATTACAGTCTGGCGCCCGATCATCTCGCCAATACGCTGAACGGCTATGTTCAGGAGGTCTGCCCGGTGTCCAAGCCGTTGAAGCGGGAAAGCGCCGAGATCGCCAAGGGGCGACGGTCCGATGCTTCCTGACTGCAGCGTAACGCTGTTTTCCTGATCTGGTGTGGCCCCGGCGCCCTTGCGGAAGGGGCGGCGGATCGGGCAAGGCTTGTTTTGCTTTCGTTCTGTTTCAGCTGGAGGTTGCGGGCTCGCACATCATGGACGCGTCGTCTTTGCCCAGCGTGCTGTCGAGTCCCGAGGTTCAGGCCTTCGCCACCGGTTTTCCGATTCTGGTGCTGCATCTGGTCGTGACCTTCGGCCTGCTGGCGATCGGGGCGACGGTCTATGCCCTGCTGACGCCGTGGCGCGAGGTGGCGCTGATCCGTCAGGGCAATCCGGCCGCCGCCGTGGCCTTTTCCGGGGTGCTGGTCGGGCTGGCCATTCCGCTGGCCGTCTCCCTGTCGATCTCGACCTCGATCCGCGACATCGCCATCTGGGGCGTGGCGACGGTGGTGCTGCAACTGCTGGCCTTCCGCGTGGTCGACCTGCTGCTGACCGGCCTGCCGCAGCGCATCGAGAAGGGCGAGGTCGCCGCCGCCGTGGTGCTGGCGGGCGCCAAGCTGGCCACGGCCCTGATCCTGGCCGCCGCCCTGACGGGTTGAGGGCGGCGCCATGATGCGCTTTCCCCGTCTTCCCGACTGGACCATCTATGCGGCGGTGGTCGGCGCCTTGCTGATCGTGTCCCTGGGCCGACGTGAAAAGGCCGACGCCCCGCACCTGCCCGAGGACGATGAGGCCCATGGCCCCCTGCTGGGGCCGGTGACGCCGTTTGATCCCGCCGTCACCGTTTTCGCCCCCGAGGAGTCCGAACAGCCGACCTCCGGCACCGCCTTCTCCATCGCCGGCGACGGGCGGTGGGTTACGGCGCGCCATGTGGTCGAGGGCTGCCGGCGCCCGGCCCTGGTGATCGGCGGCGGGCGCGCCCTGGCCGCCGATGTGCGGCTGGCCGAACGCGCCGACGTGGCCTTGCTGCTGACCGAGGGCGGCCCGCCCGCCCTGCCGGTCGCCGTTCAGACCCCGTTGCGCAAGGGGCAGCGGGCTTTCCATCCGGGCTTCCCGCAGGGCAATCCCGGCGAGGTGGCCTCGCGCCTGCTGGGCCGCGAGACGCTGAAGGTCCGGGGGCGGGGCGAGCGCGATGAGCCGGTCCTGGCCTGGGCCGAGGCCGGGCGCACCAAGGGCCTGAAGGGAACGCTGTCGGGCCTGTCGGGGGCGCCGGTGCTGGACGGTCGGGGTCGGGTTCTGGGCGTGACCATCGCCGAGGCGCCGCGTCGCGGCCTGATCTACACCACGGCGCCCGACACCTTCGTTCCCGCCATTCGCGGCGAGCAGCGGGCCGATGAAAAGGCCCTGGGCGAAGAGGTTAACACCGACAACTACGGCAAGGTCGCTGACCGTCTGCGGCGCGACCTGCGCGTGGCCCAGGTGGTCTGCCTGACGGCGTAAAGCCTCTCTCGATCCTCCCCTGCGTAGTTGGGGGGGGCCATGCGCAGCATGGTGGAGGGGGCGGCTTGGGGCCGCGGTTTGTTCAATCAAGCGCGGTGAGAAGGTTCGCCCCTTCCACCGCTACGCGGTCCCCCTCCCCCGTCGCGATGCGACAGGGGAGGAAAGAGGCTGCCCTACTTCAGCGTCGCGCTGTTCAGGTTCAGGTCGGTCAGGGGGATGACCTCCACGTTGGGGTACTTGGCCCGCAGGGCGTCGATGAACTTGGATGCGTCCCCGACGATAACCAGGCTGGCGCGGTCAGTGGGCAGGTGTTCGGCGAAGGCGGCCTCGACCTGTTGCGGGGTGACCGAACGGACGCGCCCGGCGTAGTCGGCCAGGTCGCTCATCGGCAGGTCATAGAGAGCGAGGTTGGCGACCAGACCGCCCAGACCGTCCACCGTCTCCAGCGAGCGTCCGAAGCCGCCGATCAGCGCGGCGCGGCGCGGGGCCAGTTCGGCCTCGGTGGCCGGGGCGCTCCCCAGCTTGCCGACCTCGGCCAGGATCAGGTCGGCCACCTCGGTCGCCGTCTCGTTCTTGGTCTGGGTCGAGGCGGTGAAGACGCCGACGTCCTGCTGGGCGCCGACCGAGGAGCGGGCGCCGTAGGACAGACCGCGCTTGATGCGGATTTCCTGATTGAGGCGCGAGGAGAAGCCGCCGCCCAGCAAGGTGTTGCCGAGCGTCAGCGGGAAGTAGTCGGCGTCGGCGCGCTTGATGCCGCGGATGGCGGCGGTGACTGCGGCCTGACCTGCGCCCGGCTGGTCGATGACGACGATGCGCGGCGCCAGGGTCTGGCCGGCCTTGGCGACCGGAGGAGGGGCGGCGGTCGCCGGATCACGCCAGTCGCCGAAGGCGGCCTGAGCCAGTTCACGGGCCTCGGCGGGGGTCACGGCGCCCGAGAAGACGATGGTGGCCTGCGACGGGCGATAGCGGGCGGCGTGGAAGGCGGCCACGTCGTCGCGGGTGATGGCCGGCACGCTGGTCAGGGTGCCGCCGCCGGGCGCGCCGTAGGGGGCGTCGCCGTAGACGACGCGGCCGACCGACTGGGCGGCGATGGAGCCGGGCTGGCTGAGGGCCACGCGCAGGCCGTCCAGGGTCTGCGACTGCTGACGTTCCAGCTCCTCGGCGGCGAAGGCCGGGTTGCGCACCAGATCGGCCATCAGGGCCAGCGAGCGGCCGAACACGTCCTTGGGGGCGTTGGCGTAGACATTGGTGAAGTCCGCGCCCGAGCCCGCGCCGATGTTGGCGCCCAGCTGTTCGATGGCGGTGGCGATCTCGGGCGCCGACTTCGTCTTGGTGCCCTGGGTCAGCAGGCTGGCGGTCATGGAGGCGACGCCCGGCTTGCCCGCCGGGTCGTTGGCTGAACCGGCGTTGAAGTTCAGGCGGGCCGAAACCAGGGGCAGGCCCTCGGTCGGGGCGACCAGAACCCGCATGCCGTTGTCCAGGCGGAAGTCGGCGACGGCGGGGGTGGCGGGGGCGACTTCCGCGCCCGGCTGGGGCAGGCGGGCGCGCTCGGCTTCCGGCAGCAGGACGGCGACCGGGCCGGCCGGGGCCAGTTCGGCCACGGTGACGGGGGCGTCGACGTTCATCTTCTGCACGCTGGCCGGATGGGCCTCGTCGGCGGGCAGGTAGTTGATGGTGATCTGGCGCTGCGGCGTCAGGTAGCGGCGGGCCACGCGCTGCACGTCGGCGGCGGTGACGGCCTGGATCTCGGCGATCTCGCGGTCGGCGGCGGTGGCGTCGCCAGTCATGATCAGGGCCATGCCCAGCGTCGTGGCGCGGTCGTCGATGCTCTCGCGGCCACGCAGCGCATTGGCGACCAACTCGTTCTTGGCCTCGCTCAGTTCGGCGGCGGTGACGGGGGCGTCACGCAGGCGGGCAATCTCGGCCTCGAGGGCCGTCTTGCCAGCCTCGACCGTCTGGCCGTCGGCCATGATGGCGTAGGCGGTCAGATTGCCGGCCTGCTGGGCGAAGTCGGGGTTGGAGCCGATCGAGGCGGCGATCTGCTTGTCGTAGACCAGCGAGCGGTAGAGACGGCTCGATTCGCCGGTGGACAGCACCCCGTCCAGCACGGTCAGGGCGGCGCGGTCGGCGTCGCGATAGGCGACCGTGTTCCAGGCCAGCACGACGGCGGGCAGGGGCACGTTGGGCGCGTAGTAGGTGGCGGTGCGCGGGCCGGTCGGCTCCGGCTCTTTCACATCATTCACGGGCATAGGCGTCGTCGGACGTTTCAGCGGGGCGAAGTATTCGTTCACCCAGCCGTCCAACTGGGCCTCATCGAAGTTCCCCGCCACGATCAGCATGGCGTTGTCGGGCCGGTAGTAGGTGGCGTGGAAGCGCAGCACGTCGTCCAGGGTCGAGGCGTTCAACTCCTCGATCGAACCGATGCCCGGACGGCGGTAGGGGTGGTCCTGATAGATGGTCTCGGGCGTGAACAGGCCGAACAGGCGGCCATAGGGGCTGGCCAGAATCCGCTGGCGGTATTCCTCCTTCACGACGTCGCGCTCGGAGACGAAGGTGGCTTCATCGACCACCAGCGACCCCATGCGGTCGGCCTCGGCGAAGAGGATGCGCTGCAGGTGGTTGGCCGGAACGACCTCGTAATAGGCGGTGACGTCGTCGGCGGTGAAGGCGTTGTTCATGCCGCCGACGTCCTCGGTCAGACGGTCGAAGGTCTCCGACGGCATGTTCTTCGTCGCCTTGAACAGCAGGTGTTCGAACAGGTGGGCGAAGCCCGAGCGGCCGGCCGGATCGTCCTTGGACCCGACGCGGTACCAGACCTGTACCGTGACGTTCGAGGTCGAGGCGTCGCGCGCCGTATAGACCTCCATGCCGTTGGCCAGCACGCGCTTGGTAAAGCCGAGCGGCGGCACGGCCACCCCGCCCTGGGCGGCGGCGGTTGCGGTCGCGGGCGCCGCGCTTTCGGCGAAGGCGGCGGCGGGCAGGCCCAGCAGCAGGGCCGAGGCGCAGGCGGTCAGGATCAGGCGGGTCTTCATGGGCGTCAGGTTCCGGTCGCCCCTCAAGCAGCGCCGGGGGCAGGTTGACCGGACCCTATCAGCGTCAAATCCCGCCGCGCACCTTACGGCTCTGTAATGAAGCGCGGCGGGTGCGGCCTCAGGCCGGCTGGTCGAAGACCTGAACCCCGATCGCGCCATCGGTCGTCAGCCAGGCGCGTTTCATGCCCTGGCTGTTGTAGGGCTGGGCGATGTTGCCCTCGCGGTCCAGGGCGATCAGGCCGCCGTCGCCGCCCAGACCGCCGATGCGGTCGATGGTCGCCTGCGACGCCTCGGCCAGCGACTGGCCCGCGGCCACGCCGAAGGCGGTGCGGGCGGCGGCGGCGACGCGGATGAAATACTCGCCCTGGCCGGTGCAGGAGACGGCCGCATGGTCGTCGGCCCAGGTCCCGGCGGCGGGGACGGGGGTGTCGCCGACGCGGCCCGGCATCTTGCCGAAGACGCCCGCGGTCGATGTGGCGGCGGCCAGGCGGCCCTGGCTGTCCAGAACGCAGCAGCCGACGGTGCCGTGGCTGAGGCCGCCGGGCGGGTGGTTGTCCTCGCCCTTGCCGGCGCGGGTGAACCAGGCCTCTTCGTCGCCGATCGGCTCCAGTCCCTGATCATGGGCGAACAGGGCGGCGCCTTCTCCGGCCAGCATGACGTGGGGGGTGCGGTCCATGACGGCGCGGGCGGCGACGACCGGGTTGCGGAAACCCTGCAGGGCCGCGACGGCGCCGGCCTTGCCCGAAGCGCCGTCCATGAGACTGGCGTCCAACTCATAGGCGCCCGCCAGGTTGGGCGAGGCGCCGCGTCCGGCGACATAGAGGCCGGAGTCTTCCAGCATGACCACGGCCTCGACGGCAACGTCGACGGCGGAGGCCCCGGCGTCCAGCCGCGCCTTCATCGCCTCGACCACCTGGCGCATATGGGCGACCTCGGCGTCGTAGTTGCGCTCGCGCCGGGCCCCGGCGCCGCCGTGGAGGATGAGGGCGGTTTTGGCAGTCATGATCTTTACCTCGGCGAAGCGAGCCTGTTAGCGTTATCGACAGGGGAGGCGCAACCATGACCGACGCTCGTATCGGCACGCACCAGTGAACAGTCTTGCAACAGGCGCGGTCTGGCGACCGCGTATTGATCCAGCCTTGCGTGCGAATCAACTCGGGCCTGCGTTTCGTCGCTTTGGCCGGATACACGTGCCGGGCTTTCTGAGCCCCGAGGACGCCGTGAGGCTTCATCAGGCTCTTGCGACCGAAAAGCTGTGGCTGCGGAGCACCATGAGCGGCCGGCAGAATGTCGATATTCCCGTCGAGGCTATCAATGGCATGCGCCCAGAGCAGCAGGCGGGGCTTATGGCTGCGTCCCATGACGAAGCGGCTGCGGTTCTCGGCCAGCCAGGCAGCCTGCACTACATGTTCGACACGGTTCGGATCGATACGGCGATCGTCCGCGGCGATTGGGTCAATCCCCTCTATAACGCTTTCTACCGCTTCCTGAACGGACCTGAGTTCCTCGGTTTCATCCGCGATCTGACGGGGACGAACGAGGCGCGGTACGTCGATGCGCGAGCCACCAGGTTTCTGCCCGGGCATTACCTGACAGAGCATGACGACTATCAGCCGGGCCGGGCGAGGCTGTTCGCCTATGTTTTGAATCTCACGCCGCACTGGCGTTCTGACTGGGGCGGTCTGCTTAACTTCATTGATGAAGACGGCCATCTGGCGGAGGCCTACGCCCCGCGCATGAACGCCCTCAATCTGTTCAGCGTACCGCAAAACCACTCGGTCAGCTTTGTGACCCCCTTTGCGACAGCGCCACGCTACTCGATCACGGGCTGGATCCGTGCCGACGAGCCCTCCCCCAGCAAGGATTAAGAGAATATGCGCGCAGTCCTGTCCAGGGCCGTCGGCGGCCCTGATAGCCTTGTCGTCGAGGAGATCATGGACCCCACGCCCAAGCCGGGCGAGGTGGTGATCGAGGTCAAGGCGGTGGGGATCAACTACCCCGACACCCTGATCATCGAGGACAGGTACCAGTTCAAGCCCGAGCGCCCCTTCTCGCCGGGCGGCGAGGTGGCGGGCGTGGTCGATGCGGTGGGCGAGGGCGTCAAGGGCGTGTTCAAGGGCGACCGCGTCATCGCCGTGCCCGGCTGGGGCGGCCTGGTCGAGCGTCTGGCGGTCCCGGCCAGCAGCCTGATCCCCATGCCCGAGGGCATGAGCTTTGAGGAAGCCGCCGCCCTGACCATGACCTATGGCACCAGCTATTACGCGCTGAAGGACCGGGCGAACCTGCAGCCGGGGGAGACCCTGCTGGTGCTGGGGGCCGCCGGGGGCGTCGGGGCCGCCGCCGTCGAACTGGGCAAGGCCATGGGGGCGCGCGTGGTCGCCGCCGCCTCGACCAACGACAAGGTGGAGTTCGCCCTGGAACTGGGGGCTGACAATGGCCTGATCTATCCGTCCGGGCCCATGGACAAGGCGGCGCAGAAGGCGCTGTCGGGCGAGTTGAAGTTGGCCACCGGCCGCGACGGCGCCGACGTGGTCTATGACGCGGTCGGCGGCGACTACGCCGAGCCGGCCCTGCGGGCGATGGACTGGAACGGCCGCTATCTGGTGGTCGGCTTCCCGGCGGGCATCCCGTCCCTGCCGCTGAACCTGACCCTGCTGAAGTCGGTCTCCGTGATCGGGGTCTTCTGGGGCGCGGCGGTGGGGCGCGATCCCAAGGCCCACGCGGCCAACATGGCCGAGCTGATGCAGTTGTGGAAGGACGGCAAGATCAAGCCGCGCGTCAGCCGCACCTACCCGCTGGAGGACGCCCACGACGCCATCAAGGCCCTCGGCGACCGGACGGCCATGGGCAAGATCGTCGTGACGACCGACGAATGAGCAGGCTTCTCGATCCGGCTTTGAAACTGGCGGTAGGCGAGGCGGACGTCGCCGCCGCCGCCGAGCGTCTGGCCCGCACCGGCCGCACCCGCGTGCCCGGCCTGTTCGGCGACGGGGCCGAGGTCCTGCACGCGGCGGTGCTTGCGCCCGAGCAGCCCTGGGTTCGCACCTTCCTCAACCCGCTGGGGGCCGACATTCCGGTGGCGACGCTGGATGCATCCTCGCCCGAGGACCAGGCCCATGTGACGCAACAAGCCTACGCCGGGGCGACCGAGGGGCTGCAGTTCCTGTTCGATCGCCTGCGGTTGGGGCCCGCGCGCGAGGCGGGGGCGGCGACGCCCCAGGTTCTGTTCGACCTGCTGGACCTGTTCAACACCAAGGCCTTTCTGGACTTCGCGCGCCGCCTGACCGGCGACGACCGCATCGCCTTTTCCGACGGCCAGGTGACCCGCTATCTGCCGGGGCATTTCCTCAACCGCCACAGCGACGCCAATCCGAAGACCGAGCGGCTCTACGCCTATGTGCTGAACCTGTCGCCGGGCTGGCGGGCGGAGTGGGGCGGCCTGCTGCAGTTCCTCGACGCGGGCGGCGACATCACAGAGACCTTCGTCCCCAGCTTCGGCGCCCTGAACGTCTTCGCCGTGCCGCAGATGCACGCGGTCTCGACGGTTGCGCCGTTCGCAGGCGGGCCGCGTTACTCCGTCACCGGCTGGTGGCGGGCCAAGCCGCTGGATCGCTAGGCCTTCGCTTCGTCACGCACCTTTTTCAGCGCGGCCTCGGCCTGGTCGTGGTGCTTGCGCTTCACGTGGGCGCCGAGGGTCGCCAGGACGGCGGCGATCACCGCCGCGTCGTCCGTGAAGCCGATCCCGGCGAAGACGTCTGGAATGGCGTCCACCGGCATGACGAAATAGGCCAGGGCGCCCAGCATCACGCCCTTGGCCGCCATCGGGGTCTGCGGGTCCTGGGTGGCGTACCAGGCGGCCAGGGCCTGCCCTGCGAAGGGGATGCGCGAGGCGGTGCTGCGAAGCTTGGGCCAGAAGCCCTTCCGGACACGCATTTCATTGACCCTCTGAACCGTGGGGACCAAGGCCTTTTCAGGGTTGATCGCCTCGGTGGGGGAAGCGGGTTTGGCTTTGGCGGTCATGGCCGCTAAATCCTCGCGCAGACACTCGGTTCACCAGAATATAGGGACGATCTTCATGAAACTCGACGGTTCGATTGCGGCGGTGGTGACGGGCGGGGCTTCGGGCCTGGGCGAAGGCACGGCGCGGGCCCTGGCGGCCAAGGGCGTCAAGGTCGCCCTGTTCGACCTCAACGAGGAGCGCGGCGAAGAGATCGCCAGGGAGATCGGCGGCGTCTTCTGCAAGGTGGACGTGACCTCGGACGAGAGCGTCGCCGCCGGCTTCGTCAAGGCCCGCGCCGCCCACGGCCAGGAGCGCCTGACGGTCAACTGCGCCGGCATCGCCACGGGCCAGAAGACCGTGTCGCGCAACCGCGAGACGCAAGAGCCGCGCGCCCACGACATGGCCCAGTTCGAGCGCACCGTCTCGATCAACCTGTTCGGCACCTTCCGCGTCCTGTCGCAGTCGGCGGCGGGCATGGTGACGCTAGAGCCGATGGAAGACGGCGAGCGCGGCCTGATCGTCAACACCGCCTCGGTCGCGGCCCAGGACGGCCAGATCGGCCAGGCCGCCTATTCGGCCTCCAAGGGCGGCGTCTACGCCATGACCCTGCCGGTGGCGCGCGACCTGATGAACGAGGGCGTGCGGGTCAACACCATCCTGCCCGGCATCATGTGGACGCCGATGATGGCGGGCATGGACCAGAAGGTGCAGGACGCCCTGGCCGCCATGATCCCCTTCCCCAAGCGTCTGGGCACCCCGGCCGACTATGCGGCCCTGGCCCTGCACCTGGCCGAGAACACCTACATCAACGGCGAATGCATCCGTCTGGACGGGGCCATTCGGCTGGCTCCGCGCTGATCCTCAGCGCGGCTGAAGCCGCTATCGCCCGCCGCGCGGCGGCTCGCCGCTTGAGCGGGTTGGTGCGGAGCGATCATCCGTAGCGGTCATTTTGAACGGCCCTCGCAGCCTTCCTTTCGGGGATGTTGCGGGGGCCGTTTGCGTTTGAAATTTCAGAGCTATTCGAAAAAATGCAGCGGAAAAGCGGAAAATGAAAAAAGGGGGTTGCGCGTTCTGAGAAGGGTCGGCTAAAAGCCCCTCCTCGACGGGGCGCAGCACACTGTTCCCTACGGAGTGCGGGCGTAGCTCAGGGGTAGAGCACAACCTTGCCAAGGTTGGGGTCGGGCGTTCGAATCGCCTCGCCCGCTCCATGTCGAGACTGGAACACGGGGTCCGATCGAAAGATCGGGCCCCGTTTCGCGTTCAGGCTCCGACGTTCCCGTGACGATCTGATTTCTCCGAAATGACAGTCCCTCCGTTTCTGGAGGATTTGTCGCGTCTCTGTGGTCCGTTCGCAGATTCCTTTTCGTGAAACCGTCGCGGCCGCGTCGCCGCACGTCGTTAGCCAGCCCACCCCATGGACCGGAGCGTGACGCGCCCCGGCGAACGGGGATGACTGAAATGAAACTTCGCCTTCTGCTGAGCGCCGCTATTTTGCCGCTCACCTTCGCTGTGGCCGCCCAGGCCGCCGAAGTCGCGCCCAGCGCCGCGATCGAGCCGGCGGGCGACGGCCTGTTCGGCCGCGTGGTCTCCGCTGACGGCTCGCCCCTGCCGGGCGCCGAGATCATCGTTCGCGGCTCGGGCCGCCGCGCCGTCTCCAATACCCAGGGCGAGTTCAGCCTGCCGGGCCTGACCGGCGATGTGGTGCTGGACGTGCGCTATATCGGCCTGCCGCACGCCAGCCAGTCGGTGGTGCTGACCCCGGGCCGCGCGGCGCAGGTCACGGTGACCCTGGGCGGCGACGATGTGACCACGGTGGCCGACGTGGTGGTGACGGGCGTCATCACCGACGGCGTGGCCCGTTCGCTGAACCAGCAGAAGAACGCCGACGGCACGATCAACGTCCTGTCGTCCGACGCTATCGGCCGTTACCCCGACCCCAACGTGGCCGAGTCGCTTCAGCGCGTCCCCGGCATCGCCATCCAGCGCGACCAGGGCGAGGGCCGCTACATCAACGTGCGCGGCGCGCCCTCCGCCTTCACCGCCGTGTCGGTGGACGGCGTGACCGTGCCGGCCGTCGATCCCGGCACCCGCGCGGTCGACCTGGACACCCTGCCGAGCGACATCGTCTCCAACATCGAGGTCTCCAAGACTCTGCTGCCCAGTCAGGACGCCGACTCCATCGCCGGCGCCGTCAACATCAAGACCCGCTCGCCCTTCGACACGCGCCGTCTGGCCTTCAGCGGCTACGCCGGCGGCAGCTACAATGACTACGGCGGCGACGATGTTCGCGCCGGGGCCACGGTCTCGAACATCTTCGGTCCGAACCAGACCTTCGGCGCTCTGCTGTCGCTCAGCTACTCCGAGACCAACCGCCGTCCCGAGAACATTGAGAACGCCTGGGTTGAGGAAGACGGCGTCTTCGTGCTCGAGGAGACCCTGTTCAAGCAGTATGAGACCCAGCGCACCCGTCAGGCCCTGACCGGCGCCCTGGAGTGGCGTCCGACCGACCAGACCCGCCTTTATGTCCGCGGGTCCTACGCCGACTTCGAGGACGACGAATACCGCAACACCCTGATCCTGGGTTACGCCGACGGCGCCCTGCAGCCGGGCGCGACCAATACGACCGCGACCTATACCGGGGCCCGCATCTATCGGGGCCTGCGTCACCGCACCCAGAACAACGAGATCACCACCCTGGTCCTGGGCGGCGAGCACAGCTTTGACAACGGCATGGTCTGGGACGCCGACCTGTCCTGGGCCAACAGCGAGCAGACCTATCCGCACCGCGATGAACTGATCTATCGCTCCAGCGCGACCACGCTGAGCTACGACACGCGCAACCACTACGCCCCGAGCTACTTCTATGCGCCGGGCAATCCGATCTTCGGCGACACGGCGAGCGGCTTCTTCGCCACGCCCGGCAACTTCTCGTTCCGCGAGAACACCTTCCGCTCCAACACGACCCAGCAGGAAGACGTCGCCTTCCGCACCAACCTGGAAATCCCCAGCCAGTTCGCCGGTCGCGAGGTCGCCTGGAAGTTCGGCCTGAAGTACGCCTCCCGCGAGGTCGACGCCGATGAAGAGCGTCAGCGCGACCGCGCCGCCTCGGCCAACCCGGGCACGCTCGCCTCTCTGTGGGGCGACGCCCAGGGCAGCAACTTCGGTTATCGTCTCGGCGCCCAATACGACAAGGGACTGGTCGACGCCTATCTGGCTGCCGCCAAGGCCGCCTCGCCGCGCCGGATGCCTGACTCGCTGACGGCGGACTACACGGCCCAGGAAGACATCCTGGCCGGCTATGGTCAGGCCCGCTTCGATGTCGGCGCGACCAACATCACCGTCGGTCTGCGTGTCGAACAGACGAACTTCGACGGCTCGGCCCCGACCGTGATCGACGGCGCGCTTTCGACCGCCGCCGTCAGCCGCGACGACACCGAGTTCTTCCCCAACCTGACCGTCCGTCACGCCTTCAACGACAACCTGATCGGTCGTGTCGCCCTGACGCGCTCGATCTCGCGTCCGGAGTTCAGCCAGATCGTTCCGCGCCGCGTCGAGGAAACGGACGGCCTGGACATCTCCTACGAGATCGGCAACCCGGACCTTCAGCCGACCCTGTCGAACAACTTCGACGCGGGTCTGGAGTACTACTTCGCCTCGCTGGGCGTGGTGTCGGCCAATGTCTTCTACAAGGACCTCAGCGACTATCGCTACATCTTGAACTACACCGAGGATCTGGCGAGCGGCGGCGAGGCTGACTTCGAGACCCCGATCAACGCGCCCGAGGGCCACCTGATGGGTCTGGAGCTGAACTGGCAGCAGAAGTTCGGCTTCCTGCCGGGCTGGATGTCGGGCTTCGGCGTCTTCGCCAACTTCACGGTCACGGACGCCGAGATCAAGACGGCCCAGAACTACGGCGGTCGCGACACCTTCGCCCTGCCGGGGCAGTCGGACACCAACTACAACGCAGCCCTCTTCTACGAGATGGGCGGCTTCTCGGCTCGCCTGTCCTACACCAAGCGCAGCGACTATCTGGAAGAGATCAACGCCGACACGGCCGACCTCGACCTCTATGTCGAAGGCCGCGAGCAGCTGGACTTCACCGCCAGCTACGACTTCAGCAACGGCGTCGAGGTCTTCGGCGAGGCCAAGAACCTGACCGACTCGGCCGGGATCAAATACTACGGCTCGCGCGAGCGGACCTATGAGTACGAGAAGTTCGGCTACAACGCCTTCGTCGGCGTGCGCTTCAAGTACTGATCGCTTCGGTCAACGAACCACGGAGGGCCGGGCGGCGACGCCCGGCCCTTTGCCGTGCGGAACGGGGCATTGCAGCTTTGGCTTTCGTCGGCATGGCCCCGGGTGCAATCCGGTCCTATATGGAGCCTGGCGGTTGACCCCGCCGGGGTCGGCGCTAGTGTCCGCGCCGTTTCCTTCCCAGCGCCAGACCGATCAGAGGATATCCATGGCCGACGCCGCTCCCCAGACCTACGACGTAGTGATCATCGGCGGCGGGCCGGGCGGCTACAACGCCGCCATTCGCGCCGGTCAGTTGGGTCTGAAGGTCGCCATCATCGAAATGCGCGCCACGCTTGGCGGCACCTGCCTGAACGTCGGCTGCATGCCGTCCAAGGCCCTGCTGCACGCCTCGGAGCTCTATGAGGCCGCCAACACCGAATTCGCCGGCATCGGCATCGAGGTGAAGCCCAAGCTGAACCTGGCCCAGATGCACAAGGCCAAGGACGACAGCGTCGAAGCCCTGACCAAGGGCATCGAGTTCCTGATGAAGAAGAACAAGGTAGTCTGGCTCAAGGGCCGCGGCCGCATCGCCGGACCGGGCAAGGTCGAGGTCGAGGCCGCCGACGGCGCCAAGACGACCTATGAGACCAGGAACATCGTCATCGCCACCGGCTCCGAGCCGACTCCGCTGCCGGGCGTCGCCTTCGAGGACGGAAAGGTCATCGACAGCACCGGCGCCCTCTTCCTGCCCAAGGTGCCCAAGAACCTGATCGTCATCGGCGCGGGCGTCATCGGTCTGGAGCTGGGTTCGGTCTGGCGTCGTCTGGGCGCGCAGGTGACGGTCGTCGAGTTCCTCGACAAGGTCGGCGCCGGCATGGACGCCGAGGTCGCCACCGCCTTCCAGCGCGGCCTGACCAAGCAGGGCATGACCTTCCGCATGGGCACCAAGGTGACCGCTGCGACCTCGACCAAGGACGGCGTCGAGCTGACGATCGAGCCGGCTGCCGGCGGCGCCGCTGAAACCCTGAAGGGCGACGTGGTTCTGGTGGCCATCGGCCGTCGTCCCTACACCGCCGGTCTGGGTCTGGAGACGGTCGGCATCGAGACCGACAAGCGCGGCGTCATCCCCAACGACCACTTCAAGACCACGGCGCCGGGCGTCTGGGTCATCGGCGACGTCACCTATGGCCCGATGCTGGCGCACAAGGCCGAGGAAGACGCCGTAGCCGTGATCGAACTGATCGCCGGCAAGCCCGGCCACGTCGACTACGACCTGGTCCCCAGCGTCATCTACACCGGCCCCGAAGTGGCCTGGGTCGGCAAGAACGAAGAGCAGCTGAAGGCTGCGGGCGTCGCCTTCAAGAAGGGCAAGTTCCCCTTCGCCGCCAACAGCCGCGCCAAGATCAACCACGAGACCGAGGGCTTCGTGAAGGTCCTGGCCGACGCGACGACCGACAAGGTCCTGGGCGTCCACATCTATGGCCCGCAAGCCGGTGAGCTGATCGGCGAGGCCTGCATGACCATGGCCTTCGGCGGTTCGTCGGAAGACATCGCCCGCACCTGCCACTCCCACCCGACCCGCTCGGAAGCCGTCCGCCAGGCGGCCATGGCCGTCGAAGGCTGGGCCATGCAGGCTTAAAACTA
This sequence comes from Brevundimonas sp. NPDC046655, assembly GCF_044901625.1. NCBI lineage: Bacteria > Pseudomonadati > Pseudomonadota > Alphaproteobacteria > Caulobacterales > Caulobacteraceae > Brevundimonas > Brevundimonas sp. NPDC046655. Next base: position 89,126 of record NZ_JBJDPV010000003.1, read on the forward strand.
GGCCCTCAGCCCGAACGCATCACGGCGCGCTCCGCAAGGGGCGCGCCGTTTTCGTTGGGGGGCTCTCGATGGTGAGACGAAACGTCGCAGGCGCCGGGTCGCAACGACGCGGCCGGGCCCGCGCTTACGTCCTGATCGCATAGGTCGCCTCAAGGCCTTGCGTTCCCATCATCCGGTTTCATCCCGCCCTGACGGCGGCGCGCATAGGAGCAGGCTCATGGGCCGGTCGGCGACCGTCGCCCCAGCCGATGAGGCGTGGACATCGACGCAGCCGGGGCGGCGTCGTGCGGCTGTTGATGCGCCGCCGGCTCTGGCGAGCCTGTGGCGCTGTCCGCGGTGTCGTGGCGGACTGGCTCGTGTCGCCGAGCGACTGGACTGCGTCGCCTGCGGCCATCGCTATGGTCAGGTCGACGGGATCCCCGATCTGAGGGTTCCCGGCCCCAGCTGGATCGACATCGAGGAGGATCTCAGGACGGCGCGTGAGATCGCGGCGCTGGACCTGGACGTGGAGGATCTGGTTCGCGCGGTCTACGCGCGGCGGTCCGCCTGGAGCGAGGATCTGGTGCGAATGAGGACGCGGCAGGTTCTGGACGCGCCGCGACGGCTTCAGAAGGATGTCGAGAGTTGGCTGGGCGAAGCGGTGTCTCAAGATGCGTGGCTCGATCTGGGCTGCGGGCCCGGCATGTTGCTGGCCGCCGCCGCCGGCCTGAAGGGGCCGGGGGCCGGCGTGGGCGTGGACGTGTCGATGACCTGGCTGGTGGTGGCCAAGCGGTTGATCCAGGCCCATGGCGGGACGCCGATTCTGGCCGCCGGGCTGGCTGAGGCTCTGCCTTTTTCAGACGGCGCCCTGTCGGGTGTGGTCTCCCTCGACGTGATCGAGCACGTCGACAGGCCCGATGCCTTTCTGAGCGAGATCGACCGCGTCGTGCGCCCCGGCGGACGACTGGCGCTCAGCACCCCCAACCGTTTCAGCCTGTCGCCGGAGCCCCACGTCATGGTCTGGGGGGTGGGTCTGCTGCCGCGCCGTCACCAGGCCCGCTATGTCGCCTGGCGCAGCGGCAAGGCCTATGTCTCGACCTGTCTGATGAGCAGCGCCGAACTGGGCCGAAAGCTCAGGCGATGCACCCGCTTCGCCGCCCGCATCCTCATCCCGCCTGTGCCTGACGAGGAGGTGGCGCGCTTTCGTCCGCTCAAGGCCCGGCTGGCCCGGCTCTACAACAGCATCGCCGCCGCGCCTGCCCTGCGGGCCGTCTTCCTGACCATAGGGCCCTTTTTCCAGATAGTCGGGGTCAAGGTCCATGCGCCGGGGTCTCAGCGGGGCGTTCGAGGGGCGCGGCCTTGGGTCGCATAGCGGCCCTACGCCGTTCATAGATCAATACGCGCTCCTTGGAAGGAGCCTCCGAATGAAAGCCATGACCCTCAAGGTCGTGATCGGCATTGGCGCGGCGGCGTTGATGGCTGGATTGGCGCTCATGATCTGGGCCGGCTTCGCCATGTCGGTTCATGGCGGCTGAGCAAAGGCTGTCGCCGGGACCAAGGCTGCCAAAGCGTAAACCGGCGCCGGCTCTGGACCGCCTGACCGTAAAATCGTCTCCTGCCCGCTCGTAATCGGCGGCGGTCGCGCCCATGTCCGGGGGCGACCCCGTCAACGGCATCGGATCATCGGCATGGACCTGCAACTCACCGGCAAGCGCGCTCTCGTGTGCGGCGGCTCCAGCGGCCTGGGACGGGCCGTGGCGACGGCCCTTGTGGCCGAGGGGGCGCATGTGGCCCTGCTGTCGCGCGATGCGGTCAAGCTTCAGGCCGTGGCCGATGAGCTGAACGCCATGGGGCCGGGCAAGGCGGTGATCGCCCCCGCCGATCTGGCCGACCATGAGGGCTTGCTGAGGGCGGTGGAGGAGGCCGAGGCCGCCCTGGGCGGACCGATCCAGATTCTGCTGAACAACACCGGGGGCCCGCCGCCGTCGGGCGTGGCGGGTCTCGAACCGGTGCTGTGGCGCGAGCAGTTCGAGGCCATGGTGCTTTCGGTCTTCCGCCTGACGGACCGGGTGCTGCCGGGCATGCGGGCCATGGGTTGGGGGCGGATCCTGAACGTCGCCTCCACCTCCGTGATAGAGCCCATCGGGACGCTGGGCGTGTCCAACACCCTGCGCGCCTCGGTCGCGGCCTGGGCCAAGACCCTGGCGGGCGAGGTCGCGATCAACGGGGTGACGGTCAATACCCTGCTGCCGGGCCGGATCGACACCCCGCGCATCGAGCGTCTGGACGCCGCCCGCGCCGCCGCCACCGGGGTCGAACCCGCCGAGGCGCGCGCTGAATCGGTGAAGTCGATCCCGGCGGGCCGCATTGGCGCGACCGAGGAGTTCGGCGCCGTGGCCGCCTTCCTGGCCAGTCCTCTGGCGGGCTATGTCACCGGGTCCCTGATCCGCATCGACGGCGGCGCCGTCAGGGCGATCTGAGCGGCGGAGGTTTGATCAGTTCGCCCAGGCTGATGCGCGACTGGCCGTAGTCGAGGGTGATGCGACTGAACCGGGTCAGAATGTCGGCCCCCAGCAGAAGCGCAGGCTGGTCGGCCAGGCCCAGCACGCGAAAGGCGTGGAGGTCGCCGAACAGCAGGGGCGTGGCGCCCAGCTCGCGGCGCGCCAACCGCAGGTTCGACACCGCGCCGCTATCGACCATCAGCGACTGGCCAATGACGCCATAGACGCGGATGGATTGCCGCGCGGCGGGGCCGATCCGGGCGTCGATGGCCCGCATCAGGGCCAGGTTGCCGATCGAGTACTGAGCCCCGCTGTCCACGAACGCCACGGTCGGGACACCCTCGACCTGGACATTGGTCAGGAACAGCTGGCCGAAGCGCCCGCTGCGCGCTGGGGTGATGTTGGAGGGCATTCGGCTGGCCACGCCGTTGAAGAAGAACCCGCGTTCGTCCACGTCGGGACCCGACGGCGTCATCATGGCGCGACGTCGGCGCACCTCCAGCGTCAGGCGAAAGCGTGACAGGACGTCAAGACCCAGCAGCCCGTCGGCGCCCAGCACCGCGAAGGGGAAGACCGGAGGCGTCAGGTTGGTGAAGCGCCGGCCCGAAAAATCCAGCCTGGGCAGACGTACGGTCCGCACCACCTCCGCCGCCGTGATGCCGTGGACCAGTACAGGCGGCCCGGGCGCCAGGTCCAACTCGTCCGCCAGGCGATCCGAAATCGCCGTCCGCTCTGCGCCGGTGTCGATGACGAACACGGGGTCGCGCAAACTGCCGACGTCGACCCTGGCTCCCAGCCGTGTCAGCAGGTTTTCCAGCAGGCGTGCGGCTTCCTGGGCCTCAGGCGGAGGCGGTTCAGGCGGGAGTGAAGCAGGCGGCGGCCGGGTTTGAGCGTCGGCTTTGACTGGCAGCCACAGCGCCGCGGCGCCGCCCGCTGACAGGGCGAGGGCGGTGCGACGGGACGGAACGGGATCTGGTCGGCGCACAGGCCTGTCTCCACACCGTAATCGATCCCCGTTCGGACAATAGGCGCTGTTCGTCGTCGTTGGATAGCCTTGCTGCGTCAGCCCTTGGGATGGGCCTCGGCGTAGGCGGCCAGCAGGCGGGCGGCGTCGACCTGGGTGTATTTCTGGGTGGTGGACAGGCTGGCGTGGCCCAGCAACTCCTGGATCGAGCGCAGGTCGGCCCCGGCCCCCAATAGGTGGGTGGCGAAGCTGTGGCGCAGGGCGTGGGGCGTGGCCGATTCGGGCAGGCCAAGGCGCCCGCGCAGCCGCTGGACCGTGGCCTGGACGTGTCGGGGGCTTAAGGGCCCGCCGCGCTTGGCGCGAAACAGGGGCTGGTCGGCCTCCAGGACGAAGGGCTGTGCGGCCAGATAGGCGTCCACCGCTTCGCGCACCTGGGGCAGGACCGGGGGCAGCCGCATCTTGCCGCCCTTGCCGGTGATGCGCAGGGCGTCGGGCAGGGGGGCGTCGGACCGTTTCAGCGACAGGGCCTCGGAGATCCGCAGCCCGCAGCCGTAGAGCAGGGTCAGGACCGCGCGGTCGCGCGCGGCCTCCCACGGCTCCATGTCGGGGTCGGCCTCGGGTTCGTGCAGCAGGCCCTTGGCCTGATCCTCGGTGACGGGGCGGGGCAGGGAGGGCTTGACGCGCGGGCCACGCACCAGGGCCAATTGCGGCGCGGGCGTGCCGCAGCGTCGGTCGAGGAAGGCGTGGAAGCCCCGGATGGCGGCGAGCGTCTGGCTCAGCGAGCGGGCGTTCAGGGGGCGGTCGCCGCTGCGGCGCTCGGCCAGATGGGCGCGGACCTCGGCGGCGGTGACGGCGCCGAGATCAGTCGGTGTCTGCGACCCGCCGCGATGGCGTTCGAGGAAGGCGACATAGAGCCGGCCTATGTGGCCATAGGCCTCCAGCGTGCGGGGCGACAGGCGACGCTCGTGCGCCAGATGCTCGAGCCAGGCGAGGAGGGCCTCTGACGCTGTCAGGCCTGCGTCGGCCATCGCTCGGCCATGCGTTCCACCACGCGGGTGATGAAGGCCACCAGTTCGCAGCCCATGGCCGGGGTGAAGCCGTCGTCCTCAAACGAGCCGAAGGCGCACAGGGCCGGGCGTGCGCCGTTGGAACCGGGCAGATGCAGGCTCATGCGGACCAGAGCCACCGACTTCACCTCGCCCTCGGCGGGGCCGAACAGGTCGAGGCCGGTGAAGTTGGGGCCGAGCCATTCCAGACCGTCGTCGCCCAGCAGGGCGTCGACGCGGCCCGGCTCCAGCGCCTTCCAGCCGAAGGGCACGACACCGGGTTTTTCCATGGCGATGGCGCCGCCCGCCAGACCGAAGCGGGCCTGGGCCGTGGCGTCCAACTGACGCGACAGTTCGGCGTGGCTGGTCGCCTCCATCAGGTCCAGGGCCGAGACGTGCGTCTGGGTCTGGGCGGCGAAGTTGGCGCGGGCGATCTCTTCGATCTGCTTCCTCGCGCCAGCCTCGCGCTGGACCACGGCCTCCAGTCGGGTCAGGGCCGCGCGGCCGAAATCGACCACGTTGCGGCCCGTGGCGCGCAGGCCCAGTTCTTCCAGCAGGGTGCGGTCGTCCAGCAGACGATCGGGATGGGCGTTCAGCCAGGCCCGCACCTCGGGCCAGTGAAGGCCCTCGGCGGCGTCGGAAGAGAGGTCCAGGGAAGTGCTCAAGCGGACCTCTTTTGCGGGTCGGGATCTACAGAATGGACTGACCGGTCTTGCCCCAGTCCGCCAGGAAGGCATCAAGCCCCTTGTCGGTTAACGGGTGCTTTACCAAGGCCTTGAAAGTGTCCGCCGGCAGGGTGGCCGCGTCAGCGCCGGCGATAGCCGCAGCGGTGACGTGGTCAGGGTTGCGCAGGGACGCGGCCAGGATCTCGGTGTCGAAATCATGGATGTCGTAGAGGGCGCGTATTTCCTCCAGCAGGCCCACGCCGTCGGCGCCGACGTCTTCCAGACGGCCGACGAAGGGCGAGATGAAGGTGGCGCCCGCCTTGGCGGCCAGCATGGCCTGGGCGGCCGAGAAGCAGAGGGTGACGTTGGTCTTGATCCCCTTGTCGGCGAAGGCCCGCGTGGCGCGCAGCCCGTCCCAGGTCAGGGGCAGTTTGACGACCACGTTGGGGGCGATGGCGGCCAGCTTGTCGCCCTCCTTCACCATGGTCTCGAAATCGGTCGCCACGGCCTCGGCGGAAATCGGCCCCTCGACGAGGGCGCAAATCTCAGCGATGACCTCGGCGATGTTCCGACCCGACTTGGCGATCAGCGACGGATTGGTGGTGACGCCGTCCACCATCCCGGTGGGCAGCATGTCCTTGATGACGGCGACGTCGGCGGTGTCGAGAAAGAGTTTCATGCCTGGGATGCTAGCCCTTTGGGACGCGCGGTGAAAGTCGCCTCCGTCCTCATTCCCCTGCCGGTGCCCGAGGCCTTCGATTACGAGGTCCCGGAAGGCCTGACGGCGGTGCGCGGCGATCAGGTGACGGTGCCGCTGGGGCCGCGTCTGATCCGGGGCGTGGTGGCCGAGGTGTTCGAGACGACCGGCTCCAACCGCAAGCTGAAGGCGGTCGAGCAGGTGCTGGCCGATCCGCGCCTGCCGGAACGGACGCTGGACTTCGTCGAATGGGCGGCGCGCTGGACCCTGAGCCCGCCGGGCGAGATGGCGGCCACAGCCCTGAAGGGCCTGCGCGCGCCGCGCCCACGGCCCGAGCGACGGGTCAGGCGCGTCGAGGGGCGCAGCCCCGCCCGTCCCACGGCGACGCGGACGGCGGTGCTGGAGGCTCTGGGCCAGAGATCGATGACGGCGGCCGATCTGGCGCGCGCGGCTGATGTCTCGGCGGGCGTGGTGAAGGGGCTGGTCGACGAGGGCGTGCTGACGGTGATCGAGATCGAAGCGGTCGCCGCCTTCGACGCCCCTGATCCCGACCATGCCCCCGCCAGCCTGAACCCGGATCAGGCGGCCTCGGCGACGGCCGTCGCGGACGCCGTGGCTAAGGGCGGCTTCGCGCCCTTCCTGCTGGACGGGGTGACAGGCTCGGGGAAGACCGAGGCCTATCTGGAGGCGGCGGCGCGGGCGCTGCGGCATGATCCGACCGCGCAAATTCTGATCCTGCTGCCCGAAATCGCCCTGACCCAGGCGGTGATCGAACGCATCGCCGCCCGCTTCGGCGTCACCCCCGCCGAATGGCATTCGGGCGTCGCCCCGCCCAGGCGCCGCCAGGTCTGGGAGGCGGTGGTCGCCGGGCGCTGCAACATCGTGGTCGGGGCGCGCTCGGCCCTCTTCCTGCCCTACGCCAATCTGAGGCTGGTGGTTGTGGACGAGGAGCACGACGGCTCGTTCAAGCAGGAAGAGGGTCTGGTTTATCATGGCCGCGATCTGGCTGTGGCCCGCAGCCGCATCGAGGGGGCGACCGTGGTCCTGGCCTCGGCCACCCCGTCGCTGGAGACGTTGTGGAACGCGCGTCAGGGCCGCTATGGCTGGCTGAAGCTGGCGGCGCGGCACGGGGCGGCGGTCCTGCCGGACATCGAACTGGTCGATCTACGGACCTGTCCGCCCGACCCGCAGACCTGGCTGTCCCAGCCGCTGCGCGACGCCATCGGCGAGACCTTCGCCAGGGGCGAACAGAGCCTGCTCTTCCTCAACCGGCGCGGTTACGCCCCCGTCGTCCTGTGCCGCGCCTGCGGCCACCGGCTGACGGCGCCGGATACGGATTCATGGCTGGTCGAGCATCGCTACACCGGGCGGCTGGTCTGTCACCTGACGGGCTTCTCGATGATTAAGCCCAAGCTCTGTCCGTCGTGCGGGGCCGAGGATTCGCTGGTGCCGGTCGGGCCGGGCGTCGAGCGGGTCGAGGAGGAGGTGCGTCGGCTCTTCCCCGAGGCGCGCACCGCCATCTTCAGCTCCGACACCTTGCCGGACGGTCAGTCGGCGCGCGCCCTGATCCAGTCGATGGCCGAGGGCGAGATCGACATTCTGGTGGCCACGCAGGCCGCAGCGAAAGGCCACAACTTCCCGCGCCTGACGCTGGTCGGCGTGGTGGACGCGGACCTCGGCCTGCGCGGCGGCGACCTGCGGGCCGCGGAACGGACCTATCAACTGTTGGCCCAGGCCACGGGGCGAGCGGGGCGGGCGGACAAGCCGGGGCGCGCCCTGTTGCAGACCTGGACGCCGGAACACCCGGTGCTGATGGCCCTGGCGGCGGGCGACCGGGACGCCTTCGTCGAGGCCGAGATGGGCGAGCGCGAGGCGGCGTCGCTGCCGCCGCACGGGCGTCTGGCGGCGATCATCCTGTCCAGCGAGAACGCCATGGCGGTCGAGAAGGTCGCCCGCGATCTGGCCGAGGCCATCCCCAACACCGAGCGGCTGGAGGTCTATGGCCCCGCCGATGCGCCTCTGGCCCTGGTGCGCGGACGACGGCGGAAACGGCTGCTGGTCCGGGCCGACCGGGATGTGAACCTGCAGGCCTTCCTGCGCGCCTGGCTGGCGCGGGTGAAGGTCCCGGCCTCGGTGCGGCTGACGGTGGATGTGGATCCATATAGCTTCTTGTAGGGCGCTAACGCTCGCGACGCGGTCGCTCGCTGCTTGAGCGAAGAGCCGCTCCATATCCGCCGTCATCCTTGGGCTTGACCCGAGGATCGGATTGTCCGCCTGCGCGACAAGGGAAACAGTTGAGTGCACCGTTTCGCTCGATCCTCGGGTCAAGCCCGAGGATGACGGAGAGGTAGGGGGGGGGCGGTTTAGCGCGGTCCGGTCAGCCTGATCTCGAACAGGCTGGGCCAGTTCTTGCCGGTGACGAACAGGCGGCGGCTCGCCGCGTCCCAGGCGATGCCGTTCAGGACTTCGTCGCGCGGGTCCTTCACCACGCCAGCGGGCAGCAGGCCGCGCAGGTCGATGATCCCGACCACATGGCCCGAGGCCGGGTCGATGCGGACGATAAAGTCGGTCTGCCAGACATTGGCCCAGACCTCGCCGTCAATCCATTCCAGCTCGTTCAACTGGCGCACGGGGCGACCGTTCAGGGTGACGGTGATGCGGCCGGTCTCGGCGAAGGTGTCGGGGTCGAGGAAACGCAGATTGGGCGAGCCGTCTGACAGGATCAGCCGCGATCCGTCGTGGGTCAGGCCCCAGCCCTCGCCGGCATAGGCGAAGCGCGAGACGGGGCTGAGGTCGGCGGCGTTCCAGACGAAGCCGACGCCGTTGTTCCAGGTCAGGCTGACGAGGCGACCGTCGATCTCGGTCAGGCCTTCGCCGAAATACTCGGGGGCGAGCTCGTGCTTCTGCAGCACGACGCCGTCCTCCAGCCGCACGCGGCGGACGCTGGAGGGGGCGCGGCCGGTGCTTTCCAGCAGGACGCCGTCGCGAAGGACCAGGCCTTGCGTGAAGGCGGTCGGGTCGTGGGGGAAGGTCCGCACCACCCCATAGTCATAGATCGGGACGGCGGCGGAGGGAGCAGAGGGGGCCGGCCCCGACGACTGCGCCGCCACCGACGCAGGAAGCGCCAGCAGGAGCATCGCCAGAACCGGCCAGAGACGCACGATCAGACGCCGGGCTCGGCGGTTTCGGCCTTGTTCAGCGCGCGCTGGGCGGCTTCCTCGGCCTGGTTCTTTCTGATCTGGGCGTTGCGCGACCACATGTTCAGCCCCTCGACCAGGGCCGAGAAGGCCATGGCGGCGTAGATGTAGCCCTTGGGCACGTGGACGCCGAAGCCGTCGGCGATCAGGACCGCGCCGATCATCAGCAGGAAGCCCAGGGCCAGCATGACCACGGTCGGGTTCTTGTCGATGAAGTTGGCCAGCGGGTCCGAGGCCAGCAGCATGACGACGACGGCCACGACGACCGCGACCATCATGATCGGCACGTGATCGGTCATGCCGACGGCGGTCAGGATGGAGTCGATCGAGAAGACCAGGTCCAGCATGATGATCTGGATGATGGCCGAGCCGACGTTGTTGATGACGACGTCCTTCTTGTCCTTCTCCAGCATGTCGTTCGACGGGGTGGTGTCGACAGCGTGGTGGATCTCCTTGGTGGCTTTCCACACGAGGAAGAGACCGCCGGCGATCAGGATCAGGTCGCGCCAGCTGAAGGCGGTGTCGAAGGTTTCGCCGTGGAAGCCCAGGTCGAAGACGGGGGCGGTCAGGCCGACGATCCAGCCGATCGTGGCCAGCAGGCCCAGGCGCATGATCAGCGCCAGACCGATGCCGATGCGGCGGGTGCGCTGACGATGCTCGGGCGGCAGCTTGTTCGACAGAATCGAGATGAAGATCAGGTTGTCGATGCCGAGGACGACTTCCATGACCACGAGGGTCACGAGGGCCGCCCAGGCGGCCGGATCGCTCAGCAGGGGGGTTATGCTTTCAAGCATCGGGGTTCCAGAATGTGATGATAGCCATAAGCGGTAACGGGACCGTGAGGTTGCATCAAGCTTCCGGACGCGGCGTTGTCGTCGCACCCGACGCCGTCGCGAGGGTCTGGAGACCGGCAAATGAGCGCAGGTGCGACCTTATCGTTCCGTTCCCGTCGGTTGCGACCGGGGACCTTGCGTGCTATCAGCCGCGCGGCTTTAGCGAAGGACGCATCGAAAGATGTGTCCCAAGCGTGCTTTCTACAAGCAAATCAAGCCCTTGCCTGGCGCGAGCGATCGCAGCCGGACTCGACCCAAACGCTTCAAATCGCGGACCTTAATTACGTGGCGGACGATTTCAGAACGACGGAAGCCGGCGAACGGTATGCTCAGGCGCTGTTCGACCTCTCGCAAGAGACGGGGGCGCTCGACGCCGTGCGCGGCGATCTCGCCTCGCTGAAGGCCGCCTGGCTGGACAGCGCGGACCTGCGCCGCCTGGCTCAGTCGCCGGTCATTTCGGCCGACGACCAGGTCAAGGGCCTGTCGGCCATCGCCGACAAGGCGAAGTTCAACGCCACGACCAAGAAGTTCCTCGGCCTGCTGGCCCAGAACGGCCGCGCCCGCGACCTGCCCGGCGTGATCGCCGGCTTCCAGGCCCTGTACGCCAAGGCGACCGGCGTCGTCGCGGCCGAGGTCGTTTCGGCCCTGCCGCTGTCGGCGGCCCAGACCAAGAGCATTCAGTCGGCCCTGCGCGCGTCGCTGGGCCGCGATCCCGAACTGACCGCCCGCGTCGATCCGTCGATCCTGGGCGGACTGAAGGTCAAGGTGGGCTCGAAGCTGTTCGACGCCTCGCTGAAGACCAAGCTCGACCAGATGAAGTTCGCGCTGAAACGCGCCTAAGCCCCGAATTCCAAGTTCAAGCCGGGCCAGCGGGCCCGCACCGAAGACGAAAGCCAGAGAGCCCACCATGGACATCCGCGCCGCCGAAATCTCGGCCATCCTCAAGTCGCAGATCGCCAACTTCGGCGTTGAAGCCGACGTTTCCGACGTCGGCCAAGTGCTGTCGGTCGGCGACGGCATCGCCCGCATCCACGGTCTGGACAATGTCCAGGCCGGTGAAATGGTCGAGTTCCCCAAGGCCGGCGTGAAGGGCATGGCCCTGAACCTCGAGCGCGACAACGTCGGCGCCGTGATCTTCGGCGCGGACGCCGCCATCGCTGAAGGCGATGAAGTCCGCCGCCTGGGCGAGATCGTGGACGTGCCGGTCGGCAAGGGCCTGCTGGGCCGCGTCGTCAACCCGCTGGGCGAGCCGATCGACGGCAAGGGTCCGATCCAGTTCACCGAGCGCCGCCGCGTCGACGTCAAGGCGCCGGGCATCATCCCGCGTAAATCGGTTCACGAGCCGATGCAGACCGGCCAGAAGGCGATCGACACCCTGATCCCCGTCGGCCGCGGCCAGCGCGAGCTGATCATCGGCGACCGTCAGGTCGGCAAGACCGCTATCGCCATCGACACCATCCTGAACCAGAAGAACGTCAACAAGTCGGAAGACGAGTCGGCGAAGCTTTACTGCATCTACGTCGCCATCGGCCAGAAGCGCTCGACGGTGGCCCAGATTGTGAAGACGCTCGAGGAGTCGGGCGCTCTGGAATACACCATCGTCGTCGCCGCCACGGCTTCGGAACCGGCCCCGCTGCAGTTCCTGGCTCCGTTCGCCGGCACCGCCATGGGCGAGTTCTTCCGCGACAACGGCATGCACGCCCTGATCGTCTATGACGACCTGTCGAAGCAGGCTGTGGCCTATCGCCAGATGTCGCTGCTGCTGCGCCGTCCGCCCGGCCGTGAAGCCTACCCGGGCGACGTCTTCTACCTGCACAGCCGCCTGCTGGAGCGTTCGGCCAAGCTGAACGAAGACAATGGTTCGGGCTCCATGACGGCCCTGCCGATCATCGAAACCCAGGCCAACGACGTCTCGGCCTACATCCCGACCAACGTGATCTCGATCACCGACGGCCAGATCTTCCTGGAATCGGACCTCTTCTATCAGGGCATCCGTCCGGCCGTGAACGTCGGCATCTCGGTGTCGCGCGTGGGCTCCTCGGCCCAGATCAAGGCCATGAAGCAGGTCGCCGGTTCGATTAAGGGCGAGCTGGCCCAGTATCGTGAAATGGCCGCCTTCGCGAAGTTCGGCTCGGACCTGGACGTCTCGACCCAGAAGCTGCTGGCGCGCGGCGCCCGCCTGACCGAGCTGCTGAAGCAGCCGCAGTACTCGCCGCTGGCCGTCGAAGAGCAGGTCGTGTCGATCTACGCCGGCACGCGCGGCTACCTGGATAACGTGGCGGTGTCGGACATCGGCCGCTTCGAAAGCGAGCTGCTGGCCCGCGTCCACTCGAACCACGCTTCGCTGCTGGAAGGCATCCGCACCAAGAAGGCCCTGACGCCGGAACTGGAAGCCGAGCTCAAGGACGTCCTGGCCGCCTTCGCCAAGACCTTCGCCTAAGATCTGACCAGAGAGCGAGAGTAGCGCCGGATGGCCAGCCTTAAGGAAATGCGCAATCGGATCGGAAGCGTCAAGGCGACGCAGAAGATCACGAAAGCCATGCAGATGGTCGCCGCGGCCAAGCTGAAGCGCGCCCAGGAGCAGGCCGAGAACGCCCGCCCCTATGCGACGCGGATGGCCTCGGTCATCGCCAACCTGGCCGCCGGCGTCTCGGGCGACGGCGCGCCGAAGCTGCTGGCCGGCACGGGCGCCGACCAGCGTCACCTGATCGTGGTCGCCACGGCGGACAAGGGTCTGGCGGGGGGCTTCTCGTCCAACGTCGTCCGCGCCGCCCGCGACCGGATCAACAGCCTGATCGCCCAGGGCAAGGACGTTCGCGTCATCGCCGTCGGCAAGAAGTCGCGTGATCCCCTGACCCGCCTGTTCGGCGACAAGGTGGTCAAGTCCTTCGAGCTGAGCGAGCACAAGGTCCTCGGCCTGCCGGCGGCGCAGCCGATCGCCGAACTGATCGCCGAGAGCTTCGAAGACGGCCAGGCCGACGTGGTCACTCTCTTCTATAGCCAGTTCAAGTCGGTGATCTCGCAGGTGCCGACCGCCAGTCAGCTGATCCCGGCCGTCGTCGAAGGCGACGCCGAACCGATCGACCTGAACGGCGCGGTCTATGAGTATGAACCCTCGGAAGAGGAAATCCTCGAGACCCTGCTGCCGCGCAACCTGACGACGCAGATCCTGGCCGCTCTCTACGAGAACCAGGCCGGCTTCTTCGGCGCGCAGATGGCCGCGATGGACAACGCCACGCGCAACGCGGGCGACCTCATCAACAGCCTGACCCTGCAGTACAACCGTAAACGCCAGGCCCAGATCACCACCGAGCTGATCGAGATCATCGCCGGCGCTGAAGCGCTCTGATCCCGACCGACACGACATTCCGAACCGGACGCACCCCATGACCGACGCCACCGCCACCAAGAAACCCGCCGCCAAGAAGCCGGCCGCTCCCAAGAAGGCCGCCGCTCCGAAGGCCGCCGCCGCCGTTGCTGGCTCGGGCCGTATCGCCCAGGTCATCGGCGCCGTCGTCGACGTTGAGTTCGACGGCGCCCTGCCGGCCATCCTGAGCGCCCTGGAGACGCAGAACGTCGACCAGAAGACGGGCGAGCCCTTCACCCTGGTTCTGGAAGTCGCCCAGCACCTCGGCGAGAACATGGTCCGCGCCATCTCGATGGACACGACCGAAGGTCTGACGCGCGGCCAGCCCGTCGTCGACACCGGCAAGTCGATCATGGCGCCGGTCGGCCCGGGCACCCTCGGCCGCATCATGAACGTCGTCGGTCAGCCGATCGACGAAGCCGGCCCGATCCAGACCACCGAATACCGCCCGATCCACAAGGAAGCCCCGACCTTCGACGAGCAGTCGACCTCGGCGGAAATCCTGGTCACGGGCATCAAGGTCATCGACCTGATCTGCCCCTACACCAAGGGCGGCAAGACCGGCCTGTTCGGCGGCGCCGGCGTGGGCAAGACCGTGACCATGCAGGAACTGATCAACAACATCGCCAAGGCTTACGGCGGTTACTCGGTTCTGGCCGGCGTGGGTGAGCGCACCCGCGAAGGCAACGACCTGTATCACGAGATGATCGAGTCCAACGTGAACGTGGACCCGGCCAAGAACAACGGCTCGACCGAAGGCTCCAAGTGCGCCCTGGTTTACGGCCAGATGAACGAGCCCCCCGGCGCCCGCGCCCGCGTCGCCCTGACCGGCCTGTCGATCGCCGAATACTTCCGCGACGAAGAAGGCAAGGACGTGCTGCTGTTCGTCGACAACATCTTCCGCTTCACCCAGGCCGGTTCGGAAGTGTCGGCTCTGCTGGGCCGCATCCCCTCGGCCGTGGGTTATCAGCCGACGCTGGCCACCGAGATGGGCAACCTGCAAGAGCGCATCACCTCGACCAAGAAGGGCTCGATCACCTCGGTCCAGGCCATCTACGTTCCCGCCGACGACCTGACCGACCCGGCGCCCGCCGCCTCGTTCGCTCACCTGGACGCGACGACCGTTCTGAACCGCGACATCGCGGCCCAGGCCATCTTCCCGGCCGTGGACCCGCTGGACTCGACCTCGCGCATCATGGACCCGCTGGTCATCGGTGAAGAGCACTACACCGTCGCCCGCCGCGTTCAGGAAACCCTGCAGCAGTACAAGGCGCTGAAGGACATCATCGCCATCCTGGGCATGGACGAGCTGTCGGAAGACGACAAGCTGGTCGTGTCGCGCGCCCGCAAGATCCAGCGCTTCCTGTCGCAGCCCTTCTTCGTGGCCGAGCAGTTCACCAACTCGCCCGGTAAGTTCGTCGAGCTGAAGGACACCATCCGTTCGTTCAAGGCCATCTGCGACGGCGAATACGACCACCTGCCGGAAGCCGCCTTCTACATGGTCGGCGCCATCGAGGAAGTCGTCGAGAAGGCCGCCAAGATGGCTTCGGAAGCCTAAGTCATGGCCGGTAAGCTGAACTTCTCCCTCGTCGCCCCGGAACGCGAAATCTTCGCCGGTTCGGTCGATCAGGTCGATGCGCCGGGCGTCGAGGGCGACTTCGGCGTCCTGCCGGGCCACGCGCCCTTCATGACCACCCTGCGCGAGGGCGTCGTGACCGTCTATGAGGGCGCTGTGCGCCGTCAGTTCGCGGTCAAGGGCGGTTTCGCCGACATCAACGCTCAGGGTCTCAGCATCCTGGCCGAAGAAGCCTCGGAGATCGTCGAGGGCTAAGCCTTCTGCGACGCAGACAAGATCAGGGCCCCTCGCTTCGGCGGAGGGCCTTTTTCTTTGGGGCGAACCCGATCCGAGATGAGCGCTCTTCCTGCCGCCGTCATCCTCGGGTCAAGCCCGAGGATGACGGCGGAACAGGCGGCTGGGCGGCCTCAGCTCTTCGGCAGGTCCTCGAAGGCGGCCACCACCTGCTGATAGACCTCGCGCTTGAACGGCACGATCAGGTCAGGGGCTTCCTCCAGGGCGCCCCAGCGCCAGGTGTCGAACTCGGGCTCGCCGTGGGCGGACAGATCGAACTCGCTGTCCTCGCCGGTGAAGCGGAAGGCGAACCAGACCTGCTTCTGGCCCTTGAAGCCCTGCCACGACTTCGGCCCGCCCATGCCCTCCGGGAAGTCATAGACGATCCAGCCGCCGGTGCGGCCCAGCAGCTCGACCGAGCGGACCCCCGTCTCTTCCTGAAGTTCGCGCAGGGCGGCGGCTTCCAGATTCTCGCCCTCATCGACGCCGCCTTGCGGGAACTGCCAGTTCCACGGCTCGGGCGTCTTCGCCCGGCGGCCCAGCCAGACCTGACCGGCGGTGTTGAACAGCACCACGCCGACGTTGGGGCGGTAGGCGGAAAGATCGATCTGGCTCATCCGTTCCGATTACGCCTCGGCCGGGCGGCCCGCCAGCCGTAACCGGGCCTTAAGCGGAGGAGGGCTAGGGGAAGGGTATGGATCGTCGCGCACTGATCGGCCTCGCCGCCCTGGGTACAGCTCTCGTCGCCGCCGAGGCCGACGCCTCGGGCAAGAGCGAGGGCGGGGGCGCGCCCGCCAACGCCTATATCCCCCTGCCCACGGCCACGGCCACCATCCTGCGTCGCGACGGGCGCCGGGGCGTGATGACGGTCGAGGTCGGGGTGGACGTGGCCGACCCGGCCCTGCGGACCCGGGCCGACCAGTCCAAGCCGCGCCTCAGCGCCGCCTACAACGAGGTGGTGCGGTTGGCGGGCGAGCGGATGCTGCCCAGCGCCCCGCCGGACGTGGAATGGCTGAGCCGCGCCCTGCAGGCCGCCACCGACCGCGTGCTCGGCAAGCCCGGCGGCAAGCTGCTGCTGGGCACGGTGATGGTGGTCTGACGCTGCCGCTCGCCTTAATCCTCCCCAGCTACGCAGGGGAGGATTGAGTGCGTCAGTCCTGCGTCGGATCGGGCCGGCTGGCGTCGCCGTAGGTCATGGCCAGGAAGACGTCTTCCAGATCCGGGTCCTCGGTGGCGATGTCCTTGATAGTCACGCCCGCCGCGCGCACCGCCGCCAGCACCTGTTCGACGCTGGATTCCCCGGTGCGATAGGTGACGACGAAGGCGCCATGCGGGCGCGGGGCGACGGCGAAGCCGTGCAGGTGCGGCGGGACAGCTTGCGGGGTTTCCGGCGTCACCACCACGTTGCGGGTGTCCAGCCGCTTCAGCAACTGATGCGTCGGCTCGCAGGCCACGACCTCGCCCCGGTTGATGATGGCGATGGTGTCGCACAGCTCCTGGGCTTCTTCCAGGTAGTGGGTGGTCAGGATGACGGTGACGCCTTCCTCGTTGATCTTGCGCACATAGTCCCACAGCTGGCGGCGCAACTCGACGTCCACGCCCGCCGTCGGCTCGTCCAGGATCAGAACCGGCGGATTGTGCACCAGGGCCTTGGCCACCATCAGGCGGCGCTTCATGCCGCCCGACAGGGCGCGGACATAGGCATTGGCCTTGTCCGACAGGCCGAGCGCGGCCAGCAGTTCGTCCGAGCGGCGCTCGTCGGCGGGAACGCCATAGAAGCCGGCCTGGACCTCCAGGGCCTCGCGCGGGGTGAAGAAGACGTCGGCGACGATTTCCTGAGGCACGACGCCCAGGGCCGCACGGGCGTCGCGGGCTTCATGGTCGATGTCGCGGTCCCAGATGCGGACGCTGCCCTCGGACTTGTTCACGACGCCGGCGATGATGTTGATCAGGGTCGACTTGCCGGCGCCGTTGGGACCCAGAAGCCCGAACATGGAGCCGCGCGGCACGGTCAGATCGACGCCGCGCAGGGCGGTCTTGGCCGGCGACTTCTTGTTGCCCGCATAGGTCTTCTTCAGGCCCCGCACCTCGATGGCGTTGACGGGCAGGGCAGGGGTCTCGGTCATGCGGGCGTTCACTCGGAGGGGCGGAAGCGTGCGGCATAGGTAGGGGGCGCAGGCCGGTTCGCCAAGGCGCTGTTGCGTCCGATTTCGACAAGCGTGCACGTCTTTGTGTAAATGGTGCTTGACGTTGCGCGGCGCGTTGTCTAGGTTCCTTGTCATAAAGACAACCTGCCTTGATGGAGAGACGCTCATGACCGCCCTGCAAGCCCAGATGAAGAAGCCTCTGACCAAGACTCGCCTGATCGGTTTCGCCGCCCTGGGCGTCTGCGCCGTCGGCTACACCGGCATGGGTCTGGCCCTGCTGGCGGGCAAGCTGGGTCATCTGGACATGACCTATGCGGCCCTGTTCGCCGCCATCGCCGCCCTGATCGGCGAAATCGGCCTGTGGGTCGGCGCCGGCTGCCTGGGCCTGACCCTGTTCAAGAAGCGTAAGGCCATGCTGGACAAGCTGTTCGGGCGCAAAGCGCAACCTTCGGAAGTTTGACCTAGCGGGCCGGTCCTTCTAGGAACGGCGCGAGCCTTCCAGACCCGGACCGGACCCCATGCCTCCCCGCCATACCGACGCTGTCATCCCCGCCCCCGAAGAGATCGTGGTCTCGTCCAAGCGTGTCGCCTGCGACGGCGGCGGCGTCCTCGGCCACCCGCTGGTCTATCTGGAGATGGGCGAGGACGACTTTGTCGAGTGCGGCTATTGCGACCGTCGCTTCGTCCTGTCGGCGCACTCGCACCCCGAGAACGAGTACCTGGACCCGGCGGCCCGCCCGCCCGAGGCCCACTGAGCCATGCGCTATCTGCACACCATGGTCCGCGTGAAGGACCTGGAGGCGTCGCTGCACTTCTATCGCGACCTGCTCGGCCTGGCGCAGACGCGCCGGATGGACAGCGAGAAGGGCCGCTTCAGCCTGATCTATCTGGCCGCGCCCCAGGACACGGCGCGCGCCGCGGCCGAGAAGTCGCCCGAGGTCGAGCTGACCTTCAACTGGGATCCTGAGGACTATCAGGGCGGCCGCAACTTCGGCCACCTGGCCTTCGAGGTCGAGGACATCTACGCCGCCTGTCAGCGTCTGATGGACGGGGGGGTGACGATCAACCGCCCGCCGCGCGACGGCCACATGGCCTTCATCCGGTCGCCCGACGGCATCTCGATCGAACTGCTGCAAGGCGGCGAACGTCTGGCCCCGGCCGAGCCCTGGGCCTCCATGCCCAACGTCGGAGCCTGGTGATTTGACCACGGCGCGTCTGATCGTCCTGTTCGCGGCCACGGCTGTGCTGGCCGGCTGCGCCTCGGTGACCGAGACCAATCCGGCGCGGACGGCCACCGACATGCTGCTGGTCAACCGCGCCGCCGACCGCGCGGTCGAGGGACTGACCCTGCCGATCCCGCAGGGCGCGCGGGTCTTTATCGACGAGACCTATTTCCAGGCTGAGAACGCCCGCTATGCGCTGAGCGCCATCCGCGCTGCCCTGTCGGACGCGGGCTACGCCATCAGCCGCGACCGCGACAGCGCCGACGCCATCTTCGAGGTCCGCGCCGGCGCCCTGTCGCTGGAGCAGATGCGTCGGGTCTTCGGCATCCCCGACATGCGGGTGCCGATCAATGAGACGCTGAACGTCGTCTCCATCCCCGAGCTGTCGATCTATTCCAACCGCGACCGCATGGGCGTGGCCGAGTTTTCCGGCTTTCTCTACGACGGCCGCACCGGTCTGCCGCTGGGCGCCGTGGCTCCCATGATCGGCCAGTACAAGATCCGCAGCCACAAGGCCTTCATGGTCGTGACCTGGGGCCAGCAGCTGGCCCAGCCGGGTGAGCGCGATCCGGGCTCGAGCTGGAAAGAGTTCTGAGACTTTCGTCCGTCCGCTGACGCGAGACAGAGCCGTCGCGGCGTGTTAGGGCGCGGATGAGCATAAGTCCGCCCTCTCGTCGTCGCCGCCAAAGAGCCGCCCTTGTCCTTCTTCCACGCCGGTCCCGCGCCGAAAGGCCTCGGCCCTCGACCCGGTGCCCTGCGCGACGGTCTGGGGCTGCAGCCCGGCATGAAGGTCGGCCTGTTCGGCGGCTCCTTCAATCCGGCCCACGACGGCCACGCCCATGTGGCCGAGACGGCGATGCGTCGCCTGGGACTGGACCGGGTGGTCTGGCTGGTCTCGCCGCAGAACCCGCTGAAATCGCACCACGAGACCGCGCCGCTGGCGGACCGAATGGCCTCGGCGCGCGCCGTCGCCGCCACCGTCGGCCCGGCCATGATCGTCTCGGACGTCGAAACCCGCATCGGCACGCGCTGGACCATCGACACGGTGCGGGCGCTGAAGGCGCGCTATCCGGGCGTGAAGTTCGTTTGGCTGATGGGGTCGGACAATCTGGCCAGCTTCCATCGCTGGCGCGGCTGGACCGACATCATGCACCAGATGCCGGTGGCGGTGATCGCCCGACCGGGCAGCCAGTTGGACAGCCGCACGGCGCCAGCCGCCGCGCGTTACGCCCGTTTTCGCATCCCGGCGGCCCAGGCGGGGCTGCTGGCCAGCCTTGAGGCGCCGGCCTGGACCTATCTGACGGCGCCGCTGAATCCCCGCTCTTCCTCGGCGATCCGGCGGGGCGAGGCGATGATTCCCGCCAACGGGTGACCTTTCTGGCGGGACGTGCTAGGTTGCCGCCTTTAGTAATCTCCCCTGGAGCCCTCCGCTGACCCCCTCGCCCGCGCACGATGCGCAAGACGCCGCCGTTTCCAACGCGGCCCATGAAATGGACCCGATGGATTCCGTCCATTCCGAAGATGGTCAGGCCGAAGGCCCCAGTACCGGCGATCAAGCCCCGCTTCCGGTCGGCCTGACTGAGCTGGAACGCGCCATCATCGCCAAGCTCGACGAAGACAAGGCCCAGGACATGGTCCTGATCGACCTGCGCGGCAAAAGCCCGATGTCCGACGCCATGATCGTGGCTTCGGGCCGGTCGCACCGCCACGTCGGCGCCCTGGCCGACCACCTGCTGCGCCTGTTCAAGGATCTGGGCCTGGGCAAGGTCAAGGTCGAGGGCCTGCCGCACTGCGACTGGGTGCTGCTGGATGCGGGCGACGTGATCGTCCACCTGTTCCGCCCCGAAGTGCGCACCTTCTACAATATCGAGAAGATCTGGGCCATCGACAGCGCCCACCGCGGCGGCGCCGGCGTCGCCTGATCCTCGGACTGAGCTGACCCCATGAAGCTGGCGATCGCGGCCATCGGCAAGCCGGGCCGCGGTCCCGAGGCCGCCCTGGCCGACGACTACGCCCGGCGGGCGACCCTGGCGGGTCGGCCGCTGGGGCTCGGTCCGCTGGAACTTCTGGATATCGAACCCCGCAAGTCCGGCAAGGCCCCCGAGGCCGAGCTGATCCTGGCCGCCGCCGAGGGCGCGCACCTGATCGCCTGCGACGAACGCGGCAAGACCTATTCATCCCGCGCCTTCGCCGACCACGTGGCGACCCTGCGCGATCAGGGCGAGCGGCGGCTGGTCTTCGCCATCGGCGGGGCGGACGGGCTGGACGAGAGCGTGCGCCGCGCCGCCCGCTCGACCCTGGCCTTCGGACCCCAGACCTGGCCCCACGCCCTGGCCCGCGCCATGCTGGCCGAACAACTGTACCGCGCCGTGACCATCCTGTCCGGCTCCCCCTATCATCGCGACTGATGCGCCGGGGGGCGGGGCTTCTTCTTCTGTCGTCGGGGCTGGCGCTGATCCTTGCCGGTCCGGCGTCCAGCCAGCGCGCGGCCGCGCCCAATCCTGAACTGACCCGGCTTCAGACCGAGTATCGCGACGAGACCGCGCGCGCGCGGCGCCTGCGCGCCGAAGCCGCCGCCGCCGGCGACGAGGTCGTCGATCTGGACCGGCAACTGGTCGAACTGCGGCGCGCCGAGGCGGCGGACGACGTGCAGCTGGAATCCCAGCGCGCCCGCCTCAAGGAGCTGGGCGACCGCGAGGCCGCCCTGGTCGCCGCGCTTTCCCGGGAGCGGGCGGGGCAGGGGCGTCTGCTGTCGGCCTTGCAGATGATGAGCCGCAAGCCGCCGCCGCCCTTGCTGATCCCGGCGGACAAGGCGGTCGACACGGTGCGCGCCTCCATCCTGATCCGCGCCATGACGCCCGAGCTGCAGGCGCGGGCGAAGACCTTGGTCGAGCGTCAGGCCGAGGTCATCCGCATCCGCCGCCTGGCCGCCCTGTCCAGCGAACGCCTGTTCACCGTCGAGAGCGCCCAGGGCGATCGCCGCGCCGAGATCGAGAGCCTGTCGGCAAGGAAGATCGCCCTGCGCGCCGTGCTGCGCGCCGAGGCCTCTCGTGCGGAGCGAGCGACCCGGTCGCTGGAGGCCCGCATCCGCGAACTGGGCGGACAGGCGCCCCTCGTGGCCGAGGCTGTGACGGAGGCCCCCGCCGCGCGCCTGCCCGCCGGACGCAGCCGCCTGACCGCGCCGGTGCAGGGCGCGCCGTCGCAGCGGTTCGGCGGCGGCTCCAGCGGCTGGCGCTGGCGCTCCAGCCACGAGGTCATCGCGGCGCCTGCCCCCGCCCGCGTCGCCTACGCGGGGCCGCTGAAGGAGTGGGGCGAGGTGGTCATTCTGGACCTCGGACCAGGCTGGCGCGTCGTTGTCGCCGGCCTGGATCAACTGTCGGTCGACACCGGCCAGCGGGTCGCCGACGGTCAGGCCCTGGGCCGCACCGGCGAGGACGGCGAGGCCTATTTCGAGCTGCGCCGCGACGAGCGTCCCATCGACCCCGCGCCCTGGCTGCAATAGGGCTGCAATAGGCCGCGCCTGTGCGCGAAAGTCCTTTCAAATCCGCGCCGAGGCTGATTGTATCGGCTGATCTGACGCTGGCGTGCGAACGCTCGCGCCTCCCTGGACGACCGGAGCCCGAGCGGGTCCGATGGAAAGACACCGAATGCGTAAACTGCTTCTCATCGGTTGCGCCGCCCTGGCCCTGGGCGGATCGGCGGCGGCTGTGGCCAGCCAGACCCCGCGCAACGAGACCTTCCGCATGCTGCAGATGTTCGGCGACGTCCTGGGCATCGTCGAGCAGGCCTATGTGGTGCCGGTCGACAACAAGAAGCTGATCGAGGCCGCACTGCAGGGAATGATGACGGCGCTCGACCCGCACTCCAACTACCTGCCGCCCAAGTCCTATGGCGACCTGCGCGAGCGCACCACGGGCGAATATTCCGGCGTCGGCCTGACCATTACCTCCGAGGGGGGGCTGGTGAAGGTCATCTCGCCGATGGACGACAGCCCGGCCGGCCGCGCGGGGGTTCAGGCGGGCGACGTCATCAGCGCCATCGACGGCCAGAACGCCGCCGGACTGACGGTGTCAGAGGTGTCGGACAAGCTGCGCGGCGCCATAGGAACCAGTGTCACCGTCACCTTCCTGCGCGACGGCGAGGAGCCGCGCGAGGTGGTCCTGACCCGCGAAGTCATCAAGGTGGAATCCGTCACGGGCCGTCTGGAAGGCGACTTCGGCTATCTGCGCATCTCGACCTTCAACGAGAACACCGGCCGCGAACTGACCGAGACCATCGAGCGGCTGAAGCGCGAGAAGCCCGGCATCAAGGGTTATGTCCTGGATCTGCGCAACAACGGCGGGGGTCTGCTGACCGCCGCCATCGACGTCTCCGACACCTTCCTGGAACGCGGCGAGATCGTCAGCCAGCGCGGCCGCAAGCCGGATCAGATCGAACGCTACGCCGCCAAGCCCGGCGACCTGACCGGCGGCCTGCCGGTGGTGGTCCTGATCAACTACGGTTCGGCCTCTGCGTCCGAAATCGTGGCCGGCGCCCTGAAGGATCAGGAACGGGCGACGGTCGTCGGCCTGACCAGCTTCGGCAAGGGCTCGGTGCAGACGGTCATTCCGCTGCGCGGCGGTTCGGACGGCGCCCTGTCGATCACCACGGCGCGCTACTACACGCCCTCGGGCCGCTCGATCCAGAAGATCGGCATCGAGCCGGACCTGGAGGTCGCCCGCTCCGAGGCCGAGGCCCGCATCGTCTCGCGTTCCAGCTTCATCTATTCCGAGGCCGCCTACGCCACGGCGCTGGACTCCTCCATCGGCGCCGAGCGCAAGGGGCCGCACACCCCGCACGAGGCGCCGGGCGAGGGCTTCGACAAGACCAAGGACTATCAGCTGCAGCGGGCGCTGGACGTCCTGCGCGCAGGCGGCGACCTGACGAAACTCGCCGCCGCTCCGGCCGACGTCGTGGTCACCGCGCCCGGCTCCAAGCCGGTCGAGACGGCCCAGGCCGACACGGACGCGCCCTCCGACCGTCCGGCGCGCGGTCCCGAAGTCACGCCGGGCAATGAGCCGAAGAAGGACTGACCGACTTCGGCGACGTGGTGAACGGCCCGTTAGGGTTTCTTAACCGGCGCTGGGGATAAGTGAGGGTCGAGGGAGACCGCATCGTGCGGTCTCCGCCCTCTCACCGTCGTTCGAGCGCCGTCCGTCCATGTTCGCCAAGCGCCAGTCCGCCCTCGCCGCCGCCGCCGGTATGCCGCCGGAGGAGCGGTCGCGCCTGGGCCTCGACGCCGTTCTGGGGGCGCTGAAGAAGCCGCCGGTCGCCGTGGGCGCGGCGGGCGCCTTCCTTCTGGCCGCCGGGGTCCTGTTCGTCGCCGTCATGGGCGACCCGCGCGCCGGCGCGCCCTCGGCCCGTGTGGCCCTGCAACGCCCGGCCGCCGTGGAAACCGCCCCGACCGGCGCAGACGCCTTCGCCATGAGCGGGCTCGACCTGTATCAGGATCTGGGCGATCCGGCCCTGCTGGACCCCAATGGCGCCGCCGGGGGCGAGGCCCTGATCACCCTGCCGGACGGCGCCAGCGTGGCGGGCGGATCGGCCATCGCCGCCCCGGTGCGCGCGCCGTCGAACCCCCTGCCCAAGGCGCCGATCGCGGGCCTGTTCTCGCCCGGCCCCAACGGCCCCTTGCCGCGCATCGCGCCCGACGGCCGCGTCCCGGCCCAGGCCTACGCGCGCCCGTTCCGTTCGAACGGCAAGCCCATGGTGTCGCTGGTCGTCGGCGGTCTGGGCCTGAACGCCGTGACCACCCGCGCCGCCATCGAACGCCTGCCCGCCGAGGTCACGCTCAGCTTCGTGCCCTACGCCGAGGGCCTGCAGGCCTGGATCGACATGGCCCGCGCCCAGGGCCACGAGGTGATGATCGAACTGCCGATGGAGCCGACCGGCTATCCCGACAATGATCCCGGCCCCTACACCCTGCTGTCGAGCGGCGGCGCCGACGACGTCGAGGCCAAGCTGGACTGGCTGCTGGGTCGCGCTACCGGCTACTTCGGCGTGACCAACTATCTGGGCGATCGTTTCGCGACCTCGGACGAGGGCATGGGCGCCATGCTGGCCGTGCTGCGCCAGCGCGGCCTGGCCTTCCTCGACGACGGCTCGATGCGCAGGAAGCCGGGCGCCTTCGCCCGCGCCAGCGCCGATCGCATCATCGACGAGCAGCAGAGCCCGGCCGCGATCATGGGCCAGCTGACCGCCCTGGAAGCCGCCGCCAAGACGCGCGGCGCGGCGCTCGGAACCGGCTTCAGCTACCCGGTCACCGTTGAGGCCGCCGCCCGCTGGACGGCGGGCCTTGAGGCGCGGGGCCTGCAACTGGCCCCGGCCTCGGCCATGACCCGGCGACCGGGGCGGTAAGCGGCCGCTTTGGGGCGTTTGATCCGCTCAACCGCAGTCGTAGCCCTGATGGTCGCAGGTTTGAGCGGCTGTCATTCGGGACCTGAGCAGCCTGTCGTCACCGGAGCCCTGAACGCGGCGCCCGATTGCCGACCGATGGTCGCCTCGGTCTATCTGATCTGCTGGTACGGCGGCCGCGACGAGCCCTTGTCTCAGTGCGAAGTCGGCCTGGAAGACCCCGTCGGCTGCGGGATCGGGCCAGAGGCGGTGGCGCTCTTCAACGGCGGGGTCGATGTGGCGGGGACCTTCTCCTCGCCGGGCAGGCCTGAGCAGCCTCGATGGGTTCATATCCGCGCCTATCGGGACGTCGCAGGTCGCATCGGACGGAAATGGTATCCGCAGGGCGGAAGGGAAAAGGACGCCTTCATTCTGGAAGAAAAGCGGTTCCAATCGCCGCCCGCTGCTCCCGAATAGACTGGCGCCCTGACCGGATACGCCCCCGCATTTGCGCCCTGTGCAGCGCTGGCGTCGAAGCCTTCCCGGCGCTTAGCGCTCGTCCTTATAGATCCGCCCGTCGCGCATGACGAAGGCCACGGTCTTCAGCTTCGTCACGTCGGTCAGGGGATCGCCCGCCACGGCGATGACGTCGGCGCGCTTGCCCGGCTCTAGCACGCCCACCTCCTCGGACAGGCCCAGCAGGTCGGCGGCGTTGACGGTGGCGGCCTCGATGGCGGTCATCGGGGTCATGCCGTTCTTGACCATCAGCTCGAACTCGTCGGCGTTGCGGCCATGCTTGGACACGCCGGCGTCGGTGCCGAAGGCGATGCGGACCCCGGCGGGCACGGCGCGCTGCAGCGACTGGCCGGTGATCTCGATGCGCCAGCGGATCTTGGGCAGGACCTCCGGGGGATAGGCCTCGGGGTCGGCGGCCAGGCGTTCAGTGTAGCCGTTCACGACCGACAGGGTCGGGACATAATAGGCGCGGGTGCGGCGCAGCAGCTGCAGGGTCTCGTCGTCGAAGATGGTGCCGTGCTCGATCGAATCGGCGCCCATGCGCAGGGCCAGGTTGATGCCCTCGACGCCGTGGGCGTGGACCGCGACCTTCTTGCCGTACAGATGGGCTGTGTCGATCAGGGCCTTGGCCTCGTCCTCGAACATCTGGGCGCCGAGGCCGGCGCCGATGCGACTGTTGACCCCGCCGGTGGTGGCGATCTTGATCAGGTCGACGCCGCGTCCGACCTGCAGGCGCACCGCCTCGCGGCAGCTTTCGGCGCCGTTGCAGACGTTGTCGTGGGCAATGTGTTCGCGGAAGTCGTCGTTGAAGCCGAGACGACCGTCCATGTGGCCCGAGGTGGTCGAAATGCTGTTCCCGGCGTCGATGATGCGGGGGCCGGGCAGGCGGTGAGCGGCGGTTTCCTCGCGCAGGGCCAGGGTGACCCCGCCCGTGTCGCCCAGGTTCCGCACGGTGGTGAAGCCGGCCATCAGCGTCTTGCGCGCGTTCATGGCGGCGCTGTAGGCGCGCGTCGGCAGGTTGTCGGCGACCCCGGCCAGGAAGCCCGCCTGACCGGCCACGTCCGAGACCAGGTGCACATGGCTGTCGATCAGGCCGGGCAGGACGAAGCGGTCGCGCTGATCCACCACGGTCGCGCCGGGATAGGCGGCGGCGTCGACGAAGCCGTCGCGGATCTCGGCGACCTTGCCGTCGCGCACGACGATGGTTGAGGGGCCGCGCGGCGCGCGGCCGGGATGATCCAGCAGACGACCGGCCTGGACCAGGGTCACGGCCCCTGACGTCGACGTGGGCTCAGCGGTTTGGGCCGAGGCGGGCGGGGCCGCGGCCAGGGCTGCAGCAAGCGCCAGGGCGCAGACGGCGCCGGTCAGCATGGTCTTCATGGTCGAAACTCCCCCTCGATCCAGGGGGAGTTAAGCCGGGCCTTGTCCGCTACGCCAGTCTTTAAACGGAAGGTCAGCCGACCGCACGAAGGTGCGGCGCGCCGGATGCGCCGCGATCCAGACGGAAGCGGCCGACCTGCTGGTTCAGGCTGACGGCCTCGTTGGCCAGCTGACGGGCGGCGGCGGTGGCCTCTTCGGTCATGGCCGCATTCTGCTGGGTGATGTCGTCCATCTCGCCCATGGTGCGACGGACGCGGGCCAGGCCTTCAGCCTGATCCTGGGCCGAGCCGGCGATGCCGCCGGCCAGGCCGTCGATGGCCACGACCCGGCCGCCGATACGCTCCAGGGCCTCGCCGGTGCGTTCGACCAGATCGACGCCGCGCGCCACCTGGGCCGAGGAGGTCGAGATCAGGGTGCGGATCTCGCCCGAGGCTTCCGACGAGCGCTGGGCCAGGGCGCGGACTTCCTGGGCCACGACGGCGAAGCCCCGACCGGCGTCGCCGGCGCGCGCCGCCTCGACCCCGGCGTTCAGGGCCAGCAGGTTGGTCTGGAAGGCGATCTCGTCGATCAGGCTGGTGAAGCGGGAAATCTCGTTCGAGGATTCGGCGATGGCGTGGATCGCGGCGACGGCCTCGCCGACCACCTGGCTGCTGGCTTCGACGTCGACGCGGGCGGCGGCCAGGGCCTCGGCCGTCTGGCGGGCGTTGTCGGCGGTCGAGGCCACGGCGCGGGCGATGGCGTCGGCCTCGTTGACCGTGCGCTCCAGGTTGGCGGCCTGACGCTCGGTGCGGCTGGCCAGGTCTTCGGAGGCGGTGGCCAGCTGGTTGGAGCCGGCGCTCAGGCTCTGCACGCTGTCGGCCACGGCGCGGACGGCGGTGCGCAGGGCGCGGGTGGCGGCGTGGAAGTCGTTCTGCAGGCTGCGGTACTGCTCGGGGAAGACGCCGGGAATGGTCGTCGACAGATCGTTCTCGGCCAGGTCGTGCAGGGCGGCGCCCAGGGCGCGAACCACCTCGGTCTGACGGGCTTCGGCCTCGTCGTGGGCGGCCTGGACCTTGTCGCGCTGCTCTTGCAGGACGTCGAGGTAAATGGAGATGGCCAGGTCCATGTCCAGCATGACGCGCTGGGTCAGCTCGGACACGGCCTCGGCTGTGACGCGGTCATGCTCGCGCTTGTTGGCCCAGAACTTCCGGGGGCGCTCGGCGATGGCGCGGGTCAGGTGAGCCAGGATGACGCTGTAGCCGCCGATGTACCAGCGCGGCTCCAGGCCGATGCGGGCGTGGACATGGCCGATGGTGCGCACGGACTTGGCGTAGTCCTCGTCGGCGCGACCATCGATGATGGCGTCCCAGTGGCGCTCCTGCGCCTTGCTGGCCGCGGCGATGTGCGCCTCTTCGCGGAAGAAGCGACGCGTGGTCGGCTCGGCCCGCACCCGGTCGTAGAAGGCGGCCAGGGCCACGGGCGTTTCGCGGCGCAGCAGCGGTCCCATGGCGCGATAGCTCGCCGAAGCGGAGCCCAGGCCCATGAATTTCATGCGATGTTCGATGTCGACGCCCGCCATGTTCGAGGTTTCTCTACGCAACGCTACAGCGAACGCAGGGGAGCGCGTCCACTTGTCCCTTTGAACCCTAGGGGTATTGGGCCCCTTAAGAAGCAAATGAGTAGAATCCCTTACGCTGGCGGTCCGGCGCGAGGCGGGGTGTCATATAAAGATATCCTTATGCCTTGATTGCCCCGGCGTCGGGGCCGCGCTATAGCGACGGCTCAGAAAACCGCGCCGCGAGAACCCTCCGTATGACCGACTACATCGTTCGCGACATTTCCCTGGCCGATTTCGGCAACAAGGAAATCGCCATCGCCGAAACCGAAATGCCGGGCCTGATGGCGCTGCGCGAGGAGTTCGGCGCCGCCAAGCCGCTGAAGGGCGCCCGCATCGCCGGCAGCCTGCACATGACCATCCAGACGGCGGTTCTGATCCAGACGCTGGAAGCCCTGGGCGCCGAAGTGCGCTGGGCCTCGTGCAACATCTTCTCGACCCAGGACCACGCCGCCGCCGCCATCGCCGCCAACGGCACGCCGGTCTTCGCCACCAAGGGCGAGACCCTGGTGGAATACTGGGACTACGCCCACAAGATCTTCGAATGGGCTGACGGCGGCTACCCGAATCTGATCCTCGACGACGGCGGCGACGCCACCCTTCTGTGCGTGCTCGGCCCGAAGGCCGAGAAGGACATCTCGGTCCTGTCGAACCCGCAGAACGAGGAAGAAGAAGCCCTCTTCTCCGTCATGAAACGCTACATCGCCGAGAAGCCCGGCTTCTATTCGGCCATTCGCGACGCCATCGGCGGCGTGTCGGAAGAGACGACTACGGGCGTGCACCGCCTGTACCAGATGGCCGAGCGCGGCGAGCTGCCCTTCCCGGCGATCAATGTCAACGACAGCGTCACCAAGTCGAAGTTCGACAACCTGTACGGCTGCCGTGAGAGCCTGGTCGACGCCATCCGTCGCGGCACCGACGTCATGCTGTCGGGCAAGGTCGCGGTGGTCTGCGGCTACGGCGACGTGGGCAAGGGCTCGGCCGCTTCGCTGCGCAACGGCGGCGCCCGCGTCATCGTCACCGAGATCGACCCGATCTGCGCCCTGCAGGCCGCGATGGAAGGCTATGAGGTCCAGACCCTGGAAGACGTCGCCGACAAGGCGGACATCTTCGTCACCACGACGGGCAACAAGGACGTCATCCGCGTCGAGCACATGCGCGCGATGCGCAACAACGCCATCGTCTGCAACATCGGCCACTTCGACTCGGAAATTCAGGTCGCCGGCCTGAAGAACTTCAAGTGGGACAAGATCAAGGATCAGGTCCACCACGTCGAGTTCCCGGACGGCAAGAAGATCATCCTGCTGTCGGAAGGCCGCCTGGTGAACCTGGGCAACGCCACGGGCCACCCGTCCTTCGTGATGTCGGCTTCGTTCACCAACCAGACCCTGGCCCAGATCGAACTGTGGACCAACGCCAAGTCCTACGAGAACTCGGTCTACACCCTGCCCAAGCATCTGGACGAGAAGGTCGCCTTCCTCCACCTGGCCAAGCTGGGCGCCAAGCTGACCCAGCTAACCAAGGAACAGGCCGACTACATCTCGGTCCCGGTCGAAGGCCCGTTCAAGCCGGAACACTACCGCTACTAAGACCTGATGGTCTGAAAGCCGAAACCCCGCGCCGTCGCCGGCGCGGGGTTTTTCTTTGGTCGGAAGGGCGCTTCAGGCCGCGTCGCGCGGGTCGTAGGCCTCGATCTCGCGGCCCATCAGGCCGGTCTCGAAATCCATGAAGATGTCGATCAGTTCGTCGACCCCGACCGGCGGCGCCTTGGGCCCGAAGCGGAAGCGCCAGAAGCTGACGATGTGCTGCACGGCCCCCAGCTGATCACCCAGCCGCGCGAACAGGGTCGGGGCCTCCAGCAGGAAGTCGCGGAAGGCGATGGGATTGCCCTCGCGCGTCAGCCCCGCATAGGCGTCGTCGTAATAGCGCAGGGTCCGGCTGACCTCTTCGCAGGTCTTCATGATGCGGCCGCGCAGGACGGCGCGGCCGCGGTCGATGTATTCCTTGGCGGCGCGGTCGCTGGGGCCGACGGGCTTCACCGTCCCCACGTCGTCGGCGACGTTGACGATGTCCGCCATCAGGCTGGCGAGGGTCCACTTGTAGTAGAGGAAACCCTTCCAGCAGAAGACGCCCTCCTGATACTGCTCGGGCTCCAGCCGAAGCGTGGCGCGAAGGGCCTCCAGCCGGTCGCCGGGCGCGTTGGACAGGATCTTGGTGGCCATGCGGGCCGTCGATCCGACCGCCGCCACCCCGCCACCCATGCTGAGGGTGACCAGGGGTTCGATCTCGGCCTGGACGAAGGTCAGCATCTTCTCAAGGTCGGCTTCGCTGAGCGCGAAGTAGCAGGGGGCCGCGTCCACCTCGCCGCGACGCAGTTGCTCGCGCAGCAGGAAGGGGTCCAGCGACGGCAGCTGATCCATCAGCCGCAGGGTCTTCAGGTCCGGGTGATCGGCGGCGATGCCGAACGCCTCCTGCATGGCCCGCTCGAAGCCGATCTGGTTGACGAAGACGAAACGGCCTCCGGTCTTCAGGTCGGTGCTGTCGATGGGCACCACCACCTTGGTCGCCACCTGGCGGCGTCCGGGGAAGGAGTCCGTCTCGTTGCGCCGCAGCCGGTGCTTGATGATCAGCGAGGTGTTCAGCGCCGGGGTGCGGAACATGGGGCGCTCGGCCCAGTCGTCGGTCTCGCCGTGCTCGTCAAAGACCTTGAGCAGGTTCAGCACGCGCGCCGTGGAGGCGGTGCGGCGCAGGTGTTCCAGATTGCGGACGGCGCGATCAGTCATGGCGGCGACACTGCCCGGCAAAGATGACTAACGGCTTAGCTGCAAAGAAAGAGGGCCGCCTCGGAGGAGACGGCCCTGTCAGTTTGGGGAGGAAACCGAAATCAGAAGGTCGTCGTCACCGACACCCATAGGCGGCGCGGCTCCTGGTTGTTGGCGTATTCCGGCGCATAGGCGACGGGCGTGCCGTAGGGCTTCAGGCTGACGAAGTCCTTGTTGAACAGGTTGTAGATGGTGGCGTTGATCGTGACGCGCTCGGTCACGTCGTACGATCCGCCCAGGTGGAACAGTTCATAGGCCTTGTAGTCGCCCCAGGCGTCGCGGGCGGCGCCCAGACCGCGGAAGCGTTCCGAGCGATACTCGCCGCGCAGCCACAGGTTCATCTTGTCCGTGGCGTTCCAGCGCAGGCTGGCGTTGACCATGTGCTCGGGGGTGTCGGTCAGGGGCTGACCCTTGGCCGCGCCCGACTTCTGCTCGCTGTCGGTGTAGGTGTAGTTGCCCGACAGGGTCCAGTCGGGGGCGAAGCGCCAGCGTGCCGCCGTCTCGACGCCGCGCGTCACGGCCTCGTCGACGTTCACCTGCTGGCCGAAGGTGGCGTAGTTGGCCCAGAAGCCGACGTCGGTGCAGCCGGTCTTGTTGTAGGTCCCGGCGTCGTACTGGGCCTTGGTCAGGCCGAAGGTGCAGTTCACGACCGGCGTGCCGGCGGCGATCTTGTCCTGGAACTCGTTGTTGAAGACGGTGACGTTGGCGCGGAAGGTCGAACCGTTGTCATAGAAGACGGCGATCTCGCTGGAGGTCGAGGTCTCGGGCTTCAGGCCCGGCGAGCCCAGCAGGGGCAGGCGGCCTTGCGAGCCGAAGCCGTTGATGCCCTCGGCCAGTTGCTCCAGGCGCGGGGTCTTGAAGCCCTGGCTGACGCCGCCCTTGATGGTCCACTCCGGCGAGGCGTTCCACACCAGATAGGCGCGCGGGCTGAAGTGGGCGCCGAACTTGGAATGGTCGTCGTGACGTGCGCCGAGCGTCAGGGCCAGGCTGTCGGTGAAGCGCCACTCGTCCTCAGCGAACAGGGCCCACTGGGTGTGCTCGAACGTCGTCGGGGCCACGCCGTCGACCATCTCGGCGTCCCAGTACTGGCCGCCGACGGTAAAGGTGTGGTTGCGCCACTGCGAAAACAGCTTGGTGTCGAAGATGGTGTTTTCCGACACCAGGTCGCGCGCGCCGCCGGCGCCGGCCACCCCGTTGGGGATGATGCGGCCGATGGTTTCGGTCTTGCCGAACGACAGGTTGGATTCCAGCACGCCGAACGGCAGGCGCCAGTTATGGGCCAGGGCGTACTGGTCCCGGTTGAACTCCAGCGCATTTCCGTAGCCGCCGGCGGTGGTGTTGGTGCCCATCTGGCCCTTGGCGTTGTCGTACCACTGGCGCGAGACGTCCACGTCCAGCCACAGGTCGTGATCGGCGTGCGGCGTCAGGGTCAGGCGGCCGCCCAGGGTCCAGATCTCGCTCTCAGTCGAGCTGCGGCCAAAGCCGGTGACGGGGGTCTCGACGCCGCCGACGTTCTCGAACTTCAGGTTCGACTGCTCGCGCGTCAGGTAGGAGCCGCGCACCGCCAGACCCATCAGGTCCTTCACCAGCGGGCCGTTGGCGTAGAAGTCGCCGCCCCAGATGTCGCCGAAATCGTCGTCGCCTTGCAGCGTATAGTTGGCCGAGGCCGAACCGCCCCAGACGTCGCCGACCTTGCGGGTGATGATGTTGACCACGCCGCCCATGGCGTCAGACCCATAGAGGGTCGAGACCGGGCCGCGCACGACCTCGATGCGCTCGATGGCCGAGACCGGCGGCATGAAGCTGGACGAGGTTTCGCCGAAGCCGTTCGGGGTCACGCTGCCGGCCGTGTTCTGACGGCGGCCGTCGATCAGGATCAGGGTGTAGTCCGAACCCATGCCGCGGATGTTGATGGTCTGGCCGCCGGTCTTGCCGACGGCGGCGCCGACATCGACACCTTCGATATTGGTCAGGATCTCGGCGATCGAGGCGGCGCGCATCTCCTCGATCTCCTGGCGCGGCACCACGCTGATCGAAGCCGGGGCCTGGGTGATGCGTTGTTCGAAGCCCGAGGCGGTGACGACGACGTCGGCGACGGTGGTGGTCGCCTGGCGCTGTTGCTCGGTCAGTTCCTCAGCCGTGGCGGCCTGACCCGTGGCGAGAACGGCCAGGGCGGATGCGGCCATAAGGGTCGAGCGGCGAGAAACGGCGAAGAAAGACATGAACAGCCCCGGTTGATTTGCGAGCGCTTCTCAACATCAAGGGCGGCGGCGTGGCAACGGGGGTGTGCGAATAGGTCGCAATCGCGTCGGGGCGGGATGCGACCGCCGGGACGCTGGCGCGCGGCGTGCAGCGGGCCTAGAAGGCGGAGATGGAAATCTTCGACATCCTGATCCTGATCGCCATTGCGGCGGTGACCATCACCCTCGGTTTCGGGGTCTACAGTCTGTATCGCGGCGGCGACTTCGCCCGATCGCACTCCAACAAGCTGATGCGGCTCCGCATCGTCCTGCAGGCGGTGGCGGTGCTGTTGCTGATGGGCGGGATGTGGTGGAAGGCCACGCACGGCGGCTGATTATTCGAGGGGACTGACCGATGGTCACGCTGAACAAGATCTACACCCGCACCGGCGACGCTGGGCAGACCCGCCTGGCGTCAGGTGCGCCCGTGTCCAAGACCGACCTGCGGGTCGAGGCCTATGGGTCGGTCGACGAACTGAACGCCGTCATCGGCGTGGCTCGTCTGAACAGCGGCCAGAACGACCGGATCGACGCCATGCTGGGCCGCATCCAGAACGAGCTGTTCGATCTCGGCGCCGATCTGGCCACGCCGCTGGAGCCGGCCCCGAAATGGGAGGCGCTGCGCATCATCGCTTCGCAGGTCGAGCGGATCGAGACCGAGATCGACTGGATGAACGAGAGCCTGAAGCCGCTGGACAGCTTCATCCTGTCGGGCGGTTCGCCCCTGTCGGCGCATCTGCATCTGGCGCGCACCGTCTGCCGCCGGGCCGAGCGCGACGCCATCCGCCTCATGGAATCTGGCGAGCAGGTGAACCCGGACGCGGTCCGCTATCTGAACCGGCTGTCGGATCACCTGTTCGTCGCCGCCCGCCGGGCGAACGCCAACGGCGCCGCCGACATCCTGTGGAAGCCCGGCGCGACGCGCTGAGGCGGGCAGGATAGGGGCCTTACTGCGCCGTCAGGCCCCCGTCGATCTTGAACTCGGCGCCCGTCACGAACTTGGACTCGTTCGAGGCCAGGTAGAGGACGCAGTAGGCCACGTCGTCCGGTTCGCCGATGCGCTTGAGCGGAATGCCGCGCGCCAGCTTTTCGTGCGCCGTTGTCTCGTCGCCGCCGGCCATGGCGACGAAGGGATCGAGGATCGGCGTCTTGATGAAGACCGGGTGGACCGAGTTGGCGCGTACGTTCCAGCCCGCCTTGGCCGCCTCCAGCGCCACCGTCTTGGTGTAGAGCCAGACCGCCGCCTTGGTGGCGTTGTAGGCCCCCATGCCCGGCGCCGCCGCCAGCCCCGCGATCGAGGAGATGTTGACGATCGAGCCCGCGCCAGAGGCCCGCAGATGCGGCATGGCGTGCTTGCAGCCCAGCATGACCGACTCGATGTTGACCGCCTGAACCAGCCGCCAGTTGTCCAGCGTGTCCTGCTCGGCCCAGGCCAGATGGCCGCCGATGCCGGCGTTGTTCACCAGGATGGACAGGCCGCCCATGTCCTCGGCGGCGGCGGCGGCCACCCGAACCCAGTCGTCCTCGCGCGTCACGTCGTGCTCATAGGCGAAGGCGGAGCCGGGGGTTTCGGCGTTGATGCTGTCGGCCAGGGCTCTGGCCCCGTTCAGGTCGCGGTCGGAGACGGCGACCATGGCGCCCTCGCGCACGAGCATCCGCGCCATGGCCTGACCCAGGCCGCCCGCCGCCCCGGTGATCAGGGCGGCCTTGCCGGCGACGCGCCCAAGACGAGGGGCGCTCACTCGACCAAGCCTTTGACGGCCTCGTCGATGAAGCGAGCCATGGCGACATCGCGCTCGGTCACCCCGCCCGCGTCATGGGTGGTCAGCAGCACCTCGACCCGGTTGTAGACGTTCGACCATTCGGGGTGGTGGTCCGCCTTGTCCGCCAGCAGGGCGACGCGGGTCATGAAGCCGAAGGCGGCGTTGAAATCCTTGAAGCGCAGGCTGCGGGCGATGGCCGGGCGCGGGTCGTCTGCGCGGCGCCAGTCGGGCAGGCCCTGAAGCACGGCGTTGACGTCGAGGGCGGTCATGGGCGTCTCCTTGATTTTGTTCAGGCGTATCGTGCCCCCGCAAGGGCGACAAGCCGTGACGCCGCGTCAACACAGACGCTCTCCTCCCCCGCTTGCGGGGGAGGATCGAATCTCACCCTGTCATCTGCGACGCTTCCCCGGATGACGCCGACCGCGCGAGGCGTTACACCCGCATCCATGACCCAGGCCGATCCCTCCCCCTCCTCCGGCAAGACCTCCTCCTTCGGCTTCCGCGACGTGGATGCGAAGGAAAAGGTCCAGATGGTGCGCGGCGTCTTTAACTCCGTCGCCTCCAACTACGACCTGATGAACGACCTGATGAGCGCGGGCGTGCACCGCCTGTGGAAGGACGCCACGGCGGCCAAGCTGAACGCCCGTCCCGGCGAGCTCATCCTCGACATGGCCGGCGGCACCGGCGACATGGCGCGGCGCTATTCCAAGATGGCGCGCGCGGCCCAGGAACGACGCGGCGGCGAGGACGCCACCGTTATCGTCATGGACTACAACGCCGAGATGATCCTGAACGGCGTGGCCAAGGGCGGCGAGCCCGAGATGGCCTGGGGCGTCGGCGACGCCATGAACCTGCCCTTCCCCGACGCTTGCCTGGACGCCTATTCGATCAGCTTCGGCATCCGCAACGTGTCCGACGTGGCGGGCGCCCTGAAGGAAGCGCGCCGCGCGCTGAAGCCCGGCGGCCGCTTCATCTGCCTGGAGTTCTCGCACCCCACGACCGGCGCGCTGAGGAAGGCCTATGACGCCTGGTCCTTCCGCGCCATTCCGCGCATCGGCGAGTGGGTCGCCAAGGACCGCGACAGCTATCAGTATCTGGTCGAGAGCATCCGTCGCTTCCCGGATCAGGCTACCTTCAAGCGGATGATTGAGGACGCCGGTTTCAGCCGCGTCAGCGTCACCAACCTGTCGGGCGGCATCGCCGCCATCCACCACGGGTGGGCGATCTGAGCCGGCTGTCCGTCAAGACCCCGCCCGCCGCGCCGACGCCGGAGCCCGTCCGCGACCCGCTGGGCGCCGCCTTCCGCCTGATCGGCTGGGGCTGGGTGCTGGCGCGTCACGACGCGCTGATTCCGCGCGAGGTCAATCCGCTGCTGCCCGCCTGGACCCGCCCGTTCGCGCAACTGGTGCAGATGACGGCCAGCCGCAAGCATCGCGCCGGTCGCCCCGGTCAGCGCGTGGGGCAAGCCTTCGAGCACCTCGGCCCCGTGGCTGTCAAGCTGGGTCAGGTTCTGGCCACGCGCGCCGACATCTTCGGCATCCAGTTCGCTCAGGATCTGGGTCGACTGAAGGACAAGCTGCCGCCCTTCCCCCTGGAGGAGGCGCGCGCCGAGATCGAGCGCTCGCTGGGCCGCACCGTAGAGAGCCTGTTCATCGACCTGGGCCAGCCGGTCGCCGCCGCCTCTCTGGCCCAGGCGCATCCGGCCTACCTGGCGGACGGTCGCAAGGTGGCGGTCAAGGTGCTGCGTCCCGGAGTCGAGCGCCGCGTGGCGCGCGGGCTGGATTCCATGCGTCTGGGCGCCAAGCTGGTGCAGAAGTTCGTCGAGCCCGCCCGGCGGCTGGAGCCCCAGGCCTTTGTCGAGATCATCGCCCGCGCCCTGTCGCTGGAGCTGGATATGCGGCTGGAGGCCGCCGCCGCCTCGGAACTGGCCGAGGTCATGGCCAAGGACGACTTCATGAGCGCGCCCGCCGTCGTCTGGGACGGGGTGGGCAAGCGGGTGCTGACGCTGGCGTGGGCCGACGGCCTGCCGATGACCGACCCGGCGCTGGAAAGCCTGCCCGGTCTCGACAAGGACGCCCTGGCCGACAAGGTGGTGCGCGGCTTCCTGGTCCAGGCGCTGGACCACGGCGTCTTCCACGCCGACCTGCACGAAGGCAATCTGTTCGCCGACGCTCCGGCCCAGGTCACGGCCATCGACTTCGGCATCGTCGGGCGGCTGGGCCCGGCCGAGCGGCGCTACCTGGCCGAAATCCTGTGGGGCTTCATCAGCCGCGACTACGACCGCATCAGCCGCGTCCATTTCGAAGCCGGCTACGTGCCGCCGCACCATTCGGTCGACACCTTCGCCCAGGCCCTGCGCGCGGTCGGCGAGCCGGTCATCGGCCGTCAGGCCAGCCAGGTGTCGATGGGCCGACTTCTGGGCCAGCTGTTCGAGATCACCGCCCTGTTCGACATGCATATGCGGCCCGAACTGGTGCTGCTGCAAAAGACCATGGTCTCGGTCGAAGGCGTCGCCCGTCGTCTCAACCCTGACCACGACCTGTGGGAGGCGGCCAAGCCGGTGGTCGAGCGCTGGATCAAGCGCGAACTGGGTCCGCAGGCCCAGATCAAGGAGACCATCGAGGAGGCTCTCGCCACGCTGAAGGCTCTGTCGCATCTGGCGCAGAACCCACCGCAATCTCAGACGTTAGTGATCGAGAAGGCCGGAACCCGGCCCTGGGTGGTCGCCGCCGTCACCGTCGCCGTCTGTGCCTCGGTCGCCGCCCTGGTCCTGACGCTCTGGCCGATGATCGTCGCCTGACGTTTCTTCGGAGCCTGCCGCCTATGAAGACCCGGATCTTCGCAGCCGCCGTGATGGGCGCGAGCCTGCTGGCCCTGCCTGTGACGGCGCAGACGGCGGCGGCCACGCTCCCCAACAGCTTTGGCGAACCCGACGCCGTGCAGGCGCCGCCGCCGCCGGCCCCGGCCTCCGGCGAGGCGCCCGACATCGCCCGCACGCAAGGCGCGCTTCGCGCTGTGATCGCCTCGCTGCAATCCGACGAGATCGACTATTCGGTGTTCAGCCCCAGTCTGGCCGAGCAGATCCGCAGCCGGGCCGCCGAATTCGCCCCGCGCGTGCGGCAACTCGGGGCCGTGCAGGTCATGGAGTATCGCGGCCAGCAAGACGGGGCCGAACTGTTCCGCGTGGTGTTCGAGAAGCAGGCCACCGATTGGGTTATCGCGTTCGACAACGAGGACCGGATCAACGCCCTGCTGTATCGCCCGGCGCGCGGCGACTGACGCGGATCTGAGCCTCAGTCCAGCGACGGCTTGCCGCGTCCGCTCTTGATGCTTGAGCGGGTGGACTTGGCCTGCAATCGCCGTTCCTTGGACGCCCGCGTCGGTCGGGTCGGCACGCGATAGACCGGCTTGATCGAGGCCTCGGCCACCATCTCGTCCAGGCGGGCGATGGCGTCGGCCTTGTTGCGCTCCTGGGTGCGGAAGCGGACGGCGGTGATCAGGATGACGCCGTCCATCGTCAGACGACTGCCCGCCAGCTTCATCAGCCGCGCCTTGACCGGCTCGGTCAGGCTGGGCGAGTTCCTGACATCGAACCGCATCTGGACGGCGGTCGACACCTTGTTGACGTTCTGGCCTCCGGGGCCGCCTGCGCGGAAGAAGCGGAACTCCAGCTCGTCCTCGGGAATA
The DNA here is from genome assembly GCF_044901625.1 of Brevundimonas sp. NPDC046655. Taxonomy (NCBI): domain Bacteria; kingdom Pseudomonadati; phylum Pseudomonadota; class Alphaproteobacteria; order Caulobacterales; family Caulobacteraceae; genus Brevundimonas; species Brevundimonas sp. NPDC046655. The sequence continues at coordinate 127,968 of NZ_JBJDPV010000003.1, forward strand.
CGGCTCAAGGCGCAGCCTTCCGTGCACGGACGACCGCCGTATCAAGGGCTTGCAGGAAGCGCGAGCGGTCGGCGTTGGAGAAGGGCGGTGGGCCGCTGGTGGCCACGCCGATGGAGCGCAGATGTTCGCCCACCATGCGTCCGGCCAGGGCCGAGCCGATGGAGTCGGGGGTGAAGGGCTGCCCGTTGGACTTCAGCGCCTGGGCCCTGGATTTCAGGCAGCGGTCGGCCAGGGGAATGTCGGCGGTGACGACAATGTCGCCCGTGGTTGCGCGCTCGGCGATCCAGTCGTCGGCTACGTCAGGCCCGGCGTCGACCACCACCTGCTCGATCAGCGGTTCGCGCGGGACATTGATCCAGGCGTTCGACACCACGAAGACCTTGAGCCCGTAGCGGCGGGCCACGCGATAGACCTCTTCCTTTACGGGACAGGCATCGGCGTCGATGTAGAGGGTGGTGGGCATGGGCCCCTTCTATCCGGCCTGAGCCGCATACGAAAAGGGCGCCGGTCCTGCGACCGACGCCCTCAACCTCATAAGGCTCGCGCCCTACTGCGGGTAAGCCACCGGCATGGCCCCTTCGCCGCCGGTGCGATAGCGGTCGCGCAGCAGCAGGTTGCGGGCCTGCAGCGGCTGCTCCACGCCGTCGATGAAGACGGCCGAGGGCTGGCTCAGCGGCTCCAGCGGATCGCCCGACCAGACCACGACGTCGCCGGCCGCGCCCGGCTTCAGCTCGCCGAACTGGCCGTCGAAGCCGAAGATGCGGGCCGGATTGACCGTGATCGCCTGGATGGCGGCCGCGAAGGGCAGGCCGTGCGAGACGGCGTTGCCGGCGTTGTAGCGGATGTCGCGGGCGCGATGGGTTGAGCCCTCATTGCCCTTGATGGCGATGACCACGCCCGCCGCATTCAGCGCCGCCGCGTTCTGCATCCGCGCCGCCCGCATCTCGAAATTGCCGGGCAGGTTGGTGATCGGATGCAGCAGGACCGGGACCTTGGCGGCCGCGATCTCGTCGGCGACCAGCCAGCCTTCGGCGGCCCCGTCGAGGATGACCTTGACGCCCTCCTCGCGGGCCAGACGCAGGACCTGCTGGATGTCCGAGGCGCGGTTGACGCTGACGATCAGCGGCATGGAGCCGTTGGCCACCGGGATCAGGGCCTCCAGGTCCGCGCGCGACAGCGACAGGTCGCGCAGGGCGGCGCGGTCATAGGCGGCCTTGTTGCGGGCGTAGAGGCGGACCTCGGCCAGGGTCTCCTTGAACAGGACGAACTCGGCCCCGCGCGCGCCGCCGGCGACGCCCTTGCCGGCCTCGCCGAAGGGCGCGACCATGGCCACGCGCGGCTTCACCAGAATATCGGCGCCGCCCAGCTTGATGACCGCCGCCTGGCCCGCGAACAGGCCCGGCGACTGATAGCCGCCGTGACCGGCCCCGGCGAAGTCGCTGTCGTCATGGCTGTGGCCGCCGCCCGAACCGGCGTGCTGGGGCGTGACCACGGCGCGAGTGACGCCGCCGAGGCGGGCGACCGGCAGGGTGAAGGACCAAGGGTCCAGACCATAGGACAGGTCGAAGGCCGCGCTCAGGGTGTTGGCGTTGTTCGACAGGTCGTTGGAGCCGCGCACCGAGCCGACTTCCGAACCTCCGAGGCCGGAGTCCACGGCGACGAAGCCGGGGGTCACGATCTTGCCGCGCGCGTCGATGGCGCGCATGCCGGCCGGGGCCGCGCCGGTCCCGACGGAAACGACCCGGCCGTTGCGCACGACGACCGTGCCGTTCTCGATCACCGAGGTGCCGGTCAGGACCCGGCCGCCGGTGATGGCGACGTCCTGGGCCGCTGCGGGACCGGCGAGAGCGAGGGCTGCGACAGCGCCCGCCAGAAGGGTTTGGATGCGCATGGTTCAGCGAGCTCCCTGGGCGACGCCGGCGGCGGACTGGCCGAAGCCGGGCTGACCCAGTTCGAAATCGGATACGGGCTGGAAGGCGGGGTTGGACCGGTCAAAGGTCAGACCGCCGTCGATGAAGACCTGATCGGCGCGGGCGTAGACCGAGAAGGGATCGGCGCTCCAGATCACCACGTCGGCGCGCTTGCCGGGCTCCAGCGATCCGGTCTCCTTGTCGATGCCGATGGACCTGGCGGCGTTCAGGGTGATCCAGCTGATGGCGTGCTCTTCCGAGATGTTCATCCCGGCGCGACGACCGGCCGACAGGGCGGCGGCGGCTTCCTGATTGAGGCGCTGGGTCAGTTCGGCGTCGTCGGAGTGGATGACGGCGCAGGAGCCCTCGGGCGCGTCGGTCAGGGCGGCGTTCTCCTCGATGCCGTCCAGGGCCTCCATCTTGAAGCCCCACCAGCCGGTCCACATGGCGGCGCAGACGCCTTCACGGGCCAGCATCGGCGCAATCTTGTAGGCCTCGACCGCGTGGTGGAAGGTGGTGACCTTGTAGCCGAACTCCTTGGCCACATCGAGCATGACCGCCATCTCGTCGGCGCGGTAGCAGTGGTTCTGGACCAGGATCGAGCCGTCCAGCACGCCGGCCAGGGTTTCCAGCTGCAGGTTGCGGGTGGGGGGCGTGCCTTGACCGGTCTCGCGCCACTTGTCCCACTTCTCCTTGTAGTCCCGAGCCGAGATGAAGGCGGCGCGATAGCCGGCGACATTGCCCATGCCGGTGGCCGGCGACTGGTTGCGGCCGCCATAGACGCGCGACGGATTCTCGCCGCAGGCCATCTTCAGGCCATAGGGAGCGTTCGGGAACTTCATGCCCTGCATGGTCACCGACGGCACGTTGCGCACCGTCACGCCGCGCCCGCCGAACAGGTTGGCCGAACCGGGCAGGATCTGGAGCGTGGTCACGCCGCCCGCGCGGGCGGTGTTGAAGCCGGGGTCCTGCGGCCAGATCGAATGCTCGGCCCAGACCTGGGCCGTATTCGGATTGGTGGCCTCGTTGCCGTCGCTCATGCCCATGACGCCGGGCGAGGGATAGACGCCGAGGTGGCTGTGGATGTCGATGACGCCCGGCGTGACGTAGCGGCCGCGCGCGTCGACCACCTTGTGGCCCGCCGGAACCGGCGTGCTCGCCCCGCCGACGGCGGCGATGCGGCCGTCGGTGACGATGACCACGCCGCCTTCGATCTTCTGACCCGTGCCGGTCAGGACCGTGGCGCCGACCAGGGCCAGGTTCTCGCGCGGCAGGCCGCGATAGGTCGAGGGATAGGGGTCCGTGTTGGCCCAGCCGTCCAGGCCGGGGGCCATGGTGCGGTCTCTGGGCGCGGCCGAGGCCGTCTCGGTCTTCGGCTTGGCGTCGCCGGTCGTGGCGCAGGCCGACAGGGCCAGGGCGCCGAGCGCGCAGGTGAGGACAGCGAGGCTTGGGCCCCGCAGACGGTTAAGCAACATGGGCGAGACCCCCTCGCGCCCGCATGCGGCGGGCTGACAACGGGACGGCATACAAAGGGGGTTCAGCGTCGCCGTAAAGGGGAATTGTCAGGAGCCGGACAAGCGGTCGCGGACCTCGGCCTCGTCCAGCCCCTCGATCTCGATCATCTTGAGCCGCGACTGGCCGCCGCGCGCCAGGGTCACGTCGCGCTTGGGCACGCCCAGGGCCTTGGCCAGAAAGGCGGTCAGGGCGGCGTTGGCCTCGCCCTCGACCGGCTGGGCGCGGACGCGGACCTTCAGCACCGGGCGCCCGTCGGGGTCCACGTCCCAGCCGTCGATACAGTCGGCGGCGGCGCGGGGCGTCAGCTTGATGGCGAGGCGGGCGGTCATGAGAGGTGTTTGGCCCATTCGAGCCCTGCGGCCAACTCCCTGACGTCATCCCGGACGAAGGCTCGCCTGCGAGCCGAAGATCCGGGACCCAGGCGGTGGAACCTTGACTGGAGATGTCGCGTCTGGAGCCGGCGCCTGGGTCCCGGATCGGCCTGACGGCCGTCCGGGATGACGGCAGGAATGGAACGCCAATTAAAAACGCGCCGGACGGTTTCCCATCCGGCGCGCTTCAGGTTCAGCGTGCGAACCGATCAGCCCAGGGCGGCCATCAGTTCCGGCACGGCGGTCTTGTAGTCGGCGACCAGGCCGTAGTCGGCGATCTGGAAGATCGGGGCGTCGGCGTCCTTGTTGATGGCGACGATGACCTTGGAGTCCTTCATCCCGGCCAGGTGCTGGATGGCGCCGGAGATGCCGATGGCGATGTAGAGGGCCGGGGCCACGACCTTGCCGGTCTGGCCGACCTGATAGTCGTTGGGGGCGTAGCCCGCGTCGACCGCCGCGCGCGAGGCGCCGATGGCGGCGCCCAGCTTGTCGGCCAGGGGCTCCATGACGGCGTGGAACTCTTCGGCCGAGCCGAGAGCGCGACCGCCCGAGACGATGATCTTGGCGGCGCCCAGTTCGGGACGGTCCGACTTGACCATTTCCTCGGAGACGAAGGCGGTCTTGGGCGCTTCACCGGCGGCGACGGCCTCGACCGAGGCCGAGCCGCCTTCACCAGCGGCGGCGAAGGCCGTGGGGCGCACGGTGATGACCTTCTTGGCGTCGGCCGACTGCACGGTTTCCAGGGCGTTGCCGGCGTAGATCGGACGCACGAAGGTATCGGCCGAGACGACCTCGACGATGTCCGAGATCGGCGCGACGTCCAGCTTGGCGGCCAGACGCGGGGCGAAGTTCTTGCCGTCCGTGGTGGCGGGCGACAGGACGGCGTCGTAGTTGGCGGCCAGCGGCAGGACGGTGGCCTCGACGGCCTCGGCCAGGCCGTGAGCGACGGCGTCGCCCTCGGCCAGCAGGACCTTGCGCACGCCCGAGATCTTGGCGGCGGCGTCGGCCACGGCTTGAGCGCCTTGGCCCAGGACCAGAACATCCACGTCCGACGACAGGGCCAGGGCCGCCGTCACGGTCTTGTGGGTGGTGTCGCGAACGGCCGAGCCGTCGTGGTCGGCGATGACGAGAACGGCCATTACAGAACCCCTGCGTCTTTGAGCTTGGAAACCAGTTCGGCCGCGTCGGCGACCTTGACGCCCGCCGAACGCTTCGGCGGCTCCGTCACCTTCAGGACCTTCAGGCGATCCGCGACATCGACGCCGTAGTCGGCGACCGCCTTGACCGCGATCTCCTTCTTCTTGGCCTTCATGATGTTGGGCAGGCTGGCGTAGCGGGGGGTGTTCAGGCGCAGGTCCACGGTGACCACGGCCGGCAGGGTCGCCGCCACGGTCTGCAGACCGCCGTCGACTTCACGCGTCACGGTCGCCTTGCCGCCGTCAATGACCAGCTTGCCGGCGAAGGTGGCTTGCGGCCAGTCCAGCAGGGCGGCCAGCATCTGACCCACGGCGTTGTTGTCGCCGTCGATGGACTGCTTGCCCATCAGGACCAGATCGGGCTTCTCTTCATCGACCACCGCCTTCAGCAGCTTGGCGACAGCCAGCGGCTCCAGGTCGGCGTCCGACTGGATCAGGACGCCGCGATCGGCGCCCATGGCCAGGGCCGTGCGCAGGGTTTCCTGGGCCTGGGTCACGCCGATGGAGACGACGACGATTTCCGTCGCCGTGCCGGCGGCATGGTGTTCCTTGCCTTCCTTCAGACGCACGGCCTCTTCGACGGCGATCTCGTCGAAGGGGTTCATGCTCATCTTGACGTTGGCCAGATCGACGCCGGTCTGGTCCGCCTTGACGCGGGCCTTGACGTTATAGTCGATCACCCGTTTCACCGGGACGAGTACCTTCATGAGCCTATCCACTTGGTCATCGAAATATGGCCCGAGGGATTGGACCGGGGAAACCGGCCTGTCAACGTAACGCTACGTGAACTGCGGTCGTGTCGCGGACGCATTTTTGATCTATGAGACCTGCATGAAACGCTTCCTGACCAATAGCCGCCTGAACATCCTGTTTTTCAGCCTGTTCGCCGTCATGGTGGCCGGGGTCTTCGTCTTCCAGCACTTCTGGATGGAGCCGGGCGAGCGCTGCGAAGCCCAGGGCAAGTGGTACGACATGGAAAGCCGCATCTGCGCCCAGCCCATCTCGATCGCCGAGATCACCGGCCGCCCCATCGGCGTCAGCCGCGCCGAGGCCTCGGCCGAGAAGAACAGGGAGCTGGTCGAGATCGAGGATCAGCTGAACGCCCAGAAGCGCGCCCGCGACGCCGCGACCGAAGCCGAGCGCGCCCGCGTCGCCGCCCTGCAACAGCGGTAACCCCTCTTCCCCGAGGGCGGGGAGGGATAGGTCAAAGAAAAACGCCCCGGCCTTTCGACCGGGGCGTTTTCATGTTCAGGCCTGACCGTCGCGGATCCGCTTCAGGTCCGGCGCCAGGGCCTCGTCGGTCAGGATGGCGATGGCCTCCTCGACGGTGACGATGGTCTGGGCCTGGCTGCCCAGGCGGCGGATGGCGACCTTGCCTTCCTCGGCCTCCTTGCGTCCGACGACAGCGATGGCGGGCACCTTGCCGACCGAGTGTTCGCGGATCTTGTAGTTGATCTTCTCGTTGCGCAGGTCGATCTCGGTGCGCAGGCCCGCAGCCCGGAACTTGGCGACGACCTCTTCGGCATAGCCGTCGGCGTCCGAGGTGATGGTGGCCACCACGGCCTGGGTCGGCGCCAGCCACAGCGGGAAGGCCCCGGCGTAGTTCTCGATCATGATGCCGATGAAGCGCTCGAACGAGCCCAGGATTGCGCGGTGCAGCATGACCGGGCGGTGCTTCTGGCCGTCCTCGGCGATGTAGGTCGCATCCAGACGGTCGGGCAGGACATAGTCCAGCTGGATCGTGCCGCAGGTCCATTCGCGGCCGATGGCGTCCTTGACGATGAAGTCCAGCTTGGGCGCGTAGAAGGCGCCGTCGCCCTCGGCGATGACCGGCTCGACCCCGGCGGCGCGGGCGGCTTCGGCCATCTGGGCCTCGGCCTTGTCCCAGAACTCGTCCGAACCGGCGCGGACGTCGGGGCGGGTGGCCAGGTTGATGTAGGCCGTCTCCATGCCGAGGTCGGCATGGACGCTCTTGGCCAGCTTGATGAACTCGGCCGTCTCGTCGACGATCTGGTCTTCGCGGCAGAAGATGTGGGCGTCGTCCTGGGTGAAGCCGCGCACGCGCATCAGGCCGTGCAGCGAACCGGACGGCTCATAGCGGTGGCAGGCGCCGAACTCGGCCATGCGCAGCGGCAGTTCGCGATAGGACCGCTGGCCCTGATCGAAGATCTGCAGGTGGCCGGGGCAGTTCATCGGCTTCAGCGAAAGGGTCTCGCCCTCCACCGTCTCGCAGACGAACATGTTGGGACGGTACTTCTCCCAGTGGCCCGAGGCCTCCCAGAACTTGCGGTCCAGCACCTGGGGCGTCTTGACCTCGACGTATCCGGCCGCGTCCAGGCGGCGGCGCATATAGGCCTCCAGAACGCGCCACAGGATCCAGCCCTTGGGGTGCCAGAAGACCATGCCGCGGCCCTCTTCCTGCATGTGGAAGAGCTCCATGGCGCGGCCCAGCTTGCGGTGGTCGCGCTTCTCGGCCTCCTCGATGCGCAGCAGATAGGCGTCCAGGTCGGCCTGGGTCGCCCAGGCGGTGCCGTAGATGCGCTGCAACTGGGCGCGGTTCGAATCCCCGCGCCAGTAGGCGCCGGCCAGCTTGGTCAGCTTGAAGGCCTTGCCGACAAACTTGGTGGTCGGGAAGTGCGGCCCCCGGCACAGGTCGGCCCATTCGCCCTGCTTATAGACGGTGATGGTCTCCGTCCCCGGCAGGTCGCGGATCAGCTCGGCCTTGTAGGTCTCGCCGATCTTTTCGAAGTGGGCGATGGCCGTGTCGCGGTCCCAGACCTGACGCTCCAGCGGGGCGCCCCGGTCGATGATCTCGCCCATCTTCTTTTCGATTTTGGCGAAGTCGTCGGTCGAGAAGGGCTCATCGCGGGCGAAGTCGTAATAGAAGCCGTCCTCGATGGCCGGGCCGATCGTCACCTGGGTGCCGGGGAAGAGCTCCTGCACCGCCTGGGCCAGGACGTGGGCGGCGTCGTGGCGGATGGTCTCCAGCGCCTCGGGATCGTCACGCATCAGCAGGCGGAAATCGCCGTCGCCGTCGATGACGCGGTCCAGGTCGCGCTGCTCGCCGTTCCAGACGACCAGGGCCGCCTTCTTGGCCAGAGAAGGCGAGATGGCGGCGGCCACGTCGCGGCCCGTCGAGCCGGCCGGATACTGACGCACGGCGCCGTCGGGGAATTTCAGTTCGATCATGACGGTCGTTCTTTTTCGATCTTGGCGGGCGGCACGGGATCATAGCCCGAACCGCCGAAGGGATGGCATTTACAGAGACGGCGCACGGTGAGCCATCCCCCCCGAACCGGACCATGCTGGAGCAGGGCGTCGCGCCCATAGTCCGAACAGGTCGGCAGAAACCGGCACGACTGGCCGAAGAAGGGGGACAGCGTGACCTTGTAGCCCCGATGGGCCGCGCGGACGCTGCGTTCGTAGAGAGACATCTGTCCCTTCGCCGGGGGCTCTGTTTCGGGTTCGCGCCGCTTATCCCTCTTCATCGCAGGGGGATCAACCGGACGAAGCCTTCAGGCCGCGCCGGCGAGGCGAGTTCGCGTATCGCTGTGGTGTTTCGCCAACGCCTGATTGACGGCTTCGAGCACGGCTTCCAGCGCCACCATGGTCGAGGCGTGCCGCGCCGGATAGTCGGCGACCTGCTTGAGCACCCGCAGACCTTCGAAGCGGCCTTCGGGGCCGTCGCCGCCCGATTTCAGCATGGCCAGCATGGCGTCTCTAGCCTCAGCGATTTCTTGGGCCGTGGCGCCAAGGATGCTCTCGCCCACCACGCCCGCCGCCGCCTGCCCCAGGGCGCAGGCCTTCACCGTCTGGGCGAAGTCGCTGATGCGGCCCTCATCGTCGAGAATTACGTCTACGGTCGCCTTGGACCCGCACAGCTTGGCCACGCGCTCGGCGGTCCCTTCAGGGGCGTCCAGCCGCCCGCTGTGCGGCAGGTTGGCCGCCAGCGACAGGATGCGCGCGCTGTAGAGGTCGTCAATCATGGGCGGAAGATAGGGCTTTCGAGGCGGGGAGAGAAGAGCGCGACGCCTCTCCCTCCCACTTGGGGGAGGGTGGTCGCGTAGCGACCGGGTGGGGAGGGCGCGGTGATAGAGGGGCGTAGCGGCTGATTTGCCTTGCCGCCCCCACCCGTCTGACGCTGCGCGTCAGCCACCCTCCCCCAAGTGGGAGGGAGAGGCGCCATGCTTGTTGCTCAGCCGCCCTGCACCGAGGACCAGGTGCGGGCCGGGCCGGCGGTTTCAGCCGCCGCGACGGGCGCGGCGCCGGACGCCGCCGCCGTCCGCTCCGCCAGCCAGCGCAGGTTGGCGTCGGCGGCCTCGGGCGGCAGGTCGCGGCGCAGGATGGCCTCGGCCTCGGCGGTCTTGCCCTGCAGGCCCAGCGACAGGGCCAGGTTCTGGCGCACCTTGAGCGTCGCGGTCGGCTGGGCGGCGGCGCGGCGCAACAGGATTTCGGCCGACGGCGCGTCGCCTTCGCCCATACGGGCGATGGCGGCGTTGGTCAGGACGTCGGGATTGTCGGGCGACAGGCGTAGGGCCTCGGTCCATGCCGCCTTGGCGTCGTCGGCGCGGCGCACCTGCTGATAGGCCACGCCCAGCAACGACAGGGGCCGCCAGTCGCGCGGCGCGGCGGCGCGGGCCTGCTCCAGCGTCGCGATGCCGTAGAAGGCCTGACCCCGCGCGATGTGGGCGCGGCCGACCTCCAGCATGGCCTCAAGATTGGCGGGCTGGACGGTCAGGACGTTCTGCGCCGTCTCGGCGGCCTGATCGAACTGACCCATTTCGCGCAGGGCCTGGGCCATCCGGACCCCGGCGACGGGGTCCATGGGATTGATCTGCTGTTCGTTGGACCAGAAGACCGAGCGGCTGAGGGCGTCGGCGCGGTCATAGCTGGCCCGCGTCGCGGCGTCGGCGGGCTTGCGCGCCGGAGCGGCGGCGGTCGTCGGGGCAGGGGAGGTCTGGGCCTGAACGGCGCCCGACAGAGCCCAAAGAGCCAGCGTCATGGTTGCGGCGGCGGCGGCGGTGCGCGACATGGAGAGGGTCCGGACGGTTTCCTGCGGCCCCAGGGTCGCGCCTTCGGGTCAAGGTTTGGTTAATCGGCCTTAACGGCCGGAAAGGCTCGCCCCCATGTCCGTCGTTCACTCCGACCTGCTGATCGCCGCTTCCGACAGCGCCCGCCCGGTGCGCGTGGTCAAGACCGGGCAGGCGCTGACCGGCAAGTCCGCCGTCTGGGCCGAGGCCAACGGCTTCACCGGCAAGGCGGGCCAGTTGCTGATCGTCCCCGGCGACGACGGCGCGGCGGCCGAGGCCCTGTTCGGCGCCGGCGAGGCCTTCGAGCCGATGAGCGCGCGGTCGTTGCCGACGCGCCTGCCTGCCGGCGACTGGCGCCTCGACGGCGTCGAGGGCGAGACGGCGACGCAGGCCGCCCTGGCCTTCGTCCTCGGCGGCTATCTATTCGACCGTTACAAGGCCCGGCCCGAGCGCGGCCGCGCCCGTCTGGTCGCCCCCGCCGGGCTCGACCTGACCGAGACTCTGAACATCGCCGCCGCTGCCGCCCTGGCCCGCGAAATGGTCGACACCCCCGCCGCCGACATGGGACCGCTGCAGATCGAGACCATCGCCCGCGAGATCGCTGAAGCGGCCGGCGCGACCCTGACCGTCACGACCGGCGACGCCTTGCTGGAAGACAACTACCCGGCCGTCCACGCCGTCGGCCGGGCCGCCGCCCCGCACCGCGCCCCGCGCGTCATCGAGATCGGCTGGAAGCTGGACCGGACCGACCTGCCGCTGGTGGCCCTGGTCGGCAAGGGGGTGGTGTTCGACACCGGCGGTCTGGACCTCAAGCCCGCCGCCGGGATGCGCAACATGAAGAAGGACATGGGCGGCTCGGCCCATGCCCTGGCGCTGGGTCGTCTGATCATGCAGGTCGACGTGCCGGTGCGGCTGGTGGTGCTGGTCGCCGCCGTCGAGAATGCGGTGTCCGCCGACGCCTTCCGCCCCGGCGACATCCTGTCCAGCCGCAAGGGCCTGACCATCGAGATCGGCAATACCGACGCCGAAGGCCGCCTGATCCTTGCCGACGTCCTGACGCGGGCGGGCGAGCACAATCCTGACCTGACACTGGACTTCGCCACCCTGACGGGCGCCGCACGGATGGCGCTGGGGCCCGAACTGCCGCCGCTTTACACCGACGACGAGGCCCTGGCCGAAGGCATTCTCAGCGCCGGGCGCGCCGTGAGCGACCCCCTGTGGCGGATGCCGCTCTGGGCCGGCTATCGCGCCTCGCTGGACAGCGAGATCGCCGACATCAGAAATGATTCCGCCGCCTGGGCCCAGGCCGGATCGGTGACGGCGGCCCTCTTCCTGCAAAAGTTCGCGCCGACGACCGGATCATGGGCGCACATGGACATCTTCGCCTGGAATCCGCGCGCCCAGCCGGGGCGCCCGGAGGGCGGCGAAGCCCAGGCCCTGCGCGCCTGCTACCGCTACCTGCGCGACCGATTCGCGAAATAGCCAAGGCTGTTAACGCCCGATTTGGCTTCGGAGTTTACATATGACGGTTCACCCGCGTGAACCGACGCCGAGGCCCTGTTTGTCCGACCTTCTGGCCCTTCTCCCGCCTGGCCCGCCTTTGATCCTTCGGGACGGAGAGCGGATCGTGCTGGCCGAACAGGCGCTGGAAGGCCTGATGCCGGCCGAGGCCTATGTGCGGCTTGAACCCATGCATTGCCGCGTGCCGGTCGCCGACATCCTGTCGGACGCGGATCAACGCATCGACCAGCTTCTGCACGGCGAGGCCTTCGACGTCCTGCATCGTCAGGACGACCGGGCCTGGGGGCGCGCCCGTCGCGACGGCGTCGTCGGCTGGGTGGCGCTGGAGGTCCTGGCGTCCGGCGCGCCCCTGGCCCGTCGTCGGGTTTCCTCCGTGTCCGCCGCCCTGCCGCTGAACGCCCTGGTGGGCGAGGCCGCCGAAGGCGTCAGCGAGGCCGATCTGCAAGCCGTCGGCGACTTCGAACGCGAGCCGGTGGCCGTGGCCGAGCGTCTGCTGGGTCGCCCGCACGCCCTGGGCGCCCGCTCCTCGTTCGAGACCGATTGCTCGGGCCTGGTGCAGCAGGCCTTGCTGGCCTGCGGTCTGCCCGGCCCGCGCCGCTCCGATGGCCAAGCCGACCTCGGTCGCCCCATCGCGCGCGCAGAGGCCCGGCGCGGCGATCTGGTCGTCTGGATGGCGCCGAACCGCGACCATGACTGGACTGGCCACTCGGCCATCATGGTCGACGCCGATCAGGTCATTCACTCCACCGGCGTGCGCGGCGGCGTCGTCATCGAGAGCCTGGCCGAGGTCGAGACCCGCCTGACCGGCGAAGGCTTCGCGTCTGCGGTTTTCCGGCGGATCTGATTTTCTAGATTCCGCTCATCCCCGCGGAGGCGGGGACCCAGTCCTTTGGCCGCATTCGCCTGCGCCGACCCCCAAACGCAGAAAAGGCGGCCCGAAGGCCGCCTTTCCCGTGGTCTTGAGTATCTGACGCTTAGGCCGTCGGAGCGCTGGTCGCGGCCGGCGGGGCGGCCGGGGTGGCCTGGGTCGTGGCCGGAGCCGCGCCCTCGGCCGCCGGAGCGGCGGCGCCTTCGGCCGCAGCCGCGCCTTCAACCGCCGGAGCCGCTGCCGCGCCCGGTTGACGGGCCGGGTCCGAAGCCGGAATGGCGACGCCGCCCGAACCTTGGGTGCGCAGCCAGGCGATCAGGTTGATGCGGGTCTTCTCGTCGCGGATGCCGGCGAAGGACATCTTGGTGCCCGGGACGTAACGGCCCGGCGCGGTCAGGAAGTGATCCAGCTCGTCATAGCCCCAGGTCGGAGCCTCGGCCTTGTGCTTGGCCATGGCGTCCGAGTAGGCGAAGCCGGCGCGGTGCATGACCGGACCGCCGAGGACGCCGTTCAGGTTCGGACCAATGCCGTCGGCGCCGCCCGCATTGGCGGTATGGCAGGCCTGGCAGCGCGCGAAGGCGGCTTCACCGGCAGCCAGGTCGGCGGTCGGCAGGACCGTGCCCCAGTCGATCGGGAGGGCGGCGGGCTCGGCGCCCGCGGATTCTTCCGGCGCGTCCACAAAGTAGCCCATCTTTTCAGGCTGCTTGGTGTGATAGACCATGCCCGAAACTTGCTGGACCACCAGGATCACAAAGGCGGTGCCCAGGCACGCGCCCATAATCTTGTTCCACTTCAGATCGCCGCTCATGCGCGTCGTCGCTTCCCGTCTCTAATGAGCCCCCCAACCGCGAAGCGGCCTCAGGCATTCTTGCGTCGGCGTCTCTTACACGCTAGCGCGACCTTCGCAACCGGCCCGGGCGTTTCCGGGCGTCGCAGGACGTCGTCAAGTCGATGAATCCGCTGATAATGATACCCGCTCGCATGGCGGCGACCCGTTTGCCGAACAAGCCGCTGGCCGATATCGGCGGCAAGCCCATGATTGTGCGGGCCTGGGAACAGGCGGCCCTGTCCGGCTTCCGCGTGGCCGTGGCGGCGGGCGATCCCGAGATTGTCGAGGCGGTCGAGGCGGCGGGCGGCCTGGCGGTCCTGACCGATCCGGCCCTGCCCAGCGGCTCCGACCGTATCCGTGCGGCGGTCGAGGCGGTCGACCCTGACGGCACCCATGACCTGGTCATCAACATCCAGGGCGACATGCCCTTCGCTTCGCCGGATCTGGCGCGGGCCTGCGCCGATCTGCTGGCGCGCGAATCGGCCTGCGACATCGCCACCCTGGTCGCGACCGAGGCCGAGGCCTCGGACCGGACCAATCCCGACGTGGTGAAAGCCGTTCTGGCCTTGCCGGAAGGGCAAACCAGCGGCCGCGCCCTCTACTTCACCCGCTCGACCCTCTACGGGGACGGCCCCGTCTGGCGCCACGTCGGCATCTACGGCTACCGCCGCGAGGCCCTGATGCGCTTCTGCGCCGCCCCGCCGTCGCCGCTGGAGAAGCGCGAGAAGCTGGAGCAGCTGCGGGCGTTGGAGATGGGCCTGCAGATCTGGGCCTCGGTCATCGACGAAGCCCCGCTGTCGGTCGACAATCCGGCGGATCTGGAAGCGGCAAGGAAGCTGGTCTGATCCAACCTTCCTTCTCCCCTTGAGGGAGAAGGTGGGGCCGAAGGCCTCGGATGAGGGGTATCGACGCGACGCTTGAATTCAGCGTCGCCCAGCCGTCGAAGTCATTTGTCGGACGCCGAAGCGCTCGCACCCCTCATCCGTCTCGCTGCGCGAGCCACCTTCTCCCTCAAGGGGAGAAGGTCTCTATTCTTGCGCCCACGCCTCCAGCAGCCGCCGCGCGATCGCGAACGGCGGCGGAGCGTGGATCGTCCCGTGCGTGCCCGCCAGCACCGCCCGCGCCTCGGCCCGCGTCAGCCAGGCCACGGCCTCCAGCTCGGTCTGGTCCGGCGCGGCGTTGTCGTCCGTGACCTCGGCGATCAGGCCGATCATCAGCTGGGCCGGGAAGGGCCAGGGCTGACTGGAATGGTAGGCGACGCTCGACACCGTCAGACCCGCCTCCTCCATCACCTCGCGGGCGCAGGCTTCCTCGATGGATTCGCCGGGCTCCATGAAGCCGGCCAGGGCCGACATCCGGCCCTCGGGCCAGATCGCCTGGCGCCCCAGCAGGCAGCGAGGTTCCGCTTCGCCCTTGTAGACCGGCAGCATGATGACGACCGGATCGACGCGCGGGAAATGCTCGACCCCGCAGGCCGGGCAGACGCGTCGCCACCCGCCCGAGGCCTGATCCGTCGCCTTGCCGCAGGCGGCGCAGAATCCATGGCGGCGGCGCCAATCGAACAGGCTCTTGGCCGTGCCCGCTATCGCGACATCGGCTTCCGGCAGTGCGGCGGCCGCCGCGCGCATCTCGATGAACTGGCCCAGGCCCCCGGCAGGGCCGGTGGTCGGGTCGATCGAGCTTTCGAACTCGACCGCAAAGACCGGCGCGCCCTTCCACAGGCCCAGGAAGACGTCGCGGTCGGGAACCAGATCGCGTCCATGCCCCAGCGAGAGCCAGACCAGGCGCTGCCCGCCCTCATGATCCTCGACCAGAGGCCGGCCCTCCCACAGCACCATGGCCAGGGCCTCGGGATTGGCCTCCTGCTCGCCCAGCCAGGTGGCGTCGTTGCGAAGGTCGCCCGAGCGGTCGAGCGGATTGCCGGAGAAGACGTTGCGATAAGGCATGGCGCTTCATACCCCCGACAAGACGACGCGGGGAGGGGTCTTGATTCCCGCGTCGCCAACCGTCATATCCCTCCTCGGAGATCGCGGGCGAAGGCTTCGCCAATCTGGTCAGGGCCGGAAGGCAGCAGCCACAACGAATTCCCCTTCGGGTCGCGGTCTCCACCCTCTCATGAAATTTGGCGCTATCGTCGATCACGCGGTGATCGGCTGCTTGAGCGCGCAATGACGGCTAACGTTCGTCGTGCGGCGGCGCGCCGCGTGAGCGCGGCCTCAGATCGGCAGCGCCGTGGTGCACTTGATCTGTTCCATGGCGAAAGAAGAGCTGACGTCCACCAGCGGGGCGATCTGGATCAGGCGTTTGTAGAAGCGGTCATAGGCGGCGATGTCGCTGACGACGACCTTGAGCAGATAGTCGGTCTCGCCGCTCATCCGATAGAATTCGACGACTTCCGGCATGGCCGACGCGCCCTGGGCGAATCGCTCCAGCCATTCGCCGTCGTGGTGGCGGGTGCGGATGGCGACGAAGACAACCAGCACCAGATCCAGCTTGTCGCGGTTGAGCAGAGCCACCCGGCGCTCGATGAAACCCTCGTCCTCGAGGCGACGCACCCGTTTCCAGCACGGGGTCTGGGACAGCCCGACCCGCTCGGCCAGCTCGGCGATGGTCAACGACCCGTCGGCCTGCAACTCGCGCAGGATGCGAAGATCGGACGGATCGAGAGAATGTTTCACCGGACAGCCCCGCTAAGCCCGCCGCCGGCAAATCATCGGCGCGGAACTGGAGCGGCCGGCGGGAATCGAACCCGCGACATTCAGCTTGGGAAGCTGACGTTCTACCTCTGAACTACGACCGCGCTGGAAGGGACCATAGAGGTCGGGGGTGAAAAGAAAAAGCCCGGCGCGGGGCCGGGCCTGGGGAAAATCGAGTGGTGCGGACCTCGTCAGTCGCTGAGCCGTTCGACCCGAATTCCACGCTGTTCCAACTGGGCCTGCAGGCTGTCGGCGCCAGCCAGGTGGCCCGCGCCGACCGAGATGAAGGCCGTGCCCGAACCGGCGAGGAGCGTCTGGATCTGGTCGGCCCAGGCCTGGTTCCGGCGCGTCAGCATCACGGCGTACATTTCCGGCGATTCCGCCTTCATTTCCTGGCCGATCAGACGGTCCAGCGTCTCGACGTCGCCGGCGGACCAGGCGGCGACCATGCGGCCGAGCATGGCGTCCGCCTGATCGAACTCCTTGAGGCCCGAGCGCAGCAGGGCCAGTTGCGCGTCCTCCGACATGTCGGCGACGAAGCCGATCTGCTGGGGCGCGGTCTCGAAGCCCTTGATGGGCTTGCCGGTGGCGGCGGCGCGCGCGTGCAGGATCTGATCCCCGCCGTTGGCCGCCACGTAGCCGGCCTTCTGGATCGAGGCGAGGGCCAGTTGCAGACTGGCCAGCCAGGGGCGCAGCGGATCCAGCTGGGCCGCTGTCGCGCCGACGGTGCGGGCGGCCGCGTCGAGATCGGCCATCTCTTCCGCCGTCAGCAGGCTGGACAGGGGGCGGTCGGGCGAGACGCCCTTGGCCTGGATGATCGGCATGACGCCCGACTGGTCGCTCAGGTCGGCGATCTCGAACCAGTATTCGTCGGCGCTGGCGAAGGCGCGGTCGACCCGTGCGGTGCCCCAGGGCGTGTCGGGCTTCAGCACATGGACCGTGCCGAACAGGTAGAGGGTGGAATCCTCGTCCTTGACCACCCACAGGCCCGGACCCGAACCGGCGGGCGCGGCGACGACGGCGGCCGGGGCGGCGGACGGGGTCTGCGCCATCGCCGAGGGCACCAGCAGCAGGGCGGACAGCGCCGCCCCGACCGTCAGGGCTGATTGAATGCCGTCAGACAGTCGGGCGATACGCATGGCGGAACTATTCCTCGTCCGAGAAGATGGATTCGATCGGCAGTTGAAACAGGCGCGCGATCTTGAAGGCCAAGGGCAGGGAGGGGTCGTAGCGCCCCGTCTCCAGCGCATTGACGGTCTGGCGCGAGACGCCCAGCTCGGTCGCCAGGTGGGCCTGGCTCCAGTCGCGTTCGGCGCGCAGGACCTTGAGGCGATTGTTCATGCGAGCCTCCTCAGCGCCGCGCCCACCACCACCATGCCCAGGCGACGCCGTAACCGATCAGCATCAGGGTCAGCATGGCGAAGGCGCCCGTGGCGGCGTAGGCGGCGGGATCGACCCGGTCGGAGTACCAGGCGGGAATATTGATCGCGGCGGCCTGCGGAAGCGAGGCCATGATGACCAGGGCGCCGCCCACGGCCATGCCGCTGGATCCGCCCCAATACCAGGCCCACTTGTGCGCTTCCTGCGCCGCCTCGTCGATGGAGGACATCCACTTCAGACTGACCCACATCGCGATCAGCATGGTGATCACGGCGAAAACGCCGACGGTCCAGAGCGCGGCTGAACTGGACATGACGTCCTGACCGCTGGCCTTCATGAAGCCCAGCACGCCGCCGGTGACGAAGGCCGCCAGAACGACCAGCCCGAGCCCCACGGCGGACTGGATGAGAAGTTTACGCTTGCCGGCCACGCCGCCCCTCCAAAGTTGACAAGTGTGTTTTACACCAGCCTCGTGCGCCGTCAAGCAAGCCCTAATCGGCGGGCGCGTTCAGCAGTTCGGGGCGGCTGAGGGCGCGCGGCGACTGTTCGACGGGCGGCAGTTCCGGCAGGTCCTTGCCCTCGTGATCGACTTTCAGGTCCTCGAACCGGCGCGCTGACACCATGACCTGGCTTTCCAGCGAGCCGACGAACTGGTTGTAGCGCCCGACGGCCGCGTCCAGGGCCTTGCCGACCGAGGCGGCGTGGCCGCCCATGACCGAGAGGCGCTTGTAGAGCTCCTTGCCCAGCTTGGCGACGTCCTCGGCGTTCCTGGCCTGCTCCTCGGCGCGCCAGCCATAGGCGACCGCCTTGCACAGGGCGAACAGGGTGGTGGGCGTGACGATGACCACGCGCGAGGCCATGGCCTGGGTCATCAGGTCCGGCTCGTGGTCCAGAGCGGCGGCGAGGAAGGCGTCGCCGGGCACGAACATGGCGACGAAGTCGGGGCTGGGCTTGAACTGGTCCTGATAGGCCTTGGACGACAGTTGGCGCACGTGGGTCTTCATGCTGGCGGCGGTGCGCAGCGACATGGCCTGGGCCTGGGCTTCGTCGTCGCCGTCCGCCTCGTCGGCGAAGGCCAGGGACACCTTGGCGTCGATGACGAACATGCCGCCGCCGGGCAGTTTGACGATGAAGTCGGGGCGCTGCTGACGGCCCTCGTCATTGGCCGAGGAGTTCTGCTCCTCGAAGTCGAAGCGCCCCGCCATGCCGGCGGCTTCCAGCACATTGCGGCAGGTCTGCTCGCCCCAGCGGCCGCGACGGCCGGTATTGCCCTTCAGGGCCTCGGTCAGGCGGCGCGCCTCGTCGCGGGTGGCGGTCGAGGCGGTCATCAGGGCGGCCAGTTGCTCCTTCAAGCCGCCGGTGTCCTCGGCGCGGGTCTTCTCCAGCGCCGCGACATGCTCCTGGAACTTGGCGAGGGTTTCGGAGACCGGCTTGAGCTGGGCCTCCATGCGCTCGCGGGCGACGCGGTCCTGGGCCTGGAAGGTCTCGGTGGCGCGGGCCACCAGCTTGGTCGCCACGGCCTCGGCCGACTGCGAGGCCTGGGCCTTGAGGAACTCAGCCATGGAATCACGGCTCTCCTCCATCAGCTCAAGCCGGGCGTCGGCGGCGTCCAGCGCCCCCTTGGCCTTCTGCCAGCCCATGAAGGCCCAGAAGAAGCCCGCGACAGCAGCGACGGCGACGACCAGCAGGATGAGTTCGAGCGTGTTCATGCTCCGTTCCTAGCCGGAGTCGCGGGCGGTTGAAAGCGCAGCCGCAGACGCTGCCTTCCGTCATCCCGGACGGCCGTCAGGCCGATCCGGGACCCAGGCGGCGACTCCAAGCAGAGAAGTAGCCTACAAATCTCCACCGCCTGGGTCCCGGATCTTCGGCTCGCCAGCGAGCCTGCGTCCGGGATGACGGAGGTTGGGGGTTAAGCGGGTCGGCGCGCCCGCAGGGCCTGGACGATGGTGCCGTCGTCCAGCCAGTCCAGTTCGCCGCCGACCGGGACGCCGCGCGCCAGGGACGTGACTTCGACTCCCGCCGCCGACAGGCGCTCGGCGAGGTAGTGGGCCGTGGTCTGGCCGTCGACGGTGGCGGGCAGGGCCAGGACGACCTCGCGCGCCTCGCCGCCTTTCGCTCTGCCGATCAGTTCGGCGATGCGCAGCTGTTCGGGCCCGACCCCGTCCAGCGCCGAGAGCAGCCCGCCCAGAACATGATACTTGCCGCGAAAGGCGCCCGAGCGCTCCATGGCCCACAGGGCGCCGGCCTCCTCGACCACGCAGATCAGAGCGTTGTCGCGGCTCTGGTCCGAGCAGACCGAGCAGGGGTCGCGCGTGTCGGGCGAACCGCAGACTGAGCAGTTGACGACCTTGTCCGCTGTCTCGGCCAACGAGGCGGCCAGCGGCACGAGAAGTTGCTCGCGCCGTTTCAGCAGGGCCAGGGCCGCGCGACGGGCCGAGCGCGGACCCATGCCCGGCAGCTTGGCCAGAAGGCTGATGAGCCGTTCGATTTCCGGCCCGGCGGAGGCGGCCATCAGAAGAGTTTCGGCATTCCCGGGATGTTCATCCCGGCCATGGGGCCGGCGGCCTCGCGCATCAGGGCGTTGTTGACCTCGTCCAGCTTGCGCTTGGCGTCGGCGTGGGCGGCGACGATCAGGTCGGCCAGAATCTCGCCCTCGCCGGGGGTCATCAGGCTGTCGTCGATCTTCACCGAGGTGATCTCGCCAGGGCCCTTCAGGGCGATGGAGACAAGGCCGCCGCCCGAGGTGCCCTCGGCGGTGGTTTCGGCCATTTTGGCCTGGGCGTCCTGCAGCTTTTGCTGCATGGCCTGGGCCTGTTGCATCAGGGCGTTGAGGTCTTTCATCCCCCCTAGATAGGGCGATCCGCAGTCCGGCTCCAGACCCTCTTGCAGAACAGGGATTCAAATCAGCAACAGATTTTGTAGCAGTCCCCTTGACGGCGGCGCGCGACAGGCCATATTCGCCACAATTGAAGTTGCTAATCCTGTTCAGGAGCTTTTTCCATGGCCTTCGACGCCCTTGCCGCCCGCGACGTTCCGGTTTCCGATTCTGTCCTGGCCCAGCTGTTCACCGAGGCGCGCACGCGCAACGGCTGGAGCGACCGGCCGGTGTCCGAGGACCTGATCCGCCAGCTCTACGACCTGACCAAGTTCGGCCCGACGGCGGTCAACATGACCCCGGCCCGCTTCGTCTTCGTCACCTCGCCCGAGGCCAAGGCCCGCCTGTCGGTCCACATGAGCGAGGGCAACCGCGCCAAGACCCTGGCCGCCCCGGTCAATCTGATCATCGCCCAGGACATCGATTTCCACGAGACCCTGGGCAA
This sequence comes from Brevundimonas sp. NPDC046655, assembly GCF_044901625.1. Lineage (NCBI taxonomy): Bacteria > Pseudomonadati > Pseudomonadota > Alphaproteobacteria > Caulobacterales > Caulobacteraceae > Brevundimonas > Brevundimonas sp. NPDC046655. The sequence goes on from NZ_JBJDPV010000003.1 coordinate 148,604, forward strand.
GCTGTTCCCGCACGCGCCGGGCGCCCGCGACTGGTTCCTGGACGAGGCCGGTCGTCGTGAGGCCGCCTTCCGCAACGCCTCCCTGCAGGGGGGCTATCTGACCATCGCCGCCCGCGCCCTGGGTCTGGACGTGGGGCCGATGTCGGGCTTCGACGCCGCCGGCGTGAAGGCCGAGTTCTTCCCCGACAGCAATGTCGAGCCGAACTTCATCATGAACCTGGGCTACGGCACCGACGAGAACCTCTTCCCGCGCTCGCCCCGCCTCGACTTCGAGGAAGCCGCGCAGATTTTGTAAGCACGAAGACGGCGAGGACGATCAGTCGTCCTCGCCCGCCTCGTCGTCTTCCGGGATGGCGGGCATTTCGACCGCCGGGGCCAGGGTCTTGATCTCCTTGATCTCGGCGCCGGGGAAGGCCTGCATGATGGACACCACGAAGGGGTCCGCCTCGACCGCCGCACGGCGGGCGGAGCGGGCCTTTTTCTCGATCTCGATCAGGGTCTCGCCGCCGCCCTGGCCGTTGGCGGCGATCAGCCAGGTCCGGCCGGTCCACTCCTTGAGCCGCGAGGCCAGACGCCGCGCCAGATCGACGGGCGAACCCGCCGCCGGCTCATAGACGATGGCGCCCGGCTTGAACGACACCGGCTTCACATAGCGCTCGACGTCCATCTGCAGCGTGATTTCACGCTTGTCGCCGATCAGGGCGACCACGGCCTCGAAGGTTTGAGGATCGGGAAAGGCCGGCTGGGCCACGGGCCGCGCCGCCAGCATGGCCGAGGCGCCGCCGCCTCCGCCGCCGCCGCGCGGGCCGCCCGCGCCGCCGCCGCCCGGCAGGGTCCCGCCCGACTGGATGGCCTTCAGCGCCTCTTCCGGTCCCGGCAGGTCGGCGGCGTAGGCCAGGCGCACGATGGCCATTTCCACGGCGTCGGCCGGGTTGGGCGCGCGCCGAACCTCGTCCAGGGCCTTGAGCAGCATCTGCCAGGTGCGCGACAGGGTTCCGGCGGAGATGGCCGCGCCGAGCGCCGTCAGCTTCTGCGCCTGATCATTGGGCAGGCGGGTGGCGTTGGGACCCAGCATCTTGGCCACCGAAGCCGCGTGGCAGTGCTCCAGCAGGTCGTTGGTGACCTGCACCGGATCGGCGCCATAGCCGTAGAGGGTGCGGAAGTTTTCCAGCGCCTCGGCCGTGCGCCCGGCCATGACGGATTCGAACAGGGCGATGGTCTGGGTGCGGTCGGCCAGACCCAGCATGTCGCGCACGGTGGCGGTCTGCACCGTCGCCCCGCTTTCGGCCTGAACCAGGGCCTGATCCAGCAGGCTGAGGCCATCACGGACCGAGCCTTCGGCCGCGCGCGAGATCAGCGCCAGGGCCTCCTGCTCGATCTTCATGCCTTCGCGGTCGGCGATGCGGCCCAGATGGCCGACCAGAACCTCCGGCTCGACGCGGCGCAGGTCGAAGCGCTGGCAGCGCGACAGGATGGTCACCGGGACCTTGCGGATCTCGGTCGTCGCGAAGATGAATTTGGCGTGGGGCGGCGGCTCTTCCAGCGTCTTCAGCAGGGCGTTGAACGCCTGCGTCGACAGCATGTGGACCTCGTCGAGGACATAGACCTTGTAGCGGGCCTCTACGGGAGCGTAGCGGACGCTTTCCAGGATGTCGCGGATGTCGTTGACGCCGGTGTGCGAGGCGGCGTCCATCTCCATGACGTCCATGTGCTGGCCGGCCATGATGGCGGCGTCGTGCCGGCCGTGGGCGGTCAGGGCCAGCGACGGCTTGTCGATGCTGTCCGTCTCGTTGTTCAGGGCGCGGGCCAGCAGGCGGGCGGTCGTCGTCTTGCCGACGCCGCGCACCCCGGTCAGCATGAAGGCGTGGGCGATGCGGCCGGTAGCGAAGGCGTTGGTCAGGGTCCTGACCATGGCCTCTTGCCCGATCAGGTCCTCGAAGGCGCGCGGACGGTATTTGCGGGCCAGAACCTGATAAGCGCCGTCGCCGGCGGGTTCGTCCGCGAAGGGTTCCGCCTTGGTCGGCGTCGGCGCAGCAGCCACGGGCGCCGCCACAGGCTCAGGCGCAGCGGCGGGCGCGCCGAACATGTCGTCGGTGTTCTCGTCCCGCTCGGGAACGTCCTCCTCCCAGGGAGGGCCATCAAGACTCGGATCGACGTCGCTCATGATCCTGTCTTAGCGCGAGAGGGCGCGTTCGCGCACCCCCTCGCGAGAGACGGACCTCAGAGATCGGTGGGCAGACGCCCGCCGTTGTCCCGGATCTTCTGAATCACCTGGGCGTGCAGCCAGATGTTCATGCTGGCGCTGTCCGACTTGTCGCCGGTGTAGCCCAGTTCTTCGGCCAGCTCCTTGCGTTCGGCCAGCGTGGATTCCAGCCCGACCAGCTTCATCAGGTCGACGATGGAGGTGCGCCAGTTCAGCTTCTGCGCGCGCTGGTCGTTCATGAAGTCGAGGATGCCGGCGACATCGACCTCGGGCGGCGGGGCTGCGGCGGCGGGCGCAGCGGGCGCGGCCTGAGGCGCGACAGGCGCCGCAGTCGGCGCAGGCGCGGGCGCCGCCGGGGCGGCGGGCTCGTCCTTCTTCTTCTTGAAGATGCCGCCGAGGATGGACCCGAGAACGCTCATTCGCCTGCTCCTGAAAGGGTGAAGTCCTTTCAGCGGGTCAGGGCGTTTCCGGTTCCGTGACGCTTGCGCGACGCCTCAGTCCAGCGAGGCGAGCGCTGTCGCGAACCGCTCGAAATTGCCCGCGTTCAGCCCCGCGACATTGATGCGGCCCGAGGCGTCCACATAGACGGCGTGGTCCTGGCGCAGGCGATCGACCGAGGCTTCCGACAGGGGCAACAGGGCGAACATGCCGCGCTGACGCGACAGGGCGGACAGGTCCAGTCGGGGCAGGGGCAGGGCGGCCAGTTGCGCCCTCAGCGCATTCACGCGCAGGCGCATGGCGTCGAGTTCGGTCCGCCACAGGCCGGTCAGCTCGTCCGACGACAGGATGATCCGCACCAGGGCGGCGCCGTGATCCGGCGGGTTGGACCACAGCAGGCGGGCGTGACCGGCGGCGACCTGGGCCAGGTTGGCGGCGGTGGCCTCGGCCTGGCTGAGCATCAGCAGGGCGCCGGTCCGGTCGCGATAGAGGCCGAAGCTCTTGGAGCAGGACAGGGCGACCAGGGCGTTCTCGCAGCCTTCCAGCAGGATGCGAACGCCGGCCACGTCGTCTTCAACGCTGTCGCCGAGGCCGGGGTAGGCCAGGTCGATCAGGGGCAGAAGGCCCTTGGCGGTCGCGATCTCGGCCACCGCGCGCCAGGCGTCGGCGTCCAGATCGACGCCCGTCGGGTTGTGGCAGCAGCCGTGCAGCAGGACGACATCGCCCGGCGCCGCCTGGGCCAGGGCCTCGTCCAGCGCCTGACGGTTCAGCCCGCCGTCCGCCGTCAGGTGATCGAAGGTCCGCGCGGTCAGGCCGCAGGCGGCGATGATCGGCAGGTGGGCGGGCCAGGTCGGCGTGCCGATCCACACCTGGGCCGCCGGATTGGCCTGGGCGATGATCTGCAGCGCCAGGCGCAGGGCGCCGGTCCCGCCCGGCGTCTGGATGCGCGACATCCGGGCCTGGAGCGAGGGCGAGAGGTTGGGGAAGGTCGCGGCTTGAAGGCCGAGCGCGAAGGCCGCATCGCCGGCCGGGCCGACATAGCCCTTGGAGGTCTGCTCGGCGTGCAGGAGGGCCTCGGCCGTCTTGACCGCCGACATGATCGGAATGGCGCCGGTCTCGTCGCGATAGGTGCCGACGCCCAGGTCGATCTTGTCGGCGCGCGGGTCGGCCTGCATCAGTCGGCCCAGCATCATGAGGCTGTCGGTTCTGGCTGTCGGCAGGCGATCAAACATCGGCGGCCGCCGGGGCTGCGGTGGTCTGTTCGGCGCAGGCCGACTTGTTGCGGTGGGTGACCATGCGGTGATGCAGGTCGCTGACCACGCCGCTGCCGGTGCGGACGCAGAGGCCGGGGATCAGGGCGTGAACAAAGCAGGCCGCGGCCCCCTTGAACATGGCGGCCCCGAAAGAGGCCGACATGCCCATGTGCTCGAAATAGCTTTCGCCGACGGACCTGGGGTGTTCGGTGAACAGGCTCTTGAACATCTCATCCTCCGGCTGAAGGCGTGAATGTCTCCCCGTTTGGCGAGAAATAGTTTCCGAAATCGCGCGCGCCTGGCGCGAGGCGCGATGTCAATTTTCTCAATAATGGCGAAGATCGCGAAGAAATATCCGAGCGCCGGGCGCAGGCCTGGCGCTTCGGCGACGACTCCAGTCGGGCGGAACGCTGGGGGGGCGTGCGATTCCGCGGTGAGGCCGTCGCGCCGAAGCGCCCATGTTTGAGCGAAGCCGTGGATGCGTCTTCGCCCGGCCCGCCCTTTGGCGCGCCGATCCCGCTAGCGCGGTGGTGGCGATCGGCGTGTCAGGGTCTGGATGGCGTGCGAACCCGGGGGAGGAGGGGGCGTGCGCCGTGGACCTGGCGTGCATTGGCGGCGCGACAGGTTTCAACTCGGGGAGAAGTCTAGCGGAGGCTTTTCAGCGTCGATCCGGGGGCCGCTAGGGGGAGGTGTTCTGGGCGATCCTGAAAAAACTTCGTTATTTCAGCAATTTATATTATTAACCTATTGTTAGTAATCGTTGTTTCACTTCATTTTGTGCATATACTTCTCCAAGTATTGATTACGTACTTCTTGTAACAGTATTCAATGGGACAAATACATGGGAGCACCGGTGGAAATTACGTTGCGTCATGTTCTTTGGCATCACCAATCTGTGGGATGTAGCCGAGAATATTTTGAGGTATGGTGGAATCCGTCAGGATTGTGGCGTTGCGTGAAACGGGTGGTGCAACAACCGGTCGGATGGGGGCGGCCTGAGCTTGGAGTGTCGGTGTGAGACAGGGTTCAGTTGAGACCGGCTTCGCCCCTGAGGCGTCGCAGGAGCCGTTCTGGTTTTCGGCCGACCGTCGTGTGTCTGGCGATCGACGCCGTGTGATTCCGACCGATGAGGGCGAACCGACTGCGCTTTGCGGGCGCGCCCTGGCCAACTGGGTCGACGGCGAGCGTCGCGCCCGTCTGATCGTCACGCGCGAGCTGGACGTCATGTGGATGAACGAGGCGGCGCGGGCGCTGCGCGACGACGGCGAGGCCTTCGAGGTCTGCGACGGACGTCTGGCGCCGCGCTCGCCGATCATCGCGGGCCTGGTGGCTGCGGCCCGGCCCGAGGAGGCGGGTTGCGCCGTCGTGCCGGGCGAGGGCGGACGTCACTGGGTGGCCTGGGCGCGGGAGGTCTGCGCCCCGCCCAGCGCCCTGATCGGTCTGACCCTGCAGAGGGCGCGCAGCGAAATCCGCTTTCAGGCCCTGATCGAGAACCATCTGCTGACGCCGTCCGAGGGACGGATCATCGAGATGTTGCTGGCGGGGGTCGAGACCGGTCGTATCGCCCAGGCGCTGGACATCTCCATCGAGACCCTGCGCACCCACCTGAAACACGCCTATCAGAAGCTGGGCGTGCGCAGCCGCGGCGAACTGTTCGCCGAGGCCTTGAGTTTCGTCGGTCCCTAGGACGCCGGAGCGGCGACCGGCGTCGATACGCCCTGCAGGGCCGGCGTGGGCGCGGCGACGGCGGCGGTCGCCGCGTCGGCGGGCTGCACCAGCAGGGGGCCGAGCGCGAAGGCGGCGACGGCCGCGCCGGCCGACAAGGCCAGAATCGCGACGATGACATAGGCCATGGCTGATCCGGAACGACGGCGACGGATGCCGCCTGCCTTGACGCCGCGAAGGATGACGAACGGGCGCCGGCCGAAGGCCTCGGAGCCGATGATATTATGCTGGGACAAGAACGCGCTCCCCGACTGTCCAGGAATGGATCAGTTCAGAGAGCGGCCCGATAAGGCCAAAGGATGGCGAACGCCGGTCCCCTGGTCGGTTCAACTTCCGAGGGTGACGCTGACCATGCGCCCGCCGCGCGTCTGGACGCGCTTCATGACCACCATGATGTCGTCTCCCGCCTTGACCGGCGAGATCAGGAACCAGCTGCCGTCCGGCAGGCCGGTGAAGCGGAAGGCGTCGGCGGCGCAGGGCTGGGCGCGTTCGAAGGCGCGATAGTCGGCGGCCTGCTCGCCGGCCGAACGAGCGCGCACCACGGCGGCGGGGACCGCGGCGCGGTCGGTCGAGCCGTAGAGGCGCTGCATGCGGGCGCGGGTATAGCCGGTGTCGGGGATCAGGCCGACGTTGCCGACGCAGTGAAAGCTCTTGCCGTCCTGGGCGAATGCGACCCGGCCCTCGATCGAGGCCTGGCCCGCACGGGCCGACCAGGCGAAGGCGTCGGCGCTGAAATCGGTCGAACCGGCGCCGGTCGCGCCGCCCATGGGCGTGGTGGCGCAGGCGCCGAGCGTCAGGGCGCCGGCCAGAACGGCGGCGAGGGCGAGGGAAGGGCGACGGATCGACATGGAGGGAGCTCCCGGAACGCGTTTCAAGCTCCACGGGAATGACGCCCGAAGGTGAGACGAGTCAAGGTTGCCCGGCGTCGCGGGCTGGGCCAAAAGGGCGCCGGAGACCGGACGCAGAGACCGGCCGAGAAACGTTTTCAGGGGCTTCATGACCGTCACCATCGACGACATCCGCGCGGCGCAGTCACGCATCGCCGGTCAGGTCGACCGCACCCCCGTCCGCTATTCGCGTCGCCTGTCCCAGCTGACCGGCGCCGAGATCTGGATCAAGTACGACAACCTGCACTTCACCGGCAGCTTCAAGGAGCGCGGCGCCCTGAACCGGTTGCTGCAGCTGACGCCGGACGAAATGAAGCGTGGCGTGGTCGCCGCCTCGGCGGGCAACCACGCCCAGGCCCTGGCCTATCACGGCGGCCGCCTGGGCGTGCCCGTGACCATCGTCATGCCCGAGGGCACTCCCTTCGTGAAGGTGGACGGCACCCGCGCCCACGGCGCCAATGTCGTCATCCACGGTCTCGATTTTTCCGGCTCGACCGAGGAGGCCAGGCGGCTTCAGGCCGAGCACGGCTACGTCTTCGTCTCGGCCTTCGACGACGAGGGCATCGTGGCGGGCCAGGGGGTCTGCGGCCTGGAGTTCGTCGAGGACGCGCCGGACCTCGACGCCCTGATCATCCCCATCGGCGGCGGCGGTCTGATCGCGGGCAGCGCCATCGCCGCCAAGGCGCTCAAGCCGGACATCAAGATCTTCGGCGTCGAGGCCGCCCGCTATCCGTCCTTCACCGCCCGTCGTCGCGGCGAGCCGGCCAGGTGCAGCGGGCAGACCATCGCCGAGGGCATCGCCATCAAGGCCGTGGGAGAGATCCCGTTTGCTCTGGCCGACAGCCTGATCGACGAGGTCTTTGTCTGCGAGGAGGCCGACTTCGAAAAGGGCGTGGCCCTGCTGGCGACGCTGGAGAAGACGGTGGCCGAGGGCGCCGGGGCCGGCGGTCTGGCCGCCATCCTGGCCAACCCGGAACGCTTCAAGGGCATGAAGGTCGGCATCGAGCTGACCGGCGGCAATATCGACGCCCGCATGCTGGCCGTGGTGCTGAACCGCGAAATGGTCCGCGAGAAGCGCCTGATCGTCTATCGCATCCTGGGCGACGACCGCCCCGGCATGCTGTCGGCCATGGCCGCCGTGATCGGCGGATTGGGCGGCAATATCATCGACGTCGTGCACAACCGGCTGGCGCTGGACGTGCCGGCCAAGGGGGCGGAGTTCGACATCATGGTCGAGACCCGCGACGCCCGTCATGCCGAGGAAATCGGCGAAGCCCTCAAGGAACGTGGCTATGAACTTCGCATGGGCTAAGCCCGCACTCGTCGCGGCCTCGGCCGCCGCCCTGCTGGCGGTCGCCGCCTGCAATCGCCAGCCCGCCATGTCCGGCGCGGATCTGGCGAAGAACGCGGAAGAGGCCGCCGCCTTCATGAAGACCAACGCCTCGGCGGAGGGGGTCAAGACCCTGCCGTCGGGCCTGCAGTACAAGGTCGTGGCCAGCGGCCCGGCGGGCGGCGTCCATCCCGACCGCAACGATCTGGCGCGCGTCGATTATGAAGGCAGCCTGACCGACGGCACCGTCTTCGACAGCTCGTTCAAGCGCGGCTCGCCCGCCGTCTTCAGCCCTGAACAAGTCGTGCCCGGCTGGACCGAGGCCCTGCAACTGATGAAGCCCGGCGACGAGTGGCTGCTCTATGTCCCGCCGGAACTGGGCTACGGCGAAGCGGGCGGCCCGCCGATGATCCCCGGCAACGCGGTTCTGGTCTTCCGGCTGAAGCTGCTGGACGTGGCGCCTGTGCCCGGCGGCGGTCGCGGCGTGGGCGAAGCCGCGGTCTAAGACCCTTCTCCCCTTGAGGGAGAAGGTGGGCGCCGAAGGCGCTCGGATGAGGGGTGTCAGCGCTGCGCTCGAAACGCGCGGCGCTGACATCGATCTCTTCTATCAGGGGGCGCCGTCGTCACCCCTCATCCGTCATGCTTCGCACGACACCTTCTCCCTCAAGGGGAGAAGGACCATTCGGCTTTGACGCTCTCGTCCTCTTCGCTCGCCAGTCGCGTCTCGCGCAGCATGGCGAACCGCCCGCCATCCAGCCGTGACAGCGCCCAGACCGCCGCGCCGCGCACCACGGGCGCCGGGTCGTCGAGCAGGGCCTCGACCGGAGTGATCAGCGCGGCGTCGCCAGAGTTCCCGGCCGCATACAGCACGTTTCGGATGAAGCGATCGCGCCCGATGCGCTTGACCGGGCTCTTGGTGAACAGGGCGCGAAAGGCGGGATCGTCCAGCGCCAGCAGGTCGGCCAGGCGCGGCCCCTTCAGGTTGTCGCGGGCGTGCAGCCGCGCCTCCGACGCGCCTTGCGCGAACTTGTTCCACGGACAGGCGCCCAGACAGTCGTCACAGCCGTAGATGCGCGGCCCCGCCGCGATGCGGAACTCGACCGGCCAGGGCTCGGCGTATTCAATGGTGAGGTAGGAGAGGCAACGCCGCGCGTCGATCTGGAAGGGTGCGGGAAAGGCCTTGGTCGGGCAGGCGTCCAGACAGGCGGTGCAGCGGCCGCAATGTTCGGTCTCGGCCTCGTCCGGTTCGATCTCGGCGGCGGTCAGGATGACGCCGAGGAACAGCCAGTTGCCGTGGGTGCGGCTCAACAGATTGGTGTGCTTGCCCTGCCAGCCCAGACCGGCGCGCTGGGCCAGGGGCTTCTCCATCAGGGGGGCGGTGTCGACAAAGACCTTCACCTCCTGCCCCAGCCGCGCGGCCATCTGACCGGCCAGGATCTTCAGCCGACCCTTGATGACCTCGTGATAGTCGTCGCCGCGCGCATAGACCGAGATATAGCCCGCTGAGCGATCCTGCAGCTCCGGCAGGGGATCGACCTCGGGGCCATAGTTCATGCCCAGGACGACAGCCGTCTTCGCCCCGTCCCACATGGCGGTGGGGTGGGCGCGGCGCTCCAGCGTCGTCTCCATCCAGCCCATGTCGCCGTGACGGCCCGCTTCGACAAAGTGGGCCAGCTTCTCGCCCGCGCTCCACGGCTCGCTGGCCGAGGCGAAGCGGCACACGCCGAAGCCCAATTCGGCGGCGCGTTGTCGGATGAAGATGCGGGGATCGGCCGCCATGACGGGGCCTTTGCCCCTGTTAGCCTCAGAAGTCGAGGTCGGCGTACCAGGTCGCCGGATGGACGCCGGGGAAACGGTCGCTCAGCAGGGTGCGGAAACAGGGCCGCGACTTCAGCTTGGAGTACCAGGTCTTCAGCGACGGATAGGAGGCCCAGGTGATCTCGCCGAAATAGTCCAGCACCGACAGGTGGCCCGCCGCGATCAGGTCGGCCTGGCTGAGCCGACGCCCGGCCAGCCATTCACGCCCGGCGGCCAGGCCTTCCAGCATGGCCAGATGAACGCGAAGCGCGTCGCGGCCCTCGCGCAGCATCCGCGCCTCGGGCGGGCCGAGGCGAAGCAGGGGCTTTTCCATCCGCTCATGCAACAGGACGGCGTCCACCTCGTCGATGAAGCGGCGGTTGAACCAGGTGGCCAGCCGCCGCGCCTCGGCGCGCTCGGCCAGATCGGCGGGCATCAGGATGTCGCCCTTGGACCGGTCCTCGATCCAGCCGAGGATGGCGTCCGTCTCGCAAAGGGTCAGGGTCTTGCCCTTTTCGGCCACGCTCAGGACCGGCGGCATCCCTGAGGGGTTGAGGTCGAAGACGGGGCAGTCCTCTTCCCACGGCTTGACCGGTTCTTCGCTGAAATCGATGCGCGCCTCGCCCAGGGCCAGACGCGCCGTGCGCGAGCCGGGATGGAAGGCGAAATGATAGAGGACGGCGGGCGCGGACATTGTTCCACCCATGCGCCTATGCACGTTAAGGCTCCGTTTACCGCGACCCCGCGTCGCAGCCTATGACCAGGGGCCGGGGCGGGTCGCCAGGGGCTCGACCGGGGCCTCAAGCGCGGCGACGGAGGGGGCGGCGGCGTGGAGTTCGGCGCGGCCGCGCGGGTCGGCGTGGATCAGGATGTCGGCGTGGGGGAAGGCGGCCTGGATGCGCTGCTCGGCCTCGACCACGATGGCGTGAGCGGCCTCCAGCGTCAGTTGCGGGTCCAGATCGACATGCATCTGCACCATCAGCACCTGCCCGGCCATGCGGGTGCGCAGCTGGTGCAGGCCCGAGATGCGCGGATCGGCCAGGACGGCGGCGGCGATGGTCACGCGCGCCTCCTCAGGGCCGGCATGGTCCAGCAGGTGATCGGCGGACTCGCGCAGCAGCGAGATCGCGCCCCAGAACAGCCAGACCGCCACCACCAGACCCGCCGCCGCGTCCAGCCCGGGCGCGCCGAGATAGGCGCCCGAGATCACCCCGATCAGCACCACCACATTGGCCGCCAGGTCGGCGGCGTAGTGGGCGCGGTCGCCCGCCACGGCCAGAGACGCGGTCTTCTTCAGCGCCTGGGTCTGCATCCACACCAGCCACAGGGTGACGGCGATGGAGATCACGACCACGCCGACGGCCCAGCCGCCCGCGGCGACCGGCCGGGGATCAAAGATGCGCTGCACCGCCTCCCAGCCGATGAAGACAGCGGAGGCGAAGATCAGGCCCGCCTGCACCAGACCGGCCAGAGCCTCGGCCTTGCCGTGGCCGTAGCGGTGCTCGGGGTCGGCCGGCGCCGCCGCCCAGCGCACGGCGAAGAAAGTCGCCAGAGAGGCGATCAGGTCCAGCGTCGAATCCGCCAGGGTCGCCAGGATCGACACCGATCCCGAGGCGCCCAGCGCAAAGGCCTTCATCACGATCAGGATTGTCGCCGTCCCCACCGACAGGGTGGTGATCCGGCGGGTCGTGGCGTGAGCGTCGTCGAGGGCGGAGGCGGTCATCCCCGCCCTTGTCGCGCAAAACCGCGCATCCGCCAATGGCGGCGTCTTGTCCGGGGCGCTAAGGAAGAAGCCTGCCCGGGGCGGACGAACCGTCGCCGGTCGAGACGGAGTTTCCATGGCGGACTGGCTGACGGCGATCCTTCTGGGTCTGGTCGAGGGATTGACCGAATTCATACCGGTGTCGTCCACCGGGCACCTGCTGCTGCTGGGGCATTTTCTCGGCTTCGAGAGCACCGGCAAGACGTTCGAGATCGTCATCCAGCTGGGCGCCCTGCTGGCCATCATCAGCGTCTATTTCAAGCGGTTGTGGACCCTGGTCACGCGCTGGCCCTTCGATCCGGCCGCGCGGCGCTTCCTGATCGGCCTGCTGGTCGCCTTCCTGCCCGCCGCCGTCATCGGCTTCTTCGCCTACGGCTTCATCAAGACGGTGCTGTTCGAGACGCCCCTGGTCATCTGCATCGCCCTGATCGTCGGCGGGCTGCTGCTTCTGTGGCTGGATCGCGTGGACAAGTTCCCGGTCTATCTGGACGCCGATCGCTATCCGATGCGGATCTATTTCCTGATCGGCCTGTTCCAGTGCCTGGCCATGATCCCCGGCGTGTCGCGCTCGGGCGCCACCATCGCCGGCGGCCTGCTGCTCAAGACCGACAAGCGTTCGGCGGCCGAGTTCAGCTTCTTCCTGGCCCTGCCGACCATGGGGGCGGCGGTGGCCTATGACCTGTTCAAGAACCGCGACGTTCTGGACTTCAGCGACTTTGGCCTGATCGCCGTCGGCTTCATCGCCGCCTTTCTTACGGCCCTCGTGGTGGTGCGCTTCCTGCTCGACTTCGTATCCAAGCGCGGCTTCGGCCCCTTCGCCTGGTGGCGCATCGTGGTGGGCGTGGCGGGGATCGTCGGTCTGGCCGTGACCGGGGCGCTGTAAACCGGCGACATCGCAGACAAAGAAAAGCCCCTCGGGACAGCGTCCCGAGGGGCTTTTTGTAACTGGCCCTGATCAGGCGGCGGCGGGGCCTTCGGCGTACTGGCCGCCGACGCGGTAACGATAGAGGTAGTCCGGAGCGATGGCTTCCAGACCCGTCGGCTCGACGCCCAGTTCGGCCAGACCCTCGGCGCCCGGCGAGACGAGGTTGTCGTTCTCCAGCAGCAGGACCTGGTCCTTGGTCAGGGCGGGCTTCAGGCCGATCGCCGCCGGAATCTGCACCAGCGACCCCAGGATGCGGGCGGCGAAGAAGGGCACGGGGATCAGGAAGCGATCGCGGTTGGTCTCGCGCAGAATGAACTTGAGGATGTCCTTGAAGGTCCAGACCGACGGTCCGCCCAGTTCGAAGGTCTTGCCTTCGGCTTCCGGTGAGACGGTGGCGCGGGCGATGGCCTCGGCCACGTCGCCGACATAGACCGGCTGGAACTTCGTCACGCCGCCGCCGATCAGGGGCAGGGCGGGCGAGAAGGTCGCCATGGCGGCGAACTTGTTCAGGAAGGCGTCTTCCTTGCCGAAGATGATCGAGGGACGGATGATCACGGCGCCGGGGAAGGCGGCGCGTACGGCGGCCTCGGCGGCGCCCTTGGTGCGGGCGTAGGCGGCCTTGCCGTTCACGTCGGCGCCGATGGCCGACATATGGGTCAGGCGCTGGACGCCCGCGGCCCTGGCGGCCTCGGCGACATTGACGGCGCCTTCGACGTGCAGGGCCTCGAACTTGCGGCCGCCGGTCTCGAACAGGATGCCGACCAGGTTGATCACGGCGTCGGCGCCCTTGATCGCCTCGGCCACGGCGGCCTTGTCGGTGATGTCGCAGCGGACGGTCTGGATCTGGCCGACGTCGCCGGCCATGCGCAGCTCATAGGCCAGGGCGGGCTTGCGAACGGCGACGCGCACGCGCCAGCCGCGCTTGGCCAGGGCTCGCACCACCTGGGTTCCGACAAAGCCCGAGCCGCCGAAAACGGTGACCAGTCCGGGGGCGAAATCAGCCATCTGAGCGCTCCAACGCCAAACCCCGGCCGCAACGGGCGACCGGAGGAGAATTCCATGGGCGGGGCTTAACCGATGCGCCGCCCCGCCGCAACGCACAGCGGGGCGAGTTGGGCCTTTAGTCCGCCCTGTAAACCACCTGGCCGTCGACCACGGTCAGGACCGCATGACCCTTGGGGATGTCGGCGGCGGGCACGGTCATCAGGTCGATGTTGAAGGCGGAGAAGTCCGCCCGCTTGCCGACCTCGATGGTGCCCAGTTCCTTCTCGCGGAAGCTGGCGTAGGCGGGCCACAGGGTGAACATCTTCAGCGCCGTGGCCCGGTCCACGGCCTCGTTCGGGCGCCAGTCCGGCCCCTGGAAGCCGTTCAGGTCGCGCCGCGCCACGGCGGCGTAGAACTCGATCAAGGGATCGCCGCGCTCGACCGGGGCGTCGGAACCGCCGACCACGATCACGCCCCGGTCCACCAGGGTATGCCAGGCATAGGCTCCGTCCAGTCGGGCGTCGCCCAGTCGGTCCGCCGCGAAATGCAGGTCGCCGATCGCGTGGCTGGGCTGCATGGAGGCGATGATCGGCAGTTCGTCGAAGTAGTGATAGTCGGCGGGCCGGATGATCTGGGCGTGCTCGATGCGCCAGCGCGGATCGACCAGCTTCCACTCGGCCTTGGGCACGGACCGCAGCGCCTCCTCGTACCAGGCCGCGACGTCGTGGTTGCCCTGATCGCCGATGGCGTGGGTGGCGATCTGGACGCCGGCGCGCAGGGCCTCTTGATAGAGAGGCATGACCGTCTCGCGCGACGCCAGCATCAGGCCGGACGTGTCGGGGCGATCCGAATAGGGCTGAAACAGCTTGGCGCCGCGCGAGCCTAGGGCGCCGTCGGCGTAGAACTTGACGGCCCGGGTGATGATCCGCCCGTCGCCCGCGTCGCGCGGTCCGCCCGCCATCAGGGCGCGGGCGTCGCCCATGTCGATGCTGTTATAGACCCGCAGCGGCGCCTCGCCCTCGCGCGCCATCGCCTCCATCAGGGGCACGTCCTTCCACGGCGCGCTCATGAAGTGGACCCCGGTCCAGCCGTAGCGGGCATAGACGCCGAAGCCGGCGCGATAGGCCGCGCGCGTCGCTGTCGCGTCGGCCTGCGGCGTCAGCGGCTCGACCAGAACCATGGCTCCGTCCACCAGCAGGCCCGTCGGCTGGCCGTCGGCGTCCTTGAGGATCTCGCCGCCCGAGGGGGCGGGCGTCGCCGCATCGATCCTGGCGGCGCTCAGCGCGGCGCTGGAGACGGCGACCGCGTGGCCGTCGGCGCGGCTGAGCAGCACCACGCGACCGGGGGCGGCGGCGTCCAGATCGGCGGCGGTCAGGAAGCGCTTCTCGGGCCAGTGGGTCTCGATCCAGCCGCGCCCGACGATGACGCCCTCGGGGTGCGCCCTGGCCCAGTCGGTCAGCCTTTGCATGGCCTCGACGACCGAGGTCGAGCCTTCCAGGTTCAGCGTCATCTCGCGCCAGCCGATGCCGTCCAGATGGGCGTGGCCGTCGGTGAAGCCGGGGAAGAGGGTTGCGCCCTTCAGATCCACCACCTCCAGTCCCTCGGCCGAGGGGGCACCGGCCGCCGCGCCGACATAGGCGATGCGCCCGTCGCGCACGGCCACCACCTCGGCGGTCGGAGCGGTCTCGACGCCGGTGTGGATGGTCCCGCCCCGGATCAGCAGGTTCTGGGCGAAGGCAGCGGGCGCGGCGGCGGCCATCAGGGCGGCGGCCAGCGGAAGGGTCGTCTTCAGGGAGCGGATCATGGGCTGTCCTCCAACGGCAACGCACAACATGGACGAAATTTCGCTCCTGGACATTCAGTCGTCGTGAGCCTGAACGAGCCAACCTTCTGGTGTCAGCTCCGACAAATGACTTCGGGGCATCTTGAGCATAGCTTCACCGAGCTCGGGCCGATCATTGACTATATGATGGATGTGCACCGGTCGCATCGTGGCGCCCTCTGGAGAATGATCATATTCCCCGCATGTGAGTTGCCACATGCCGTCAGAGTGATGAACGATCAGACGAATTGGACGATCCGAGGCTATGACATGGTCACAGGCCAGAACTAAGGGCGACGTTTCGTCCGTCATTTTTTCTCCGCCAACGCGCTGTGCGCCGTGCGGTCCAGAGAGCTTGCTGCAAGGCTTGGCGTCAAGCGATCCGACGCGCATCATCGCCGCATGAAGCTGTTCACTATCGGCTATGAAGGCTCCACCCAGCCCGAGGTCATCGAGCGGCTGAAGGCGGCGGGGGTCGAGCTGGTCGCCGACGTGCGGGCCGTGGCCTCGTCGCGCATCGCGGGCTTTTCCAAGACGGTGCTGGGCGAGAGCCTGAAGGCCGAGGGGGTGGACTATCTGCAGCTGCGGGCGCTGGGCACGCCCAAGGCCGGGCGCGATGCGGCGAGGAAGGGCGACGTGGCGACCATGCACGCCGTCTTCAACGCCCATATGCAGGAGCCCGACGCCGAAGCCGCCTTCCAGCAGCTGCGCCATGTGGCGAGCGAAAAGCGCGTCGCCCTTTTGTGTTTCGAAGCCGAGGCCTGCGGCTGCCACCGCGCCGTCCTCGCTGACCGGCTGGCCCGCGAGGACGGTGTCGAGGTGGTGGATCTATAACTGATCCTCCCCTGCGCAGCGGGGGAGGGGGACCATGCGCAGCATGGTGGAGGGGGCGAGATCATGGCCCCGCAGCTTGGAATTTTGGACCTCCGACAGCGGCGATCCAGGGGCTGAGGGTGGCGGGGCGCGGTCCCTCTCCCCCGCCTGCGGGGGAGGATCGTTTTTCGTTACGGGCGGCCCACCAACTGATCGACCGACCCGGTCGTGACCGGGTGATAGAGCGGTCGGGCCTTGGCGTAGATGCGCGTGGCGATGGGGCGGCCCCAGTCGCCTTCGCCCCACAGGGTCTGGAACAGGGGCAGGACGAACTTGCGACGGCCCTGACTGGTCAGGAAGCGGTCGGCGGTGGCGACAGCCGGTTCATAGCGGTGCGCCAGGGCGATCTGCAGCCAGGCGAAGGTCAGCTCGGCGTTGCCTTCATTGGCCAGGTTCAGCGTCTTCTCCAGATCAGCCAGTTGCGCCGTGGTCAGCCAGTCGGCGCCCGCCGCCAGACCCTCTGGACGCCAGGCCAGGAAACGCTGGCGCTGCTGGGTGTTCCAGTTCTTCCAGTCGATGGCCGAGGCCGGGCCCTTGTCGGCGAAGAAGGCCTTGGCCTGTTGGTCCACGGCTTCGAAGGCGTGCGACACCGGCGGCACCCAGTTCGACGGCATCCCCGGTTGGTAGATCCAGTTCTCCAGCTGCAGCTGGGCCTCCAGCGCCGCATCGCCCTTGATCAGGTGCTCGCGGATGTCGGCCAGGAAGCCGACGTCGGTCATGGGCTGGAAGGCGTGGCGGTCGAAGTAGCCGCGCAGCCAGGCGTCGAACGTCTCACGGCCGACGATGCGCTCGATGGTGCGCAGCATGGCCGCGCCCTTCTCATAGGGCACGCCCGACAGGCCGTCGTCGGGGTCGCGTCCGGTCAGGTCGATGTGCAGCCTGGTGTCGTCGGGCGCCGTGGTTGCCAGCTCGGCTGACAGCTCGCCCCAGCCCAGAACCTGCTCCTGCATGGCGCGGTCGCGACCATAGAGGGCCTCCATGATCCGGTTCTCGAAATAGACCGTGGTGCCTTCGTTCAGCCAGATGTCCGACCAGGTGGCGTTGGTGACCAGATTGCCCGACCAGCTATGGGCCAGTTCGTGCGCCACCAGCGAGACCAGCGACTGATCGCCGGCGATGATGGTCGGGGTGGCGAAGGTCAGGCGCGGGTTCTCCATCCCGCCGAAGGGGAAGCTGGGCGGCAGGACCAGCAGGTCGTAGCGGCCCCAGCGATAGGGGCCGTAGAGGGCCTCGGCGGCGTCCACCATGCGCGGGGTGGACTGCAGTTCTGCGCGGGCGGCTTCCAGACGGCTCGGCTCGGTCCAGACCCCGGTGCGACCGTCGAAGGAGGCGAAGGCGATGTCGCCGATGGCGATGGCCATCAGATAGGGCGGGATCGGACGATCCATGTCGAAGCGCCAGGCCTTCTGACCGGCAGCGGCGGCTTCGCCGGCCGGCGTCAGGTGCTCGGCGGACATGACCACGGTCAGGTCGGCGGGCGCGACCACGCGGGCCGAATAGGTCTGGCGGATGCCGGGGCTGTCCTGGGTCGGGACCCAGGTGCGGGTCAGGATGGCCTGGCCTTGGCTGAACAGATAGGGCTTCTGGCCGCCCGCCGTCTGTTGCGGGGCCAGCCACTGCAGGGCCGCCGCGTCGGGACGGGTGGAATAGTCGACGACGACCTTCTGGACTTCGCTACCGGCGAAGGCGGGCAGGTGGACGGTCAGGGCCTGACCCTTGATGGCGTCCACGGCGCCCAGCTCATAGCGCAGCGGGCGGCCCTGCGCGTCGCGCACGCCGCTGATGTTCAGGTTCTTGGTGTCCAGCACGACCTCGGTCGCGCCGACGCGGCCGGTGATGTCCAGCGTCGCCGAGCCCGACAGGGTCTTGGCCGCGAAGTCAGCGGTCAGGTCCAGGGCCACATGGCCGACGCGGGCCTCGGCCGGGCGGGCGTTGGAGTGGATGTCGTCAGCATAGGCGAAGGCGGGCGTGGCAGGCGTGGCGGCGGGCGCGGTCATGTCCGATCCTCCGGGCGCGGTGGCGCAGGCGCCGAGGGAAGAGACAAGGGCGGCGGCGAGGGCAAGGGCGGAAACCTGCCCAACCAGCTTCAGGGTCATCGAACGCTCCGTATTCAGATGCGTGCGAAAAGGCTCCCTCGCGCCGGAAAGATCAAGCCTTCGCCGGCATCGGCCGCAGGTGGTGGGCCTTGAACAGGCGTCCCTTCTCGGCGGCCAGGACCAGCAGCAGGGCGACGACGCCCAGGACCGCGAAGCCGACCGTCATCGGCACGGTGGTGCCGTCGAAATGCTGGCCGATCCAGAAGCCCAGCAGGGCCCCGCCGATGGTCGAGATGAAGCCCTGGGCCGAGGCCGCCGTTCCGGCGATATGACCCATGGGCTCCATGGCCATGGAGCCGAAGTTGCCGGCGATGAAGCCGAAGCAGAACATCTTGCAGGCCTGAAGCGAGGCGAAGACCCACAGGCTGTCATGCCCCGCATAGGCGATGGCCGCGTGCAGCAGGCTGAAGCCGATGAAGCCGAACAGGGCTGTGTGGGCGATCAGACGCGAGCCCAGCCTTTCCACCATGCGCGAGTTCAGCACCGAGGCCAGGGCGATGCCGCCGGCCACCATGGCGAAGACGGTGGTGAACAGGCCGGGCGACTTGAAGACGTCGAAAAAGATCTGCTGCGACGAGTTGATGAAGGCGAACAGGGCGCCGCTGATCGCCGTCATGGCCAGGGTGTAGCCCATGCCGATGCGGCTGCTCAGGGCCTGACCAAAGGCGCCGGCGATGCGCTTTACCTTGATCGGCATGCGGTCTTCGGGGTGCAGGGTCTCGGGCAGGCGCAGGGCGGCCCACAAAAGGAAGCTGCCGCCGAACAGGGCGAAGAAGCCGAAGATCCAGCGCCAGGGCGCCACCAGCATGATCAGCTGGCCGACGGTCGGCGCCAGGATGGGCACGCCCAGGA
Organism: Brevundimonas sp. NPDC046655; assembly: GCF_044901625.1. Taxonomy (NCBI): domain Bacteria; kingdom Pseudomonadati; phylum Pseudomonadota; class Alphaproteobacteria; order Caulobacterales; family Caulobacteraceae; genus Brevundimonas; species Brevundimonas sp. NPDC046655. Next base: position 167,551 of record NZ_JBJDPV010000003.1, read on the forward strand.
AGACCAGGAAGCTCAGCGACATGACCCGCGCCATGGTCCGCCCGGAATAGCGGTCGCGCACGATCGACACGGCCAGCACCCGTGTCGCCGCCGAGCCCAGTCCCATGCCGATGCGCGACAGGATCAGCCACTCGAACGAATGGGCGAAGGCGGCCAGGATGCTGAAGCCGACATAGAGGCCGATGCCGATGAAAAGGATGGGCCGCCGACCGAACCGGTCCGCCAGCGGGCCGTAGAACAGCTGCGCGCCGCCGAAACCCAGCAGATAGGCGGTGATGACCCACTGACGGGTGTTCTCGTTGACCACGCCCAGGTCTTCGCCGATGTGCGGCAGGGCCGGCAGCATGGCGTCGATGGCCAGGGCGTTCAGCGCCATCATGATGGCGATCAGGCAGACGAATTCGGCGAACCCCGGCCCCTTGGAGGCGGCGGCTGTGGTGGGCGGGGTGCTGGTCATCGGGACCAGATGCGGGCTGCGTCAGGCTGACGCAACCCCGCATCGTCATGAATTTTGCGTTGCACCATGACAGGGCGGGGCGCGGGCTGAGCCATTTGGTCATGCCCTTTCGTCTCCCTGCCGTCATTCCGGGGCGCGCAGCGAACCCGGAACCCAGGCGGTTGCTTAGTCTGCGTCCTGCCCGGGGCTGGCGCCTGGCCCCCGGATCGCCCCTGCGGGGCGTCCGGGGTGACGGCGAGGAGGCCTACTCCCGCACCTGAATCCGCGCCACGACCGACATGCCGGGGGCCAGTCGGGCTGCGGCCTCCTGACCCGGATCGATGGAGATGCGGACCGGGATGCGCTGGGCCACCTTGGTGAAGTTGCCGGTGGCGTTGTCGGGGCGGATGACGCTGAACTCAGACCCGGCGGCGGGCGAGATGCGTTCGACCTTGCCCTTCAGGGGTTGCCCGCCCAGGGCGTCGACCGAGATCTCGACGGACTGGCCGACGCGGATGTCGCGCATCTGCGTCTCCTTCATATTGGCCGTGACCCAGACCGTATCGGGGACGAGGGCGGTCAGTTGCGTGCCGACCGCGACCTGCTGGCCGACGCGTACCGCCACCTCGCCCAGACGTCCGGCGCGCGGAGCCTTGATGCGGGTATTGTCCAGATCGATCTGGGCCAGACGGACCTGGGCGCGGGCGTTCTCGACGGCGGCTTCCAGCGAGCCCTTGCTGACGACCGCCGAGGTGACGCCGGTCTGGGCCACGCCCTCGGCGGCGCGGGCGGCGGCCAACTGGGCCTCGGCGGCGCGCAGGGCGTTCTGAGCGGTGTCCACCTGGGCCTGGGCCACCCAGCCGCCGGCGAACAGAGTGCGCACGCGCTGGGCGTCGGCGCGCGCCTTGGTCACGGCGGACTCGGCGCCGGCGATGGAGGCGCGGGTCTGGGCGACCGAGCCGCGCGCCGACGCCTGGCTCTGGGCCGAGTTGGCCAGGGCCGCTTCAGCTGAATGCAGGGCCGCCTGCGCCTGCTCCAGACGCTGGCGATAGATGCGGTCGTCGATGGTCGCCAGCAACTGGTCGGGCTGCACCGTCTGGAAGTCCTGCACCTCGACCGAGGTCACATAGCCGCTGACCTGGGGACTGATGACGGTCACCTGGCCGCGCACATAGGCGTTGTCGGTGGTCTGCGGGCCCCCGTCGAACGGCGGCAGGCGCCAGGCGTGCAGGATCAGACCGACCCCGACCAGGGCGATCAGGACCAGCACCACGCTGATCATGACCCGGCGTCCGCTGGACGGTTGCGGCGCGGCGGCGGGCGGCGGGGGCGCGGCCGGAGCCGGTGCGGCGGGGGCTTGAGCAGGGGCGGGTGTGGCGTCGGTCATGGTCGGATCCGGGTCATTCGACAGCGGCGGCTGCGGCGGCCTCGGCCGCCTGGCGGTTGGCGGCGCGGCGCGCCTCGATACGGGGGCGGAAATGGTTCGCGGCGACCCAGAGCGCGCCGACGGCGGCGGCGCCCGAGATCAGCAGGAAGACGTCGTTGTAGGCCAGCACCTGGGCCTGCTGGCTGACCTGCTGTTGCAGCAGCTTCAGCGCCGCGCCCTGGCGCTGGGCCGCGTCGCCGATGGTGTGCGCGTAGGCCCCGCCCAGCTGCTGCAGCCGCAGCACCACCTCGGGATCGCCCAGATCGATGTGCTCGGCCAACTGGTTGGAGTGATACTTCTCGCGGATCGTCTGGATCGTGCCGATCAGGGCCGAACCCATCAGGCCGCCGATGTTCTGGCCGATCGAGAAGACGACGATGAAGCTGATCAGGTTCTTGCCCCCGCCCTGCAAGACCTTGCCGAAACCGATGATCATGGTCGGGCCGATGAAGAAGGCGGCGGCGAAGGCCAGCAGGGCCTGGCTGAAATAGAGGTTCACCGGCCGCGTCAGCACCGTCGCATGGCTGTCCATGAAGGCGCCGACGGCGATCAGGGCGAGCGCGATGGAGATGGGCTTCCACAGCTTCATGGGATTCAGGGTCAGGGCGCTGGTCAGGGTCCCCGCCGCCGTGGCCAGTAGCATGACCCAGAACAGGCCATGCATCTGGTCGATGCCAAGCCCCATCTGTTGCAGGAAGCCGACCGCGCCGGTCGTCTGTTCCGACAGGACGATCCGCACCAGCAGGATGGCCAGCAGCAGCCGCACGATGTCGCCGCCCGCCAGCCATTTCAGGTCGATCAGCGGGTTGGCGCGGTTGTATTCGATGACGGCGGCGGCGGTCAGCAGGACCAGGGCGCCGACCAGGGCCCAGCCGATCCAGGCCGCCTCGGTCCACCAGACGATTCGACCCAGCCCCAGGACGGCGGTCAGCAGGGCCACGCCCGGCGCGAACAGGGCGAAGGTGACAAAGTCCAGCTTCTCGAAGGTCTTCACCCGCTGCGACGGCGGCATCTTCAGCGCGAAGACGGCGGGCAGGGCGATCAGCACCAGCCCCAGGTCGAACATGTAGACCGCCCGCCACAGGTCATGGTCCAGAAGCGGCCCGACCCCCAGCCGCGCCAGGGGGATGGCCAGGCTCGACAGGCCCACGCCGATGATGATGCCCTTCAGCCGGTGCTGCGCCGGGAAGGCCTGGATGATGTAGAGGATGCCCAGGGTCGACATGCCCGCCGCCGCGATGCCGGCGATGCCGCGCACCACAAGGGTGGAGCCGAAGTCCTCCAGAAACAGGTGCGCCGCCGCCGTCGCCAGGAAGACGATCAGGATGATCTCGGTGAACAGCCGCAGCCCGTACTGCATCCTGAACTTGACCAGCAGCAGGTTCATGCAGGCGTTGGTCATGACGAAGATGACAGGCAGCCAGGTCGCCTCGGCGATGGTCACGCCCAGATCGCCCGCCAGCTGCGGGATGTTGGCCGTCACCGCCGCATTGCCGAGGCTGCCGGTCAGGGCGACCAGAATGCCCACGGCGGCATAGGCCCAGCGCATCGGCGTCGAGTGGTCTGGCGTGGCGGGCGAACCGGGCAGGGCCGGCCGCTCGTGCGGCTTCAGAGTCGCCAGATACTCGTCCCAGGGCAGGTTCCAGTCGCGGCGGCTCATGTGAGCGGCTCCGGCCGGGGCCGTACGGCGTCCAGCACCAGCTCCAGCGCCCGGCGACTCAGTTGATCCCGATCGGCCGCCCCGACCGTGCGCGACGGCGCCCCCAGCATCAGGGCCAGGACGCGCGTGTCCTCCACGCTCAGATCGGGGCGCACCCGTCCCGCCGCCTGCGACACCGCCAGCGCTTCGGCCCCCGCGCGTTTCAGCCCGCTGCGGATCGGGGCCAGGGCTTCGTCCTTCAGATCGCGGATGGCGCTGGCCAGGCCCGCGCTCTGGATCATCAGCTCGACCATCTGGCCGAGAAACCACAGGAAGACCTCGGGATCATCGAGGCGGGCCTGGGTGCGTTCGTGCAGGTCGTCGATCTGTCCCACGAAAACCGCCAGGGCCAGCTCGGACCGGTCGGCGAAGTTGCGATAGAGCGTCGCCCGGCCCACGCCCGCCTGCTCGGCGATGACGTGCAGCGGCGTGTCCAGCCCGTCGCGTGCAAAGGCTTCAGCGGCGGCCGTCAGCAGGGCCTCGCGGCGTTCGGCGGCGTCTTTTCGCAGGGGACGGGTCATGAAGATCGCCAAGTGGACACTTGTGTCCGCTTAATCAAGAGCGGTCGGACTCATTCTTTGTTTCGCCGTGTGCGGGCGCGGGCGAATCCCTCCTTGCACAGCGGAATGCGCCAGAACGGCTAAGGCTGCGTTCCGGGCGATGATGATGACGGAAGGGGGCGCGCCTTCAGGCGCTCATCCAGATGTGGTGCCGGTGGCCGGGCTCGAACCGGCACTCCTCTCGGAACAGGATTTTGAATCCAGCGCGTCTACCAATTCCACCACACCGGCACAGGTCTGGGAGGCCGCGCAATCTAGCGAGGGAATGCGCCGGGTCAATCGCCAGGCCTGGAAAATCAGCGCATCATGAAGTTGGTGCGAAACACGATGAGCCGAGGCGTGATCGGCGCGCCGTCCGACGCCTTGAGACGGGCGTCGCGCACGCTGCTCAGCGTCGCGCGGCCGAAGCCGCCATCGGCGGGAAACTCGCTTTCGACCACGCAGTCGTTCACCCGCCCGTCCGGCAGGGCCATGCAGGACAGCATGGCGAAACCGGCGCTGTAGCGGGCGAGGGCCGGGTAGTTGGGGCGAGGCGGCCGTTCCCAGGTCACGCCCGCCGACAGCCCGCCCTCGCCGAGGTCGGGCAGGAGGGCGTCGCGCGGATCCTCCAGAGGCTTCTCGCAGGCCGTCAGGGTTTCATCCACAGCCGTCGAGGAGGCCGGCAGGTGCAGATGATGCGTCAGATTGCGCCCCGGCCCGGCCCCGTCCGGCGTCATGATGGAGAGCATGCCACCGTCGCGCAGCTTGCGGGCGAAGGGCGCCGGCAAGGCGCTCATGGCCACGGTGGGACTGGTCGCGACGTTCCAGGTCTCGGGATGGGAATGGTCGCCATAGGACAGGTGCAGCACCCGCGTGTCGCCCAGGGCTCCGGGCAGGCCGGCCACCAGGGCGTCATAGACCTTGTTGGTGCAGCGCAGGATCACGCTGACGCCGCTGTCGAGGCTGACATAGGCGGCGACCGTCTTCTTGGCAGGGTCGCGAATCATGTCCCAGTCGTCCGCAGACGCTGTGGCGGGCGCGGTCGGCGCCTTGTCCTGGGCTGCTGCGGCGCTGGGCAGGATCACGCTGAAGAAAAGCGCGGCGGCCGCGCCCTGTCCAAACCGGCTCATGCTGCAACCTCCACATGGCTGTCGGTTCCGCCCATGAGGATGCGACGGGCCCGGATGTACATTTCAACGCGCTGCATGACGATCAGGCCGATCGCGAACAGCATGAAGGCGTCGGTGACGACCACGGCGTCCAGATGCCAGGCGGCCGCATTGGTCTGCATGACTTCCCGCAGGCCCGCCCGCGCGGCGAACAGGCCGATCACCAGAATCAGTCCCAGGGGCGAGGCCTGGGCCTTCAGCGACCCGTCCGGCTCCTTCTCGATGGTGATGGTCTTGCCCCGCCACCAGCCGGCGAAGCCGCCCAGGCCCAGGGCGACCACGAAGGCGAGCCAGGCCAAGGGGCCGAAATGCGGGTGCTGGGTATTGGCCCACAGGCCGAAGCCGATCGCTGTGGTGACCAGCAGGGGCATGACCCACAAAAGATGCGGCCGCAGGGTCCGTTTGCGCCTGTTGCGCAGCAGGATGATGATCAGGGCCACGGCGATGCCGATCAGCGGGCCCATGGTTTGCGGCGACATGCGGAAACTCCCCCTCCGAGCGCCCTCAGCCTAGCCCGACGAACGGCGCTCGAAAAGCTGAGATCAGGCGGGCGCGACCGTCTGTTCGATGGCGCCGAAGATGGTGTGGTGCCTGTCGTCCAGCATCTCGATGCGGACGGTGTCGCCGTGCTTGAGGAAGGGCGTTTTCGCCTCGCCGGTCAGGATGGTCTCGACCGTGCGGACCTCGGCGATGCAGGAATAGCCCAGACCGCCCTCGGCCACCGGCTTGCCCGGACCGCCGTCGGCGTCCTTGTTCGACACCGTGCCCGAACCGATGATCGACCCGGCGATCAGGGCGCGGGTCTTGGCCAGGTGGGCGATCAGCACGCCGAAGTCGAAGGTCATGTCCACGCCCGCGTCGGCCTGACCGAAGTCCTTGCCGTTCAGCTGCACCGACAGGGCGCCCGACAGCTTGCCGTCCTTCCAGCGGTCGCCGAGCGCATCCGGCGTGACGAAGACCGGCGACAGGGCGCTGGCCGGCTTGGACTGGACGAAGCCGAAGCCCTTGGCCAGTTCGCCGGGGATCAGGTTGCGAAGCGAGACGTCGTTGACCAGACCGACCAGGCGGATCGAGGCCAGGGCCTCGTCGCGGCTGGCGCCCAGGGGCACGTCGCCGGTCACGACCACGATCTCGGCCTCCAGGTCGCAGCCCCAGGCCTCGTCCTTCAGCGGGATGGCGTCGCGCGGACCCATGAAGTGGTCGGAGCCGCCCTGATACATCAACGGGTCGGTCCAGAAGGTCGCCGGCATCTCGGCGTTGCGGGCTTTGCGCACCAGTTCGACGTGGTTCACATAGGCCGAGCCGTCGGCCCACTGATAGGCGCGGGGCAGGGGGGCGGCGGCGTCGCGCTCGTGGAAGCGGCCGCGCGGAACGGCCTCGTGCTCCAGGCTCTCGGCCAGGGCCCGCAACAGGGGCTCGCAGCGGTCCCAGTCATCCAGCGCCGCCTGCAGCGTCGGGGCGATCAGGAAGGCGTCCGTGAACCAGTTCAGGTCCTTGGAGACGACGACGAGGCGGCCGTCACGGCCGTGCTTGAGCGAGGCGAGTTTCATGGGGTGAAGCTAGTCTTGGGCGAGGGGATTGGGAAGCGGAGACATGACCGGCGCGGACGCCGTTCGATCAACTGTTCGGGGGCGCGATGACGGCGCGGGCCTCGGCGCCGGTGCGCAGGGCGGGATCGCGCACCTCGACCTCGACGGCGATGGCGCCCGCGGGCTCGTGCGCCCACAGGTAGCGGCGCTCGATCTCGACCGCGCGGCCGGACGGGGCCATGCCCTCATAGACATCACCCCAGGGGGTGACGGCTTTCATCTCAACCCACAGAAGGCCGCAGGCGGCGTCCAGTTCCTCGATGGCCATTTCCGACAGTTCGTCGGCATGCGGGGCGGGACGGTTCGGGGTCACAGCCATCGGCGGACCTTTCCTTGATAGGCTTGATATTCAGCGCCGAACTTGCTCGCCAGATAACGCTCCTCGCGGGCGATGACGAAGCGGTCGACGACGATCAGGCAGGGGGCCAGCATGGCCAGGGCGACGGGGCTGTCCATAGCCAGGGCGAAGCCGGCGTAGGTGATCGCGAACCCCAGATAGATGGGGTTGCGGCTGTATTGGTAGAGGCCCCCGGTCGCGAGCGCCGTGGTCGGCTTCCACGGCTCGGGCGCGGTGCCCAGACGACGGAAGGTCCCCGCCGCGATCCCGTCCAGCAGCAGACCGCCGATCACCAGAACAAAGGCCAGGCCGCGCCGCCAGTCGACGTCGAGGCCGAACGACGGCTCGCTGACCAGCCGCCCGATCCCGAACCCGGCCAGCAGGAAGCCGAGATAGATCAGCGGCGGCGGGGCGATGACGCCGGGGTGGTCGGGTTTGCTCATATCGTCTGCCCCGAGGGCGCGGTGAATTCCGAGGTCGGGGCGTCGCCGGTGTTGATCACTTCCGAGGGCTCGAAGATCATCACCTCGGCCTCCTCGTCGGCTGCGGTGCGGTGTTCGACGCCGCGCGGCACGACGATGAACTGGCCGGGCTCCAGCGTCTCCACGCGATCGCGGAACTCGACCCGGAAGCGCCCCTTCCAGACCAGGAACATCTCCTCGGCCTCGGGGTGGCTATGCCAGGGGAAGACCCCCTGCACCTTGACCAGCCGCACGTCCTGTCCGTTCAGCTGCGCCGCGACGCGCGGCCGCCAGTGATCGGAAAAGCCGCCGAACTTCTGCTCCAGATCGACGACCTGCCCGGTCATCGCGAGGCGTCCTCGTCGGCGTAGATGGCGACGCGCGACGCGCGGCCCGACCCCGCCTCGCCGCGATACATGCCCGAGGTGTTCATCGAGAAGGCGACCGTCCCGTCCTTGCCCATGACGATGACCCCGCCGTCGCCGCCGATCGAGGCGACGTCCGCGATCTCGGCGTCGGCGGCGACCTGAACGCCCATGCCTGCGGCGGTGCGGTGGCAGATGTCGCGGGCCACGGTGGCGCGGATGAAATACTCGCCCGAGCCGGTGGCCGAGACGGCGCAGCCGTCGGCGTTGGAGGCGTAGGTCCCCGCGCCGATCACCGGCACGTCGCCGACCCGGCCCCACTGCTTGGCGGTCATGCCGCCGGTCGAGGTGGCGGCGGCCAGACGCCCCTGGCTGTCCCGGGCCACGGCGCCGACCGTGCCGAACTTGCGCTCGTCCAGCGGGGCTTCATTCAGCGAGGCCAGCGGGACGGGCCGGGACAGGGTGGCCGGTTCCGGCGGCGCGCCTTGCGGGCGCGGCGGCAGGGGCAGGCCCTTGTCGCGCAGGGCCTTCAGCAGGGCCTGCCAGCGGCTCTCGGTGAAGAAGAAGCCCGGCTCGACCTGTTCCAGCCCGACCGAGGCGGCGAAGGTCTCGGCGCCTTCGCCGATCAGCATGACGTGGGGCGAGCGCTCCATCACCGCCCGCGCCGCCGCGATCGGGTGACGAGTGCGGGTCAGACCGGCCACGGCCCCGGCGCTGCGGTCGACGCCGTTCATCACGGCGGCGTCCAGTTCATTCTGGCCGGCGGCGGTGAAGACCGCCCCGCGCCCGGCGTTGAACAGGGGGTTGTCCTCCATGGTCTCAACCGCGGCCTGGACCGCATCCAGCGACGAGCCCCCGCGCGCCAGCACCGCCGAGCCGGCGTCCAGCGCCGCCTGCAGACCGGCACGATAGGCCGCGTCGCGTTCCGGGCTCAGGTTGGCGCGCTCGATGACGCCCGCCCCGCCGTGTATGGCCAGCGACCAGGTCGGCGCCTCCTGCGCAAGGGCAGGCGACGCCAGCAGGATCAGGACGGCTGCGGCGGTCAGGGCGGATTTCATCAGCGGTTTCCCCTCGTTTCTCCTCCCCATGAAACGGGGAGGTGGCGCGGCGCGCAAGCGCCGTGACGGAGGGGCTGCTTTCGAGCAGGCAAGCCCCTCCACCGCTACGCGGTCCCCCTCCCCATTATCATGGGGAGGAAATCATCATCGGTGGTGCAGTCGTTTCCACACGCGGTAGGCCACAATGGGGGCGAAGCCGCAGATGAGGGCGACCAAGAGGATTCCCCAGAACCCGCCCTCCGGCCATCGGCTTGCAGTCAGACCCGCCGCTATGCCCGCAAACGCCGGGCCCAGAAACGGAATCCAGTGCGGCGGCCGCATCTTCATTCAGGCGTCGACCTTGATGACGCCGCGACGGATCTGGTCCAGCTCGATCGAGTCGAACAGGGCCTGGAAGTTGCCGTTGCCGAAGCCCTCGTTGCCCTTGCGCTGGATGATCTCGAAGAAGATCGGGCCGAAGGTGTCCTGGGTGAAGATCTGCAGCAGCAGGCCTTCCTCGTCCGAGCCGTCGATCAGGATGCGGTTCTTGCGCATCCGCTCCACGTCCTCGCCGTGACCCGGCAGGCGCTTGTCGATCAGTTCGAAATAGGTCTCGATCGTGTCCTGGAAGTCCACGCCGCGCGCCTTCATGGCCTCGACCGTCTCGTAGATGTTCTCGGTGGTCAGGGCGATGTGCTGGATGCCTTCGCCGTTGTAGCGACGCAGGAACTCCTCGATCTGCGAGTTGTCGTCCTGGCTCTCGTTCAGCGGGATGCGGATGGCGCGGTCGGGCGCGATCATGGCCTGCGAGAACAGGCCGGTCGCCTTGCCCTTGATGTCGAAATACTTCTGCTCTTCGAAGTTGAACACCGAACCATAGAAGCCCGACCAGGTGCGCATCTCGCCGCGACGCACGTTGTGGGTCAGGTGGTCGAGGATCTCGAGACCCATGGAGTTCTTGCGCTCGGCCTCTTCCCAGCCCTCGACCTCGTCCCAGGCGTCATACAGCGAGCCGTGCTCGCCATACTGGTCGATGACGTACAGCAGGCTGCCGCCGATGCCCTGCAGGATGTAGGGGTAGTCGTTGCCCAGCGCCCCGCCGTGCACGCCCTCGGCGGCGCGGGCGCCGCGCGCCAGCGCGCCCTCATAGGCCGCCTTGGCGTCGGCGACGCGGAAGGCCATGCCGTTGGCCGAGGGACCGTGGTCCCTGGCGAAGTCCGCCGCCTGGCCCTTGGGGCTGCGGTTGACCAGCATGGTGATGTCGCCCTGTTTCAGGCGCACCGCGTCCGTGGTCGGGTTCACATGGGTCTGGGTGAAGCCCATCAGCTCCAGCCGGGCGATCATGGCTTCCGGCTCGGGACCGGTGAATTCGACGAATTCGAAACCGTCCACGCCCAGCGGGTTTTCCTGGTCGAGTTTGGCGGCGTCCATCATGGCGCGTCTCCTCATACTGTCTTTTAGGGCGACCTCTGCCGCCGATTGGGGCGGAACCTAATGGGCGGCCCCGGTCGGGCGCAAGGCGGGGCTGCATCGAAACAGGACACGTTGCGGTGTCGCAGCCGCCGATCAACGGGTGCGCGCGGGCCTTCATCCTGCTAGGAGCCGCAGGCTCAACCGGGACGCCTGTATGCTTCGCAAGCTTTATGACTGGGTCTTCTCCCTGGCCCGCCACCGTCACGCGACCCGGTCGCTGGCCGTGGTCTCCTTCGCGGAGAGCTCCTTCTTCCCCATTCCCCCCGACGTCATGCTGGCGCCCATGGTGCTGGCCAAGCCGGAGCGCGCCTATTTCTACGCCACGGTCTGCACGATCGCCTCGGTGCTGGGAGGCCTGCTGGGCTACGCCATCGGCTATTTCCTCGAGCCGGTCGGCATGTGGATGCTGGCTGTTCTCGGCAAGGCGGATGCGTTCGAGGCCTCCAAGGCCCTGTTCCAGCAGCACGGGGCCTGGGTCATCCTGATCAAGGGGCTGACGCCGATCCCGTTCAAGCTGATCACCATCGCCTCGGGCATCTTCCAGTTCAACCTGGCCCTGTTCGTCGCCCTGTGCGTCGTCACGCGCGGCGCCCGCTTCTTCCTGGTGGCCTTTGTGCTCAAGCGCTGGGGCGAGCCCATGCTGGCCGTGATCGAGAAAAGACTGGCGCTTTTCACCGTGCTTTTCGTGGTTCTGCTGGTCGGGGCCTTCTTTGCCGTCAAGCTGATCGGACACTGATCGACGCGGGCCTCGGCTGAGGCTAAGAAAGGCGCCATGACGCGCCTGTATCAACGCCTGACCCGCTGGTGGACCGCCTTTGCTCTGGCGGCCTCTCTGGCCATGCTGGGCGCGGCCCACGCCTTCGAGCGGTTCGCGGGCCTGGCGCCCTGCAACCTCTGCCTCAAGCAGCGCGAGGTCTATTGGGCCGCCGTGGCCATCGCCGGGGCCGCCACCTTCTGGGCCGTGTTCAGCCGCGCCAGCCGCGGCACGCCGCGCATCGCCTCCTTCCTGTTGGCCGCCGTCTTCTTCACCGGGGCGATCACCGCCGGCTTCCACGCGGGCGGCGAGCTGAAGTGGTGGGACCTGCCGGCCACCTGTTCGGCCATCCCCTCGACCACCATCGACCTCAGCGCCCTCAGCGCCCTGGCCGACGGCACCGCCGAGATGAAGCCCATCGTCGGCTGCGGCGACGTGCCGTGGAGCCTGTTCGGAATCTCGATGGCGGGCTGGAACTTCTTCGTGTCCCTGGCGCTGGCGATCTTCAGCCTGCTGGCGGCGAAACGTCCCAAGGACGCGCGCGCGCCGAAGGCGTAAGGAAGCAGTCATGACCGAGGCATCCGACACCGTCGCCGCCGCCCGCCGCGTCCCCCTGGCTCGCCCCGGCGTGGGCCAGACCCGCGCCCGCATGGCCGAAATGCTGCGCGTCGATCACGCGGGCGAGTTCGCCGCCGTCCACATCTACCGCGCCCAGCGCGCCGTGCTGGAAGGCCGCAAGGGCAAGGCCGCCATCGCCGCCGACCTGACCGAGATGGAGGGCCACGAAGCCGTCCACCTGGCCCGCTTCGAGGCCCTGCTGACCGAAAACCGCGTCCGTCCCACGGCCATGATCCCGCTGTGGAAGCTGGCCGCCACGGCCCTGGGCGCCGGCACCGCCCTGATCAGCGAGAAGGCCGCCCACGCCTGCACCGAGGCGGTCGAGAGCGTCATCGAGAAACACTATGCTGACCAGATCGAGGAGGTCCGCGAGCGCGACCCCGAACTGGCCGCCGAACTGACCAAGTTCCGCGAAGAAGAACTGGCTCATCACGACCACGCCATCGAGCACGGCAGCCGCGAAGCCCCGGCCTATCGTCTGCTCTCAAGCGTCATCAAGGTCGGCTGCAAGGCGGCGATCAAGATCAGCGAACGGATCTAGGACAAGGCCTCTCCCTCCCCGTTCGGGGAGGGTGGTCGCGAAGCGACCGGGTGGGGAGGGCGCGGCGATACGGAGCGCTGCGGCTGTCTTGCCTTGCCGCCCCCACCCGTCTTCGCCTTTCAGGCTCAGCCACCCTCCCCGAACGGGGAGGGAGAATTCTTCACCTCACGTCAAACGCCAGCATCATGGTCCGCTGCACGGCGTTGAAGTTGTCGTCGGACAGGATGTAGAGCCGCGTCCGGTCGCCGCGCCGCTCGGCTGCGATCCCCTCGAAATTGTCCGTCGTCCCCGGCAGCTTCAGCTCGATCAGCACCGGCCCCAGGGTCCCGTCCGCCGCCATCCGCCGCACCCGCGCCCGCACGTCGATGGGCGCGCGATAGGCGCGCTGCACCACGAACCAGCCTCCGGCCGGATCGCGGTCCATGCCGGTGATGCGATAGTCGCTGTCGGCCAGAGGCGTCTCGGGCGGCGCGGTCACGACGACGCAGCGTGCGGGGATGCAGTCCCAGACCCCGCCGGACTCGCCCGCGACCCGCCAGCCGTCGCCGGAGGCCGCCAGCCCCTCCATTCCGTCATTCTCAGCAAAGGGGAAGTCGGGCCGTCGCACGGCCTGCGGGTTTCGCATCGCGGTCAGCGGGCCATAGTTCCAGATGCGGTGGTCGCGCTCGAGGCTGACCAGAAGATCGCCGCCCGTGGTGACCGCCAGTCCCTCGGCGTCGCCCTCGATCTTCTGGCTGATCGGCGTCCCGTCGGTCAGGGTCAGGCGGCGCACACGCAGGCCTTCCAGCCCGATCAGCCGGCCGCGCCCGTCCAGCGCCAGCTTGCCGCGCGCCAGATCGCCCACGTCGGAGACGCTGATGAAGCCGCCGTCGCCGGTCAGCTTCAGGTCGGACAGGCTGTGCAGGGGCGAATCCATGCCCGCCAGCACGGTCACGCCCCCGGCGAAGCGCACGCCTTGCCCCAGCGCCGCCGCGCCGGGCAGGCCCAGCCCGACCGTCCGTGTGGAGGCGCTGACCGGCGTCCAGCCGTCGGCCTCGGGCGTGGGCGACCACGGCTGCGAGGTGACGACCGCGCCGGCGCAGGCCGCCAGGGTCAGCGCCGCCAGGGCCGCGACATAGATTCGCCGGTTCACGCGGCGTGTTTCTTCGCCGACCGGGCCACCGTCTTGGGCTTGGCCTCGAACAGCTCGGCGAGCTTCTCGGTCATGACCCCGGCCAGTTGCTCGACATCGACGATGGTGACGGCGCGGCGATACCAGCGGGTCACGTCGTGGCCGATGCCGATGGCGATCAGCTCGACCGGCGACTTCGTCTCGATCTGCTCGATCACCTGCCTCAGATGCTTGTCCAGATAGAGGGCGGCGTTGGCTGACTGGGTCGAGTCATCGACCGGCGAGCCGTCGGAAATCACCATGAGGATCTGGCGCGACTCGGTGCGCCCCAGCAGCCGCTCATGCGCCCAGGTCAGGGCCTCGCCGTCGATGTTTTCCTTCAGCAGGCCCTCGCGCATCATCAGGCCCAGGTTCTTCTTGGCCCGGCGCCACGGCGCATCCGCCGACTTGTAGATGATGTGGCGCAGGTCGTTCAGACGGCCCGGATTGGCGGGCTTGCCGGCGCTGATCCAGGCCTCACGGCTCTGCCCGCCCTTCCAGGCGCGGGTGGTGAAGCCCAGAATCTCGACCTTGACCCCGCACCGCTCCAGCGTCCGCGCCAGGATGTCGGCGCAGACCGCCGCCACCATGATCGGCCGCCCGCGCATCGAGCCGGAGTTGTCGATCAGCAGGGTCACGACCGTGTCCCGGAACGGGCTGTCGCTTTCCATCTTGAACGACAGGGGGCTGGTCGGATCGGTGATGACGCGGGTCAGGCGCGCGGTGTCCAGCACGCCTTCTTCCAGATCAAAGGCCCAGCTGCGGTTCTGTTGCGCCATCAGGCGGCGCTGCAGCTTGTTGGCCAGACGCGACACCACGCTCGACAGGGTCGCCAGCTGAGCGTCCAGCAAGGAGCGCAGCCGGTCCAGCTCCATGGGATCACAGAGCTCTTCTGCGCCGATGGTCTCGTCATAGGCGCTGGTAAAGACGCGGTAAGCGTCGATGACCCGCCCGTCGTCCACGCTGTCCTGACGGTTGGGCAGGGCGCCTTCGTTCAGTTCGGGGCCGTCGTCGCTGGCCTCGCCGTCGGGCTCGGCGGGGGCGCCGTCGGGGCGGGTCTGGCGCTCGTCCTCGGCGGACTGGTCGTCGGCCGTGCCTTCCAGCGACTGGCCGCCTTCGCCGCCGTCCTCTTCTTCCTGTTCCTGCTCGTCGGGCTGATCCTGCTGCGAGGCGTCGGGCTCGTCCTCGCCCTGTTCGTCGTTGGCGTCCTCAGCCTGACCGTCGCCGGGATCGAGGTCCAGCGCCCGCAACACGTCCTTCAGCCGGGCGGCGAAGGCCGTCTGATCGTCGGCCACGGCGGCCAGGGCGTCCAGTTCGGCCCCCGCCTTCAGCTCCATGTTGGAACGCACCAGATCGAGCATGGACTTGGCGCCGTCCGGCGCGGCCTCGCCCGTCAGCCGTTCGCGCACCAGAAGCGCCGCCGCCTCGGCCACCGGCACCCGTTCGGCCTCGGCCCTCAGGGCGCCCGACTTCTCCAGCCGGGTCAGAAGCGCGGCGTTCAGATTGTTGCGCACCCCCTTCAGCTCGCGCGCGCCGACGGCCTCGACCCGTGCCTGTTCGACGGCGTCAAAGACCTCGGCCGCCGTCTGGTCGATGGGGCGCAGCTGGGCGTTCAGCCCCTCGTCATGATTGGCCAGCCGCAGGGCCAGGCGGTCGGCCTGACCGCGCAGGGTCGCGCTCTCGGGCGCGCCCGGATCACGCGGCGGATGGGGCAGGGTCAGGACGCCGTTCGACAGCCGCGGTCCGTCCGAACCAAAGTGGACCTCCAGCTCGGCCTGCTCGGCCAGGGCGCGCGCGGCATTGGCCAGTGCGCGTTTGAAGGTCTCGGTCGGGGTCTCTGCGGCGGCCATGGCCCACACATAGACCACCCCGCGCGCGGGGGAAGGGGGCGGGCGCTACTTCGCCTTGCCGCCGGCGTCCTTCTTCGGCTTCGCGCGGACTCGCATGGCGCCGCCGGCTGCGGCTTCCACGTCGAATCGGCCGGTGGCGCGGATCAGGTCCGACAGCTTGGCGTGTCCGTAGGTGCGCTGGTCGAAGTCGGGATAGGCGTTTCTCAGCCGATTGCCGATGCCGCCGATATTGACCCAGCCGTCGCCGTCCTCGTCCATGTCGGCGATGGCGGCGGCGATCAGGCGCACGGCGTCTGCGGGTTTCTTCTCCGCGACCGGCGCAGGCGCCGGCTCTCCGCCATCCTCGTTCCCTCCGCCCCGTCCGGTCAGGTTCTCGGTATAGATGAAGCGGGTGCAGGCCTGGCGGAAGCTCTCGGGCGTCTTGCGCTCGCCAAAGCCGTAGACCGGCACGCCCTGCTCGCGGATGCGCGCCGCCAGCCGGGTGAAGTCGCTGTCCGACGACACCAGGCAGAAGCCGTCGAACCGTCCGGAGTGCAACAGGTCCATGGCGTCGATCACCAGGGCGATGTCGCCGGAGTTCTTGCCCTTGGTGTTGGCGAAATTCTGCTGCCACTGGATCGCCCAGCGCGGCAGAACCTCGACCCAGCCTTTCAGCGAGGGGTTGGCTGAGTCGCCGTAGATGCGTCGGGCCGAGGCCTCGCCCAGGGTGGCGATCTCGGTGAACAGGGCCTCCGCGATTCGGGCCGAGGCGTTCTCGCCGTCTATCAGGACGGCCAGGCGCGGGGCGCGGGCGGCGGTGGGCAGGTCGGTCGGCATGGACGAGGCCTTCTGGATTGACACGCCGTCAGCCTCGACCCGCAGGCGGGCGCGGTCAACCGGCGTCGGGCGTGCTACAGCAGGCCATGACCAATGCATCCCTGCGCCGCCTGATCGACCTGCCCGGCGTCGATGATCTGGAACTGAAGGCGCTGATGAAGCCGCGCTACGCCGATCCTGACGCCCGCGACGAGTTCCCCGAGATCGATGCCCTGACCGGCGCCCTGTTCGGCCTGAGCGGCGATGAGGCCGAGGCTGTCGCGCTGCCGGACGACTGGGACGATATCCATCGCCTGTCCGGCGCCGATCTGGCCGAGGCCTTCGAGGCCCTGGGCTGGGACGTGACCGACAAGCGCAGGAAGCCGCTGCGTCTCATGCCCCATTACGCCCTGCCTCTGGCTCTGGCCATTCGCGGCGTCGCCGGCGAACTGCCCTTCGTGCCCGAGCCCGATCACCCCACGACCGACTGGGGCGCGGGTCTGGCCGCCGACGCGGCGCGCTTCCGCAAGCGCTAGCCCAACGAAAAAGGCCGGCGGGTCGCCCCGCCGGCCTTTCCGTTCGTGTCGACTGAAAGGCCTTACTGGGCCGTCGTCGGGGCCGGAGCCGAGCGGACCTCGACCGGCAGACCCAGGGCGTCCAGCTGCGGCTTGACCACCGAGGCGTCGCCGACCACCACCCAGACGAACTTGGCCGGGTCGATGGCTGCGCGGGCGGCGGCATCCATCTGCTGGGCCGTCAGGGCGTTGATGCGGCCGGCCAGGGCTTCCTGATAGCCGTCGGGACGGCCGTACAGGGCGTTGGAGCGCAGGGCGCCCAGGACCTGGAACGAGGTCTCATAGCTGCCCGACAGGCCGCGCGTGTCGCCCAGCACGGTGCGGTCGCGCTCGGCCTGGGTCACGCCGTCGGCGCTCAGGAAGCGCTCGTACTGACCGATCAGGGCGGCGATGGATTCGCCCGTGCGGTTGGCCTGGACCGGGGCGTTGACGATGTAGGGCGAGCGGTTCTGCAGGGTGCTGACATTGCCGCGCACCCCGTAGGACCAGCCCTTGGTCTCGCGCAGGTCGGCGTTGATCCGCGACAGGAAGTCCGCGCCCAGCACGGTGTTGGCCGTGGTCAGGGTCAGGATGTCGTCGGTGCCCGACACCGGCAGGACCTGACCGCCGTAGATCAGCGACTGCGGCGATTGCGGACGGTCGATCAGGACGATCCGCGCCGAGGTCTGGGGCAGGGCGGCGTTGAAGGCCTTGGTCCCCTTGGCCGTCGTCGGCGCGCGCCAGTCGCCGAAGGCGGCTTCTAGCTGCGGCTTCAGTTCGGCCAGCGGCAGGTCCGACACGACGAACAGCTTGGCGTTGTCCGGACGGATCCAGGCGGCGTGCTCGGCGACCAGATCGGCGCGCGTCAGGCCGCGAACGACGGCTTCGTCGCCCGAGCCGCTGAACGAACGGCCGTAGGGGTGGCCCTCGCCATAGATCAGCGGCGGCAGGGCGCGGCCGGCGATGGCGGCCGGTTGGGTCTTCTCATTGGCCAGGCCAGCCAGACGCTGGGCGCGCAGGCGCTCGACCTCGGCCGGAGCGAAGGCGGGGTTGCGCACCACGTCCGACAGCAGGGTCAGCGACGGTTGCAGGTTGGTGGTCACGGTCGACAGGCTGGCCGTGGTGCGGTCCATCGACGAGCCGACCGAGACGCTGGCGCCCAGACGTTCCTGGGCCTCGGCCAGGGCCTTGGAGTCGCGCGTCGTGGTGCCTTCCTGCATGACGTTCAGCATCAGGGTGTGGGCGCCCAGCCGGTCGGCGCGGTCGGCGGCCACGCCGGCGTCGAACTCCAGGGCCACGCGGGTCACCGGCACGGTGGTCGAGCGGGCGTAGACCACCTCGATCCCGTTCGACAGGGCGGCGCGCTCGACGGCGGGGAAGTCGACGTTGGAGACCTGGCCGATGGCCGGAGTCGCTTCGCGGGCCACGCGCTGGATCGGCGCGGCCGGGGTCGGGGTCGCGCCCGACGGGGCGGCGGCGGCGTCGACATAGGCCTCGCGCTCGCCCGGCTTGACGATCTGGCTATAGACCGGGCGGCTCAGCCACTTCTTCAGCGCGGCCTGAACCTGGGCCGGGGTCACCGCCGCATAGGCCGCCAGCTCCTTCTTGTAGAAGTCGGGATCGCCCGAATAGAGCTGGCCCTCGGCCAGGACCGAGGCCTTGCCGTTGGCCATTTCCAGACCCTGGATGCGGCGCGAGGCGTACTGCGTCACCACGCGGTCGATCTCGTCCTGGGTCGGGCCGTTGGCGATCAGGTCGGCCAGGACCTCGTCCATGCGCCTGGCCACGGCGTCGGCGTCGGCGCCCGGCTTCACCATGGCCGAGTAGCTGAACATGCTGACGCGCTGGAAGGTCTGGTTGCCGGCCGAAACGCTGGAGGCGATCTGCTCGTCGCGCACCAGGACATTGTCCAGACGCGAGCTGGCCAGGCCGCCCAGCACCGAGGCGCCGACGCTCAGCGGCACCGAGTCCGGGTCGTTCAGGCCCGGCGTCGTCCAGGTGCGGCTGATGCGGGTCTGGGCCACGCGGTCATGCAGCACCTGCTCGACCGGGGCCGCCAGGGTCGGCACGTCGGCCGGAACCGGGGTGTGCACCGGGCCGCGCGCGATGGCGCCGAAGTAGCGCTGGCTCAGTTCGCGGGCCTTGGCCTCGTCGATGTCGCCCGACAGGACCAGGATGGCGTTGTTGGGGCCGTAGTTCTGACGGAACCAGTCGCGCACCGTCTCCATGCTGGCGGCGTCCAGGTCGGCCATCGAGCCGATGGTCGAGTGGCGATAGGGGTGACCCTCGGGGAAGAGGGCTTCCAGGGTGGCGTAATAGGTCAGGCCGTAGGGCTGGTTGTCGCCTTGGCGCTTCTCGTTCTGGACGACGCCGCGCTGCAGATCCAGCACCTCCTGGCTGACCTGCCCCAGCAGATAGCCCATGCGGTCGGATTCCAGATACAGGGTGTAGTCCAGCGCCGGGGTCGGCACCGTCTGGAAGTAGTTGGTGCGGTCGAACCAGGTCGTGCCGTTCAGGCCCGTGGCGCCGGCCGCGTTCATCGTCTGGATGTGGCTGGACGGCGAGTTCTCCGACCCGCCGAACATCAGGTGCTCGAACAGGTGGGCGAAGCCGGTCGAGCCCTTGGGCTCGTCCTTGGAGCCGACATTGTACCAGACCGACACCGCCACCACCGGCGCCTTGCGGTCCTCATGGACCAGGACGGTCAGGCCGTTCTCCAGCTGGAAGCGCTTCCACGGAATGTCGACGCGGGCGACCAGTTCGGACACCGGCGCCCCGCGCAGCGGCGTGGCCGAGGGCGCGCTCACGGCCGTCGCGGCGGCGGGCGCATGGGCCAGAACGGGCGAAGCGACGGCCACAAGGGCGGCCAGCGCGACGGAAGAGGCGGCAAGACGCATGGATTTCAGTCCCCAACAGATAATGCTGGGGGCGGACCTTAACTGTGCATCACCGAACGGCAACGCGACACATGCGTCCATGAACGATTGTTCATGTTCAGGTCGCCGCCTTCAGCGCCTCCAGCGCCGCCTGCGCCTCACGCATCTCGCGCCGGGCCTCGGCGGCCTCGCGCTGGGCCTCCGTCACCACGTCCCGGTAGACGTCCCTCTCCAGCTTCAGCTGATCCCAGTAGAGGGCCTTCAGCTCATACTGGGGGTCGTCGTGTTTCGACTCCGGCGTCAGGGCGAAGCGCGCGCTCATCATTTCCGCGTTGAAGCGCGCGGCCAGCAGCACCTCCAGCGGCGTGTTCTCGAAGCTGTGGGCCTTCTCCTGCCGATCCATCAGCCGCACATAGACCTCGGCCAGCCGCGCCAGCCCCTGGGCCTCGGGCAGCCGCCGCATCAGCATGGCCCGGCCCGAGGCGATCATCGCTGTCGAGGCCAGCACCGCCGCCTTGCCCTCATGCGCGTCCTCGGCCGTCAGCGGCCCGAACAGGGCCTGGGCCAGCGCCGCCTCGGCCGCGGCTTCCTGCTCCACCCTGGCCTTTTCGGCCTCGCCTTGCGCCGCCTCTCGCGCCTTGGCCGTCTCGATGGCGATCTGGTCGCCCCAGTCGCGCTTGGTCGCGCCGTGCACCGTGATCCGCTTCCTCAGCGCATGGCCCGACACCCGCCACCGCTCGCTCAGCTCCGGCACAGTCGCCCCGTTGCGATACTCGTCGAGAATGATCTCCCACGTCGCCCCCGACAGCCGATAATGGGCCGGCCCGCCCTTCAGCTTCCCGCTCATGCGCCCATCATGGCGCCGTCGGCGACCAGGGCGCGCCGATCGCCCCGATCCGCCCCCAAGCCCCTGAAAACCCACAACCCTCAATGCGAGAGGTAACGCCTTCTCCCTCCCCTTCATGGGGAGGGTGGTCGCGCAGCGACCGGGTGGGGCGGGCCAGGTGACCCATCCGCCTGCCCCACAAGGTCGAATGGACGTCCCCGGAGCACGGCGACGGCGCCGGCTATGACATCCGCAGCTTCGACCCAGCGGGCAAGGAGCGCCTGATCGAGGTCAAGGCCACGCGCGGCGGCCCCGCCACCGACTTCTTCCTGACCCGCACCGAGCGCGAGGTCTCAACCGAACGCCCCGACGCCTGGCGCCTCTACCGCCTCCACGACCTCGCCGCCGCCCCCGCCCTGTTCCAGCTCAAGCCCCCGCTCGAAGCGGCGGTGACGCTAACGGCGGAGACGTGGCGGGCGGGGTTTTGACGGTCGACAACGTACAGCACTCGGCATCTACGAACGCTTCAGCGGCCTTATCAGCGGCGAATGGGAAACGGTATGATCTCTCCAGACGCCGAGCGCTCGGGCCGAGGGCCTTCCGCGGATTTCAAGGATACTACCTCCGCGGCCTCGCGCTCAAACCAACCCTTGGGAAGGCTACACAGGGCCTCCAAATCCGCTGCCGACACAGTGAATTCTGTGGCGAGCAAGTCCTCTTTTTGTCGAATTCCATTATCAACGATAAGGTTTAGGCTATCCCGAAGCGCTCTAGGAGCAGTCAGTGGCCATTGTTGATCAAGAGGTTCGCCTTTCGACCAACCTTTTGCAGAGTAAAGCTTGTATAGTTGTCGGGCGTAATCCTCTGGAATGATGTCGAGATCGGATAGCCGTTTAATCTGTGCCTTGATTGAGACACGCCACCGTTCTTTTAGAGTGGTGAACATCGCCAGAGAGGGGCGCGTGACCTCATGCGGGTATGTGGTTGACGGCATAAGGAAGGCGCTTCCTAGGCGGAAAGCTTGCTGCTCAATCATGCGCAGATTGGCTTCAAATTCCTCCTCAGGCACGTCTCGATGCAGAACGGCATGGGCAAGCTCATGCGCCGCATCCATTTGTCGGCGCGGAAACGACATCTTGTCCGTTGCCAACAGAACGTGGGGGCGACCATCAACTGGGGACCAACTGCAGAGCCCATCTAGTTTGGTGGTGTTCATTGCTATGGTCGAGGTCACGATCCCGATCCGCTCCATCAGGGCGACCATGTCACCGCTAGGACCCTCGCCGAGTTTCCAGTGATCCCGAAGCCGGAGCGCGATGGCCTCGATATCGTCGTCTCGCAGATCGGTATAGCTTCTACCTTCCAGTACATCGGGGATATCGAGCGTCGGCAGATCTACGTAATGGCCTAGTACGAAGCTGACTTCTTGAAGCCAGTGCATCTGGGCCTTTTGGTAGTTTAGGTCCCTTGCCAACGTACTGGCGAGCGATCGCAGGAAGGTTGGCCGATCACTCCTAAATGGCTCGCGCAGAAAGAACTCCGGACGAACTTGGAGTTCGCCGGCTAGACGGACCAGAGTGGTCGGGTCTGGACTCTGATCCGCATACTCGTCTTCCCATCGGGATACTGAGGTCGGGCTCACGCCAAGGCGGCGTGCTAGAGCAGACTTAGTCGCGATGCGCCGAGCCTCGCGCAACTCGGTCAGTCGTGCCGGGATAAAACCCGGGGTGCCAATACGCATGATCTTGGAATCCCGTCAGCTCCGCGTTCCTAGAACGCGGAGCAACTTGCCTTAGTGCCTTGATGCGGTGTGGCGACCTAATCGTCGCCGTCGGCTACATCCGTGTCTGGCACGCTTTCCGGCGGGATGAACAACCGTCGATTTTCGCGAAGTTTGACAACCTTGCCGTCTTGCTCAGCCGAGGGTGCTTCGTCGATTTTTTCCGGGCTCGCTTCGTAACCCGAAATGAAGGCTTCAAGCGACTGATAGAAGACATAGTCCTTATAGTCGGCACTGATTACACCGACGGCGATCTCTTCGATTAGGCCGGCCCGCTCACGGTCACGCGCGGTCGGGAAGAGAGCGAAGATGTCGGTCGGCCTAGGCGTCGTTTCGTCAATGAACAGGCCTGGCTGAAGTGTCAGATTGAGCGTGACGCCCGCCGCTCTCGACATGTTCTTCACTGGAAGCTTTCGGGGCTCAGGCATAGCCGCGAAACCGAGAACGATACCGACTTCTGGACCCGCGAAACGGGCGAAGGGCTGAAACACCTTCAGGTCAGTTCCAATCATCACACCATCTATGATGAGCGTTCCACCGTGAAGTTGGACAACTTCCTCGTAACCTTGTTCCTGAAGCCGAAACCGAATCTGTCCCTCGGCCTCACGACTGCGCTTGGCGTTCAGCGGCAATTCGCGTTGGACCACCTCGTGGGCTTTGAGGGCTTCGGCACGCAGCCGGTCCTCAAGGTCCAGCAATAGCCCCTTCGGAAGGGCTTCAAGAATGGCGCGGCGCGGGTCGACCATGACGAATCTCCTCGTTCAGGAGGAAATACACCATCAAATTTTGCGTTTAGCAATGCTTCGCCCAAATTTTGGCTCGTATAGGCGCTGTTGCCCTCAATCCTCATCCATCTTCAGGGCGGCGATGAAGGCTTCCTGCGGGATCTCCACCTTGCCGAACTGGCGCATGCGCTTCTTGCCGGCCTTCTGCTTCTCCAGCAGCTTCTTCTTGCGGGTGGCGTCGCCGCCGTAGCACTTGGACGTCACGTCCTTGCGCAGGGCGCGGACGGTTTCGCGGGCGATGATCTTGCCGCCGATGGCCGCCTGGATCGGGATGACGAACATGTGGGGCGGGATCAGCTCCTTCATCTTCTCGACCATGCCGCGGCCGCGCGTCTCGGCGCGGGCGCGGTGGACCAGCATGGACAGGGCGTCGACCGGCTCGGCGTTGACCAGGATGCTCATCTTGACCAGGTCGCCGACCTTGTAGTCGGTGATCTCGTAGTCGAAGCTGGCGTAGCCCTTCGAGATCGACTTCAGGCGGTCGTAGAAGTCGAAGACGACCTCGTTCAGCGGCAGCTCATAGACCACCAGGGCGCGGCTGCCGACGTAGGACAGCTCGACCTGGGTGCCGCGGCGGTCCTGACACAGCTTGATGACGCCGCCCAGGTATTCGTCGGGGGTCAGGATGGTGGCCTTGATCCACGGCTCGCTGATGGTCTCGATCTGCATCACGTCGGGCAGGTCGGCCGGGTTGTGCAGGTCGATCTCGCGGCCGTCGCGCAGGCCGATCTTGTAGACGACCGAGGGGGCCGTCGCGATCAGGTCCAGGTTGAACTCGCGGCTCAGGCGCTCCTGGATGATCTCCAGGTGCAGCAGGCCGAGGAAGCCGCAGCGGAAGCCGAAGCCCAGGGCGGCGCTGGATTCCATCTCATAGGTGAAGCTGGCGTCGTTCAGGCGCAGCTTGCCGATGGCGGCGCGCAGGTCCTCGAAGTCGGCGGCGTCGACCGGGAAGAGGCCGCAGAAGACCACCGACTGGACTTCCTTGAAGCCCTTCAGCGGTTCGGCGGTCGGCTTCTTCTCGTCGGTGATGGTGTCGCCGACGGCGGCGTGGGCCACTTCCTTGATCTGGGCGGTGATGAAGCCGACCTCGCCGGGGCCAAGCGCCTCGACCGGGGTGTTCTTGGGCAGGAAGACGCCGACGCGGTCGACCAGGTGGGTCGAGCCCGACTGCATCATCTTCACCCGCATGCCGGCCTTCAGCACGCCGTCGAAGACGCGCACCAGCAGGACCACGCCCAGATAGGGGTCGTACCAGGCGTCGACCAGCATGGCCTTCAAGGGGGCGTCGATGTCGCCCTTGGGCGCGGGCAGGCGGGTGACGATGGCCTCCAGCACGTCCTCGATGCCGATGCCCGACTTGGCCGAGCACATGACGGCGTCGGAGGCGTCGATGCCGATGACGTCCTCGATCTGGGCCCTCACCCGTTCCGGCTCGGCGGCGGGCAGGTCGATCTTGTTGAGGACCGGCACGATCTCGTGGTTGTTGTCGATCGCCTGATAGACGTTGGCCAGGGTCTGCGCCTCGACGCCCTGCGAGGCGTCCACCACCAGGATCGAGCCTTCGCACGCGGCCAGCGAGCGCGACACCTCATAGGCGAAGTCGACGTGCCCCGGCGTGTCCATCAGGTTCAGAACATACTCCAGCCCGTCCTGGGCCTTGTAGTTCAGGCGCACGGTCTGCGCCTTGATGGTGATCCCGCGCTCCTTCTCGATGTCCATGTTATCAAGGACCTGTTCCGACATTTCTCGCGCGGACAGGCCGCCGGTGTGCTGGATCAGTCGGTCCGACAGCGTGGACTTGCCGTGGTCGATGTGGGCGACCACCGAGAAGTTGCGGATGCGTTCGATAGGGGGCGTCGTCATGGTCCGCGCGCTTAGCATCCGGCGCGCTCAAACGCCATGCGTCGGGTGTGCGCGGCGATTTTCTGGTCGAGCGCGGCGAGGGGACGAGTTTATTCCGGGTGGTCGCCTGATCAAATGACCCGATCTGCTGCACGCAGTCGCTCGGCGCCATAACAAATGAGGTCCGGCGTCGCGGAGGCGCCTGAAGAATGTACGTTTTTGGGCCAATTCTCCTGCCGCGAGAACGGGGAACGAGGGTCTTTCAGAACGATTGGGTTGTCCGGAGGTGGAGGAACCTCCGTATCCAATATGATCTGGAGGCTAATGATATGCGTGCCAAATTGATGAGTTCGGCAGCAGTTCTCTTGGGGGTGCTGGCGTTTGCAACCGCGTCACAGGCGCATGATCCTGTCCACCCGGACCCCAGCGGGACCGACGACTCGTATAACAGCCAGTCGCAGAACGATCTGGATGACTCGTTCAACACCAAGGTCGATGACTCCTTTAACAGCGACGCGTCGACCAACACCAAGGTCGATGACTCGTACAACAGCGACGCGTCGACCAACACCAAGGTCGATGACTCGTACAACAGCGACGCTTCGACCAATACGAAGTACGATGATTCGTTCAACGACAATTCGAAGACCGACAATTCAGTGAACACAAAGTACGACACTGATATTGACGACTCTTACAACACCAAGACCGACTACGACGATTCGTTCAACACGAAAACTGATTACGACGACTCGTTCAATACCAAGACTGACTACGACGACTCGTTCAATACCAAGAACGAAGACTCCTATAACACGGACAATTCGACCAATACCAAGATCGAAGATTCCTACAACACCGACAATTCGGTCGATAACTCGGTCGATATCGACGATTCGTTCAACACCAAGGTGGATGATTCCTACAACACCAAGGTGGACGACTCCTACAACACCGACAACTCGACCACGACCTGGAATGTCCACCTCTCGCTGACGAACCAGGACCTCGACGCCACCGTGAGCGGCCAAAGCTTCGCGGCGGGCGGCAGCGATCACCACATCGGCTCGCTGACCACCGGCAATATCGGCCAGGACGGCGGCGCCTTCGCCGGCTTCGCCGGCATCCAGACGGTCAGCAACAACACCGGCATGGGTTCGATCGGTCAGGCGGCGACGGCGGTCAGCGCCAACGCCAACGTCACCTTCGGCAATGGTGGCGCACACTAGGCCTACAGTCGGCGGCCGGGTTTCCCGGCCGCCGATCTCTTTTGGGAGGAAGCCATGCTTATCGTACTAACAGCCGCGCTGCTGTTCGCCGGCTCGGACCCCGCTCCCCCGACGCCAACCGTACCGCCCGTCGTGTCGCAGACTCCCGCAGCGGCGGCGCCGTCCACCGTCGAGACCCTGGACCTGGCGCAACTGCATGACCTCAACGGCCGTCAGGGCGTCGTAGTCGTTGTCGCCAGCGATCAACTGCTGAAGGCGACCAACAGCGGCAACAGCGTCACCGCCAACACGGTCGGCTCCGGCGGGATCACCTTCGCCGGCGGGGCCTTCGCGGGCTACAACGGCATCGGCAACTTCGTGATGAACACCGGGCACAATAACAATCTGCAGGGCGCCATCACGATCAACATCGTCACGACGGGACCGACGCCGTGAAACGTACGGGGGGTCGTGGTTTGAGTTGCGGCGCGGGCCTGACGCTCGCGGTCCTTTGTTCGGCCTGGCTGGGCGCTGCGCCGGCTGGCGCAGAGGTGATCCTCAGCAACGGGCCGGCGCCGGCTCGGCTCAACGTCGTCAGCTACCGTGACATTCCGTTTCGCACGGTGGTGCGCCAGCGTTACGACTTCAGTTGCGGCTCGGCCGCCCTGGCCACGCTGCTGCGCTATCACTACAACCGCGATGTCGGCGAGGAGCAGGTGTTTCGCGCCATGTACGCCGCCGGTGATCCGAGCGTGATCCAGCGCGTCGGCTTCTCCTTGCTCGACATGAAGAAGTTTCTCGAAGCCAACGGCTATCAGGCGGACGGCTTCCGGCTGAGCCTGAAAGACCTCGAAGACATGAACCGACCCGCGATCGTGATGATCGACACGGCCGGCTACAAGCATTTCGTGGTGTTCAAGGGGGATGATGCGGGACGCGTCCTGGTCGGCGATCCCGCCTTGGGGCTGAAGATCTATACGCGCGAGCAGTTCACGGCGATGTGGAACGGCGTCGCCTTCGTGCTTCGCGAGCCCGCGGACAAGTTCAACCAGGCGGCGGAATGGACGCCCTGGAACCGGGCGCGGCCCGGGCAGGCCCTGCCGAACAGCTCCCTGGCGGAGCTGACGCGGGAACTGCCCCCGCTCTATCAGGTCACCACGCGCTTCCCTCTAGATCCGTTCCTGAGGTGATGGTCATGCGACGCCCATATTCTCTCTCTCTGTTGATGGCCCTGACGGCCCTCGCGCCGGTCGTCCCGACGACGACCTCGATGGCCAGAGCGCCGACCTGGGTCCAGCCCGTGGTTCCGGAAGACGGATTGCGGTCCTATGTCCCTGGACCGGAGCACGCGCCCCAGGCCGAAGCCAAGGGCCCCCAGGCGCTGTCCGATGATGAACTGTCGGGGCTGCGTGGCGGCTTCGTCACCACCAATGGCTTCACTTTCGGCTTCGGCGTCGTCATTCGCTCTTACATCAACAACGAGTTGGCGCTGAAGACGCAGCTGACCTGGACGCCTGCGGGGCCTGTGACCACGCAGGTGCAGGGCAATGTGCCCGGCGTGACGGATCTGGCCAGCGCCGTGACCGCCTTGGTGAGCAACGGCATTGATCTGACCGCGATCACCGGCGGCGTGCCTAGCGCGGGTGGTGCGGGCAGCGCGGGCGGTGCAGCTAGCGCAGGGGCTGGCGGCGCTGGCGGCGCAGGTGGTGCAGGAACGCCAGGCGGTGCGAGCGGCTCAAGCGGTGCGGGCAGCGCAGGCAGCGCAGGCGGTGCGGACAGTGTGGGCGGAGCAGGCAACGCAGCCGGCGCAGGCGGCACAGGCAGCGCAGCCAACACGGGCAACGCAGCCAACACAGCCAATACGGCCAACACCGTCGTCGCCGGAGGAATCATCGGCGGCGTCGCGTTGGTGGACGGCAATGGCGCGACGGCCCTGATCCACAGTGTGACGGCGGGCCAGTTGCAGAGCCTGATCGTCAACAACGCCAACAATCGCAATCTGCGTCAGGACATGGAGCTGAATCTATTCCTGCCCGATCTGGCGACGATTCAGGCCAACAGCGTCGCCCAGCAGCGTGTTTCCCAGTTGACCTACGACCTCAACACATCCCTGGTGGGGGCCTTGGGCCGCTGACGACCCCCGCTCTTGCGAGCGGAGGTCTGGGCGCGGCTAGAAGGCGATCGGCAGCCGCAGGACGAACCGCATATCCGGCGCGTCTTCCGTCACCCCGAACTCGAAATTGCCATTCAGGCTGAAACGGTCAGTCAGCAGATAGGACATACCGAACTGCAGGGCGCCGACCTGCAGGGAGTCGGACTTCTCGACGATGTCGTTCAACTCGCTCGAGGTCGGGCGAATGTAGCTGTGCTTGTAGCCCAGGGAGAACGAGAACTTCGGATTGAGCGAGAAGCCGAAGCCGATGGACATGCCGATGGCATCGCCCGGATCGACCTCTCCAATGCGGACGCCGCCTTCAGTCTTGTTGATGTCGCGCGGCAGGTGGGCGAAATAGCTGACACTGCCGAAGATGACCGCCGGATCGCTGGGATAGAGGAAGCTGAGGCTGGGCTCCACGCCCCAGAAGCCCGAGCCGGTGGCCAGGCGAGTGGCGACCCCGAACTCGTCGCGCGGAATGTCGAACGGCCCTTCGCCGGTGTCGCTCTTGGCGCGCAGGCCGGCGATGAAGATCGGACGACCGCGTTCGCCGCCATTGATCTGATAGCGGACGGAGGCTTCCACGTCGCCGATGCCGTCGCCGCTCAGGTCGATGGTGCGGGTCACGGCCTCATCGCGCTGCTGGACGGTGGTGATGGTGTCGTTGCGGCGGATGTAGCTGGCGCGCAGGTCCACTTCCATGCGCGAGGTCAGGCCGTACTTGGCGGCGATGTTGACCGCGCTGGTGTCGCGGTCGGCCTCGTTGGCCTCGATCACGCCGATCTGGACGCCGGGCACGATCTCGATGCCGCGGAAGACCAGGCGGTTGGCGCTGGAGCGCGTGTATTCCGTCGACAGGTCCAGGGACAGCTTGCCAGCGCGGCTGAGCACCGCGATGCCTTCCGGAATGGCCGCCAGTTGCTCGCGTCGGGCCTCCATTTGCGCGGGGGCGACCGGCGGAGCGCCGGACGGCGCCGGGGTGGGCTGGATCTGGCCGTTGGGGTTCACCTGGCTGGCGACCTGGGTCGGCGGCGCGGCGCCGGTCTGGCCGGGCGCCTGACCGGCGCGCAGGGCCGCCATGTCGCGGTCGGCGAAGATGGCGCGCCCCGAAGCATCGGTCTGGACGCGCCAGCGGCTATCGACCTGAGATGCGGCGTCTCCGGCGGTCGGGATCGTTCCGGAGGCGCGCTCGGCCAGGAGCGCTTCCTGGGCCTCTATCCGTTTCTGTTGATCGAGCACCAGAGCTTCCAGCCGGGCCACCCGCGCGGCCAGATCGGCGTCCTGGGCAAAGGCGGCGGCGGGGCTGATCAGGGCGACTGTCGCGACCGAGGCCAGCAAAAGGCTGGATCGGACTCCCTTTCGACGAGAGCCGCGCAGGTCGCGCTGCCGAGGCGAAGGACGATGCAGGATCATGACGCTCTCTTTCTCTTGCTACAGGGGATCAATGAAGGACGGGGTAGTCGGCGCCGTAGTCGCAGGCGGTCCGCAGGTAGGCTTCGTCCAGAATGGTCAGCCAGCCGTTCTGCATGGAGATCAGGCGGCTGCGCTTCATCTGGCCAAGCGTTCGGCTGACGTGCACCAGGCTGAGTCCGAGGGCGTCGGCCAGGGTCTCCTGGGTCAGCGGCAGGTGCATCCGATCAGCGCTGCACAGCCCCGCGCGCTGCAGGCGGTCGCGCAGTTCCAGCAACAGATGTCCGATGCGGGCCAGGGCGGACTGCCGGCCCAGCCGCACGACATGGTTCAGCAGGCAAACGTCCTCATAGCGACGGGCGGCCACCAGCGCGCGGCGCAGCCGATCATGACGCGGGTCCTGAAGACTGAGGATTTCGCGCAGCATGACCGCATCGACGCATTCGACGCGCGTCAGGGCCACGGTGGTGGTTTCATCCAGCGGGCGAGGCTCCGCGCCCAGGCCCAGGCCGTCCCCCGGCAGCAGGAAGCCGAAGATCTGTCGCTGGCCGTCCGCCAGGGTGCGCTGACGGCAGGCCCAGCCGCTGAGGATCAGGCGCGGGGTCACCGCCCGACCTTCGGCGCTGAAGGCTTCACCTGCCGCTATGACTTCCTGGAAGACGCACAGGCGACGCACCAGGGCGCGTTCCTCTTCGGACAGGCGGGCGACGGTGTTGAGTATGCGCAGGGCCGCCGTGTCCGTGGGCACGGTCGCGGTGCGTCGCACGCTGAGCGTTCGCGACGTCATGTTCGGCATGCCTTCCTGCGCGGCGACGGCCCTCCAGCCGTGCTGCGCCCCTCCTTCGCCAAATGCATATCCGGCGCTCCTCCGTCCGGCCAAACGGCCGCCGAACGCCGGTGTTCCGTTAAGTACGTAGAAACACGTATTTCCGCGCCAGGGCGTAACGGCGAGGCTTCGGTCGGCAGGCTGCGCGCCTAGAGCAGAGCTTTCCCCGCCACATAGACAGCGACCAGGATGATCAGTCCGGCGAACAGGCGACGGCCAAGGGCGGCGTTGGCCCCGAGATGTCGGGCCAGGGGCAGGCCGAGCAGGGTTCCGATCACGCCGCCAGCGGTCATGGCGCCCACCAGGGGCCAGGACACCAGGCCCGACAGGCTGTAGTTGACCGCCGTCGTGGCGCCGAAGGCGGCGACGCTGACCAGCGAGGAGGCCTGCGCCAAAGCCAGGGTCATGCCCGTCGCGCCCATCGGGCCCGGCACGATCAGAAAGCCGCCGCCGATGCCGAAGAAGCCGGCGGCGGCGCCGACGCCGGCCCCCGACAAGGCGACGCGGGGCGCCAGGCGGGGCGACAGGCGCACCGCCGCCGAGCCTTCGCCGCGGGCCGGGCGCAGCATGGCCAGACCCACCGCCGCCATGGCGAGGGCGAAGAAGAGCAACAGACGCTCGCCGTCTATCGCCTTGGCGACTGACGAACCGAACCAGGCGCCGGTCGCGCCGAACAGGGCGAAGGTCAGGGCGCAGGGCCAGCGCACGCGGCCGGCGCGCGCCTGACCGGCCAGGGCGGTCAGCGCGTTCAGCGACACCCCGGCCGCCGAGACGCCGATGGCGACATGCGGATCACGTACGCCGACGACATAGAGCAGCAGGGGCACGGCCAGCACCGATCCCCCGCCGCCGAAGACGGTCAGTAACAGGGCGACCACCCCGCCGCTGAGGGTGGCGAGCGCGAGCTGGACGGTTTCCACGGTCAGCTCCGCTTCAGAGCCCGGTTCCAGGGGGCGAGCAGAAGCAGACGCGCCATGCCGCAAAACCCGGTGGCCCCGGCCACGAACAGACCCGCGCCGACGAAGGCGCTCAGACCCCAGAAGGCGGGATGGATCGTCACGCCCAGAAGCCCGCCGAGCAGAATCAGCCCGCCCGCCGCCATCTGCACCTGACGCATCAGCTCCAGCGGGGCCTTGGCGTTGATCCGGGTCGGCAGCCCGGCCTTCTTCCAGGCGTCCAGACCGCCGTCCAGGACATAGGCCGGGCCTGCCACGCGGTCGGCCAGGCGCTGGCAGTTGACGCCGGTGCGGTTGCCGGAGCGGCACATGAAGACCACGTCCTGACCCGCCTTGAGGGTCAGGTCGGCGGCCTCGAAGGCTGACAGCGGCGCCGGCAGGGCGCCGGCGATGTGGTCGCGGGCGTATTCATCCGGCTCACGGATATCGATCAGACGCGCCGCGCCGGACTTCAGTCGGGCGGCCACATCTGCAGGGGACAGGGGGATCAGGGTCATGGCGGGGTCCTCAGGCTTGCGGGGGGCAGTAGATGTCGGCGAGCACGGCGATCACCTTCAGGGCGGCCGGGTCGTGGATACGGTAGAAGACGGCGGTGCCGTCCCGACGCGTGGCCACCAGTCCGTCTTCGCGAAGGCGGGCCAGATGTTGCGAAAGGGCGGACTGGGACAGACCGGCCAGCAGTTGAAGCTGCGACACCTGCAGTTCGCCGCCGCCGAGCTGGCACAGGATCATCAGTCTGTGCTCGTTCGACAGCGACCGGAGCAGTCGCGTCGCCTCGCCGGCGCTTTGCTGGAACTGCTCCAGTCCTATGGATTTGTGTGTGATCATGGCGGGCAATATATGCGTCATTGCTAAATTAGCAATTGCTAATATATAAGGCGCTGCAAGGAGATCGTTTCATGACCCAGGCCGCACCTTCCGTTCCTCACGTCGTCGGCGTTTTCGATCCGGCGACCCACACGATCAGCTACGTGGCGGCCGATCCCGTCACCGGGGCGGCGGCGATCATCGATCCGGTGCTGGACTTTGATCCGGCGGCGGCGCGCACCTCGACAGGATCGGTGGACCGCCTGCTGGCCATCGTGGCCGAGCGCGGCTGGCGTCTGGAACGGGTGCTGGAGACCCACGCCCACGCCGACCACCTGACGGGCGCTGACGTTATTCGCATCCGCACCGGAGTCCCCATCGGCATCGGCGAGCGGATCAAGCAGGTTCAGAAGACCTTCGGCGACCTGTTCGAGGCCCGCGACGTGACGCCGGACGCCGGGGTCTTCGACGAGACCTACGCCGACGGCGACCGCTTCCGTCTGGGTGAGCTGGAGGTCGAGGTCCTGCACACGCCGGGGCATACGCCAGCCTGCGTCAGCTATCGGATCGGCGACGCCCTGTTCGTCGGCGACACCCTGTTCATGCCCGATTACGGCACGGCGCGCTGCGACTTTCCCGGCGGCGACGCACGGACCCTGTATCGTTCAATCCAGCGGCTGCTCGCCCTGCCAGATGAGACCCGCGTCTTCGTCGGTCACGACTATCTGCCGAAAGGACGCGAGGTCTTCGCCTGGGAGACGACGGTGGGCGCCCAGAAGGCCGGCAACATCCATATTGGCGGGGGGCGGTCCGAAGACGACTTCGTCGCCATGCGTGAGGCCCGCGACGCGACGCTCAGCCCGCCGCAGCTGATCCTGTCGGCGCTGCAGATCAACATTCGCGCCGGCGCCATGCCGCCGGCCGAGCCGTCGGGGCGCCGCTTCCTGAAGACGCCGCTGAACGCCCTCTGAGGGTTCGGCTCGCGCCGGCCCTGGTCGTCAGTCCTGCGGGATCACCGCGCGGATGACGCGGGCGGAGGACGGGCGGCCGGCGATGCCGCGCTTGGGATCGACCACGACACGCAGGTCGCCGTTGGAATAGCTGACCGAGGCGCGTGTGCCCTCGATCACGGTGATGCTGCGCAGGCGATCCAGGAAAGGGCGGGCGCTGGGCGAGCGGGCGATACGGACCACGGCGTCGGTGGTGACGATCAGGGCCTCGATGCACAGGGCTTCGGACTCCTGGCCGTCCAGATTGATGCGGACCAGCCGGCCCAGAGCCTCGCTGACCAGGCTGCTGCGCCGGGTCATCAGGTTGAACATCTGCACCGGACCAAGGCTGGTCGGCTCCAGGCTGACGGCGGGGCCGGTTTGGGAGACAGGCGAGCCGCCGGGATTGCGCGTCGTATAGACGGTGATGCCGCCCGAGGGGGTGACGCGCAGGACCTGCTCGCCGGCGTCGTTGCGATAGATGGTGTCGCCACGCGGCGCCGAGGTCGGACGCAGGGCCCAGGTCTCGGTCGAGCGCTCGAAACGAAGCAGGGTCAGGTTGCCGGCCCGGTCCAGCATGAAGGTCTGGCCGGCTTCGGAGGAATAGCGGCCGGGCGGCGGCAGGGTGCGGGTCACCGACTGGTCGCGAATGACCCGGCTCTGTTCGGTCTGGACGTTGGAACGCAGTTGCGCCGCCGCCGGGGTCGCCGACAGGCAGGCGCCGAGCGCCATCAGGGCGGCGAGTTCGAGGCGCACGCCTCCGACCGTCCTGGCGCGGGGCGCCGGGACGGCGAAGCATGGCGGATTCTCCGCCGCAACCTCGACCGTAGTCATCATGGTTGAAGTCGTGGAACGCCCGAACGGCGGATTTTAGGCAAAGCCGGTTCAGCCAACCAGGTACTGGCCGCCGTTCAGCGAGAGGGTGCAGCCTGTGACATATCCGGCACGTTCGCCCGAAAGCCAGGACACCATGTCGGCGATCTCCTCGCCCTTGCCCAGGCGGCCGACCGGGATCTGGGCGATGATGCTGTCCAGCACCTTCTGGTCCATCGCCCCGACCATTTCCGTGTCGATGTAGCCGGGCGCGATACAGTTGACGGTCACGCCCTTGCGCGCGTTTTCCAGGGCCAGGGCCTTGGTGAAACCGATCATTCCTGCCTTGGCGGCGGAATAGTTGGTCTGGCCGATCTGCCCCTTCTGACCGTTGATCGAGGAGATGTTGACGATCCGGCCGAAGCCCCGGTCGCGCATGCCGTTGATCACCTGCCGCGTCATGTTGAAGACGCTGTCCATGTTGACGCGGATCACGTCCGACCACTGATCGGCGCTCATCTTGTGGAAGAAGCCGTCGCGGGTGATGCCGGCGTTGTTCACCAGGACGTCGATGGGGCCCAGTTCGGCCTCGACCGCCTTCACCGCCCGCTCGCAGTCCTCGAACGAGCCGACATTGCCCTTGACCACCATCACGCCCAGTTCGCGGGCGGTGGCCTCTGCGGCCTCGTCATTGCCGGAATAGCCGGCGGCGACGGCCAGGCCGTCTTCTCTCAGCCGCTGAACGATCGCCTTGCCGATACCTCGGGTTCCCCCGGTCACCAGAGCCACACGCGCCATGATCCCTCCCCTGTAGTGACGACGCCGCATCGACGTCGCCCTACCCTCGGCAACCCGCCCTGGATTGGCAAGGGGGAAGCGGCGGCGTGGAGGCGTCGTTACGCGGCTTGATCAATCTGCGCCATGTCGATGACGAAGCGATAACGGACGTCGGACTTCTCCATACGCGCATAGGCCTCGTTGATCTGATGCGGGGCGATGGTCTCGATGTCGCAGACGATGCCGTGGGCGGCGCAGAAGTCGAGCATCTCCTGGGTCTCGCGGATGCCGCCGATCAGGCTGCCGGCGACGCTGCGACGACGCCACAGCAGGGGCATGGCGAAGACCGGCAGGCCCTCGGTCGTCAGGCCCAGCATGACCATGGTTCCGTCGCGCGCCAGCAGGTTCAGGTGGCTGGCGATCTCGTGGGTGGCGGACACGGTGTTGATGATCAGGTCGAACTTCTCGGCCGCCGCCTTCATGGCGGCCTTGTCGGAGTTGATCAGAAAGTGTCTGGCGCCCATGCGCTCGGCGTCGGCCTTCTTGCGGTCCGAGGTCGACAGGACGCTGACCTCCGCCCCCATGGCCACCGCCAGCTTGACCGCCATATGGCCCAGGCCGCCCAGACCGACGACCGCCACCTTCGATCCCGGCCCCACCTTCCAGTGACGCAGGGGGCTGTAGGTGGTGATGCCGGCGCACAGCAGGGGCGCGGCGGCGTCCAGCGGCAGGCTGTCGGGAATGGACAGGACATAGTTCTGATCGACCGTGATCCGGTCGGAATAGCCGCCCTGGGTGATCGTCTGGCCGACCGCCTCGCCCTTGGGATCGGGCGAGCCGTAGGTCTGGGTCATGCCGGGAACGCAGTACTGTTCCTCACCCGCCTGGCACGAAGGGCAGGTGCGGCAGCTGTCGACCATGCAGCCGACCCCGACCCGGTCGCCTTCCTTGAAGCGCGTGACATTGGCGCCGACCGCCGTCACGACGCCGGCGATCTCGTGGCCCGGCACGATGGGATAGCGGGTGCCGCCCAGGTCGTTGTGCACGACGTGCAGGTCGGAATGGCAGACGCCGCAATACTTGATCTCGATGGCCACGTCGTCCGGCCCCGGGTCGCGGCGGTCGAAGCTGTAGGGGCTCAGGGGCTGGTCGGCGGCGGTGGCGGCGAAGGCGCGCGTGGCGATCGGCATGGGGGCATCCTCAAGCTTGGCAGGTGGGCGCGCCGCAGATGGGACGCGCTCCGCATCGCCGCAAGACGACCCGGCGGCTATTTCAGCTTTGCGATCAGCGCCTGGGCCGCCGCCGGGTTCCGCACCTTGGCCCCGGAAATGAAGTAGGCGAAGACGTCGCCGCGCTCGGCCCATTGGCGGGTCTGGGCCGCCACGGCGTCCAACTCGGCCGAGGTCATGCCTGTCGGCTCGTCATCGCGGCTGGACATCAGCCGGGCGTAGGTGAAGTCGGCGGTGGCCTGGTCGATCTGCGGCCAGGTCGGCTCCTCGTCGTCGATGGCATAGACGATGGCCGCGCCGTATTGGCGCGCCAGGTCATAGAAGGCCTCGCAGGCGAAGGTCGGGTTTCGCACCTCCAGCGCGTGACGCAGCCGCACCCCGTCCTTTTCCTGGGGCAGCAGCTTGAGGAAACCCTCGAAGTCCTCGGCGTCGAACTTCTTGGTCCCCATGAACTGCCAGTTGATCGGCCCCAGCTTGTCGCCCAGCAGGGTCAGGCCCTGCGACAGGAAACGGTCGAAGCTCTCGCCGCCCTCGGACAGCACCTTGCGGTTGGTGCAATAGCGGCTGGCCTTGACGGCGAAGACGAAGCCTTCGGGCGTCTCGTCGCGCCACTTCATCCAGCTGTCGGGCTTGAAGGTGGAATAATAGGTGCCGTTGATCTCGATCGAGGTTAGCGCCCGGCTGGCGAACTCCAGTTCGCGCTTCTGCGTCAGACCCTCGGGATAGAAGACCCCGCGCCAAGGCTCGAAGGTCCAGCCGCCGACGCCGATGTGGATGGAACCTGTCATGGCCGAGCCTCCTGGGATGCCAGTTTCTTCATGCACCCGACGCGGGTCGGCGGGCAACCGCGCGCGGCGTCAGGACGCGCCGACCGCCGCCGCCGCCATGACGGCGGGGTTCATAATGCTGAGCCCGGCCAGGAAGAGGTAGAGGGCGATGTGCAGGCCGACGGTGAGCGCGAACACCCAGGCCCGTCGCGTCAGGGCGGCCGGAATGACCAGGACCAGATAGATGGCCAGGTTGAGCCCGTAGCTGGCGGCCACTTGCAGACCGCTGCTCTTGGATAGGTTCACGCAGACCGCGCCGACCAGCATCATCAGGTTGGCCAGGATCAGCAGCAGCATGACGGCGCGCTTGTTGGCCCAGAAGTGGGCGTCCAGATCCTGCACCTCGTCGTCCGGCTCGGGGAAGATCAGGCTGGTGGCGACGAAATAGACCGTGGCCACGACCAGGCCCGCGATCAGAAGACCATAGCTGTAGGGGGCGGTGCTGAAATTGGTCCAGGCCGCGTCCCAGAAGGTGGCGATGTCCAGGGCGACGAAGGCCGCCAGCACCGGCGTCTTCCAGCCGACCTTCACGGTCTTGCGGTGCTTGAAGGCGCGCGCGGCCCCGGTGGCGATCACCGCCACCGAAAGGCCCAGCACCAGACCATAGAAGCTGAAGAAGAATTCGAATGCGCTCACGTCGGCCCCCCGCTGTACCGCTTAGGGCTTGGGCGCTTTCTCGTCCATGTCGCGGGGCGGCGAGGCCTCGCCTTCGTCGGCCGGCTTCTTGCCGCCCCCGAACTTGATGACGCCGAAACCGAGCGCCAGGCCCAGCAGCAGGCCGATCGCCATGTTGTCGATCAGGGCGCCGAGGATGACGCCGATGATCAGTCCCATGGGAAGGCCCACGACCACGGTTTTCTTCATCACGCATCCCCCTGCGATTCCGGCCGAGCCGAAGAGGTCGCATCAACGGCGCGACGGCGCCTTTCGTCAAGCGCGCAGGAGTGGCGTGCTGCGAAGCCGGGGTCTATAGCGCCGCTGTCGTGGGAGAACTGTGCGCGTGCCGGAACTGACGCCTGAGATCATCGCCCTTCTGGGGCTGGCGTCGGTGATCGCCGGCTTCATCGACGCCATCGCGGGCGGCGGGGGGCTGATCTCCCTGCCGGCCCTGCTGTCGGTGGGGCTGAACCCGGTGGCGGCTATCGCCACCAACAAGGTGCAGGGCAGCGTCGGCACGGCCAGCGCCCTGTGGAACTTCTGGCGAAAAGGCCGCGTCGATTTCCGCCTGATCCGCTGGCCTCTGGCCCTGGTGGGCGTCGGGGCGGGGCTGGGCGCCTTCGCCGTGACCCTGGTGGACACGCGCTGGCTGATGATTGTCCTGCCGGTGCTGCTGATCGGCATAGCCCTCTATTTCCTGCTGGGGCCCAAGGCCTCGGACGAGGACGCCCACGCTCGGCTGACGCCGCTGGCCTATGCCGTCGTGGCGGGCGGGATCGGCTTCTACGACGGCTTCTTCGGGCCGGGGACCGGCTCCTTCTTCGCCCTCAGCCTGGTCATGTTGCTGGGCATGGGGCTGACGCGCGCCACGGCCCATACCAAGGCGCTGAACCTGATGAGCAATGTGGTCGGCATCGTGGTGCTGGCGGCGGGCGGGCACGTGGTCTGGGCGCTGGCGGGGATCATGGCGGTGGGGCAGTTCATCGGCGGGCGGATGGGCTCGCATGCGGCCATGCGCTTCGGCCCGCGTCTGATCCGGCCCCTGCTGGTGATCATCTCCCTGGCCATCACCGCGCGGCTGCTGTCCGACCCGGCCAATCCGCTGCGGGTCATGGTGACGGGCTGGCTCGGCTAAGCCGGCTTAGCCCGAAGAGAGCATCTCTAGAGCGCCCAGCAGGTCGCGCGCGGTGACCGGCTTGGCCAGGTGCAGGTCGGCGCCGGCCTCGCGGGCGGCGTCGCGGTGCTCGGCCATGGCGTTGGCGCTCAGCATCAGGATCGGGGTGCGCGGCGCGCCCGGTCGGGTCGCCTCCAGCGCGCGGATGGCGCGGGTGGCGCTCAGCCCGTCCATGCGCGGCATCTGCATGTCCATCAGCACCACGTCGAAGCTTCCGGTCTCGCAAGCGGCGACGGCCTGGGCGCCGTCCTCGACGGTGACCAGTTCCGCCACATGATCGGCCAGGATCAATTGCACCACGCGCTGGTTGACCGGGTGGTCTTCGGCCAGCAGCACGCGCAGGCGTCGCGAGGGCTGCGGCCCGGCGGCGAGGGCGGCGCCGTCGCGCGCGTCATAGGTCTGCAGGCTCTCGGCGCGGGGCAGGGGCAGCTCGACCCGGAAACGGCTGCCGACGCTGGGCGTGGAGGTGCCCTCGATGCGCCCGCCCATCATCTCGGTCAGGGATCGGCAGATCGACAGGCCCAGGCCGGTGCCGCCGAAACGGCGGGTGATGCTGCTGTCGGCCTGGCTGAAGCGCTGGAACAGCTGGGCGGCGTGGTCGGCGTCAAAGCCGACGCCTGTGTCCTCGACCTCGAAGCTCAGCAGGGTCGGGGCCCCGTCGTCCTCGGACAGGGCGAAGCGGACGGCGACCGACCCCTCATTGGTGAATTTGACGGCGTTGGACAGCAGGTTGCCCAGGATCTGGCTGATGCGGACGCTGTCGCCGATGAAGGCGCCGCGCGCGTTCTCGGCGCGCTCGACGTGGAAACCCAGCCCCTTGTCCTCCGCCCGCATCCGCAGGGTGTCCAGCGGGGCGGCCAGGGCCTCGTCCAGATCGAACGGCCGCAGTTCCAGCTCCAGCTTGCCGGCCTCAATGCGCGAGACGTCCAGCATATCCGAGACCAGCCGCTCCAGCGTCACGCCCGAGGTGCTGATCAACCCCACCATCTCGGCCTGCTCGGGCGCCAGATCGGTGCGCGACAGGGCGTCGACGATGCCGATCACGCCGTTCAGAGGCGTGCGGATCTCGTGGCTCATATTGGCGAGAAAGTCGGACTTGGCGCGGTTGGCGGCTTCGGCGGCGGCCTTGGCCTCGATCAGGGCCTGTTCGGCGGCGATCTTGGCGGTGACGTCGCGGGCCACGGCGTAGATGCGGTCGCCGAACTTGCGCGCCCGCCACTCCAGGGTGACGTAGTGGCCGTCGCGGTGATGGTAGCGGTTGACGTGGCCCTTGACCGGGGCGTCGGGGCGGCGGTTCTCGACCTCGGTCGCGCTGTCTAGCGTGGCGGCCAGATCGTCAGGATGGACCAGACTCAGGATGGCCCGGCCGATCAGATCTTCCGGTTTATAGCCGAGGGTCGCGGCCCAGGAGGCGCTGACCCGTACGATGATCCCCTGCAGGTCGCGTATGACCAGCAGGTCCAGGGAGACGTCGAAGAAGGTCGCCAGGTCGGCGGCCTCGTCGCGGGTCGACTGCGGCTTTCCCGTCATGGAGGGGGCGGCCGTGGCGATGGTCATGGGCGATCCTTGCGTACTCGCCGTCATGTCTAAAGGTCGCCGGTTAAGGCCGCATTTCCATCGTGTGACAGGGGGGGGCGCGGGCAGGCGCCTCAGTAGGCGAAGTCGCGATAGATGCGGCTGACGTCGCCCTGCCATTCGCCGTGGTACAGCTCCAGCAGACGGTCGGCCGGGGTCACGCCGCTGTCGGCGATGTCTTCCAGTTCCGACAGATAGCCGCGCTCGTCGACCATGCCGCCCGAGAAGCGGGCGCGGTTCTTCAGCCCGTGCTTGGCGATCTCGACCAGATCGACGGCGATGTCGCGCACGCTGCGGCCCGCCACCTCGGCCTTGAGACCCAGACGGGTGACGTCGCGGCGCAGGCGCTCATGGTCGGCGATGTCCCAGTCCTTGCACAGGTCCCAGGCGGCGGCCAGAGACGGCGCGTCGTACAGGATGCCGGCCCACAGGGCGGGCAGGGCGCAGATGCGGCTCCACGGTCCGCCGTCGGCGCCGCGCATCTCCAGATACTGTTTCAGCCGGACTTCGGGGAAGAGGGTGGTCAGGTGGTCGGCCCAGTCCTTGGCCGTGGCGCGCTCGCCGGGCAGGGCGTCCAGACCCTCGGTCATGAACGTGCGGAACGACTGGCCCGACAGATCGACATAGGTCTCGCCGCGCTTGGCGAAATACATGGGGGTGTCGAGCGCATAGTCGGCGTAGCGCTCGTAGCCGAAGCCGTCGGCGAAGACGAAGTCCAGCATGCCGGTGCGGTCGGGATCGGTGTCGGTCCAGACATTGGCGCGCGCCGACAGGAAGCCGTTGGGCTTGCCTTCGGTGAAGGGCGAACAGGCGAACAGGGCGGTGGCGATGGGCTGAAGCGCCAGCGAGGTGCGGAACTTCATCACCATGTCGGCTTCTGAATCGAAGTCGAGATTGGCCTGGATGGTGCAGGTGCGCAGCATCATGTCGAGGCCCAGCGAACCCTTCTTGGGCATGTAGGCGCGCATGATGCCGTAGCGGCCCTTGGGCATGACCGGCACGTCCTCGCGCCGCCACAGGGGGTCGAAACCGGCGCCGAGGAAGCCGAGGTTCAGCTGGTCCGCGACCTGCTTCACCTCCATCAGGTGCTGGCCGGTCTCCGAACAGATGTCGTGGATGGTCTGGAGCGGGGCGCCCGACAGCTCGAACTGGCCGCCCGGCTCCAGGCTGATCGAGGCAGTGAAGCCCTCGGCGTTCTTGCGCTCCAGAGCGATGACGTGGCCGGCCTCCTCCACCGGCGACCAGCCGAAGCGTTGCAGGCCGGTCAGCATGGCCAGGATGCCGTTCTCGCCCTCATAGGCGGGGCGGCGCAGGGTGGACTTGTCGAAGCCGAACTTCTCGTGCTCGGCACCGATGCGCCACTGGTCGGCGGGCTTCTCGCCCTTCGACATGGCGTGGATCAGTTGCTCTCTGGAAAGCGGCGCCGTGTCGGTCATCTGTAACCCCTGCTGTCGCGGCTAGATGGGCGAGGATACGGCCCCGCTCAAGAGGCAAGGCGATAAACTTCTATCGCTCCCAGTCGCCGACAGCCGCCTGCCACAGGGTCAGGGCGGCGATGGCGGCGGTGTCGGCGCGCAGGATGCGCGGGCCCAGAGAGACGGCGGTGGCGAAGGGCAGGGCCCGCAGCCGGGCGCCTTCCTCGGGCGAGAAACCGCCCTCGGGACCGATCAGGATGGCCCACTTGCCCCCGCCCGCAGCGGTCAGGGCGCCGATGGCGGGCGCGCCGCCGGTCTCGTCGCAGAACATCAGGCGGCGCTCGGCGTCCCAGCCGTCCAGCAGGGCGTCCAGCTTGATCGGATCATCGACCAGGGGCACGTCCAGACGCCCGGTCTGCTCGGCGGCTTCCTCGGCGATGGCGTCCAGCCGGTCCAGACGCAGCCGGTCGGCGTTGGTGCGATGGGTCAGGACCAGACGCACGCGCGCAGCGCCCAGTTCGGTCGCCTTTTCGACGATGGTCTCGACCCGCGCCTTCTTCACGACGGCCACGATCAGTTCGAGGTCAGGGCCGAGGGTCTGTTCGCGCACCAGCTCCTCGGCGCGCAGGATGACGC
Source organism: Brevundimonas sp. NPDC046655 (assembly GCF_044901625.1). Lineage (NCBI taxonomy): Bacteria > Pseudomonadati > Pseudomonadota > Alphaproteobacteria > Caulobacterales > Caulobacteraceae > Brevundimonas > Brevundimonas sp. NPDC046655. The sequence continues at coordinate 209,907 of NZ_JBJDPV010000003.1, forward strand.
CCTTCTTCAGCACCTCGGCGACGCTGGCGCGCCATTCGCCGTGACGGCCGTTGAAGACCAGCAGGTCGTCGCCCGCCTTCAAACGCATCACCTGGGTCAGGTAGCGCGACTGGTCGAGGGTCGGAGCGACGGCGAGGCCGGGGGCGAGGTCGCCCTGAACGTGCAAACGGATCATGTTAGGGATTTAGCGGGCGCGCGGGCCGCCGTCATCCCGGACTGATGCGCCAATCCGTCTTGCTGTCTGATGCGATCCTGTCCACATATCGATGGTATCGATATGGAGTGCGCGAATTGCTGCGAGCGTTTGAGCGTCGAGCGGGTCCCTTTGCGGCGGTCGCCGTGGCTGTGATTGTTTCCATCGGGACCTATGCGCAACTTGCTCTGCCCTACCCCCGAGGAGGGCCTTGGCCAGCAGGGTGCTATTTTGGGGATGCCCTCATCGTCTTCATTCGATGCGACGCTAGCGTGCCCGGATTTATCGAGCCGGTTCTGACCTGGAGCTGGTACCTGACCTGGGGGTGGTTCTGGCTGGTGGCCTTCTTTGTCCCGCTTGCGCCCTACCTGGGCCTGCCGGTGCTGGGGGTATGGATCACCACGCTGGTCATTGCGGCCCGCTGGGTCTGGCGAAAATGCCCGTGGCGCCCTCGCGGGGATGAGCGGGCAATATAGCCTAGGTTTGCATTTAGCTCAGCCGGTCGCGTTGGGCGGGCCAGACGGGGGGCAGGTCGGTCTGTCCCTGGGCGTGGCGCAGTTCGCGTTCCAGCATCCGGCTCATGGCGTCCAGCGGCAGGTCGTTGGGATCGTCGCCGAAGGGGTCTTCCAGTTCGTCGCCGAGCGCATCCAGCCCGAAGAAGGTGTAGGCGACCAGCAGCGACACCGCCATCGTCCACCACCCGAGGGCCGGGGCCAGGGCGAAGGGCAGCATCAGGCAAAACGCATGGGCCGTCCGGTGCAGCAGCAGGGCGTAGGCGAAGGGCAGGGGCGTGGTCTTGATCCGCTCGCAACCGGCGAGAACATGGCTCATCTCGGTCAGCCGCAACTCCAGCACTGAGTAGCGGATCGGGTCAATCAGGCCGTCGCGCAGCAGTTCCGCGCACTGGCGCCCCACGCCGGTCAGAGCGGCGTCGACAGCATGGGGCGCGGGCTCGACCGGCGTCCAGCGGGCGATCTCGCCTGCCTCGTCGCGGTCGCGCAGGCGGGCGGCCAGGCCGAAGACGAAGCCGCCGACCCCGTTCAGCATGGGCGTGCGGCGCTCCTCGGGCAGCAGGGCCGTCTGGCGAATGAAAGAGCGGACGGCGATGATCAGCTCGCCCCACAGCTTTCGCGCCTCCCACCAGCGGTCGTAGCAGGCGTTGTTGCGGAAGCTCATGAAGATGGACAGGGCCAGCCCGATCAGGGCGAAGGGCGCCGCCGCCAGATGCACCGGCAGGTCGGGCCGTTCCCGGTGCAGCATGACCGCCGCCACGGTGATGACGACGGTCAGGGCCAGCCGCCCGACCACGCGCGGCAGGATGGACCCGTTGATGGCGAACAGGATTTCCAGCGGGCCGGGGCGGGAGCGGACGATCATGCGCCACCCCTTACCCCTGCGCCCGATGGTTTTACAGGGTGCGTGCGATCAGCAGCTTCATGATCTCGTTGGTGCCGCCGTAGATGCGCTGGACGCGGGCGTCCTTGTAGAGCTGGGCGATCGGGTACTCGTTCATGTAGCCGTAGCCGCCGAAGAGCTGCAGCATCTCGTCGATGGTCTCGCCCTGGATGTCGGTGACCCAGTACTTGGCCATGGAGGCGGTGGCGGCGTCCAGCTGGCCCTTCAGGTGTAGGCCGATGCAGTGGTCGACGAAGACCTTGGCCACGGTCAGCTTGGTCTTGACCTCGGCCAGCTTGAACTGGGTGTTCTGGAAGTCGATGACGCGTTTGCCGAAGGCCTTGCGCTGCTTGACGTAGTCCAGCGTCGCCTCAAGGCCGCGCTCGGCGGCGGCCACGCCTTGCACGGCGATGTTCAGGCGCTCCTGCGGCAGCTGCTGCATCAGCTGGACGAAGCCTTGGCCCTCGCCGCCGCCGACGATGTTCTCAAGCGGGACCTTGACGTCGTTGAAGAAGAGCTCGGAGGTGTCGTTGGCCTCCATGCCGATCTTGTGCAGGTTGCGGCCGCGCTCGAAGCCTTCCGCGCCGTCAGTTTCGAGGCAGATCAGGCTGGTGCCCTTGGCGCCCTCGGCCGGGTCGGTCTTGGCGACGACGATGATGAAGTTGGCCAGCTGGCCGTTGGTGATGAAGGTCTTGGAGCCGTTCAGGACGTAGTGGTCGCCCGACTTGATGGCGGTGGTCTTGATGCCCTGAAGGTCGGAACCGGCGCCCGGCTCGGTCATGGCGATGGCGCCGACCAGTTCGCCCGAGGCCAGGCGCGGCAGCCAGCGCGCCTTCTGCTCGGCCGTGCCGTAGTGCCAGACGTAGGGCATGACGATGGCGTTGTGCAGCGAGATGCCGAAGTGGTCCGCGCCCTTCCAGCCCAGCTGACGCATCAGCACGACTTCGTGCCGATAGTCGCCGCCGAAGCCGCCGTCTTCTTCCGGTAGGCTGAGGCCCAGCAGGCCGGCGTCGCCCGCGTCGTTCCACAACTGACGCGGCACCGAGGAGGCGGCGATCCACTGCTGGAACTTCTCGGGCGGGGCGTGCTCGTCGATCCATTTGCCGACGCTGTCGGAGAAGAGGGTGATCTCCTCATCAAGCATGAAGTCGGGTTCGGGCGTGTTGAGCACGTTCATGGTCGCGTTTCCTGCGGGCGCGGTTCGGACTCTGGCGGTCGTCTGGGCGCGGTCGATAGAGAAAGGGCCTCCCCCGCGTCGGCGAGAGAGGCCCTGTGGTTCACTGGCGGATCAGAAGGCCTCGGCGGGCATCTGCATCAGCACCTCGGCGCCGGTCTTCAGCTTGGCCAGATGGGCGGCGGCGTCGGGCAGGATGCGCTCGACGAAGTACTGCCCGGTCTGCAGCTTGGTGACGTAGTAGGGATCGGCGTCGCCGGCGGCGATCTTGGCCTGGGCCGACTTCGCCATCTGCGCCCACATATAGGCCAGCGCCGTCAGGCCGAAGATGTGCAGGTAGTCGGTCGAGGCGGCGGCGGCGTTGTCCGGGTTGGCCATGCCGTTCTGCATCAGCCACATGGTGCCGTCCTGCAGCTTCTTCTTGGTGTCGGCCAGGCCGTCGACGAAGGGCTTGATGGCCTCGTCGGCGCCGTTCTCGGCCACGAAGGCGTCGATGTCGGCGAACCAGCTCATGATGGCGCGGCCACCGTTCGACGGCAGCTTGCGACCCACCAGGTCCAGCGCCTGGATGCCGTTGGTGCCCTCATAGATCATGGTGATGCGCGCATCGCGCAGATACTGCGAGGCGGGGAAGTGCTCGGTATAGCCCGAGCCGCCGTGGACCTGCATGGCCAGGCTGGCCACGTGGAAGCCCTTGTCGGTCAGATAGGCTTTCAGCACGGGCGTGATCAGGCCCATGTAGTCCTTGGCCTTGGTCGCCGTGGCCTCGTCCGAGGACTTCTGCAGGTCGGCCTGCAGGGCGGTCCACAGGATGAAGGCGCGGCCGCCTTCGACGAAGGCTTTCGATTCCAGCAGCATCCGGCGCACGTCGGGGTGGACCATGATGGGGTCGGCCGGGCCGTCCGGGTTCTTGGCGCCGGTCAGGGCGCGGCCTTGCAGACGGTCGTTGGCGAACTCGACGGCGGCCTGATAGGCGGCGTCGCCGATGGCCAGGCCTTGCAGACCAGTGCCGAGGCGGGCCTCGTTCATGACCACGAACATGTTGTTCATGCCCCGGCCTTCTTCGCCGATCAGCCAGCCCTTGGCGTTCTCATAGGCCATGACGCAGGTGGCGTTGCCGTGGATGCCCATCTTGTGTTCCAGGCCGGCGCAGGCGACGCCGTTGCGCTCGCCCGGCGCGCCATCGGCGTTGACCAGGAACTTGGGCACCACGAAGAGGCTCAGGCCCTTGATGCCCGGAACCGCGCCTTCGACGCGGGCCAGGACGGTGTGAATGATGTTGTCGGCGAAGTCGTGCTCGCCCGCCGAGATCCAGATCTTCTGGCCGGTGATGGAATAGGAGCCGTCGCCGTTCGGCACGGCCTTGGTGCGGACCATGCCCAGGTCGGTGCCGCACTGCGGCTCGGTCAGGTTCATGGTGCCGGTCCATTCGCCGGTCGCCATCTTGGGCAGATAGGTCTGCTTCAGCTCATCCGAGGCCGAGGCCTCGATGCCGTGATAGGCGCCCGCCGTCAGACCGGGATACATGGAGAAGGCCGCCGAGGCCGCCGCCGTGAACTGGCCCACGGCCATGGACACGATCGAGGGCAGGCCCTGACCGCCGTATTCCGTGCCGAAGGCCAGGCTGGTCCAGCCGGCCTCGACCATCTGATGATAGGCTTCCTTCCAGCCCTTGGGCGTCGTCACGACGTCGCCTTCGATATGGCAGCCTTCCTGATCGCCCGGACGGTTGATCGGGGCGATGACCTCCTCGGCGAACTTGCCGCCTTCCTCGATGATCTGGTCGATCAGGTCGCGCGACAGATCGGCGTCGGCGAAGTGGTTGGCGTAGCGTTCGACCTCCAGCACGTCGTGCAGGACGAAGGACAGGTCGCGGACAGGCGCCTTGTAGGCCATGATCAGGCTCTCGCTTTGAAGGGCTGGAATTGATTGTCGGGGTTGAGCCGTTCGCTCAGCAGGTTGGCGTATTCGTCCGCCCCCGGCAGCAGGTCGGGACGGTGTTCGCCCAGCTTGGACTCCATCCAGGCGCAGGCCTCTTCGGCCGTCTGGATGGCGCCCTCGATGTCTTCGAGTTGTTGCTTCAGCGCCTCGACCTGGGCGCGGTGACGGCGCAGGGCCACGGCCATCTGATGGACGTTGTGGTCCTTGCGGTCATACAGATCCAGCATCTCCTGGATCTCCTGCAGGGTGAAGCCGATGCGGCGGCCCCGCAGGATCAGCTTCAGCCGGGCGCGGTCGCGGCTGTCATAGACGCGCGTCTGGCCCTTGCGGGCCGGGGTCAGCAGGCCCTTGTCCTCATAAAAGCGCAGGGCGCGCGCGGTCGCCCCGAACTCGCGGCACAGGTGCCGGATGGAATAGGTGCGGTGATCGTCTGCGGTCGCCATGCGTCATTCATAACTTGACGCGGACGTAAAGGGAAGCTTCTCGCTCGCTCCCTCGACAAGTTGTGAACGCGGCGGGAGGCCAAACGCAAATCGGCCGCGGAGAGCTTGCGCCCGCCACGGCCGATCCGGGAAGAAAAATTGTCAGGCGATCAGTGGCGGCGGAACCAGAAGACCGGCGCCGTGATGGCGATCAGGAAGAGGTTGGTCAGGGCCAGGCCGACGTTCAGTTCCATGCCGTGCAGGATCAGCATGATGCTCTGCAAGGCCAGCAGGCCGACGCTGGCCGTCAGCAGCAGGGGACGACCAAAACGCCACGACACCAGGGGCGCCAGAACCATCAGAGCCAGGACGATCTCGACCACGCCCAGGCCGCGCACGAAGTTGACGCTGGCCATGGCGGGCCAGTGCATCAGCACGGTCAGGTTCTCCATCGACTCCGTCAGCTTGGCGTAGCCGGCGGCTATGAAGAACATCGCGATCCAGCCCTGGAAGGTCCACAGGGTCAGGTTCAGGTAATCGGCTTTTGCGCGGGATCGGGGCGTCAAGGTGGTCGAGGTCATGGTCGAAACCGGGGAGGTTTGATTGGTAACAGTTGCTAGATCAGATTGCGGGGTCCCATCGTCAAGGAACTGTAACAATCTGTGAACCGGGGTAGGCGCGACCTGCGGCGACGGCGTGGCTGAAACCACAATTCCCCGTAATCCGACGGTGATCGTCAAAAGGCACTAGGCCGCGCGAAGCGGCCTGTCAACGTCTGATGACATCAACTGATGACATGAGGTGTAGGTGTAACAAAATCCGCTCATCCCCGCAGAGGCGGGGACCCAGTGGGAGCTTCACGCGCAGCCCGCGACCGAGAACTAAGCGTCACGCCCTCGGCCAAAGATCTGGGACCCCGCCTCCGCGGGGATGAGTGGAATTATAGGGCCCAAGCGATCCGCGCCGCCTCCAGGCGGGCCAGCTTGGCGTACAGCGGCGACCAGTCGTCGCCCTGATCGATCGCCGACCAGATAGCCTCGACCTCGTCGATCAGCATTTCCTCGGGTTCGGGCGTGGCGAACATCGGATGCTCCAGCCGCTCGGGCCGGTCGGGCTCGTGCTCCAGCAGGGCGAAGCGGAAGGCGTCGAAGGCCTCACCCTGATAGACCTTGCCGCGCACGCCGCCCAGCGCCCGCGCGCCGGAGCTGAAGCCGCCGAACCAGTCGAAGAAGAGCGGCTCCCAGCGCAGGGCCTCGCCCTTGTCGCGTAGCAGGGCCAGGGTGGCGTCCAGCAGCCTCTGGTCCGCCGCCTCGCCCAGGCTCTTGACCCCCAGCCGGTTCAGGAAGGCGGCGCGCAGGTGGCGGATATAGGCGGGGCCGAAGCCGTTCAGGGCCTCGGTCAGGGCCGCGACCTGCGGCTCGGCGATCAGCTTCAGGCAGCCGGCCAGCTGGGTCAGGTTCCAGAACACGGCCTCGGGCTGGCGCGCGAAGGCGTAGAGGCCGGAGGTGTCGAAGTAGGCGGCGGTGAAGGCCGGATCATAGTGCGGCAGGAAGCGCCACGGGCCGTAGTCGAAGCTCTCGCCCGTCACGTTCAGATTGTCGGTGTTCAGCACCCCGTGGACGAAGCCGGCGGAAATCCACTTCGCCGTCAGCCGCGCCGAGGCCTCGACCACGGCTGCCAGGAAGCCGGGCGCGTCGCCGAGCGTGACCGAGGGATGATACAGGCTGCGGGCGTGCTCCAGCAGGACCTCGATCTGGCCCTTGCGGCCATAGTAGGCAGCGCGCTGGAAAGTGCCGAAGCGCACGTGGCTGTGCGACAGCCGCACCATGACGGCGGACCGGGTGGGCGAGGGCTCGTCGCCGCGCTCCAGCGCTTCGCCGGTCTCGATCAGCGACAGGATGCGGCAGGTCGGCACGCCCAGACTCTCCAGCATGGCGGCGGCCAGCACCTCGCGCACGCCGCCCTTCAGCGTCAGCCGTCCGTCGCCGCGCCGCGACCAGGGCGTCTGGCCGGAGCCCTTGGTGCCGAGGTCCAGTAGGCGACCTTGAGGGGCGCTATCGCTCGCGACGCGGTCGCTCGCTGCTTGAGCGCTGCCCACCTCCCGCAGCTGCGCCGCCAGAAACCCGCGTCCGTCGCCGAGGTCGGGGTTGTAGGTACGGAACTGGTGGCCGTGATAGCGCATGGCGACGGGGCCGGGCTGGCCGGGCAGGGGATGGAAGCGGCCAAAAGAGCTCAGCCATTCGTCGTCGCTCAGAGTCTCCAGCCCGACGTCCGCCGCCGCACGGTCGTTGCGGACTCGCAGGATCGTTTGGGGGAAGTCCGCCGCCGACACCGGATCGCCGAAGTCGGGGCCGAGATCGAAGAAGCGCGGGTCGGGACGATAGGCGGGGGAGACGGGCATGAACTGGCAGATGCGCGCTCGTCGCTCGGTTCGCAACCGCAACATCGACGGTCGAGTTTGTCTTGAACCTGTGGGTGGGTCCGCTATTTTCAGCAGCAGAGATCAGGTCCCGCTTCGCTTGTCGTGCGTCGGGGCCAGGCCGGCGCCGTCCTTTGATGTGCGAATCCGGTCCGGCGTCCGTCGATAACCTGACGCCACGACAGTCCTTTTGATTTCGGAGACCGCCGTGGCCAAGAAGCTCACGCTCGACTTTCTCAAGACCGAAGCCGGTTCCGGCGCGGTGCTCGGCCTCGCCGCCGTCGCCGCCCTGATCGTCGCCAACTCGCCTCTGTCCGCCGACTACTTCGCCTGGCTGAAGAGCGTCCACGTACTTCAAGTCGGCCCGCTGCGGCTGGAAGAGACGATCTCCGGCTGGATCAAGGAAGGCCTGATGGCGGTCTTCTTCCTCGTGGTGGGGCTGGAGATCAAATACGAGATCCTCAGGGGCGAGCTGAGCAATCCCAAGAAGCTGGCCCTGCCGATCATCGCGGCCCTGGGCGGCATGGCGGTTCCGGGCCTGGTCTATCTGGCCGTCGCCGGGGCGCTGGGAGGGCCGTCGCAGGGCTGGCCTATCCCCCTGGCCACCGACATCGCCTTCGCCCTGGCCGTCTTCGCCATGGTGGGCAAGGGCCTGCCGTCATCGCTGCGGGTCTTCCTGCTGACCCTGGCCATCGTCGACGACCTGGGGGCCATCGCCCTGATCGCGGTCCTTTTCAGTCAGGGCGTGCAATGGCTGCCGCTGCTGGGCGTGGCCGGGGTTCTGGCCGCGCTGGCCCTGATCGGCCGTCGCCGTCTGGCCGGCCCCTTCTGGGTCCTGGGCTTCGGCGCGGTCTGGTATCTGACGGTGATGTCGGGGCTGTCGACCTCGCTGACGGCGGTGGCCTTCGCCATGATCGTGCCGGTCGCGCCGCGTCCCGAGACGTCTCAGAGCCCGCTCAAGGAGGCGATGCACGACCTGCACCCCTATGTCGCCTTCCTGGTCCTGCCCCTGTTCGCCTTCGCCAAGGCGGGCGTGTCCTTCGCCGGTCTGTCGCTGGAGCAGGCCTTCGCGCCCCTGGTCATCGCCATCGCGCTTGGCCTGTTCGTCGGCAAGCAGGTCGGCGTCTTCGGCGCCGCCTGGCTGGCCGCCAAGCTCAAGATCGGCGACAAGCCCTCGGGCGCCAGCTGGCTTCAGCTTTACGGCGTCAGCCTGCTGTGTGGCATCGGCTTCACCATGAGCCTGTTCATCGGCGTCCTGGCCTTCCCCGGCGCGGTGGATTCGCCCGTGCAGATCGAGGTCAAGCTGGGCGTTATCGGCGGATCGGTGCTCTCGGCCCTGGCGGCGGCGTTGATTCTGAACCTTGCGGCGCGACGTCAGCAACAAAGGCAAGCCGCCTCAACTGCCAAGATCTTGCAGTGAACGTTGATAATATTGACCTTGCGTAATCGATTTTTGTCGCTTTCTCGCCACACGTAGAGCGACGTTGGCTGAAATCGCCATTCGCAGCTTTGCGGCTTCTTGTCGCTTTCCCGACCCTGGCTTACCCCTGTTCATGGAGAATTCACGCCGTTCAATGAGCGTGGATCGACAGGGACAGGAATCGCCACGGTCGCCGCGGGCGGCCGGGCCACAGAGCCGGGGAGCCGCCATATGCGTTTCAACAACATCCTTCGCTGCACCGCGTCGGCCGCCGTCGTCGGCGTCGTCGCCTTCGGCTTCGCCGGCGCCGCCTCGGCCCAGGAAGGGCCGACGACGATCGACGACATCATCGTCACCGCGCAGAAGCGTGAACAGAACCTGCAGGACGTGCCGATCGTGGTCACGACCCTGTCGCAGGAGGCGCTGGACGGCGCGGGCGTGCGCGACATCAAGGATCTGCAGATCCTGACGCCGGGCATGACCGTCACCTCGACCCAGTCGGAAGCCTCGACCACGGCCCGTATCCGCGGCGTCGGCACGGTCGGCGACAACCCCGGCCTGGAAAGCTCGGTCGGCGTGGTCATCGACGGCGTCTATCGCTCGCGCAACGGCGTCGGCTTCGGCGACCTGGGCGAACTGAGCCGCATCGAGGTTCTGAAGGGCCCGCAGGGCACCCTGTTCGGCAAGAACACCTCGGCCGGCGTCATCAACATCATCACCGAGGCGCCTTCGTTCACGCCGGGCTTCAACGCCGAGGCCACCTACGGCAACTTCAACGCCTGGGGCGTGGCCGGCTCGGTCACCGGCCCGATCACCGACCAGATCGCCGGTCGTCTGTATGTGGCCAAGCGGGAGCGCGACGGCTTCTATGACGTGGTCACCGGCGCCGGTCCCCGCACCGAGAAGGACGACCAGAACCAGAACTTCTGGACCGCGCGCGGCCAACTGCTGATCCTGCCGTCCGACGAGGTGTCGATCCGTCTGATCGCCGACTATTCCAAGCGCGACGAATACTGCTGCGTCTCGACCCAGGTGCGCACCGGCCAGACCTATGGCGCGGTCACGACGGTCGGCGGCCAGCAGCAGCCTCCGGCGCCCGGCTTCGGCGCTCTGCCCTTCTCGCGCACGGCCTACGCCAACCGCAGCACCGCCCAGACCATGGAAGACATGGGCTTCTCGGCGGAAGCCAACATCGACATCCCCTCGTGGGACGCCACCCTGACCTCGCTCACCTCCTGGCGGAACTGGGAGGGCATCAACGCCATGGACCTCGACTATACGACGGCGGACCTGCTGTATCGTGTGGATGACGGCGGTTACGGCTTCGAACTGGACAACCTGACCCAGGAGTTCCGCCTGGCGGGCTCGACTGACAAGCTTGACTGGCTGGTCGGCGTCTTCGCCACGCGTGAGAACATCAGCCGCAACGACAGCTACTGGTACGGCGCCGGTTATACGCCCTTCCTGTCGCTGCTGATCTCGTCGCAACTGAACGCCGGCACGGGCGGCGCCATTCCGCAGAGCGGCAATATCATCGGCTGTCTGACGCGGGCCGGCACCACCCCGACCTTCCTGGCGGGCTGCCTGCTGAACGGCGGCGCCTCGACTTCGGGACCCCTGGCGCCGACCGGGCCGGGCTTCGGCGTCGGCCACGGGGTGCAGGACCACTATAGCCAGCGTTCGGACTCGCTGGCCCTGTTCACCAACAACACCTGGCATGTCACCGACCAGTTCGATGTGACCCTGGGCCTGCGCTACACCCAGGACAAGAAGCGCCTTCTGGGCGTGCAGGACAACCTGGGCACTAATGGCGCGGCCTGCGGCGGCGCCCTGGGCAATGTCACCAACCTGACCAACGCCTTCATCGGCGCGGGTCTGACCCCGGCCGCGGCCGCCGCCAGCGCCCAGCGCGTCGCCGGCAACGTCTGCCTGCCCTGGGCCAACCCCCTGTTCGACAACCGTCGCATCTCGGAAGAGACCGACGACGGCGAACTGAGCGGCACGATCAAGGCGGCCTATCGCTTCAACGACTCGGTCATGGCCTACGGCTCCTACGCCCGCGGCTACAAGTCGTTCGGCTATAACCTGGACCGGGTGCAGACGGGCATCACGCCGACCGCCTCGTTGCTGTTCCCCTCGGAAACCGTCGACAGCTTCGAACTGGGTCTGAAGAACACCCTGTTCAATCGTACGGTCCTGCTGAACCTCACCTACTTCAACCAGAAGTTCGAGGACTTCCAGCTCAACACCTTCCTGGGCACGGCCTTCGTGGTCGAATCCATCCCCGAGCTGAAGTCGCAGGGTTTCGACGCCGACTTCGTCTGGTTCACCCCGATCGAGGGCCTGTCGCTGAGCAGCGGCCTGACCTACACCGACACCAAGTACGGGGATTTCGTCGCCGCGGACCTGACCAATCCGGGCAACTTCCCGCAGCTGTCGCTGCTGCCCGGCGCGCGGGCGTCGTTCGCGCCGGAATGGTCGGCCACGGGTTCGGTCGCCTTTGATCGTTCGATCGGCTCGGGCCTGAAGGTCGGCTTCAACCTCTCGGCCAAGTACTCGACCGAATACAACACCGGTTCGGACCTGCTGCCCTACAAGATGCAGGACGCCTTCACCCTGGTGAACGGCCGCGTCACCCTGGGCTCGGAGGACGAGCGCTGGGCCCTGGACATCTGGGCGCAGAACCTGACGGACGAGGAGTACAAGCAGGTGGCGATCAACGCCCCGCTGCAAGGTTCGGCCTTCCAGACCACGGTTCAGCCGAACGGGACCTACTTCAACCCGGCCCTGGACACCCAGACCTACAACGCCTTCATGGGCCAGCCGCGCACCTACGGCGCCACCCTGCGCGTCAAGTACTGATCGGCCTTCGCCCTCGTGGCGAGGTCAGGGCGGCCCGGAGCGATCCGGGCCGCCTTTTCTTTTGACTGGGGGAAGGGGCGTTCATTTGCGTCGGGCTGATCACCGGCGCCTTGTTGGAGCTGCTTTCGAGGTCGCGCATGAAAAAGCCCCCGGAGATCGCTCTCCGGGGGCTCTTCGTCTGGAGGAGTATTCAGTCGTGCAAGGCGGTCGCCTCGCCCGGCCGGGTGCCGTCGGCCAGCTTGCGCTGTCCGGCGAACATGCGGCCCAGAACCCGGCGACCAAAGCCGGCGATGTCGTCGACGATGGTGAAAATGGCCGGGATATAAAGCAGAGACAGGAAGGTCGAGGAGATCAGGCCCCCCAGGACGGCGATGGCCATGGGCGAGCGGAACTCGACGTCGGCGCCGATCCCCATGGCGATGGGCACCATGCCGGCGCCCATGGCGAAGGTGGTCATCAGGATGGGGCGCGCCCGCTTGTGGGCGGCGTCCATGATGGCCTCGCGCCGCGTCATCCCCTCCTTCTCGGCGATGATGATGTAGTCGACCAGCAGGATGGAGTTCTTGGCCGCGATCCCCATCAGCATCAGCACCCCGATCAGGGCGGACATGGAGAAGCTCTTGCCGCCGATCACAAGGCCGATGAAGGCGCCGCCGATCGCCAGGGGCAGGGCGGCCATGATGGTGACCGGATAGGCGAAGCTTTTGAACAACAGGGTCAGGACGGCGTACATCAGCAGGATGCCGGAGATGAAGGCGATGCCGAAGCCGACCAGCATTTCCTGGATGAACTCGGCGTCGCCGGCGGGCACCTGACGCACGCCGGTCGGCAGGTTCTTGACCGAAGGCAGACGGTTGACGGCCTGTCCCGCGGCGCCGGTGGTGATACCGTCCAGTTCCGCCGTGATCGAGGCGATGCGTGAGCGATCCTGACGGCTGACGGTGGCCGGACCCGCGCCGAACTCGATGTCGGCCACGGCGCTGAGCGGCACGGAGGCGCCCGAGGCGGTCGGCACGCGCAGGTTTTCCAGCACGTTCAGATCCTCGCGGGCCTCTTCGGTCAGTTGCAGCCGGATCGGGATCTGGCGGTCGCCCAAGTTGTACTTGGGCAGGTTCTGCTCAATGTCGCCGATGGTGGCGACACGCACGGCCTGGGAGATGGAGCCGGCCGAAACGCCCAGCAGGGCGGCTTCATCCGGGCGCGGCGTGACCAGGATTTCCGGTCGGGCGATGGCGGCGGTGTTGACCACATTGGCCAGCCCCTTCACGCCGCGCATCTCTTCCTCGACCTTGCGGGCGGCGGCTTCCAGGGTCGCCGGATCATCGCCCAGGATGGAGAAGGTGTAGCTGGTGCCGTCGCCGGGGCCGCCGCCCTGCTGGGCGATGCCGGCCCGGATGCGGGCGCCGGGGATCTGCTTCAGTTCATCGACCATGACGCGTTGGAAGGCTTGCTGGCTGAGCGCCCGCTCGCCCTTGGGAGTCAGGTCGGCGTAGATGTTGGCCTGACCCACGTCCTGACCGCCGATGGCGGCGTAGACGGAGGTGACCTCGGGCCTGGCGTTCAGCCTGGCGGTGACCTGATGCACCACGGCGTCGGTCTGGCGCAGGGTCGAGCCAGGCGGCAGTTCGACCTGGAAGGCGGCGCGGCCTTCGTCGCCCGGCGACATGAACTCGAAGGACATCTTGGCCACGACCGACAGGCCGATCGAACCGACCAGGAAGAGGGCGCCCATGACAAACACCTTCCAGCGGTTGCCCAGGCACCAGTGAAGGGCGCGCAGATAGCCCGCCATCCAGAAGGGGTCCTTGTCCTCGTGCTTGGTGTGCTTCAGCAGATAGGCGGCCATCAGCGGGGTCAGCGTCCGCGCCACCACCAGCGAGAAGAAGACGCTGATGCAGGCGGCCAGGGCGAAGGCCTTGAAGAACTGGCCAATGATGCCCGGCATGAAGCCGACGGGGGCGAAGACGGCGATGATGGTGCCGGTCGTCGCCACGACGGCCAGGCCGATCTCGTCGGCGGCTTCGAAAGCGGCGTCGTATGGCGGTTTGCCGTCCCGCATGTGGCGGACGATGTTCTCGATCTCGACGATGGCGTCGTCGACCAGGATGCCGATGGTCAGGGACAGGGCCAAAAGGGTGACGACGTTCAGCGACTGATCCATCGGCCCGAGCAGGGCGAAGGTCGGGATCAGCGACATCGGCATGGCCGTGGCCGCGATCAGGGTCGCGCGCCAGTCGCGCAGGAAGATGAAGACCACGATGACGGCCAGAACGGCGCCCAGCAGCAGGGCCTCCAGCGAGGCGAGGTAGCTCTCCTCGATGTATTTCACGCTGGAGGTGACCTGTTCGATGGTCAGCTCGGGATGGGCCTCGTCGATCTTGGCCACCTCGGCGCGGACCTTTTCGGCCACCTTGACCTCGCTGGCCTCGCGCGAGCGAAGGAAGTTGAAGGTCACGGCTTCCTGGCCGTTGTAGCGGGCCAGGCGGCGGGGCTCGCCCCACTTGTCGACCACGGCGCCCAGGTCGCCCAGACGCACGCTTCTGCCGTCGCCCAGCGGCACCAGGGTCTCGCGCAGTTGCTCGACGGAACCGGCGGCGCCCAGGGTGCGCACGGCGCGCTCGGACCCGGCCACGGTGACGCGGCCGCCGGGCAGGTTGTTGTTGACGTTGGTCAGGGCCTGGCTGACCTGGGCGGCGGTGACGCCGTACGAGGCCAGGCGCACCGGGTCCAGTTCGACGCGGATCTCACGATCTACGCCGCCCGAGCGATTCACCTCGCCGACGCCGCCGAGCGCCAGCAGGGCGCGGCTCATCTCGTTGTCGATGAACCAGCTGATCTGTTCCGGCGACATGGTGGGCGAGCGGACCACATAGGTGATCAGGGCGTCGCCGGTGATGTCGATGCGCTGGACCGTCGGCTCCTGCATGTCCTGCGGCAGGGAGCCGCGCACGCCGCTCATGGCGTTGCGCACGTCGTTGGTGGCGCGTTCCGTGTCGGTGCCCAGCTCGAACTCGATGGTGGTCGAGGACACGCCGTCGGTGACGTTGGAATAGATGTGGCGCACGCCCGACAGGCCGGCGATGGAGTCCTCGATCACCCGCGTGACCTGGACTTCCATTTCAGCCGGGGCGGCGCCCGGGCGGGCGGCGGTGACCGAGACCAGGGGGAAGTCGATGTCGGGGTTGTTGTTGATCCGCATCCCCATGAAGCCGGTCACCCCCGCCAGCGTCAGCAGCAGGAACAGCAGGATGATGGGAATGGGGTTCTTGATGGCCCAGGAGGAGATATTGTTCATGGCCGGGCCTTACTTCGCGGCCGGAGCAACGGTCGGTGCGGCAGTCGGGGCGGCGGCGACCGTCACCTTGTCGCCCTCGTTCAGGAAGCCGGCGCCCTGGACCACGACGCGGACGCCGGGCTCGATCCCGCTGACCGAGGTCTGGTCGTCGCGGCGCGACAGGACCGTCACCGGGCGGAAGTGGGCGGCCCCTTGCGTATCCAGAACGAAGACCCCCGACTTGTTGCTGCGGTAGAGGACGGCTCCGGTAGGCACCACGGTCGCGGGCTGGGCGCCGGCGTTGATCGAGGCGCGGGCGAACATGCCGGGCTTCAGGCCGCTGCCGGGCGACAGGGTGATGCGGGCCAGACCCAGGCGGGTCTGGGCGTCCACCTCGGGGGTGACGATGCGGATCGTGCCGGAGGTGGCGACGCCCTCGTTGGAGGTGATGGTGGCGGTCTGGCCGGCGCGCAAGGCGGGCAGATCGGTCTCGGGCACCTGGGCGTCCAGTTCCAGACGGCCGTCGCGGACCATGCGGAAGAGCTGGGTTCCGGCCTCGACGATCTGACCCTTGGTCACGCTGCGGCTGATGATCAGTCCCGAGACGGGGGCCTTGATCTCGCTTTGGGCCAGGCGGGTGCGAGTTTCCGACAGCGAGGCCCGGGCCGAGGCCAGATTGGCTTGCGAGGCGCGCTGGTTGGCCAGGGCGGTGTCCAGCGAGGCCTGGCTGAGGAAGCCGCGTGACTTCAGTTCCTGGGCGCGGCCGAGCGCGGCGTCGTCGCGGGCGGCGTTGGCCTCGGCGGTCTGGACGCCTGCCTGTTGCTGACGCAGTTGGGCCTGCAGCAGGGCGTCGTTCAGCTTGACCAGGACCTGCCCCTGACGAACGTAGGAGCCCTCATCGACATAGACGCCGACGGCGGTCAGGCCGCCGGTCTCGGCGCCGACCGGCACCTCCTCCCAGGCCGAGACGCTGCCCGAGGCGACGATGACGCGCGGGAGGGCGACCTCGGTCGCCGTGGCGACGCTGACCGTCTGACGCGAGGCGCCCGCCTTTTCTCCGGCCTTGGACTTGTCGTCGCTGTGCCCGCCGCAGGCGGCGAGCGTCAAGACTGCGGCGGCCGTCAGGAGGAGGGCCGGGGTACGAGGGGTTTTCGCCACGTGCGAGGATCCTTGAGAGGGTCGGGGCAGGGCGTGCGAACCTTCTGTTCCACGCCGGAACGCAGTTAGGGATTGGGCCCGTTCTTAGCGTTTCAGCGAGCCGTTCTCAAACCTCGCACGGCAGGATTACCGCGAAGTAATCCTGCCGTCTTTTCGGCTAGGGACGGTCCCGGTCCGGCAGGGCGGCGACCTCGGCTTCGGACAGCTTTTTGACGATCCGCGCGTGGCAGGGCGTCGCGGGCGGCGTGCCGCCCGAGAAGACGATCTGGGTCGTGTCGCCGGTGCACAGGCGATCCAGTCCGCGTTGCGGCCAGAAAGCCATGCCCATGGCGTGGTCCATGTCGCGGCAGGCGCCCGAGACCTGGAGTTCAAACACGGCCTTGCCGATGCCGCGCACGAACACTGTCTGGTCCGACGAGCGAACCCGGAAGCTCTGGACGTCGTTCTGGAAAAGACACTGTCGCTGGGCGGCGGAGGTCGAGGCGGCGGTCGGGTCAGAGGCGGTCGGGGCGCAGCCGGCCAGGGCGACCAGACTTGCGGTGGCGGTCAGAAGTGCGGGGATGAGGCGGGGCATGTGAGGCTCCTTGAAAGCGCTGCGGTTCCCTAACGCCGAGAAGATGAACCTTGGCTGTCTAAGCGCGCGAAGCGGCGTGCGGGTTGCCTGAGCCCGGCGGAAATCGGCCGGGCGCGAAGCGGTCAGCCGCTGTGCTTTGCAGGGGGGACGGCTGGTTCAGGATGCACGCCGCCAGATGCTCGCCGAGCAGGGGCGCGACGCAAAAGCCTCGCGAACCGAGACCGGTCAGGGCGTAGAGGTTCGGCTGGTCCAGAGCGCCGACGACCGGCAGACGGTCCGGCGTGGTGGCGCGCACGGCCTTGCGGGTCTGGACGGGGCTGGCGGTCTCGACCTGGGCCGCGAGCGCGGGCAGGGCGGCGCTGAGGGTTACGAGATTGCGCGCAGAAGCCTCCGGCGTAGGCGTGGTTTCGCTCTCTCCCCGGTCGTGGGTGGCGCCGAACAGCAGGCCCCTGCCCGTGGGCACGGCGTAGCCGCCCCAGGCGACGGGCGGGGTGGTCGGACCCTCGACCCAGTCGGCTTGACCGGCGACGGGGGCGAGGGGAAGGTCGGGCGCGAGGGCGGCTGTTCCCCAGCCGGCGGTAAGGACCACGGCGTCGGCTTTGATCAGGACCGCGCCGTCGGCGTCGAGCAGGGCCCAGCCCTCGCCTTCGGGCTGGAGGGTCTCGACCGAGGCGGTCAGGCGCGCGGCGCCGGCCAGCCAGGCTTCGAGCACCGCCGAGGGGCGCAGGGCTAGCGCGCCGCGCATCATCAGGCCGCCGCTCTGGACGGCTTGGCCGAGGTGTTCGGCGCAGGCGGCGGCGTCGAGACGCGTCATGGCGTCTTCGGGCCACAGGTCCTGGGCGGCGATCTTGTCGAAACGTGCGGCGTCGCGGGGCGCCTGCTCCAGTTGCAGGACGCCCTCGGCGATCACGGCGTCAGGCAGGGCGCGGTAGAGGTGACGGGCGCGCTCCAGGGCCTGGGCGTGGAAGCCGGCGATCAGGGCGTCGCCGGCGTCGAGGCGCGGCGTGACCAGGGCGGCGGGAAAGCCCGAGCCGCCCGCGCCGGGGCGCTCGGCCTCGATGACGGTGACGCGGGCGCCGCCGGCGACCAGGGCGCGCGCGACCGAGGCCCCGGCGATCCCGGCGCCGACGACAGCGATATGGCGTTGCGGGCGGGCGGCGGGCGGGGGCGAGGGCAGATGGGCCTCCAAGCGTTCGCGCTTGCGGCCGTGGCCGGGCTTCTTCTCGACGACGAAGCCGTGCTCGGCCAGGCCGCGCCGCACGGCACCCGCGACGGTGAAGGTGGCGACCCGCGCGCCGGGGGCGGAACTGGCGGCGATCAGGGCCATGATCTCGGGCGACCACATGCCGGGGTTCAGGGCGGGCGAGAAGCCGTCGAGGAACCAGGCGTCGGCGGCGCCGGACCATTGCTCCAGCGCCCACTCGGCGTCGCCGACGGCCAGGTCGACGGTCGCGTTCCACTGCGGCAGGTCGAGGCGGTGGAAGCCGGGCGTCCCCTCGGGCCAGACGGCGAGGAGGGCCTCGGCGGTCTCGGCCAGTTCGGGCCAGGCGGACAGGGCGCGGGCGGCCTCGTCCCGGGTGAGGGGGAAGCCTTCGACGGAGAAGACGTGCAGACGGCCGTTCTCGGGGCGGGCGCGACGCCATAGGTCCAGCAGGGCGACGATGTTCAATCCGGTGCCGAAGCCCAGTTCGGCGACGGTGAAGTCGGCGTGGTCGGCCCAGGCCTGGGGCAGGCCGCAGCCGTCGAGGAAGACGGCGCGGGTCTCGGCCAGACCGTCGTCCCTGGAGAAATAGACGTCGCCGAACCGGCCTGAGCGGGGCGAGCCGTCCTCGGCCCAGACCAGCTGTGGGGAGGCGTCGCCGGGGGACTGTTCGCGCGGGTCGTCGGTCATGGCGGGGCTTTAGCCGTCAGGCGTCCGGCTGGATAGCGGGCACGAAAAAAGGGGCCGTCCGAAGACGACCCCTTTCCGCATCGCGACCCGGAGGCCGCGATCCAAGACGTAAGTCTTAGTGAGCGGCGGCCGGAGCGGCAGCCGGAGCAGCGGCGGCCGGAGCAGCAGCGGCGTCGGCAGCAGCCGGAGCAGCGGCGGCAGCAGCGTCGGTGGCGGCGCCAGCAGCGGCGGCGGCGTCGGTGGCGGCGGCGTCGGCGGTGGCAGCGGCGTCCGTGGCGGTGGCGGCGGCGTCGGTGGCGTCGGCGGCGGCGTCTTCAGCCTTGTCGGTGGCGGCCGGTTGGCAAGCAGCCAGGGCCAGAGCGGCGGCCGAAGCGGCGATCAGAGCGGTGATGCGCATAGTTGTTATCCTTCAGAAGGTAAAAGCGAGATCATGAACCCTCGCTAGGGGGGAGATAACGGGATCGTGAGCAAAACCGCAAGCGAAATTCTCACGGGTTCGTGAAGTCTCGTTATTCCCAGCAAAAAGACCGCCCCGACATCCCGTCGAAGCGGCCTTTTCACGGTCTTTGGGGGACCGATTTTTTTAGTGCGCGGCCTTCTCGGCGGGCGGCGGGGGCGGCGGAGTCGTAGCGGCGGCGGCCGTGTCGGCGGCCGTCTGAGCGGCGGCGCCGGCCGAGGCGGCGGCGTCGGTGGCGGCGCCGGCGGCGGCCGTGGCGGCGTCAGCGGCGGTGGCCGCGGCGTCGGTGGCGGTGTCGGCGGCCGCGTCAGCGACAGCGGCGGCTTCTTCGGTCTTGGGCGCCGGCTGCTGGCAGGCGGCCAGCGAGAGGGCGCCCAGGCCCGCAGCGACGATCATCAGGCGACGGATGGTCATGTGACTATAGCCCCTTTGACTTCAAGTTTCGGCGGGACCATCCCGCCGATGCAAGGCGTAACGCGAGATTGCAGGGTTCGACAAGCCCGCACCGGCCTCAGGCCGGGGGAACCGGAGGGGCGGCCGGATCCATGGGGTCGGTCGGCGGCCTGTCCTCGGGCAGGGTCGGCGGTGTCTGGGCGGGCGGCGAGGTCGGGGCCGTCGATTCGCCGGGCGGAGGCGCGGCGGAGTCCGGCGCCGGTGCGGACGCGGCGCCCTCGGCGGGGACGGCCACCGATTCGGCAGCAGGCGCGTTCGAAGTTGGAGGCGACTTGTCTTCGCACGCCGCCAGGACCGTTAGGGCGCTGGCGCCAAGAAGGAGGGCGGACAGGGCTTTCATGCAGGGCTCCACAGGAATGCACGCGAACGTGACCCGTGGAGAACCATCGTGAGCGATCCGTGTTCCCTCCGTGAACGGAAGGGGAGAAGACCGGTCAGGCGTCCGTCGGAGCGGCCGCCAGGGCCTCTTCCATTTCGGCGAAGGACGGCTGGGCCGTCGAGGGGATGTCGCCGCGGCCGATCTCGACCGAGATCTGGGCGGCGTTGCCGTGCAGGTGGGCGACCAGCACCGACTGGATGATCTTGTAGTAGGCGCCTTCCTCTTCGATGATCGCGTTCAGGCGCGCGGCGAAGGGACCGACCAGGCCGTAAGCCAGGAAGACGCCGAGGAAGGTGCCGACCAGGGCGCCGCCGATCATGCCGCCCAGGACTTCCGGCGGCTCGGTGATCGAGCCCATGGTCTTCACGATGCCCAGAACGGCGGCCACGATGCCGAGCGCGGGCAGGCCGTCAGCCAGGTTCTGCAAGGCGTGAGCCGAGGCCAGGGCTTCGTGGTGGTGCTTCTCCAGCTGCTTTTCCATGGCGTCCTCGATCTGATGCGGATCTTCGAGGTTCATGGTCATCATCCGCAGGGTGTCGCAGATGAAATCGGTGGCGAAGTGGTCCTTCAGCACCTTGGGGTATTTCTGGAAGATGCTGCTCTCGGCCGGCTTTTCAATGTGGCTTTCCAGGGCGATGACGCCCTTGGACTTCATCGTCTTGGTCAGTTGGAACAGGAGGGACAGCAGGTCCTTGTAGTCCTGCTTCTTCCACTTGGGCCCGGCGAAGGTCTTGCCGAAACCGGCCAGCGACGCCTTGATCACCGGCAGGCTGTTGGAGATCAGGAAGGCGGCGACGCCTGCGCCGCCGATGGCCATGAACTCGTGCGGCAGGGCGTGCATGATGACGCCGAACTTGCCGCCCGCCAGGACGTAGCTGCCGAACACCATGGCGAACAGCATGATGATGCCGATAATCTGGAACATGAGGCGGTCGGACGTCCTGGAGGAGAAGGCTCAGGACGCCCGTTATCGGCGTTAATGCTTAAGGGCGAGTTTCACGAATCCCGGTTCGGGACGCAATCCGGGCGCGCGATGTCGCAGGCGTCGGGCGCCTAAAGCCGGGTCGTGCCGTCCAGAATGGCCTCATAGGCCTTGGCGGTCAGCTTCTGGTAGCCGGCCTTGCCGCCGCGCACATAGACGGGACCCTCGACCTTCTCCAGATCGAAGCCGTCGGCGACCAGATCCACCTTGCGGTACTTGAAGGTGCCGGTGGTCTCGGCCGACTTCATCAGCCGCAGGAAGACGGGGCGGGCGTAGGGCGGCAACTGCTCATCGGCGTAGGCGGCGAAGGCGGCAGGGTCGAACTTGCCCTCCAGCACCAGGCCGGCCATCCCGGCCTTGCCTTCCTGACCGGGGACGACGACGCCGTAGGCGATGACTTCCTGAACGCCGGGGGCGTCGTGCAGGCGCTGTTCAACCTCGGCGGTCGAGACGTTCTCGCCCTTCCAGCGATAGGTGTCGCCCAGGCGGTCCATGAAATAGAGGTAGCCGTCGCGGTCCTGGCGCATCAGGTCGCCGGTGCGGAACCAGCGATCGCCCTTCTTGAAGACGTCGGTGAGGATCTTCTTCTCCGAGGCCTTCTTGTCGGCGTAGCCCGAGAAGTCGTGACGGATGTCCGAGGCGATCTGGCCGATGGCCTCGCCGGTTTCGCCTGTCGCCACCAGGCGGCACATGCCGTCGGCGCCGCGGATCGGCTCGCCGCTCTCGGGGTCCAGGGCGATCAGGCGGATGTTCAGCTGCGACTTCAGGAAGCCCGGCACGCGGCCGATGGCGCCCGCCTTGCCGTCGAAGTTGAACAGGGAGACATTGCCCTCGGTCGAGCCGTAGAACTCCATGATGTTCTTGATGCCGAACCGCTTCTGGAACTCGGTCCAGACGTCGGGGCGCAGGCCGTTGCCGAAGGCCAGACGCAGCTTGTGGGCGCGCTCGTCCTCGTTGGGCGGGCAGTTGACCAGATAGCGGCACAGCTCGCCGATATAGACGAACATGGTGGCGCCGGACGTTTTCACGTCGGGCCAGAAGTGGGTCGCGGAGAAGCGGCGGCGAATGATCATCCGACCGCCGTTCAGCAGGATCGATCCGACCCCCACCAGGCCGCCGGTCGAGTGATACAGCGGCAGGCAGTTATAGAGGGCGTCCCTGGACGTCGAGGCGGTGGCCCCGGCGAAGGCGCGCATATAGGTCCGGGCGCGCGAATGGGGGATGCGCGCCGCCTTGGGCAGGCCGGTCGTGCCCGAGGTGAAGATGAACAGGGCCGTGTCGCGGTTGGTCAGACCGCTGCGCAGGCCCTTGTCCGGGCGCACCGAGGAGGCGCTGCGCACGGCGTTGTCGATGTCGCGGCGCTCGTTGGTCTCGTCTTCGTCGGCCAGGCCGTGGACCCAGACCATCAGGTTGCGGTCGATGAAGGGGCGGGCCTCTTCGACCGCGCGCCAGCTTTCCTGATCGGTGACGACGTTGAAGGCGTTGGAGATGGTCAGGCAGTGAGCCAGGGCCTGACCGGTCAGATTGGTGTTGATCAGGGCCGTGGCCACGCCGACCTTGGAGAAGCCGATCCAGGCGGCCAGGTATTCGACCCGGTTGTGCATGACCAGGGCGATGACGTCCGAACGCTTCAGGTTCCGCGCCTTGGCCCAGTGGGCGTAGCGGTTGGCCAGGGCGTCCAGCTCGCGATAGGTGAGGCGGCGGTGTTCATCCTCGAGCGCGACATTGTCGGGAAACTTGTCGACGGCCTCCTCGATGTCGTCACAGACCAGGACGTCGCTGTCGAGGGTGATGGGTTTGATGCGCTTCAGGAGGCGGTACAGCCCGCCCGCGAATCTCATATCGCGCCGGATGTTCGCTGCCAGACCCATGGTTGCGCCGCCTCTTCCCGAGTTTATGACTTTCAACGGTGATGAACGGGCGGCGACGGCGGGTCAACAGGTAGCAGGCGCACATCGCCACAATGTTTCATCGGCGCGATGCTTGGGCCTCGTTTTCGATGACGTTGGGTAAGGTTGATGCGCGACGTTACGTCAACCTGTGCGGCGATCAACGGCGAGAATGGCCGAAGAAATGACGGCTGGATGACTTGATCACGCTTTCGCCTGAACTGTGGCGTCAGTGGTGTTTCTTGGGGGCGATGACGTTATTCGCGGAACCACGCTCTTTTTACCGGGTTGAGTGGCCCTGGATCAAGGAGAAGACATCATGTCCGTGACCTATACTGATCAAATTCGCCCCGCCGCTGACCGCCTGGACAACGAGGCCTATGTGCCCGTCTATGCCCGCCGCAGCGGCCGGATGTCGAAGAAGCCCGTGAAGACGTGGATGATTCTGGCCCCGTTGGGGGTCTTGGTGATCGGGGGCGCGGCGGCGGCCATGCTGATGCAGCCCGGTGAGGAGACGACGCCTGCGGCCATCGAGGCCGCGCCGCCTGCGCCGTTGGTCGCGCCGGAAGTCTCGCCTGAGGTTTCGTCGCTGACGCCGGCTCCGATCGCGCCGGCCGAGTTGACGACGGCCACGCCTGCGGCTCCGTCGGTCGCCGCCCCGGTCGAGCGACGCGCGCCCCCGGCGCCGACCGCCCCGGCCAGGGCCCCGCGCGCCGCTCCCGTGGAAGAGACGGAGGCGCCGATCGTGTCGACCGGACCGCAGCCCTATCTGTCGGTCGCGCCCCAGGCTCCGGTCGTGACCCCGCCGCCGGCGCCAGTCACGCCCGCCGCGCCGCCCGCGCCCGTCATCATCGTTCCGACGACCTGATCGTCGTCCGTCAGGAAAGGCCCGGCTCGCGCCGGGCCTTTTCCTTCGCGCTCAGGGCTGTGACGGGGTCACGCGCCAGACCACGTCGCCGACGTCGTCGGCCACCAGAAGCGCGCCCGAGCGAATGCCCAGCACCCCGACCGGGCGGCCCATGGCCTCGCCCTTTTCGTTGCGGAAGCCGGTCAGGACGTCCTGCGGCGGACCTGCGGCCCTTCCTCCGCTGAAGGGGATGAAGATGACCTTGTAGCCGGCGGGCGGGTTGCGGTTCCACGAGCCGTGCTGGCCCACGATGGCCCCGTTGCGCCACCGGGGCATCAGGGCGCCGGTGTAGAAGGTCAGACCGAGCGAGGCGGTATGGGAGCCCAGGGCGTAGTCGGGCTTGATGGCCCGGGCCACCATGTCGGGGCGGGGCGGCTGGACCCGCGCATCGACGGTCTGGCCGTAGTAGCTCCACGGCCAGCCGTAGAAGCCGCCCGGCGTGACCGAGGTCATGTAGTCGGGGACCAGATCGTCGCCGATCTCGTCGCGCTCGTTGACCGCCACCCACAGCCGCCCGTCTTCGGGGTTCCAGGCCATGCCGACGGGGTTCCTCAGGCCCGAGGCGAAGACGCGGCGGGCGCCGGTGGCCGGGTCGATCTCCAGCACGGCGGCGCGGTCCGCCTCTTCGCCCAGGCCGTTCTCGCCGACGTTGGAGTTGGAGCCGACACCGACGTAGAGCTTCGAGCCGTCGGCCGAGGCGACCAGACTCTTGGTCCAGTGGTGGTTGCGACCGGCGGGCAGGTCCGCGACCTTGACCGGCGTCGCGGTGATCTGGGTCTGGCCATTCTGATAAGGCACGGCGACCACGGAGTCGGCGTTGGCGATGTAAAGGCGCTCGCCGACCAGGGCCATGCCGAAGGGCGAGGTCAGGCCGGACAGGAAGACGGTCTTCAGTTCCGCCACGCCGTCGCCGTCGGCGTCGCGCAGCAGGCTGATGCGGTTCGCGCTGGGCACGCCCGCGCCCGCCTTGCCCATGACCAGGCCCTGAACCCAGCCGCGCAGCCCGCCCTTCTTGTCGTCCGGCTTGGGCGGGGCGTTGCTTTCGGCCACCAGGACGTCGCCGTTGGGCAGTTCATAGAGCCAGCGCGGATGGTCCAGGCCTGTGGCGAAGGCGTTGACCGCCAGACCCTGGGCCGCGACCGGGGTGCGGCCTGCGGGCCAGCCGACGGCGGGGGCGATCTTGACCGTGGGGATGCGTTGAGGCCGGGCCTCGGGCAGTTGCGGGTCGGCGCCGAAGCCGACGCTTTCCGGTAGCGCGCTTTCCGTGCCGCAGGCGGCGAGCGCCGTCAGCAGGGGCAGGGCGGCGGCGAGGCGGCGACGGCTCATGGGCTTGTCTCCTCAGCGTTCGGGCAGGGCCGGGAACTCCAGGCGGCTCACATCATACCCCAGTTCGCCCGCCCGTCGCGTCAGCCGCGCCAGCTGGTCGGGGGTGGGGACCTCGCGGGTATAGATGAACAGCTTGTCGAAGGTCGGGTCCGACGCGATGAACCAGCTGTAGTCCTCGGCCCGGTCCAGCACCCAGTAGTCCCAGGTGACGAAGCCCCACAGGTATCTGACCCGCAGCTTGGCGTTCATGCCGGGGTCGAGGATTTCGCCGCGACCCTCGATGGCCTTCTCGCGGCCCTGGGGCGTTCCGACCTGGCAGGTGTCGCGCACGGCGACGCGGGTCGGCGGGCTGAAGTCGTAGTTGCTGGCCGCGGCCACGCAGCCGTCGGTGATCTTCATGGGCAGGCGCGCCACCTCGTGCCAGCGGCCCGACCACAGGCGCTGGGCGTCGACGGGCTTCAGCGGCTGGGGCGCGCGGGTTTCGCTCATGGACGGCGCCGTGGCGCAGGCGCCCAGGGTCAGGACCAGCATCAGAACCAGGGCGGCGGCCGGCGCCGCAAGGGCGAGGCGACGCAGGGGCGGGGCGGCGACGGGCATGGGAGCCTCCGTGTGACGAACACAGGTTTACGTCCGCCGTCCCCTGTCGGATGACTTCGGTTGGAAAACCGGTCGGCGGCGGGCCTTGAGCGCGCCGCCACGCCTTCCTATCTGCCAAGCCTCGCCGGGAGGGGCCATGCCGTCAGTCATCACCATTCAGGGTCTGACCAAGACCTACAAGTCCGGCCATCAGGCGCTGAAGCCCATCGATCTGGAGATCGAAAAGGGCGAGATCTTCGCCCTGCTGGGGCCGAACGGCGCGGGCAAGACGACGATGATCTCCATCATCTGCGGCATCGTCATGCCCTCGACGGGGACGGTGATCGCTGATGGTCATGACATCCAGAAGGACTATCGCGCCGCCCGCACCAAGATCGGCCTGGTGCCGCAGGAGCTGACGACCGACGCCTTCGAGACCGTCTGGGCCACCGTCACCTTCAGCCGGGGCCTGTTCGGCAAGGCCCCGAACCCGGCCCTGATCGAGCGCATCCTTCGCGACCTCAGCCTGTGGGACAAGAAGGACGCCAAGATCATGACCCTGTCCGGCGGGATGAAGCGCCGCGTCATGATCGCCAAGGCCCTGAGCCACGAACCCGACATCCTGTTCCTGGACGAGCCGACGGCGGGCGTGGACGTGGAGCTGCGCCGCGACATGTGGGGCCTGGTGCGCCAGCTGCGCGACCAGGGCGTCACCATCATCCTGACCACCCACTATATCGAGGAGGCCGAGGAGATGGCCGACCGGGTGGGGGTCATCCTCAAGGGCGAGCTGATCCTGGTCGAAAAGACCGCGACCCTGATGCGCAAGCTGGGCAAGAAGACCCTGACCCTGAACCTGCAGGAGCCGATGACGGTCATCCCGCCGGAACTGGCCGAATGGGACCTGAGCCTGCAGAACGAGGGCGGGGAGCTGGAGTACGCCTTCGACGCCCACGCCGAGAAGACCGGGGTGCCGTCGCTGCTGCGCCGCCTGTCTGATCTGGGCATCGCCTTCAAGGACCTGAACACCCGCCAGAGCTCGCTGGAAGACATCTTCGTCAGCCTGGTCCACCGCGACGGGGAGAGCGCGTGATGACGTTCAACGGACATGGCGTCTGGGCCATCTATCGCTTCGAGATGGCGCGGGCCCTGCGCACCCTGTGGCAGTCGATCGTCACGCCGGTGATTACTACGGCGCTCTACTTCGTCGTCTTCGGCGGGGCCATCGGCAGCCGGATGGAAGAGGCCGGGGGCGTGCCCTACGGCGCCTTCATCGTGCCGGGTCTGATCATGCTGAGCCTGTTCACCCAGTCGATCTTCAACGCCAGCTTCGGCATCTACTTCCCCAAGTTCACCGGCACCATCTATGAAATCCTGTCGGCGCCCGTCAGCCCGCTGGAGATCGTCATCGCCTATGTCGGAGCGGCGGCGACCAAGTCGGCGGTGCTGGGGCTGATCATCCTGGCCACGGCGGCCCTGTTCGTGCCGTTGCAGATCCTGCACCCCTTCTGGATGCTGGCCTTCCTGATCCTGATCTCGACGACCTTCAGCCTGTTCGGCTTCATCATCGGCGTCTGGGCGCAGAATTTCGAGCAGCTGCAGATGATCCCCATGCTGATCGTCACGCCCCTGACCTTCCTGGGCGGGGCCTTCTATTCGATCGACATGCTGCCGGACGGCTGGCGCACGGTGACCCTGTTCAACCCGGTGGTCTATCTGATCTCGGGCTTCCGCTGGGCCTTCTACGGCATCGGCGACGTCAGCGTGGGGCTGAGCCTGACGGCCACGCTGGGCTTCTTCTTCGCCTGCCTGGCGGTGGTCGGCTGGATCTTCAAGACGGGCTATCGTCTGAAGAATTGAGGACGGTTCAACGCGTCACGAAACCGCCGAACTCGCTCAGCAGTTTGATGGTCTTCCGACCTTTTAGTGATGCGCGCCGCCCGGCGCCGGAGCCCGAATGTCCGACGCCGACGACAAGCCCGTTCCCTTCGCCCGCCGTCAGGTGCAGTGGGGACGCCCGCCACAGACGACCTTCATGGCCGGGCCTCTGCCGCGCGGCACGGGTCTGATCCCACCGGCGCCGCAAGCGCCGAAGCCTGCGCCCCGTCCGGCGGCTCCGGCGGCGACCTCGCCGCGACCGTCTCCGTCGCAAGGTTCGAGCGGGGTCTTCGGCGGCTCCCTGGTGCCGCAGCGCCGCGCGCCGCAACCCGCCGTCGGACCGACCCTGCTCACGGCGCCGATGCCGACCGCGCCGACGCCGCCGCGCCCTGTCGCCCCGTCGGCGCCCGTCGACGCCACGCCCAGGCCCCTGCCGGCGGCCCCGCTTGTGGCCCGCGACCCGCAGCCGGCCCCGAAGCCGACAATCGCGGCTAAGCCGACGCCTACTCCAGAGCCCGCGCCCGCGCCTCGCCCCGTTGTCGCGCCTGAGATCGCGGCGCCTCGTGCGGTGACGGCCGCGAAGGCCCCGGCGCGCAGCCGCACGCCGCTCTACGTCGCCGCCGCCGTCCTGGTGGTGATCGGGGCGCCCCTGGCCACCTGGCTGATCACGCGCTCGAACAGCGAACCGGTCGCGCCGTCGGCGCCGGCGACGTCCGTGCTTGAGACGGCGGCCGCCCCGGCGACCGAGGCCGTTGCGCCCGACGCGGCGCCGCTGACGCCCGCCCCGGCGCCAGCCGCCGCCCGTTCGTCCGCCCCCCGCCGGGCTCAATCGGCCTCGCCGGAAACCCTGGCGGCGAACAGGGCCTCGCCCCCCGCCACGCCGCCACCTGCCACGATGCCCCAGGCCGCGACGCCCCAGGCCGCGACGCCCCAGGCCGCGACGTCTGTCGCGTCCGCGCCGGTCGCCCCGCCGGCGGTCGTGGTGGTCGCGCCCGCGCCGGAGCCGGCCCCGCCCGCCGGTCCCCCGCCCACCGCCGCGCGCCCGGCCCAGAGCGACCCGGACGCCCCGGTGGTCACCAAGCCCCAGCCGCTGGACTAGGGCGCCAAAGGGGCGGGAGACGCTTGTCCGGCCTGTCCGGCTTGGCTATGGCCGGGGTCTGAGAGGGCGCGCTGGTCGGGGCGCTCTGCCGTCCCCCAGTAAATGTCGCGTGAGTCCAGCCTATGCCTACCTCCAACCCAGCAGCCTTCGCCGTGCGTCTCGGCGGCGAGGGGCACAGGGGCGAGACGGCGGCCTCGGTCCGGGCTCTGCTGAATGCGCACGCCGAGGGCCTGGTTCAGGCCTTCTACGACACCCTGCTGGACGACCCGGAGGCCAAGGCCTTCCTGCATCATTCCATCGTTCAGGAGCGGCTGAGCCGGTCGCTGCACGACTGGCTGCTGGACCTGCTGGACACGACCGGCGACGCCAATGACGCGGCCTTCATCGCCCGCCAGATCAAGATCGGCGAGGTCCACGCTCGCATCAAGATTCCTGTCCACCTGGTCATGGCCGGGGCCTCGGTCCTGAAGGCCCGTCTCGCCGACCTGCTGGAGAACGAGGCCGACGGCTTCCGCCAGTTCCGTCTGATCGACGAGCGCATCGACGCGGCGATCCGCCTGATGAGCCAGTCCTATGTGAAGGGCACCATGAACCGGGCCCGTCTCGACGAGGCCTATCGCCTGTTCTCCCTGGATCAGGACGTCAATCTGGAGCGCGAGAGCCAGCGCGCCAGCCTGATGGAATGGGGCCAGAAGACCCTGTTCCGCATCCTCGGCAACGGCGCCGGCGACGGCCGCGAAGCCATGGCCAACTCGCCCTTCGGCCTGTGGATCCGCCACCGCGCGGGCTTCCTGTTCGAGACCTCTCCGCATCTGGCGGCGCTGAACCAGGCCATGGCGCGGATCGACGGGGTTCTGTTGCCCCGGCTGGAGCCCGACAGCGGCGGCGACCGCGCCGAGGCCCTGAAGGCCCTGCAGACGGCGGTCGAGGAGGTCGCCTATCTGCTGAACGAGATGTTCCAGGTCCTAGGCGACATGGAGAACGGGCGCGATCCCCTGACGCGGGCGCTGAACCGGCGCTTCCTGCCCTCGATCCTGAGCCGCGAGATCGGCTTCGCCAACGCCAACAAGAGCGCCCTGTCGGTGATGCTGATCGACGTGGATCACTTCAAGAATGTCAACGACACGCGCGGCCACCAGGCCGGCGACGAGGTGCTGCGTCAGGTCGCGGAGGCCATCACCGAGAACGTCCGGCCCAGCGACTTCGTCTTCCGCTACGGCGGCGAGGAGTTCCTGGTGGTGCTGGTCGAGACCCGGCTGGATCAGGCCATGACCATCGCCGAGCGCGTCCGCGCCGCCCTCCAGGGACGCGCCATCAAGGCCGGCGGGCTGGAGCCCTTCAGCGTTACCGCCTCGATCGGCGTCGCCGAACACGGCGGCCACCCCGACGAGAACTACCTCATCAAGGCCGCAGACGAGGCCCTGTATCGCGCCAAGAACACGGGCCGGAACCGCGTCGAACGAGGTTAGTGTCCGGGCGGCGGCGTCTGCTCGGCCAGGACCGGCACGCGGGTCGCCTTGCGAATGGCGTCGGTGAGCAGGTTGCGGTCGAGGGCGCTCTGGCGCGTCGGCTGGTCCGGAATCGCGATGAACTGGGTGCCGTAGATCTGGGGGCGGCCCGTCGCCACCAGGTAGCGATCCAGACTGGCGGCGGCCAGCCAGTCGCCGTCCGGTTCGCCGGGCTGCGAGGAGGAGAGCCAGAGGTTTCATGCCCCTGGATAAGGGGAACGGCAACGCTTGGCGCAAGTCTGGATATCTTTGTTCTGTGATCTCGGGCGAGGGCCGGTCGTCCGGATGGACAGGCCCTTCTACTCCAGGCGGTAGAGCAGGCGGCTGATGACGAGACGACCCGGCTCCACACCCGGTCCGAGGCGCAGGCGCGAGGAAGGCAGGGCGTCCAGTGTGGCTTGCCCGAAGCCGACGCGCGGAGGGTTCTCCATCTCGATGCGGCAATCGCGCAGTCGGCCGCTCTCGGCCACGATGCAACTGAACAAGACCTCTCCAGCACCGGCCGATATGGCGCTGTTGGGATACTGCGGCGTCGCAAGCCTCTGCCAGATGTCGGGAAAGACGCCGAGACGTTCGTAGGGCGGATCGATCTCGATCAGATCGTCACGCGGATCGTCCAGCCGGGCCTCGCAGGCGGCGAGGACCTGATCGAGGCCGTCAGCGTCAGATGGGAGAGGCAGGTCGTATCGACGGGCCTGGGCGGTCTCGCTGCTGGCTGGCAATCGAACCGACGCCGTACCGCCCTTTCTCAAGATGCGGGCGACATGGACGGGGCGGCTGGCGAAGATCATGGGCTGATCGGCAAGGTTGAGCCAGGTCTGTCTCTGATGCTCCTCGCCTTGCACCGCCCATTCGAGCCGACGGGTTTGCGGGCCGGATTCGATCGGTACGCCGGTCATCATGACGTCCAGGCGCCTATTGCGGCATCGGACGACAAAGGACTGGCCGCTCTCATAGCTGGCGCTGGCGATCAGGGCGCCGCTGGCCTCCGTCAGGGTCCAGCCGTCCTTGTCCTGCGCGGCCGCCGGAGTGGCGGCGAGCAGGGCGGACAGAAGGGTTGCTGCGGCGATCATGCCGCTGATAGGCGCATGGAGGCGGCCCTATCGCAACGTCAGATAGCCCCGCTCGACCATGCGGCGCAGGGCCTCGTAGGCTTCGGCCAGTTCTTCATAGGCGGTGCGGGCGGCGGTCAGGCGGGCGGTCTGGTCGGGGGTCACGGCCGAGCCGGATTCGGACAGGCGCAGGGCCTCGGCGGCCCACCGGGCGCGGGCGCTGGCGGTCAGGACGGCCAGCTTCTGGAAGGTCCCGGTGTTCACCTGCGACAGGGTCTGGCTGATGACCTCGCGGTTCGAGACGAAGGCGGCGTAGTCGATCTGCTCCAGCAGGCCGCGCAGGCGGCGCTGCTCCTGCGGATCCATGTCCTGCGGCTCGAAATGGTCGCGCTGGCGGCGATAGCTCTGGGTCAGCACGGTCGACATCGGCGGCGCTCCACTGGGCGGTCCACGCGGACTGCGGCCTGAGGCTGCGCCGCTTCGGTTAACGGGTCGTTTGCATGCCGGTATGGGCCAGCTTCAGCCGCTCGCGATCGGGGGCGCCGAGGCCGCGCGGGCAGGCCATGGGCTGATAGGTTTTCGAGTAGCAGAGCCGCGCCTCGCGGAACCAGCCGTCGGTGGTGGCGATGAAGACCCCGCTGCGGGGCAGGCCGGGGTTGGCGGCGACGAAGGCGTCGCGGATGGCGCCGGCGGTCAGGCGCTCGGCCGGAATGGCCTCCAGATCGGGCTTGTTCAGGCCGTTCCACATGCGGGCGGCCTGTTCGAAATAGGCCTCGGGGCTGTCCCAGCCGCAGGTGCCGTGGGCGGCCCATTCATGCTGTTGCAGCGACGGCGAGGGGGTCATGCAGAAGTGTTGGCGCACGGTGGCGACCGGGATGGCCGGGCCGGGGGCGGCGCAGTAGCGCGGGTGCCGGTTGTCAGCCCCGTTGGGCCACAGGCCGTGCAGGGTCAGGCCGAACTGGTTCTGGGCGCACTGGTAACGCTCGTCCGGGTAGTCCTTGCCTGAGCGGCAGGCCTGGGGCGACCAACTGACGGCCAGCATGTTGAAGGCCACCGGCACGTCGGCGGCGACCTCGTCGGCGGGCGGCGTATAGGGGCGGGCGGGCGTCAGGTCGGCGGGAACGGCGCAGGTCGCGCCCTCGGCGGCGCTCATCACCGGCGACGACAGGCGCGGCTCGCAGGCGGCCAGCAGCAGGGCGGCGCCCAGAACGGCGGGCGAGATCAGCAGGGTCGGCCGCATCAGGGGCTCCGGTCGGGTCGGCGGGAAAAAATGACGACTAGACGCTTCACGCCATGGGGTCGAGACGGAACCCGGCGCCCGTCTCGCCCATTGATAAGCGTGAGCATAGGGGACCCTGTGATGCCTGAACAAACCGCCTTTGAAGCCGCCCTGGAAGAGGCGATCGCCCTGTTCGAGCAGGGCGAGGCGATGAACCAGGCCCGTTTCGACGAACTGCTGGCCGAGCTGGAGGCCCGCCGCCCCGATCTGGAGGCCGTGCCCGAAGGCGATCCGCGCGCCGCCCGCGCCCGCGAGCTGCAGGCCCGGGCCGACGAACTGGAGCGCCGCGCCGCCCTTGGCCACGGCCAGATGGACGAGGTCAACACCCTGCTGACCCCCTTGATGGGGAAACGGTAGCTCCGCCACTGGCGCGCCCGATCAGCAACACCATATGGTGCGGATAACTCGAGGAACCGCACCATGACCGACGCCGCCCCCGCCCTGAAGACCCTGAAGATCGACTTCGTCTCGGACGTGGTCTGTCCCTGGTGCGCCGTGGGGCTGGGCGGACTGACGACGGCGCTGGAGACGCTGAAGGGCGAGGGGATCGCCGCCGACATCGCCTTCCAGCCGTTCGAGCTGAACCCGCAGATGGCGCCCGAGGGCGAGAACATCGTCGAGCACATCGGCAAGAAATACGGCTCCACCCCCGAACAGTCGGCCCAGAACCGCGAGATGATCCGCGCCCGCGCCGCCGAGGTCGGCTTTGACATGAAGATGGGGCCGGAAAGCCGCATCTGGAACACCTTCGACGCCCACCGCCTGTTGCACTGGGCGCATGAGACGGCGCCGGAGAAGCAGGAGGCCCTGAAGCGCGCCCTGTTCACCGCCCACTTCACCGACAACCGCAACATCACCGACGCTCGCGTCCTGACCGAGGCCGCCGAGGCGGCGGGGCTGGACCGGGCCGAGGCGGGCGAGGTCCTGGCCTCGGGCCGCTATGCGCAAGAGGTGCGCGGGGCGGAGGACCTGTGGCGGGCGCGGGGCATCACCTCGGTCCCCGCCGTGGTGGTCGAGAGCAAGTACCTGATCAGCGGGGGCCAGCCGGCGGCGGCGTTTGAAGAGGCGCTGCGGAAGATCGCGGCGGAGGTTTAGCGCTCAATCAGCCCGACTGGCGTTAGCGCACAAAGAGTCCTTCTCCCCTTGTGGGAGAAGGTGGGCGCCGGAGGCGCTCGGATGAGGGGTGTCGGCGGGGCGTTTTGACATGAGGCGGCGTGCGAATTTCCGCGCACCCCTCATCCGTCAGGCTTTCGCCTGCCACCTTCTCCCTCAAGGGGAGAAGGTGAAAAACAGAGTCCAATTCGTCTGAATTGTCTGAAATCGCCCCCTCGGGATCGAGGCGGGCCTTGAGGGCGGTCAGGCGGGCTTCGATGGCGCGGCGGCCGGCGTGGTCGTCGGGCGAGAGGGCGGCGGCGTCGCGGGCGACGGCGGCGACCTCTTGCAGGTCTTGCTCCAGGGTGGCGTGGGGTTCGGGCTTGGGCCCAGAGTCGGGCGTGGCGGCGGCCAGAAGGGCGGGGTCGCCCAAACTCACGCTGGAAAGCGCGCGCCAGTTGCGCAGCCAGGAGGCGGCCTCGGCGGCGCGGCCGCGTTGCAGGGCGCGGTTCAGGCGCATCAGGGCCTGGGCCGCCATCTGGGTCAGGTCGGGCGGGGTTTCGGGGGCTTCGTGCTGCGGATCGGGCCAGATGTCTTCCATGTCGCTGCGGCGCCAGCCCTCGCGCGCGGCGCGGGAGCGCAGGGTTCCCAGCTTCAGGTCATAGCGGGCGCAGACGGCCTCGGCCGCGTCCCCGGCCAGATAGTCGCGCCGCGCCGCCGCCCAGGTCCGCGCCGAGCGGACGCGATAGCCGTCGCTGGCGGGGTCGCCTGCGGGGGCGTCCATGAGGTCGCCGCCGACCGCCGGGCCGTCCGCCCCGGCGGCTGTCGAGGGCCGGACATGGTCGGGGATGTAGGTGGTGTCGCCGAACTCATCCTGCTGCCACCGTCCCGAGGCGACGATCCGGGGCTCGCCCTCGTGCCAGTATGCCTCCCGCGCGTCGTCCATCTCGCCTCCTCCTGCCTGCGGGAAGGAGGTTGGAGGACGGGTGCGTCAGGATCGGACGTGGGAATTGCCTAGGTCCGATCCGGGAGGCGCTCTTTGACCCTATTTAAGAGGGCGCGTGTAGTCGCTCTCGAATTTGACAAACGGCACCGCGTTCGACGATCACCGTGTGTAGCACTTCTTGGGGGGAGTAGATGTCCACAGCAATCGAGAGCGATGCCTACCGGGTTCTCGCTGATGCTCAATCTGCGCTTGATGCTCTCATGAGCAGGATGCGCTTTGGCTCAGATAACATCAATAAATATGCATATGCGGTCAAGGCAAGAGTAAAGAACGCTTCCAGCCTTGTTGAGAAGGTTGATGCAAAACGCATCAGTGGAAAAAATAACTACACAGTTTATGACGCAACCGATCTAATCGGCGTGAGAATTTTGTGTTTGTGGCCCAATGATCTCGTTGGGGCTGTCATGTGGCTTCTTAGATTCATAGAAGATAAATCTGAGCCAGGTCATGATAGTCTATTTTCCGGCCCATCTATAAATGAAGCTATTAAGGAAATAATTATATACAGGGCTTCTACACCAACAAAGTATATATACGAAGAGTGTCATACTCGCGTGAATGTTTCTTTTCGAGACAAATTAGATGAATACAAAATCAATATTGCAAATATTGATGACAGTAAAAACTATTCATCAATTCATATTGTTGCTAATTTAAAATCTGCAGCACAGGACAAAGTGTTTCCTGTTGAGTTTCAGATCCGTACCGCCCTTGAGGACGTTTGGGCGGAAATGGATCATAAGTTATTTTATAAAGGTGAGCAAAACGTAGCTTATCCAGCGGATATAAGGCTGTCTCGTAGGATAATGTTAGCTCAAAAGCAGCATATCGATGCGATATCGGTTTCTACTGAGGACATAAGGTTGTCTGTAGAGCAAAGAAAAAGAACCATCTCTTCTAAGAGACACGAAAAATCTTATAGTATTCGTACGAACGAGGTGCTTGCCGGTGTTTCAGGCGCTTCTGAGCGAGTAAAGCAAATTTTCGATAAAACTCAAGCGGATGTGTCTAGTATTTATGTGAAAATCGACGCGGCAATTAAAGGCGCTGATTTTTCATACATGCCGCAAATGTCATCAGATATAGATAGGCTTTGTGACGAGCTTGGACAATTTAATGAAATAGGTAAGAGTGACGTAGATGTTGTTAAGTCTCGTCTTCAGTACTATACAAAAATGGAGCATGCATTGGCTCTATTTTGGAAGGCAAAATTTCTTGCTGAAGGTTTGTCTGACGTAAGTAATAGCAGTCCAAGATTTTATGGTTCTGCATCTACTGCGCTTTCGGCGGCTAAGTCCGAATGCCTAGAGATATATGAAGGCTTGTCTTCGTCGGACAATCATAAAAAAGATTCTTTGTTATGGTATAGAATTGCTAATGTTCAGTACGAGCTTAATGGCGATCCTTATTCTGCTCTTGAGTCGCTAGATTTGTCTGTAGATTTTAAGAGTGATGAATATTTTCTACCAAATAAAAATCTTTACAGGCTTGTAATTCCTAGAGCTAGATTTTTTATAAAATGGTCCATTAATGACAATGGTGATGAAGAGGATCTTTTAGCATCCGGTCGGGCTACGGAAGTGAAAAACATTCTTCTTGAATGTGCAGCTGGAACTTACAAGCTTGATAATTTTTTCCCAATATCTGATGAGTTTTGTAATGTGGAAGACGCTGAGCTTGAGGAAATAAAAACAAAGAATAACTGGATATTCTACGCATTAAGGTATCTTCAACTTGGCGGAGATCAAAATGGATTGGATGATATTGGGCTAACTTCTAGTGTGATCGACGATGCTGTTAAATATATTGTTGATCGAATGGAGAAGGCTCAGACGTCGGCCACTTCAATACACACGCTTATGGTCTTGTCTCAGTGGCAAGGTAAGTTGCCTTTAGCGTTGGAGCTTGCGGACAAGCTCGAAGAGTCGCTTAGCGCAGGCGCTGAAAATGACTTGGACAACCAGCGATGGCGAACGACTTTCCGATCCGATATCGAGTCCGTAAGAGCGTCTGGTTCGTAGCGCTATCTTTGGAGAGATCGGACGCGAGGCTAACCGAAGCCGCCTCGCGTCCATAGTCCTGATCCCGGCTGGGCCGGGGTGGGTGGGTCGGTTAGACCTTCACCTCCACCATCCCGCCCCCCGCCCTGAACTTGGCGCTCATTTCGGCCATGCCGGCTTCGGCTTCCTGGGCGGCGAGGCTGGCGCCCGCGTCGTTCTGGGCCAGGGCGTCGCGGCGGATGTCCTGGCTGATCTTCATGCTGCAGAACTTGGGGCCGCACATGGAGCAGAAGTGGGCGGTCTTGTGCGCCTCCTTGGGCAGGGTGGCGTCGTGGTATTTGCGGGCGGTTTCGGGATCGAGGCCGAGGTTGAACTGGTCCTCCCAGCGGAACTCGAACCGGGCGCGCGACAGGGCGTCGTCGTGCACGCGGGCGGCGGGGTGGCCCTTGGCCAGGTCGGCGGCGTGGGCGGCGATCTTGTAGGTGATGACGCCGTCCTTGACGTCCTGACGGTCGGGCAGGCCCAGGTGCTCCTTGGGCGTGACGTAGCAGAGCATGGCCGTGCCGAACCAGCCGATCATGGCCGCGCCGATGGCGCTGGTGATGTGGTCATAGCCGGGGGCGATGTCGGTGGTCAGCGGGCCCAAGGTATAGAAGGGCGCCTCGTGGCAGTGCTTGAGCTGCTCATCCATGTTGGCCTTGATCTTGTGCATCGGCACGTGGCCGGGGCCTTCGATCATGACCTGGCAGCCCTTGGCCCAGGCGATTTTCGTCAGTTCGCCGAGGGTGCGAAGCTCGGCGAACTGGGCCTCATCGTTGGCGTCGGCGATGGAGCCGGGGCGCAGGCCGTCGCCGAGGCTGAACGAGACGTCGTAGGCCCGCATGATGTCGCAGATGTCCTCGAAGTGCTCGTAGAGGAAGCTCTCCTTGTGATGGGCCAGGCACCACTTGGCCATGATGGAGCCGCCGCGCGAGACGATGCCCGTCACGCGCTTGGCCGTCATCGGCACGAAGGGCAGGCGCACGCCCGCGTGGATGGTGAAGTAGTCCACGCCCTGTTCAGACTGTTCGATCAGGGTGTCGCGGAACACCTCCCAGGTCAGGTCCTCGGCGATGCCGTTCACCTTCTCCAGCGCCTGATAGATGGGGACGGTGCCGATGGGGACCGACGAGTTGCGGATGATCCAGTCGCGGATGTTGTGGATGTTGCGGCCGGTCGACAGGTCCATGACGTTGTCGGCGCCCCAGCGGGTGGCCCAGACCAGCTTGTCCACCTCGTCGTCGACGCTGGAGAGGACGGCAGAGTTGCCGATGTTGGCGTTGATCTTCACCAGGAAGTTGCGGCCGATGATCATCGGCTCGACTTCGGGGTGGTTGATGTTGTGCGGGATGATGGCGCGGCCGCGCGCGATTTCCTGACGCACGAACTCGGGCGTGACGAAGTCGGGGATCGAGGCGCCGAAGTCTTCGCCGTCGCGGATGCAGGGGGCGTTCTGCTCGCGGCGCAGGTTCTCGCGGATGGCGACGTATTCCATCTCGGGCGTGATGATGCCGGCCTGGGCGTATTCGTACTGGGTGACGGGCCGGCCTTCGACGCCCTTGAAGACCTGATGGTTGGAGACGTCGAAGCGGGGGGCGAGGTGCTTGCCGCTGGCGTGGCCGTTGTCCTCGGGTTTGACCTCGCGCGGGTTCAGGACGGGGGCGATGTCGCCGCGGTCCAACTGCCACGACGACTTCACGCGGGGCAGGCCCTTCTTGATGTCGATGGTGACGGCGGGGTCGGTGTAGGGGCCGGAGCTGTCGTACATCGTCACCGGCGGCTCGTTGGCGCTGGGGTGGACGGCGACCTCGCGGAAGGGGACGCGGATGTCCGGGTAGAGCTCGCCCGCCACATAGACCTTGACGCCGCCGGCGCGGGGGCCGGTGGGGATGCGGCCGGTCTCGGCCTCGACGGCCTTGCGGGCCTCGGCGAGGGGGAGCTCGATGTTCGGCTCGTGCGGCTGTTCGGTCGTCGGCGTGACGTTGATGTTCATGGCGGCCTCAAAACGTTTGAGGTCCGCCGACGTCGGGCGTGCCGGTCCTGTGGCGTGAAGCCGGGGCCGGAAGCGTACTCATCCCTTCGCCGGCATGACCCGGATCAGGTTCGACGGGTCAGAGGAGAAACCTCTATCTCAGCCGCTCGATTGCGACCCCCCGGAGAACGGCGCGACCCTAGCCCGTTTCGGGGGTAGGTCAAGCGAGGCGGGCGTGGCAGTAAGGGGAATGATCCTTTCCCGCCCCTATCGCCCCGAGGACATGGCCGGATGCCTGGCCCTGTTCGACAGCAATACGCCGCGCTTCTTTGACGCGAGCGAGCGGGAGAGCTTTGTCGGGTTTCTAGGGGATCAGGCCCTGCGCTGGCCCTATCAGGTGATCGAGCTGGACGGGCGGATCGTCGGCTGCGGCGGCCATGCGGTCGAGGCGGACGGGGTCAGCGTCGCCCTGTGCTGGGGCATGGTGGATAACAGCCTGCACGGCCAAGGGCTGGGGCGGGTGCTGACCGAGGCGCGGATCGCGGCGGCGCGGGCCACGCCGGGGATCCGCCGCGTCATCCTGAACACCAGCCAGCATACCCAGGGCTTCTAT
The DNA here is from genome assembly GCF_044901625.1 of Brevundimonas sp. NPDC046655. Taxonomy (NCBI): domain Bacteria; kingdom Pseudomonadati; phylum Pseudomonadota; class Alphaproteobacteria; order Caulobacterales; family Caulobacteraceae; genus Brevundimonas; species Brevundimonas sp. NPDC046655. The sequence continues at coordinate 249,137 of NZ_JBJDPV010000003.1, forward strand.
GCGCGGTTCGGTTTCGAGGCGGAAAAGGTCACGCCCGACGGCTTCGCGCCCGGCATCGACCGCTGGGACATGGTGCTGAGGCTGGATTGAGGGAGGGGGGCGGTCCGGCTTCTCAGTCGGGGGGGCGTTAAGGCCGGACCGCCACAGACGACATCGGGGTTGGGGGGCGTCCGATGTGTCCGATGCAATAACAACGGACCTGAAACTTGGTTCCGCAAGAATTCGCGCGTTCACCATGATTGTTGAACGCAGGTCGGCGAGGGGGCGGTTTTCTTCGTCAGAGAACGGTTGAAAGATGTGTTTTCGAACAAGACAGAGGCGCGCGGGATGAAGACTTTGGGCGTTCTGGGCGGCATGGGGCCGGCGGCGACGACAGCCTTTCTGGCGCGGGTGCAGGCCCTGACCCCGGCCAAGGGGGACGAGGACCACGTGCGGGTGGTCATGGACATGAACCCGCAGGTGCCCAACCGCCACACCCAGCCCGAGGCGGCGGGGCGGACCCTGGGAGAGATGGCGGCGCGGCTGCGCGATGCCGGAGCCGAGGTTCTGGCCATGCCGTGCAACACCGCCCACGCCCATGCCGGGGCGATCCGGTCGGCGGGTGTTCCCTTCATCGACATGGTGGCCGAGACGGCCAAGGCGGCGGCGGCAGGGGGCGCGGCGCGGATCGGGGTGCTGGCGACGCCGGGCGGCGAGGCCCTCTATGCCGAGGCTCTGGCGGCCGAGGGCGTGGCGATGGTGCGGCTGTCCGAGGCCGACCGGGCGCGTTTCATGGCCTCGGTCTTCGGGGTCAAGGCGGGCGACACGGGGCCGCAGCAGAGAGCGGCCATGCGGGGCCTGGCGGCGGCTCTGGTCGCAGCGGGGGCGCAAGGGATCATCGGCGGCTGCACCGAGGTGCCGTTGTTGCTGGACGCGGGCGACGTGGCGGTTCCGCTGACGGATTCGGCGGAGGTGTTGGCGCAGGCGTGCGTGGCGGCGTGTCTGTAGTTTCGGGAATCCTCCCCCTTGGAACGGGGGAGGATCGAGGTTGATGCGGTTGCCTCGCGCGCCGTCACGCGGCACACCGATCCGGTGAAACAGTCTCTCATCATTGATTGCGATCCCGGCGTCGACGACGCCACGGGGTTGCTGACCGCCTTCGCCTCCCATGACCTCGACCTGCTGGCCGTGACCACGGTCGGGGGCAACGTCAGCGCCGAAAAGACGGCGCGCAACGCGCGGATCCTGCGCCAGATCGCCGGGCGTGAAGACGTGCCCGTCTTCGCCGGGGCCGAGCGGCCCCTGAAGCGCGAACCCGCCGGAGCGGGCGAGTTCCACGGGGCAGAGGGGCTGGGCGATCTGGAGCCGTTCGAGCCCGTCGCGCCGACGGCCGAGGGGACGGCGGCGGAGGCCATCGCAAGGCTGGTGATGGAGCGGCCTGCGGACAGCGTGGCCCTGATCGTCATGGGGCCGATGACCAACCTGGCCCTGGCCATGCGGGCGGAGCCCAGGCTGGCGGAGCATCTGGGGCCGGTGGTCGTGATGGGCGGGGCGAGGTCGGAGGGCGGCAACATCACCGCCAGCGCCGAGTTCAACATCTGGGCCGACCCGGACGCGGCGGCCGAGGTCTTTGCGTCCGGTTGCCGGATGATCGTTCTGGGGCTGGACGCCACCCATCAGGTGCGCTCGACCGAGGCGCGCATCAGCACGATCGAGGCGGTGGACACGGCCTCGGGGCGGACGGCGGCGGGGATGCTGCGCTTCTCGCAGCGGACCGAGCGCGAGATCGTCGGCTGGGACGCCGGGCCGCTGCACGACCCCTGCACCGTGGCGTGGCTGTTGAAGCCGCAGCTGTTCGAGCTGGCGCCGTGCCGGATCGAGGTGGAGACTGAGAGCGATCTGACGCGCGGCCATACGGCGGTGGAGTTTCGCGTCGAGGCCGCGACGGCCAGGCATTTCTGGGCGACAAGGGCGGATGCGGACGGGGTCTTCGCCCTGATCGCGGAGAGACTGGGAGCAGGGCAATGAGGATCACCGTCGTCGGGTCGATCAATCTGGACATGGTGGCGTCCGCGCCCAGTCTGCCCGCGCCGGGCGAGACGGTGACGGGCGCGACGTTGGCGCGCCATGCGGGCGGCAAGGGCGCCAATCAGGCTCTGGCGGCAAGGCGGCTGGGTGCCGAGGTCAGCCTGATCGGGCGGGTCGGCGAGGATGAGATGTCCGGCGCGGCCGTGGCCCTGATGCTGGCGCACGGGGTTGATCTGTCTGGGGTCGAGACGGACATCGCGGCGCCGACGGGGGTGGCCCTGATCGCGGTCGATCCGACGGGCGAGAACCAGATCGTGGTCGCCGCCGGGGCCAACCACTTCGTCACGCCCGAACAACTGCCGTCGCGGATCGAGACGCCGCTGATCGTCCAGCTGGAGCTGCCGATCGAGACGGTCGAGGCGGCGGTGGGCCGGGCCACGGACTTTGTCTGCGTCAACCTGGCGCCCGCCGCCCCGGTGTCGGAGGCCCTGCTGCGGCGGGCCGATCTGATCGTGGTCAACGAGACGGAGGCGGCCTTTTATGGCGAGGCCCTGCACGTCGGCGGGGGGCTGGTGGCGGTGACCAAGGGCGCACGCGGGGCGGTCATGTACCGGCGCGGCGTCGAGATGGCCTGGGCCACGCCGCCGCGTGTCGAAGCGCTGGACGCGACCGGGGCGGGCGACGCCTTCGTCGGCGCCATCACCGTGGCCCTGCTGGACGGGATGACGGAGGACGCGGCCCTGCACTTCGCCTGCGCGGCGGGGGCGCTGGCGGCTACGCGACCGGGGGCGCAGTCGTCGCTGGGCACGCGCGAAGAGGTCGAGGGGTTGCTGGCGAGGTAGTGGATTTCTCCCTCCCCTTCATGGGGAGGGTGGCTGAGCCGTAAGGCGAAGTCGGGTGGGGGCGACGAGGCAACTCAAGCACCGCGTGCCGTATCGCCATGCCCTCCCCACCCGGTCGCTGCGCGACCACCCTCCCCGAACGGGGAGGGAGAGACGTTGGCGCTGGCGCCCCTACCGCTCGTCGTACTGGCGCAGCAGGAAGAGGGTTCCGACGGCGGTCAGGGCGCCCAGGGCGAAGGCGGCGACCAGGGAGCCGGTGGCGGCGGCGGTGGAGACGGTGACCGGGCGCTTGGCGTACCATTCGACGATCTCGCCCGCGTGGGCGTGGTCGAGGCCCTCGTCATAGGCGTCGTCCAGATAGGTTTCGTCGGCGGCGGCCATAGGCGTCTCCTTATTGCCTGCGCTAAATCCCCGGCGCGGTCGGGCGGTTCCCAGTCGTGACAGAGGATCGCACATCCAGTAAAGGGCGCGCCTCACGTTTCAGAAATCTGGCAGCGAGATTCATGGCCGGCCACTCGAAATTCAAGAACATCATGCACCGCAAGGGGCGCGCCGATGCGCAGCGCTCCAAGCTGTTCTCCAAACTGTCGCGCGACATCACCGTGGCCGCCAAGTCGGGCATGCCCGATCCGGCCCTGAACCCGCGCCTGCGTCTGGCGGTCAACAACGCCAAGGCCGAAAGCCTGCCCAAGGACGTCATCCAGCGCGCCATCAACAAGGCCGCCGGCGGCGACGCCGACACGATGGAAGAGGTCCGCTACGAGGGCCGGGGCCCCGGCGGCGTCGGCATCATCGTCGAGGCCCTGACCGACAATCGCAACCGCGCGGCCTCGAACATCGGCACGGCCTTCAAGAAGAACGGCGGCGCCCTGGGCGAGATGAACTCGGTCGCCTTCATGTGGGACAAGGTGGGCAAGATCACCTATCCCGCCGAGGCCGGCACCGAGGACGCCGTGATGGAGGCCGCCATCGAGGCCGGCGCTTCGGACGTCGAGAGCGACCTGGTCAAGCCGGACATCTATGAGGACGCGCCGGGCCACGTCATCTGGACCGCCTATGAGGACCTGAACGAGGTGGCCGAGGCCATGTCCAAGGTCCTGGGCGACCCCAAGTCGACCGCCATCGTCTGGAAGCCGCAGTCGGAAGTGCCGGTGACCGGCGAGGCTGTCGGCACCCTGTTCAAGCTGCTGGACGCCCTGGACGCCGAGGACGACGTGTCGTCGGTCTATTCCAACGAAGACATCTCGGACGAAGACGCGGCCAAGTACGCGGGCTGATCGCTCCTGATTCTGCCTCCTAGCGGGGGCAGGTCTGCATCCAGTCCGGATCCGGCTCGGCGGCCCTGAGGTCGTCGAGCGTCGGGATGTTGCGCTCGGCGTCGGCGCTGACGGTGATGTGGGACATGGCCGAGGCCGTGGGCGCCTCGCGATTATAGACCGTCAGGGCGAAGGGCGCGTGGCCCGGCGCCGCGACGCGCCAGACGCTGTTGCTTTCGCCCGCGCCGAAGGCGTAGCAGCCGATCGGATCGACGCTGGCCCCGCGCACCCGCAGGGCCTCGACCGGATCGAAGGGCACGGGTTCGCCCGTCGCTGACCATTTGAAGATGATCCGCGTCGTCGGCGTGCGCGTGGTCTCGACGTTCAGGTCCGCCAGCCGGCCCTGCGACGGCGAGGTCCAGCGGACCATGGAGGCGCGGCGCTGCACGTCGGCGGGGTCGAGCGCCGAGGGCGTGCCGGCGACGAAGACCGACAGGACGGCGTCCACCATCTGATTGGCGCGGGTGACCTTGGGCCATTGCTCGGCGCAGGCGCCCTCGGCGTAGCTGGCCATGTTGGCGGTTTCCGCCAGAACCTGGGTGCAGCGGGCCATGAACTGATCCTGCGTCTCCTGCGCGGCGGCGGGCGTCGTCATGAGGCAGGGCAGGCCGGCGAGAGAGGCTACGAACAGGGCGGCGCGCATGGCGGCTTCCTTTCGGCGATCGCTGATCGGGGAAGAATGCGCTCGATGACGGAGCGGGGCAAGCGGAGCCGGGCCAGCGGCTGACCGCCCGGAGGAACAGGCGACGCGGCCGACCGTTGCCGTGGGATGAACCTGTCCGAGATCGAGAGTTTCGCCCTGCCCATCCTGGGCGCCGTCGTGGCGGGCGGGATCATCGGGTTCGAGCGCGAATGGCGCGGTCGAGCGGCGGGGTTTCGCACCCATATCCTGGTCAGTCTGGCCTCGGCCCTGTTGATGCTGGCGGCCATGGGGCAGGCGGACTGGGCGTTTCGCGCCCTGCCGGACGAGAACATCGTCACCGACCCCACGCGGATGGCGCACGGGGTGCTGACCGGGATCGGTTTCCTGTGCGCGGGCGTGATCTTCCGCACCGGCTTCTCGATCCATGGGCTGACCACGGCGGCGAGCCTGTGGATCACCTCGGCCATCGGCCTGCTGTTCGGGGCGGGGCTGTTCACCCTGGGCGTGGTCGGGACGGTGACGACGGGGCTGATCCTGGTGGGGCTGCGGCTGGTCAGCGTGCGGCTGCCGGCGCGGGTGCTGACGGACGTGGAGGTGCGCTGGCGCCGCGACGGGCCTTCACCCGAGCGCGAGGTCGAGGCCGCGCTGAAGGCCATTGATCCCACGCCGCATCATGACCGGTTTGAACTGATCGAGCGGGGCGAGGTCGTGCGCCGCAGCTGGCGGATCAAGGCGGGGAGCGAGGTCGAGCTGAAAGCGCTGGCGACCCGGCTGTGCGCCCTGCCGGGCGTGACGGAATACGTGCTGGATCCCCGCGACGACTGACCCTTGCGGCAGAACGCGGCGCGGTCCACGGTGAGCGGTCCTGCGCAGCTTTAGGGGCGGACATGACGGTGGCCGGAGTATTGGACTGGGGCCTGATCGGGCCGGTGGCGGCGGCCATGGTCGCGGGCGGCCTGATCGGGATCGAGCGGACCTATCATGGACATCCAGCCGGGTTCCGCACCCATATCCTGGTCTGCATGACCTCCTGCGTCCTGATGCTGGCGGCCATGCATCAGGCGACCTGGGCCTTTGTCGCCCTCCCGGACCAGAGGCTGGTGATCGACCCGACCCGGATGTCGCACGGCATCCTGACGGGGATCGGCTTCCTGTGCGCGGGGGTCATCTTCCGCGAGGGCTTTTCGGTGCACGGCCTGACCACGGCGGCCTCGCTGTGGACCACCTCGGCGGTCGGGGTCATGTTCGGCATCGGCATGTGGGACCTGGGTCTGATCGCCGGGGGCGCGACCCTGCTGGTGCTGGCTATCCTGAGGTTCCTCGACGCCCGCCTGCCGCACGTGGGCGTGGTGGACGTGACCCTGCGCTGGGCGCGCGGGTCGGCGCCGGGCGAGGCGACCCTGCGCGGCCTGCTGGCCGACAGCGGGCTGAAGCCGGTGCGGGTCGGCCATGTGGTCAGCCACGACGGCCAGATTCACGAACACCACATCAAGGCGCGCGGGCCCATGCCCCTGCGGGTCGACGACCTGTCGGCGCGGCTGGCCCAGCAGGGCGGGCTGGCGGGGTTCTCGGTCATGCCCAGAGACGACTAATAGGACGACGAGGGCGCCGGCTGACGCACTACATGCAGAAGGCGATGGCGGCGTCGAGCCAGACGGCGAGGCCGTGACGGCTCCACAACCAGCCGCCGAGCGCCGCGAGCGTCACGAGGCCCATGGCGCCGCAGCCGATGGCGAGGCGGCGGCTCATTCGGCCGGGACCGTTTCAGGGCGCACGACCGGGGCCTCGCGCACCGGGACATTGGCCAGGGCCGCCATGACGGCCAGGATGATGGAGATGATCCAGATCGCGCCGTAGGAGCCGGTCAGGTCGAAGGCCACGCCCGCCAGCCAGGCGCCCAGAAACGCCCCGACCTGATGGCTGAGGAAGACGATGCCGGCGAGCGCCGACAGGTGGCGCACGCCGAAGATCTGGGCCACCAGACCATTGGTCAGGGGCACGGTGCCCAGCCACAGGAAGCCGAAGGTCGCGGCGAAGACCAGGGCGCTGGCCGGTGACAAGGGGACCAGCAGGAAGACGGCGATGGCGACCGCGCGCATGGCGTAGAGCAGGGTCAGCAGGCCCTTCTTCGACCCCTTGGAGCCCCAGGCGCCCCAGAGCCATGAACCGGCGATGTTGAACAGGCCGATCAGGGCCAGGGAGGCCGCGCCGACCCCGCCCGACAGGCCCATGTCGCGCAGGTAGGCGGGCAGGTGGGTGCCGACGAAGGCGACGTGAAAGCCGCAGACGAAGAAGCCGAGGTTCAGCAGGGCGAAGCTGGGATTGGTCAGGGCCTCCTTCAGCGCGGCCTTCAGCGGCAGGCCGTCGCGGGCGGTCGGGGCCGGGGGCTTGCCCGCCAGGCCGAGCGCCAGGGGAATGATCAGGGCGACCAGACCCCCCATCACGAACAGGGTGAGGCGCCAGTCGAGCGCATCGAGCAAGCCCTGCGCCGCCGGGACCACGAGGAACTGGCCGAAGGAGCCGCCGGCGGTGACGATGCCGAAGGCCAGGGTGCGTTTCTCGGGCGGGACGGCGCGGCCGACGGCGCCCAGAACCACCACGAAGGTCACGCCCGCCATCGACAGGCCGACCATGACGCCGAAGCCGAGCATGAGGCCGAGCGCATTGGCGGCGGTGGCCGCCACGGCCAGACCGGCCAGATAGACCAGGGCGCCGCCGACCGCGACCTTGCCCGCGCCGTGCTTGTCGGCCCAGGCCCCGACGAAGGGCTGGATGAGGCCGAACAGCAGGTTCTGGGCGGCGATGATCAGGCCGAAGGTCTGACGGTCGATCTCCAGGTCCAGACCCACCGGGCGCAGGAAGAGGCCGAAGGACTGACGCACGCCCATGGACAGGGTGACGATGACGGCGCCGGTCAGGATCATGATCCAGGCGCGGCGCGACAGGCCGGAAGAGGGGGCCGGGGAGGCGGCGTCAGACATCGGTTTCAAGCTCGGTCAGCAGGGCGATCAGGGCGGCCTCGCGGGGGCCGAGGATGTCGGAGACGCGGTTCTGGGCGGTGCGCCACAGGGGCAGGGCGTCGGCCAGCTTCTCCAGCCCGGCCGGGGTGACGGACAGCTTCTGGCCGCGCGCGCCCGGCTCGGTCTCGGCGGCGACCCACCCCTTGCGCTCCAAGGGCTGCAGGGTGCGCCACAGGGCGCTCTTCTCGTGGGCGGTGGTCTCGGCCAGTTCGAGCAGGCCGGGACGGTCCAGCCGCGACAGGGTGCGCATGACCGAGAACTGGGTGACGGTCAGACCGACCGGGGCCAGGGCCTCGTCATAGACGCGGGAGAGGGTGCGCGAGGCGCGGCGCAGACGGCCGCAGATGCAGGGGCTGGCGTCGATCATTGCATATGCAAAGCACAGCGTCGTTGCATATGCAATGCGAAAGGCCCGAGCGCCCGGTCATTGTTCGCTAACCCTCTTTGGGGCAATAGGAACGGATGGCGAACGAAACGACTCGCATCCTGGGGTTGGACCCCGGCCTGCGCCGCACCGGCTGGGGCGTGATCGAAAGCGAGGGCAGCCGCCTGCGCTGGATCGCGCACGGGGTGGTGGCGCCCGCCGAGAAGGCGCCCTTCCCGGAGCGGCTGCTGCATCTGCTGGAGGAGGTCGGGTCGATCTGCGCCGCCTATTCCTGCGATGAGGCGGCGATCGAGGAGGTCTTCGTCAACATGAACGGGGCCTCGACGCTGAAGCTGGGCCATGCGCGGGCGGCGGTCATGCTGGCCCCGGCGCGGGCGGGGCTGAGCGTGGCGGAATACGCCCCGAGCCTGGTCAAGAAGGCGGTGGTCGGCGCGGGTCAGGCGGACAAGAGCCAGGTGGCCTTCATGATCAGGCGGCTGCTGCCGGCGGCGGGCGAGGTGAAGGCCGACGCGGCGGACGCCCTGGCTGTGGCGATCACCCACGCCCACCATCGGCGGAGTTTGAGTTTGAGTGCGAGCCTGAGGGGCGCGGCATGATCGGGCGTTTGCGCGGGGTTCTGGCCGAGGTCGGGGAGGCGGAATGCCTGATCGACTGCGGCGGGGTGGGCTATGTGGCGGCCTGCGGGGCGCGGACCCTGGGGCGGCTTCCGGCGCCGGGCGACGAGACGACCCTCTATATCCATAGCCAGTGGAGCGAGGACGCGGGGCCGCGCCTCTATGGCTTCCTGACGCGCGACGAGCGGCGGGCCTTCACCGTGTTGCTGGCTATTCAGGGCGTGGGGCCGAAGGCGGCGCTGGCCGTGCTGGACGTCCTGCCGCCGGGCGAACTGGCCTCGGCCGTGGCGCGCGAGGACAAGGCGGCGGTGGCGCGGGCCAATATGGTGGGCCCCAAGCTGGCCCTGCGCATCGTCACCGAACTGAAGGGCAAGGCCCTGGGCGACGCCCACTTCGCGCCGGTCGCGCCGGGCGTTCACGCCGAGGTCGCCGCCGCCCCGCCGCCGCCGAGCGTGACAGGCGAGGCGGTCGCGGCCCTGCTGGGGCTGGGCATAGCCGAGGTCAATGCGAGGCGGGCCGTGGATCAGGCGCTGATCCGGCTGGGGGATGAGGCCGAACTGTCGGCGGTGATCCGCGCGGCCCTGCAGGAGCTGGGGCGGTGAGGCGCGCGCTTCGGGCGGTGATCTTGTTTCGCGCGGGGGACGCAGCCTATGACGACGGCTCTCCCCAACGCCAATCAAGGATTGAAAATGAACAAGAAATTGCAGGTCGTCATCGTCTTCGTCGTGGGGCTGGTCGCGATGGCGGTCGGCTATGCCGTCCTGAAAATGTAAGCCGGACCGGCGTGGGAGCGACGCGATGACGGATGACCGGCTGGTCGCTCCCGACGCCGAGCCGGGCGAGAAGCACGACCGCGCACTGCGGCCGCAGACTCTGTCCGAGTTCGTCGGTCAGTCGGCGGCCAAGGGCAATCTGAAGGTCTTCATCGACGCGGCGCGCGGGCGATCCGAGGCGCTGGATCACGTCCTGCTGTTCGGGCCTCCGGGGCTGGGCAAGACGACGCTGGCGCAGATTGTGTCGCGGGAACTGGGCGTGGGTTTCCGGGCCACCTCGGGGCCGATCCTCGCCAAGGCGGGGGATCTGGCGGCCATCCTGACCAATCTGGAACCGCGCGACGTCCTGTTCATCGACGAGATTCACCGCATGGCTCCGCAGGTCGAGGAGATCCTCTATCCGGCGATGGAGGACCATGTGCTGGACCTGATCATCGGCGAGGGGCCGTCGGCGCGCAGCGTGCGCATCGACCTGGCGCCCTTCACCCTGGTCGGGGCGACGACGCGGGCGGGCTTGCTGGCCACGCCGCTGCGGGACCGGTTCGGCATTCCGCTCAGGCTTGAGTTCTATTCGCCCGAGGAACTGACGGCGGTGATCCGGGGCGCGGCGCGCAAGATGGGCGCGGCCATCACCGAGGACGGGGCCATGGAGATCGCGCGACGGGCGCGGGGCACGCCGCGCATCGCCGGGCGCCTGCTGCGCCGGGTGCGGGATTTCGCCGACGCTGAGGGCGGCGCGATCGACCGGCTGGCGGCGGCTCGGGCCTTGGCGCGGCTGGAGGTCGACGAGCAGGGGCTGGACAGTCTGGACCGGCGCTTCCTCAAGGCCCTGATCGAGAATTATGGCGGCGGGCCGGTGGGCATGGACACTTTGGCGGCGGCGATCGCCGAGGCGCGCGACGCGGTCGAGGACGTGATCGAGCCCTATCTGTTGCAGCAGGGCTTCATCATGCGCACCCCGCGCGGACGCGTGGCCTGCGCCAAGGCCTATGAGCATCTGGGGCTGACGGCGCCCCAGGTTCAGCCCGCGCCGCCGCCGGACCTGTTCGGGAAGTAGCCGCCTTCCTTCTCCCCTTGAGGGAGAAGGTGGCCCGTCAGGGCCGGATGAGGGGTGTCGGCGCAAGGGTGTATGGGAAGCCTTCAGCCAGGGTCTTCGCACCCCTCATCCGTCAGGCTTCGCCTGCCACCTTCTCCCACAAGGGGAGAAGGGTGAGGCGCAAATGATTCGCAAAAGGGCTTCACCCGCTGTCGAAACCCGGCCATGCTTCACGGCGAAGGGAGACGGGTGATGGCGCGAGGCGGGATCGGGACGGACCAGAAGATCGCCGTGCTGGGTGCGGCCGTGCTGCTGCTCGGCGCGCTGAGCCTGTTCGCTGTGGGCCAGGGCGCGCGCTTCGGGCCGACGCAGGCGACGCCCGCAGAGCGGGCCCTGACCCAGGTGAAGGCGCAGATGGGGCCGACCGCCGAGGTGCGCTATCTGGAAAACGGCAAACGCCGCGCCGTCTGCGGCTACGCCGGTATCGCCGGGCAAAGGCAGGCCGTGGCCTTCGTCTCGCGGCCCAATCGCATCCTGATGGGGGACGAGCCCCTGGGCGCCGAGTTCGCCGACATGAAGGCCGAGTTCTGTCCGGGCTTCAACGCAGCTGCTCCGACGGCTAAGGCCTCGGCGACGACTTCCGCTCAGGGCTGATCATGATCGACCAACCGACCGCCGGCCGCTTTGACGGGCTGGATCATCTGCTGCCGGTGCGGGTCTATTACGAGGACACGGATTTCACCGGGCTGGTCTATCACGCCAACTATGTGCGCTATTTCGAACGGGGGCGGTCGGACTTCCTGCGGCTGGCGGGGGTGGGCCACGCCGAACTGCTGGAGCAGGACGAGCCGTTGGCCTTTGTCGTGGCGGAGCTGAACATCAGGTACGCCAGGCCGGCGCGGATCGACGACGCCCTGGTGGTGCGGACCCGCTATGAGGCCATCAAGGGGCCGCGCCTGATTATCCGCCAGGCGGTCGAGCGCGACGGCGAGGTGCTGTGCCGGGCCGATGTGACGGCGGTCTGCATCCATCTGGACGGGCGGCCGCGGCGCCCGACGAAGCGGTTGGTGGAGTTGGTGGGGCCGTGGCTGACGGGGGAAGGTGCTTGATCCTCCCTTCTCCCCTTGGGGGAGAAGGTGGCCCGTCAGGGGCGGATGAGGGGTGCCGGCGCGAGGGGTGATGGAAGCCGCGGAGCTGCGTCTTCGCACCCCTCATCCGTCCGGCTTCGCCGTCCACCTTCTCCCTCAAGGGGAGAAGGATGAATGCTCAAGCCTCGCAATAACGCGCTTGTCAGACGCGGCCCCCGTGACGCGAGGCGCGACGCCCGCTAGACCCGCCGCCATGAAACCGCCACGTCCGCCCGCTCGATAAGGTCGGACGACACCGGACCCACCCAAGGACCCCGCATGACCGCCCCAGTCGACGCCTCGCTGCTGAATCCCATCGAGCTGTTCATGACCGCCGACTGGGTGGTGAAGACCGTGATGGTCGGCCTGGCCGCGGCCTCGGTCTGGTCCTGGACCATCATCATCGACAAGGGCGTGCGTTTCGCCCGCATGAACGCCCGCGCCAGCGCGTTCGAAAAGCAGGTCGAGAGCGGCCGTTCGCTGGAAGACGTGGCGGCGCAGGCCGGGCCGCAGCCGGTCGATCCCCTGCCGCGCATGCTGGTGCTGACCCTGCAGGACTGGCGCGAGGCGCGCTCGCGCGGGGCCATGACGGACACCCAGGGCAATATGCTGATCGCCCGCATCGACCGGGCGCTGGATTCGGTCATCGCCCGCGAGAGCCAGAAGATCGAGAACGGTCTGGGCGTGCTGTCGGTGGTGGCCACCGCCTCGCCCTTCATCGGCCTGTTCGGCACGGTCTGGGGCATCATGAACGCCTTCGACAGCATCGCGGCGGCAGGCAACACCAATCTGACGACCGTGGCGCCGGCCATCGCCGAGGCCCTGTTCGCCACGGCCATCGGTCTAGCGGCGGCCATCCCGGCCTATATCGCCTTCAACGCCTTCTCGGTGTCGGCGGGCAAGTTCACCGGGCGTCTGGAAGCCTTCGCCGACGACCTGCAGTCGGCCATCGCCCGCCGTCTGGGCGCGCCCTCGGCCCCGCCGCCCCCGCCGCCGCCGTCGGCTGACCTGAACCTGCGTCGGGGCGCCTGATCCATGGCGATGGGTGGAGGAGGCGGAAGCTCGGGCGGGCGCGGTCGTCGCCGCGCGCGCAAGCGGCCGCTGAGCGAGATCAACGTCACGCCGCTGGTCGACGTCATGCTGGTGCTGTTGATCATCTTCATGATCTCGGCGCCTCTGCTGACCGTCGGCGTGCCGGTGGAGTTGCCCAAGACCGAGGCCAGCGCCGTCGAGACCACCGACAAGCCGATCACGGTCTCGATCGATCAGAACGGCGCCATCTTCATCGGCGAGGGCGAGGTCCGCTGGGAGAACCTGGCGATCCGCGTGGCCGAAGAGGGCGGCGACAAGGCGCGCGACAAGGCCGTCTTCATCCGCGCCGACGGCCGGGCCCCCTATCAGGCCGTGGCCCGCGTCATGGCGCGCCTGTCGGCCTCGGGCTTCACCAAGCTGAACCTGATCACCGACACGGCGGCTGACGAGACGGCGGAGGGCTGACGGCTTTGCGTCGACCCAGTCCCGCCATTGTCGGATCGCTCGCGCTGCACGCAGGAGTGGTCGCGCTCGCGCTTGTCTCGTGGTCGTCGAAGGACGAGCCCAAGCCGCTGGTGAACTCGGTGCCGGTGTCGATCGTCTCGGACATCGAGATCGCCGCCGCGCCTGCGGACAATCCGCAGCCCGAACCCTCGCCCGAGGACGGCGCCACCGCCCCGGTCGAGACGCCCCCGGAGCCGGTTCCGCCGGAGCCCAGGCCGACCCCGCCGCCGCCTGCGCCGCGTCCGACCCCTGTGCCGCCGCGTCCCACGCCCAAGCCGCCGGAAAAGGCCCCTGCGCCGCGCCCGACGCCTGCGCCGACCCCGCGTCCCACGCCGCCCCGCCCGGCCCCGACGCCGCCTGAAAAGGCGCGCCCAACCCCGCCGACGCCTGCGCGTCCGACGCCGCCCGCACCGGCCCGCCCGGCGCCCGCCAAGCCCGCGCCCGGTCTGGACCTGGACGCCCTGGCCGGTCCGCCGCGCCCGACGCCGAACCGGGGCCGCCCCGCGACGGGTCAGCAGGGCTCGGGGACGGCGCCGCGCGCCACGGGACCGCAGCTTGCCGCTCTGGGAGGGCAGGTGACGCCGAACTGGAACCTGAACTGCGATATGCCGGGGATGGATGAACTGGTGATCCGCGTCACCGTGCGCCTGAGCGCCGACGGGGACATCATCGGCTCGCCGCGCCTGCAGGATACGCGCAGCGATCCAACCTGGCGGGCGGCTTCGGAAGCCATGTTGCGGGCGCTGCGGGCGACGTCGCCGTTCACGGTTCCCGCCGGTTTCCAAGCTCAGGACGTGCCGTTCCGGTTTGAAACCGCGCGTCAGTGCGGCGGTCGGTAAAATGTCAGGTTCAGCGATCCTCCCCTGCGTAGCGGGGGAGGATTGAGCTGGGGCGACGCCAAAGTCTGAAAGTCGCCCCAATCCGGGGCAAGCTTGTCTTTCACAAGCTGGTTTTTGTCATACGGTCTGGCGATAAGGACCGACGAGCCGTCCAACTCTGGGAGCCCCTTCATGCGTCTGCACCTTCTCCTCGCTTCGGCCGCCGCGGTCGTCATGGCGGCCCCGGCGATGGTCCAGCCTGCCTCGGCCCAGACGCAACCTCAGGCGACGGCGGCAGCTGCGCCGATGCAGGACGTGGTGGTGGATGAAGGCGTGCTGCGTCCGCTGCAGATTGCTGTCGTGCCCTTCACCGGCCAGAACGGGCCGCAGATTTCCAACGTCATCAGCGGCAATCTGAAGCGCTCGGGCTTCTTTGATCCGCTGAACCCGGCCAGCTTCATCGAGACCGGGCTGACCCTGGCCAATGCGCCCAACTTTCCGCAGTGGACCTCGATCGGGGCGCAGGCCGTGCTGTACGGCGGGGTGACGCCGCGCGCCGACGGGCGGGTGGACGTGGGCTTCCGCCTGTACGACCCCTATCGTCAGTGCCAGCTGGTCAGCTATCAGTTCACCGCCACGTCGGAGCAGTGGCGCCGGATCGCGCACAAGATTTCCGACGTCATCTATCAGCGCATGACGGGCGAGGCGGGCTTCTTTGATTCGCGCGTCCTGTTCGTGTCGGAGAGCGGCACCCAGCTGAACAAGCTGTCGCGTCTGACCATCGTCGATCAGGACGGCTACAACCCCGTCTTCCTGACCCAGGGCGACGAGATCATCATGTCGCCGCGCTTCTCGGCGTCCAACCCGGACGAGGTCACCTATGTGGCGCTCGGCAAGGACTACAGCCGCATCTATCTCTACAACCTGTCGACGGGCCGCCGCGAAAGCCTGGGCGAGTTCGACGGTCAGGTGCTGGCGCCGCGCTTCTCGAACGACGGGACCAAGATGGCCTTCTCGATCATTCGGGGCGGCAACACCGACGTCTATGTGATGAACCTGCGCACGCGCCAGCTGTCGCGCCTGACCAGCGATCCGGGCATCGACACCTCGCCGTCGTTCAGCCCGGACGGCAACCAGATCGTCTTCACCTCGGACCGTTCGGGTTCGGCGCGCCTCTACACCATGCGGGCCGACGGCTCGGGCCAGCGGCCGATCTCGCGCGGCGGCGGCATCTATACGGCCCCGGCCTGGAGCCCGCGCGGCGACATGATCGCCTTCAC
This sequence comes from Brevundimonas sp. NPDC046655, assembly GCF_044901625.1. NCBI lineage: Bacteria > Pseudomonadati > Pseudomonadota > Alphaproteobacteria > Caulobacterales > Caulobacteraceae > Brevundimonas > Brevundimonas sp. NPDC046655. The sequence continues at coordinate 264,534 of NZ_JBJDPV010000003.1, forward strand.
CAAGCAATCGGGCGGACGCTTCCACATCGGCGTCATGAAGTCGGACGGGACGGGCGAGCGCATCCTGTCGTCCAGCTACTTCGAGGAAGGCCCGTCCTGGGCGCCGAACGGCCGATACATCGCCTTTGCGCGCCAGAGCCCGGGCGGCGACACCCGTCTGTGGACCGTCGACCTGTCGGGCCGGGTGGTGGCGCAGGCCGGCTATGACGGACGCGGATCGGACCCGGCCTGGTCGGGCCTGCTGGACGCCCCGCCGGCCAGCCTGGGCATCGGGCAGGGGCCGGATTCCTGCCCGGCCTGATCCGTTTACGGCTTCGTGCGATCACGAGCGGAGCCATTCCCATAAACTGTGCGTTATCGCGTCTGGCGCGACGCGGCGCCGCAGTCTAGCTGACCGCAATAACAGCCAAGCTTGAGGCCGCCGTCCTCAGACCGAACCAAGGAGACGACCCGATGAATTCCTCGACCCTGATCAAGCTGGCGACTGTCAGCGCCGCCGTCGCCGCCCTGGCCGCCTGCGCGCCCAAGCCCAAGGTCGAACCGGCCGTGCCGACGACCCCGGCCCAGCCGACCGGCCCGCAATACCCGACCGCCCCGACCGGCCCCGTCACCGGCGGCAACGTCGGCGCCGCCCTGCCTGGCTCGGAGCAGGACTTCGTCGTCAACGTCGGCGACCGCGTCTATTTCGACCTGGACTCCTACTCGGTGCGCCCGGAAGCCCAGCCGCGTCTGGACGCCCAGGCCGCCTGGCTGGCCCGCTATCCGCAGGTCACGGTCCGCATCGAAGGCAACGCCGACGAACGCGGCACGCGTGAATACAACCTGGCCCTGGGTGCGCGTCGCGCCGAGGCCGTCCGCACCTACCTGATCCAGCGCGGCGTTCCCGCCGGCCGCATCGACACCATCAGCTTCGGCAAGGAGCGTCCGATCGCCGAGGGTTCGAACGAAGGCGCCTGGGCTCAGAACCGCAACGCCCACACCGCCATCGTGTCGGGCGCCCCGCGCTAAACACCGCGGAAGCGACAGAATGAAGGGAGGCGTCGGCTTTGCAGCCGGCGCCTCTTTTCTTTGAGGGCGTAGCGGATCAAAGTCCGCGCCGAATCCGGGGGGAAGTTTGCGTGATTGATCTGGAAGCAGCGGGCGGCGCCATGACGGGCGGCATCATCGCGGGGGCCATCGAAAAGCCGACCGGCAAGGCGGGCGAGCATCATACGACCTGCGCCGACTGCGGGGCCGAGGTCAGCGGCAACTTCTGCTCCAACTGCGGTCAGGCGGCCCATGTGCACCGCACCCTGCTGCACCTGGGCGAGGAGCTGCTGCACGGGGTGATGCATTTCGACGGCCGCTTCTGGCGGACCTTGCCGCTGCTGATCATCAATCCGGGGCGGCTGACGCGCGAATGGGTCCAGGGCAAGCGCACACGCTACGTCTCGCCCCTGGCCATGTTCCTGTTCACCCTGTTCGTCATGTTCTTCGCGCTCAGCTTCATGCCGCATTCGGAGGTGAAGCTGCAGGGCCTGCCTGAGCAGATCGCCGCCCAGCGCGAGGCGATCGCCGAGGCCGAGGTGGTCGTCGCCGCCGCCCAGAAGGAGGTCGATGAGGCCACGGCGGCGATGGAGCCCGCCGACGGCTCGCCGCCTGCGCCCAACAGCGGGGCGCGGGCCGGGGTCGCCGCCGGGGTTCTGGCCGCCGCCCAGGCGGGGGTGATCAGCGAGAAGGCCAAGCTGGAACGGCTGGAGCATGACGCCGTCGAGGGCCGCAAGGACGGTCTGGCCCCCGGCAGCTGGCAGGCCCAGGTGGCCGATCTGGCCGCCGACGTGGGCCAGAACGGCGAGGTCAACGGCCTGACCAAGACCGTGGCCAAGAAGCTGAAGAACCCGGACCTGGCGCTCTACAAGCTGCAGCAGACCGTCTACAAATTCGCCTTCCTGCTGGTGCCCCTGTCGATCCCCTTCGTGGCCCTGATGTTCCTGTGGAAGCGGGGGTTCACCCTGTACGATCACGGGGTCTTCGTCCTCTATTCCCTGACCTTCATGTCGCTTTTGCTGATGGCGGTGGTGGTGCTGGCCACGACCATCAAGGGGGCGGGACCCGCCGTGGGACTGGCAGCGAGCCTGATCGTGCCAGTGCACATGTTCGCCCAACTGAAGGGCGCCTACAGCCTGAAGATCTTCTCGACCCTGTGGCGGACGATCGCCCTGCTGATCTTCTGCGAGATCGCGGCGACGCTGTTCATCGTCTCGATCATCTATCTGGGCCTCGGCCACTGACCTTTGCCTCGAACCCGGCCTTGCGAGCGCCGCAAATCGATGGGACGACTTGAGACATGCTGAAGCTGCCTTTTTCCAAATCCGCCGCCCTGACGGCCATCGGCCTGACCCTGATCGGGGGCGCGGTCGTGGCCCAGGTCGCGCCGATGGAGCCGGTCCAGTGGGACAAGCGCCGTCTGGACCAGCTGGACCGCAACGTCCGCCGTCTGGAGCGCGCCCTGACCCAGAGGAACGCCGCCGGTCAGCCCGTCCTGGTCGAGCCTGATCCCGAGGTCGTGGCCATGCAGGGCCAGCTGCAGATCATGGACCGGCGTCTGGCCGACGTGGAGCAGACCTTCCAGCGGATGAACGCCGACAGCGAGCGCCTGACCTTCCAACTGGACGAGGCGACGCGCGACAACGCCGCCCTGAGCCGCCGCCTGCGCGACCTGGAAGGCCGGGTCGAGCGCGCAGAGAAGGCGGCCGAGGAACAGGCCGAGCTGAACGGGCCGATCGTCGCCAACTCGCCGACCGGGGATGCGGCCCAGGACCTGACGGCGGCGCTGCGCCTGCTGGGCACCGACGGCGTGCGCGGGCAGCGGGCGCTGGAGACGGTCATCGTCACCTGGCCCAATACGCCACAATCGCGTGAAGCCAGCAGCCGTCTGGGCGACCTGCACATCGCCGCGCGTGACAACGCCGCCGCCGTGCCCGCCTACGCCGCCGCCCTGAACGGCTGGCCGCGCACGCCCTGGGCGCCGGAGACGACGCTGAAGCTGGCCGAGGCCCTGCGCGCCACCGACCGGGCCACCCAGGCCTGCGGCGCCCTGAACGAGTTCACCCGCCGCTACGCCGAGACGGCGACGGCGGCGCAGAAGACCCGCGCCACGCAACTGCGCACGCGCGCCGCCTGCACCTGAGCGCACCCGACGCCGAGGGGCTGACCGGCCGGGTCTTCGCCCGGCTGGACGCCCGGCTGGACGCCCGGCTGGATGCAGAGAGAGCCGAGCCGGTCGCGGTCGCCCTGTCGGGCGGGGGCGACTCCATGGCCCTGCTGCACCTGACCGCCGACTGGGCGAAGGCGCGGGGGCGGCGGCTGCTGGCCCTGACGGTGGATCACCATCTCAATCCTGCAAGCGCGGACTGGACCCGGTTCGCGGGCGAGGCCGCGCGGGCGGTCGGGGCCGACTGGCGGGCGCTGAACTGGGACGAGGCGAAGCCCGGGCCGGGCCTGACGGCGCGGGCGCGGGCGGCGCGACATGGGCTGATCGCCGAGGCGGCGCGGGCGGCAGGGGCGCGGGTCGTGCTGCTGGCGCACACGCTGGATGACGTGGCCGAGGCCGAGTGGATGCGGGCGCGCGGCTCGACCCTGGGGCGGGTGCGCGAATGGTCGCCGTCGCCGGTCTGGCCGCAGGGGCGAGAGCTGATGCTGCTGCGGCCCCTGCTGGACGAGCGGCGCGAGGCGCTGCGGGACGACCTGCGGGCGCGGGGGCAGGGTTGGATCGAGGACCCGGCCAATGCGGACGAACGCTTCGGGCGCAGCCGGGCGCGTGCGGCGCTCGGTGTGGAAGCCCTCCCCCTCGAGGGAGGAGGGTTGGGTGGGGGTGTGGTCGCCGCCTCTGACGTTCAGGCAGAGGAGACGCAGGGCGCTCCGCCTCCTGCATCACATCTTCAATCTCTGCGCCCGCACCCCCATCCCCAACCCTTCCCCCCTCCGCCAACGGGAAGGGAGAACTGGGCCTGGGCGGGCGTTCTCGACATCCCTCGTGAGGTCCCGGCCTCCACTCTGGCGGCGGCCCTGCTGTGCGCGGGGGGCGGGGCGGTTCCGCCGCGGGGGGAGAGGCTGGAACGGCTGCGGGCGAAGCTGGCGGCGGGCGAGGACTTCGTTGCGGGACTGGCCGGAGCGCGGGTCGAGGCGGAGGGCGCGACCGTGCTTCTGATGCGCGAGCCGGGGGAGATGAAGCGGCGCCCGCCTGCGCCTGTGGCGCTGGCGCCCGGCGTTCCGGCCGTCTGGGACGGACGGTTCAAGATCACGGCCCGACAAGGCGGCTGGCGGGTCGAGGCGGCGGCCGGGCGGTTGGCGCTGTTGGCCGAGGCGGATCGGCGCATCCTTGGGGGGCTCCCGGCGGCGGCGCGCGGCGCCTTGCCCGTTCTGGTTCGGGACGGCGGGAACGGCCCGATTCTGGCATGGCGCGGGGCGACGGTGCGGGCTTTGGGCGCGCGGCGTCTGAGCCTGGCCTTGGGCGAAACGACGCAGGAAGCCGACCTCTTTCACCCCATGCATGGCGAAACGCCGCCGACTGACCTATTTTCCTGGAAAGACTGCTGATCGACGGAGCGTCCCGACGCGCGTCGAGGAACCGAGGACCGAATGAACCTGCGTAATTTCGCCATCTGGGGCGTGATCCTTCTGGGTCTGGTGGCGGTCTATGCCGCGATCAGCCAGAACGGCGGCACGCCCGCCATGCCGGGCGCAAAGGGCGCGGCGGCGGCGCGGCCCCAGGCCATCACCTATTCGCAGCTGATCACCGCCATCAACGGCCAGGAGATCAAGACGGCGACCGTGCGCGGCGACACCGTCACGGGCGTGTACAAGAACGACAGCAAGTTCACGACCGTCACGCCCCTGCCCAACATCGACCTGGTCGACAAGATGCAGGCCGCCGGCGCCGCCGTGGACGTGAAGAGCACGCGCCAGCCCTGGTGGTCGGGCCTGCTGGGCCTGCTGCTTCCGGTGGCCCTGATCATCGCCTTCTGGTTCTTCATCATGAACCGGATGCAGGGCGGGGCAAAGGGCGCCATGGGCTTCGGCAAGTCCAAGGCCAAGCTGCTGACCGAGCACAAGGGCCGCAAGACCTTTGACGACGTCGCCGGCGTGGACGAGGCCAAGGACGAGCTGCAGGAGGTCGTCGACTTCCTGAAGGACCCGGGCAAGTTCCAGCGTCTGGGCGGCAAGATCCCCAAGGGCGCTCTGCTGGTCGGCCCTCCGGGCACCGGCAAGACCCTGCTGGCGCGCGCGGTGGCGGGCGAGGCGGGCGTGCCCTTCTTCTCGATCTCGGGTTCGGACTTCGTCGAGATGTTCGTCGGCGTCGGCGCCAGCCGCGTGCGCGACATGTTCGAGCAGGCCAAGAAGAACGCCCCCTGCATCATCTTCATCGATGAAATCGACGCCGTCGGCCGTCACCGTGGCGCCGGTCTGGGCGGCGGCAACGACGAGCGCGAGCAGACGCTGAACCAGCTGCTGGTCGAGATGGACGGCTTCGAGGCGTCGGAGAACATTATCCTGATCGCCGCGACCAACCGTCCCGACGTGCTGGACCCGGCCTTGCTGCGTCCCGGCCGCTTCGACCGTCAGGTCGTGGTGCCCAACCCTGATGTCTCGGGTCGCGAGCGCATCCTGCGCGTCCACATGAAGGACGTGCCCCTGGCCGCCGACGTCAACGTCAAGACCCTGGCGCGCGGCACGCCGGGCTTCTCGGGCGCGGACCTGGCCAATCTGGTCAATGAGGCGGCCCTGATGGCGGCCCGCAAGGACCGTCGCATGGTGACGCACCGCGACTTCGAGGACGCCAAGGACAAGGTGATGATGGGCTCCGAACGGAAGTCCATGGCCATGAACGACGAAGAGCGTCGTCTGACCGCCTATCACGAGGCCGGTCACGCCATTGTCGCCATCAACGTCAAGATGGCCGACCCGGTGCACAAGGCCACCATCGTCCCGCGCGGTCAGGCCCTGGGCATGGTGATGCAGTTGCCGGAAGGCGACCGCTACTCCATGAAGTTCCAGCAGATGATCGACCGCATCGCCATCATGGCGGGCGGACGGGTCGCCGAAGAGCTGATCTTCGGTCCTGAGAGCATCACCTCGGGCGCCAGTTCGGATATCGAGCAGGCGACGAAGCTGGCGCGGGCCATGGTTACGCGCTGGGGCTTCTCCGAAAAGCTGGGCACGGTGGCCTATGGCGAGAACCAAGGCGAGGTCTTCCTCGGCCACTCGGTGTCGCGCAGCCAGAATGTCTCCGAAGAGACCGCCCGGATCATCGACGAAGAGGTCCGTCGCATCGTCACCGAAGGCTGGGACGAGGCGCGCCGCATTCTGACCGACAAGGCCGAGGACCACGAGAAGCTGTCCCAGGCCCTGCTGGAATACGAGACCCTGTCGGGCGACGAGATCCGCGACCTGCTGGAGAAGGGCGTCGCCCCGAACCGCGACGAGGCCAACGACACCGTGGCCGGGCCGTCGGTCTCGGTGCCGGTGACGCCGGTCTCGGACGGCGTCGAGGTCGAGACGGCCAAGCCGTCGGAGCCCGCCGCCGCGCCGACGACGAGCGTGCCGACCGTCTGATCGCTCGGACGGGCTGAAAAGGATGAGGGGCGGGCCGCGAGGCTCGCCCCTTTTTCGTGCGTCCTTTCTTGCCCGCTCATCCTCGCGGAGGCGGGGATCCAGTGCTCTGGCCTCCAGCGCCCCCCGTTGGCCGAACAAGGCGCCGCTACCCCAACTCGGCGTCCGAAGCTCTCACTGGGTCCCCGCCTCCGCAGGGATGAGCGGAAAGTTTTAGACAGACTAGTTTGTAATTAAGACTAGTCTGTGGAATATGGCGTTATCCGAAACAGGAGGACGCCATGACGGCATCCCAATTCGATCAAACCGAGCGCCTCCACGGCCTCGACGGGCTGCGGGGCGCGGCCCTGCTGCTGGGGGTGGTGCTGCACGCGACCCTGTCCTTCTTTCCGGCCCAGATATGGATCGTGGCCGATGATCAGAAGTCGGTCTGGGCCAGCGGGCTCTTCTTCGTCATCCATCTGTTCCGCATGGGCAGCTTCTTCCTGATCGCGGGGCTGTTCGGCCACATGATGCTGAAGCGGCGCGGTAGGGTCGGCTTTATCAAGGACCGGCTGATCCGCATCGCCGGGCCGCTGGCGGCTTTCTGGGGGCCGGTGCTGGCGGGGATCGTAGCGGTGCTGATCTGGAACGCATCGCTGATGGGGCTGACGGCCGCCGACGCCCCGCCGCCGCCGAAATATGACTGGACCAACATCCCCCTGACCCATCTGTGGTTCCTGTGGGTGCTGCTGTGGTTCTACGCCGCCCTGGTGATCGGGCAGGCCGTCGTCGCCCGGTTGGATCGGGCGGGGCGTCTAGGACGAGGGCTTGACCGGCTGGCCGGTGGACTGATCACGCCGTGGGGGCCTCTGGTGCTGGGGGCGCCGCTGGCGGTCGCCCTGTGGTTCGAGCCGAACTGGATCGCCTTCTTCGGCGTTCCGACGCCGGACGCGGGTCTGGTTCCCGAGACCTCGGCCCTGATCGGGTTCGGCCTGGCCTTCGGCATGGGCGCACTGCTGGATCGGCGGCGCGACCTGCTGAAGCGGATGGAGGTCTGGACCCCGGTCTGGCTGGGGTTGGCCCTGGGCGCGGGGACGACGGCCCTGATGCTGTCGGGCGGGCCGACGCCGGTCCTGACGCCGATGACCGATCCGGCGGCCAAGGCCATGACGGCGGCGGCCTTTGGCGTGGCGACCTATGCCAGCATCTTCGCCGTGGTCGGCCTGGCCCTGAGGTTCTGGTCGGGCCACAGCGCCCTGAGGCGCTATCTGGCCGACGCCTCCTACTGGATCTACATCCTCCATCTGCCGCTGGTGATGGCGGCGCAGGTGGTGGTGAAGGACTGGCCGCTGGTCTGGCCGGTCAAGCTGGCGATCGTCGTGGTCGGGGTCATGGCTGTGTCGCTGGCCAGCTATGAGCTGATGGTGCGTCACGGTTTCATGGGGCGCTGGCTGAACGGGCGGCGCGTGCCGTGGCGTCGGGCGCGCGTCAGCATCCCGCTCGCCGCCGAATAGCTTGCCAACCTTGGCGGCTGCGTCCATCCGAAGGGGGCAGCCGCGTCGCGCCAGGAATCACCCGATGACCGACAAGTCCCGCACGCCCGAAGCCGACCTCGCCTTCATGCGCTCCATCGTGGAGGGGAACGGGCGGCCGCCGATGACCCTGGCCGTCTGTTATCTGGCGGGGGGGCTGCTGTACGGCCTGCAGTGCCTGTTCCACGTCGGCCAGGTGGTCGGTCTGATCCGTTGGCCCGACCTGGCCAATCTGGCCTTCGTCGTCGGCATAACCGTGGCCTTTCTGGCGATCCTGACCTGGGCCATCCTGAAGGATCGCAAGGCCGGGCCGTCCAACCGGGGGCCGCTGGCGACGCGGGTGACTTCGGCCGCCTTCAGCGCCACCGGCATGGCCAACGCCGCGGTGATCATCGTCTTCGGCGTGGGGGCGGTGCGGGATCAGGATTTCGCCGTCTGGCTCTATTACGCCGCCATCGTCTTCGCCTTGCAGGCGGCGGCCTGGTATGTGGCCTGGGTGCTGAAGAAGAAGGGCTGGATGCTGGCGGTGTCGCTGGGCGGATGGGTGACGGCGGTGGCCCTGGGCGTGCTGGTGCGCCAGCCGGTGGCCTATCTGGGCGTCTGCACAGTGGCCCTGTTCCTGCTGTTCGCCCTGCCGGGCTGGGCCCTGTTCCGGGACGCCCGCGCGGGCGCCAAGGCCGCCTGACGCCATGGGGCTGGCGGACGACTTTGGACGGATCGACGAGGTCATCCACGGCCGCATGCGGCTGGGGATCATGGTCTATCTGGCCGATGTCGAGGCGGCGGACTTCACCGAGCTGAAGACAGTGCTGGAGGCGACCCAGGGCAATCTGTCGGTCCACCTGAGGAAGCTGGAGGAGGCGGGCTATGTCGCCATCAGCAAGAGCTTCGTGAACAACAAGCCCCTGACCCGGATCGCCATCACGCCGCAGGGGCGGGCGGCGTTTGCGGCCTATCTGGAGGCACTGGGCGGCCTGATCGGGCGGAAGGGCTGACGCCGGAAGGGCGTCAGCGCCAGCGCAGGAACTTTCAGTGGGCGGCGGCCTCGATGGGATCTTCGTCCTCGATCAGGACGGGCGTCAGCTTGCGGGTCTCGCCCGACGGATCGGGCCAGACGATGGACTGGCCTTCTTTCAGGCCGATGAGGCCGGCGCCGACGTGCGACAGGATGGAGACGCGGCCGGCGTCAATGTCGGCCTCACGCGGCAGGACCAGCTGGACGCGGCGCACCTCGGGGTGGCGGTCGTCGGCGTAGTGCAGCCAGCGGTTCAGGCCGACCACGTCGCGCGGCATGTCGGCGTCGTCGCAGACCTCGGCGCGGTCCAGTTCCTGCTGCAGCAGGCCGGCGGGGCCTGTGCCGGGCAGGTCGCCGACCAGACGGTCCAGGGCGTCGAAGTCCGCGCTGCTGAGGACGATGGCGGGCAGGGCCGGAGGGCGGCCGCGGGGTTTGGCGGTGGTCATGTCGGTTCTCGATGTGAAGAAAAAGGAAGAAGGGGTCAGGCGGCCGAGGGGCCGTCGTCGTCGCTGTCGTCCGCCGGGGGCGCAGGCGCGGGCGCCGGCGGCGTCGCGGGGCGGCGGCTCGGGAAGGGCAGGATGTCGGCGCCGCGCGCGGGCGGATCGTCTTGAGGTCGGGTCATGGCAGGCGTGTTCACGGACGGCCGACGGGCGGCGTGCGCGATCCTGAATGTTGGAGAACTAGGGAAGAATGCGAAGCGACGCGCCCCGTAGCGGGCGACAGCGCAGGCTGGCCGCTACGGGTTAGATGCCTTCGACGCGGCGACCCGCGTGGGTGAGGCGTCGAGCCTGGCTGACGAAACGTTCCATAGTGTCTAGAGGCTGAGCCTCAGCGCGCGGAATGTCAAACCGGCGCCCCGGGAGTTCTTGTCGCATGGACCTTCAATCCCTCGTGAAGCCGCCGCTGGTCATGGGTATCGTCAACGTCACGCCCGACAGCTTCTCGGACGGGGGCCTGCACGACACGCGCGAGGCGGCGCTGGCCCATGCGTTGCGGCTGATCGCCGAAGGCGCCGATGTTCTGGACATCGGCGGCGAGAGCACGCGGCCGGGCTCGGACCCGGTGGGCGAGGACGAGGAGATCGCCCGCACCCTGCCGCTGATCGCCGCCCTGCGCGCGCGTTGGGACGGGATGATCAGCATCGACACCATGAAGCCGGGGGTGGCGCGCGCCGCCGTCGCCGCTGGGGCGACGATGTGGAACGACGTGACGGCCCTGATGCACGACCCCGACAGTCTGGCGACGGCCGCCGAGCTGAACTGCGAGATGGTGCTGATGCACATGAAGGGCGAGCCCAAGACCATGCAGGACGACCCGCGCTATGACGACGTCGTCGCCGAGGTGGTCGCCCATCTGGCGGCGCGGGCCGAGGCGGCGATGAAGGCGGGGGTGGCGCGCGAGAAGATCTGGCTGGATCCCGGCATCGGCTTCGCCAAGACGACGGCGCATAACCTGACCCTGACGGCGCGGCTGGAGGCCCTGGTCGAACTGGGCTTCCCGGTGCTCTACGCCGCCAGCCGCAAGCGGACTATTCAGGGCGTGGACGCCACGGCGGTTGAGGCGACTGATCGGCTGGGCGGCTCATTGGCCCTGGCGCTGGAGGGGGCGCGGCGCGGGGCGCGGATGGTGCGCGTCCACGACGTGCGCGAGACGGTTCAGGCGCTGAAGCTGCAGGCGGCGGTGGCCAACGCGGGCTGAAAGCGGTTGCCCCGATGCGGCGGCTGGGTCATGCAGCCCTCATGTCCTGGCTGTTGTCACTCAATCCGTGGGCGGTGCTGATCGTCGCCGGTCTGTTCGAGGTCATGTGGGCTTCGGGCATCAAGTATGTGGGCGTGCAGCGGCCTCTGTTGTCGCTGGGCGTAGCCGCGGCCCTGGTGGCCAGCATGGTCGGGCTGTGGATCGCCACGCAGAAGCTGCCGGTGGGCACGGCCTATGCGGTGTGGACCGGTATCGGCGCCGTGGGCGCGGCGGCGGTCGGGATCGTGGTCTATGGCGAGCCGGCGACGGCGGTGCGGGCGGTCTGCATTCTGCTGATCGTGGCGGGCATCGTCGGGTTGAAGCTGTTTTCGGGAGCGGCGGCATGAGCGAAGCCAAGGGACGCGTATTGATTCTGGCGGGGTCTGATTCCGGCGGCGGGGCGGGCATCCAGGCCGACATCAAGGCGGTGACCATGCTGGGCGGGTTCGCCGCCACGGCGATCACGGCCGTCACCATCCAGAACACCCTGGGGGTTCACGGCGTCTATCCCCTGCCGATCGACGTGATCGATGCCCAGGTGAAAGCCGTGCTGGACGACATCGGGGCCGACGCCCTGAAGACCGGGATGCTGGGCTCGGTCGAGGTGGTCGAGGCGGTGGCGGGCCTGATCGACTATGCCGACAATGTGCCGACGGTGGTGGACCCGGTGATGATCGCCAAGGGCGGCTCGCCCCTGTTGGAGGATCGCGCGGTCGAGGCGGTGCGGCGGTTGATGGTGCCGCGCGCGGCCCTGCTGACCCCCAATGCGCCGGAGGCCGAGGCCCTGACCGGGATCGCCGTGGCGGATCTGGACGGCCAGCGTCGGGCCGGCGAGGCCCTGCTGGAGATGGGCGCGCGGGCGGTCCTGATGAAGGGCGGCCATGTGCCGGGCGAGACGGTGATCGACCTGCTGCTGACCCGCGACGGCGAGACGGTGCTGGAGAGCGAGCGCATCGACACGCGCCAGACCCACGGCACCGGCTGCACCCTGGCCAGCGCCTGCGCCGCCGGAATCGCCAAGGGCCTGCCGCTGCAGACCGCCGTGGCCGAGGCCTGGGCCTATGTGGCCGAGGCCATCCGCCGCGCCCCCGGACTGGGGCAGGGGCATGGGCCGCTGGACCACGGCTGGCCGCTGCGGGGATGATATCCACGTCATCCCGGAAGCCCGCAGGGCTATCCGGGACCGCGGAAGGCGCTGGCGTCGGCGTTCCTGGCGGTCCCGGCTCTCCGCTTTGCTACGGCCGGGATGACGCAGATTTTGGTTTTCGGGGCGTTGGAATCGCCGTCTCTGCCGCCCATGAGCCTGGAAACCCGACTGATCGAGATCGTCCGCGCCGACCCGGCGTTGATGCATGTGCTGAGCGTGATGCGGGACCTGGACCTGCCCGATTGGCGGCTGTTTTCCGGCGCCGTCTATCAGGGGGTGTGGAACGACCGGACCGGGCGGCCCGTCGGCTACGGCATCAAGGATTATGACATCGGCTATTTCGACCCGGACACCTCGTGGGACGCCGAGGACGTCATCATCAAGCGGGTGGCCGCCGCCTTCGAAGCGCCGTTCCGCGATCTGGTCGAGGTGCGCAACCAAGCGCGGGTTCACCTGTGGTTCGAGAGCAAGTTCGGGGAGCCCTATGCGCCCCTGACCTGCACCGACGACGCCCCGGCCCAGTTCGTGGCGCCGGCCTTCGCCCTGGCCGTGCGGCTAGAGAAGGACGACACGATCAGCGTGGCGGCGCCCTATGGCCTGGAGGACGTCTTCGACATGGTGATCAGGCCAAATCCCGTACGGGGTCTGGCCAGGGGCTGGGACAAGGTGGTCGCCAGCGCGCGGGGACGGTGGCCGGAACTCACGGTGATCGAGCCCGCATAGGAAAAGGGCGCGACCCTTGCGGATCGCGCCCCTCGGTCGGGCCTCGGACAGGGAGGGATGAGGCCCGGTTCCCGGTCAGCCGTCAGTGGCGACGGCCGTTGTAGTCGTTGCGCTCATAGCGGACCTTGGCCGACAGGCGGTCGTAACGACGGTCCAGGTCCTCGCGCTCCCAGCGGGTCAGGCCGCCGCGCATGTAGCTGCGCTCCAGACGGACCAGGCTGTTCAGCTCGTCCTGCAGACGCGAGGCCTCGCGGCGGCTGAGCTGGTGGTTGCGAATGCCCTGGTCGATGCGGCGATCCAGGTTGTGCTTGCGCTGGGAAATCGAGTTCCAGCCGCCGTAGTTCTGTTCGTAGCCGTGGCCGCGCGAGGGACCGTGACGGTCGTAGTTCTGGGCGGCGGCGGGCAGGGCGGCCGAGGCGACGGCGACGGCCAGGGCGGGGATCAGCAGCTTCTTCATGGTCTTGGCTCCTTCGGTTCGTCGCAACCGGATCGGCTGCGTTGACCCCAAAAGACCACCCGGGGGCTGAGCCGCATCTGAACGACGCGTTTCAGACTGCGTTCATCAGCATGAGAAGTTCTTCATCTTCATCCACATGCGCGGCCAAGTCGCATATGGGCGACAGCGACGGAGAATCGGCGCGCGTGCGTTCCTTGTCCGGATGAACAGCGATAGACTGCGTTCAGCCCCCGTTCAGAGGCCCCTGTCTAGAAGACAAACCATGATGCGTATTCGAGCCCTCCTGCTGGCCGGCCTGATCGCCCTCGTCCCCCTGACGGACGCGGCGGCCCAGTCGCGCGGCCGCGACCGGGACCGCGACGAGGACCGTCGCGAGCAGCCCCGGAACTATCCGGGCCAGGGGCTGCGTGATGCGCCCCGCTCGGCGCCGCGCGCAGACCCCGGCGATGTCGCCCGGCGGGTCCAGTCCAACCGTCCCGGCCGGATGCTGGGCGTGCAGGAGCGCGGCGGCGACTATGTGGTGCGCTGGGAATATCCGGGCGGACGCGTGTCGGACATACAGGTTGACGGCCGGTCCGGCCGGGTTCGCGGAGACGACTGAATGCGGGTGCTGCTTGTCGAGGACGACGTCGATCTGTCGCGCCAGCTGAAGACCGCACTTTCCGACGCCGGATACGCCGTCGACCACGCCCCGGACGGCGAGGAAGCCTGGTTCCTGGGCGACACCGAACCCTATGACGTGGTGGTGCTGGATCTGGGCCTGCCCAAGATCGACGGGGTGTCGGTGCTGGAGCGCTGGCGCCGCGAAGGCAAGGCCACGCCGGTTCTGATCCTGACGGCGCGCGGCGCCTGGTCGGACAAAGTGGCGGGCTTCGACGCCGGGGCCGATGACTATCTGACCAAGCCCTTCCACACCGAGGAGCTGCTGGCCCGCCTGCGCGCCCTGCTGCGTCGCTCGGCAGGCCATGCGGCGGCGACCCTGACCTGCGGCGGCCTGCGTCTGGACCCGCGCGCGGCGCGGGCGACGGTGAACGGCGAGCCGCTGCGCCTGACGTCGCTGGAATACCGTTTGCTGCACTACATGATGATGCATCAGGGCCGGGTCATCAGCCGCACCGAGCTGGTCGAGCACCTGTATGATCAGGACTTCGACCGCGACTCCAACACCATCGAGGTCTTTGTCGGTCGCCTGAGGAAGAAGATCGGTTCGGACCGGATCGAGACGGTGCGCGGACTGGGCTATCGCCTGTCGCCGCTGGCCGGCGAGAGCGACGCGGCCTGATCCGTGACCGACGCCGGGGCGGTTGAAGCGCCCGCCAAGCCGCACGGGAACGAATGGGGGCGCTGGCTGGGGCGGCCGGGCAAGTCGCTGACGCGGCGGCTGATCTGGCTGGCCTCGGCCTGGATTCTGGTGGCCCTTGTGGTCACGGGCGTGGTGCTGACCTCGGTGTTCCAGGAATCGGCGCTGCGACGACTGGGCAATATGCTGGGCGACACCATCGACGAGACGGTGGTGGCCGCCAGCATAACCCCCGAGGGCGAGGTCTTCGTCGGCGAAATCCGCGACGCGCGCACCGAGCGCCTGCTGTCGGGCAAGTACTGGATGGTGGCCGAGCCCGGCAGCGACGGGCGGCTGCAGGTGGTGGCGCGCTCCGCCTCTCTTGGCCGGGCCGATCTGGAATATGCGCCGGATCTGGATGAGCGGCTGCGCGAAGCCTTCGGCCAGACCATCAGCTACAACGCCGAGGACGGCCCCAAGGGCGAGCCCCTGCGCATCGCCGCCAGCATGAAGCAACTTCCGGGGCGGACCGCGCCGATCGTCTTCTTCGCCGGGGTGGATCGCTCGGACATCGACGCCGACACGCGCCAGTTCGCCACCGTGACCTGGGTGGCCATGCTGCTGCTGGGGGCCGGTCTGGTCTCGGCGGTCTTCATCCAGGTGCGGGTGGGGCTGCGGCCCCTGTTCGACCTGCGCGACGAGATTTCAGACGTGCGCAAGGGCCGCTCGCACCGGGTCGAGGGGGTCTATCCGCTGGAGATCCAGCCCCTGGCCGAACAGGTGAACCGGCTGCTGACCCACAACCAGGAGACGGTGGAGCGCCAGCGCACCCACGTCGGCAACCTGGCCCATGCGCTGAAGACGCCGTTGGCGGTCATGCTGGCCGAGGCGGGGACCAGCGAGGGCGTCCTGCCCGACATGGTGCGCAAGCAAACACGGGTCATGCAGGACCAGGTCGACCACCACCTGCGCCGCGCCCGCGCCGCCGCCCGCGCCGCCCATGGTCTGGGCGAAACCACGCCGGTGGGAGAGGTGCTGGACGAGCTGGCCGTCATGCTGGAGCGGGTGTTCGAGACCAAGGGCGTCGAGATCGACTGGCGCGCGCCGGACGACCTGGCCTTCCTGGGCGAGCGTCAGGACCTGCAGGAAATCTTTGGCAACTTGATCGAGAACGCCGCCAAGTGGTGCCGGCGCCGGGTGCGGATTTCAGCCGGCGCTTCGATCCCCGGCCAGATGATCGTGGTGGTTGAGGACGACGGCCCCGGCCTGCCCGCCGACCAGCGCGACGCTGCCCTGAAGCGCGGCACGCGGATGGACGAGGACACGCCGGGCACCGGCCTGGGCCTGTCCATCGTCGAGGACCTGACCCGCGCCTATGGCGGCCGCGTCACCCTGGCCGACAGCGACATGGGCGGGCTGAAGGTGCTGCTGGAACTGCCGGCGGCGGAGGGATGAGGAGCTGAGGCTAGAAGCGGGCGTGTCGGGTGTCCGCTAGGGGTGGTTAGCGATCATGGCGATCAATAAATTAAGGTAGTCAGGAGAATTGGGGGCAAGCGATCATCCGCCGGGACTTGCTCAAGCTCTCACAATGGACGTTGGATCGATGAGAATGAAAAAGCAGCCATCGAGCGATATTGTGTTGTGGGTTTGTGTGGCTTCAATACTGTCTGCAATATTTTGTATTTTGATCAAAGAAGAAAATTATCTATTTAACGCTGTTGCATTTATAGCGGGGATATTTACTTTTTTATATGCAATATATTTGGCAGATGAAAGACTTCGCCAAAGAGGGAAGAGCGCGTCGTGGCTTATAATTTTCTTTGGTCCAGCTGTGGCGGCAATTATGTTTTCCCAGCTTTTACCTGAGGGTGAGGACAAGCTGATAATGCTATATATCATAGTATGTTGTTTGCTTGTTGTTCCTCCAGCCGTATGGGGGGTGTGCGAATTGTCGACAAAGCCAAATAATGAGGATAAAATTATTTGATCTTATTAAGGGGTGGTGTTTGATTTTTGTGCCGCCACGCCCTTTGGATTGGCTAAATTAGGCAGTTCAGAAGTCTTTCATGACGTCCGCAACGGGTCGAAAGCAGACCATAGGCCGCTCTGCCGGACGACGAGGGCGGCGCTGTGCCCGCCGCCCTAATATAGTCGCTTGAAGCTTGGCCATATTCGCTGCGGGCCGTGAGGCGGCGTGGGGAATGAGGGAAGGCTATGACGTCGCGTTTTATTTGCGGGCGGTTCGGGCTGGCAGCGGCCTTGCTGTTGTTTTCGGCGACGGGCGCGGCCGCCGGGGAGCGGCCGGACGTCGTCCCGGCCATGGCGGCGTTCGAGCAGGCGCGGGTCCTGTGCGAGGCAGACGGCGGGCGGGCCTGGGGCGTCAGCCTGTGCGGGCCTGTGCTGATCGCCGATCCGGCGACGCGACAGGTCATCGCCAACATGGACGGGGTCGATGCGGCGCTGGAACGCGAGGGCGAGGTCTTCCGGGGCCAATTGCCGGACGCCGTGCCGATCGCCAACACCGCCGTGCGCTGGAACGGCCGCGTCTGGACCATGCTGGTCGCGCCTGTGCCGGCGGATGAGCCGGGGCGGTCCATCCTGCTGATGCATGAGGCCTGGCACCGGATTCAGGATCAGATCGGCTTGAAGGCGGCGAACGCCGACCAGCCGCAGCTGGCGATGGAGGCGGGGCGGGTCTCGCTGCGTCTGGAACTGCGGGCGCTGGCGGCGGCGCTGGCGGCGAGCGACCCGGCCGCGCGTCGTGTCGCGGTGGAGGACGCCCTGACCTTCCGCGCCTGGCGCCATGCTCGTTTCCCCGAGGCGCAGGTCGCCGAGGACGCCATGGAGCGGCATGAGGGACTGGCCGAATACACCGGCCGTTTTCTGTCGCGCGACGACGTCATGATCCCGCATCTGGTCGAGCATCTGGGGCGGGGAGACCGGGTTCGCGAATATGCGCGGTCCTTCGCCTATTACACCGGGCCAGCCTACGGCCTGCTGCTGGATGCGGCGGCGCCGGACTGGAAGGCGTCGTGGGACCGGCGCGAGGGCCTGCCGCAACTCCTGGCGCAGGCGCTGGGCCTGCAGATCGCCGCCGGGGATGCGACGTTCGCGGCGCGCGGGGCGGCCTATGGGGCGACAACGGTTCAGGCTGAAGAGGCGGCGCGGGCGCTGGAGCAGGCGGCCCGCGTCGCGAGCCTGAGGGCCGGGCTGGTGGACGGCCCGGTGCTGGTCGCGCCTGTCGCCGGGGCGAGCTTCAGCTTCGATCCCAACAAGGTGACGCCCCTGCCGCCCGAGGGGACCGTCTATGGCGTCATTCGCGCCGCCGCCGACTGGGGCGTGCTGACCGTCGAGAAGGACGGGCTTCTGTCGACGGACTGGTCGCGCCTGATCGTCGCTCACGGCGGGACGACCCCGACGCAGGACGGGTTGAAGGGCGAGGGCTGGGCCCTGACGCTCAAGCCGGAGTGGCGTCTGACGCCCGGGCCGCGCGACGGCGACTGGACGATCGCGCGACGTCCGTGAGTTCAGCGCGAGGACAGGCGGCTCCCAATCCCCTGTTAACCCGAAGGGCGCACCCTGACCCCCGTGGCCGGGATTCGGTTCGGCCTGAGGAGAATGCATGGCGGACCTATCGGCCGCGCAAAGGGCCGCCCTGGCCCAGCTGATCGCCGCTTGCCCGGATCATCTGCTGTCCCAGCTGGAAGCGCTGGCGGCGGCGATGACGGGGGATCGGGCGTGGGCGCTGCGCGACATGGTCGAGGCCGAGGTTTTGGACCGGCGACGGCGGGATACGGCCTTTGCGCCGCTGAGGCCGTTGTTCCGCCGCCGCGAGGACGGGCTGGAGGGGCTGAGCTTTCCTGCAAGCGTGCCCGGGCGGCTGTGGCGGCTGGCCACACGCAACGAGCCGGAACTGCTGCCGCAGCTGGACCGCGACGACGAACTGTCGCGCATGGTGGCCGATCGCCTGTGCCTGAGCGCTGCCTCGGCGGTGCGGGATCAGGGCGAGGCGCTGTGGCCCGGCGCCAGCGCGGCGCAGCTGGCGGAACTGTCTTCCTGTTTTGATCTGGCGGCCCTGGCGCGCCGGTCCCTGGACTATCTGGAGACCTGGCTGGGACGGCCGGGGCCGGAGGCGGTCGCCGAGTTGAAGCTGGCGTTGCGGCAGGCGGGCTCGATCGCGCCGGACGGGGCGGGACGGCTGATGGAGATGCTGTTCGCCCACATGCCGGACGCACGCATGATGTTGCGGGTCGTGGCCCAGGCGACGCCGACGGCCGGGCGCGAAACCCTGCTGAGCGAAAGCGAGCTGGCGGTCTTCGTCGATCGCGTGGTGACGGCGCTGGCGCATCGCGCGGCCGAGGCGGCGGCCTTTGATCCCACGGCGGCGGGGGCGGACGCCGCCCTGCTGAAGGCCGATCTGGACTGGTGCGCCGAAACCCTGTCGGAGATCGACATGACCCTGTCGCTGCGGGCGGACAGCGCCTGGGGCAAGGCGGTGCGGCAGGCGCGGCTGAAGATCGCCCTGCGTTTGTCCGAACTGTTCAGCGCCGCCGAGAAGGCGACGGGCAAGGTGCTGCCGGTCGAGCGCGCGGCCATGGCGGGGCGCATGACGCGTCCGGCGCCGCGTCTGGACGAGGCGGTCGATGCGGCGACGGCGGATCGGGCCAAGGCCCTGGCGGCGGTCATCGGCCTGGTGCGTGGACCCGCCACGGTGTTCGGCTGCGAGGCGGAGCGACGCCAGACGGCGGAAGGCCTGACCGGACGGCTGGCGACCTGGGCCGACGAGGCGCTGGAGCGGCTGAACGACGGCGAGGCGACGGATGAGGGGGTGGCGCGCAAGCGGATCGCCCTGACTGCTGAGCTGCTGGGTCTGATCGGGGCCAGGGAGGCCCAGCGCACGGTGCGGCGGCGGCTGACGGTGGCCGGGGCGCCGCCCAGCGTGGCGGTCGAGGCTGCGACCTCGGGAGCCTCGCGTCGGCGCGCCTGATCCGCTAGAGCGCAGGGCATGACGATCTTCTGGATCATGACGGGACTGGCTGCGGCGATGGCCGGGCTTCTGGTTCTGGCCGGCGCGCGACGCGGGGCGGACGCCGAAGCCGTCGTCGATCGCGACGCCGCCGGGCGCGAGTTGGCCGAGCTGGACCGCCTGAAGACGCGCGGCCTGCTGGACGAGGCGGGCTGGACCGCCGCGCGGGCCGAGGCGGGGCGGCGGCTGCTGGCCGCGCGCCGCGACGTGCGGACGCCGGTCGTGGGCGCCAAGGACCGTCTGTGGGTTCTGGGCGGCATCGGGCTGACGGCGGCGGTTTCACTGGCGCTCTATCTGGGGCTCGGCGCGCCGGGCATGGCGGATCAGGCCTATGAGACGCGGGTGCGTGGGTGGGCCTCTTCGCCCGAGACGCTGGAGCCGGCGCAGGCGGCGGCGGTCATCGGCCGCATCGTCAAGGACCGGCCTGACGACCATCGCGCCCTGACCATGCTGGGCGCGGCCCGGTTCGAGGCGGGCGACCCCATCGGCGCGGCCTCGGCCTTCCGCCGGGCGCTGGTGATTGAACCTGACGACGCCCAGAGCTGGGCGCGGCTGGG
Organism: Brevundimonas sp. NPDC046655; assembly: GCF_044901625.1. Lineage (NCBI taxonomy): Bacteria > Pseudomonadati > Pseudomonadota > Alphaproteobacteria > Caulobacterales > Caulobacteraceae > Brevundimonas > Brevundimonas sp. NPDC046655. Next base: position 284,580 of record NZ_JBJDPV010000003.1, read on the forward strand.
CGAGAGCCTGGTGCGGGCCAATGAGGGGGCGGTCGGCGGCGACGCCGAGGCGGCCTTCCGCGAGGCATTGAAGCGCGATCCGAACCAACTGGGCGCGCGCTACTTCCTCGGCGAAGCGGCGCTGAAGCGCGGCGACAAGGCGGGGGCGGCGGCGGTCTGGGGGCCGCTGATCGCGGCGCTGGAGCCGAACGATCCGCGCCGGGCCGACCTGCAACAAAGACTGGGCGGGGCCGGATGACGGCGCGCTGCAACCCTTCTGTGATGTCCTGACATGAGCTGGCTTCCCAAATCGCCCAAGGCGCGGCGGCGCCTGTGGATCGTGGCGGCGGCGGCGCCCGTGCTGGCCCTGGCGGTCGGCCTGTCGCTGTGGGCCATGAAGGACAACGTCACCTACTTCTTCTCGCCGTCCGAAGTGACCGAGGAGGCCGCGCCGGTCGGGCGGGTGATCCGTCTGGGCGGGCTGGTCGAGGCCGGCAGCGTGGTCAAGGGCGCGGACGGGACGGTGGTCTTCGTCGTCACCGACAACGTGGGCTCGTCCAAGGTCAGCTATCACGGCGACCTGCCCGACCTGTTCCGCGAGGGGCAGGGGATCGTCGCCCAGGGCGCCTTCCGTCCCGACCGCGTGTTTGAAGCCAGTCAGGTGCTGGCCAAGCACGATGAGACCTATATGCCGCGCGAAGTCGCTGACCGTCTGAAGGAAAAGGGCGAGTGGCGGCCTGAGACGGGCGAAGCGGCCCCGAGCCAAGCGAGCCGCAGCCTGTGATCGTCGAACTGGGGGCGTTCGCGCTGATCCTGGCCCTGGTTCTGGCCGGGCTGACGACGGCGCTGGCGACGGCGGGCCGGCTGAGGCTGAGCCCGGTGCTGGCCGGGGCCGCGGGCGGGGCGCTGATCGCCTCGGCGGCGGCGACGACGCTGGCCTTTGCGGCCCTGATCTATGCCTTTGCGGTGTCGGACTTCTCGGTGTCGAACGTGGCCCTGAACAGCCACACCGACAAGCCGATGCTGTACAAGGTCGCCGCCGCCTGGGGCAGCCATGAAGGCTCGCTGGTGCTGTGGTGCCTGGTCATGACCGGCTTCGGCGGGGCGCTGGCGCTGGCGCGCGGTCTGCCGTTCGGGCTGAAGACGTCGAGCGTCGCGGTGCAGGGCGCGCTGTCGACCATGTTCCTGGCCTTCGCCGTCTTCACGTCCAACCCGTTCGCGCGGCTGGACCCGGCGCCGGTGCAGGGGGCGTCGCTGAACCCATTGTTGCAGGACCCGGCGCTCGCCTTCCATCCGCCGCTGCTCTACGCGGGCTATGTCGGGTTTTCGGTCTGTTTCTCGCTGGCGGTCGCCGCGCTGATCGAGAAGCGGGTCGATCCGGCCTGGGGCCGCTGGGTGCGGCCGTGGGCGCTGGCGTCCTGGGCCTTCCTGACGGTCGGCATCCTGCTGGGCTCGTTCTGGGCCTATTACGAGCTGGGGTGGGGCGGCTGGTGGTTCTGGGACCCGGTGGAGAACGCCAGCTTCATGCCGTGGCTGGCGGGGGCGGCTCTGCTGCACTCGGCCATCGTGACCGAGCGGCGCGGGGCGCTGGCGGGGTGGACGGTTTTCCTCGCCATCCTGGCCTTCACCTTCTCCATGCTGGGGGCGTTTCTGGTGCGCTCGGGCGTGCTGACGAGCGTCCACGCCTTCGCCGTCGATCCGCAGCGGGGGATGATGCTGCTGGCCATCTTGGGCGCAGCGGCGGGGGCGGCCTTCATCCTGTTCGCCTTCAGGGCGCCGGCCATCCGGTCGGGTGCGGCATTCGCGCCGATCAGCCGCGAAGGCGCCCTGGTGCTGAACAACCTCTTCCTGACGGCGGCGGCGGCGACGGTGCTGCTAGGGACCCTGTATCCGCTGATCCTCGAGGGGATTTCGGGGGCGACCATTTCGGTGGGGCCGCCCTATTTCAACGCCACCTTCACGCCGTTGATGGTGGTGGCCTGTCTGATCCTGCCCGCCGGGCCTCTGCTGGCGTGGAAGCGCGGGGACCTGAAGGGGGCCTTGCAGCGGCTGTGGCTGGCGGCGGGTCTGGCGGTCGTGGCGGCTCTCGCGGCCTTCGCGCTGTTCGAGCCGAAAAAGGCGCTGGCGGCGGCGGGACTGGGCGTCGGGGCCTGGCTGATCCTGGGGGCGCTGGCCGAGGTCGGCGTGCGCACCAAGGCCTTCCGGGCGCCGGTGGCTGAGACCCTGCGTCGCGCCAAGGGTCTGCCGCTGGGCGCCTGGGGCATGGCCCTGGCCCATGCCGGGCTGGGGGTCTTCATTCTGGGAGCCGTGGTCGAGACCAGCTTCAAGGCCGAGGCGGCGGCGGCGGTCCCTCTGGGCGGCGTGGTGTCGTCGGGGCCGTGGCGGGTGCGTCTGGACGCGGTCGAGGTGATCGAGGGGCCGAACTATCTGGCCGAGCAGGGGCGGCTGACGGTCATGCCGGTCGAAGGAAAGGCGGTCGAGCGTGTCGTCACCGCCGAGCGCCGCTTCTTCCCGGCGGGCGGGCAGACGACGACCGAGGTGGGCCTCGACTTCCGCGGGCTGGACGACGTCTATGTGGTCATGGGCGAACGCGCCCGGTCCGAGGGCGGCGAGCAGGCCTGGACGGTGCGGGTCTATTACAATCCGTGGGCGCGCCTGATCTTCCTCGGCCCGCTGATCATGGCTCTGGGCGGGGTGCTGTCCCTGCTGGACCGGCGGCTGCGGGTCGGGGCGGGATCGCGCAAGAAGGCGGAGGCCAGGGCGTGAGGCGGCTGGCGGCGCTGACCGGGGCTCTGGCCCTGATGGCGGGCGCGGCGATGGCGGAGCCGCCGCCGGCGCCGGATCGTCCCTTGCCCGACGCGGCGCAAGAGGCGCGGGCACGCGCCCTGTTCAGCGACATCCGCTGCGTCGTCTGCCAGCACGAATCCATCGCCGACAGCCCGGCGGGCATTGCCGCCGACATGCGCCGTCTGGTCCGCGAGGAGATCGCGGCGGGCAAGAGCGATCAGGCGGTGCGTCAGGACCTGGTGCGGCGCTACGGCGACTACATCCTGTTCCAGCCGCCGGTGCGGGCGGGGACCTGGCTTTTGTGGTTCGGGCCTTTCGCTTTGGTGCTGGGCGCGGGAGCGGTCTTCGTCTGGCGTTCGCGGCGTCGTCGGGTCGAGGTTCAGCCTCTGACGGCGGAGGAAGAACAGGCGCTGGCGGACCTGACGGCCGAACCTGACGAAAGCGAGAGCCTTTCGCCGCGATCCTGACGCAAGCGCGCCTCACGGCGAACGCGGATCGGGGACAACCATCGCGCGGGCGTGCATTGGCTTGGGCCGTAACGCCCTATATTCATGGGCGAACGGAGCTTCTGGAGCTCCGCCTTTCAGGACTGCAAGGACGACGATGCTGAAGCGCAAGGAGTTCATTCTGGGGGCCGCCGTCGGCCTGACCTTCGCCGCCGCCGCGACGGCGGGCGGGGTCATCAGCTGGCCGGGCGCCCAGGCCGCGCCCGCCGCCGCACAGGCGGGACGACTGGTCCCCTCTGCCGGGGCCGCGGGTCTCGCCTTTGCACCGCCGCAGGGTGCGCCGCTCAGCTTCGCCGACATCTTCCAGCAGGTCGCGCCCGCCGTGGTGCAGATCGACGTCAAGACGCGGGTGCAGCGCCCCAATGGCGGCGGTTTTCTGCAGATCCCCGGCTTCGGCGCCGTGCCCATCCCCGGTCAGCCGCGCGGCGGCGGTTCGGATGAAGACAGTGAAGAGGACAATTCGACCACGGCCCAAGGCGCCGGATCGGGCTTCTTCATTTCGGCCGACGGCTTCATCGTCACCAACAACCACGTCGTGGCGGACGCGATCGAGATCAACGTCAAGCTGAGTGACGGGCGCGAGCTGAAGGGGCGTCTGGTCGGTCGCGACGAGGGAACGGATCTGGCGGTCATCAAGGTCGATGGCGAAGCCTTCCCGTTCGTCAGCTTCGAGGAAACGGCGGCTCCGCGCGTCGGCGACTGGGTCATCGCCGTGGGCAACCCGTTCGGTCTGGGCGGCTCGGCTACGGCGGGCATCGTTTCGGCGATGTCGCGCGATATCGATCCGGCCGGCTACAACGAGTATTTGCAAATCGACGCCGCCATCAACCGGGGCAACTCGGGCGGTCCGACCTTTGACATCTATGGTCGGGTGATCGGCGTCAACACGGCGATCTTCTCGCCGACGGGCGGTTCTGTCGGCATCGGCTTCGCTATTCCGGCGGCCACGGCCAAGAGCGTCACCGACCGTCTGATGCGTGGCGAAAAAATCGAACGGGGCTTCGTCGGCCTTGGCCTTCGCACCCTCAGCGAAGATGGCTGGGAGGCTCTGGGGCAGCCCAGGAACTTTAAGGGCGCGCTGGTGGAAACTGTCACCGAGGGCGCGCCAGCTTCGCGAGCAGGCGCGCAGATTGGCGACTTGCTTGTGAGCGTCAACGGCGAGGCGGTCGCCAATAGCGTCGAGGCGACCCGTCGCGTCGGCGCGGCCAAGCCGGGCGATACTATTCGTCTTGAGGTGATCCGCGACGGTCGTCGTCAGACTCTGAACGTCCGTGCGGGCGTCCGGCCCTCTGAAGATGAACTCGCGGCGGCGGACGAGGGCGGTGCTGCCCCTGGGGCCGCAAAGCCGAGCGCAAGCGAAACGGTGGAAGGCCTGGGCCTGACGCCGCTGACTGCGGCCGCGCGGTCGCGCTACAGCATTCCCGAGAGCGTCTCGGGTCTGGTGGTGACGAATGTGGCGCAAGGCTCGTCGGCGGCCCGCCTTGGCTTCCAGCCGGGCTTCGTCATCACGCGCGCAAACACCCAGACGGTGAGTTCGGCGGTGGACCTTCGGGCGGTGGTGGAAGCCGCCAAACAGGCGGGGCGTCCCAGCGTCCTGTTGTTCGTCCGCACGCCGCAGGGCACCAGCGTCGTGCCGCTGCCCTTCGCCAAGTCTGAATAAGGCGTAACTCACAGGATCGGCGGCGATGCGCTAACATTGCCGCCGAATCTATTTTGGGAGGGGTCCATGCGTATTCTGGTGGTCGAGGACGACGCTGAAGCGGCGACCGCGATGGTGCGCGGCCTGTCCGAGGCCGGGCATGAGGTGACGCACGCCGTGGACGGCGCCTTCGGCCTGCTGGAATCGCAGAAGGGCGGCTACGATGTCTATGTCGTGGACCGCATGATGCCGCGTCTGGACGGCGTCGGCATGGTCGAGACGGTGCGCAAGGGCGGCGATCAGACGCCGGTCCTCTTCCTGTCGGCCCTGGGCGAGGTCGAGGACCGGGTGACGGGGCTGAAAGCCGGCGCCGACGACTATCTGGTCAAGCCCTACGCCTTCGCCGAGCTGATCGCGCGGGTCGAGGCGCTGGCCCGTCGTCGCGAGACGGGCGGGGTGCAGACCGTGCTCAAGGTCGGCGACCTGGAAATGAACCTGATCGGCCGCACCGTGCATCGCGGCACGACCGAGATCGACCTGCAGCCGCGCGAGTTCCAGCTTCTGGAGTTCCTGATGCGCCACGCCGGCCAGTCGGTGACGCGCACCATGCTGCTGGAGAAGGTCTGGGAATACCACTTCGACCCCCAGACCAATGTCATCGACGTCCACATCAGCCGCCTGCGCTCCAAGATCGACAAGGGCTTCGACAAGGCCATGCTGCAGACCGTGCGCGGCGCGGGGTACCGGCTGGAGGCGTAGGGCGGCCTGCAACAGCATTCTCCCTCCCCGTTCGGGGAGGGTGGTCGCGTAGCGACCGGGTGGGGAGGGCCGGGCGATGCAGCATCATCGCTGCCTGGCTTTGCCCAACAGGGCTCGGTTGATTGGGGAGGGCTAGGCGGAATGGCCATCGTCGCCAGAGCGCGAGCAATGCGAAAGGCGCTGACGCCGGCCGAGGCGCGTCTTTGGTTGGCCTTGCGCGCTTTGCGCGCCGAGGGACTCCACTTTCGAAGACAGGCTCCACTGAGAGGCTATTTTCTCGACTTCGCTTGCGCCGATCGCTTCCTGATCGTTGAGGTTGATGGTTCGTCGCACGATGACGAGGATCGGGCGCGCAAGGATCGGGTTCGGGACGCCGTTTTGGCGAGAGAGGGATGGCGGACGTTACGTTACACGAACCTCGCTGTTCGGGATGAACTTGAAGCCTTAGTTGAGGATGTGCGGATGCATTGCCTTGCCCGCCCCACCCGCTCGGCGCTGCGCGCCGACCACCCTCCCCGGGACGGGGAGGGAGAAATGTCGCGCTCATGAAGCTGCCCTCCCTTTTCCGGCGGACGCCGTTTCGGCTGACGCTGCTGTTTCTGGCGCTGTTCGTGGCCACGGCCAGCGCGGTGCTGGCCTATGTCTATGTCGCCTCGGCGTCGGAGGCGCGGGCGCGGGCTGAGGCGGGGGTGCGCAGCGAGGTCGAGGCTCTGACGGCGGTTTACCGCACGCGTGGCGTGAACGCCCTGAACCAGGCCATGGTGGACCGGACGCTGCGGGGCGGATCCTACCTCTATCTGCTGATGGACAAGGATCGGAAGACGATCACCGGCAATATCTCGACCTCGCCGCTGGACCCCGGCGCGGCGGTGCAGGGCGGGCGCTGGGACGATTTCCGCCTGACCGACACCGACGAGGAAGGCCGGGTGCGCAAGCGTCAGGCCATCGGCGTGGAGATGCCCCTGTCGGGCGGCGAACAGCTGTTCGTCGGCGAGGACATCGGCGACATCGAGGCCTATCTGGCGCGACTGACCCAGGCCCTGTGGGGGGCCATGATCATGGTCCTGGTGCTGGGGGTCGGCGGCGGCCTGTGGATCAGCCGGGGCGTTGAGCGGGCCATGGGCGGGCTGAACCGCGTGGTTTCGGCGGTGCAGGAGGGCGACCTGAAGGTGCGCGCCCCGGTCAGGCACTCGGGCGACGAGCTGGACGAACTGGGTCAGGGGCTGAACACCATGCTGGACCGGCTGGAGGCCTCGATGGCCTCGATCCGCCACGCGGGGGACGCCATCGCCCACGACCTGCGCTCGCCGCTGACGCGGATGCGCGCCAAGCTGGAGGTGGCGCTGATCGACGCCGAGGCGGGCAAGGTGTCGGGCGTGGATGCGCTTAGCATCGCCCTGGACGAGGCGGATCTGCTGCTGAAGACCTTCAACACCGTCTTGGCCATCGCGCGATTGCAGGCGGGCGGAGCGCCCGATCCCAAGGTGTTCGACGCCGCCGAACTGGCCATCGACATGGCCGAGCTCTATGAGCCCTCCGGCGAGGACAAGGGGCTGGAGTTCTCGGCCGAGATCGAGAAGGGGCTGATGATCGAGGGCAACCAGCCCTTCCTGGCCCAGGCTCTCGCCAACATCATCGACAACGCCATCAAATATACGCCCGAGGGCGGGGCGGTGAAGTTCCGCGCCCGACGCCGGTCGTCCGGCGAGATCGAGTTTTCGGTCACCGACACCGGGCCGGGGGTGCCGGACGAGGACCGCGAGCGGGTGTTGCAGCGCTTTGTCCGGCTGGACAACAGCCGCACCGAGCCGGGCTCGGGTCTGGGCCTGTCGCTGGTGACGGCGGTGGCCGAGGCCCACGGCGGGCGGGTGCAATTGGACGAGGGGCCGGGGGCCTATGGCGGACAGGGGCCGGGCCTGCGCGTGGCCCTGGTCCTGCCCCCGGCGAGCGAGCCGGCGGCCTGATGAACGAGGCCCAGAAAGACGGAATGCTGGGACCGAGGCTGAAACCGTGCGGGCCAGTGCGCGACGCCGAAGCGGCGGGACGCATCCACGAGCGGCTGGTCGAGGCGGCGGGCGAGGGCGGCTGGCGCGCGACGCTGGACGGAGCCTGGGCGGCGCTGGAGCCGGTGTTCGCGGCCTCGCCCTATCTGGCCGGGCTGGCGCGGCGCCGGCCCGAGCGGCTGCGACAAATCCTCGAGACGGCGCCCGAGACGCGGCTGGCCGAAATCCTGACCGCGACCCATGAGATCGACGGCCCGGCGGACGAGGCCAGGGCGCCGCTGCGGCATCTGAAGGCCGAACTGCATCTGCTGACGGCCCTGTCCGACCTCGGCGGGGTCTGGGATCTGGACGCGGTGACGGGCGCCCTGTCGCGCTTCGCCGACGCGGCGGCGCAGGCGGCGCTGCGCTGCGTAGCCCACGACCAACGCCGGCGCGGCAAGCTGATCTCGGCGGCGGATGACCCGCGCGGGCCTGTGCCCGGCCTCTTCGTCCTGGCCATGGGCAAGGGCGGGGCGTTCGAGCTCAACTATTCCTCGGACATCGACCTGTCGCTCTTCTTCGAGCCGGAGGTGCTGGAAGGGGCGCTGGCCGAGGGCGTGGAGGCGCAGGGCTTCGTCAATCGTCTGGCCCAGGGTCTGGCGACCCTTCTGACCGAGCGGACGGCGGACGGCTATGTCTTCCGGGTGGACCTGAGGCTCCGGCCCGATCCGTCCTCGACCCCGCCGGTGGTCGCGGCGCCCATGGCCCTGGCCTACTACGAATCCGTCGGTCAGAACTGGGAGCGGGCGGCCTTCATCAAGGCGCGCGTCTGCGCCGGGGATGCAGAGGAGGGAGCGGCCTTCCTGAAGGCTCTGGTTCCCTACATCTGGCGGCGCAGCCTCGATTATCAGGCCGTGCTGGACATCCAGTCGATCAAGAAACAGATCCATGTCCACAAGACCGGCGAGGGGCTGGAGGCGGCGGGCGCCAATCTGAAGCTGGGGCGCGGCGGCATCCGCGAGATCGAATTCTACGTCCAGACCCAGCAGCTGATCCTGGGCGGGCGCGACAAGGGGCTGAGGTCGTCGCGGACGCTGGAGGCGCTGGACGCCCTGACCGAGCGCGGCCATGTGACGCCCGAGGCGCGCGATGAACTGGCCGCCGCCTATCACGAGCTGCGGGCGCTGGAGCATCGGGTGCAGATGCTGGCCGACGAGCAGAGCCACGTCCTGCCGGTCGATCCCGAGCGGCGGGCCGATGTGGCGGCGCTGGCGGGGCATGGCGATCTGGCGGCGTTCGACGCCGGGGTCGAGGCGGTGCTGGTCGGCGTCAACCAGCGCTACGGCGAGCTGTTCGAGGGGGGCGAGGAACTGTCGTCGCCCTATGGCAGTCTGGTCTTCACCGGGGTCGAGAACGATCCCGGCACGCTGGAGACGCTGAAACGGATGGGCTTTTCCGAGCCCGCGACCGTGTCGGACACCATTCGCAGCTGGCACCACGGACGCATCCCGGCGACGCGGACGGCGCGCGGGCGCGAGCTGTTCACCCGGCTGGCCCCGCAACTGCTGACGGCGGTGGCCAGGACGGGGGCGCCGGACGCGGCCTTTCGCCGGTTCGCGGTCTTCTTCTCGGGCCTGAGCGCCGGGGTGCAGGTGCAGGCCCTGTTCCTGAACCAGCCGAAGCTGTTCGATCTGGTGGTCGGGGTCATGGCTTTCGCCCCCAGACTGGCGCGGGCTCTGGGTCGTCAGCCGCAGGCCCTGGACGGGGTGCTGGACGCGCGCTTCATGACGGCCCTGGGCACGGACACCGGCCTTGCCGATCAGGTGGTGCGCGAGGCGCATGAGGCTGGCGACTTTGAAAGCGCCATGAATGCGGTGCGCCGCCTGCACCGCGAGCAGACTTTCCGCATCGGCATGCATGTCGTCACCGGGCGGACCACGGCCGAGCAGGCCGGGCTGACCAACACCTCGCTGGCCGACGCCTGCATGCGGGGGCTGGCGCCGGCGGCCCTGGCCGAGGCCGAGCGGATGGGCGGGGCGTTCGAGGGCGCGGTCGCCGTGGTGGCCCTGGGCAAGGCCGGGTCGCGCGAGATGACGGCGGGGTCGGACCTGGACCTGATGACGGTCTATGCCGCGCCGCCCGAGGCGGTCTCGGCGGTCAAGGGGTGGAGCGCGGACCTCTTCTACGGGCGGTTCACGCAGCGGTTCATCGCCGCCCTGTCGGCCCACACCGCCGAGGGCGGGCTGTACGAGGTGGATATGCGGCTGCGACCGACGGGCTCCAAGGGGCCGGTGTCGGTGCGGCTGGAGGCGCTGGAGGCCTATTACGCAGAGGAGGCCGAGACCTGGGAGTTCATGGCCCTGACGCGCGGGCGACTGGTCTGGGCCAGCGACGCGGCGTTCGGCGCGCGGGTCGAGGCGACGCTGGAGGCGGCGCTGCGGCGGCCGCGTCCCGGTGTGGACGTGGCGCGGGACGTGCGGGCCATGCGCGACCTGATGGACCGCGAACGGCGGCCCAAGGGGTTCTGGGATCTGAAGCTGTCGGCGGGGGCGCAGGTCGACGCCGAGTTCGTCGCCCAGTACCGCCAGCTGTGCGCGGCGGCGGCGGGCGAACCGCTGACGGTCTCGACGCTGGAGGCGCTGAAGGACGATGCGGTTCTGGCCGAGACCTGGCGCACGCACCAGCAACTGGGGCAGTTGATGGCCTGCGCCTTCGACGGGCGTGGCGACCCGGACGCCGAGCCGGCGGGCTTCCAGCAGCGGCTGGCGGAAGCGGCGGGGGCGGCGGACTTCGAGACTCTGAAGGCGCAGTTGGTCGAGTTGCGGCTGCGGGCGCGAAACGCGTTCGAGGCGGCGCTGCCGAGCGGGCTGGACGGCGGTCGCGACGGAAACTGATCCGGGCGGCGTTCTATTTCTCGACAGGGATGTTTTCTGGCTGCGGCCCGTGGAGACCATCGAGATGAACAAGACCCTTGGCGGCGTGGCCGCCATCGCCATTCTGACCGTTTTCAGCAGCGTGGCTGTGGCCCAGACCGCTGCGCCGCAGCGACCCGCGCGGGCGGCCATGGCCCAGCCGGTCACGCAGGCGGACTTTGTTGCGCGCCGGGTCGAGCGCCTGCGCGCCGCTGACGCCAACCGAGACGGCACGGTCACGGCGGAAGAAATGCGCGCCGCCAGTCAAGCCAAGCGGGCCGAGCACCGCGCCGCCGCGTTTGATCGCCTGGACGCGAACAAGGACGGCTCGATCAGCCGGGCCGAGTTCGACGCGCCGCGCGCGGACGGCCAAAGGGCGGCTCGGGACGAGCGCGGCCGGCGCGGACCGCGCGCTGAACACGCCGGTCGCGGCCATCGCGGCGGCATGCATCGCGGGGCCGAGCGCATGGGGCGGGGCGGTGAAGGCCGCTTCCCGATCGTGATCGCCGAGGCCGAGCGCAAGGCGACGGAGGCCTTTACGCGTCTGGACGCCGATCGCGACGGGACGCTGACGGTCGAGGAGCGCCGTGCGGGCATGCAGGCGCGTCGCGCCGAGATGCGCCAGAAGCGTATCGAGCGTCGGGCCCCGGCGGCGTCGCCTTCGACGCCCGCTTCGGAGTAGGGTGGTGTCGGGGAAGGCGGTGCAGCCGTCGGCCCGTTTCGTGAACGGCGAAAGAGGCTGGATTGGCGAAGACCGCCGACCCCGACGAGGAACTGGTGCGGCGCGTGGGTCAGGGCGATCCCGCGGCGATCCAGGCCATGGTCGCTCGCAAGCTGCCGCGCATGCTGACGCTGGCGCAGCGGATGCTGGGCGACGCGGCGGAGGCTGAGGACGTGGCCCAGGAAGCAATGCTGAGAGCCTGGCGACAGGCGCCGCGCTGGACGCCGGGTCAGGCCAAGTTCGACACCTGGCTGCACCGGGTGGGGCTGAACCTCTGCTACGACCGGCTGCGGCGTCGGCGCGAGATCGCGACGGATACGCCGCCGGATCGCCCCGACGACGGGCCGGCGCCGGATCGGGGCCTGCTGGCCCTGGAGACGGGGGCGCGGGTCGAGGCGGCCCTGGCGAAACTGCCCGAGCGGCAGCGCGAGGCCATCGTCCTGTGTCACTATCAGGAACTGGGGAATATCGAGGCGGCGGGGCTGATGAACGTCAGCGTCGAAGCCTTGGAGAGCCTGCTGTCGCGCGGACGGCGGGCGTTGCGGACGGCGCTGGCGGACATGGCGCCGGATGCAGTGAGAGCGGCGAATGGGTAAGGCGGGGGCTGGAACCATGACGATGACCTACGAGCGTTTTGAAACTCTGGCCGACGCCTATGGCGGCGACCTGCGGCGCTGGCCCGAGGCCGAGCGCGAGGCGGCGCGCGCCCTGAGGGATGCGGACCCGCGCGCGGCGGCGCTGCTGCGCGAGGCCGACGGACTGGACGTCCTGCTGGACGCCGCGCCGCGCCCGGTTGCGTCGCACGTCCTGCGCGAGGCGGTGATCGCCAGCGCGGCGGGGGCGGGCCTTGGAGCTGGTTTGCGGTCGCGCAGTCGGGGTCCTGGTCCTCTGGCCTGGCTGTCGGGCGCCGGGTGGGCGGCGGCGGCCTGCGCCGGGGTGGTGTTCGGGATCAACCTGACCAGCCATCTGACCGCCGACGTCCAGGCGGATGCAGTGCTTTATCAAGCCAGTCTGATCAGTGCGGACGACACGGAGGTTCTGGGCGGATGACGTCGCGCAGTTTGAAGATCGCCCTGGCCGTTTCGGTCGCTCTGAACGTCTTCGCCGTCGCGGCGGGCGCAGCCGTGTGGGTGGAGCGCGACAAGATCGAGGACCGCGTGGCCGAGGCGCACAAGCCGGGCCGCAGCGAGCCGGTCTGGGACGTCATCGAACGCATGGACCCGGCGGTGCGCGATCAGGTCAAGGCGCAACTGCGCGCCGCCGCCATGCAGGCGCGACCGGACTTCGACGAGGCGCGGGCGGCGCGTCGCGAGGCCATCGCCCTGACCGGCGGCGAGACCTTTGATCCGGTGGCGGTGGCCGCCCTGCTGGAACGCTCGCGCGCGTCCGAGGCGCGCGGTCGCTCGCGGCTGGAGACCGGGGCGGTCGAGACCCTGAACCAACTCAGCCCGGCGGACCGAAAGGCCCTGGCCCCCATCCTGTCGCGCCACAAGCCGAAGCGGGAGGCGCGCAAGCCCGAGAAGGCCGATAAGCCGGTCGCGCCCGTGGCGGCGGCCCGCCCGTAGTCTCGCCCGTCATCCCGGACGGCCGTCAGGTCGATCCGGGACACAGGTGTCGGTGCAGGGGCTGTCGTCAGTTCTCGACAGCGAGATCGGGGATGTATTGCGCAGCAATCCTGTCGACGAACTTCTGGGGCGAAGCGCCCATCAGGTTCGTCAGAACGATCACCGTCAGGTCGTCCTCGGGGTAGATGAAGATGGCCGCCCGGTCGCCGCCAGTGGGCGTGACCGCGGGATGTTCCGCGCGGCGGATGACCGGCCAGCCGAGCCCATAGCCATTGATGGTCCGGTTGAAGCCGCGGTAGCTTCCGTCGGGTAGTTGCTGCGGCGTCCAGAGCTGTTCGAGGCCCTTTTCACTGACCAGTTTCCGATCCTGCAGCGCGATGACCCATGCGGCCAGATCTCGAGCCGTGGTCTGAACGCCTCCGGTGGGATGCATATAGGCCGGCCACGTCTCATGGCGCGCCATCGGGGTCTCGCTGCGCTCGACGCCGACGGCCCTCATGCCCTCCATCTTCAGCGTCAAATAGGTATAGAGCGAGGCGAGCTCGGGCACGGTGTCGGCGGTGTGTCCAAAGCGCGCCTGCTCCATGCCCGCCGCGTTGAACTGCCCCTCGCGCACGAAATCGACGAAGGGCTTGCCCGAGAGCTTCTCGATGATCTTGCCCATCAGTGCATAGCCGGTCTGATTGTAGGCGTACTGCGTCCCGGGCGCATATCTCAGGGGCAGCTCCTGCACCTTCGCCCAGGCGGCGTCGGGCGAGGCGCCGTCGATCAGTCGGGTGTTGTCGTCGATGATCTCGGGCAGGCCGGACGTGTGCGTGAGGACCTGGCGGAACGTGATCTCTTTCCACGATGCCGGAAGCCCTTCGAGATACTGCGTCACCGATGCGTCGAGATCGAGTTTGCCGGCCTCGACAAGCTGCATCGCCGCGACGCCGGTGAAGGCCTTGCTGATCGAGTTGACGCCGAAGACCGTGCGTTCCGTTACCGGTTTCGCGGTCTCGAGGTCGGACTGGCCATAGGCGCCGGTGAAGATGATTTCGCCGTTTTTCACGATCGCCAATTGGAGCCCCGGAATACGGCGAGAAGCCATCTCGCCTTGAACCAGTTGGTCAATCGCGGCGGCCCTGTTGTCCGTTTCCGCGACCGGCGTCGCCTGAGCGTCGGCGCTATCGGCAAGACCGCCCATGATCGCAATCAGGCCGATTGCAGCAGAAATTTTGTTCAGCATTTTTTGGCTATCCAGAGCTTTGGGGTATCGGCGTGTTGACCGAGAGAGGGGCCGGTCATGACGTCGATTGAGCCGCTCGCCGCACGCTCGTCCATCGCGGCTCGGTCAATGGCGCGCCTTGATCGGTGAACGGCCGTGCGTCCCGGTGAACGGTCGCCTCAGGGGGGGGCGACGCCAGGCGGCCTGGAGCGAACTTCATCCTGGGAGAGCGCCGCTGCCTGGGTCCTGGGTTTTGGGCTCGCCGGACGAGCGGCTCGCTAGGCCGCCTGCGACTGAACCCGCTGAACTGGCGCGCCGGCCGGGGCCATGGCGCCCTCGGGGGCGCGCAGCGGCAGGTCGAACCAGACGGTGGTGCCGTGGCCGGGTTCGCTTTCGATGGTCATGCGGCCGCGATGCAGTTCGATCAGCGACTTGGTCAGGGCCAGGCCGAGGCCCGTGCCTTGCGTGGTCTTGGAATGCTGGCCCTCGACCTGTTCAAACGGCTGGGCCAGGCGCTCCAGATCGGCGGCGGCGATGCCGATGCCGGTGTCGGTCACCGAGACGCGGACATGATCGGCGTCGTGGGGCGCGATGGTGACGGTGACCGCGCCGCCCTCGGGCGTGAACTTCACCGCGTTGGAGATGAGGTTCAGCATCACCTGCTTCAGACCGCGATGGTCGGCCTCGACCTGCAGGGTTTCGGGGGCGACGAGGCCGAGGGTCAGGCCGGCCTCCATCGCCTTGCCGCGCATCAGGCGGATGGCGTCGTTGCACAGGGCGTTCAGCGACACGGCTTCATAATGCAGGGTCAGCTTGCCGGCCTCGATCTTGGCCATGTCGAGGATGTCGTTGATCAGGCTGAGCAGGTGCTGGCCCGACTGATGGATGTCGGCGGCGTAGCCCTTGTAGCGTTTATCGCCCAGCGGGCCGAACATCTCGCCGGCCATGATTTCCGAGAAGCCGTTGATGGCGTTCAGCGGGGTGCGCAGTTCGTGGCTCATATTGGCCAGGAACTCGGACTTGGCCTGGTTGGCGGCCTCGGCGCGGGTCATGGCGACTTCGTACTTGCGGGCCAGAAGCGACAGCTTGGCCTCGCGGTCCTCAAGCTCCTCGACCATGCCGCGCAGTTCGTCGGCGGCGCGACGGCGCTCGGCCTCCTGACGGCGGATGACGGTGATGTCCGTGCAGATGACCACGGTGCCGCCGTCGCCGGTGAAGCGTTCGGCCATCTGCAGCCAGCGGCCGTCCTTCAGCTCGACCTCGCGCACGCCGGCGCGGCCGCTGGCCGAGGGGTGCTCGGCCTTGATGGCCCCGGCGGCGATGCGGTTCAGGGCGTCTTTCTGGGCCCCGCGCACCACGACGCCGGCGGGGAAGGCGAAGGCGTCCTGGAAGGCCTGGTTCCACAGGATCAGACGACCCTGGCGGTCGAACAGGACGAAGGCGTCGGATACGCTTTCGATGCCGTCGCGCAGGCGGTTCTCGGCGGCCTGGGCCTGGGCCTTGGAGCGGCGGGCCTCGGTGATGTCCAACGCCACGCCCAGCAGGCTGGAGAAGGCGCCGCTGTTGCGCGGCTGGCGCGACTGGCCGCGAGCGTCGATCCAGCGCACCCCGCCCGACTTCAGCGGTACGGGGAAGGTGACGTCGAAGACGCCGTCGGCGGCGGCGCGGTCGATGGCGTCGATCAGGGTTTCGCGATAGCGCGGGTGGACCCGGTCGATCAGGGCCTGGGTGGTCAGGATCTGGCCGGGCTCGGCCTCCAGCATGGCGGCCATGTAGTCGGACAGGACCACCTCGCCGCGCGCCAGATCCCATTCCCAGACGCCGCAGCGGGCGGCCTCGACAGCGACGCGGAAGCGGCGCTCGGTGTCGGCCCATTGTCGGCTCGCGCGGGCCTGGCGCCAGTTCTGCACGGCGAGGACGGCCAGCATCAGCAGGACCAGCAGCAGGGGCGCAGCCAGCATCCAGGCGTCGTCCAGCCAGGCGGACAGGCCGCCGGCGATGGGCAGGGAGGCCACGACCGCCTGACCGGCGACCCCGAGTGGAGCTGAGGCCGTCAGCCGGAGCCGACCGTCGGCGTCCTTGACCGGACGTCCCGCGTCGGCGGGAGCCTGACCGGCGGGGGTGAGGCTGAGGTCGGCGCCGCCGAGTTCGGCCTTGAGCGGGGGCAGGGGCGTGCGGGCGACGACGGCGCGGCCGTCCCTGAGCGCGCGACGCGTCACCAGGGCGTCGTCGTGCAGGGCATAGGCGGAGGCGGGCGACGCGGATGGGGCCGAGGCGGCGTCGGCCTTGCCGCCCACAGCGGCGAGGACGCGTCCTTCGGCGTCCACGACGACGAAGCCGGCTTCGGGCGCGACGAGGCGGGCGCGGTCCAGGGCCTCGACGGCGAGCGCCGGACGTTCGGCCAGATCGCGGGCGATGAGATCGAGCGCGCGGTCGGTCAGGGCCAGGCGGGCGTCGATCAGGCCTGCGGCGCGCTGGGCTTCGAGCCTCAGGGCCTCGAAGCGGACCGCCTCTGCCTCGCGGCGGGGGCGGCTGTCGTCACGGATGACCAGCAGGGCGTAGGCGGTGATGACCAGGGCGACGGCGAGCAGCAGCGCGCGCACCCACGGCATGTGACCGCGCGTGATCTGGTCCGTGGCCCGGCGGCCCGGCTGATAGCTGCGGCGCTCCTTGCCCTGCAAGCCGACCCTCTCATGCTGAACAGCAGGCGAGAATCTAGGCTGCGTCGCGGATTCCTGTCGAGGCCCGGAGCGAAAGGCTTTTCACCTGGAAGGCGAACCGGTGCAGGAAAGACTCAGGCCGCCTCGTCAGCGGCGCTCGTCGTGGCGCGCGGGGCGTCGCCGGGCGCGGCCAGAACATCGGTGATCTGACGCAGGACGTCGCGGGCGCGGCGGGCGAGACGCAGGCTTTCCGGCGGAGCGTCGTCGGGGGCTTCGGACACCGTCTCGACCAGTTCACGGGCCAGGTTCATCAGGTCGGGCGCGGCGGCGATCAGGCGGGACTGGAACTCGATGCGTTCGGGGTCGCGATCATACTCGGCGCCGGGCACGCGCCAGCCGCCCCAGTCGGCCTTGTCGGTGACGACCACCGGATAGGAGCCGGGGAAGGGGTGGTGGGCGCAGTCGGCCGGTTCCTGCCACTTGTTGCGTGCGCGCAGGACGCGCCAGTCGCCCAGGGCGGTCACGGCCACATTGTCCTCGGCCGGAAGCTGCAGTTCGGCGGCCTGGAACTCGCGGCCAAGGCCGACCTCGTAGGTGATGCGGACAGGTTCGTCGAAGCCCTTGGCCCAGACGGGCATGACCTTCTCGATCTGGGCCCAGGCGCCGACGCTTTCGACCCAGACCTTCTGGCCTTTCTGGAACTGCGCGCGCGCCATGGACCTCTCCCCGAATGCAGGGAGCCAGCATGGCGCGCCAGCCGTTATCGTCGGGTTCCGCGACGTGGTTAGCGCGCGGTAAGGATCGATCAGGCCGAGCGGGAGATCTCTTCGAGGGCCTCGCCGGCGTACTTCTCCTTCACCCGCGTCGACAGGTCGCCCAGAGAGACCACGCCGACCAGGCGACCGTCCTTGTCCACGACCGGCAGACGGCGCACCTGACGCGAGCTCATCAGGTCCAGGGCGATCTTCAGATCGTCGTCGGCGCGCACGACCAGGGCGTCGCGGCTGAGGAACTCGACCACGCGGGCGTTGGGGGCGGCCCCGGCGGCCACGGCGCGCACCGTGATGTCGCGGTCGGTGAGGGCGCCCACCAGGTTCTCGCCGTCGGCCACGGGGATGAAGCCGAAGTCGCCCGCCGCCATGCGGGCGGCCACTTCCTGAAGGGTGTCGTTGGGACGGGCCACCTGCACGTCCTTGCTCATCACGTCGCGGATCTTCATGGGGTTCTCCAGGAGGTTCTGACTTGGCCTTGGGAACCCCCGGCGGCGGGTGCGGTTCCGGCGCGGGCGGGACAAGGCTCGCAATCGCGACGCTTCGTCTCCACAATGGCGGCTCAGGTTTGAGACAAGGGTGAGCGATGGCCGACGCGGCGACAGGACTGAATCTGGGCCATGGGGTCGTTCTGCTGGCGGCGGGGGTCGTGGCGGTGCCGGTGTTCCGCAAGATCGGGCTGGGCTCCGTGCTCGGCTATCTGGCGGCGGGGGCGGCCATCGGCCCGTTCGGCCTGGCCCTGTTCCGCGAGCCGGAAACCATCCTGCACGTCGCCGAGTTCGGCGTGGTCATCTTCCTGTTCATCATCGGTCTGGAGATGCGGCCCAAGCGGCTGTGGGGGATGAGGAAGGAGATCTTCGGTCTGGGGGCGGCCCAGGTCGGACTGGCGGGTCTGGCCCTGACCCTGGTGGCCATGGCGGCGGGGGTGTCGGCGCCGGTGGCCTTCGTGGGGGCCATGGGCTTCGTCATGTCCTCGACCGCCGTCATCGTGCAGATGCTGGAGGAGCGGGGCGACCTGCCGACGCCGCAGGGCCAACGCGCAGTGTCCATCCTGCTTTTCGAGGACCTGGCCATCGTGCCGCTGCTGGCCATCGTCGCCATTCTGGCCGCCTCGGTCGGGACCGCGAGCGAGAGCGCCACGCCCCTGTGGCAGACCATAGGCCTGGCGGTCGCGGCGGTGGCCGGGGTGCTGGTCGCGGGGCGCTACGCGATCAATCCGGCCTTCCGCTTCCTGGCGCGCAACGGCGGACGTGAGGTGATGACGGCGGCGGCCCTGCTGGTGGTGGCGGGCACGGCCTGGATCATGAACGAGGTCGGCCTGTCGATGGCCATGGGCGCCTTCCTGGCCGGGGTGCTGCTGTCGGACTCGACCTTCCGACATCAGCTGGAGGCGGATGTCGAGCCGTTCCGCGCCATCCTGCTGGGGTTGTTCTTCCTGTCGGTGGGCATGGCGCTGGACATCGGGGTGGTGATTTCCGACTGGCGCATCGTGGTCGCGGGCCTGCTGGCCTTCATGGTCGTCAAGGCCCTGGTCATCTATGTCGTCGCCCGTCTGTTCAAGGCGCGCCACCATGAGGCGATCGAGCGCGCGGCCCTGTTCGCGCAGGGCGGGGAGTTCGCCTTTGTCCTGTACGGCGCCGCGGCGGCGGGCGGAGTGATTGACGGTCAGGCCAGCGCGGCCCTGACGGCCATCGTCATCCTGTCCATGGCCCTGACGCCGTTAACGACCCTGGCGATGAAGCGCTGGCTGCCGAAGGAGGCGGGCCTGTCGCCGGAAGAGGCCGAGGGCGTGGACGCGGCCGAGGGCCTGCGGGGCCAGGTGCTGATCATCGGTTTCGGCCGGTTCGCCCAGGTGGTGTCGCAGCCCCTGCTGGCGCGCGACGTGGACGTGTCGATCATCGAGAACGACGTGGAGATGATCCAGGCGGCCGGGAACTTCGGCTTCAAGGTCTATTACGGCGACGGCACCCGTCTCGACACGCTGCGGGCCTCGGGCGCGGGCAAGGCCGAGGCGGTGCTGGTCTGCGTCGACAAGCCGGAGGCCGCCGACAAGATCGTGCAACTGGTGAAGTCGGAATTCCCGGGCGTGAAGCTATTCGTGCGCGCCTTTGACCGGGGCCATTCGCTGCGCCTGATCGCGGCGGGCGTCGACTATCACATCCGCGAAACCTTCGAATCGGCGCTGGCGTTCGGCGAGGCGGTGCTGGTCGATCTGGGCGTGGCCGAAGACGAGGCGGCCGAGACCATCGCCGACGTGCGCCGGCGCGACGCGGCGCGACTGGACCTGCAGGTCACGGGCGGACTGACCGCCGGGCGGGCGCTGATGCGCGGCAACGCCGTGACGCCGCAGCCCGAGCCCTACATCAAGCCGGCGCGCGAGGGGCGGCTGGTCAACGAGAGCGAGGCCCCGCCCGAAGCGGTGATCGAGCACGAGGCGCAAGACTAGGTCATGGCGAGCGTCGATCTGGCCAAGCGGGCCTATGACCACGGCTGGCGGTTGGACCCCATCGTCCGCAGCCTTCTGGACACCGACTTCTACAAGCTGCTGATGCTGCAGCTGATCTGGCGCAAGCATCGCCATGTGCCGGTGACCTTCAGCGTCATCAACCGCACGACCAGCGTGCGGCTGGCCGAGGAGGTGGACGAGGCGGAGTTGCGGGCGCAGCTGGATCACGCGCGGACCCTGCGCTTTTCCAATCGCGAGCTGATCTGGCTGGGCGGCAACACCTTCTATGGGGTGAAGTCGATCTTCAGCCCCGACTTCCTGGCCTGGCTGGCCGAGTATCGCCTGCCCGAGTACGACCTGTCGCGCGGGGCGGACGGGCAGTTCCGGCTGGAGTTCTCGGGCGGCTGGGCGGACGTCACCCTGTGGGAGATTCCGGCCCTGTCGATCCTGAACGAGCTGCGCAGCCGCAAGGCCCTGCGGCGTCTGGGCCGGTTCGAGCTGGACGTTCTCTATGCGCGGGCCAAGACCAAGCTGTGGGGCAAGGTTGAGCGGCTGCGGAAGCTGGAGCCCCTGGCCATTTCGGATTTCGGCACGCGGCGGCGGCACGGCTTCCTGTGGCAGGGCTGGTGCGTCGAGGCGCTGAAGGAGGGGTTGGGCAAGGCCTTCATCGGGACCTCTAACGTCCTTTTGGCCATGAACAACGACCTGGAGGCGGTCGGCACCAACGGGCACGAGCTGCCGATGGTGCTGGCGGCGCTTGCGGGGGACGACGACGCGGCGCTGCGGCGCGCGCCCTGGCAGGTGCTGGAGGAATGGCGGGCGACCTATGACGGCAATCTGTTGATCGCCCTGCCGGACGCCTTCGGAACGCGGGCCTTTCTGGCCGATGCGCCGGACTGGCTGGCCGACTGGAAGGGCTTCCGGCCCGACTCCGCGCCGCCGATCGAGGGCGGGGAGGAAATCCTGAACTGGTGGAAGGCGCAGGGCCGCGACCCGCGCGAACGGCTGCTGGTCTTCGCCGACGGCATGGACGTGGATACGATTGAGGCGACCCATGCCCACTTCAAGGGCCGGGTGCGGACCAGCTTCGGCTGGGGCACCAATCTGACCAATGACTTCCGCGACTGCGCCCCGGCGCCCATGCCGGAGCTGACGCCCATTTCTCTGGTGTGCAAGGTGACGCGGGCGGGCGGGCGTTCGGCGGTCAAGCTGTCGGACAATGTCGAGAAGGCGACCGGCGACCGGGCCGAGATCGCGCGCTATCTGCGGGTCTTCGGCGAGGCGGGACGGGGGCGGCAGGCGGTCACCGTCTGAGGGCGGAACCGGGTCATTTCGCCGGGCATTTCGCCTGAGGCGGCGGTCGGCGTCGTCTCAATCAGCGGGATGCGTCATGACCACCTACAACGTCGGCTATATCGTCGGCAGCCTGGCCAAGGCGTCGATCAACCGCAAGCTGGCCAAGGCGCTGATCAGGCTGGCGCCCGAGAAGCTGAAGTTCCACGAGATCTCGTTCGCGGACCTGCCGCTCTATTCCTACGACTACGACGCCGACTATCCGGCCGTGGCCAATGACTTCAAGGCGGCGATCAAGGGCTCGGACGCCATCCTGTTCGTGACGCCGGAATACAACCGCTCGATCCCCGGCGGGTTGAAGAACGCCATCGACTGGGCCAGCCGCCCCTATGGAACCAACAGCTTCGCCAACAAGCCGACGGCGGTGATCGGGACCTCGCCCGGCGCCATCGGCACGGCGGTCGGTCAGCAGGTGCTGCGGCCCATCCTGGGCTTCCTGCAGGCGCCGCAGATGAATGCACCCGAGGCCTATATCCAGTTCAAGCCGGGCCTGATCGACGACGACGGCAAGGTCAGCGTCCCCGAGACGGAGCAGTTCCTGCGCGACTATATGGAGGCCTTCCACCAGTTCATGGCGCGCGTGCTGACCGTCTTGCCGCGCGACGCCTGATCCAGCAGACGGGCGGGACCGTATTCGGGGCTAGACCCCAGTCAGGACCGCCGCTTGTCATCCTCTCCGCCCGTCATCCTCTGGTTCCGCCGCGACCTGCGGCTGGCCGACAATCCGGCCCTGCATCAGGCAATGGCGACCGGTCGGCGCGTGCTGCCGGTCTATGTCCGGGACGAAAGGCTGGAGGGGCGGCCCATCGGCGGCGCCTCGCGCTGGTGGCTGGACAAGAGCTTGCGGGCGCTGGATGCGGACCTGAGAGCGCGTGGCGGGCGGCTGATCCTGCGAAGCGGCGATGCAGAGGCGCAACTGCATCGCCTGATCGCCGAGACGGGCGCGGATCAGGTCTTCATGAACCGGCTGTTCGAGCCGGAAGCCTTCGCTCGTGACGCCGACATCGCCCATGGTCTGAAGGCGGAAGGCGTCGCGTGCCGGGGCTTCAACGCCAGCCTGATGTGTCGACCCGGCGCGGTGCTGAACGGCCCGGGTCAGCCCTACAAGGTGTTCACGCCCTTCCTGAAGGCCCTACTGAGCGTCGCCGAGGCCCCGGCGGGGCTGGACGCGCCGGAGACGATCACGGTCACTGACGGGGTCACGAGCGAGGAGGTCGAGGACTGGGGCCTGCATCCGACGCGGCCCGACTGGTCCGCCGGCTTTGTCGGGACGCCGGGCGAGGCGGGGGCGAGGGCGGCGCTGGAGGCCTTTGTGGCGGGAGGCCTGAAGACCTACGCCACGGATCGCGACCGGCCGGATCGGGCGGGGACCAGCGGTCTGGCGGCGCATCTGCACTGGGGCGAGATCGGGCCGTGGCGGGCCATCCAGACGGCGCGGGCGGCGGCGGCCGAGGGCCGGGTTCCAGCGGCGGAGGCGGAGAAGTTCGTCGCCGAAATCGGCTGGCGCGAGTTCTCGGCTCATCTGCTGCACCACTTCCCCTATCTGCCCGAGCGGGCGTTCCGGCCAGAGTACGACGCCATGCCGTGGCGCGACGATCCGGCGGGGCTGGCGGCGTGGAAGGCGGGGCGGACGGGCTATCCTCTGGTCGACGCCGGGATGCGCCAGCTGTGGGCGACGGGGACCATGCACAACCGGGTGCGGATGGTGGTCGCCTCCTTCCTGATCAAGCATCTGCTGATCGACTGGCGCGAGGGGGAGGCCTGGTTCTGGGACTGTCTGACCGACGCTGATCTGGCCAGCAATGTGCAGAACTGGCAGTGGGTGGCGGGGTCCGGCGCGGACGCGGCTCCCTATTTCCGCGTCTTCAATCCGGTGGTTCAGGGCGAGAAGTTCGATCCGACGGGGCGCTATGTGCGGCGCTGGGTGCCCGAGGTGGCGGGTCTGCCGGATCGCTGGATCCACGCGCCGTGGACCGCGCCGCCGATGGTGCTGAGCGAGGCGGGAGTGAGGCTGGGGGCGACCTATCCCCGGCCCATCGTCGATCACGTCGAAGGCCGTGAGCGGGCCTTGGCGGCGCTGAAGACGGTCAGCGCCAGTCGGGACGACTAGTCCAGCGACCAGACGCGCGAGCGTTTGACCTCCTGGTCCTCCAGCTCGCGGGTGGTGGGGACGGTGTATTCGGCCAGAAGGGTCAGGCCGGACTTGGGGAAGTAGGTGCGGCCTGGGTCGCCGACGATGACGCGGGTTCCGTTGGCCTGCGCCTGCTTCAGCCAGGTCAGAACCGCCTCGGCCATGGGCTTTTCATAGAAGACGTCGCCGGCGCAGATCAGGTCGGCGGGCGGCGGCGGGGCGTCCAGCAGGTTGGCGTCGGTGAAGGCGATCTCGACGCCGTTGGACTTCGCGTTGGCGGCGACGGCGGCGGCGCAGAAGGGGTCGATGTCGGCGGCCAGGACGCTGGCCGCGCCTGCCTTCATGGCGGCGACGGCGACCAGACCCGAGCCGGTGGCGAGATCAATGACGCGCTGGCCCGCGACCTGATCCGGGTGGTCCAGCAGCCAGCGCGCCAGCGCCTGCCCGCCCGCCCAGGCGAAGGCCCAGAAGGGCGGGGGCAGGCCCATGGCGCCCAGTTCTTCCTCGGTCAGACGCCACAGGGGCGTGATCTCGTCCGCCAGCCACAGCGAAATCTCCGGCGCGTGCGGCACGGCCTGCAGCCGGGTGTTGGCGGCGATGAAGTCGGGAGCGTTGCCGGGTGTGAGGCGCATGGGGGTGTCTAGGGCGCAGGCAGTTGTTTGTCATCCCGGAAGCCCGCAGGGCTTTCCTGGACCGCAGCACAGGCAAACGGCGGCGTCTTGGGCGGTCTCGGCTCTGCGCCCCGCCATGCGAAGCTGGGGCGGAATGGAAAAATCATGCTGTCCTGACAAAAAGTCAGGTTGACGTGACACGATCGTGGTGTAAGGTGGGCCTTACATTCAGTCAGGAGCGCCTTCCATGTTAAGCCTGTCCAAACAGAACACCCCCGCCGGCCGCCGCTACGTGGTCCGCACCATGGCCTTCATGGGCGGCTATGTCGCGGTCATGCTGGCCACCATCGGCGGGGCCTTCGACACCATCCAGAACACCCCCGCCGCCTGGGCTCTGGCCCTGACAGTGGCGGCCCCGATCGCCGGTCAGATCTGGGCCACCCTGAGCTTCATGCGCGACAGCGACGAGTTCGTCCGCGCCGTGACGGCCAAGCAGTTCATCGTCTCGGCGGGCGTGGCCATGGCGGCCTTCAGCGCCTGGGGCTTCGGCGAGAGTTTCGCCGGCGCCCCGCACGCCGAGGGCTGGCTGATCTATCCGCTGTTCTGGGCGGTGTTCGGCGTCGTCTCGCCCTTCATCCGGTCGTCGAACTGATGAAGAACAAGCTGAAACTGCTGCGCGTCGAGCGCAACTGGACCCAGGAGCAGCTGGGTCAGGCGCTGGGGGTCTCGCGTCAGGCCGTCAACGCCCTGGAGACCGAGAAGCACGATCCCTCGCTGGACCTCGCCTACCGCATCGCCGCACTGTTCGCGCGGCCGGTGGAAGAGGTGTTCGAGAACCCCCACGCCTGACGCCTCTGTCAGTCTAACCTTACTTTTTCGCCTTGCCTTTCCGCCGTCATTTCCGGGCTCGCCTCGGAAAGCGACCTCGCGCGTCCTGAACCCAGGGCGAAGACGGCGGGCCCATCTCAAAACCGAAAGGAAACGCCATGTCCAAGATCTCCGCCCCCGCCAAGACCCTTCGCGCCTTCATGCTGGCCGCCGCCGTCGGATGGGCCGCCGGGAGCATCTTCTCCCCGGCGCAGGCGGCCGAACCGATCCGCGTCGAAGCGCCCGCCTTCGCTTCGGACCGTCTGTCGGTCGAGGTGATGGGGCAGGGTCCCGATGTCGTCCTGATCCCCGGCTTCGCCTCGTCGCGCGACGTGTGGCGGCCGCTGGCCGAGCGCCTGTCGGCGACGCACCGGGTGCATCTGGTGCAACTGGCGGGGTTCGCGGGCGAGCCGTGGAGCCACGGCGACGGCGCCTTCGTCCAGCCGGCCGTGGATGATCTGGCCCGCTACGCCAAGACCCTGAACAAGCCTGCCGTCATCGGTCATTCCATGGGCGCCCTGACCGGGCTGATGCTGGCGCAGCAGCACCCCGAAGTCGTCGGCAGGTTGATGAGCGTCGACAGCCTGCCCTTCTTCAGCGCCCTCTATGGCCCGACCGCGACGGCCGAGACCGCCAAGCCTTTCGCCGAGCAGGCTGCGGCGGGCATCCTGAACGCCGACGCCGCCGGATACCGCGTCCAGCAAGAGCGTACGGCGGGCGGCATGATGCGCAACGAAGCGGGGCGCGCCGCCATGGTCGAATGGTCGATGGCCTCGGACCGTCAGGCCATGGCCTCGGCGATCCGCGACGTGATGACGACCGACGCCCGGCCGGGTCTGGCGGCCATGACCACGCCGGTCTGGGCGGTCTATGCGGCGGATGCGAACGGCGGCGTCTCGGCCGCCGCGGCCGACGCCATGTGGAGCCGGGAGTACGCCGCCCTGCCGAGCGCCAAGCTGGTCCGTGTGGACGACAGCCGCCACTTCATCATGACCGATCAGCCCGAGCGGCTGGGCGCGGTGGTGGATGAGTTTCTCAAGTAGGCGATCCTCCCCTGCGCAGCGGGGGAGGGGGACCGCGACGGCGTAGCCGGCGGGGTGGAGGGGGCGAACGGCGCGCGCTGTGCTCTGGTGGTTGAGCGCCTGTCTGGGTCCGCCCCCTCCACCGCTACGCGGTCCCCCTCCCCCGTGAACGGGGGAGGATTGAGTGGCCCTGAACCCTTACTTCGGGCGCAGGTCGTTGGTGACGTCGCCGGTCTTCAGCGGCTTGCCGCCGAACTCCGACGCATAGGCCGGGGCCAGCAGGCTCTGGAAGGTCGAGGCGGGCAGGGTCAGGTAGTAGGCGCCTTCGACGTAGGGGCCGACCGCATAGGCGTCGAGCAGGAAGGTCAGGCCGCCGGCCTTGCCCGGCGCATCGCCGGGGGCGAGGATCAAGGCCACGTCCTTCAGCTTGGGGCAGGACCAGGTGTCGCCGCCGACCTTGACCGGGGTGGCGCCGGGGCGGGCCTTCTTGGCGGTGTTGACGGCGTCGCACAGGGCGCGCTCCAGCGACGACAGGTCGGCGCCCTTGGCGAACAGGTCCGCCGGGCTGATGCGGCGCTTCTCGGTCTTGTCCCACAGCAGGGCGGTCGCCACCGTGTTCGGGTGGGCGCCGCCGGAATAGTCGAAGTCGGTGCGCATGGCGCTGAACAGGCGGCCGGTCTGGACCGGATCGCCATAGGCGATGGTCTTCTCATAGGGGCCCATGGCGCTCTCGCCGCCGGCCTCGGTGCGGTCGGCCTGGGCGCCTTCGGCGTACTTGGCCAGGTCGGCGACCTCCTGACGATAGAGGGCGGCGTAGAGCTCGGGCTGGGTCTTGATGGCGTCCGGCAGGGTCAGGCTGACCTTGGCGTAGGGGGTGGCGCTCTCGTACTTCAGCGGGCCGTCGGCGGCGACCGCAGCGGCGGCCTTCGACGCCTCGGGCGCCTTCTGCTCGTTGCGCTGGCAGGCGGCGAGCGAGGCCGCGACGGCGACGGTCAGGAGGAGGGCGCGGAGCGGGACGCGGTACGAGGTCATGCGGAGTTCCTTTTGGGAGGGCGCGATCAGGAAGCTAGGCCGTTGAACGCGATGGCGGCCAGAAGGATCAATCCCGCCTCACGATTTGATTTGAACAGACGCAGGGCCAGGACGCCGTCCTCGGGCTTCAGCGCCTTGACCTGCCAGGCCAGGTGCAGGGCGTAGGCGGCCAGACCGACATAGAAGACGGGGCCGAGCCCGGCGACGAAACCGGCGGCGCCCGCCAGCAGGGCGGCCAGGACGTAGAAGACGGCAACGCCCGGCTTGACTTGTGAGCCCAGACGCCGGGCCGAGGATTTGACCCCGGCCATGACGTCGTCCTCGATGTCTTGCAGTGCGTAGATGGTGTCGTAGCCGAGGGTCCAGAAGACGCCGCCGGCATACAGAAGCAGGGCTGACAGGGCGAGGTGGCTGTAGCGGAACGCCCACTCTCCCATCTCAGTGGACAGGCTCAGCGTCAGGCCGCCCTCCCAGATGAGATCGAGCCACCAGTACAGAAGGCCGTAGCCGCCGGTCGCCGCCGCGAAGCCCAGCAGCGCGCCCCAGTTGAAGGTCAGGCCCAGCCAGGCCTGGGGCCACCAGGTGATGCGCTTCATGAAGGGGTAGGCCGCGACCAGTCCCAGCGACAGGGCGCCGAGCAGGACGGATGTCAGGTTCATCGTCAGCAGGATGCACAGGCTGATCAGGCTGAGGCCCGCGACGAAGGCCCAGGCCTGTTTGACGCTGATCTGGCCCGCCGGAATGGGGCGCAGGGCGGTGCGGGCGACCTGGGCGTCGAAGTCGCGGTCGACGATGTCGTTCACCGCGCAGCCGGCGCCGCGCATCAGGCAGGCCCCGATGGCGAAGCCGACGATCAGCCACAGCTCATAGCCGCCGAAGGGCCGGTCGTACTGATTCAGCGCCAGCATGATCCCCTGCCAGCCGGGCAGCAGCAGCAGCCAGGTGCCGATGGGGCGGTCGAAGCGGCCCAGCTTCAGCCACGGCTTCAGCCCCTCGGGGGCGTAGCGGTCCACCCAGTTCTGGCGGGCGGCGTCGGGAAGCGGGGCTGTGCTCATGCAAGGGTCTTAGACCCTGAGGCGGGCGCGGGTGAAGGGGCTGTGTCCGACCGGCGTCATGCGAGGGGCATTGCGGAGCGCCGCCGTCGCGCGTTTAGTGGCGCTTCAAACCGGAGGGAGCCGCCGATGACTGACGCGCCGATCAAGGGCCCTGCGTCCTATTTCCCCTCCATCGAGAAGAAGTACGGACGGCCCATCGCCGAGTGGAAGGCCGAGGTCCGCGCCCGCTATCCCGCCAAGCACATGGAGCTGGTGACCCTGCTCAAGGACGAGCACGACATGGGCCACGGCCACGCCAACGCCATCGTAGCGCACACCCTGGCGGAAGACGGGCTGAAATGAGGGCAATGTGGCCATGCTGAGGCCCCGGAATGTGATGCGGTTTGTCACAAGGAACTGTCCGAGTTTCTCTCGCGCCCTTGCCTCTTGCGTCACGGCAGCCGTCTGGATGATGGCAGGCAGCGTCGTCGCTCAAGACGACGACTGGGATTTCCACGCGGTGCCGTCGAAACGTTTGGCGTTGGCCAGCGTAGAATTTGGCGACGGCGTATTGATCGCCGTTCAATGCCAAGCGGCGGAATTGAACGTCATCATCGGCGGTGTTCCGGGCTCCGACAGTTCGATTCGGTCTGTATTGGTCACACGGGCTGACGGGCGATCGCGTAGAGTGGTGTTGTCGGCCGTTGAAGGCTCCAGTTTGTTCAGATCGCGGAATGCGCGTGATGCGCGCTTCTTGAGAGGGAGCGGACAGACCGCAATCACCTCTGTGCCTGGCGACGCTCGGCCATTTCGAATGGATATCGCCCTCCCATCGCAAGCGACGGGCGTGAACAACGTGCTGACGTCCTGCGGCTACGCCCTAGATGATGATCGTGACTTCCTGACAGACGTTAGCGATCGCTTGGTGAGCACGCCTGCTCTTGAGATGGCCCCCTTCGCTCGCACCTATACGACTGTTCGTGTCGAGTTGAGTTGTCTGGTTTCCGAGGGTCGATTGACGGCTTGCCGATCGGATCATGAAAGACCGTCCGCCCCCGAGGTAGGACTGGCCACGGCGCGGCTCGCGAACGGCTATCGTCTCTCTCTCTGAAAAACGGCGCCAATGCCGACGGCGGGGTGCTGGAGATCGTTGTCACGGGTAATCGCATCTATCGCTGACCCAAGAAGGCGACCTTCCATCACTAGCTCAGGTGTTGGGCAGGTCTGCCTTGTCTCTCCAGTTCGTCTGCCCGTTCCGCTCTAATTTCGCAGCGCGCAGCTAGGTGCTCGGTCGAGCGAGCGCGTCCGCTTTCGCAAGGCCCGAGCGACGGTGGCGTGGTAGGAAGGCCGGTCGCTGAAGCTTGTCGGCGGCCGATCAGAGGCTGTTCATGACGTTTCGTCCGCGCGGGGGCCGTCCGCCCATCATCCTGTATCTGACCTGGCTGATCCTGATCGGGGCGGCGGTGGGCGGGTTTCTGAGCGAGGCGTTCAGCATTACCTTTGTCGCGGCCGGGACCCTGCTGCTGTCGCTGGTTCCGGTCTGGGTGGGGGAGAAGATCGGCGTGACCCTGCCGACGGCCTTTGTCAGCGCCATCGCCGCCTTCCTGTGCGCCACGCTGCTGCTGGGCGAGGTCGGGGACTTCTATGAGCGCTACTGGTGGTGGGACGTGGTGCTTCACGGCGGGTCGGCCGTGGCCTTCGGCCTGGTCGGGTCCTTGCTGATGCTGATGCTGGTCAAGGGGAACCGGCTGACGGCGGCGCCTTTCACCGCGGCCTTCTTCGCCTTCTGCTTCGCCGTTATGATCGGCGCGGTGTGGGAGATCTGGGAGTTCGCGCTGGACCAGTTGTTCGGCCTGAACACGCAGAAGTCCGGCCTGGTCGACACCATGTGGGACCTGATCGTGGACGCGGTCGGCGCCCTGATCGGCGCGGGCGCGGGCTGGGCCTATCTCAAGGGACGTCAGAACGGGCCGCTGACCCAGGCCATCCACGCCTTTGTCGACAAGAACCGCCGCCTGTTCGGCGACGACTGAGTCGTCAGGGCTACTTGGCCAGTCGCCCCTTGGCCTTGTCGGCGGGGAAGACGATGTCGGGATCGGGCTTGCCGGCCTCCAGTCCCGGGCAGTTCAGCTGGTGCAGGACGTGGCGGATGATGTTCAGCCGCGCCTTCTTCTTGTTGTCGGTGGCCACCACAGTCCACGGCGCATAGTCGAAATGGGTGCGTTCCAGCATCTGGTCGCGGGCGGCCGAATAGTCGGCCCAGCGCTTCTGGGCCTCGGCGTCCAGCGGCGAGACCTTGAAGCGTTTCAGCGGGTGGGTGGTGCGTTCTTCCAGCCGCCGGTCCTGCTCCTCGCGGCTGATGTCCAGCCACAGCTTGATCAGGGTCGTGCCCGACTGGGTCAGCATCCGCTCGAAATGCGGGGCGTCGTGCAGAAAGCGATCATGCTGGGCGGGGGTGCAGAAGCCCATGACCGCCTCGACGCCCGCGCGGTTGTACCAGGAGCGGTTGAAGAAGACGGTTTCCCCGGCGGCGGGCAGATGGGCGGCGTAGCGCTGGAAATACCACTGGGTCAGTTCGCGGTCGTTGGGCTTGGGCAGGGCGACGACGCGGGTCTGGCGCGGGGCCATGAACTCGGTCATGCGCTTGATGGCCCCGTCCTTGCCGGCGGCGTCGCGGCCCTCGAAGACGATCACCACCTTCAGCCCCTGTTCAATGGCCCAGGCCTGGGTCTCGACCAACTGGATCTGCAGGGCTTCCAGGGTGTCTTCGTAGTTGTCCTTGGCCATGGTGGTCAGTCCTGTGCCGCGCGATGAACGGACCTTGCGACCATTTGAGGCCCGGCGCCAGCCCGCGCTGAGGATAGCCCACATCTGGTGACTCGCGTTCGGCGTTTACCAATCCCTCGCATTGGGGCGTTCGCTTTACAGTTGACGTGCTGTGGATAGTCGGGTGACAACATCGCCGCAGTCCGGATTTCACGTGGGGTCCAAACCCGCGTCTCGCTCCTTCGCCTGAACGAGCTTGTCCAGATGGGCTGACGGATTCTCCTGCATGGAAATCCGCCTGGCAAAGCGCGTTTACGGAGACGCAGATATGGCGACCGGCACGGTCAAGTGGTTCAACCCCACCAAGGGCTACGGCTTCATCCAGCCCGACAACGGCGGTTCGGACGTTTTCGTCCACATCACCGCGGTTCAGAAGGCTGGCCTGCAAGGCCTCGATGAAAACGCCAAGGTCGAGTACGAGCTGGAAAACCAGCGCGGCAAGACCTCGGCTGTGGACCTCAAGGTTCTCTAAGGCCGACGAACCCGAAACGGGTTCAGACGATTGAAAGGCGCGGGACCGAAGGGTTCCGCGCCTTTCTTTCTTGGGTGAAGAGGAGGGCGCTAACGCGCGGCTCGCGGAGCCGCGCTGCTTGAGCGCTGAAGAAGCCCGATCTTCAAAAAAGGCAGGCCGAGCGCGCCCTAGAACCCCAGCTCCGCCCGCAGGGCCTCGGGCGTCAGGCCGCCGGCGCGCAGTTCGGCCAGGGTCACCGACTGGTCGCGCTTGGCGTAGCGGCGGCCGTCGGGGCCGGTCAGCAGGCGGTGGTGGCGATAGACGGGAGCGGGCCAGCCCATCAGGGTCTGGATCAGGCGCTGGATGTGGGTGGCCTCGAACAGGTCCTGACCGCGAACGACATGGGTGACGCCTTGCAGGGCGTCGTCGTGGGTGACGGCCAGATGATAGGCGGTCCCGGCGTCCTTGCGCGCCAGCACCACGTCGCCCGCCGTCTCGGGGCGCGCACGAATGACGCCGGTTTCACCGTCCGGGCCTTCGCCCTCCTCGACAAAGGACAGCGCATTCCAGGCCTCTTCGCCGAGCGCCTCGCGGGCCCGCTCCAGCGACAGCCGCCAGGCGTAGGGGCGGCCTTCGGCCAGCAGACGGGCTTCATCCTCGGGCGCATGAGGGCCTGGGCGGACGGCCTCGGCCGGGCCGTGTGGCGCGTCGCCGATGGCGTCGAGGATCTCCTTGCGGGTGCGGAAGCAGGGGTACAGCAGGTCGCGCGCGTTCAGGGCGTCGATGACGGCGGCGTAGTCGGCCAGATGCTCGGACTGACGCCGCACCGGCGTCTCCCAGTCAAGGCCCAGCCAGGCCAGGTCCTCGAGGATGGCCGTCTCGAACTCCGGTTTGCAGCGGGTCGGGTCGATGTCCTCGATCCGCAGAACGAAGCGACCGCCCGTCGCCTTGGCCGCGCTCGAGGCGGTCAGGGCCGAAAAGGCGTGGCCCTTATGTAGACGGCCGGTGGGCGATGGGGCGAAGCGGGTGGCGAACATCGGCCGATCAGAAGCGCTTGAGCGCCCCGGCCTTTTCCGCCTGATCGACGGCGGCGCGAATATCGGCCTCGGCCACGAAGTCGAACTGGGCGATCAACTCCTCGAGGGCGAAGTCCGGCTGGGACAGGGCCCAGCGCATGGCGTGGGCCGCGGGACCGGCGAAGGCAGGGCCGAGCAACCCGGTCGGGCGATAGGCGGTGAGCATCGACGGCTGGGGCAGGGCGAAGCGGGCCGGGCGGGGGACCAGTTTTTCCTGCGTCATCGCCACCTCGTCACGGAAGGCGGGCAGGGCGATCAGGCGGGCCAGGCGCTGGCCGAGATCGGCGAGGTGGTCCTGCAGGGCCTGACCGCCGTCTTGACCGGCCGGCGGCATGAAGGCGCGGAAGGCCGGGTCCTGCATGGCGATCCGATCCAGCAGGGAGAAAAGGATCCGTCCATAAAGCGGCGTGACCGAGAAGGTGACGTGCAGGGAGGCGCCGTCCTGGGCCAGGGCGTCGTGATACCAGCCGCGCGGCAAATAGAGGACGTCGCCAGGCCGCATCCGCACCTCGGTCATCAGCCGGCCCCGGGTCTGCTCCAGCCAGCGGCGGGTCTCGGGCGTGTCGGGGGGGAAGTCGACGGGATTTTCGGCGCGGTTCTCATACAGGCACCAGACCTTTTCACCCTCGACCTGAAGGGCGAAGACATCGTGCAGGTCATAGTGGGCGCCAAAGGCCCTCACGCCCTTGAAGGAGCAGTAGAGGTTGACCCCGACGGCGGCGGCGAAGGCGCGGCCCAGCATGGCCGAGGCGTCGGCCAGGCGCGGAGTCAGTTCCTGCGCGTCCCCGGCGATGAGGCTGGCCCCGGTGGCCAGGAAGACGGCCACCTTGGCCGGGTCGGGACGCATCACCGAACCGGACTGAGTCTGGACCGGACGGCAATACTGGTCCGGCGTTACGGCGACCGTGTCGCGCACCAGCTTCAGGCTCTGGGGGGTCCAGATCGACGACTGGTTCAACAGGGCGTTGAAACCGTCCCAGTCCAGCAGGGTCCGCTTGGGCGCGCCTTCCCCGGCGGGAATGTGCAGCGGTTTCCGGCCGTGAAACTCGGCGAAGAAACGATCGGGGGTGATCGGGTTAAGAAGTTCGTCCAGACTGTGCATCGGCCGCGACGCTAGAGCGGCGCCGTTCCCCTGTCGATACGGACCCTCATGGCCACAGCTCCCTCCGCATCCTCCATCGCCGCCGCCCGGGAGGCCCTGGCCGCCGCTGATCCGGCGCTGGCGCGGGCGCACGCCTCGACCCCCGTGTTCGAGTGGCGGCTGCGGCCCGGCGGCTATGAGGGCCTGTTCCGCATGATCGTGGAGCAGCAGGTCTCGGTCGCTGCCGCCGCCTCGATCTGGAAGCGGACCGTCGAGGGGCTGGGCGGGGCGGTGACGCCGGACGCCGTGTTGGCGCTGGACGTCGAGACCCTGCGCACCTTCGGCCTGTCGGGGCAGAAGGCGAAGTAC
Organism: Brevundimonas sp. NPDC046655; assembly: GCF_044901625.1. Classification (NCBI taxonomy): domain Bacteria; kingdom Pseudomonadati; phylum Pseudomonadota; class Alphaproteobacteria; order Caulobacterales; family Caulobacteraceae; genus Brevundimonas; species Brevundimonas sp. NPDC046655. The sequence continues at coordinate 318,366 of NZ_JBJDPV010000003.1, forward strand.
GGGCATGAGATCGCCCGCGCCCACACCGAAGGTCGCATCGACTTCGACCATCTGGAGCGGTTGGACGACGTGGAAGCCATCGCGGCGTTGGTGGCCATCAAGGGGGTGGGCAGGTGGACGGCCGAGACCTTCCTGATGTTCTGCGAGGGGCGGCTGGACGTCTTTCCTGGCGGCGACGTCGCCTTGCAGGAGGCGATGCGCTGGGCCGATGCGGGCGAGGCGCGGCCGAATGAGAAACAGGCCTATGCCCGGGCCGAAATCTGGCGGCCGCATCGCGGGGTGGCGGCGCATCTGCTCTGGGGATGGTATGGAGGGGTCAAGCGCGGCGATATCGCGCTGGAGGACTTGAAGACTTGAATCCGCTGACCGACGCCGACCTGACCCGGCCCGAGACCGTCCTGCCGCTGCTGGATTTTGCGGGGGTGGCCGTCTTCGCGGCGACGGGCGCCCTGGCCGCTGCGCGCGAGAAGCACGACCTGGTGACCTTCGCCTTCTTCGGGGCCATCACCGGCGTCGGGGGCGGGACGCTGCGCGATCTGCTGATCGGGGCGCCGGTCTTCTGGGTGCAGGACTGGCGCTACATCGCCGTCTGCCTGCTGGCGGCGGCGACCTTCTGGATGCTGGGGGCGCGGACCTGGCGCTTCCGGGCCCTGCTGTGGCTGGATGCCGTGGGTCTGGCGGCCTATGGCGTCATGGGGGCGGCCAAGGCGGCCTCCTATGGCGTGGCGCCCCTGATCTGCGTCGTCATGGGGGTGCTGACGGCCTGTTTCGGCGGGGTGGTGCGTGACGTCCTGGCGGGCCAGCCGTCGATCCTGTTGCGGCGCGAACTGAACATCACCGCCGCCCTCTTGTCAGCGGGCCTGTTCGTCAGCCTGAAGGCCCTGACCGTGCCGACCTGGCCGGCGGTGGGCGTGGCGGTTGCGGCGGGCTTCGTCCTGCGCGCCGGGGCCCTGACCTGGGGCTGGAGCCTGCCGGCCTTCCCCAGCGCCCCGAGCAGAAATTGAGGATTGATCCATGACCGATCTTCCCGCCGCCTATCGCGACGCGCCGCGCTGGCCGTTCGGCGACAGCCCTGAACTGGCCGACGAACTGCTGGCCCTGGTCATCGCGGGCGGCAAGAAGGCCACCTGTTCGTCGCTGGCGGCGTGCGAGGCCGACATCATGCCGACGGTGGGCGAGATCAGCGTCATTCTCGACGGCGCCGGCGTTCCGCGCTGCGCCATCCGCACCACCGAGGTCGAGATCATGCCCTTCGAGCAGGTCAGCGAGGACTTCGCCCGCGCCGAGGGAGAGGGCGACCTGACCTATGAATGGTGGCGCGACGCGCACGAGGCCTATTACCGCCGCGAAGGGACCTGGGCGCCGGGCATGAGGGTGGTCTGCGAGCGCTTCGAACTGGTCGAGGTCTTCTGAAGCGGCGTCACGAAAACGCTGCATCTCGGTCATGGCGATGAGGGAGAATCGGGCGTAGGCTGAGGCCATCAGACTAGGGAAGGAGACGTGTCCTCACTCCTGTCGCCTCGGTATCCCCCCGTATGAGCGGGAGGGCCTGATGCAGGTCCTGACCCGCCCTCCGTCCGGCTTTCCGGCCCTGGTGCTGAACGCCGATTTTCGTCCTCTGTCCTATTACCCCCTGTCGATCTGGCCCTGGGAAGAAGTGGTCAAGGCCGTCTGGCAGGAGCGCGTCGACGTGGTCGCCACCTATGACAAGGTGGTGCGCAGCCCGTCGATGGAGATGCAGCTGCCCAGCGTCATCTCGCTGAAGTCCTATGTCGATCAGGACCGCAAGCCCGCCTTCACCCGCTTCAACGTCTTCCTGCGCGACGGTTTCGCCTGCCAGTATTGCGGCGAGAGCGGTCTGGCCCAGGATCTGACCTTCGACCACGTCATCCCCCGCTCGCGCGGCGGCCGCACCACCTGGCAGAACATCGTCGCCGCCTGTGGTCCCTGCAACCTGAGGAAGGGCGGACGCACGCCCCAGCAGGCCGGCATGCCCCTGCTGCGCCGCACCGCCCATCAGCCGAACTCGTGGGAACTCCAGGAAGCCGGTCGCCGCTTCCCGCCCCACTACCTGCACCAGAGCTGGCTGGACTACCTCTACTGGGACATCGAGCTGGAGCCCTAGGGCGGCGTCCGTAGTCACACGAGCGGCTGGATGTCGGGCGCTGCGTGAAGATGCCCTGCTTGCGCCGTTCCGACGGAGTCCTTGGCGGCGCCTAGCGGCGGCGCATGCCGACAAGTCTTGCGGGCAAGGCGGCGAACTGGAAAGGAATGGGTTGCGCGGTCGCGAAAAGCTGTACCTTGGCGTTCGTATTGGGGTGGTGACACGATGAGCGAGACAGGCGACCGGCGGCAGGGCATTCAGTCCGTGGGCATCGGGCTGCGCGTGCTGGACGTTCTGGCGTCCCTGAACGGGGCGGCTGCGCTGGGCGCGATTGCGCAGGCGTCGGACCTGTCGGCGTCGCAGGCGCACCGCTATCTGGCCAGTCTGATCGCGGCGGGCATGGCGCGACAGGATGCGGCGACCGGGCGCTATGAGCTGGGGCCGGGGGCGCTGCGTCTGGGGCTGGCGGCGCTGTCGCGGATGGACAGTTTTCGCGAGGCGGCGATCGCCCTGACCGACTATGTGCGCGAGACGGGCCGCACGGTGCAGATGGGCGCCCTGGGGCCGTCCGGCCCCATCGTGGTGCGCTGGATCATGGGCACGCCCGCGATCTCGACCTCCCTGATGGTCGGTTCGCCCCTGCCGTTGCTGAGCTCGGCCACGGGCCACGTTTTCCTGGCCTTCCGCCCCGAGGCGGCGACGCGGCAGATGGTCGAGCGCGAGACCCAGCCGCAGTTCCAGCCGGTCGATGTCGAGGGTCTGCGCGCCCGTGTGCAACGCGACGGCTATTCGGCGGTCAGGGGCGATCTGATCCCGGGGCTGCGCGCCACCGCCGTGCCGATCTTCGACCTGCAGGGGGAGGCGGTCTTCACCGCCACGGTCCTGGCCACGGATGTGTTCAAGACCGAGTACGATGATCAGGCGCGTGAGCGCCTGATCGAGGTGTGCGACCAGATCACCCTGGCGACGGGCGGGGTGCGCCCGTCGATCTGACGGCTCAGGCGGCGGCCTTGCGCAGGTCGGTCGCCGGATCGCCGGCGGTTTCCGCGATCAGGGTCTTGCCCATCAGGCGGCGCGCCGTGGCGAAATCGCGGGGCTGATCCAGACAGACCGCGCCGACCAGGACGCCGTCGCGCAGATAGAGACGCACCGCCTCGCCGCGCGCCACGACGGCGTCGCCCGCCGCCGGATCACCGAGGATCTGCAGGTTGTGGCCGCACTGGGCGGTCCAGAACCAGGGCGTCGGCTCGACCTCTGCGGGCTGACCCGTGATCGCCAGGGCGGCGGCGCGGGCCGAGGTCTGGGCGTGGGCCCAGGTCTCCATGCGGGCGGCGGCGCCGTCTCGCGTCCGCGTGGCCAGATCTCCCACGGCGAAGATGCGGGTGTCGGCGGGCGAACGGTAGTCGTCGCCGACCAGAACTCCGCCGGCGACGGGCAGGCCCGCGGCCTCGGCCATCCCGGTCGAGGGGATGATGCCGATGCCGACGACGATCAGGTCGGCCTCGATGGTCGAGCCGTCGTCCAGCCGCGCCAGAACCGAGCCGTCGGCGGCGTCTTCCAATGATTGCAGCGACCGGCCCAGCTTCACCTCGACGCCGATGCGGGCGTGGGCGGCGGCCAGCCATTCGGCGGCCTCGGCCGGGACGTTGCGGCCCAGCAGGCGCTGGCCCGCCTCGATCACCACGGCGCTCAGGCCCAGCCCGCGCAGGGTCGAAGCCGCCTCCAGACCGATCACGCCGCCGCCGACCACCAGGGTGCGGGCGCCGGGCTTGGCCGCCGCCGCGATGGCGCGGGCGTCGTCGGCGGTGCGCAGATAGCGGACGGCGGCATGGTCGGGCAGGGGCAGGCGGCGCACGCGACCGCCCATGGCCAGGACCAGTTTGTCGTAGGGTTCGGCCGAACCGTCGGCCAGTCGAATCTCGCCCCTGTCACGGTCGATGGCGACGGCCTCGGCGCCCAGTTTCAGGGCCACGTCCAGCTCGGCCCAGCGTTCAACGGGCGCCAGCCAGACCGGATCGGCCTCGGCGCCCGACAGGTATTCCTTGGACAGGCTTGGACGTTCGTAGGGGGGGTGGGCCTCGTCGCCCACGACCAGGATCGATCCCGAAAAACCCAGCTCACGCAAGGCGATAGCGGTCGCGCCGCCGGCGTGTCCGGCGCCCAGGATGACAATGCGTTCAGCCATTTGTGATCTCCATTCGTCGTTGCACTAGATGCAACGCGTTTGACATAGATCAAAAACCACGACACCAATGCGGTCAACGGCGACATGAGATCGCCGCTTCGAATTCTTGTCCGGGAGCTTTCAGTGAACATCCCCGTACGCCCGCCGGAGGGCGAGAACAGCCGCGCATGGCCGGCCGACGTCGACGCCGCCGTGCCCTACTGGGTCTATACGGACCCTGCGATCTACGCCGAGGAACTGCAGAAGATCTGGTACGGGCCGCACTGGCTCTATGTCGGCCTGGAGTGCGAGCTGGCCGAGGTCGGCGACTGGAAGACGACGACCCTGGGCGAAAAGCCCTGCGTCATGGTCCGCTCGGGCGAGGACGAGATTTCGGTCGTCGAGAACCGCTGCGCCCACAAGGGCGTCAAGTTCTGCCAGACCCGCACCGGTCACTCCAAGGAACTGATCTGCCCCTATCACCAGTGGTCCTATGCCCTGAACGGCGACCTGCAGGGCGTGCCCTTCCGTCGCGGCGTCAAGCGTCAGGGCGGGATGCCGTCGGACTTCGATCCCAAGGACCACAGCCTGAACAAGCTGCGCGTCGAGGTGGTCAACGGCGTGGTCTGGGCCACCTTCTCGGACGAGACGCCGACCTTCCGCGACTATCTCGGCGAGAAGTTCTGGAAGCACTACACCCGCGTCTATGACGGCCGGAAGCTGGAGGTCCTGGGCTACAACCGCCAGCACATCCCCGCCAACTGGAAGCAGATGCAGGAGAACATCAAGGACCCCTATCACGCGGGTCTGCTGCACGTTTTCTTCGCCACCTTCGGCCTGTTCCGCGCCGACCAGAAGTCCGCCGTCGATATCGACGACGAGGGCCGCCACGGCATCCTGATCTCGCGCAAGGGCGAGCAGGAAAAGACCGAGGCCATGGCCGACATCCGCAACTTCCAGGGCGATCTGGTGCTGGAAGACCCTCGCGTCATGGACGTGGTGCAGGAGTTCCCCGGCGAGGAAACCGTCGGGATGATCACCATCTTCCCCAGCGTGATCCTGCAACAGCAGGTCAACAGCCTGACCACGCGCCAGATCGTGCCCAAGGGCGTCGGTGGCTTTGACTTCCACTGGACCCACTGGTGCTACGCCGACGACACGCCGGAGATGCGCCTGCGCCGCACGCGTCAGGCCAACCTGTTCGGCCCGGCGGGCTTCGTCTCGGCCGACGACGGCGAGGTTCTGGAAATGACCCAGCAGGGCGCCGCCGCTTCGCCGGACGAGCACTTCATCCTGCAGATGGGCGGCCGCGAGATCGCGCCGACCGACCACCAGGTCACCGAGACCGCCGTGCGCGGCATGTACCGCTACTGGCGCAAGGTGATGGGCCTGTGAGCGAGACCATGACCATTGCTCGTGAAGAGATCCGCGACCTGTATGACGCCTATTACGGCGTGCTGGACGATGTCGATCTGCACGCCTGGCCCGACTTCTTCACCGAGGACTGCCTGTATCGGGTGATCCCACGCGAGAACTACGACGCCGGCTATACCCTGTGCACCATGCAGGCCGAGAGCCGGGGCATGCTGAAGGATCGGGTGACCGGCCTGACGCGGACCCAGATGTATGCGCCGCGCTATTACCGTCGCTTCCCGACCGCGCCGCGCGTGGTCGAGCAGGGGGAGGAGGGCGTGCGCGTCCGCCACAACCTGCTGGTGGTGCAGACCCTGGTCGACAAGCAGTCGGACATCATCCTGTCCGCCGTCTGCCACGACCGCATCGTCCGCGACGGCGACCGCCTGCGCTTTGTCGAGCGGATCGTCGTCTTCGATTCCGAAATGATCCCCAACAGTCTGGTGTACCCCGCATGACCGAAGCCGCGACCCTGTCGTGGGTGGCGACCCTGCCGCCCTCGGCCCTCGAAGACCACGGCGTGGCCAAGGCCAGCGCCAACGGCCTGAGCGTCGCCCTCTATGTCGTGGACGGCGAGTATTTCGCGACCGCCGACCTGTGCACCCACGGCGCGGCCAGCCTGTCCGACGGCTTTCTCGACGGCGAGTTGATCGAGTGCCCGCTGCATCAGGGCACCTTCAACGTGAAGACCGGCGCGCCGGTCGACGCGCCGTGTTCGGTCGCCGTGCGCAGCTTCCCGGTGAAGCTGCAGGACGGCCTGCTGCACGTCGGCATGGAGGGCTGAGCCATGCAGGAAGTCCTTTCCAACGACCAGCAGTCCCAGTTGAACGCCCTCTATGAGCAGATGGAGCCCGAAGGCCTCTATCCCCTGTGGGAGAAGCTGTCGGCCCTGGTCCTGCCCAAGCCGGACTCGCCGGCCAAGGTGCACAAGTGGTCCTATGACAAGGCGCGCGACTACCTGATGCGGGCGGGCGACCTGATCAGCGCCAAGCAGGCCGAGCGCCGGGTGCTGATCCTGGAGAACCCCGGCCTGCCGGGCCATTCGGGCATCACACCCAGCCTCTATGCCGGTCTGCAACTGATCCTGCCGGGCGAGATCGCCCCGGCCCACCGCCACGCCCAGTGCGCCCTGCGCTTCGTCATGGAGGGGGGCGGCGCCTATACCTCGGTGGACGGCGAGAAGGCGGTGATGCAGCCCTTCGATCTGGTGCTGACGCCGGGCGGTCAGTGGCACGACCACGGCAATCCGACCGAGACGCCGATGATCTGGCTGGACGGCCTGGACATCCCGACCGTCCGCCACTTCGACGCCAGCTTCGCCGAGGGCTATTCGGAAGACCAGTTTCCCGAACAGGCCCCGGCCGGCGACAGCCTGAACCGCTATGGCCGCAACATGCGTCCGCTGAAGGGCCACACGGCGGATCGCCGTCCGGCGCATCAGCCGCTGTTCCACTACCCCTACGCCGAGTGGCGTCCGGCGCTGGACGCCATGGCCGAGAGCGGCGCCGAGATCGACCAGCATCTGGGCCACGCGCTGGAGTTCATGAACCCGATCAACGGTGGGCCGATCATGGCCACCATCTCGGCCCATGTCCGCCTGCTGCCGGAAGGCTTTGAGACCAAACCGCGCCGCTCGACCGACGGCACCATCTTCGTGGTCGTCGAGGGTACGGGCGAGGCGGTCATCGAAGGCGAGGCCATCGCCCTGAAGCCGCGCGACATCGTGGTCGTGCCGTCGTGGAAATCGGTCGCCTTCAAGGCGATCAGCCGACTTGTCCTGTTCGGATACTCCGACAAGGCCTGTCAGGAAAAACTGAACCTCTACAAGGAAGAGAACGCATGAGCCTGCTGTTCCAACCGCAAGCGCCCGTGCTTGCCCCGACCAACACCGGGGACGAATTCCCGGTGCGCCGCATCTTCTGCGTCGGCCGCAACTATGCCGCCCACGCCCGCGAAATGGGCCGCGACCCGGACCGCGAGCCGCCCTTCTTCTTCACCGCCTGGGCCGAGACCGTCGTGCCGGACGGCACGACCATCGCCTATCCGTCCAAGACCGAGAACTTCCACTATGAGGCCGAGCTGGTCGTCGCCATCGGCAAGGGCGGTCGCGACATCGCCGCCCGGGACGCTCTGGACCACGTCTGGGGCTACGCCACCGGCCTCGACATGACGCGCCGCGACCTGCAGCTGGAAGCGCGCGCCCAGGGCCGTCCGTGGGACACGGGCAAGAACGTCGAGCAGTCGTCGCCGCTGGGCCTGATCCACAAGGCGGGCGAGGGCTTTGATCCCGAGAACGGCAAGATCGAGCTGACCGTCAACGGCGAGGTCAAGCAGTCGGCGGACCTGGCCGACCTGATCTGGCCGGTGGCGGACATCGTCTCCTACCTGTCGGGTCTGTGGGAAATCCAGCCCGGCGACCTGATCTATACCGGCACCCCCGCCGGCGTCGGCGCCGTCGTCGAAGGCGACGCCATGGTTGTGAGCATCGACGGTCTGACCCCGCTCAACATCAAGGTCGGCCCCAAGGCCGCCTGATTTCCCTTCACAAGCATCATCAACACAAGGAGAGGCGCGCGACAGACGCGCCCTCCACGGAGGACGACACAAATGGCAGCCATGGGTGAGGGGGGCGGAAACGCCGTCATCGACCGGGCCAAGTTCGGCCCGCTACAGTTTGGCGTCACGGCGCTGTGCTTCATCATCGCCATGCTCGACGGCTTCGACACCCAGTCGATCGCCTTCGTCGCGCCCAAGATCGCCGAGGACTGGGGCTTGGCCCCGTCGGCCTTCGGCCCGATCTTCGCCATCGGCCTTCTGGGCCTGACGGTCGGCGCCTTCACCCTGAGCCCGGCGGCGGACAAGTTCGGCCGCAAGACGGTCATCCTGATCTCGACCTTCATCTTCGGCCTGTTCGCCCTGCTGACGGCCTTCTCGACCTCGATGAACGAGCTGCTGATCTATCGCTTCATCACCGGCGTCGGCCTGGGCGCGGCCATGCCCAACATCATCGCCCTGACCAGCGAATACGGCCCGGCCCGCCTGCGCGCGACCCTGGTGACGGTCATGTTCTGCGGCTTCCCGCTGGGCTCGACCATCGGCGGTCTGATCTCGACCTGGCTGATCGCCACCTGGGACTGGCATTCGGTCTTCGTCGTCGGCGGCGTCCTGCCGCTGCTGCTGCTGCCGGTGCTGTACTTCATGCTGCCGGAATCGGTGCGCTTCCTGGTCGCCAAGGGCGCGCCGGAACACAAGATCGCCCCCATTGTGAAGAAGATCGACGCTGACGCCTCGGTCAGCGAATTCATCGCCGGCCTGAAGCACGAGCAGTCCTCGGCGGCCAAGGGCTTCTCGGTCTTCCAGCTGTTCCGCGAAGGCCGCGCCCCGGTGACCCTGCTGCTGTGGGTCGCCTTCTTCATGAACCTGCTGGTCATGTACTTCCTGGTGAACTGGCTGCCGACCCTGCTGAAGGGCGCCGGTCTGCCGCTCAGCATGGCCATCCTGTCCACCGCCACCCTGAATCTCGGCGGCGTCGTCGGCGCCATCGTTCTGGGCCGGATGATCGACAAGATCAGCCCCTATGTCGTCCTGGGTTCGGCCTACGCCGCCTCGGCCGCCTTCATCGCCCTGCTGGCCTTCGGCGGCACCAATCTGACGGTCCTGCTGGTCGGCGCGGCCCTGTCCGGCTTCGGCGTCGTCGGCGCACAGATCGGCTGCAACGCCCTGACGGCGGCTGTCTATCCGACCGCCATCCGCGCCACGGGCGTGGGTTGGGCCCTGGGCGTGGGCCGCATCGGCGCCATCGTCGGCCCGCTGGTCGGCGGCGTGCTGCTGGCCGCCGGCTGGAGCCCGCAGAACCTGATCCTGCTGGCCGTCATCCCTGCCATGATCGCCTCGATCGCGGTCTTCACCCTCGGCGGCGTGCGCCGTCGCGCCGGAGTCTGACCCCATGATCCTGCACGGCTATTTCCGCTCCACGGCCTCCTGGCGGGTGCGTATCGCCCTGGGCCTCAAGGGACTGGAGGCCGTGCAGGTCATCCATCACCTGCGCAAGGGCGAGCAGCGGGCGCCGGAATACCTCGCGCTCAATCCGCAAGGCTTGCTGCCCGCCTTCGTCACCGACGACGGCGCGGTCCTGACCCAGTCGCTGGCCATCATCGAATACCTCGACGAGACCTCGCCCGAGCCGTCGCTGCTGCCCGCCGATCCGGTGCAGAAGGCCAAGGTCCGGGCCGTGGCTCAGGCCGTCGCCTGCGACATCCACCCGGTGCAGAACCTCAAGGTGCTGCAACGCCTGCGCGACCTCGGTCTGGGCGAAGACGTGGTTCAGGCCTGGGCCGCGACCGTCATCGAGGAAGGCCTCGACGCGGTCGACAAGCTGCTGGCCGATCAGCCGGGGCCCTTCGCCTTCGGCGACGCCCCGACCCTGGCCGACCTTTGCATCGTGCCGCAGCTGGGCAACGCCCGTCGCTTCGGCGTCGAGCTGCGCTGGCCGCGCCTGCTGGCGCTTGAAGCCGCCTGCCTCGACCTGCCCGCCTTCCAGAACGCCGTCCCGGGCCGACAGCCCGACGCCGAATAATCATCCCAATCGAACCGAGCGCGGAGCCAACCGCGCCCTTTCCCGGAGGACATCCATGAGTATCGCCGCTGCGGCCGCCGCCGCATTGCTTTCGCACGCCCCCATGCCCGCCGACGCAGAGGCGCCGATCCAGACCGCGCCCGCTGCGGTTCCGACCGTCGCGCCTGCCGCCCCGGCCGCGCCGCCGCCGTTCAAGCTGATCAACCACGACGAGAGCTACGCCTGGATGGCCGACCCGGCCAAGCGCACCTCGACCTGGTCGAAGTTCAAATATGTGCCGGTCGGCGGCGAGGGCGGGCCCGTCTGGGCCAGCTTCGGCGGCGAGCTGCGTTTCCGCGGCGAACACCGCGACAACGAGCGTTTCGGTCGGGGGGCTCAGGATACCGGCGGCGACTTCCAGACCCGCGCCCGCCTGTGGGGTGAACTGAACCTGGGCTCTTCGCTGCGGGCCTTCGTCGACGTGCAGGACGCCCGCACCTCGGGCCTGGCCAGCGGCGAGCCGGTGATCGAGGAAAACCGCACCGACCTGCATCAGGCCTTCGTCGAAGCGAAGACCGGTCTCGGCGGGGGCACGGTGCGCGTCCGCGCGGGCCGTCAGGAGTTCGGTCAGGGCGGCTTCCGCCTGTTCGACATGCGCGAGGGCGCCAACGCCCGCGTGGCCCTGGACATGGTGCGGGTCCTGTATGACAGCCCGACGGGCTGGAGCGGCGGCGCCTTCGCGGGTTACGCCCTGCGCGAAGGCAAGGCCTCGTGGGACGACGCGACCAACTTTGACTACCGCCTCTATGGCGCGACGGCCGCCAGGACTCTGGGGCAGGGTGCGACGGCGCCCAGGCTGGAGCTGCTCTACGCTAACACCGATCGCCTGACGACGCCCTTCTATGGCCAGGTGGCGGGCCGCGACGACCGCGACACCCTGTCGGTGCGCCTGTCGGGCAAGGTCGCGCCCTGGGATTATGAGGTCGAGGCGGTCAAACAGTGGGGCTCGTTCCGCGACCTCGACATCGACGCCTGGTTCGTCTCGGCGGTCGGCGGTCGCACCTTCTCAAGCGTAAAGTGGTCGCCGCGCCTGGCCGTGCGTCTGGACGTCGGCTCCGGCGACAAGGACCCGAACGACGGCAAGCTGAACAGCTTCAACCCCCTGTTCCCGCAACCGGCGGCCCTGCGCACGGATCTGGGCTTCGCCAACATGGTGCTGCTGCAACCCGAAGTGACGGTGCGTCCGTCGCCCAAGCTGACCCTGGGCGCCAACACGGCGGGCCTGTGGCGTCAAAGCAAGGACGACGGCCTTTACGCCCTGTCCGGCATGGTGCTGCGCGGCGCGAATGAAGGGCAGTCGTCCTATGTCGGCTGGCGCACCGGCGTCTTCGCCCGCTACGCCTTGACCCCCTATGTCTCGCTGATGGGCGTCGCCAACTACACCAAGGCCGGCGACTTCCTGAAGGAGACCGGGACGGCGGAAGACCAGTCCTATCTCGGGACCTTCCTGACCTTCCGCTTCTGACGTCAGCGTCAATGTGAGGGGCCCCGTCGCCGAGACGGGGCTCTTTTCAATTGCGAGACCGGGCATCCCGGCCGGGCGCGTCCGGCGTCGAACGGCGGGCAGTGCTGTGGCGATAGTGCAACGTCGTTCCGTCAAAAGTGTCCGCTTTGCGGTTGCGGTGGTGCAATTGTGGCGCTTTTGGCGAAGTCTGATGAACTTGTCGTAATGAATTTATTGCGGTCGAGCTCGCCGAGAAGCGAGGGCGACAGGATGAAAAGGACACAGTGATCAAGATGACGCCGCAAAATCGTCTGCGCTATTCCTCCTCGCTCTTCGGCGGCGCTGTAGCGGCGCTGCTGGCGACGAGCCCAGCCTTCGCTCAAACGACGCCGCCGGCCGCCGTGGACGACCAAGCCACCCAGGTTGAAGAAGTCATCGTCACCGGGTCGCGCATCCCGAAGAATGAGTTCACCAGCGCCTCGCCGGTGCAGGTGATCACCAGCGAACGCGCCCAGGCGCGGGGCCTGAGCGACACGGCGCAGATGCTGCAGTCGTCCACCGTCGCCGCCGGTTCGCCGCAGGTGAACAGCACGATTTCCAGCGCCTTCGTGACCGATGGCGGTCCCGGCGCCTCGACGATCTCGCTGCGCGGTCTGGGCGCCAACCGGACCCTGGTCCTGCTCAACGGGCGTCGCGCCGGCCCGGCCGGCACGCGCGGCGGCGTGTCCGCCTTCGACCTGAACGTCATTCCGCAGTCGGCGATCAATCGCGTCGACGTGCTGAAGGACGGCGCCTCGTCCATCTATGGCTCGGACGCCGTGGCCGGGGTGGTCAACCTGATCACCAATCGCGGTCGCGACGGCGGGGAGATGGGCGTCTTCGCCACAGCGCCCCTGGACGGCGGCGGCGAGCAGTACAACATCTCCGGCTCCTTCGGGAAGAAGTTCGACCGGGGCTACATCAACCTGTCGGCCGACTACTATCGCCAGGAGGCGCTGCGCGCCGGCGACCGCGACTTCCTGATCTGCAAGAACCAGTATGTGTTCGAACCGGGCACCCGCAATCGTGCCGACCGGATCGACCCGCGCACCGGCAAGCCGACCTGTAACGACACCCTGTGGGGGCAGGTCTATGTCTATGGCCCCGGCTTCACCGGCCGCGCGGGTCGCTTCCAATACGATTACGACGGCGACCTGGGCAAATACATCCCGGCCCGTCCGACCAATCCGGCCACCAGCGCACAGTATCCGGGCGCGCCCAACGGCTTCTATCTGGTCAACTACGACGCCGCGTCGCGTGCGGTCGTCAACGCCAGCCATCCCTTCGCGCGCGAAGAATCCATCGTCCCCGAGATCGAGCGCTACACGGCCTTCGTCGACGGCGCCTATGACGTCGGCGGCGGCGTGGAAGTCTATGGCGAGTTCCTGCTGAACCGTCGCGAGAGCCGCACCGACAGCTATCGGCAGTTCTGGAACTACACCTACACCTCGACGGGGCTGGGCTATGGCGGGGATCCCGTCACAGGCTTCAGCGGCGACTACTATCTGAGCGCGACGCCGATCACGGACCACTTCGATCAGTCGCAACGCGTGGACTACATCCGCGGCGTGGCCGGCGTTCGCGGCGATCTGAACCTGTTCTCCAACACCTGGAAATGGGACGTCTTCGCCCAGTACAGCCGCTCTGACGGCGACTACACCTCGGATGTGATCCTGGACGACGCTGTGGCGTCGACCAACTTCAAGACGTCGAGCTGCGTCGGCACCAATCTGCCGGTCAGCGGCCGCAAGTGCATCGACATGGACTTCACCGATCCTCGCGTGCTGCGGGGCGATCTGAGCGCCGAAGAACGGGCCTTCCTGTTCGATACGGAAACCGGCAACACCCTCTACGAGCAGACCTATGTGGAAGGCTCGATCGGCGGCAATTTGTATGAACTGCCGGCTGGACCTCTGGGCCTGGCGCTGGGCTTCCACATCCGTCGTGACGAGATCAATGATACGCCCGGCGAAGTGACCCTGGCCGACAACAGCTGGGGTCTGTCGGGCGCCGGCATCACCCAGGGCAGCGAAGACACCCGCGAAGCCTATGCCGAGCTGGCCGTGCCCCTGCTCAAGGACTTCCCCTTCGTCCAGGGGCTCGATCTGTCGCTGTCGGGACGCTACACCGACACCAAGACCTCCGGCGACGCCTCGACCTACAAGGTGGGTCTGAACTGGGCGGTGAACGACGCCGTGCGCTTCCGCGCGACCCACGGCACCTCGTTCCGCGCTCCGGCCCTGTTCGAACTGTATCTGGCGGACCAGACCAGCTTCGCCGGACAGCGCAATATCGACCCCTGCCTGAACCTGGACACGCGTCTGGCCGATGGCGCCGTGACGCAGAAGCTCTATGACAACTGCCGCAATGCGGCGGGTCCGGGCGGCGGCGTGGCCGGCGACTTCACCGGGGGCAACGCCTCGGCCGAGGTGGTCACCGGCGGCGGTCTGGGCGTTCTGACGCCGGAAACCTCGAAGGCGACGGTGGTGGGCGTCATCATCACCCCGCCCGAAACCGGCATCAGCCTGGCGGTCGATTACTTCGACATCAACATCAACAACCAGGTGACCAACCTGGGCGCCGGCGGGATCCTGACGGCCTGCTATCTGTCGGACAACTTCCCGACCGATCCGATCTGCAACCAGTTCGACCGCGATCCGACCCTGGGGATCACCCAGGTGCGCGACAGCTTCATCAACATCGCTGAGCAGACGAACCGCGGCCTGGACTTCACCTTCCGCTTCATCACCGAGACGCCCTGGGGTGAGCTGACGCTGGACAGCCAGACGACCTGGACCCTGGAGAACTACACGGCGGTGTTCGCGGACAGCTCGGTCGATCCCCTGGGCGAGGTCGGCTATCCTGAACTGGTCGGCAATATCAACGCCAGCTTCTCGCGCGGTCCGTGGACGGCCTACTGGGGCTTCGACTGGATCGGCAACCAATCCAGCGCGGGCGAGTACCTGGAGAGCAATGGCTCGCTCTTCACGACCATCGACGGCCGTCGCGTCGAGGTGAAGGCCGACGCCGAGTTCACCGGCTTCCACAGCGCTTCGCTGGCCTATCAGTTTGACGACTGGAAGCTGATCGGCGGCGTGGCCAACGTCTTCGACGAGAAGCCGCCCGCAGCCTCGACCATAATCGGCGAGTACTCGACGACGGGGAACTCGATCCTCGCGTCGCAGTACACCGAGGCCTATTACGGTCGTCGCGTCTTCGTTCGGATCAGCAAGTCCTTCTGATCGCAAGAACATCTGTGTTCCGGGAGGGCGGCGAGGCTTCTCGCCGCCCTTTCCATTTTTTGTGCTGTGCGGCGAGGCGGACCCTGCCTTATCCATGGCTGAGGCTTAGGGGGAAGCATGGCGATCATCACCGGAATCAAGGACACGTTGGACGCGGAGGTGGCGCGGTTCTCACAGACGCCGCTGGCGCAGCCGGTCCTGCTTAACAGCGTGCCCAAGGGCGGCACCCATCTGTTGCGCAACATCGTCAGGATGTTCGTGCCCGTCGAGCAACACTACGACCGCGACTTCGTGCAGATCCCCAACATGCATCTGCACCTGGAGGCCTTCAATCCGCACGCGCCCCGGCTCAGCGCCGCGCATCTGCTGTTCAGCGACCAGGCCGCCGCCAATGTCCGCACCGCCCGTCATGTCCTGCTGGTGCGCGACCCCTACGACTGGGTGCTGGCGCGCGCTCGGTTCTTTGTCTCGGACACCTTCCATCAGGAGAATCTGGAGCATCTGAAATCCGGCGTGTTCAACGCCGACATGCTGATGAACTTCATGATCTTCGGCCTGCATGGGAAGACGCCGGCCCTGGCCGACATCTACACGCACAACGCCGCCTCCTGGCTGGGGACGGGGGTCTATCTGGTCCGTTACGAGGATATTCTGGCGGCGCTGGGCGATCTGGATGCGCCGTCGTCAGAGGCCTATTTCCGCGCGCTTCTGGACGCCTGCGGCATCGCCTTGCCGGAAGACTGGAAGGCGCGCGTGCGGATCGGCTCGGACCGCAAGCTGAGCCGGACGGCGCGCGAGAACCTGATGTTGCCGGAAGGCATGACCTTCCCGTCGGAACTGCCCGAGCAGCAAAAGCGGCTGGTGGATTTCCACGCGCCCGGCCTGCGCAGCCTGCTGGGCTACGCCTAGCCGGCGCTCTGGGACGCCTTCCAGACCTCGAGGTACTCCAGGCGGCGCAGCACCTTTGAACCGGGGTCCAGCAGGATGTGGGCGCTGGAGGGCGCCGTGAAGACGGCGCGACCGTCGGTCATGGGCAGGGCGCGCAGACGGCCGTCCACCTCGACCTCGACAGGCAGGGGGAAGGGGCGGCCGTTTCCGGTCTTCCACTCCACGGTGACACGCTCGCCGTCGCGGGTCATGACCAGATCGGGCAGGGCGGCCTGATAGAGGTAGGCGTCGAAAAACCAGCCCAGATCGCGGCCGGTCACCTGATTGACGATGGCAATGAACTCGGGCGTCGTGGCGTAGCGCGGGGCGAAGTTGCCGGGTTTCGGATCAGGGCGGCCATAGACCAGTCGGCGCATGGATCCGTAGAAGGCATCGTCGCCGATGTAGAGGCGCAGGGTGTGGGCGATCAGGGCGCCCTTGTAATAGAGGTCCAGCCCCGGCCCGGTCTCGCCGTTGTAGACCGTGCCCGCGTCCTGGGGCTTGCCCGAGACGACGGGGAAGCGGTTCGACAGCGTCAGCCGCATGGTCTGAAGCTCGGACTGCATGGCGCGTTCGCCGTTCAGCCAGCGGGCGTAGAGGGGCTGCATATAGGTGCCGAAGCCCTCGTGCAGCCACATGTCGTCCCAGTCGGCGTTGGTCAGCTGATTGCCGAACCATTCGTGCGCCAGTTCATGCTGCAGCAGCCAGTCGTAGCCCTTGCCGTCCAGCTTGTAGCCGTTGCCGTAGGCGTTGATGGTCTGGTGCTCCATGCCCAGGTGCGGGGTCTCGACCACGCCCATCTTCTCGTCGCCGAAGGGGAAGGGGCCGATGGTCGCCTCATAGAAGTCGAGCTGCTGGGGGAATTCGGCGAACAGGGCGGCGGCCTTGGCCGGGTCGTCCGACGCCAGGCGCCAGAAGCGCAGCGGAATCACATTTCCGAAGCGGCTGGGGTAGTCGGCGGCCATCTCCACGAAGGGGCCGACGTTCAGGCTGATGGCGTAGGTGTCGGGCTGGCGCGCTGTCCAGTTCCAGGTGGTGGTGCCGTCGCCATTGTCGGTCTTGCCCAGGAAGCGGCCGTTGGCGGGGGCGCTGAGGGCCGAGGGGACGGTGATGTGCAGATCGACGCGGTCGGGCTCGCCCTGCGGGTGGTCGACGCAGGGCCAGAACAGATCGCAGCCCTCGCCCTGAACCGCGCTGGCGATCCATGGCTGGCCGTCGGACGTCTTGGCCCAGACGAAGCCGCCGTCCCAGGGGGCGCGCTTGGCCTGGTGCGGGCGTCCGGCGTAGGCGATGCGGACGGAAACCGTCTGACCGGCCTCCAGGGGGCGCGGCAGGGGGATGGTCAGGCGGCCCTCGGGATTGGACCAGCCGGCGACAGTCTGGCCGTCCACGGTGACCAAGGCGATGGCGAACAGGGTGTCCAGTTCGACCACGACGGCGCTGGCCGGGGCCGCAGCGGTGAAGTCGAGGACGGCGACGCCCTCGATCGACTGGGTCTCGGGCAGCAGCTTGAACGACAGGTCCGCCTTGTCGAAGCGCAGGGCCAGTTGTTCCGACGTGCGGGGCGTGCCGCTGGACAGGGTGAAGGCCGTCGAATCGCGAGCGGGGGCGGCCTCCTGGGCCAGCGCCGGGGCGCTGATCAGGGCGGTGGTCAGGCAGAGGGCGGCGGTCAGGCGCAAGGCTTCGGCTCCGGCAGAGGTCGTGATGACCGTAGCGGGGGGCGACGAGGGCGCAAAGAAAAAGGCCGGTGTTTCCACCGGCCTCTTCAAACTTGGTCAGACGGCGCTGATTAAGCGGCGGTCTGCTCGGCCAGCTTGGCCTTGACCTGGCGCTTGATGCGCTGGGCGGCGACCGACAGCTTTTCGTCGCGAGCCTTGACGATGAAGGCGTCCAGGCCGCCCTTGTAGTCGAGGGTGCGCAGGGCGGCGTTCGAGATACGCAGCGAGAAGGTTTGGCCCAGCGATTCCGAGGCCACCTTGACCGTCTTCAGCGACGGCAGGAAGCGGCGCTTGGTCTTGATGTTCGAGTGGCTCACATTGTGGCCGACCATCGGGCCGATACCCGTGAGTTCGCAACGACGCGACATCTTAAGATCCTCAAGGTCACATCCGCGAGACGTGTGCGGACGCATGAAACAGGTGCACGCAGCGGGCGGACCCCTGCGAGAGAGGGGGCCGTATAGAGGAATGACTCGGAGGCCGTCAAGGCTGGAGTCGAGTCAGGCCAGGGATTCTGGCGGGGATCGAGGCTGTCCGGCGCGCGGGATCGCCTTCGTTCAGCCAGCGTTCAACGACCTGCTATACAGAGGATAGCATGAAGACCCATTGGAAGCCGTTCCCCATGAAGACGCTGCCTGTTTCGTTCGCTCGAGTCCTGGCCCTGGCCGCCCCCGTTGTCGCCGGCGCCGTCATGCTGGGCGCGCCTGCGGCGGCCCCCCAGGCCCAGACGGCGGCCCCGGCCCAGCCGGTCCTGCCGGGCTACTGGGAATACACCACCAGCGCACTGGGCAGCCGCGACACCGAGCAGAAGTGCGTGCGCCCCAGCGAGATCAACCGCTTCTTCGGCGGGCTGTCGACGAACCGCTGGAAATGCACCTATCCGACGCGTCAGGTCGGCGACGGGCGGGCGCGTTTCGAAGGCACCTGCCAGGACAAGAAGGGCCGTCGCGTCAGCGTGCGCCTGAACGGCACCTATCAAACCGAGAGCTTCCATTTCAACGGCGGCGCCCAGCTGATGCGAGGCACCCCCTATATCCCCGCCAGCATCACCGCGCGTCGTCTCAGCGCCCAGTGCCCGGCGAACGCCGAGTATTTCTAAGCCTTTCCTGAGCGGCGCAGCCAAAGCTCCGCCGCGATCAGATTGGGAACCCAGGCCAGGAATGAGATGGCGCGGTACCAGGGCAGGAAGGGCAGATCCAGGATCATGACCAGCGGCAGGTAGAGCCGCAGGGTTACGGCGGCCAGGGTCAGGGCCCAGGAGCGGATCATCCAGCGGCGGTGGTCGTCGAAGCGGCCCTGCACGGCGGCGCGCCAGCCTAGGAGGGTTGTGGCGATCCAGAGGACGGCGAGGGCGTCGAAGCCTGCCGAGGCGATGGGGCCTGCGTGGGAGCCGGGGGCCAGAATCAGACCCGCCGAGCCGCCGACCAGGCATCCCGCGACATAGACCCTCCCGACCCAGCGGTGGGGCGGGCCGGCTGTGCGGCGCAGGACCGGCAGGAACTGGAGCGACCCCAGCGCCAGGGCCGTGACGGAGCCTGCAACGTGGATGAAGAGCCACGGAACGCCGAGTGGGTTGCCCAGGGCCTGGGCGGGCGTTTGCGGCGGATGCAGCAGATAGCGGGCGGAGTAGACGCTGATCCCCAGGCAGAGGAGGGCGAGCAGCGCCCAGCCGATGCGGAAGCGCCAGGACGTGCGGCGGGTCGAAGGCGGGGCGGCGATGGTCATGCGGGGGCCTCGTTGGCGGTTTCGCCGAACGCCATTGCCGGACGCGCGGCGGCTCGCTAGGCCTTGCTTCGTGAGCGGCGCCAGGGTTGCGCGAACGGGGCGACATGAGCGGAGAGGCGACAAGGGCGGGGGCGTCGGCCATGGCGCGGCGATGGGGCGTCGACCTGGCCATGCTGATCGCGATCGGCCTGCTGATGGGCTTCCTGGGGCCGTTCGGCTCGGACCGCATCCCGGACGCCTATCGCTATATCTACTGGATGATCTGCATGGTCGGCGGCGGTGTGATCGGGATTACGGCCGATGAGCTGCTGAGCCGTCGCATGGCTTCGGGCTGGCAACGGGTCGCGGCAGTTTCGGTGCTGATGACGCCTGCGGTGTCGCTGCTGGTGTTGAGCACCGAGCACCTTCTCATGGGCGGGCGGCTCGACTGGCAGGGCTTCGGGCGCCTTCTCTGGCAGGTCTGGCCCATCCTGCTGGCGGTGATGGCGGTGCGGGCCCTGGTCTGGCGGCGTTCGCCGGCGCGCGTCGAGACGCGGACCATCATCGCCCCGCCCTTGCCCGAGGCCGAGGCCGCGTTCAGGCGGCGCCTGTCGGCGAAACGGCGCGCGGCGCGGCTGATCGCGATCGAGGCCCACGACCATTATCTGAAGGTCCACACGGATGCGGGGGTCGAACTGGTCGCCCTGCGTTTCGGCGACGCCCTGGAGGAACTGGGCGGCGCGCACGGCTGGCGTGTTCACCGGTCATGGTGGGTGGCGGCCGATGCGGTGGAGGATGTGCGCTGGCGACGCGGCGTCGGCGAGCTGCGTCTGGTCGGCGGCCTGACGGCGCCGGTGAGCCGGACCTATGGCCCTGTGCTGAAAGAGGCGGGCTGGTTCTAGGGCTAAAGAAAAGGCCCGGCGTTTCCGCCGGGCCTTTGTCGTATCCGTCTGTCGCCGTGGATCAGGCGGCCTCGGCCTCGGCCTCGGCGGCGGCCAGTTCAGCGGCCGTCGGGACCGGCTTCTTGGCGCTCAGCGACTTGGCCAGCAGGGCGACGGCGGCGTCCTTGTCGATGCGGTTGGCGGCGGCGACTTCGCGAGCCATGCGGTCCAGGGCCGATTCGTAGAGCTGACGCTCCGAATAGGATTGTTCCGGCTGGGTGTCGGCGCGGTGCAGGTCGCGGACCACTTCGGCGATCGAGATCAGGTCGCCCGAGTTGATCTTGGCTTCGTATTCCTGGGCGCGGCGCGACCACATGGTGCGCTTGACGCGGGCGCGGCCCTTGAGGGTCGTCAGGGCCTTGGTGACGGTGTCGTCGGCGGCCAGGGTGCGCAGACCGGCGGTCTTGGCCTTCTTGGTCGGGACGCGCAGGGTCATTTTTTCATGGTCGAAGGTCACGACATAGACCTCCAGCGACATGCCGGCGACTTCCTGAGTCTCGATGGCGGCCACCTTGCCGACGCCATGGGCGGGATAGACCACCGCATCGCCAACCTTGAATTCCAGACCGGTCTTGCTCGTCATGTCATTCCTTTCCCGGAACAGGGGCGAAGCGAGGCGCTGAACGCAGCCGATGGGCGAAAACAACCCCGCCGCCGGAAACTGGTCCCGTCGGTTGGGCGGTCAGGTCACACATCAGAAGCGAAAGCGGATCACCGAACCTCTGGCCGACCCCGTCTGTTCGGCGGGGGACTGTCGCAAACGCGGGCGGCGCGCATGACTGCGGAACCGCCCGTTTCGAATAGGGAGGAACCTATCATAAAATTAGGAAATCTCAAAACATCCACAGGACGACTGAGCGGTTCCGGCACTTTGTGACCGGATTGTGTTCAGGTCTTAGGAGCCCTTGCCGGGCTTCTCGCTGAAGTATTTCTCGAACTTGCCGGTCTCGCGCTCGTACTGTTCGCGGTCGGCGGGCGGCGTGCCCTTGACGGTGATGTTGGGCCAGACCTTGGCGTACTCGGCGTTGACCTGCAGCCACTTGCCGTCGGGTTCGTCCTCGGTGTCGGGGACGATGGCGTCGACGGGGCACTCCGGCTCGCAGACGCCGCAGTCGATGCACTCGTCAGGAGCGATAACCAGGAAGTTCTCGCCCTCGTAGAAGCAGTCCACCGGGCAGACCTCGACACAGTCCATGAACTTACATTTCACGCAGGCGTCGGTGACGATGTAGGTCATGGCGGTCGGGCGGGCTCTCTGGCGCAATCAGGGTCGAGGGCGGGCACATGGCCCCGTCGGAACCAAGTGTCAACCGAGGGCGCTGTTCAGCGACGCGAGAAGCTTGACGGGCCAGAGGCGCGTCTGCATCCCATGTGGCTGAAGATCATCGTTCAAAAAGGAGGTTCGCCCATGCGTTTCGTCGCTCGTTCCGCAGTCGTTCGTGTCGGCGCGGGGGCTGTCGCTCTCAGCCTTCTGGCCGGGGGCGCCGTCGTCGCCCAGGCCGCCCTGACCAAGGTCCCGTCCGAAGTTCAGGCCGGCGACTACAGGCTGGATTCCGCCCACGGCAAGATCACCTGGTCGGTCGATCACCTGGGCTTCTCGAAATATTACGGCCAGTTCGTCAATGTTCAGGCCGAGCTGAAGCTGGACCCGACCAATCCCTCGGCCAGCAGCCTGACGGCGACTATTCCGCTGACGGATGTGGCGTCCAACTCGGACGGGCTGAACCGTCACCTGCAGACGGCGGACTTCTTCGACACCGCCAATCATCCGGTGGCCACCTTCCGCTCGACCCACATCATGCTGGACCCGTCGGAACCGAACGAGGCCATGGTGCATGGCGAGCTGACCCTGCGCGGCGTGACCAAGCCAGTGACCATGGAGGTCGAGTTCAATCAGGCCGGCCAGACGCGCGGCGGTTACAAGGCCGGCTTCGACGGCGAGGCCAAGATCAAGCGGTCGGACTTCGGCATCACCTTCGGCCTGCCGGCGCTGGGGGATGAGGTCGAGCTGCACATCGAAGGCGAGTTCGTGAAGCCGTAGAGGGCTTTTTCCTCCCCATGAAATGGGGAGGGGGACCACGGAGTGGTGGAGGGGGCGACGCAAACTTCAGCCGTCGAGACGCCCCCTCCGTCTCATCGCCTTCGGCGTCGATCCACCTCCCCATTTCATGGGGAGGAAAGAGGTTAGGTTTCCGGCGCGTCGAGCGCCGCATAAAGGGCGCGGGCTTCCTCGGAAGGGCCGCGCCTTTCGCCCAATTGCAACACGCGCACGGCGATCAGCCGCCCGCCCTGGGCGAACAGGATGTCGTCGCCGGGGTGGACGCTGCGACTGGGTTTGTCGAGGCGGGTCTGGACCCCGTGATGGGTCAGGCGGACGGCGCCGCGCTCGACCATGTCGGCGGCCAGACCGCGGGTCCTGGCGAACCGCGCCCGCCACAGCCAGAGGTCGATGCGGCAGCTTTCCGCCTTCACGCGCCGGCGGCCTTGCGCCTCGGGCGGCGCTTGCGGCGCGGGGGCGCGGGCGGCTGGGTCAACTGGGCGAGCGCGGCGAAGGGCGAGTCCTTGGGAGGCGGGGCGGGCTTGCCCGGGCGCGGGGTCTTGTCGGCGCGAGGCAGGCGCAGGGCCGTCTGCACCTGTTTCGCCTGTTCGGCGGTCCAGCCCAGTTCGGTCAGGGCTTCGTCGGCCAGCGGAGCCTTGCCCGCCGCACGCGACAGCTCGGCGAAGCGTTCCAGGGCCTCGACCGGAGCGGTCCATGACCCCACGGCGCGGCGACCGAAGGCGGACAGCGCGCGCGGAGAGGGCGCCTGCGATGGCAGGGGGAGGAGGGCCTCGCCGCCGGGGCGGAAGGGCTCGACGACAAAGGCCTGGGCCAGCAGCCGGGCGCGGGGCTTCAGCGCGCCGGGCAGCCAGACGGAGTGGGCGCCGATGCGGATGGCGAAGGTCTTGACCGTGCGCCGTTCGTGCTGGCTAAGCGCCGCCAGATCGCGTTCGACGTCGGCGCGGCGGATGACGCCGCCCGCCTCGATCAGACGGAAGGCCAGGCCGCGCGGCAGGCCGGTCAGGGCGCCGCTGTCCACGGCCTGACGCAGGCGGCGCAGGTCGCGAAGGGCGCGGCCCGCCTCGGCCGCCAGCCAGGCCTCAATGCGACGCTGGGCTCGCTCGCGGGCCGGGACCGGGCCGAGGTCGCCCAGCAGGCGCACACGCGGGGCGAAGGGATCGTCGTTGATGATCCGGGCCGTCAGGGCGCCCTTCCACAGGACGTCGCCGCCGCCTGAACGCGGATTGGGAATGAGGCTGAAGGCCTCGTCCGTCTCGGCGGCCAGCTTGCCCAGGCGCCGCGCGATCTCGGGCCCGACGGCGCGGGTCGCGGCCTGTCGCAGGGCGCGATCGGCCAGGGCCGAGCCGCCTGCGTCGGGGGTGAAGTGGACGCCCTCCAGATGGCCGACCACCTCGCCCTCGACCGTTACCTCGCCGTCGTCGCCCACGCCCGCGACGGTGTCGGAGCGCACGTTGAGCGCCCGCATCAGGGCGGTGGTGCGCCGGTCGACGAAGCGCGCCGTCAGCCGTTCGTGCAGGACGTCGGACAGACGCTCCTCCAGCGCCTTGGTCCGGTCGCGCCAGCCTTGCGCCTGATCCATCCAGTCGGGGCGGTTGGCAATATAGGCCAGGGTCCGCACCCCGGCGAGCCGCGCCGACAGCTGGTCGATCTGGCCGTCGTCGCGGTCCAGATCATTGAAGCGCGGGGCCACCCACTCCTCGGTCAGGCGGCCGCGCCGACTGGTCAGGGCGGTGAAGATCTCCTTCGACAGGCGGGCGTGCTCGTCCAGCGTCGTCTTCTGGAAGTCCGGCAGCTGGCAGGTCTCCCACAAACGCATGAGGGCGCCGCGCGAGCGGGCGATCTTCTTGATGTCGTCGTCGGCCGCGAAGCGCCGCAGCAGGGTCTCGTCCAGGGCCTGGGCCGTCAGCCGCAGCCCGAACCGTTCGGGGCTGACGGTCAGCGAGCGCAGCAGGTCGGGCAGGGTGTCGAAGTCCAGCCGGCCGTGGCGCCACTCGGCGGCCTCGACCGGATCGAAGCGATGGCTGACCACCTGTTCGAGGATGTCTTCGTCCAGCTCCTCGGCCTCGCCCGTGACGCCGAAGGTGCCGTCGCGCAGGTGGCGACCAGCGCGCCCGGCGATCTGGCCGATCTCGGCGGCGTGCAGCCAGCGGGTCCGTCGGCCGTCGAACTTGCGAAGCCCCGCGAAGGCCACATGGTCCACGTCCATGTTCAGCCCCATGCCGATGGCGTCGGTGGCGACCAGGAAGTCCACCTCGCCCGACTGGAACAGCTCGACCTGGGCGTTGCGGGTGCGCGGCGACAGCGAGCCCATGACCACGGCGGCGCCGCCGCGTTGGCGACGCAGCAACTCGGCGATGGCGTAGACCTGCTCGGTCGAGAAGGCGACGACGGCGCTGCGGCGGGGCAGGCGGGTCAGCTTCTTCGACCCGGCATAGGACAGGGTGGACAGGCGCTCGCGGGTGACGATCTCAGCGTCGGGGACCAGGGCGCGGATCAGGGGGGCCATGGTCCCGGCCCCCAGGAACATGGTCTCGAAGCGGCCGCGCGCGTGCAACAGGCGCTGGGTGAAGACGTGGCCGCGTTCCGGGTCGGCGACCAGCTGGATCTCATCGACGGCCAGGAACTCGACCTGGCGCTCCAGCGGCATGGCCTCGACGGTGCAGACGAAATAGGCCGGGCGCGGCGGGACGATCTTCTCCTCGCCGGTGATCAGGGCGACGGCGGCGGCCCCGCGCTGCTTGACGATCCGCTCATAGATCTCGCGCGCCAGCAGGCGCAGCGGCAAGCCGATCATGCCTGAGGCGTGACCCAGCATCCGCTCAACCGCCAGATGGGTCTTGCCGGTGTTGGTGGGGCCCAGGATCGCCGTAACGCGCGATGGGGCCAGACCTGCGGAACGATCACTCATGTCGCGTTCAAGGTGGAGAAGCGCCCTGGGTTTCTCAAGCGAAACCGCAGATCGAGGGCAAGAATGAACAGATGCTTTCCAGCGCCTGGAACGGGCGCGAAACGAATCATGACCGAATCAGCGACACGGCCCGATTCAGGATTTGTTCCCTACAAGATATTGTAGCTTAACGAGGATTAATCGCTAGGATTTTCTTGCCGGGTGGATAAGTCGGGCGCGGCGTCTTTCCCTGATCGCCTTGAGCCGCTAGGGACGACGGCAACGGCCCCGTAGCTCAGCTGCATAGAGCAAGGCTTTCCTAAAGCCGAGGTCGGGGGTTGGAGTCCCTCCGGGGTCGCCACTGCTTCTAGCTGTGCGACGCGTCGTTGAAGTTGCTTCATTTAATTTCGATAGCTTTCCCCGATTTGGGGAGCTTGCCCGCCGGGTGACCCGCCGCCGCGCGCCGAGCGCATAAGGTCTTTACGCGCGCCTTATGCGGAGCGCCGGGTTCCGCATGGCTCCCTTATGCCTCAAGGGCGTCTTCTTCGGCTCTCAGTCGAGCTGGAGGTGTCGGCATGGCCGATGTGATCTTTCTGGCGATCGGCGGCGGGGCCTTTCTGGCCTTCGCCGCCCTCGCTGTTGCGTTGAAGAGGTTGTGACGATGTTGCTGAACGTCCTGTGGGGCGCCGGCGCCCTCGTCATCGCCGCCTACATGGTCGCGGCCCTGCTGCGCCCCGAGCGGTTCTGAGCGGAGCCGCCTCAAGATGAATATTCAAGGTTGGGCGGAAATCGCCCTGACCCTCGGCCTCGCCGTCATGCTCGGCTGGCCGATCGGGATATATATGTCGCGCGTCTGGAACGGCGAGCGCACCTGGCTGGACCCGGTGCTGAAGCCGGTCGAGGGCCTGTTCTATCGCGCCGCCGGGGTCGACCCGAGCCGCAGCCAGGGCTGGCTGGGCTACGCCGGCGCCCTGCTGGCCTTCAACCTGGCGGGCTTTGTCCTGCTCTACGCCATGCTGCGTCTGCAGGGCGTCCTGCCGATGAACCCGCAGGGGTTTGACGGCGTCAGCCCGCACCTGGCCTTCAACACCGCCGTCAGCTTCGTCACCAACACCAACTGGCAGAGCTATGGCGGCGAGACCACCCTGTCGACCTTCACCCAGATGGTCGGCCTGACGGTGCAGAACTTCGTCTCGGCGGCCACCGGCGCGACCATCGCGGCGGCCCTGACCCGCGCCTTCATCGCCAGCCGCGGCGAGGGCGTCGGCAACTTCTGGGCCGACCTGACGCGCACGAGCCTCTATGTCCTGCTGCCCATCGCCTTCATCGTGGCCGTGGTTCTGGCCGGCCTCGGCGTGGTTCAGTCGCTGGCCGCCTCGGCCCAGGCGACGACGCTGGAAGGCGGATCGCAGACCATCAGCCTGTTCCCGACCGCCAGCCAACTGGCCATCAAGCAACTGGGCATCAACGGCGGCGGCGTGTTCAACGTCAACTCGGCCCACCCGCTGGAAAACCCCACGCCGCTGACCAATCTCATCACGGCGATCAGCATCAACGTCCTGGGCTGGGCGGCCTTCTTCGCCTTTGGCCGCAGCGTCCTGGCCAAGAAGGACGTGCGCGCCCTGGTGGTGGCGGCGGTCATCCTGCTGGGCGGCGCGGCATCGGCGCTCTATGTCATCGAAAGCCAGCCGGCTCCGGCTGCGGTCGCTGCCGGCGTCGATACATCGGTCGGCAATATGGAGGGCAAGGAGGTCCGCTTCGGCGTGCCGTCCTCGGTCGCCTGGGCGGCCCAGACGACGGGCGCCTCGAACGGCTCGGTCAACTCCATGCACGCCAGCTACATGCCGCTGGGCGGGGCTGTGACCATGTTCCTGATGCAACTGGGCGAGATCCTGCCCGGCGGGATCGGTTCGGGCATCGCGGTCATGGTGCTGATGGCCATGCTGTCGGTCTTCGTGGCGGGCCTGATGGTCGGTCGCACGCCGGAATATCTGGGCAAGAAGATCGAGGCGCGCGAGATCCAGTTCGCCATGCTGTCGGTGCTGGTCGTGCCGCTTTCCGTGCTCGGCTTCTCGGCCGTGGCTGCGGTCCTGCCCGAAGCCCTGGCCGGACTGCTGAACAAGGGGCCGCACGGCCTGTCCGAGGTCCTCTACGCCTATACCTCGGCGACCGGCAACAACGGTTCGGCCTTTGCGGGTCTGACCGCCAACGCGCCCTGGTGGAACACCACCCTGGGTCTGGCCATGCTGCTGGGCCGGTTCGTGCCTGCCATCGCGGTTCTGGCTGTCGCCGGCGCCCTGGTCGCCAAGCCCAAGCTGGCCCCCTCGACCGGGACCCTGCCGACCCATGGCCCGCTGTTCATCGGCCTGTTGATCGGGGTGATCCTGATCCTCGGCGGCCTGCAGTTCTTCCCCGCCCTCTCGCTGGGTCCGATCGGGGAGCATTTCGAAATGCTCCAGGTCGTGGCTCGGTTCTGATCGGATAATCTAATGACCCAAGTCACGCTCGATCCGTCGAGCCCCCGGTCGACGCCCATTGCGGGCGGCCTGTCCGGGGCCATGCTCGGCCGGGCGCTCGGCGACGCCGTCGCCAAGCTGAACCCGACGAAACTGCTCAACAACCCGGTGATATTCGCCACCTGGATCGTCGCCCTGCTGGCGACCGCTTCGGCGGTCGTGGCGGTCGCCAGCGGCCAGGCGGCGGGCTTCGCCATCCAACTGGCGCTGTGGCTGTGGGCCACGGTCCTGTTCGCCAACGTCGCCGAAAGCATCGCCGAAGGGCGCGGCAAGGCGGCGGCCGACAGCCTGCGCGCCACCCGCGTCACCACCAAGGCCAAGCTGATCGTCGATCCGAAGACCGGAACGGTGGTCCCGACCCCCGCCGGGGAGCTGGAGATCGGCTCCATCGTCCTGGTCGAGGCCGGCGACGTCATCCCGTCGGACGGCGAGATCATCGAGGGCGTCGCCTCGGTCAACGAGGCCGCCATCACCGGCGAAAGCGCCCCCGTCATCCGCGAAAGCGGCGGCGACCGCTCGGCCGTCACCGGCGGCACCACGGTCGTCTCCGACTGGATCAAGGTGCGCATCACCTCGGCCCCCGGCGCCACCTTCCTGGACCGCATGATCGCCATGGTCGAGGGCGCGGACCGTCGAAAGACGCCGAACGAACTGGCCCTGTCGGTGCTGCTGGCCGGGCTGACCCTGGTCTTCCTGATCGCGGTGGCCAGCCTGCTGGGTCTGAGCGCCTATTCGGGGATCAAGCTGGACCCCATCGTCCTGGGCGCCCTGTTCATCACCCTGATCCCGACGACGATCGGGGGACTGCTGTCCGCCGTCGGCATCGCCGGCATGGACCGGTTGCTGAAGGTGAATGTTCTGGCGACCTCCGGCCGTGCGGTGGAGGCGGCAGGCGACGTCGACACCCTGCTGCTCGACAAGACCGGCACCATCACCTTCGGCAACCGCATGGCCACCGAGGTCATCACCGTGCCGGGCGTGCGTCCCGAGGCCGCGATGCGGGCGGCCGTCATGGCCTCGCTGGCCGATGAGACGCCGGAAGGCCGCTCCATCGTGGAGCTGGGCCGCAACGCCGGGGTGACGGGCGATCTGCCTGTCGGGGCGAAGACCATTCCGTTCAGCGCCGTGACCCGCCAGTCGGGTCTGGAGGCCGACGGCCAGTCGTGGCGCAAGGGCGCGGTCGACGCCGTGCTCAAATCTCTGGGCTTGGACGAAAACGCCGCGCCCGCCGAGTTCCGCGCCGCCGTGGACCGCATCGCCCGCTCGGGCGGCACGCCTCTGGCTGTGGTCGAGAACGACGTCCTGGTCGGCGTCATCCACCTGAAGGACGTGGTCAAGCCGGGGGTCAAGGCGCGCTTCGCCGACCTGCGCCGCATGGGTCTGCGCACCGTCATGATCACCGGCGACAACCCGGTGACGGCGGCGGCTATCGCGTCCGAGGCCGGGGTCGACGACTTCCTGGCCGAGGCGACGCCCGAGGACAAGATGCGCCTGATCAAGGCGGAACAGGCCAAGGGCCGTCTGGTCGCCATGTGCGGCGACGGGGCCAATGACGCGCCGGCTCTGGCTCAGGCCGATGTCGGCGTGGCCATGCAGACCGGCGCCCAGGCCGCCCGCGAGGCCGGCAATATGGTCGACCTGGACAGCGACCCGACCAAGGTCATCGAGATCGTCGAGGTCGGCAAGCAACTGCTGATCACGCGCGGCGCCCTGACCACCTTCTCGATCGCCAACGACCTGGCCAAGTATTTCGCCATCATCCCGGCGATGTTCGTGGTCGGCCTGCCGTCGCTGGCGGCGCTGAATGTGATGAAGCTGTCCAGTCCCGAAAGCGCCATCCTGTCGGCGGTCATCTTCAACGCCCTGGTCATCATCGCCCTGATCCCGCTGGCGCTGCGCGGGGTGAAATACCGCGCCGTGGGGGCGGGCAAGCTGCTGGGCCGCAACCTGCTGATCTACGGCCTGGGCGGTCTGATCGCCCCCTTCGTCGGCATCAAACTGATCGACATCCTCATCTCCGCCCTCGGCCTGGCTTGAGGCGTAAGGAAACCACCATGCGTAAACCCAACCTCCCCAAGGCTTCCGGCTCGAACGACGCCCTGTTCGGCGGCGCCTGTCTGGCGGCCATCATCGCCCTGGGCCTGTGCAGCAGCCCGGCCAAGGCCGAGGAAAAAGTCGGTCCCGACTTCGCCTTCAACGCCGCCGTGGCTTCCGACTACGTCTTCCGGGGCGTCAGTCAGACCGAGAGTGATCCGGCGATTTCGGCCGGGATCGATGTGACCCAGGGTCTGTTCTACGCCGGCGCCTGGGCCGGCAACGTCTCCTTCGCCGGGGACGCTGACACCGACGCGGAGATCGACCTCTACGCCGGGGTTCGGCCCGAGTTCGGCGGCTTCAACTGGGACTTCGGCGTGGTCAGCTACTTCTACGCCGGTCAGCCGGACGGGGCCGACTACGACTATGTCGAGCTGAAGGCCGCGACCTCGCGCGCGGTCGGCCCGGCCACCCTGGGGGCGGCGGTCTACTGGTCGCCCGACTTCTTCGGCGCGGCCGAGGACGAGGCGACCTATGCCGAGATCAACGGCGCGATCAGCCCGGCCGACAAGTGGACCATCTCGGCGGCGGTGGGGCGTCAGTGGGTGTCGTCGGACTTTGACTACACCACCTGGAACCTGGGCGCGGCGTATCAGATGACCGATCATCTGGCGCTGGACGTCCGCTATTTCGACACCGACGAACACGACTTCGGCGCCGCCTATGACGGTCGCGTCGCAGCCAGCCTGAAGGCGACCTTCTGATGCTGAACCACATCCGTCCGGCGGTCGTGATGATCGCCCTGTTCACCGGCGTTCTGGGCGTCGCCTATCCGTTCGCGGTGACGGGCGTGGCCCAGACGGTCTTCTCGGAGCGGGCCGACGGCAGCCTGGTCCGCGACAAGGCCGGTAAGGTGGTCGGCTCGGCCCTGGTCGGCCAGACCTTCGCGGAGCCGGTCTATCTGCATCCGCGTCCTTCGGCGGCGGGCGACGGCTATGACGCCGCGGCCTCGTCCGGCTCCAACCTCGGCCCGCTGAACCCGGACCTGATCGCCCGGGTCAAGACGGACGCCGATGCGCTGCGGGCCGAGACGGGGGAGGCGGTTATCCCCGCCGACGCCGTGACCACCTCGGCCTCGGGCCTCGACCCGCATATCTCTCCGGCCTACGCTGAGCTTCAGGTGGCCCGCATCGCCAGCGCGCGCGGGGTAGGGGAGGCGCAGGTGCGCGAGGTGATCCGAGAGCATGAGGAGGGCCGCACGTTCGGCGTTCTGGGCCAGCCGCGCGTCAATGTGCTGCTGACCAATATGGCGCTCGACGCTCGCTTCCCGCGTCCCACGGAGGGTTGATGGCGCCGCCCATCCCTCCGACGAGCAAGACCCCGGCCGCCCCGCGCAAGCGTGGGCGGCTGAAGGTTTTTCTGGGCATGTCGCCCGGCGTCGGCAAGACCTATGAGATGCTGCGCGCCGCGCGTCGGCGCAAGGCCGAGGGCGACGACGTGGTCGTCGGCGTGGTCGAGACCCACGGCCGCAAGGAGACCATGAGCCTGCTGCGCGGGTTGGAGGTCATGGCCCGCAATCCCATCGCCTACCGCGACCGGACCCTGCTGGAGTTCGACCTCGACGGCGCCGTGGCGCGCCGTCCCGGCCTGCTGCTGGTCGACGAGTACGCCCACTCCAACGCCCCCGGATCACGGCACCCGAAACGCTGGCAGGATGTGGAGGAGATCCTCGACGCCGGGATCGACGTCTGGACCACGCTGAACGTCCAGCATCTGGAAAGCCTGTCGGACGTGGTGTTGCGCATCACCGGCGTCAGACAACGTGAAAGCGTGCCCGACAGCGCCCTGTCGCGCGCTGACGACATCGAACTGGTGGACATCACCCCCGAGGAGCTGCGCAAGCGTCTGGCCGAGGGCAAGGTCTATGTGCCCGAGACGGCGCGGCTGGCCTCGGACAACTTCTTCAAGGTCGAGAACCTGACGGCCCTGCGCGAACTGGCCCTGCGTCGCGCGGCTCAGACGGTGGATGACCAGTTGACCGCTCGCCTGCGGGAGCAGGGGATGACCGGGCCGTGGGCGGCGGGCGAGCGGATTCTGGTCCTGATCGCGGGCGACGCCATGGCCGGGCCTCTGGTCCGCGCCGGTCGGCGGCTGTCGGACATGATGATGGACGCGCCCTGGACCGTGGCCCACGTCGACCGCCCCTCGGGCGCGCGGCACGGCGTCGGCTCGGCGGGCAAGCTGTCGGACGCGCTGAAACTGGCCGAACAACTGGGCGGGCGCACGGTGGTCCTCAGCGGCGACGACGTGGTGCGCGCGGTCATGGATTACGCCCATCAGAACAATGTCACCCAGATCGTCCTCGCCAAGGGGCGCGACAGCCGCCTGTCCGAATGGCTGGGCCGGTCGCTGGCGGCGGAACTGCTGCGTCAGGCGCGCGGCGTGGCGGTTCACGTCATCACCGACGGCGCCGATCTGGAGGAAAAGACGCTGCGCGAGCCGCGCGTGTCCCTGCCCGGCGGCTGGCGCGGCTATGCCGTGGGCGCGGCCTTCGTGATCGCCGCCACCGGCCTGGCCCTGCTGCTGGATCGGACGTTCGAGCGGGTCGATCTGGGCGTCATCTATCTGTCGGCGGTGCTGGCGGCGGGGGTGCTTTATGGCCTGCGCCCGGCCCTGGCGGCGGCGACGGTCGCCTTCCTGACCTACAACTTCCTGTTCCTTCAGCCGAAATACAGCTTCGCTATCGGCTCTCCGACCGACGTCCTGACCCTGATCGTCTTCTGGGCCGTGGCCCTGACGACGGGCTTCCTGGCCGGCCGGGTGCGCGAGCAGGCGCGGGCGGCGCAAGGCCGCGCCTCTGCGGTCTCGGCCCTGCTGGCCGCCAGCCAGCGCCTGACCGGCGTGGGCGACCGAGCGGCGGCCGCCCGCATCCTGGCCGAACAGACGGCGGCGGCGGCGGGCGCGGGGGCCGTGGTCCTGCTGCCGGTCGAGGACGAGCTGACCCTGATCGCCGGGGCGCCGGGAAAGCCGGAACTGGGCGCTGAAGCCATGGCCGCCGCCCGCTGGGCCTGGGAAAAGGGCGAGCCCGCCGGACACGGCACCGGCACCCTGCCGCAGGCGCGCTGGACCTTCCGCCCCCTGCAAGGCGTGCGCGACCGCGCGGGCGTGGCCGGGATCGAGGCGGCGGCCCTGTCGCCCGGCTCGGACGAGGAAAAGCTGGCCTTGGCCCTGCTGGATCAGGGCGCGGTGGCGGTCGAGCGCGCCGATCTGGCCGGGCAGGCGGTCGAGACCGAGACCCTGCGCCGCACCGACCGTTTCCGCGGCGCGCTGATGAACTCGGTCAGCCATGACCTCAGAACGCCCCTGTCCACGGTGCTGGGGGCCTCGACCACCCTGATCGATCTGGGCGACAAGCTGAAGCCCGAGGTCCGCGCCGACCTGCTGCTGTCGATCCGCGAGGAGGCCGAGCGGCTCAGCCGCTATGTCGGCGACCTGCTGGACATGACCCGGCTGGAGGGCGGCGGGCTAAACATCCGCGCCGACTGGGTCGATGTGCGCGACGTCCTGAACGCAGCGGGCAAGCGCGTGTCGCGGCGTCTCGGCCAGCGCAGGATGACCCGCGACTTCCCGGCCCAGCTCAGCCTGGTCATGGTCGATCAGGGGCTGCTGGAACAGGCGCTGGTCAATATTCTGGAAAACGCCATCGTCTACAGCCCAGACGGCTCGACCGTCGAGCTGGCGGCCTATGAGGACCGGGGTTCGGTGGTCATCTCCATCGAGGACGAGGGCAAGGGCATCCCTACCGCCGAGCTGGAACGGGTCTTCGACAAG
Organism: Brevundimonas sp. NPDC046655; assembly: GCF_044901625.1. Taxonomy (NCBI): domain Bacteria; kingdom Pseudomonadati; phylum Pseudomonadota; class Alphaproteobacteria; order Caulobacterales; family Caulobacteraceae; genus Brevundimonas; species Brevundimonas sp. NPDC046655. The sequence goes on from NZ_JBJDPV010000003.1 coordinate 352,004, forward strand.
TTCCGCCGCATGGAGGAGTCGTCCGACCGCACCAAGGGGGCCGGGCTGGGCCTGGCCATCGCCAAGGGCTTCGTCGAGGCCATGAACGGCCGCATCGCCGCCGCCAGCCCGATCCAGGACGGGAAGGGCACCCGCATCCTGATTAGTCTGCCGAAGGCCGTCGTCACCCACCCGAGCCTGCTCTAAGGTCCGCTGCATGGCCGCCGTCCGTCCCCAGATTCTCGTCATCGACGACGAGCCCCAGATCCACCGCTTCCTGTCCCCGGCGCTGGACGCCGCCGGCTATGAGCCGCGCCGCGCCGACAGCGGGCAGGAGGGTCTGCGCGGCATCGCCTTGTGGAGTCCCGACGCCGTGGTGCTGGACCTCGGCCTGCCCGACATGGACGGCAAGGACGTGCTGGCCCGCGCGCGTGAGTTCTATGCCGGCCCCATCATCATCCTGTCGGCGCGCGACAAGGAGGCCGAGAAGATCGCGGCCCTGGATCTGGGCGCCAACGACTATGTCGAAAAGCCTTTCGGCGTCGGCGAGCTGCTGGCCCGCGTCCGCGCCAACCTGCGCCAGACCGCGCCGCGCGCCGAGGCGACGGGGCCGCTGACGGCGGGGGAGGTGGTCATTGATCTGGAACGTCGTCTGATCACCCGCGCGGGCGAGGGCGTGCGCGTCACGCCCAAGGAGTACGACGTCCTGGCCCATCTGGCGCGCAACGCCGGCAAGGTCGTCGGCCACCGCGACCTGCTGACCGCCGTATGGGGCAAGGCCCACGCCGACGACACCCAGTATCTGCGCGTGGTCATCGGCCAGCTGCGCCAGAAGCTGGAGGCCGACCCGGCCCAGCCACGTCTGATCCTGACGGAGCCTGGCGTGGGCTATCGGCTGGCGGATTGATCGTGGCGAAACGCTTGACCCTGTAGCCGCTACAGGGTGCATGAGGCCGCCTCGGCTAAGGGCAAAGGTCCCGCTTCATGTCTGCCTCGGAGCTCGCGTGTCTTCGTCCGTCGTCTCGTCTCGTGCTCGCCAGGTCCTGTTGGGGTCGGTCGCCGCCCTGATTTCGGCCGCCGCGTCTCCGGCGCTCGCGCAGGAGGCCGGTCACCACGACGACGACCATCAGGATGAAGCGACTGAGGTCGAGGACGTCATCGTTCAGGCGACCCGTTCGGGTCGCCGCATTCAGGACGAACCGATCCGCGTCGAGGTCATCGGCCGCGAGGAGATCGAGGAAAAGCTGCTGATGACGCCCGGCAACATCGCCATGCTGGTCAATGAGACCGGCGGGGTGCGGGTGCAGACGACCTCGCCGGCCCTGGGCGCCGCCAACATCCGCATGCAGGGGATGAGCGGGCGCTACACCCAGCTTCTGGCCGACGGCCTGCTCCTGTACGGCGGTCAGGCGTCGTCGCTGGGCGTGCTGCAGATTCCGCCGACCGACCTGGGTCAGGTGGAGGTCATCAAGGGCGCGGCCTCGGCCCTCTATGGCCCCTCGGCCCTGGGCGGGGTCATCAACCTGGTGTCGCGTCGTCCGGGCGACGAGGGCGAGACGGAAATCCTCGCCAACATCACCAGCCGCGACGGGCAGGACCTGACGGCCTACGCCTCGGCGCCCTTCAAGGGCGCCTGGGGTCATTCGCTGGTCGGCGGCTATCATCGCCAGAGCCGTCAGGACCTGGACGGCGACGGCTGGAGCGACATCGCCGCCTATGAGCGCTGGTCCCTGCGCCCGCGCCTGTTCTGGCAGGGTGAGAACGGCGGCGAGGCCTTCATCACCCTCGGCGCCATGACGGAAACCCGCAGCGGCGGAACCGAGCCCGGCCGCACCGGGCCCGACGGCCGACCCTTCGTTCAGGCCCAGGACACCGACCGTTTCGACGCCGGTCTGGTCGCCAGCCTGCCGGTCGGTTCGGGCACGCTTCACCTGCGCGCCTCGGCCATGACCCAGGCGCACGACCATCAGTTCGGCGACGTCCTCGAGAAGGACCGCCACGACACCGGCTTCCTCGAAGCAGCCTATGGATCGGAACTCGGCGCCACCACCTGGCTGGCCGGGGCGGCGGTTCAGGCCGACGGCTACGACAGTCAGACCTTCTCCAGCTTCGACTACACCCACACGGTCCCCGGCGTCTTCGCCCAGGTCGAGCATGAGGTGACGCCCGACCTGACCTTCGCCGGCAGCGCCCGCTTCGATCAGCACAGCGAATACGGCGGCCAGTTCAGCCCGCGCCTATCCGTCCTCTATCGCCCCGGCCGCTGGACCGTGCGCGCCTCGGCGGGGCAGGGCTTCTTCGCTCCCACGCCTTTTGTCGATGTGACCGAGGCGACCGGCCTGTCGCGCCTGCGCCCGCTGGAGGGCCTGAAGGAAGAGGTGGCCCGCACGGCCTCGCTGGACATCGGCTATCGCCAGGGCCCGATCGAGGCCAACCTGACCCTGTTCGGCTCCGACCTGGACGACGCCGTGCGCGCGGTGGACGACGGGCCGGGCCGTATCCGCCTGATCAATGTTGACGGCGTGACCCGCACACGCGGGCTGGAGGCGATGCTGCGCTATCGCCGCGCGCCCTTCACCCTGACCGGCAGCTATGTCTTCGTCGACTCGACCGAGCCCGAGGATGACGGCCTGTCGCGCCGCGACACCCCCGCCACCCCGCGCCATACGGCGGGCTTCGTCGCCATGTGGGAGGAGCACGACCGGGGCCGCCTGGGGCTGGAAGTCTACTACACCGGCAAGCAGGCGCTGGAGGACAATCCCTGGCGCAGCGAAAGCCCCTCCTATCTGGAGGTCGGCCTGCTGGGCGAGATCATCCTGGGCCGCTACAGCCTGTTCGTGAACGCTGAGAACCTGTTGAACGAGCGTGTGACCAGGCACCATCCCCTGCTGCTGCCGCAACGCGCCAACGACGGCCGCTGGACGACAGAGGCCTGGGGGCCGACCGACGGCTTTACGGTCAACGGCGGGGTGCGCATCCGCTTCGGCGGCGGCCACTGACAATACGGAGGCGGGCGTGACGCTAAGCATCGGCGAACTGGGGCGGCGGACCGACACCAAGGTCGAGACGATCCGCTACTATGAGCGCATCAGCCTTTTGCCCGCGCCCGCCCGCACCGAAGGCAATTACCGCGCCTATGGCGAGGCGGAGCTGAACCGTCTGTCCTTCATCCGCCGCGCCCGCGACCTGGGCTTTTCCATCGAACAGGTGCGCGACCTGCTGGCCCTGTCGGACCGCCGCGATCAGTCCTGCGCCACGGTCGACGAACTGACGCGCGCCCACCTGGTCGAGGTCGAACGCAAGCTCGTCGACCTGGAGGCCCTGCGTCGCGAACTGTCCGCCCTGCTGTCGCAATGCCGCAAGGGCACGGTGTCGGAGTGTCTGATCATCGAGGCGCTGGGGCCGAAGAAGGTCGATTAAACCTCGCCGTCCTGCAATATGGCCAGACCGGCATTCCCGTCCGGGTATGCCGGCCTGTCATCGCGTCCTATGCGACCGTGAAGGTCGGCGGCGGCAGGACCAGTTTGGTGTCGCTCACCGGCTGTTCGCCGAAGAACTTCACCAGCAGGGGCTGCACCTCCGGGTGAGCCTCGAAGACGTTGTGGCCGGCGTTCTCGACCAGAACCTGGGTCTTGTTCTGGAACTGGGCGATGACCTCGGCCTGTTCCTCCAGCGGGGTGCGGCCGTCGAGGGAGCCGGCGACCAGAAGCGCCGGGGTCTCGATGCGGATGGGCTGGCGGAAGTCCTCGCCGAGATCGACGCCGGGGATGGCGCCCACCAGATGCGGCATGGGCAGGTTGAAGGCGTCGCCCAGAACCGCCGTCTTCGCCTCCCGGATGATGAGCGCCAGACGTTCGGGCGAGATGCCTGAGGCCATATCCATCGTCGTGGACATGCCGGAGACGCCGAAGTAGCGGTGGGGCGGCGGGATGATCGACGCCAGGCTGTCGGTATCCCCTGCGTCGAGCTTCAGATAGATGCCCGGCAGCATGGAGAGCTGCGGCGGGTTGGCGACCAGGGCGGAGGCCAGAAGCTGGATGCCGAAGCCGCCTACCTGGACGTCGATGGGGCCGTTTTCACCGGCGAAGGTCACCGTCGCCGGATTGGCTTCCAGCCGCTCATGCACGCGGCGCATCAGGGCCGGCATGTTCGGGATGGCCGCGCGAACGGCAGGGTCCTGCCTCATCAGATGATCCACGCGATCCAGGAACATGTCGATGTGGGCCGGGCGCTTGACGGTCTGGTCCTGACCTTCCAGGCTGGCCAGGGCGACGCGACCGATCGAGTTCGGGTGGCGCTTCAGCACCGAGAGGGCCAGGTGGGTGCCGTAGCTGATGCCCCACAGATTGACCTTGTCCACGCCCAGATGGCGGCGCAGGTCCTCGATGTCGTCGGCGTTCTGTTCGGTATTGTACCCGGCTATGGCCACGCCGGCGCGTTTCCAGTCCACCCAGGCCTTCTGCATTTCCTCGCGGTACCAGGCGCTCACGTCGGCGTGGGTCATGGCGGGATAGGGGGTGCTGGTTTCCCGTTCAGGAATCTGGTTCGACATCCCGACCCCGCGCTGATCCAGAGCAATGACGTCGGCCACTTCTCTCAGCGCCATGAAGATCGGGAAGCGCGGCCCCATCGCCGTACGCGGGCCCGAACCGCCCGGTCCGCCGGCCAGATAGATGATGGGCGGTCCCGGGTTCTTCGCGGTCGAGGCGAACCGCACATAGCCGATACGGATGCGGCGCGAGCTGGGAACACGGCGATCCTCGGGCGCCTCGAAGTAGCCGCGTTCGGCGTCGACTTCCTCGCCGTTGCCGGCCTTGAAGCGGAACGGTCCGACTTCGGGCTGGGCATCCTGAGCCCAGGCGGTTTTCGACAAGAGCGCCAGACCGGGAAGCGACAGGCCGGCGGCGGCGAGGATGGAGCGGCGGTTCAACGATGTGTGTGTCATGACCCCGGTTGAAGCAGGCTTTTCGGCGCCGTGGGGCGCGCTTCGGCCAACGGTCGGCCTGCGTCGGTGAACGGCAGCGCTTTGCGGCGAATGGAGATAGGGTTCGCGCCATGTGGCGGATTCTTCTCATCGCGATTCTCTGGACCTCGCTGCCGACGGCGTTGCGAGCGCAGGATCAGGGCTATGACTGGCAGGCGTGTCGGGGCGAACCGGGCGCGGCGGCGCCCGTTCTGCACGACTGTCGCCCGGTCGAAGGCGTCATCGATCCGCAAGGGCGCGAGCTGTGGCTGCGCGCCGTCGTGCAGCGCCCGAGCGGCGACGAACCCGCCGCCCTCTATGTCGTCGGCGCGGCGTCCTCGGAAGTCTGGCTCAATGGGCAGAAGCTGGGCGCGAACGGACGACCGGGCGGCTCGCCAGCGGCGGAAGCGGCTGGTCGTTATGAAGCGTCCTTCCCCATCCCCGAACGGATGTGGCGACCGGCCGACAACCTGGTCGTGGTCCACATGTCGTCCTTCCACGGGGCCGTGCGTCTGGACAATCCCGTCGGGGGGATCATGGTCGCCCCCTATCCCTGGCCGTCGCGCACGGTCCCGGTGGCGATCGCCTTCATCGCGGCCGGCGCCCTGTTCGCCGCCGCCTTCGGTTTCGCCGTCATCTACAGCCTGCGCCGCACGGGTTCGAGCCTGGCGCTGGCGGCCCTGGCCGGGGTCGCGGGTCTGCAGGCGATTCTGGAAAGCCTGCGGGCGCTGGTTCCCTATGCCTATCCCGTCCACGGTCTGCGGCTGGTCGGCATCTGGGTTCTGAGCGCCGCCTTCGCGGTCCTGCTGGTTTCCTATGTCGTGTCGCGCTTCTGGCCGCAGGCGCGCGGCCGGCTGGTGCTTCTGGCCGCGGCGGCCGTGGCCGCGACCGGCCTCGCCCCAGGCTTTGACCTGAAGACGACGCTGGCTCTGATGATCGGCCTGGCGCTTTCCGCCGTCGTCGCCGCCGTCGCCGTGCGCCGCCGACTGCCCGGCGCGCGGCCGATGCTGGCCTATCTCGCCGTCTTCATCGCGGTGGGCATGCTGTTCCCCAGCTTGCTGGTCGACCTGTCCTATTTCCTGTTCGCCGCGGGCCTTCTCCTTCCCCTTCTGATGGCCGATGTCGTTCGGCTGGGGCGCGCCGATCAGGAACGGGAGGTGGCGCTGACCCGCGCCGCCGCGCTTCCGGACTGTCTGACGGTGGCCTCGTCGCGCGGGGTCGAGCGAGTGCCGCTCGTCGACATCCTGGCCGTGGTCGGCGCCGACGACTATGTGGAACTGCGCCTGACGAACGGACGCAGAATGCTGCACGCCGCCCGTCTCGATCGACTTGAAGCGGAACTGCCCGCCAGCTTCCTGCGGGTCCACCGCTCGGTGATCGCCAACCTGGCCCATGTGCGCGGCTTTGAACGCGATGGCGGGCAAGGGCGCTTGCTGATGGACGAGGGCGCATCCCTGCCCATCAGCCGTAACCGTCTTCCGACCGTTCGCGACGCGCTCAACGCCGCACCGCGCGTGTGAGCGTCAGAACCGGAAGGTCTGGCCCGCCGCGAAGGTCTCCCAGCTTTCCCGCGTCCTGAAGTCCAGGCCGCCGTCCCAGGCGGAGCCCATGTAGTAGGTGAAGGGCCGGCCAGGGGTGACGCGGACCAGGATCAGATAGTTGTCGGCGTCCTCGGCGAAGCCTTCGACCTGGGCCGGATCGACGGCGATGGCGATGCCGATGGAGCCGTGCTCGGGATTGGCGGGCTCCCAGAACATCAGGCGGCCGTTGGCGGCGTCGCGGGTGACGGCGCCGGCACTGGCGGCGTTGCGGCGCTTGGAGATGCCGATGCCGACGATCAGGGGCTCTGACGTGTCCGAGTTAAGCGTCGAGGTCATGCGGGTGAAGTTGGAGCCCAGCGGCAGGGAGAAGTCGCGCGTCTCCCAGACCTTGCGGGCCACATCGACGGGCCAGGGGCGGTAGTCGACGCTGAAGCGGGCCTCGTCGCCGCCGGTCTCCTCGATGCGATAGGTCGAGAAGTTGCGGCTGGTCCACAGCTTGTTCTCGAACCAGACGCCCAGACCGCCCGAGCCGCGACCCCGGCCGACGTCGTAGTAGTCCAGGCCCTCGCCGCGATCGACGTGGTAGTTAGGGAAGCGCAACTGGCGGTCCATGTAAGGATAGCGCACGCGCTTGGCCCAGACGTCTATGCCAGACCCCGAGGGCGCCTCGCGCGCCTCCAGCGCCGGGCCGTAGATGCGGTGGGCGACGCGGTCGTTTTCCCACAGCAGGTCGTCGAGACGGTCGGGGGCGAAGCGGACCACGGCGCGCGGTTGCTGCTGGTCGACGGGCGGCGGCGCCAGGCGCTCAACCTCGGCGGGACGCCCCAGAGCGGTCGGGTCATAGGACAGGGCGCGGGTGGCGTGCATCTCCTCGGCGCGGCGCCTGATCTCGGCCTCGCCGACGACGGTGACGGGAGCAGGCGGCGTCGGCGTGGTGGCGGCGATGACGGCGGGCGTATCGCGCGCCGGTTCGGCCAGAGGCAGGCTCTTTTGAGGCCCGTTCAGGTCGGCGACCTCCAGGCCCGCCAGCAGATAGGTGCCGGTGGTGTAGAGGCCGACTTCGTTCGGATCAGTCGCCACGGGCATGTCGCCGGTCTTCTGCGTGGCGCCGATCAGGCCGCTGGGCAGGACGTGGCGGTTCAGCGCCGCCCAGCCCTTGAGCACGGCGGGCTCATAGGTCGCGCGGTCCAGCAGGCCGTGGTTGATGCCCCAGGCCATGGCGTAGACGTAGAAGACCGAGCCCGAGGTCTCGGCCTGCGGATAGAGGTCGGGGGCCAGCAGGCTGGCGCGCCACAGGCCGTCGTCCTGTTGCAGTTCGCGGATGCGCCCGGCCATGGCCTGGAAGATCTCGATATAGTCCTGACGACCCTCGAAGTCGGCGGGCATGGCCTCCAGCGTGCGGGCCAGACCGCCCATGACCCAGCCGTTGGCGCGGCTCCAGTAGATGGGCTGGCCGTTGGCCTCGGTGCGGCCCTTGAAGCGCTGGTCGCGCAGGAAGAGGCGCTGCTCGGGCACCCACAGGCGGTCGATGGTGCGGCGGAACTCCTTGTCCATGCCGCGGATGTATTTGGGATCGCCGGTCACCGCCGACATGCGCGCCAGCACGGGGGGCGCCATGTAGAGGGCGTCGGCCCACCACCAGATAGAGGCCTCGGTCTCGGCCGTGCGGTTCAGGTGCGGGACCATATAGTCCAGGCGCTGACGCAGCGGCATCAGCACCCCGTCCTGACCCCGGCGCGAATAGAGCTCGATGTAGAGGTCGCCGATGGTCTGGTCGTCGGCGTTCAGCATGGTCGGGCCGGAACGGGCCCCGCGCAGGCTGTAGTTGTAGTGCTCGGCCACCGCCGTCAGGAAGCGCAGGGTCTCGGGATCGTCCGACACGCGGGCCAGCCTTGCCGCGCCGATATAGAAGGTGGCGGCGACCCAGTTGGACGACATCTGCGTCAGGTTGCTGCCGGTCGACAGGGCGAGCGGGCGTGACGCCATGTCCTTGATCTGTGACGAAGCGACGTATTCGACCGCCGCCATGGTCTGTTCGCGCGAGGGGCGGGCGTCGGCGCGGAAGTTCAGGTCGGGGCGCGGCCTGGCGGTCAGCCACTCGGCCTCGACGCCGGGGTTCGAGTGCGGCGCCCAGGGCTGACCGGCGGCGGACTGCGCCAGGGCGGGAGAGGTCAGGACGGTGCTGGCCAGCAGGAAGGCGGCAATCGTCGGCACGGCGCGGCGTAGCGTCACAGGCGTTCTCTCCGGTACGAACCCCGCTGCGTTTGGGGTTTCACTATTTGCTTATGCGTACCATAAAATGGTGATCGAGCAGCGCAAGTCGGAATGACACCGCGCGACAAGACGCCGTCGCCCAAGGCGGCCCGTAGATTGAGGAACGCCCATGCATCGCCGCTCCCTGCTGCAACTCGGCCTGACCGGGGCCATCGCCACCGCAGCCCCGCCTGTCTTCGCGCAATCGACGGGCCGCACCTTCGACCCCGCCGACTTCGGCGCGGTCGGCGACGGCGAGGCGATCAACACCCGCCCGATCCAGGCCGCCATCGACGCGGCGGCGGGCGCGGGCGGCGGGACGGTGGTGCTGAAGCCCGGCGTCTATCTGTCCGGCTCGCTGTTCGTGAAGTCGAACGTGACCCTGCTGATCGGGCGCGGCGCGACGATCAAGGGCCTGCGCGACATCGCCGCCTATCCGATGGTCCGCACCCGCGTCGCCGGGATCGAGATGGAGTGGCCGGCGGGCCTGCTGAACATCTATCGCGAGAAGAACGCCAGGATCACCGGCGAGGGTCTGGTGGACGGCGACGGAAAGGTCTTCTGGGACGCCTACTGGGCCATGCGCCGCGACTATGACCCCAAGGGTCTGCGCTGGGCCGCCGACTACGACTGCCGCCGCCCTCGTCTGATCCACGTCTATGACGCCGAGGCGGTCGAGGTGTCGGGGCTGAACCTGGCGCGGGCGGGCTTCTGGACCGTGCACGTCTGCTATTCGCGCGACGTGAAGGTGTCGGACCTGATCATCCGCAATAACCTGGGCGGTCGCGGCCCCTCGACGGACGGTATCGATATCGACTCGTCGGAGCGGGTTCTGGTCGAGCGCTGCGACCTGTCGGTCAACGACGACGCCATCTGCATCAAGGCCGGGCGGGACTGGGACGGTCTGCGCGTGGCGCGGCCCTGCCGACAGGTGAAGGTGCGCGACTGCATCGTGCGCGACGCCCTGGCCGGCATGACTTTCGGCAGCGAGACCTCGGGCGGGTTCGAGGACATTGAGGTGTCGGGCCTGCGGATCGAGTACCCCGTGCCTCTGGGCATCTTCTTCAAGTCCGGCCACACGCGCGGCGGGGTGATCAACAACATCGCCCTGAAGAACATCCACCTGCAGGACGTGGCGACCCTGTTCCGGGTCAATCTGAATTGGTACCCGAACTATTCCTACGCCCAGATCCCGGCGGGGATCACCGACATTCCCGACTACTGGCGGGCCCTGGCGACGCCGGTGCCGCGCGAGCAGGGCATCCCGCGCATCCGCGACGTGCGCCTGTCGGACATCAAGGCGGTGGGCGGCAAGATCGGCTTCGAGGCCGCGGCCTATGAGGAGGCGCCGCTGCGCGACTTCCAGTTCGAGCGTCTGGACTGGGACGTGCGCGAGGCGGGGACCATCGCCAACGCCGACAGCTGGCGCTTCAGCGACTGCAAGATCGACACCCTGGACGGGACGGGGCCGAAGGTGACGGCCTCGCGCGGGGTGGTCGGCCTCTAGGAGCGTCGCCCGCTTCAGGAACATTGAGCCCCGGCGCCTCAGGCGTCGGGGCTTTTTGCTGCGTGGCGGCAGGCAAAAAAGAGGCCCGGAGCGAGAACGCTCCGGGCCAAGTGATGCGCTGAAAGGCTCAGGGAGGAAGATCAGTATTTCCAGCGCAATCCGATAGCGATCTCACGACCGGTGTGGCGGTAGTCGGACACGCGGTCCGCCACATCGACGTAACGATCATTGTATTCGTCGGTCAGGTTGATGCCTTCCAGCGACACCGTCAGGCTGTCGTTGAAGGCGTAGGACATCGAGGCGTCGATGTAGGTCGTCGCGTTCATGCCCTCTTCCGAGTTGCCGTTGCCGCCCGGGAAGGACATCAGGTAGCCGCTGCGATAGGCCGCCGAGACGCGGGCCTGGAAGGGGCCGTCCTCATAGTACAGCGTCGTGTTGTAGGTGTTCTTCGACTGACCCGTCAGACGGTTCTTGCCGGCGGCACCGTAATCGACCTCGGAGTCGACATAGGTGAAGTTGCCGATGAAGCCGAAGTTCGACCACAGGCCGGGCAGGAAGGTGAAGGGCTGCTGGTACTGGATTTCCAGACCGTGCAGCGAGCCGCCCTCGCCGTTGAGCTTGCGCGTGACCTGGAAGACGTCGGTCGGACGCGCGGCGCCTTGCAGCAGGTCGTCAGGCAGACCCAGGTCGCTCCAGACGATCGACTCGGTCACCGAGGTGATGAAGCTGTCGATGTCCTTGTAGAAGACGGCGGCGGCCAGCAGGCCCTCGTTCTGGAAGTACCACTCGACCGACAGGTCGTAGTTGGTGGCCCGGAACGGATCCAGCAGCGGGTTGCCGTAGGAGACGGTGCGCGTGGTCGGCGACACGCCGCCGCCCGGCGTCAGATCGCCCAGGGTCGGACGCGACATGACCTTTGCGGCGCCCAGGCGGACGACCAGGTCGTCGCGCGGCTCGATAGCCAGGTTGAACGACGGCAGGACGTCGTCGTAGTCGTTATTGGCCGTGACATAGGCGTAGGTCGGTCCGCCCGCGCCCGTAATCGTCTGCCAGCCCTTGGATTCGACCTCGGTCTGGGCGTAACGGACGCCCACGTTGCCGCGCACCACCATGTTGGCGAAGTCGGTGTTGAAGTCGGCCTGGACGAAGATGCCCTTGTCCGTTTCGTCGACTTCGCGCTCGCTGCGGTTCGAGACCAGCGGATCGTCATAGGTGCTGAGGAAGTCGTTGATCTTCCAGATGTCGGGCACGATGAAGTTCATGCTCGAACCGGCGGGGACGCCGATCTTGCCGTCGATGCTGACGATCTTGCCCAGGGCGTCCACGCCGGTGATGCGGTCGGCGCCGGTGGTGTTGGTGGCGGCGCGCGCCACGCCCCAGGTGCTGAAGCCATAGGTGCGGTACTCACCGCCGGCTTTGAAGGTCAGCGAGGGGTTCCAGTCGTATTCCAGGGCGCCGGCCACGACATTGTTGTCGAAGTCGCCGCCGCTGGTGCTGCGCGTGCCCTGAACCAGGGTGAAACCCTTGCCCGAGGTGATGTCGTAGCCGTAGTTGATCATCGGCATGCGGTCATTGCCGCGGAAGTCGATGGTGTAGCCGTTCACGCCAGCCTGTTCGAAGGCGTAGGTGACGTTGATCGGGGTGCGGGCTTCGGACTTGTTCAGACCCAGCTTCATGTTGCCGCGCAGGCGGTCGGTGAAGTCATGACGGACGTTCAGCGAGGCCTGGGCGAAGGTGCTCTCATTGCGGGTGAAGCCGTTTTCCGAGCGCACCAGCATGTTGTCGAAGACGCCGTAGGACAGGGCGTTCTTGTTCGCGTCGATGGCGTAGTCGCGAACGATGACGTTGTTCACGGCGGCGCGGCTGAAGGCCCAGGCCTCGACGTTGGGGCTTTCCAGCTCCGAGTTCAGGCGCGACCAGAGCAGGTCCAGCACCACCTCGGTGCGGTCGCTGGGGCGCCACTGCAGGGCGCCGGTCAGACCCAGGCGATCTTCCTGGGTGTTGCCGAAGGTATAGCGCGGGATGCGCGGATAGAAGGCGTTCAGCAGTTCGGTGCGTTGAGCCGTCGTGGTGCAGGGGACGCAGCCGCCGAAGTTCTGGCCGACGCCATAGGCTTGGGCCGGGTTGCCCTTCTGCCAGCGCGTCGTGTTGAAGCTTTCGAGGATCGGCGAACGCTCGGAATAGGCCACCGACAGCAGGGCGCCGAAGGTCTTGTCCTCGTTCGACCAGCTCAGAAGGCCGGCCGTGCGCGGCACGGTCTTTTCCGACAGGTCGTTGTACGACCCCTGGACCGACAGGGCGGAGTTGAAGCCGCTGCGCGAGAAGTCCAGCGGGCGGCCGGTCTGCAGATCGACGGTCGAGCCCAGCGAGCCCTCCTCGATCTCGGCCGACTGGGTCTTGCGGACCTTGATGCTGTTGAACAGTTCCGACGCGAACATCGAGAAGTCGAAGCTGCGGTTGCGATTGCCGCCCGAGGCCGCCTGGGCCTCCAGGCCGTTGATGCGGGTGCGGGTGAAGTCTGCGCCCAGACCGCGCACCGAGATGGTCGTGCCCTGGCCGTTGACGCGCTCGATGGTCACGCCGGGCAGGCGCTGAATGGCCTCGGCCAGGTTCTGGTCGGGGAAGTCGGCGATGTCTTCAGCCAGGATGGCGTCGACGGCGCCGGCTTCGCGGCGCTTGACGTTCAGGGCCTGCTGCAGGCTGGAGCGGAAGCCGGTGACGACGATCTCGTCGACGGTGGTGGCTTCTTCCTGCTCGGGAGCCGGCGCGGCCTCCTGGGCGAAGGCGGGGGCGGCGCCCCACAGCAGGGCGGTCGCCGAAACGCCGGCGATGCACAGAGTCCGGGCGTGGCTGAAGGGCCGTTCCATGTTTCTCTCCCCGCACCGGAGCCAGTGGCACCGGTGTCATTTGTTGGTATGGTGTCGCGCATAGTTGGACGTCAGCGCGTGCCACTTCTTGCAACAGCTTCCCGTTTTTTGCAACAGACCGATGTCAGCTGTGCATTTTGAAGCCCGCAAGACGTCAAAAATGTGTTTTTAAGCAAGGGGATGGCGACGCGCGTCGTCGCCAAAAACACATGGGATCGGGTTCTGAATTGCGGAACACTGGTATCCCGTCGGGCGTGTGAGATAAGAAAAAGGCCCCGGATCGCTCCGGGGCCTTCTTTGCGCAAGGCGCGGCAGGGCGGTCAGGCCGCGCGGGCCACCTCGACGGCATAGACGTGATTCCGGCCATGCATGTTGGAGACGAAGACGATCCAGCGGCCGTCCGGCGTGAAGGTCAGGTTGGGCTCCAGCCGGTAGTCGTGGTTGGACAGGTCGACCAGCCGTTCCGAGCGCAGGTATTCGACGCTGATCTGGTCATCCTTGTCGCTGGAGGGGTCCTCATCGACGATAGGCTCGGGACGCAGAAGGACGATCCATTTGCCGTCCGGAGCATGGGCCACCATGTCGCCGTCGCCGCCGTCGCCGGCGAACATCCGGCCGTCCGGCGAGACGTTGAAGTGGACGGACCAATCGTTCTGCTCGACCCGGCGATAGACGCGCTTGCCCGTCTCCAGATCCACCGAGGCGACCCAGAAGACCTGACCGCGCGGGGTCTGCAGGTCATAGAGCACCTGCTTGCCGTCGGGGCTGAACCATTCGTGGCCGAAGATTTCGAAGTTCATCGTGCGCGTGTGGGTCTTGCGCAGGTCCGAGCCGTCGACCTTCATCGTCCACATGCGATCGACCCGGTGCCAGGGGCCTTCGTGGCAGAAGATGATGCGGTCGGGATCGGTCGGCGAGAACTGGGTGTGGCCGATCCATTCATTGGTCGAGTGGATGGCGCGGCGCTCGCCGGTCGCCATGTCGATGACGAAAATCTCCATCGGATAGCGGGCGGCCCAGCGTTGCAGCATCCGCACGCCCTTGGCGCGGGCGAAGTTCAGGGGCTTTCCGTCCGGTCCGTTGGCGGCGTACTCGGCCTGGTCGAAGCGGCGGTTGCGCGGGTCGCCGACGCCCGGTTGAAGCGGTTCCGACCCATAGGCGACGAAGCCCAGCAGCAGGGTCTCGTCGGCGTTGACCGAGTTGATGTTGCCGTTGGGAACGCGGGCGATCCGGCGCACGCGCTTGGTGTCCGCGTCGATGACATAGATCGTCTTGGCGCGGTCCATCAGTTGGGCCTCGCCCGGCTCGGTGACCGAGTAATAGACGTTGCGACCCTTGCGCCCCGTGAACATCAGGTCTGCGTTGCGGTCAGGGACCAGGACGCTCAGCGTCCAGGTCTTGAGGTCCACCGTCGAAATGCCCTGGGGCGTCGAGATGACCATCAGGTCCGGCGCGCCCGCCTTCGCAGGCAGGAACATGTTTTTGTAGAAATAGGGCTTGCCGCCGCCGTCGGGCGTCAGGCGGCGGATGCGGTGTCCGGTCTTCTGGTCGATCCAGTCCGTCGGCACGGGGCCGGACCATTGCGGCGGCTGGTGCGGCGTCTCCTGGGTCGAGGGCGGGGCGGTGTTGGGCGCGGGCCATGCAGGAACCTGACCGGCCGGGGGCAGGGCGGGCTGAAGCTGCGGCGCGCCTGCGGTCTGGGCCGAGGCTGACGTAGCGGCACCGGCGGCGGCCCCCAGGGCGGGGGCGGCCAACAGGGCCTTGAGGGCGGATCGGCGGGAGGTCGTCATGGGGCGGTCCTCTTTGAACTTCTACTCAGGGCGGCGCAGGCTCAGGGCGCGGGCGTCAGGCCTTCGACCCGCACGGTCCAGCCTTCTTTCGGGAAGCCGGGCGCATGGCCGGTGGAGCCGTCCCAGCCGCCCGCCATCAGACCTACCGCCATCAGCAACGAGCCGTTGGAGGGGAAGTAGGTCTCGGCCGCGCGGCGGTAGCCGGCGCCGTCCGGGTTGACGGTCATGGCGACGCCTCCGGCCCCGGCGGACACCGGCACCAGTTCGTCGGCGTGCTCGTCCAGATGGACGCGCGGGGTCATGCCGGTGACGCCCCACTGATTGTTCTTCAGGTCGGCGAACAGCCAGTCGACGGCCTTTTCCGGCTCGCCGAGGCGGGCGGCGGTCATGGCCATCATGGGGAAGTCCCAGCCCCAGGTCTGGCGCACGTCCCAGTTCTGCTCCACCGCCTCGAAGGTGCGGCGCATGGCGTTCGGGTCGATCCGCGCGCCGGGGATGAAGCCATAGGCCATCAGGAAGGAGGGGTGGTCGCGGTTCTTGCACTGGGCCGCCGCGGCGTGCTTGCGGCAGGCGTCCGACATGGCCGTCTCCCAGAAGTCCGGCACGCTCTCGACCGGCAGGTAGAGGCCGTCCTTCAGGGCGGGCGGAGCGATCTTCGTCAGGGCCTGATCCCAGTCGGCGCGACGGGGCTGTCCCTGACGGACACGCCACTGTTGCGCGGTTTCCAGCGCCCAGCGGAAATACTCGACCTCGAAGGTCGGGTTGATCGTGGTCAGGGGATCATAGTTTTCCTGAGCCGGAATCAGGGGCGTGCCGAGGTTCAGGCGGCCGTTCTGTTCGATCGGCCAGGAAGCCAGCAGGTCGGCCGTAGTCTCGACCAGTTCGGCATAGCGGGCCAGAACCGCCGGGTCCTTCTCCGAGCGCCAGACCAATTCGGCCAGCAGGATCGGATGCGGCTGCTGCCACATGATGAAGGGCGAGACCAGGCTGGGGCTGTTGCGCCCCTCGGGCCCGACCATCTTGGGCCACCAGGCGCCCTTGACCCCGTGACGCGCGGCCTCGGCGCGGGCGTTGTCGAGATTGCCCAGATACCAGGGCAGGCTGCGCTCCAGCAGTTCAGGACGGCCCCACATGGCCTGCCAGCCGGCGTGCCAGGGATGCATCTCCAGATGGAACTTGCCGTACCAGGAGTTGGAGAAGAGGCCCTCTTCCTGTGGCGGCAGTTCGCCCGCGCCGTTCACGGCGGACAGATACTGTGACAGGACCACGCGGCGTTCCAGCTCAGCGGCGCGCGGGTCGGTGGAGCCGGTGAAGTCGACGGCGCCGCCCTCAGTCCAGAAGGCGTTCCAGTGGGTGGTCACGGCCTCAACGCTGGCCGAATAGGCCGGGGCCTTCGTCGTGTCCGCCTGCTGGTCGAAGCGGACCATGACGGTCAGCCGGTCGCGGCCATTGGCTACGACGCTGAAGCGGTCAGCCCCGCTCTGCTCGATCTTGCCCGAGGCGATGATGCCGGAATGATAGGTGGTGTCGTCCAGGGTGCGGCGAATGCGAACGTCGCCGGTGTCGAAGGCGACGACGTCCAAGCTCTGGGAACCCGCGCCGTCGAAGCTGGTCGGGTCAGGATTGATGGCGGGGTTCACGCCGGGATAGCGGACCTGAACGCCCAGGCCCTGCGACGCGACCAGAGGCGAGACGATCTCAACCATGACCATGTCGAGCTCGGGGTGGACGCGGGTCACGACCTCGACCGGCTGGCCGTCATAGGTGAAGCGGCTGGTCAGGGCGCCCGACCACAGGTCCAGGGTCTGGCGGGTCTCCGCCACCTTGGCGAAGTCCAGGGCGCGGCCGTCGCTGAAGCTCAGGCCGATGCGGCTGAGCGAGATGCGGTGCGGATTGGCCCGCAGCCAGGTGAAGGCGGGGTTGGTCTCGGCCTCGGCCCAGGACTTCATCCAGGCATAGGGCTGCTCGCCGCGACCGGGGACGGAGACGTTCACCAAGCCGCTCTGCTCGGTGTAGCCCTGAGGGTTGGGGAAGCTGTGCCAGGCCCACTGGGCCATGGTCAGCAGGGGCGCCAGTTCCGAATACTGCTCGGGGAAGGTCTGCAGGCCGGTGATGTCGGCGGTGAAGCCCAGGTCGCCGTTGCCCAACTGGATCGGGGCGTGCCGGTCGATGGCGGTCAGCGTCACATTGTGACGCTGGGCCAGGGCCTGCCGGTTGATCGGGGCCGCCGGGGCGACCGCCGATGCCGCCTGAACCGTCTGGGCGCAGGCGCCCAGCGGCAGAGCGATCGGGCCGGCCAGCAGGGTGAAGGCGAGCAGGGCGGAACGCAGACGCATCAGTTGGTCTCCGTCTTCAGACCCAGACCCGCGCCCTTCCAGCCGTACCAGGCGACGACGACGAAGCAGGCGGCGGGCAGCAGGAAGGCGACATTGGCGCCGTAGAGGTCGGAGATCTTGCCCATGGGCCAGGGCAGAAGGACGCCGCCGCCGATGGCCATGACCATCAGGGACGAGGCCTTCTTGGTCGCGGCGCCCAGGCCGGTGGTGCCCAGGGCGAAGATGGTGGCGAACATGGTGGACATGAAGAAGAAGACGGCGATCAGGGCGATCGGCGACACCTTGTCGATGCCGGCGGCCACGATCAGCGTCAGGATGACGTTGATGACGCCATAGGCGGTCAGCAGGGTGCGCGGCTTGACCTTGAGCAGAAGGGCGGTCGCGGCGAAGCGTCCGACCAGATAGCCGATGGCGGCCAGCGACAGCATGAAGGCGCCGGTCTGGCTGCTCAGGCCCTGCCAGTTCTGGGTCACCAGGTTGATGAAGAAGGCGCCGATGCCGACCTGGGCGCCGATGTAGAGGGCCTGGGTGATGACGCCCGCGACGAAGTGCGGTTGCTTGGACAGCGGCTTGGCCACGCCGCCGGCTTCCTCGCCGCCGTGGTCGGCCAGGCCCGTTTCGGGCAGGCGGGCGCGCCACACCACCAGGGCGAACAGCACGACGCCCAGGGCGATCAGGCCATAGACGATCTGGATCGAGCGAGTGGCGCCGCCCAGAGCCTCGGTCGTGGTCGGGCTGAAGAAGACCGCGCCGCCGATCAAGGGGCCGAAGAAGACGCCAAGCGCATTGAACGACTGGGCCAGGTTCAGGCGCTGCGGCGCCTTGGCCGGGTCGCCCAGCACGTTCACATAGGTGTCGGCGCTGGTCTCAAGAATGCAGAGACCCGCCGCCAGAACGAACATCGAGCCGACGAAGGGCAGGAAGGCGCCGGCGCTGGCCGCCGGAATGAAGAGCAGGGCGCCGACCGCCGCGACCATCAGGCCGGTGACGATGCCGAACTTGTACCCACGCGCGTTCAGCAGCATGCCCGCAGGCACGCTGAGCAGCAGATAGGCCCCGAAATAGGCGATCTGCAGCCAGGCGCTGTCGGCGTGGCTGATGCTGAGCGTGTCCTGGAAATGCTTGTTCAACACGTCCAGCAGGCCGTAGGCCAGACCCCAGATCAGGAAGCAGGCGATGGCGAAGGCCAGCGGGCCGCGCAGGTTGCCGGCGGGCAGGGCGAGACCGCCGGGGGTGTGGGCGGCGTCGGTTTCGATACTCATGTCGTCCTCTCGGGCTTCCTCGGGGGCCGGCGCCGTCTTGATGCGGGCTCGGCGAATGATGGGTCAGATGCGGTAGATCGCCTCGGCGTTGGCGGCGAACAGACGGTCGCGTTCATCGGCGCTGAAGTGACGCGTGATGTCGTCGAAGGCGGAATAGAAGGCGTCGAAGGTCCCGTGGACGCGCTCGACCGGGAAGTCGCTGGCGAACATGGCGCGCTGCGTTCCGAAGGCTTCGATGCAGGTCAGCACGACGGGCTGGATCGACTGCAGGGTCCAGGCGCGGTCGGTGATGCCGAGGCCGGAGATCTTGATCGACACCTGGGGGCGCTCGGCCAGGGGCTTCAGCCCGGCGCGCCAGAGCGCCAGGCCCTCGGCGTCGCGGTCGGTCGGCAGACCGGCGTGGTTGATGATCAGGGGAATGTCGGGATGGGCGTCGGCCAGTTCGACCGCGCTGGCCATCTGCGACGGATAGAGCTGCAGGTCGAAGGACAGGCCGTGCCGCGCCAGCTTGCCAAAGCCTGCGCGCCAGGCGGGGTCGAGCAGGGGATCGGCCGGATTGTAGGTCTTGAGCGGATCGGCGTGCCAGCAGACGATCTGGCGCACGCCCCGAACGTTGCGCCGGTCGGCGTGGGCCTCCAGCAGGGCGTTCAGATCGGGATCGGTCAGATCGGCGCCGGCGACGACGCCATGCGGATAGCCGTAGTCGTCGGCCATGGCCTGCAGCCAGTCGGTCTCGGACAACTGATGCCCGCGCGGCTGACCGGCCTCGACATGGACGATCTTGTCCACGCGCCAGTTCGCCGTGTCGGCCAGGTAGTCCTTCAGCAGGTAATCACGGTGCGCGATCGGAGCCATGTCCCCCGCCGGATTGTTCGGCAGGGGATCGTCCTGCAACCAGCCGTAGCGGGCGCGCGACAGGTCCCACAGGTGGACGTGCGGATCGACGATGCGAAGGTCGCGGCCCACCTGCAGCGCTCCTTAGTAGGTCGTACGGCCGCCCGACGTATCGAACGTCGAGGCGGTGGTGAAGCTGCATTCTTCCGAAGCCATGAAACAGACCATGGCGACGCTTTCCTCGACCTCGCCCAGACGGCCCATGGGGATCTTGGAGCGCATGTAGTCGACCTGGCTTTGCGGCAGCTGTTCCAGGATGGGGCTTTCGAAGGTGGCGGGGGTCAGGCTGTTGGCGATGACCCCCTTGCCGGCCAGTTCCTTGCCCAGCGACTTGGTGAAGCCGATCACGCCCGCCTTGGACGCCGAATAGGCGCTGGCGTTGGGGTTGCCCTCCTTGCCCGCGACCGAGGCCACGTTGACGATGCGGCCGTAGCCGTTGTCCAGCATGTAGGGGGTGACGGCGCGGCAGCAGTAGAAGACGCCGTTCAGGTTGATGTCGACCACGCGCTTCCAGCTGTCGAGCGGGAACTCGTGCACCGGCACGGTGGCGCCGGTGATGCCTGCCGAGGCGACCAGGATATCGATGCGCCCGCCCAAGGCCTCATGTGAAGTCCTGGCGGCGGCCTCGACCGCTTCGGGATCGGAGACGTCCAGCGCCACCACGGCGGTCGCGCCCACTTCCTCGGCGGCGGCCTTCAGCGTCTTGGGATTGAGGTCCCAGAGCACGACCTTGCCGCCCTCGGCCACGATACGGGCGGCCGAGGCCTTGCCCAGGCCCGAGGCGCCGCCGGTGACGACGGCGGTGCGGCCGTTAAAGCGTCCTTCATAGGCGCTCATGCGACCACGTCCTTCGACCAGGCGACGACCGACTGGCGCTGGCTGCCCAGCTTCGCGATGCCCAGTTCCATGACGTCGCCGGCCTTGAGGTAGAAGGGCTCGGGCTTCTGGCCCAGACCGACGCCGGGGGGGGTGCCCGTGGTGATCAGGTCGCCCGGTTCCAGGGTCATGAACTGGCTGACGTAGGAGACGATCTCGGCCACGCCGAAGATCATGGTCCGGGTGTTGCCGGTCTGCATGCGCTTGCCGTTGAGGTCCAGCCACATGTCGAGCCCCTGCACGTCGCCGACCTCGTCCGTGGTGACGATCCAGGGGCCGACTGGGCCGAAGGTGTCGCAACCCTTGCCCTTGTCCCAGGTGCCGCCGCGTTCAGTCTGGAAGGCGCGTTCCGACACGTCGTTGATCAGGACATAGCCCGCGACGTGGTCCAGGGCGTCGGCCTGTTCGACGTAGGAGGCGCGCTGGCCGATGACGATGCCCAGCTCGACTTCCCAGTCGGTCTTTTCGGAGCCGCGAGGAATGACAACGGTATCATTCGGGCCCGTCAAACAAGAGACGGCCTTGGTGAAAACCACCGGCTCGGCCGGGATCGGCAGGTTGGACTCGGCGGCATGGTCGGCGAAGTTCAGGCCGATGGCGATGAACTTGCGCACGCCGTTGACCGGCACGCCGTAACGCGGCGCGCCCTCAACCAGGGGCAGGGTGGCCGGATCAATGGCCTTCAGCGCGGCGAGGCCTTCGCCCCACAGCTGGTCCGGGGTGATGTCGGCGACCTCGCCCGACAAGTCGCGGATGCGGCCTTCGGCGTCCAGGGTGCCGGGCTTTTCCTGGCCCTTGGGGCCGTAGCGGAGGAGCTTCATGGGGAGGAACTCTTGTCTTAGCGCGCGTAGGGGCGGTGCAGGGCGATGTCGCGGTTCAGCTCGACGCCGAAGCCGGGGGTGTCGGGAACCTTCAGCTTGCCGTTCACCGGAACGGGCTCGCCGATCAGCTGCGGATGGAACATGGGCACGACCTCGTCGGCGCCGGGGGCCATCATCAGGAACTCCGCGAACGGGCTGTTATGGCGCGTCACCACGAAGTGGTAGGAATAGACGCTTGATCCGTGTGGGATCATCAGCACGCCCTTGGAATCGGCGAGGGCGGAGATCTTCTGCAACTCGGTCACGCCGCCGCACCAGCCCACGTCAGGTTGGATGATGTCGCAGCATTCCATCTCCAGCAGCATGCGGAAGCCCCAGCGGGTGGCCTCATGCTCGCCGGTGGTGACCAGCATCCCCTTGGGCGCGTTCTTCTTCAGCGACTGATAGCCCCAGTAGTCGTCGGGGCTGAGGGCCTCCTCGATCCACTTCAGGCCCAGCTTGTGGGCTTCGTGGGCCAGGCGCGTGGCGTAGTTGAGATCCAGCGCCATCCAGCAGTCGAACATCAGCCAGAAATCGTCGCCGCAGGCGTTCCGCATGGCCTCCAGCTCGGCCAGGTTCTTGCGCAGGCCTTCCTCGCCCTCGGCCGGGCCGTGGTGCAGGGGCATCTTGCCGCCGATGAAGCCCAGTTCCTTTGCTTTGTCGGGACGGGCGCCGGTGGCGTAGAAGGTCAGCTCGTCGCGCACCGCCCCGCCAAGCATGGCGAAGACCGGCTCCTGACGCAGGCGGCCGAGCAGGTCCCAAAGGGCCAGGTCGACGCCGGAGATGGCGTTCACCACCAGACCCTTGCGACCGTAATACTGGGTCGAGAAATACATCTGGTCCCAGATCTTCTCGACCTCGGACGGGTCGCGCCCTTCCAGGAAGCGGGCCAGGTGCTTCTCGACGATATAGGCGGCGGGCTCGCCGCCGGTGGTCACGGCGAAGCCGACCACGCCGTTGTCCGCTTCGATCTCGACGACCAGCGTGCCCAGCACGTTGATGCCGAAGCTGCGGCGGCTCTGGCGGTACTCGGGGTATTTCGCCATCGGCGTGGCGATGTGGTCGTCGATCCAGTGGCCGTCGCCCTGATCGTGATAGTCGGCGCCCCCGCCAGTGCCGTCGTTTTTCACAACAAATGCGCGGACGTGTTTGATTTTCGGCAGGCGGCTCATTGGCAAATCACCGAGATACGGTAATCCGCTCCCATAATGCGGGATTTCACTGGCGTTCCTCCGTGCGACCCGTCAAACTTGCCAACCATTTGAGCGGCCCGCTTGCGTGTTTTGCTACATTCTGGGAATGAGGATTACGAGATGGGACGAATGACGTCAATCAAGACCGAACACGGCGAGGGCGAAGAGGAAACCGGGGTCAAGGCCTCCGGCAGCCAGACCCTGCTGCGCGGTCTGGATGTCATCGACGCGTTGATCGACGGCTCGCTGCCGCTGGCCGAACTGTCCGAGAAGCTGGAGCTGACGCGCAGCACCACCCACCGTCTGGCCTCGGCTTTGGTGGATCGTCGCCTGCTGTCCTTCCGCCCGCGCGAAGGCTACAGCCTCGGCCCGAAACTGCTGGAGCTGGGCCACGCCGCCAGCCAGCAGATGCACCTGCCGCGCGTGGCGCGCCCCTGGCTGGAGCATCTGTCGGCTGCGACTGACGACACGGTGCATCTGGGCGTGCTGGACGGCCGCTTCGCTCTTTATCTGGACAAGGTTCCGGGACGCCGCCGGGTCAACATCGGCTCGCGTCTTGGGGAGCGTCACCCCATCGCTTCGACCGGCCTGGGCAAGGCGCTGATCCTCGACAAGTCCGAGCCGGAGTGGAGCGACTTCTACGCCCCCGAGGGCGCGCCGTTCGATTCCGCCGCTCGCGCTGTCTGGATGGAGCGGATGCGCGGTTACGCCGAGAAGGGCTACGCCTTCGACCTTGAGGAAAACGAGGATCAGGTTCGCTGCGTCGCCGCGCCGATCCGTTCGGTCGACGGGCATATCGTGGCCGCGATCAGCGTCTCCTCCGCCGCACAATACATGTCCGACGCCCGGATGGCCGAGCTGACCAAGACGGTCACCGACGCCGCCAACGCCATCAGCGGCGACCTGGGCTGGACCCCCAAACCCTGAAGTAACTGACTGTACGGAGCCCCCATGCTGCTTAAAGACAAGGTTGTCCTCATCACCGGAGGATCGCGAGGCATCGGGGCGGCCGTGGCCGTGGAAATGGCCAAACAGGGCGCGGACGTGGCGATCAACAGCTACGCCGGCGGCGAAGCTGCGGCCGAAGTGATCGCCGCGGTCGAGGCCCACGGTCGCCGTTGCATCTCGGTCGAGGGCGACGTGGCCCTGCCGGAAACCGCCGCCGCCTTCGTCAGCGCGGCGGTCGAGGCCTTCGGCAAGGTGGACGTCTTTGTCTCCAACGCCGGGATCTGCCCCTTCCACGCCTTCCTCGACATGCCGGCGGAAACTCTGAAGCGGACGATGGAGGTCAACCTGCACGGCGCCTACTTCATGACCCAGGCGGCGGCCAACCAGATGGTCAAGCAGGGCAATGGCGGGGCCATCGTCGCCATCAGCTCGATCTCGGCCCTGGTCGGCGGCGAGTTCCAGACCCACTACACCCCGACCAAGGCGGGCGTGCACAGCCTCATGCAGTCCTGCGCCATCGCCCTGGGCAAGCACGGCATCCGCTGCAATTCAGTCCTGCCGGGCACCATCCTGACCGACATCAACAAGGACGACCTGGCCGATCCGGCCAAGCGCCAATACATGGAAGGCCGCATCCCGCTGGGCCGTCTGGGGCAGCCCGAGGACATCGGCGGCGCGGTCGCCTTCCTGGCCTCGGACATGGCGGCCTATGTCACCGGCGCGGCCCTGCTGGTCGACGGCGGCGCCTTTGTGAACCTGCAATAGGGCGGGCGGGGTGAAGGCGGCCTCCATCACCGATTACCGCGAGCTGGCGCGTCGGCGTCTGCCGCGCTTCCTGTTCGACTACATCGACGGCGGCTCCTACGCCGAGACGACGCTGGGGCGGAACATCTCCGATCTGCGCGACGTGGCCCTGCGCCAGCGGGTGCTGCGCGACGTGTCGGACATCGACCTGTCGACGACCCTGTTCGGGCAGAAGCAGAGCCTGCCGGTGGCCCTGGCGCCGGTCGGGCTGGCGGGTATGAACGCCCGGCGCGGCGAGGTTCAGGCCGCCCGCGCCGCCGCCGCCTTCGGCGTGCCCTTCACCCTGTCCACGGTGGGGGCCTGTTCGATCGGCGAGGTGGCGGGGGGCAGTCCGACGCCCTTCTGGTTCCAGCTCTACATGATCCGCGACCGCGCCTTCATGGCCGACCTGATGGATTTGGCCGAGGCGGCCAAATGTCCGGCCCTGATCTTCACCGTCGACATGCCGGTGCCGGGGTCGCGCTATCGCGACTATCACTCGGGTCTGGCCGGGGCCTCGGGCTTCTTCGGCGACATGCGCCGGGCCATGCAGGCGGTCGGCCGTCCCGCATGGGCCTGGGATGTCGGCGTACGGGGCGGGCCGCATTCGCTGGGCAATGTCGCGCCGGTGCTGAAGGGCAAGACCGGCATCGACGACTTCTTCGCCTGGATGCGCGACAACTTCGATCCGACCGTCACCTGGGACGATCTGGCCTGGGTGCGCGAGCGCTGGAAGGGGCCGCTGATCATCAAGGGCGTGCTGGACGCGGACGACGCCAAGCGCGTCGCCGATCTGGGGGGCGACGGCCTGGTGGTGTCGAACCACGGCGGGCGTCAGCTGGACGGGGTCCTGTCCTCGACCCGCGCCCTGCCGCCGATCGCCGACGCGGTCGAGGGGCGGTTGACGGTGCTGGCCGACGGCGGGATTCGTTCCGGCCTCGACGTTGCGCGGATGCTGGCACTCGGCGCCGACGGCGTGCTGATCGGCCGGGCCTGGGCCTATGCCCTGGCCGCGCGCGGCGAGGCGGGCGTCAGCCATGTGCTGAACCTGATGGCCGCCGAGATGAAGGTGGCCATGGCCCTGACCGGCGTGACGCGCATCGACCAACTGGACCGTAGCGCCCTCGCCTAAGAGGCGGGCTACTTCCCCGCCAGACTGTGGCGACGGCCATAGGCCAGATAGACGGCGATCCCGGCCAGGTTCCAGAACAGGAACCACAGGTGGGTCTTCTGCGGCAGGCTGGCCAAAAGGTAGAGACAGCCGGCGATGGCGATGGGGCCGATCACCCAGGCCAGGGGCGTGCGGAAGCCGCGCGGCGCGTCGGGGGCGCGGCGGCGCATGATCAGCATGCAGGTCGCCACCGCCGTAAAGGCGACCAGCGACCCGGCGTTGGCCAGGGCGACGATCTCGTCCAGCGGCAGGAAGAGGCTGATGGCACCGACGACGGCGACTGTGAACAGGGTGATGCGGATCGGACGGCCGCCCTTCGACACCCGGGACAGGCCGTGCGGCAGCAGGCCGTCGCGCGCCATGACAAAGAAGATGCGGCTCTGGCCATAGAAGAAGGCCATGATGACCGTCGGCAGGGTGAGAACGGCGGTCACGGCCAGGAAGCGGGCGGCGCCGGGCTGGTTGATCTCGCGCAGGATCAGGGCCAGGGGCTCGGGGCTGTTGGCGAAGGCGGTGAAGGGCGTGGCGCCCAGGGCCGCCAGGGCGATGATCGTATAGACGGCGGCGCAGGCGAACATGGAGCCGATGATGCCAATGGCCAGATCGCGCTTGGGATTGCGGGTTTCCTCGGCGGCGGTGGCGATGGCGTCGAAGCCGTAGAAGGCCGAGAAGATGATGGCGGCGGCGGCCATGATGCCGCGCTCGACGCCGTCGGCGCCCATGTTGCGCGCGAATCCGTAGGGGCTGAAGGGCTCCAGATTGGCGGCGTCGAAATGGGGCAGGGCGAACCAGACGAAGACGGCCAGGGCCGACAGCTTCACCGCCACCAGGATCATGGTCAGGCTGGCGCTCTTGCGCGTGCCGGCGATCAGCAGGGCGGCGACAACGGCGATGATGAAGAGGGCGGGCAGGTTGGCGACCCCGCCCGCGTGCGGCGCCTGCATCAGGGCCATGGGCACGCCCGCCCAGCCGTTCAGCAGGGGGGCGGCGTAGCCTGACCAGCTGACCGCCACGGCGCTGACCACCAGGCTGTATTCCAGGATCAGGCTCCAGCCGATGATCCAGGCGAAGACCTCGCCCATGACCACATAGGAATAGGTATAGGCGCTTCCCGAGGCCGGGATCATCGAGGCCATCTCGGCATAGGCCAGGGCGGCGCAGGCGCAGACGAAACCGGCGATCAGGAAGGACAGCAGGACGGCCGGGCCCGCCTTGTCGGCGCCAATGCCGATCAGGGTCAGGATGCCGGTGCCGACGATGGCGCCCACGCCCATGGCGATCAGATGCGGCCAGCTCAGGGTGCGCGGCAGGACCTGCCCGTCATGCGCGGCGTGAGTGTCGGTGTCGATGCGCTTGCGTGCGTTCCAGCGGCCCATGTGGCGTTCCTAGGGGGAGGGGCGGACCTCTTCGCATGGATCGAGGACGTGATGAAACGGGGCCTCGGCGCGAAAGACGACAATAGACGTTTTTGCGGACCGGGCGCCTAGCGCGGCGTTTGCAGGATGGCGAGGGCCTCGTTGCAGAAGGCGATGCGGTGGCGCTCGAACGCGATCCCCGCCTTCAGCACCAGGTGCTGAAGTCGCCGTTCGGGCGAGACGGGGTCGGACGGGAAGTCCCGCGCCTCGATCTCCAGATAGGCTGCCAGCTTGCCTTGGTGGCGCTCGACGACGGCGGCCAGTTCCTCGGCGAG
Source organism: Brevundimonas sp. NPDC046655 (assembly GCF_044901625.1). Classification (NCBI taxonomy): domain Bacteria; kingdom Pseudomonadati; phylum Pseudomonadota; class Alphaproteobacteria; order Caulobacterales; family Caulobacteraceae; genus Brevundimonas; species Brevundimonas sp. NPDC046655. The sequence goes on from NZ_JBJDPV010000003.1 coordinate 378,917, forward strand.
GTCAGTCGGGCCGACGACGGCCTCGGCGCGAATGCGCACCATCAGTTCGTCGCGGATGGCGGGCGGGTCCTGACGTTCGTTGATCCAGCGTCGCAGCTCTTCGCGGCCGGACGACAAAATGGAAAAGCGGCGCTTGCCGCCGCGCGCGCCCTCGACCGGTTCCGCCTCGACCCAGCCCGCGGCTTCGAGGCGGGCCAGTTCGCGATAGATCTGCTGGTGCGTCGCCTGCCAGAAATAGCCGATCGAGCGGTCAAAGCGGCCGGCCAGCTCGGACCCCGATCCGGGGCGTTCGGCCAGCGACGTCAGAAGGGCGTGGGGCAGGGACATGGGGCCTGAATAGCCGAACCTCAGGACGCCTTGAAGGCGGGCAGCAGGGCGCCGAGCCGCGCGCCCATTTCGGCGGCCAGGGCCTGGACCCCGTTCATCGGGCGCATCATGACCTCGAAGTCCGTGATCAGGCCGTCTTCGTCAAAGCGGATGAAGTCGATGCCCTTGACGCCCTTTTCACCGACGCGGGCGCTGAACTCCAGCACCACGTTCAGGCCATCGGCGGTGGCGGCTTCACGGTGGTAGGCGAAGTCCTGAAACACGGTGATGACCGTGCCGAGCGCCAGGATCAGGGCGTCGGCGCTGTGATAGGCCTTGAAGGCCACCGGCGAGCGGAAGGTCGCGTCCGGATGAACGATGGCGCGCAGATCGCTCACGTCGGCGCGGGCCACCATGTCGTGCCATTTCACCAAGGAAGCGGCGGCGGCGGGATGCAGGTTCAGCGTCGTCATGAGCGTTCCTCCGTTAGATGGCGGCGGCCAGGCGCACGCCCTGGTCGATGGCGCGTTTGGCGTCCAGTTCGGCGGCCACGTCGGCTCCGCCGATCAGATGAACCGAGCAGCCGCGTGCGAGCAGATCGTCGTGCAGGTCCCGCAGGGGCTCCTGCCCGGCGCAGATGACGACGTGATCGACCGGCAGGGTCTTGTCGGCGCCGTCGATGACGACGTGCAGGCCCTCGTCGTCGATGCGGCGGTAGGCGACGCCGCTGGCGGTGACGACGCCGTGCATCTTCAGCGCGGCGCGGTGAATCCAGCCGGTGGTACGGCCCAGGCGCTCGCCGACCTTGCCGGTCGAGCGCTGCATCAGGAAGACCTGACGTTCCGCCGGTTCGACCTGGGGCGCAGTGCGGCCCCCGGCGGTCCTGTAGTCGGGATCGACGCCCCAGGTGCGGAAGAAGCGGTCGATGGACGGGGCTTCATGGCGTTCGACCAGATATTCGCTGACGTCGTGGCCGATGCCGCCGGCGCCGATGACGGCGACAGACTTTCCGACGGGGACTTCGTCGCGCAGGACGTCGAGATAGGACAGGGTCCTGGGGTGATCGATCCCTTCGATCTCGGGCGTGCGCGGGCTGACGCCGGTGGCCAGGATGATTTCGTCGAAGCCCTCGTCGGCCAGGTCGCTGGCGTCGGCGCGGGTGTTGAGGCGGAGCTTGACGCCGGTCAGTTCCAGTTGCTTGCAGAAGTAGCGCAGCGTCTCGCCGAACTCCTCCTTGCCGGGAATTTTTTTGGCGATGTTGAACTGACCGCCGACTTCCTTCGCGGATTCGATCAGGGTCACGTCGTGGCCGCGTTCGGCGGCGGTGACGGCGAAGGCGAGGCCGGCGGGACCCGCGCCGACGACGGCGATCTTCTTCGCGCTTTCGGTCGGGGTGATGACCAGTTCGGTCTCGTGGCAGGCGCGGGGGTTGACCAGGCAGGAGGTGATCTTGCCGGCGAAGGTGTGGTCCAGACAGGCCTGGTTGCAGCCGATGCAGGTGTTGATCTCGTCGGCGCGGTTCTCGCGCGCCTTCTGCACAAAGGCGGCGTCCGCCAGCAGGGGGCGGGCCATCGACACCATGTCGCAATAGCCCTCGGCCAGCAGGCCCTCGGCCACCTCCGGCGTATTGATGCGGTTGGTGGCGACCAGGGGGATGGAGACCTCGCCCTTCAGCCGTTTCGTCACCCAGGCGAAGGCGGCGCGCGGGACGCTGGTGGCGATGGTGGGGATGCGGGCCTCGTGCCAGCCGATGCCGGTGTTGAGGATGGTGGCGCCCGCCGCCTCGATGGCCTTGGCCAGTTGCACCACTTCGTCGGCGGTCGAGCCGCCGTCGACCAGATCCAGCATCGACAGGCGGTAGATGATGATGAAGTTGGGCCCGACCTTCTCACGCGTGCGGCGCACGATCTCGATGGGCAGGCGGATGCGGTTCTCGTAGGGCCCGCCCCATTCGTCGTCGCGCTGGTTGGTGCGGGCGGCGATGAACTCGTTGATCAGATAACCCTCGGACCCCATGACCTCGACGCCGTCGTAACCGGCGGACTGGGCCAGGGCGGCGCAGTTGCCGAAGTCCTCGATGGTCTGCTCGACCTCCTCGCCGGTCAGGGCGTGGGGGGCGAAGGGGGTGATGGGCGCCTGGATGGGCGAGGGCGCGACCAGGTCGGGGTGGTAGGCGTAGCGGCCGAAATGCAGGATCTGCAGGGCGATCTTGCCGCCCTCGGCGTGGACGGCCTCGGTGATCTGGCGGTGGTGTTCGGCTTCTTCCTCGGTGGTCAGCTTGGCGCCCCAGGGCATGGGGCGACCGCGTTCATTGGGCGAGATGCCGCCGGTGACGATCAGCCCGACCTCGCCGCGCGCCCGCTCGGCGTAGAAGGCGGCCATGCGCTCAAAGCCGTTCTCGACCTCCTCCAGGCCGACGTGCATCGAGCCCATCAGCACCCGGTTCTTCAGGGTGGTGAAGCCCAGGTCGAGGGGCTTGAGCAGTTCGGGATAGGGCATGGGCGGCGGCCTGTTGTGCAATCCGTTTCATAAATACTATCGCCGTTGAAAGTTTATGCAACGAATTGAAATTGACTGCGCCAAGGAACGCCGACACGGCTGGCCCTATCCAAAATAGCGGTTGAACCGGAAGGCCCCAGTCATGCAGAAGCGCTGCATGGGGGTTTCTGACGAACGAGCGCTGTGGCTTGCCACGCATGTGATGCCGCACGAGCCGGCGGTGCGCGGCTGGCTGCGCCGCGGGCGTCAGGCCGAGTGCGATGTCGACGACATCATTCAGGAGGCCTACGCCAAGCTGGTGACGGTCGCTGACGTGTCCGAAATCCGCAACGTGCGGGCCTATTTCTTCCGCACCGCCTATTCGGTGCTGGTCAGCCGGGTGCGCCGCAAGAGCGTGGTCTCGATCCGCTCGCTGGCCGAGGTCGAGAGCCTTCAGCTGGCGGTGGACGAACTGACGCCGGAAGACACGGTCATGGCGCGAAACGAGCTTCAGGTCCTGGCCGAGATGATATCTCGCCTGCCGGAAAAAACGCGAAAGATATTCCTTTTGAGCCGGGTCTCGGGCCTGTCGCAGAAGGAAGTTTCGCGCCGGACCGGGATTGCGGAAAGCACGGTCGAAAAACACATCGCCAAGGGGCTGGGCTTGCTGATGGCGGCCTATGCGAATGGCGGATTTGGCGCGGTGGTCGCGTCTAAGGCTGAGAAGAAACAACGCGGACGGGTTCATGGTCAGGCAGACAAGCCAGGAGGTTGAGCGCATCGCTTGCCTCTGGGCGGCGAAGCTTGACGACGGACCCCTGTCCCCGGCGGATCAGGCGGAATTGGACGCCTGGCTGGAGGGCGACGAGCGGCGTCTGGGGGCCTTTGCGCGGGCGCGGGCCGTGGCGGTGCACAGCCGCCGGGCGGCCGCGCTGGCGGGCGGGGCCACTCCGTTCACGCGTCCGATGCCCAAGCCGGTTATCAGCCGACGCGGTCTGATCGCGGCCTCGGTTTCTGTGGTCGCGGTCGGCGGCGCGGGCGCGCTGGCGGCCTTGCGCACCCGGGCGCAGCCGTTCGAGACCCGCATGGGCGAGACCCGGGTCGTGCCGCTGGACGACGGTTCGGTGATGACGCTTAACACCCTGTCCGAGGGCGATGTCCGCTACAGCCGCAGGACGCGCGAAATCGTGCTGACCACGGGCGAGGCCCTGTTCAACGTGGTCGCCGACGCCAGCCGCCCCTTCGTGGTGCGCTCGGGCGAGGCGGCGGTGATCGCCAACGGCGCCAGCTTCCTGGTGCGACGGCTCGGCAAGGCGCCGCTTCAGGTCGTCTCCTTCGGCGGCGAGGTCGAGCTGAACGGCCCGCACGGCCAGGGGCTGGAGCTGGCGGCCAACACCCGCGCCTTCCTGTCCGACGGCGCGCCGCCGGTCCATGTCGGCGAGATCGACGCCGACCGCGAACTGGCCTGGCGGCACGGCCGCATCCAGCTGGAAGACGAGACCCTGATGCGGGCCGCGCGGGAGTTCGCGCGCTACAATCCCACCCGGATCGTGCCCGCCGATCCTCTGGTGGCGGGCATGAAGATCACCGGCCTGTTCGTGGCCAACGACCCCGTCAGCTTCGCCCGCGCCGCGGCCGGAAGTCTGGATCTGGACGTGGCCGTGAACGCCGAGGAAATCAGGCTGAGCCGTCGTCTGGTCTAATTTCAGACCACGAATTGCTTTTTTTCGGAGGATTCCGGCGCGCCCCGCGTCTTGGAGGTGATCCGTCGCACGGCGGACGTCCAAAAAAGAATCAAGGGTCGGGGTAATGAGAGCGTCTTGGAAGCAGGGCCTGGCGGCGAGCGCCGCGGGATTGGCGCTGTTGTGTGCAGTGAATGGGGCTCAGGCGCAGGATCGGACGTTCAACGTTCCGGCCCAGCCGATCAGCCAGGCGATTACGGAACTGGCCCGTCAGGCCGGCGTGCAGATCTCGGCGCCGACGGCGCATCTGTCGGGCGTTCGCGCCCGCGCGGTGACCGGCGTCATGGACGTCGAGGCGGCGGTGAACCTTCTGATCCAGGACACGGATCTGGAGATCGTCAGCCGGGAGGGAAGCACCTTCGTTTTGCGCCAGCGCCCAAAGGCGGCGGACGCGACCCAGGTGGACGAGGTCGTGGTGGTCGGCAGCCGCATCAAGGGCACGCGCATCAATGAAGCCTTGCCGGTCACGGTTCTGGGCGCGCAGGACATCGACGCGGCGGGCGCCGTGGACGGCGACGACCTGTTCCGGTCCATCTCCCAGGCGGGCGACGTCAACTTCAATGACGCCGACACCGACAACGGCGGCATCAACAACGCGCGCGGCGACGTGGCCTCGATCGACCTGCGCGGTCTGGGGACGGGCAACACCCTGACCCTGCTGAACGGCCGCCGTCTGGTGAACCACCCCGGCACCCAGGTCGAGAACTACGTCCCCGTCACCACGGTCAACACCAACGCCATTCCGGTCATGGGCGTGCAGCGGGTCGAGGTCCTGGCCGACGGCGCGGCCGCCCTGTTCGGCACCGACGCCGTGGCCGGCGTGGTCAACACGGTTCTGAAGAGCAACTTCACCGGCTTCAGCACCCAGGCCGGCATGGGCCGCGACGAAGGCGGCATGGAGGAGTATTCCTTCAGCTTCCAGGCGGGCAGGGACTTCAACGACGGTCGCACCAACATCTCGGTCATGGGCGACTACCTGACCCGCGACGCCCTGTTCATCTGGGAGCGGCCCTACGCCTCGGTCGAAGGTCGCGCCGCCCGGTTCGGCGATCGCGCCACGGGGCTGGACTACGTCACCTACAGCTCCATCACGGCCTGGGCCGAGGGCCTGCGCCTGAATCCGACCACCTATCAGCTCGACAAGACCGCCGCCTCGGTCAACGGCAAGCGGCTGACCAGCACGGCCGGCGCCTTCCATGTTAAGCCGGGAACCAATCCGGGCTGCATCACCGACGGCTTCCGCGCGGGCACCTGTTTCGACGACGGCGTCCTGTCGCTCAGCGGCGCCAATGAAGACGCCAACCTGCGCTACGACCTGGACACCATGCGGACGATCAGCTCGGCGGTCGACCGCGCCAACCTCTTCACCTTCATCAACCACGAGTTCGACAACGGCGTCGAGGCCTTCGGCGAGATCGGCTACTACTGGGCCAACACCTGGTCGCAGCGTCAGCAGGACACGCCGCTGGGCTATCAACGCGTGCTGATGTCGCCGACGGCCTACTGGAACCCGCTGGGCGCCGCGGGCGTCACCGCACGTCTGCCGGGCCTGACCTCGGTGCCGCTGACGGGGGCGGCGGTCGAGCTGCAGGACTTCCGCTTCGCGGACCTGGGCTTCCGTAATGTCGATGTCGAGAACACCTCGACCCGCCTGGTCGGCGGTTTGCGCGGTCAATGGCGCGGCTTCGACTGGGAAACCGGCCTGCTCTACTCCCAGGCCACCACAGAGGACGTAATGGACGCGGTCAGCATGACCAAGCTGCAGGCCGCCATCAACCGCACCACGCCGGACGCCTACAACCCCTTCGCCGGCGGCGACCTGAGCAGCCCCAAGGACGGCGACTTCACCGCCAACAGCCGTGAGACGGTCGACAGCGTCATGGTCAAGGCCAGCCGCACGGCCGAAACCGAGCTGATGCAGTGGGACCTGCACGTCTCCAAGGCCGATCTGTTCCAGCTGCCGGCCGGGGATGTCGGCCTGGCCGCCGGCGTGGAAGCGCGCCGGGAAACCTTCAAGGAGACGCGGGACGACCGCCTCAACGGCACGATCAACTTCACCGACCTGACCGGGCAGACCTTCCAGAGCGACATCATGGGCGTGACCTTCACGCCTGACAGCTCGGGCGCGCGCAACGTCTATTCGGCCTTCGCCGAGCTGGCCGTGCCGGTCGTCTCGCCCGAGATGGAGGTTCCCTTCGTCAAGTCGATCGACATGCAGCTGGCCGGACGGGTGGAGCACTATTCCCTGTTCGGGTCGGTCGCGGCGCCCAAGGTCGCCCTGGCCTATCGTCCGAACGACTGGCTGATGTTCCGCGGGGCCTGGTCCAAGGGCTTCCGCGCGCCGAACCTGATGCAACTGCACCAACCGGACTTCGAGCGGTCGAACTCGCGGCGCGACTACGCCGCCTGTGCGGTCCAGCTGGCGATCGGGGCGATCGACAAGATCACCACCTCGAACGAATACTGCACCTCGGAATCCCGCGTCGAAAGCCGCGCCGGCAACCTGGAGCTGAAGCCCGAGCATTCGAAGAACCTGACCTTCGGCATGGTCTTCGAGCCCAGGCTGTGGCCCGAGAAGTACGGCGTCCTGACGGCGACGGCGGACTACTGGAAGATCAACCAGACCGATCTGGTCGGCATCTTCGGCGCCACCAACCAGCTGATCATGGACTACTATCTGCGCCAGGTCGGCAGCTTCAACGAGAACGTCGTCCGGGCTGATCCCACGGCCGAGCAGATCGCCGACGCCCAGGCGGCCGGCCTGGCGCCGGTCGGCACGATCGTGTCCATCCGCGACGTCTATCTGAACCTGCAGCCGCGCGAGTCCGAAGGCATGGACTATCGCCTGCACTACAGCCTGCGTCGCACGCCGCTCGGCGACTTCACCTGGACCTTGAACGCCAGCCAGTGGCTGAAGATGTATCAGGAAGCCAACGAGGACTATCAGCTGCTGCTGGACGGTCTGCGCGACGGCGTGATCGCCGGCGTCTCGGTCGGCGGGGTCGAGGAACTGGTGCGTCGCAACGGCCGGCCGGAGTGGAAGGTGACCTCCACCCTGACCTGGAGCACGGGGCCGTGGACCACGGGCTTCTATTCCAGCTACGTCAGCGACTACTTCGACACCTCGGCCAACATGAAGGACACCGGCGACTACTGGGTCGTGGACGAATGGCTGACCCACAACCTCTATGTTCAGTACGAGTTCGAGCAAGGCCCGCTGGAGGGGACGCGTTTCCGCATCGGCGCCAAGAACATCACGGACGAGGAGCCGCCGCTGGCCAACCAGCGCTACGGCTACGACGGTCGCCTTCACTCGAACCGCGGCCGCTGGTGGTACGCGACCATTCGCAGGTCGTTCTGATCTAGTCGTGCGGGCCGTTAGGCTTTAGCAAGATGTGAACGAGGCGGGGCGGTGGATGTTTCGGGC